>NZ_CP054587.1:1452287-2904575 GCF_002025255.2 Halolamina sp. CBA1230
TCGGATCGAATCGGAATTTTCGCTAACGATTAAGTCCTACCGGCCGAGAGTGGGTAGTATGCGCCCCGATCGACAGTCCCTCCAGTCGGCCACGGGTACGGCCGTCTCGACGTTCGCGTTCCTCCTGAGCCGGTTCGCGGCGACCGCGAGTTCGGCGTACAGCCTGCTCCGCCGCCTCACACACCAGCTTCGCAGCCGCTGGAAACGCGGGAGCCGACGGGCAAGCGAACTGCTCTCGGGTCCGGGCAAGCGGTTCGTGACCGGACCGCTTCGGGAGCTCCTGCTCGGCCGGCGAACGCACCGATCGCTCGTCGCCCTGCTGTCGGCGCCGGTGCTCGCACTCGCCGTCGCGTGGTGGGTCGGCTCGACGGTCGGCTACGAGAGCCTCGTCGCGTGGGTCCGCGGGACGTGGTTCGGAACCGACCCCTCGCTTGCGGTGTTCGCCGCCCTCGGCGCGTTGCTCCTGCTCGCGGCCGCCAGCGCGGCGGTCAACTCCGGACTGCTCCCGACGACGCTGCTCGTGAGCGCCCCGATATTCGGCGCCGCCGTCACCCGATACGGCACGACCGTCACCTACACCTGGGGTGCCGAGGTCGTCTCGCTCCCGAACGCGGTCGGGACGGCGACGCTCCTCGCGCTCGCGTTCGGGATCCCGATCGCCGTGGCCGGCTTCCTGCTCGGAAGCGTCCTCCGCCGGTCGGCGACGACGCTCCGGAGCCGGGACACTGCCGAGAGCGCGTAGGCGGCGACCGAGCGCGACCGCCCGCCCCCACAACGGCTTTGCCCACGCCACCACAACGACCACGTATGTCCGACAAACAGTTCACGTTCTTCGAGTTCCACTTCCACGACGGCTTCCAGCTCGGCCCGCGCAGCCTGGGTGACGCGACAGAACTGGACGAGGCGACCGACGACTCGCAGACGACGGACACGTCGACGGCCGAGACGATCGAGGAGTCGAGCGACGACTCCGGTCCGGGCGTGCTCGGTCCGCTGCTCGGGCTCGGCGCCCTCGCCGGCCTCGCCTACGCCGTCCGGAAGCTGCTCGACGGGGTCGAGCCGGAGGGGTTCGACGCGCTGGACGACATCGATGGGGAGGTCGAGGACGGCACGGACGACGTCGAGGAGGAGTTCGGGGGCAGCACGGACGACGTCGAGGAGGAGTTCGGGGGCAGCACGGACGACGTCGAGGAGGAGTTCGGGGGCAGCACGGACGACCCCGAGGAGGACTCCGTCCCGATCGAGATCACCAGTCCCGAGGAGGAGACGGACGGCGGCCTCGCCGCCCTTCTCGCCGGCGCTGCCGTGCTGCTGCTCCTGTTCGCGCTGGCCGTGAAGAAGCTGCTGAGCGGGAGCGAGGAGATCGTCGTCGAGGACTGAGCGAGGGTTTTTGCCCGCCGCCCGCCGAGGGACGGGTATGGATCTCTTCCGCAGCGTCGACGCCGTGGTTTCGGCCTCCGGCGACGGCGTCGTCGACTGGGCGGCCGTCTCCGAGGCCGCCAAATCCGGGACCGACCCGGGCTCGCTCGACGTTTCGGCGGCCGACCGCGAGGGGTACGCGACCGACGTCCGCGACGCCCGCGACCGGATCCGCGAGGTCGGCGGCGTCGCGTTCGACGTGCCCGAGACGATCTCGCTCCAGAACCGCCACCACTGGATCGACGCCAACGTCGACACGTTCCGCCGCCTGATCGAACCGATGGCCGAGGAGTTCGACCAGCCGCTGTTCCCCGGCGCCTCCCGCGTGGTCAACACCGGTTCGATGTCGTTCTCGCTTGCCTTCCTCGCGCGGAACGTGCTCGGGCAGTACGACCCGCTCCTGCTCGCCGAAGCAGAGGGCGGTCCGACCCACGAACTCTACTTCGTCCACCCGAACATCGAGCGCACCGCCGAGGAGCTGAACGTCGACTTCCCGCGGTTCCGGCGCTGGATCGCGTTCCACGAGGTGACCCACGCCGCGGAGTTCGGTACCGCCGAGTGGCTGCCGGAGTACCTCGAATCGCGGATGCGCGAAACGGTCACGGAGCTCTCCGCCGGCGGGGTGGACCGCGAGGCGTTCGCCGAACTCGACGCCGCGATGACGGCGGTCGAGGGGTACGCGGAGCTGCTGATGGATCGCGCGTTCGACGAGGAGTACGACGATCTGCGCCGGAAGATCGACGCCCGACGCGGCGGCGGCGGACCCGTGGATCAGCTGATCCGCCGCCTGCTCGGGCTCGGGCTCAAACGCCGCCAGTACGAGCGCGGCGCCGACTTTTTCAACGCCGTCGCCGACGCGGAGGGGTTGGAGACGGCCGCGAGAGTGTGGGACGGCCCCGAGAACCTCCCGACCGACGAGGAGCTCGACGACCCGGAGCTCTGGCTCGCCCGGACCGCGTAGCTACCACTCGCGGTCGGTCGTGTCGGGCATGACCTTCCGGAGGTTCCGGACGACAAACCACGTGATCACGGCGCCGACGACCAGCCCCGCGACGCCGGCCAGCAGCGCGAACCGCGGGCCGGAGCCGGCCTGGATCGACACGAGCACGCCGGAGAGCCCGATGATCAGCACGAACCCGACCTGCAGCGCCAGCGAGCCGTAGTCCCGGTCACCCGCCACCGCGAACCCTCCGTTTCATAACCCCAGAGAGGCGGGTCGGCGGCTTGAACGCGGCGGTTGTCGATCCGTCACGGTGACTGTCAACCGCGGCGGTCGTCGATCCTCCGCGGTGACGGCCAACCGCGGCGGCTCCACCCCACAAGACATCTATACCGCGCACCCGCCCCGACAGTATGAGCGAACACGCCGCCGTCGAAGCGGTCGACGACCCCGTCACCGTCGATCGAATCGCCGCCGGCCTCCGCGAACTCGGGGTCGAGTCGGACGACACCCTCCTCGTCCACAGCGCGCTCTCGGAACTCGGCTGGGTCGCCGGCGGGCCACAGGCCGTCGTCGACGCGCTCCAGCGCGTGCTGACGGAGGACGGCACACTCGTCATGCCGACGCACTCGACGCAGTACAGCGATCCGTCGGTCTGGACGAACCCCGCAGTTCCGGACGATTGGGTCGATCAGATCCGCGACTCGATGCCGCCGTTCCGGCCCGCGGTGACGCCGACCCGGGGGATGGGCGCGGTCGCGGAGTGTTTCCGGGACGACCCCGACGCCGTGCGGAGCCGGCACCCACTCTACTCCTTCGCGGCGTGGGGCAGCGACGCCGAGGCGATCGTCGCGGACCACAGCTTCGAGAACGCGATGGGCGAGAACTCACCGCTCGCGGAGGTGTACGAGCGCGACGGCTCGGTGCTCATGCTCGGGATCGACCACGAAACGAACACCTCGCTCCACCTCGCGGAGTACCGCAGCGGCGTCGACCTCGGGGAGGTCACCGAGACCGCACCCGTTCTCAGCGACGACGAGCGAACGATGGTCGAGTGGACCGACATCGAACACGACAGCGACGACTTCCCCGAGGTCGGCGCGGCGTTCGAGCGCGAGCATCCGGACGCGGTGGTCGCGGGCGACGTCGGGGCGGCGACGGCGAAACTGGTCGATCAGCCGGCGCTGGTGGATTTCGGCGCCGAGTGGCTCGCTACCAACCGCTGAGTCGGCAGACGGCTCAACGAACCCTGATCACCGGTTCCGGTCGATCCACGCACAGAAGGCGTCGAAATCTTCGGCACCGCACTGGTCGGCGATGTTCCGGAGTGTATCTCCACCCACCTCGTGACCGACCGGGACGGAGACGAGCCGTCCCTCGGTGCTGTGTCCTTCTGGCGGGTCCCAGCACAGCCGAACGTGGCTCCCCTCGCGTCCGACCAGGCTGTAGTTGTGGTCGGTGAGGACTTTGACGATGTCGCGGCTGGGGAAATTCCTCCGGACCACCGTTACCGCATGAAATCAGGGAGCTCGGTGTCGCTATCCCGGGCTTCCTTGACCTCGTCCGGGTCGATTCCGAGATCTTCCAGCACCTCCTTTTCCTCCTCCCAGGAGTCGATGGACTGGCCTGCTTCACCAGTGTGGAGGGCTACCGCTTCGTCGAGCATCGCCAACGCCTCCTCACGCGTGTCGCCGACGGAAGCGACCCCCAGATCTTCGTCGACGGCCGACCAGTTCTCGGCGTCCTCGTTCCACGACAGCGAGATGTTACGGGACGCTGGGTCGTCGGTCGCCGAGCCGTCGTTCGGCGTGTCGGTGCTCACGCTCACACATCGGTCCCACTGGGCCAAAAGGATTCGGGAGGATGTTCAGACCCGGAGAATCACCCGTCCGAGGCTCGGAACGAGGGTCGTCGAAACGCTGGCTGGCGATTCCCTGTAACGTCGGGGGTCTGCAGCGTGGGCCCACGAGTCAGTTCGCCGCCGAGTGGATGAGCGACCATCGCTGAGGCTCCGCACCGACACCGTTTACCTCCGGGACCCACTCCTACCCACAATGCGAATCCGGGGACCGATCGTCGACGTGGGCGAGCCACGGACTGCGGGCGGTGCCGACCTCGTCGAGCTCACGATCCGGCCCGAGCGCGGCGCCGCCGACGCGACGACGGTGACGCTGTGGAACAAGTGGGCCGAGACCGCCGACTACGCCGAGGAGGGGATGGAGCTGCTCGTCACCGACGCCGAGGCCGAGGAGTTCCGCGGCGAGACCACCTACGAGACCACGCCCGACTCGTGGGTCGTTCTCGAACCCGAGTTCCTCGTCGACGTGACCGCCGTGCGCTCGTGGGTGCAGTGCCCGCGGATGTACTACCTGAACAAGCTCTCCGGCGTTCCCCTCAAATACCCCGTCGTGAAGGGGACCGTCGTCCACGAGGTGTTCGGCGACCTGCTCCGGGGACGGGACCTGGAGGAGTCGATCGACCACCGCGTCGCGGAGGCCGGCCTCGAACTCGGTGCGCTCGGCTACGACCGCGAGGAGGTCGAGAACGAGGTGCGCCGGAACGCCGCCGCCGTCGAGGGGTGGCTCCAGCAGGGCACCCTCACCGAGGAGGACACCTGGCGCTCGGAGTATACGCTCATTTCACCCACGTTCGGGCTGAAGGGCCGCGCCGACGCGCTCCGGCGGGGGATGCCCGTCGAACTCAAGACGGGGAAGAACACCAAACGCGAGCCGCGGTTCCAGGACAAGATGCAGGCGGCCTGCTACGCGCTGATGCTCGAGGAGCAGGGCGTCGAGGCCGACACCGGCACGCTGCTCTACACGAAGAACACCGCGCTCGAACGCAGCGAGGCGACCGGCGACCTCGCGCCCGCGAAGGAGTTCTCGGTCGGCCCGGGGCTGCTGAAGTTCGTCGTCCGCACGCGAAACGAGCTCGCGGCGATGGAGTTCGACACCTCGATCCCCACGGGGTTCGAGGCCGACGCGACCTGCCAGTACTGCTTCGAGCAGGACACCTGCATGGTCGTCTCGGGCCGACTCGATCAGGAGTCGAAGGCCGGCCAGATCGGCCAACCGCTGCCGTCCGAGGAGCGCGCGTACTTCGAGGGGTTCTACCAGGCCATCGAGGCCGAACGCCGCGAGGTCCACGCCGAGTACCGCAAGCTCTGGGAGCAGGACGCCGAGGAACGCGCCGACGACGACCGCGCGCTGCTGAACCTCGAACCGCTCGGCCGCGAGGAACTCCCCGGCGGGCGCTGGCGCCTGCGCGCGGAGAAACCCGACGACGCCGTCTCGAAACTCCGCGAGGGTGACGTGGCGCTCGCGAGCGACGGCGACCCCGTCTCGGGCCACGCCGAACTCTGCCGGATCCAGAGCCTCGGCAGCGGGAAGGCCGGCGCCGAGATCGTCGTCGAGGCCGACGAGCCCGTCGACGTCCGGCGACTGGACGTGTACCCCTCCGAGCTCTCGGTCGACCGGATGCTGACCGCGCTCCACGACGGCGTGCTGAAGGGCGACCCCGACCGGAAGGACGCCCTGTTCGGTCGACGGGAGCCGGAGTTCTCGGGCGAAGAGCGGGAGTACATCGACAACAACGACGCCCAGAACGACGCCGTCAACCTCGCGACCCGCGCCGAGGACTTCGCGCTGGTCCACGGCCCGCCCGGGACGGGGAAGACGTACACCATCGCACGGACGGTGAAGGCGCTGATCGAGGACGGCGAGCGCGTGCTGCTCTCGGCCTTTACCAACCGCGCGGTCGACAACGCGCTCGAAGCGGTGCTCGACGCCGGCGTCGACGGGAGCGAGATCGTCCGCGTCGGCACCGAGTCCGGCATCCGCGAGGACATGAGCGAGCTCCACCTCGAGGAGACCGGCGATCCGGGCGACCGCATCTCGGAACTGAAGGAAGCCTCGCTCGTCGCGGCGACGACGGCCTCCTGTGGCTCCCGAGTGATGCGCGAGGAGGCGTTCGACGTGGCGCTGGTCGACGAGGCGTCCCAGCTCACCGAGCCAGCGACGCTCGCGGCGATCAACCTCGCCGAGCGGTTCGTGCTCGTCGGCGATCACGAACAGCTCCCGCCCGTCGTGCAGGCCGAAGGCGGGGAGAAGTGGACCGAGGGGTTCGGCAGCCCCGCGGCAGCGGACGGCGGGACCGCGGCGGCGGAGAACGCAGCCGGAGACGACCGCACGCCGCGGCTCGACCTCTCGACCTCGCTGTTCGAGCGCCTGCACGACCTCGCGCCCGAGGCGTCGGTGCTGCTGGACCGCCAGTACCGGATGGCCCAGCGCATCCAGGCGTTCCCCTCCCGGGAGTTCTACGACGGCGCGCTCCGGCCCGCGAACGGCGAGGTGGCGGCCCAGCGGATCGGTGATCTCCCCGGGATCGATACGGGGGCGCTCCCCGAGACCCTGCGCGATCCGGTCGCCTTCGTCGACCCCGAGGGGGAGCGCGAGGGGAACACCAACCCCGCGGAGGCCGATCGCGTCGCCGAGATCGTCGAGCAGTTCGTCGCGGCGGGCGTCGACGAGGACGACATCGGCGTGATCGCGCCGTTCCGGGCTCAGGTCGCGGAGATCTCCCGGCGCGTCGACACCACCGTCGACACGGTCGACCGGTTCCAGGGGTCGAGCGAGGAGGTCATCATCGTCTCCTTCGTCGCCACGGGCGAGCTCTCGGGGCCGATCTACGACGACCCGCGACGGATGAACGTCGCGCTCACGCGGGCGAAGAAGTCGCTCGTCCTGGTCGGCGACCCGGGCGCGCTCGCGTCGGACCCGTTCTACGAACGAATGCTCGACTGGGCACACAGATAGACTAAACGCATCAATCGGCGAACGTAAACGAACCATTCCGGGGTCGTTCCACCGGGATTTCGCGGGTCAGCGTTGGTCTGGCCCACAAGCCTTTTGTCCGGGTTCCCCGTCACTCCCGATCAACGATGAGGGGAGCGCACGCATGAAGCTGGCAATGATCGGCTTCGGCCAGGCCGGCGGGAAGATCGTCGACAAGTTCGTCGGCTACGACGCCGAACAGGGCTCGGACATCGTCCGGGCCGCTGTCGCGGTCAACACCGCCAAGGCCGACCTGATGGGGCTGGAGAACATCCCGGAGAGCCAACGCGTGCTCATCGGGCAGTCCCGGGTGAAGGGCCACGGCGTCGGCGCCGACAACGAGCTCGGCGCGGAGATCGCCGAGGAGGACATGGACGAGGTGCAGGGCGCCATCGACTCCATCCCGGTCCACGAGGTCGACGCGTTCCTCGTGATCGCCGGGCTCGGCGGCGGCACCGGGAGCGGCGGCGCACCCGTGATCGCCAAACACCTCAAACGGATCTACACCGAACCCGTCTACGGGATGGGGATCCTGCCGGGCTCCGACGAGGGGGGGATCTACACCCTCAACGCGGCGCGATCCTTCCAGACGTTCGTCCGCGAGGTGGACAACCTCCTCGTGTTCGACAACGACGCCTGGCGCAAAACCGGCGAGTCCGTCCAGGGCGGCTACGACCAGATCAACGAGGAGATCGTCAAGCGGTTCGGCATCCTGTTCGGCGCCGGCGAGGTCGAGCAGGGTGGCGAGGTCGCCGAGAGCGTCGTCGACTCCTCGGAGATCATCAACACGCTCTCCGGCGGCGGCGTCTCCACCGTCGGCTACGCCCGCGAGGAGGTCGAGAACGCCGGCGGCGGCGGTGGCGGCGGCGGCCTCCTCTCGCGGCTCACCGGCGGCGAGGAGGACGAGGAGCTCGACACTGCCCACACCACCAACCGCATCACCAGCCTCGTCCGGAAGGCCGCGCTCGGCCGGCTCACCCTTCCCTGCGAGATCGAGGGCACCGAGCGCGCGCTGCTGGTGATGGCCGGCCCGCCGAAGTACCTCAACCGCAAAGGGATCGAGCGCGGCCGGAAGTGGCTCGAGGAGCAGACGGGCTCGATGGAGGTCCGCGGCGGCGACTACCCGGTCCCCGGCGCGAACTTCGTCGCCAGCGTGATCCTGCTGTCGGGCGTGAACAACGTCCCGCGGATCAAGGAGCTCCAGCAGGTCGCCATCGAGGCCCAGGAGAACATCGAGGATATCGAGGAGGAGAGCGAGGAGAACCTCGACGAGCTCGTCAACGACGACGACGACGAACTCGAGTCGCTGTTCTGAGCAGCCCCGCCCCTCGTGCACGCCGTCGTCCCCTTCTCCGCCGACCGCCCGAAGACCCGTCTCGCCGACGTGCTCACGCCCGCGGAGCGCCGCGAGTTCTCGGCGGCGATGCTGCGTGACGTGCTCGACGCGCTCGCGGCGGTCCCCCAGGAGCTGGACGTGACCGTGCTCGCGACTGGTGAGGTCGACGTCGACGTGCCGGTCGAAACCGACGAGCGGTCGCTGACGCCCGCGGTGAACGACCGCCTCGACACGGCGCCGACCGCGGTGGTGATGGCCGACCTCGCGCTCGCGACGCCGGCCGCGCTCGCGGACCTGCTGGACTCGACGGCGGATCTCGCCATCGCCGCCGGCCTCGGCGGCGGCACCAACGCCTTCCTCGCCCGCGACACGGCGTTCCGCGTCGACTACCACGGCGCCTCCTACCGTGACCACCTCGCGATCGCCCGCGAGGAAGGGCTCTCGGTTCGGGAGGTCGACTCCCGGCTGGTCGCGGTCGATATCGACGAACCCGAGGACCTCGCGGAGCTACTGCTCCACGGCGGCGGCGCCGCGCGGGACTGGCTGGTCGACGCGGGGTTCGAGTTGGCTATCGACGGTGGCCGGGTCGACGTGGTTCGGGAGTAAGCGGGGGAGCGGGCTCGCCGCCTCGGGGGGTCGCTGCCCGGTTCCCACGAACTGGGTTCCGGACCCAACCTAAAAGGTCGTTAGCGTGCCAGTTCGACGCATGGAGGTCTCACGCCGGACGCTCGCACGGGCGCTCGTCGTCGTGTTCGTGGTCAATCTGGTCGTGATGTCGGCCGGGGCCTTCTTCGCGTACCAACAGTCCCCCGACCGACCCGGGCAGTTCGTCGGGCCCGACGGCGACCCCGTCGTCACCGAGGAGGGGATCACCGAGGGGAAAGCCGCCTTCCAGCGGAACGGGTTCATGAACCAGGGGTCGATCCTGGGTAACGGCGCGTACTTCGACGCGGACTACACGGCCGACGCGCTCGACCGCATGACCGAACACATGCGGGCGTACGTCGCCCGGGAGCGGTACGACACCGCCTACGCCGAGCTCGACAACGCCCAACGCGCCGTCGTCGACGACGCCGTCGAGCGACAGATCGAGGACGGCGGGTTCGGGGAGACGGTCGAACTGACCGCCGCCGAGGCGTACGCGTTCGAACAGGTCCGGGCGGACTACGTCGAGCGGTACCACGAGGGGTCGCGCGAGCACGGGATCCCGGCGAACTTCGTCGAGTCCGAGGACGATGCCGAGCGCTTCGCCGACTTCGCGCTCTGGACCGCCTGGTTCGCCTCCGTCGACCGCCCGGGCGGGGAGATCTCCTACACGAACGAGTGGCCGTACAACCCCGCCGCCGGCAACACCGCGCCGGCGTCGTCGATGATCTGGAGCGTCGTCGCCATGATCGTGCTCGTCGCCGGCGCCGGGATCGGGATCTGGCTCTACCGCGCGCTCGAACTGCCGGAGCCCGAGTCCGGCGGCATCGACGTGCCGCCGCCCGAGGAGATCACCATGTACCCCAGCCAGTTCGCCGCCGCGCGGTTCATCCCGGTCGCGGCGCTCCTCTTTCTCGCGCAGGTGCTGCTGGGCGGGCTGATGGCCCACTACTACATCGAGCGCGGCGGGTTCTACGGCATCGCCGACGCGCTCGGCGTGAACCTGCTGTACCTGATCCCGTTCTCGATCACGAAGGCGTGGCATATCGACCTCGCGGTGCTGTGGATCACGACGCTGTGGATCGGGATCGGGCTGTTCCTCCCGGCGCTGTTCACCGGCCAGGAGCCCGACGGACAGAAGACGCTGATCAACGTGCTGCTGGGCGCGCTGTTCGTCGTTGTCGTCGGCGGGTTCGCGGGCATCTGGCTCGGCTCCCACGGCTACATCGACGGCGAGCTCTGGTGGATCCTGGGCAACGAGGGGCTGGAGTACCTCGAGATCGGGCGGCTCTGGCAGGTCGGCCTCCTGCTCGGGTTCGCGCTCTGGACGGGCATCGTCTGGCGGGGGTTCCGGCCGCTACTCGAACGGGAGTCCCGGTACGGGCTGGCCCACCTCATCCTCTACGCCGGCGGCTCCATCGGCCTGCTGTTCACGGCGAGCATGCTGTACACGCCGACGACGTCGATGGTGATGACGGAGTTCTGGCGCTGGTGGGTCGTCCACATGTGGGTCGAGGGCGTGTTCGAGTTCTTCATCGTCGCCGTCATCGGGCTGGCGCTGGTGTCGATGAACCTCCTCTCGCGGGCCAGCGCAGAGAAGGCGGTGATGGTCGAGGCGCTGCTGGTGATGGGCTCGGGCATCATCGGCGTCTCCCATCACTACTGGTGGATCGGACTGCCGGAGTACTGGGTCCCGATCGGCAGCGTGTTCTCCACGCTGGAGTTCATCCCGCTGGTGTTCATCCTCTTCGAGGCGACCAACGAGTACCGCACCTACGCCACCGCCGGCGAGGAGTTCCCCCACAAGCTCCCCTTCATGTTCATCGTCGCCTCGGGCGTGTGGAACTTCGTCGGCGCCGGGGTGCTGGGCTTCTTCATCAACCTCCCGCTAGTCAACTACTACGAGCACGGCACGTTCCTCACCGTCGCCCACGCCCACGCGGCGATGCTCGGCGCCTTTGGCTTCCTCGCGCTGGGGATGGCGACGTACATGCTCCGGTTCACGACCGAACCCGGGGAGTGGGACCCGACGAACCTGAAGCGGGCGTTCTGGCTGTGGAACGTCGGCCTCGCGTGGATGGTGCTGATCGGGGACATCCCGGTCGGGTTCCTCCAGCTGGAGACGGTGTTCACCCAGGGGTACGACGCCGGCCGGTCGCTGGCGTTCTACAACCAGGAGATCGTGCAGGCGCTGTTCTGGGCGCGGCTGCCGGGCGACCTCCTGCTCGTCGCCGGGACGGGAGTGTTCTGCTACGACGTGCTGAAAAAGCGGTTCGTCAAGCGCGAGCAGGTCGCAGACGTCGCCGGCGGCACGCCGATCTCGCGGCGGATCTTCGGCGCGGACGACGGGGACGAGGAGCTCCCGGACGACTGAGCCACCGGGTTCACGGAGTCCGCGAGACGTGCCGGCGGCGGGCGGACTGTTCGGCTACGCGAGGTTCTTCGCGTCCGATTCACAGGCTGGCGAGCAGTACGGTCCCTCCGTCGCGTTCGCGTCGGGGTAGGCGCGGAACGTCGTGTCACACGCCACGCAGTCGTACGTCTCGAAGCTTGACATACGGGGATGGGTTGGCCGCTGAAACGCAAAAACGTAGTGGCGAGAGGGGGTCGGGAACCCCCGTGGCTCCCTACCGGAAAGCTTCATACCCGTCGCCCCGCCACCTCGATCCGTGATCCCGGCCGCCGACGAGTACGGCATCGACCTCTCGATCCCCGAGACGGAGATCGACCGCCTGCTCGGCGTCACGCCCGACGACGTGGCGGCGGCCGACGCGCTCACCTTCTCGCGGAACGTGTTCATCCCGCTCACGACGGCCTGCCGCTACACCTGCACCTACTGCACCTACTACGACGTGCCGGGGGAGGCCGAACTCATGTCGCCCGCGGAGATCCGCGAGGAGTGCCGGATCGGCGCCGACGCGGGCTGTACGGAGGCGCTGTTCACGTTCGGCGACGACCCCGACGACCGCTACACCGCGATCCACGAGCAGCTCGCGGAGTGGGGCCACGACTCGATCCACGAGTACCTCCGCGAGGCCTGCGAGATCGCACTGGAGGAGGGGCTGCTCCCCCACGCCAACCCCGGCGACCAGACCCGCGAGCAGATGGCCGAAGTCGCGGACGTGAACGCCTCGATGGGTGTGATGCTGGAGACGACCGCCGACGTGCAGGCCCACTCGGGCGGCCGGCGCAAGACGCCCGGCCAGCGTCTCAACACGATCCGCAACGCCGGCGAACTCGGCGTCCCGTTCACGACGGGCATCCTCGTCGGCATTGACGAGGGGTGGCGCGACCGCGCGGCGAGCCTGCTCGCGATCCGCGAGCTCCACGAGCGGTACGACCACGTCCAGGAGGTGATCGTCCAGAACGTCGTCCCGAACGAGCGGTCCGACTTCGAGAAACCGAGCCTCGAGACGATGCGCCGCGCGGTCGCGATGGCCCGCGTCGCGCTGCCGGAGGAGATCTCCGTGCAGGTGCCGCCGAACCTTTCGCCCGCCCGGGAGCTACTGGACTGCGGCGTCGACGACCTCGGCGGCGTCTCGCCGATCACGGACGACTACATCAACCCCGACTACGAGTGGCCCGCGCTGCGCGAACTGCGTGAGATCGCCGACGCGGCGGGCGTGCCGCTGTACGAGCGCCTGCCGACGTACGACCGCTACCTCCCGGCCGACCTGCGCCGGGAGGGGTTCGACAGCCGAGTCGCCGACCCGCCAGCGAACGGCGACGAGTGGCTCCCGGAGCCGATCCGCGAACGTATCGCCGACGACGACGCCCACGGCGAACGGTTCCGGGCGGTCGCGCGGCGTGACGGACCGCTGTCGGTGCCGGAGTAGCTACCCCTCGCCTTCGGACTGGTAGGGTTCGCCAACCGCGTGCTGGGGGAGGGTTCTCATCACCTCGCTCGCCAGATCCGCCGCGGAGTCGAAGCGGTCCTCACCCGAGTCGGCGATCACGTCCGCCAACTGCTCGGTGCCGTCGGCGAGCAGCAGCGTCACGCCCTCGCAGGCGTCGACGGCCGCCGCGCGGTCGGTCGGGTAGTCGAGTTCGGCCAGCGCCGCGTCGAGCTCGTTGAGCTTGATCTCCCGGTCCATACCGGCGCTTGGGGCGCCACGCGCATAGTTGTGCACCGCGTACTCGGCGCACGTCAAGCTGTTCCGCCGTCACCGACCGCGAGACGAACGGAGCAGGGTCGTTCCGGGGCCAGTAGCTCTTTGCGGCGGGCGGTGTTGATGCCGTCCATGCAGCCACACCTACCGCTCCAGTTCGGCCTCACGGGCGAACTGTTCGGCTACTCGCTGTCGATGCTGGCGGGGAAGGCCGTCGCGTTCGTCGCCGGCCTGCTCGTGACGCTGTTGATCGGGCGGGTCGTTCTGATCCCGCTGCTGCTGCGCGTGCTGAAGGCGCGCGGGTTCACCGAGGCGCTGCGCGGACTGACCAAGAGCGTCGCCAACGTGCTGGTGCTGTTCGCGGCCGTCGCCGTCGCGTTCATGGCCGCCGGCTTCCCCAGCTTCCTCACCGCCGCGGCGACGCTGTCGGGCGCGCTCGCGCTCGCGATCGGCTTCGCCGCACAGGATCTCGTCGGCAACTTCGTCGCCGGCGTGTTCATCATCAAGGACAAACCGTTCGAGGTGGGCGACTGGATCGAGTGGAACGACATGTCCGGCCGCGTCGAGGAGATCGACCTCCGCGTCTCGACGGTGCGGACGTTCGACAACGAGCGCATCACCGTCCCCAACGGCGACCTCGCGAACAACGCGATCACGAACCCCGTCGCCTACGAGCGGCTTCGCCAGAAGTTCGTGTTCGGCATCGGCTACGACGACGACATCGACCTCGCTCGCGAGGCGATAATCGAGGAGATCAGTTCCGTCGACGGCGTGCTGACGGAGCCGGCACCGGACACCCGCGTCACCGAACTCGGCGACTCCGCGGTCGGCATTCAGGCGCGGTTCTGGATCGACGACCCCGACCGCGGCGACTACGTCGCGGTCCGCAGTTCCGCGGTCCAGGCCGTGAAGGAACGATTCGACGACGAAGGGATCGACATGCCGTACGTCCACCGCCAGCTGGTGGGCGAGGTCGACGTGACCGAACACGCCGCGGAGGAGGCGGCGGACTGATCGGCGCTCAGTCGAGAAAGCGCTCGATCCGGGCGGTCGCCTCGCGAAGCTCGTCCATCCCGGTCGCGTAGGAAACCCTGAGGTGGCCCTCGCCACCCTCGCCGAACACGCTGCCCGGGACGACCGCGACGCCCTCCTCGGTCAGCAGGTCCTCGGCGAACGCCTCGTCGTCGCCCGGACACTCGGGGAACACGTAGAACGCCCCTTCGGCCTCGAAGCAGTCCAGTCCCATCTCCCGGAACCGCGAGAGCACGTAGCGCCGGCGCCGGTCGTAGGCGTCGCGCATCTCCGCGACCGCGTCGTCGCAGGACCGGATCGCTTCGAGCCCCGCGAACTGGGCGGTCGTCGGCGCCGAGAGCATCGTGTACTGGTGGATCCGGTTCATCGCCTCGATCGCCTCCGGCGGCGCGAGCGCGTAGCCCAGCCGCAGCCCCGTCATCGCGTACGCTTTCGAGAAGCCGCCGATCACGACCGTTCGCCCGCGCATCCCCGGCAGCGTCGCGATGGAGTCGTGCTCGCCGCCGTAGGTGAGCGCGGCGTAGATCTCGTCGGCTATCACCGTCAGGTCGTGCTCGCGGGCGAACTCGGCGACGGGGGCGAGCGCGTCGGCGTCCATCACCGCGCCGGTGGGGTTGTTCGGGTAGCAGAAGATCAGCGTGTCCGCCGCCCCCGCGCCGGCGTCGCGGAGCGCGTCGATCGTGAGTTCGAACGCGTCCTCGGCCCGCGTCGGTACCGGGAGCACGTCGGCGCCGGCGAACGTGGCGGCCGGCCCGTAGGAGATGTAGGACGGCTGCGGGACGGCGACGGTGTCGCCGGGGTCGACCAGCGCGCGCATCGCCAGATCGACCGCCTCGCTCGCGCCGGCCGTGACGAGGATCTCGCTCTCGGGGTCGTAGTCGTGATCGTACCGGGCGACGTGGTCGGCGATCCCCCGCCGGAGGTCGGCCCGCCCGCGGTTGGCGGTGTAGGAGGTGCGGCCGCGTTCGAGCGCGTGGATCGCCGCCTCGCGGGCGGCCCACGGCGCCGAGAAGTCGGGTTCGCCGACGCCGAGGGAGATCACGTCGTCGGCCTCCTCGGCCAACTCGAAGAACTTCCGGATGCCCGAGGGCGGCGTCTCGCGGGCGCGGTCGGCGACCTTCATGGCGAGACGGAGAGCCGGTCGTCGTCGCGGTCGTCGCCGAAGTCGACGCCGCGGTCCTTGTACGTCTCCATCACGAAGTGGGTCACCGTCTGAGTCACCTCCGGGATCGGGGCGATCCGGTCCGCGACAAAGCCCGACACGTCCCGCATCGAGTCGCCGACGACGACCGCCGAGAAGTCGTAGTCCCCGGAAACGAGCCGCAGCGTCTCCACCTCGGGATGGTTCGCGATCCGGCCCGCGATATCGTCGTACTTCGTCTCGCGGTCGAGTTCGACGTTGAGTTCGACGTGGGCCTCGACGTGCTCCTCGTCGGCGTTGGCCCAGTCGACGACCGCCTGGTAGCCGTGGACGACGCCCGCGGCTTCGAGGTCGGCGATTGCCTCCTCGACCTCGGCCTCGGTGTGGCCGGTCTGGCGGGCGAGGTCGGCGGTCGACTGTCTGGCGTCCTCGAGCAGGAGCTCCAGCAGTTCGCGCTGGTCGGTCATACGTCGGGGTCGGGGCCGGGACCCAAAGGTCTTGCTCGGGCGTGGGAGCGGCTCCGGCCGGGCGGCGGCGGGGCGATCAGTCCAGTAACGGCGTCCCGTCCGCACGCGGTCCCAACTCCGGCCCGTAGGGGCCGCCGTCCATCTCGACGCGGCGAGTCCGCTCGTAGTCGGTGGAGCGTTCCGCGAGCGGCCGGCCGATGGCGCCCACCATCTCGACGTAGTCGGCGACGCTGCGGAACTCGCCGTGCTCGCCGCCGGCGCGGGTGGTGATCTCCTCGGAGAGGATGGTGCCCATGAAGTCGTCGGCGCCGCAGTTCAGCAGTTTGAGCCCGTGTTCGTCGCCGGATTTCACCCACGAGGACTGGATGTGGTCGATATTGTCGAGGAACAGGCGCGCGACGGCGACGACGAGCTCGTCCTCGTCGCGGCTGGCGCCGCCGTCGACGACGCCCGCCTCGTAGAGGGGGGTCTGCTGGTGGATGAAGGAGAGCGGGACGAACTCAGTGATCGCACCCGTGCGGTCCTGCAGGTCGCGGATGACCTTGAGGTGTTTCGCGCGGTGCATCTCGTTCTCGACGTGGCCGTACATCATCGTCGAGGTGACGGGCAGCCCCGCCGCGGCGGCGCCCTCCATCGCGTCGACCCACGCCGCGGTGTCCATCTTCCCCGGGCAGATCACCTCGCGCACCTCGTCGACGAGGATCTCCGCGGCCGTGCCGGGCGCCGAATCCAGCCCCGCCTCGCGGAGTCGGCGGTAGATCGACTCGTAGGAGCGGTCGGTCCCTCGGCGGGCGTGGTACGCCTCCTCCGGCGTCATCGAGTGGAGGTGGACGCCGCCGACCGACATGGCCGCCAGCTGCTCGACGTACGTCCCGGGGTCGGTTTCGTACCGCTCGGGCGGCTTGTAGTTCACCGTTTTCGCCGGATTATCGTAGCTCTCGAGGATCTCACGGTGTTCCCCGTCCAGCGCGAACGCGGGGTGGAGGCCCGAGACCGAGGTGACCTCGTAGATCCCGCGGTCGAGGCCGTCCTGAACCGCCTCGCGGCTCTCGGCGGGCGTCTTCGTGAACCCCGTGTGCTCGACGTCGGAACCCTTCTCGAACGCGCTGTCGGGGTTCTTGAAGTTACAGAACAGACAGCCGGTGTTGCAGGCGGTCGTGACGTTGTTGTTGAGGTTGGCGACGAACGTCACGGTGTCGCCGACTTCCTCGGCGCGCCGGCGGTCCGCGAGTTCGAGCACGCGCTCCTTCCGCGCGGCGTCGATCCCCGGCGACTCGGTGCCCGTGGTCAGCAGTTCGACGGCGTCGTCGACGGTGAGTCGCTCCCCGTCGGCGGCTTTCGCGAGCGCGTTCTCGAAGGACTGGTCGCTCTCGGGGACGCAGTCGAACTCGAGCGCCCCGTCGTCGAGATCCGCCGCCGTGGTCATACAGGGAGGGGGCCACGGAGCGCCAAAAACCGTGCGGTGGGGGCGACCTGGTCGTGTGACCCTCTCGACCCACGACCGTGTATAGCTCCACGCGAAACGGAGGGGTCCTGCCCATCGATGTGAAGATTGAAGGTCGCTGCCGCCCCCGCTCCGCGTGTGACTAGCGTCAAGGAGTTCCGCGTCGACCGGGCGCCGACCGACGACGAGCTCGGCCGGGGGCGGTTCGTGTTCACCGACGACTACTCCGTGTTCGACTGGGGGCCGATGCCCGACACGATCCCCGAGAAGGGTCGGAGCCTCTGCACGATGGGCGCGGACAACTTCGAACGGCTGGCCGACAACGGCGTGGCGACCCACTACCGCGGCGTCGTCGCACCCGAGGACGCCGGCGAGGCGGCGCCGGCGGCGCGCGACCTCGCGGCCGTCGACGGCCCGCCCCGGCAGATGGCGATCGACCTCACGGCCGTGCCGGAGCTCACCCACGGCGAGGACGGGTACGAGTACGACCAGTTCCACGCCGCGGCCGGGGACCACTACCTCGTCCCGCTGGAGATCGTGTTCCGGAACGAGGTGCCCGTCGGCTCCAGCCTGCGCAGTCGCAAGGAGCCCGAGGACGTGGGACTCGACCGCCCTCGCTGGCCCGACGAGGCGGTGTCGCTGCCCGAACCGATCGTGGAGTTCTCCACGAAGTTCGAGGAGCAGGACCGCTACCTCGACGAGGCCGAAGCCGAGCGGATCGCCGGCCGCGCAGACCTCGACGACCTGCGGGAGACCGCGCTCGCGGTGAACGAGACGATCACCGACCGCGCCGCGGAGACGGGGTTCGTCCACGAGGACGGCAAGATCGAGTGTCTCTGGGTCGACGGCGAGGTGCGCGTGGCGGACGTGGCGGGCACGTTCGACGAGAACCGCTTCGCGTACGACGGGCAGGAACTGTCGAAGGAGGTGCTCCGGCAGTTCTACAAGTCCTACGACCCGGACTGGGTCGCCGCCGTGAAAGACGCCAAAACCCTCGCCGACGCGGAGGGCGTCGCGGACTGGAAGTCGTTCTGCGAGGAGACGCCCGCCGATCTCCCAGCAGACGTACGAGAGACGGCCAGCGAGATGTACGCCGCCGGGACGAACGCCTACACGGGACGGGAGTGGTTCGAGGCGCCCGCTATCGAGGACGCCGTCGACGCCGTGCGGGGGCTGTAACGCTCAAAACTTTTGCCGGTCGGGCCGCGGGTTCCGGGTGTGCTGCCCTCCACCGACAGCCCGATCGGCCGACGCGCCGCGCTCGCGACGGGCGTCGCCGCCGCGTCGTCGCTGGCCGGCTGTACGACCGTCCGCCGGATTCGACGACTGTACGACGACCCACACACCCACCACAGCGACGCCACCCTCGGCGAGCCGCCGGAGCCGTGGCCGACGCTCGGCCACGACGCCCGCCGGACCGGATACCGGGAGACGGCCCCCGATATCGCCGCCGAGCCGACGATCGAACGCGTCGGCGGCGGCGGCGGCGAGTTCCGCGACACCGCGCCGGCGGTGACTTCCGAGGCGGTGTACGCGACGACGGTGTCCTACGCCGACGACGGCCGGACTCGCGGGTTCGCGGCGACCGGGCGGGACGGCGAATCGTGGTGGGAGCGGCAGTGGGAGGACGGCGACGTGCCCGCGGCGCCGACGATTCACGGGGAGACGGCGCTGCTCTCGCGGGGCAGGACGACCGTCGCCGTCGATCGCCGGTCCGCCGAACTGCGGTGGGAGTACGCCGCCGGCAGCGGCGACGGCGTCCCGACCGCCGTTGGGGAGACGGTGTACCTCCCCGGACGGCGACTGCTCGCGCTCGACGGCGTGACCGGCGAGTGCCGCTGGGCGGCCGACGACCTGTCGAACCCGCCCGGCCCGGTCGCGGCCACCGAGTCGACCGTGTTCGCGGAGGGTGACGGAACGCTCTACGCGGTCGACGCCGCCGACGGGAGCGTTCGCTGGCAGGAGAGCGTCCCCGAACCGGGGTACGACGCGCCGGTCGTCGGCGACGCGGTGGTCGCAGTGATGGGCTCGGAGGGGCTTCTGCAAGCGATCCCCCGGGGCGACGACGCCGAGCGCTGGCAGCGACAGGTCCCCGGCGGGCAGGTCGCGCCGTCGGTCGCCCACAGCCGCGTCTACGCGGTCAGCGACACGGACGATAGCCTCCTCGCGTTCGACACCCACACCGGCGAGACCGACTGGTCGACCGGCCTCGGCCCGACGGTCGACCACCGGGTCGCCGTCGGCGGCGGGACGGTGTACGCGATGGGGTACGACGGATCGATCGAGGAGGACGTGCTGTTCTGTGTCGACGCCGCCAGCGGCGAGGTCCGCCGGACGGTGCCGCTCCGGACCGCCGCCGACGAACCGCTCGTCACCGAAGGAACGGGCGTCGCGCTCGCCGACGACGGCGTGCTGTTCCCCGCGGGCGTCGACGGGGAGTACGGGATCTACCGGCTCGGGTGAACCCCGGTCTCAGAGCAGCGAGGGGAGGAACAGCAGGGCGAGGAAGAGATGCCAGACGACCGCGGCTTGCCGGGTCTGCGATCCCGACCCGGGCTGGGGCGGCCGCCGGAACACGGCGTCGTAGATGAACAGCGTCGCGAGGAGAGCACCGCCGAGCAACCCGAGTCGGAACTCGACGTCGGTCAGCGCGCCAACGGCAGACCCCCCACCCAGAGAGACAGCGATCGCGACCAGTACCTTGTCGTAGTAACTGAGAGATCGCATCGTCATCGCACTCCTCCCTACACGTCTCAGACTGAAAAGCGGCCGAGCCGACCGCCCCGACTGAGGACGCCGAACCACGACTCGACGGCTCCCGATACCCACGAATATGCATACACGTCGACGACCACAACCCCTTTTACGCACGGACGAACATACTCAGTCGATGACCGCCTACACCGCGACGGTGACGGTGCGGCTGAAGCGCGGCGTGCTCGATCCGGAGGCCGACACGACCCAGCAGGCGCTGGAGCGGCTGGGGTTCGAGCTCGCGGATCTGCGCTCGGCCGACCAGTTCGAGGTGGATCTGGAGGCCGAGAGCGCCGACGCCGCCGCCGAGCGCGCCGACGAGATGGCCGAGCGGCTGCTCGCGAACCCGACGCTGCACGACTACGACGTGGCGGTGGAGGAACGAGCCGGATGACTGTCTCGGCCTCCGACTGCGACCGACAGGGTTCCACCACCCGGAGGTGGTTTTCGTGACGGTCGCAGTCGTCCAGTTCGGCGGCTCGAACTGCGACCGCGACGCAGTGCGGGCGCTCGACCGCGTCGGCATCGACGCCGAGCGTGTCTGGCACGAGGACGGCCTCCCAACGGGGACGGAGGGAGTCGTCCTCCCCGGCGGGTTCTCCTACGGCGACTACCTCCGGGCGGGCGCGATGGCCGCCCACTCGCCGATCATGAACGAGGTTCGCGCGGCCGCGGCGGACGGGACGCCCGTGCTCGGTGTCTGTAACGGTGCCCAGATCGGCAGCGAGAGCCGGCTCACCCCGGGGGCGTTCACCACGAACCGCAGCGCGCGCTTCCAGTGTGAGGACGTGTTCCTTCGCGTCGAGAACGCCGAGACGCTCTGGACTGCGGCGTACGACGAGGGCGAGGTGATCGAACTCCCGATCGCTCACGGCGAGGGGCGGTTCGAGATCGACGACGCGGCGTACGAGGAACTGGTCGAGGAGGACCGCGTGCTGTTCCGCTACTGCGACGCCGACGGCGAGGTGACCGACGAGGCGAACCCCAACGGCTCGAAGGGGAACGTCGCGGGCGTGCTGGGCGAGCGCGAGAACGTGGCCGTGTTGATGCCGCATCCGGAGCGGGCTTCGTTGGCGGAGTTGGGCGGGAGTACGGACGGGCAGGGCGTTCTGGAGGGGCTGGCGTAGGAGGTTTCGGGGCGTTTTGGGCGTTTCTTCGACGACCCGGGGTTATCGACGACTCGAACAGCAACAGTAGCAGCATCTCGGTACTCCATGACGGCTGCGACCGCAACAGCATCTCGGTACTCCATGACGGCTGCGACCGCAACAGCATCTCGAAGCATGACCACTTGTACCGCAACCGCGACCGCACAGCGATGGTCTTCCCCGCATCCTCGCGGGTCACTCCGTTCCCCGCTCGGTTTTCCGCGGCCTCCCGTCGGTCGGCCGCGCCATCCTCCCCACGGGCTCGCCGACCGTTGGCGAGCCCTCGCGTCCACCGCGACCGCACCGCCACGACTGTCGGCGCGAAACGCGAGCGGCGACGGCCGCGAGCCAGCGCGAGGGACGAACGAGCGAACGGACGTGAGCGAGAGAGTCGGCTGGGGAGGTGTATGGGCTGTGCGGGGCGGTGCGGTCACAAGTGGTCTACGATCGAGATGCTGTTCGCGGTCACAGTCTCGATGATCAGCGTGTTGCTGTCCGCGGTCGCCGTCTCAACGCTCAAAACCAAGCCAGAAACACCGACCAGACCACCAAACCCGAAAACTACCGAGCTAACGGCATGTTGAACGACTGCTCCTCCTCCAGCACCAGCTCCCACGTGAACTCACACTCACACTCGACCTGCTCGAACACCGAGGGGTCCTGCCGCAGGTCGAAGTCCTTGATCGCGCGCTGCACGCGGTCGTCGCACTCGCCACAGTTGTGCGGGCCGCGATCCGACCCGTGGCCGACGGGGTCCGACACCACGATCGCGTCGACGTCCGTCGTCGTCCGCAGCACCTCCGCGACCGACCAGAGCCACGGCGGCCGGTAGCCGCCCTCGTAGAACAGCTCGTCCACCATCGTGTAGCGCTGGACGTTACAGGGGTTCATCGAGACGGTGTGACAGCCATCGACCGCGCCACAGCGCCGGACGCTGGACTGCATGTCCTCCAGCGCCTCCTTCTCCGAGAGGAACGGCGGCTTCATCAGCAGGTACGCCTTCACGCCGGCGTCGCCCGCCCGCGCCTCCACGCAGGCGTCCTCGAACGCCGCGAAGTCGAAGTACTTGTTCACGCAGTCGTGGCGCACGCGGTCGGTCGCAGTCTCCAGCCCCACCGCGACGTCCGTCTCGATGCCGCGGTCCGTGAACTCCCGGACCTTCTCGCGGTCGACGAAGTCCGGCAGCGACTCGACGACGATCCGGTCCCGATCCGCGAACGTATCGGCGATCGCCTGCCGCGTCTCGGCGGGCACCTCGCGCTCGTCGAGGAACGAGCCGGAGGTGTAGATCTTGATCAGCCCCGACTCGTCGTCGGCCTCCTCGGCCTCGTGGTCGAGACAGTGCTGGATCTGCTCCATCAGCGCGTCGTGGCTCACGCTGCCGCCCTCGACGGACTCGGCGACGTAGCCACACATCGTACACCCCCCCGCCCGCGCCCAGCGACAGCCGCCGGTGTTGAGGATGATCGTCAGGCTCTGGTACACCCCGTCAGGGGTGTTGTCCTCGTCGATCCACACCCGGGTGGGCTCGCGGGGGTCGTAGCTCTGGTCGTTCTCCGCGCGGATGTCGCGCATGGCCTGGTTGTGCGCGTCCATCCCCCGCCCGCGCTCGTACACTTCGGGCGTCGGCTCGCTGCTCATGGCCTGGCTCCGCCGGGCACGCGGAAAACGGCTTCGACGCGGCGTTACTCCTCGGCTTCGACGGCGGCGATACCGGGGGGCCGCCCGAGAACCCACCATCCCACGGCGCCCAACACGGCACCGACGGCGTCGGCGACCAAATCGAGGACGGAGATCCCCCGCCCCGGAACGAACCCCTGCAGGAGCTCCACGACGCCGCCGAAGGCGGTCACGACGACCACGACGGCGATCACGCTCCGGGCGGTTCGGGCACGCAGCGCGACCAGCGCGGCGACGGCGAGCACCGCGTAGCCGGCGACGTGGAGGAGTTTGTCGACGCCGACGGGGCCGACGGTGCCGCCACCCGCGCCCGCACTGCCCGGGACGAGCGAGGCGGCGAGAACGGCGACCCCGACGGCAACCGGGAGCCAGCGACGAGCGTCCATACCCGTGGGTGGAACGACGGGTCCAAAGCCGTTGTGCGACCGGGCTGTCGACGCTGGGGGTGGATTTATCTCGTCCGGCGCGGAACACCCGTCCATGTCCGAGCCCTCCACCCTCTCGGAGAACCGCAATCTGCTGATTACCGTCGCCGTGGGCGCGTTGATCGTTCTCCTGTTGCTGGCCCTACTCGGGGGCCCCGGCGCGGTCGGGTTCCTCGGTTTCGTCGTCTACAGCGTCGTCTGGCTGGCGGTTCTGGCGGTCGTGCTGTGGCTGTTCTATCGTCTAGTCGTCGCCGCCGAGCGCATCGCCCACGCCCAGCAACGCATCGCCGCGGCGCAGAACCCACCCAGCGGCGCGCGAGCGACGACGGATCGGACCGTCGACGCCGCCGGGAGCGAAACGGCCAGCAGCGACCGTGACAGCGACGAAGACGGGACGGCGAACGACACCGAAACTGACGAGACGGGGACCGACGACACCGGATCGAACGACACGGCGGCCAGCGACGAGGACGACGGAACGGACGCCGCGTAGCTTTCACCGGATTCACAGGAACTTTCACACGTCCCCCGTACTCGCGAACGATGAGCGGTAAGAAACGGTTCACCCCCGAAGAACTGGCGCGCCTCCCCGAGTTCCACCACCCCCGCGTGGGGCCCGACGGCGAGCGGATCGCGTTCTACTACGACGGCACCGGCCGGAACGAGCTGTACGTCCAAGAGGTCGAGAGCGGCGAGCGCCGTCGGATCAGCGACGGCGAGGTCCCTCGGGCCGCGCGCTGGCCCATCGCGTGGGACGCCGACGGCGACCGCGTGTTCTTCCACCTCGACGACGCCGGCGACGAGCAGAACGACGTCTGGGCGATCGACCTCGACGGCGACGCCGAGCCCGTGATCGAGACGCCCGGCCAGGCGTCGCTGCAGGACGTGGCCGACGACGGCCGCCTGCTGTACGCCAGCGACGAGGGCGAGCAGATGAACCTCTACCTGTTCGACCCCGACAGCGGCGGGTCCGAGCAGCTGACCGAGAACGACGAGCCCGTTCGCGGCGGGAGCTTCTCGCCCGACGACGACCGGATCGCCTACACGACCAACGAGACGGAGGCGATGGAGAACCGCGACGCGTACGTGCAGGAGCTCGAGACGGGGGAGAGCCGCCGGCTCGAGATCGGCGAGACGGGCTCCCAGACCGCGGCGGTCGACTGGCACCCCGACGGCGAGCGCCTGCTCGTGCGCGACGACACCGAGGACTTCACCAACGCCGGCGTCTACGACCTCGAACGCGACGAAGTCCGGTGGCTCAGCGCCGGCGACGCCGAGGAGAGCCCACAGGCGTTCGGCCCCGACGGCGACCGGGCGTACGTCCTGCGCAGCGAGAACGCCGGCCGCGCGCCGATCGTCTACGACGTCGACGGCGGCGGGCCGGAGCGCCTCGACCTCGCGGAGGGCGTCGCCTCGCTCGCTGGCGGCGAGCATTTCCTCGCGGACGGCCGCCCCGTGTTCACCCAGACGACGCCCGACACGCGCTCGTCGCTGCTGGCGTACGACGGCGGGACGACCGAGACGCTGATCGAACCCGACTACGGCGACATCGACCCCGACGCGTTCGTCGACGCCGAGTACGTCACCTACGAGTCCGCGGACGGCCTCGAGGTCGGCGCGCTGCTGTACGACGCGCGGGACCGGCCCACGGGCGAGGAGAGTGAGCAGACGCCGGGCGTCGTGAAGGTCCACGGCGGCCCGCACGGCCAGTCGATGCAGCGGTTCGACCTCTACGCCCAGTTCCTCGTGAGCGAGGGGTACTCGGTGCTACTGCCGAACTACCGCGGCTCGATCGGCCGGGGGCGGGAGTTCCAGCAGGCGATCCTCGGCGACTGGGGCGGCGCCGAGCAGGAGGACATCGCCGCCGGCGGCCGCTGGCTGGCCGACCGCGAGTTCGTCGACGCGGACCGACTGGCGGTGTTCGGCGGCTCCTACGGCGGCTACTCGGCGTACTGCCAGCTCACGATGCATCCCGAAATCTGGACGACGGGCGTCGCGTGGATCGGCATCACCGACCTGAAGCTGCTGTACGAGGAGTCGATGCCCCACTTCCAGGCGACGCTGGAACAGCAGCTCGGCGACCCCGAGGAGAACGAGGCGCTCTGGCGGGATCGCTCGCCGATCACCCACGTCGGGGACATGGAGGCGCCGGTGTTCGTCGTCCACGGTGTCAACGACCCGCGCTGCCCGGTGTCGCAGGCGCGCGTGTTCCGCGACGCGCTGCTGGACCGCGGCTGGGAGGAGGGCCCCGACGGCGAGTTCGAGTACGAGGAACTCGAAGAGGAGGGTCACGGCAGTTCCGACGCCGAGCAGAAAGTGCGGGCGTTCGGGCTGATCGGGGAGTTCCTGGATCGACGGCTGTAACAGTCGGTCGTCGCGGGAGTTCGTTGTTCGGGAGGGGATCCGGTATCTCTCGGTGAATAGCCCCTGTGAATCGGGTAGTCAGCGAGTCTGCTTCCTTCTCGATATTCACTCACTGGCGCTCTGCACATCACGAGAAGTGAGAACGAATAGGATCATCCCGATGACCAACCCCAAGACTGCTCCCAGCGGTCCCAGGAGTAAGGCGCCGACGACCATGGTGACGAACCCGATCCCTAACACCAGAATCGGATGGGGGGCACTGTTCTCTGTCACGGATGTTCTATTGATCGGTCATATTTAATAATCTATTCGTCGCCGTCCGTCAGACCAAAGCAATGCAGCCGATCCGCGGGTACGGTTCCGCCGTATCTATCGCTGGTGTTCCTCCCCTCGCTGAAAGAAGCCAGTCAACACCAACTGAGAGCGCCCACACCGAAACGCGTCGACGCGGCTACTCCCGGCTCACGATCACGGCGGTCCGGATGTCGAGCGCGGCGTCGAACTCGCTGCCGCGGCGGGTCTCGGCGCCGATCCGGAGCAGTTGGCGCTCGTGTGTCCGGCGGACCGCGCGTTTCTCCTGGGGCGTGAGCGGGAGCACCGACGCCACCCCCTCCCAGTAGTCCGGCGGGACGAAGAACAGTTCCCGGCAGTCGTCGGCGTACGGCGACTCGAACTTCCGGCGCAGCGACGCCAGACAGTCGGTCAGGTGAGCCTCGACCCGTCCCAGGAGTTCGGGAAGTTCTCGCGGGCCGACGTCGTCGGCGGTCGCGACCTGCTGGAGCACCGCGGCGTCGAACGGGACCGCGTCGGCGTCGGGCACGGGGGCGGTCTCGACGCCGTCGTCCGGGTTCGGCGGCGTATCCGGGCGTCTCATGGCTGCCTCGCCGGGCGGCACGGTCGGTCGAGGGGGAGAGAACGGACGGCAGTCGAGAGGAGCATACACCTACTTGTGCGTTCTCGGGGATAAGGAGCGCGGCAACCTACTGGTTCCGCGGCGCCGCGTCGAAGTCGACGATGCGGCGGCCCACCTCCGGCGCGGTGATCAGACCGACAGCGTCGTCGGTTCGATAGCGAGCTCGTCGAAACGGCGCTCCAGCGCGTCGATCCGGCGGCCGACCTCCTCCGGGCGGTGGGAGTCGCTACCGACGACGAACTCGACGCCGCGGTCGAGCAGCGTGTCGAGCAGGTCGGGTGCAGGGTGGAACTCGCCGTAGTCGTCGAGCACGCGGCCGGCGTTGATCTCCGGCACGGTGTCGGCGTCGGCGAACGCGTCGGCGACCTGCTCGTACTGCTCGGCCGTGGAGTACCCCCGGAGCTCCGGCGTTCGCTCCACGAGGTCGGCGTGGGCCGCGATCTCGAACAGCTCCGACTCCGCGAGCGCGGCGAGGTTGTCGTAGTAGCCGTCGACGACCGCGCGGCGTTCGTCGTCGTCCAAGTGGACGAAGTTCTCGGACCACTGCACGTCGTCGCCCTCAACGGAGTGGACGCTGCCGACGGCGTAGTCGAACGCCGCCTCGTCGAGGAACGACGCGATATCGGCCTCGCGGCCGGGGACGTAGTCCATCTCGACGGCGTCGTACACCGCGAGGTCGGTCTCGGTCCGGACCCACTCGATCCCCTCGCGGCGCCGGGGGTACGTCTCGTCGAGCGCGAACCCGAGGCCGTCGAGGCGCCGTCTGGCCTCCCCGTCGGCGGTAACGTTGCAGTGGTCGGCGAAACCGATCCCGTCGAGCCCGGCCGCCTCGGCGGCCCGGACCATCCCGGGGATGAAGTAGCCGTCCGAGTAGTTCGAGTGGGTGTGGTAGTCGAACCGGACCATCAGGGCAGTGGCGCGAGCGTCGCCGTGAAGGCGGCCGTCTCGTCGGTGTCGTTGCGCGCGCCGTGGGCGACGCCGCGCTCGTGGTGAACGACGCCGGGGGCGACGATTTCCTCCTCCTCGTCCTCCTGGATCACGGTGACAGTCCCGGCGAGCACGTGGAACACGTTCAGGCTCTCGGGGTGGTCGTGGGTGTCGAGTTCGGCGCCCGGACCGAGGAAGAACGCCTTGACGAGCGCGGCATCGTCGACCACCAGTTCGCGCGTCTCGATCGTTCCCGGCTCCGGAGTCACGTCGGGGAGTTCGTCCATACACGCCCATCGGGACGCAGGGGAGAAAAGTCCGGCTACGGCGGTCGGCGACGGCCGCACTTCGACAGGGTGTTATTCCTCCTCAGGTCCGTCGAGAAACCCCTGGTACGGGCAGACGTACTCGTCGCGGATGATCTGCTCGTCGACGATCTCCAGCCCCAGCGCGTCCAGCTCCTCGCTGATCCGGTTGAGATCGTCGTGGTCGCGGCCGATCGTGTTGACGTAGACGTTGCGCTCGCCGGTCATGATCTCCCGGACGGCGGTGACGCCCTCGATCTCCCGGGCCGCGTTCGCGAGCTCGTCACGCTCCGGGATCGGCGCGGTGCAGATGATCTTCGTGTACAGCGGGTAGCCCGCGAGGTCGTAGTCGATGTCGAGGTGGTAGCCACGGATCACCCCGCTGTCCTCGAGCTTGTTGATCCGCGTGCGAACGGTGCTCGCCGACAGACCCAGCTTCTCGGCGATCTCGCTGGAGGAGGTGCCGCGGGCGTCCTGCTGGAGGTAGTAGAGGATATGACGGTCCACATCGTCCAGCTCTCCGTCTTTCATCGCTACCAGCGTTCGGCCCGGTACCGCCTTAGTACCCCCGATCCCGTCGAAACGGTGGCTGTGGGGGCAGCGTTTGACGAACGATGGTGACAGTTCGGTGTTTTTCCCGACGATATTTTGACGGAGCGTCACCTATATCCTCCCACTTATGCAGTTCCGACACGTCCTTTCGAGTAAGCACCCGCTGACCGCGGGTAGAACCCGTACTATGAGCGATATCTCCTCCCACACGGCCGTCGACGGATCGAGCACCGAACGGATCGGGGCGACGCGGACATGAAGGAGCTGGAACGCGACCTCGGGCTCCCCGCCGTGCTCGCGATCAGCATCGGCGCCATGATCGGCAGCGGCATCTTCATCCTGCCCGCGCTGGCGCTGGAGATCGCCGGCCCCGCGGTGATCCTCGCGTACCTGCTCGCGGGCGTGCTCGTCGTGCCTGCGGCGCTGTCGAAATCCGAGATGGCGACCGCAATGCCCGAGGCCGGCGGGACGTACATCTACATCGAACGGGGGATGGGGCCGCTGCTCGGCACGATCGCCGGCGTCGGCACGTGGTTCTCGCTCTCGTTCAAGGGCGCGCTGGCGCTGGTCGGCGGCGTCCCCTACCTGCTGATCCTGTTCGACCTACCGCTGAAACCCGTCGCGCTCGGGCTCGCGGTCGTACTGATCCTCGTAAACATCGTCGGCGCCAAACAGACCGGCCGGCTCCAGGTCGTTATCGTCGTCGTGATGCTGGCCGCACTGGGCTGGTTCGCCGCCGGGAGCGCCCCCGGCGTCGAGTCGGCGAACTACGCGAACTTCTTCGCCGACGGCGTCGGCGGGCTGCTAGCGGCGACGGGGCTGGTGTTCGTCTCCTACGCCGGCGTGACCAAGGTCGCGAGCGTCGCCGAGGAGGTCGAGGACCCCGGCCGGAACATCCCGTTGGGGATCCTGGGCTCGCTCGCGTTCACGACCGTGCTGTACGTCGCCATCGTCGCCGTCCTCGTGGGCGTGACCGACCCCGGTACGATCGCCGGCTCGCGGACGCCGGTCGCCGACGCCGCCAGGGTCACGATGGGCGGCGCCGGCGTGATCGCGGTGATCGTCGCGGCGATCCTCGCGCTGGTGTCGACGGCGAACGCGGGGATCCTCTCCTCCTCGCGCTACCCGTTCGCGATGAGCCGGGACAAGCTCGCGCCGCCGTCGATGGCGGAGATCAGCGACCGGCTCGGGACGCCCGTGAACTCCATCACGCTCACGGGCGCGGTGCTGCTGGCGCTGATCGCGTTCGTGCCGATCCTCGACATCGCGAAGCTCGCCAGCGCGTTCCAGATCATGGTGTTCGCGCTGATCAACCTCGCCGTGATCGCGTTCCGGGAGGGGACCGCCGAGTACGAGCCCGAGTTCACGTCGCCGCTGTACCCGTGGATGCAGGTCTTCGGCGCCGTCGCCAGCGTCGGCCTGCTGACCCAGATGGGGCCGATCGCACTCGGAGGTGCCGGGGTCATCACCGTCGCGAGCGTGCTCTGGTACGCGGGCTACGTCCGGCCACGGGTCGACCGCGAGGGGGCAGCGACGGGCGCGATCCGCCAGCAGGTCAGCGAGGAGACGCTCTCGGAGGTCGCATCCCCCGAAGCGACCCACGAGGCGCTCGTCGCGCTGACCAAGCAGATGGACCAGCGCCGGGTGCAGACGCTGGTCTCGCTGGCGGCCGATCTGGTCCGCGACGACGACGGCCGCGTGGTCGTCGTCCAGTTCGAGGAGGTGCCCGACCAGGCGCCGCTGACCGAGGACGTCGCCGCCCAGTCCAACGCCGACCGATCCTTCGAGCAGCGCGTCGAGCGGCTGGGCGAGGAGTTCGGCGTCGCCGTCGAGGCCGACGAGATCGTCAGCCACGACACCAAACACGCGATCGTCAACTTCGCCGAGCGGCGGGGCGTGGACGCGATCGTCGCCGAACACGAGCCGCTGCGCCTGCGCTCGCGACTGGTCGGCGACCCGATCGACTGGGTGGTTCGCCACGCGCCGTGTGACGTGCTGTTGGTCGACAGCTCCGCGCCGCGACTGCCAGAGCAGGTGGTCGTCTCCGGTGACACGGCGCCGTTCCCGTCGGCGGCGGTCAACGTCGCGTCGTCGGTCGCGGGCGCCCACGGCGGCCGCGTCTCGCTGTGGTACCCCGCCGACGGCGACGACCGCCGCCGCGCGTCGATCGAGGAGCACCGCGAGGAGCTCTCGGGGATGCTCGACGTCCCCGTCGAGGCCGAAGCGATCCCGACCGACCAGCGCCCGCCGGCGGCGGACCTGCTCGTTCGCCGCGGCGCCGACCACCGCCGCCGCGGCGCGCTCGCCGACGGGAACCGGCCGTTCGCACAGGTCGCGGGGACGACCGTCACGGTGTACCCCCGAAACAGCCGTCGGCCGCCGCTGCACAGGCGGCTGCTCGAACGGTTCCTGCTGTAGGCGTCGCTGGCGGTCGAAACCAGCGAGAAGGCGACGCCGGTGGAGAGCGTCACACGGGACGGACGCGTGCCGGCGGCGGCTGGGACGGCCATCCCGGTGCCCCGCCTCTGACGGGGGCACCCCCAGTTGTCCGCGCCGCCGCCGTCACGCCGACGCCGCCGCCTCCCGCTCCCACGGGAGGATGGGCGGCTGCGAAACCCACTGCGGTTCGGTCCCGGTCCGTCACCGAGCCGGGGTGCTAGCTAGCGATCAGTCGTCGTTCTCATCCTCGTCGTCATCGTCCTCGTCGTCTTCTTCGTCGTCGTCATCGTCCTCGTCGTCTTCTTCGTCGTCGTCATCGTCCTCGTCATCGTCGTTCACGGGCGCGTCACCGGAATTCCCCGGTGCGTCACCGGAGTTGCCCGGTGCGTCGTCGCTGTCGTCGGATTCGTCGTCATCGTCGTGGCCGGGCGCGTCGCCGGAGTTACCCGGAGCGTCACCGGAGTTGCCCGGCGCGTCGTCGTTCCCGTTGTCCAGGCTCTCCTGGATCAGCTGGCCGAGGTTCCCCTCGCGGTCGCCGTCGAGCCAGCTCTGGACCACGCTGAAGACGTTCTTCGCTCGGTCGGAGGCGTTCTCGTCGGGGCCGGCCTCGTCGTCATCGTCCTCGCGGACGAGTTCGCCGTCCTCGATCTCGTACTCCAGTTCGAGCTCCTTCTCACCGGACTCGATCTCGATCTCGAGCTCCTCGCTCGCGTTCGTCTCGAACGTCAGGCTGCCGTTCGCGTCGGTCGTGCCCACGTCCTCGCCGTTGGCTGCGACCGACGCGTTCTCGACGGCGCTGCCGTTCTGCGTGACCGTCAGCTCGACCGTGCCGTTGTCGTAGGTCACGTCCGCGTCGAGCGCGTGCTCGTCTTCGTCGTCGGCGTCGTCGTCAGCCTCACGGACGAGTTCGCCGTCCTCGATCTCGTACTCGACCTCGTGTTCGAACTCGTCACCCTCCAGTTCGATCTCGAGCTCCTCGCTCGCGTTCGTCTCGAACGTGAGCGTGCCGTTCGCATCAGTCGTGCCCACGTCCTCGTCGTTGGCCTCGACCGAGAGGTTCTCGACGCCGGTCCCGTTCTCTGTGACGGTGAGCGTCACCGCCCCGTCGTCGTAGGACGCGTCGACGGTCGTCCCGGCGCTCGTGTCGTCAGTCTGAGCCGTGACCGCCCCCGCCCCCACGGAGACGACCAGTGCGGCCACCAGTACTGTGAGTAGATTTCGTGTGTTCACCGTAGCCGTAGCCACAGTCTACTCCCCCTTGAATGGGTGTCGCGTCAAACCTCGATTCCGCCCGTTTGAGGCGGTTATAAACCGGATTAAGCCGGCTTAACAGCGCCTCGTGCCGGTGACGCCGTAGCCGAAAATCAGTCGTTGACGGCCGCTACCCGAGCTCGTCGACCAGCTCCTCCGCGACCGCCTCGGCGCCCAGCAGCGACGGGTCGACAACGAGATCGACGGTGCCGGCGACCGACTCCGGCAGGTCGCCGCTGCCGAAACAGACTGCCCGCACGTCGGGGTTGGCCTCCTTCGCCAGCGTGATCGATATCCCCTCCGTGAGATCCGTGAGCACGAACAGTTCGGCGTTCTCGATGCCCGCGTCCTCGAGCGCGCCGGCGAACACGGGGCTGTCGACCCGTTCGACAGTGACGCCGAGCGCTTCCAGCTCCTCGCCCAGCCCTTCGGGGTCGCCGCCCGCAACGATGGCGTTCATTATTCGTACTCGATGGTCGCGGGGGGTTTGTGCGTCACGTCGTACACCACTCGCGAGACGTTGTCGTTCATCCCGGTGATCCGGCTCTGGATGCGCTGGAGCGTGTCCCAGTCGAGCTCCTGGGCGCGGGCGGTCATCCCGTCCCGGCTCTCGACGGAGCGGACGGCGACAACCCAACCGTGGACGCGGTTGTCACCCTTCACGCCGGTCGCCTTCCCCAGCACGGCGCCGAACGCCTGCCAGGGGTCGTGCTCCGCGGTCTCCTCCTCGACGACGTGGCAGGCGTCGCGGGCGACTTCCACCTTCTCCTTGGTGACTTCGCCGACGATGCGGACCGCAAGCCCGGGTCCGGGGAACGGCATCCGTTCGGAGATCACCGCCTCGAGCTCGAGTTCGCGGGCGACCTCGCGGACCTCGTCCTTGTAGAGCTCTCGGACCGGCTCGACGATCCCCTCGAAGTCGACCGCTTCGGGCAGGCCGCCGACGTTGTGGTGGGATTTGATGTTCCCCTCGCTCTCGATGCGGTCGGGGTAGATCGTCCCCTGAACGAGGTAGTCGGCGCCGGCCTCGGTGGCTTCGCGCTCGAACTCGCGGATGAACTGCTCGCCGATGACGTGGCGTTTCTCCTCGGGGTCGGTGACGCCCGCGAGCGCCGAGAGGAACCGGTCCTCGGCGTCGACGATCTCCAGGGAGTGCATGTAGTCGAACGTCTCGCGGATGCTCTCGGTCTCGCCTTTCCGCATTAGCCCCGTGTCGACGTAGACGGGGATCAGGCGGTCGCCGATGGCCTCGTACGCCAGCGCGGCCGCGACCGAGGAGTCGACGCCGCCCGACAGCGCGATGACGGCCTTCCCGTCGCCGACCGCCTCGCGGATCTCCGCGACGGCCTCGTCGACGAACGATTCGGCGTCGACCATCAGGCGCTCACCTCCGTCTCCGGCGCCTCCTGCTCGTCCAGGATCGCGTCGAGCAGGCCGACGAACGGGGGGCTCGCGCGGTCGGGACGGGAACGGAACTCGGGGTGGAACTGCGTGCCGATGAAGTACGGGTGGTCGGCGCGTTCGACGATCTCCATACGGTTGTCCGCGTACCCCGAGAACGTCAGCCCGTCGGCTTCCAGCTGTGGGATGTACTCGGGGTTGACCTCGTAGCGGTGGCGGTGGCGCTCGGTGCAGGAGGTGTCGCCGTACACCCCCGCGGCGAGCGTGCCCTCGTCGATCTCGGTCACGTGGGTACCCAGCCGCATCGTCCCACCCATCTCCTCGGTCTCGTACTGCTCGGGCAGCAGATCGATCACTGGGTGGGGCGTGTCGGGCTCGATCTCGGTGCTGTCGGCGCCCTCCAGGCCGACGACGTTGCGGGCGTGCTCGATGACGGCCATCTGGAACCCCAGACAGAGGCCGAGGAAGGGAACGTCGTTCTCGCGGGCGTAGCGCACCGCCTCGATCTTCCCCTCGCTCCCACGGGAGCCGAACCCGCCCGGGACGACGACGCCGTCGGCGTTCTCCAGGCGTTCGGCGTGGTGCTCGTCCATCTCGTCGGCGTCGACCCAGACCACGTCGACCTCGACGCCGCGCTGGATGCCGGCGTGTTTCAGCGCCTCGTGGACGGACATGTACGCGTCCTCCAGGTCGTACTTCCCGACCAGCGCGACCTCGACGGTGTCGGTGCGCTCGCGGGTGACGAGGTCGCGCCACTCCGTCGAGCGTTCCGCCTCGGGTAGCGCCTCGTCGGCCAGGTTCAGCTCCTGCATCACGTACTCGTCGAGCCCCTCCCTCTCGACCATCAGCGGGACGTGGTACACGTCCTCCACGTCGGGGTTGGAGAACACCGCGTCGGTCGGGACGTCACAGAACAGCGCGATCTTCTCTTTGGTTTTCGGGTCGAGCTCGTCCTCACAGCGCCCGACGAGGATGTCGGGCTGGAGCCCGATCGACCGGAGCTCCTTCACGGAGTGCTGGGTGGGTTTGGTCTTCTGCTCGCCGTTCTTCGAGTAGGGGACGAGCGTGACGTGGGTGAAGAGGATGTCCTCGTCGTCCTCCTCGTGGGCGAACTGCCGGAGCGCTTCGAGGTACGGCATCCCCTCGATGTCGCCGACGGTCCCGCCGATCTCGATCAGACAGACGTCGCTGCCCTCCGCGGCCTCGCGGATGCGGCGCTTGATGTCGTCGGTGATGTGGGGGATGACCTGGACGGTCTCGCCGAGGTAGTCGCCGGCGCGCTCGCTCTCGATGACGTTCTTGTACACTTTCCCGGTGGTGACGTTGTGGTCCGAGGTCATGTCGACCCCGAGGAACCGCTCGTAGTTCCCGAGGTCCAGATCCACCTCGCCGCCGTCCTTGAGGACGTACACTTCCCCGTGCTGGTAGGGGTTCATCGTCCCGGCGTCGACGTTGAGGTAGGGGTCGATCTTGACGGCAGTGACGTCGAAGCCGGCGTTCGAGAGGAGGCGTCCGGTGCTCGCGGCGGTGATGCCCTTGCCGAGGCCGGACATCACCCCGCCGGTCACGAACACGAACTTCCGTCCGAGGTCGGGGTCGTAGCGCTGCGGGTCCGTCGGCATACCGACCATCCCCGTCGCCTCGGCAAAACGATTTCGGAGGGGAGCTACTCCGGCATCAGTTACGGGGATCACTCGCCAGCGATCCCGGCGATGGCGCCACGGGAGCTGTCGGCGAGACACGGAACGGTCGCCGAACCGAGTTACGGCTCGCGAGCCGGGCCGTTCGCGTCACAGTTCGGCGAACAGTTCCTCGGCGTACGCCTGTGCGCGCTCCCGGATCGCCGCGGCGTCGACGCCGACGTGCTCGCCGTCCGCGTAGCGCACGCGACCGTCGACCATCGTGAACTCGACGTCGTCCCCGTGGGCCGCGAACACCAGATGCGAGACGGGGTCGTGGATCGGCGTCGCGCGCTCGTGGTCCGTCGTGAGCCCCACGACGTCGGCTTTCCACCCCTTCCGGAGCGCGCCCACTCGATCGAAGCCGGCGGCCTCGGCGCCGTTCTCGGTCGCCATCTCGAAGGCGGTCTCGGCGGCGACCGCGGTCGGGTCGTTGTCGTCGACCTTCGCGAGCAGGCTGGCCTGCCGCATCTCGGTGAACGCGTCGAGCGTGTTGTTACACGGCGGGCCGTCGTTGCCCAGCGCGACGTTGATCCCCCGACCGAGGTAGTCCTCGACGGGCGCGATACCGGAGGCGAGCTTCATGTTCGAGGACGGGCAGTGGGTGACGTTCGTCCCGGTGTCCGCCAGCACCTCGCGCTCGGCCTCGTCGGTGTGGACGCAGTGGGCCAGCACCACGTCCTCGCCGGTCAGCCCGACATCGTCGAGCCAGTGGACGTTCCGCATCCCGGTCTCGGTCTCGACGGCGGCGATCTCGTTCTCGTTCTCGCTTGCGTGGGTGTGGATCGTGACGCCGTCGTAGCGGTCCGCCAACTCGCGAGCGCCGCGCAGGCACGCTTCGGTACAGGAGACGGCGAAGCGTGGCGTGACGGCGTACTGGATCCGGCCGTTCGCGGCCCCGTGGTACTGGCGGATCAGCGCCTCGCTGTCCCGCAGGGCCTCCTCGGTTGCCTGTTCGAGCCCGTCGGGGGACTCCTTGTCCATCAGCACCTTCCCCATCCGGGCGCGGATCCCGCGCTCGCGGGCGGCCTCGAACGCCTGGTCGGCGTGGTGGACCGAGAGGTGGTCGATCACGGTTGTCGTCCCGGCGGCCAGACACTCGAGGTAGCCGAGGTCGGCGGCGAGGCGCATCCCCTCGGCGTCGAGGCCGGCCTCCATCGGCAGCACGTGGTCGAACAGCCAGTCCAGCAGTTCGGCGTCGTCGGCGACGCCGCGGCCCAGCGACTGCACGGAGTGGACGTGCGCGCCGACGAGCCCCGGGGCGACGATGTCGAACTCGCGGTGCTCGTGGGCCGGGAACCGCTCGCGGAGGTCGGCAGCGGGACCGACGGCCTCGATGCGGTCGCCCGCCGTGACGACGGCGCCGTCCTCGATGGTCGTCTCGGCGTCGACGACGACCGTTCCGGTGAGTAGCATCCCCTCCGTGGGAGGGTATCGGGGATTAAGAGACTGACTATGCGTGGTCGGACCCGTGTGGTTCGGGGGCACGGCCGGTCAGGGTTGTTCGAGGGAAAGGATAGTTACCAAGAGGCAAATTCGGTGCATCGATCGGTTTCGGTTCTGTTTCCGGTGGTTCCTCTTCTATCGCGGGATCAGTGAGCGAGAGTATCAGCCCAGCCGTCGAAAGGTTCACTGCAGTAGAGTCGAAACTATTTGCCGATGGAGAAGGTGAATCTACTGGTGTACGCGGTGGAACTCTACGTCGTCGCGTTCCTCATCTCGGGAGGGCTGTTCGTGGCGGGTGTTGGCGTGAACCCCCTGTACATCCTCGCCCTCTCGGTGCTGCTCGTCTACCTGCTGGAGACGCAGGTCAATTGGCCGGAGCTGTTCCAGCGTCTGCGCGACACTGTCAGCAAGGAGCCGTGAACGCCGTGCAGAGCCTCACAGCCCCAGCGCGTCCAGCAGGTCGAACCCCCAGCCGAGATGCTCCATCGCGTAGTAGCCGACGTAGATGCCGACGATGGCGACGACGCCCGGCAGCGCCGGCGGCGCCGGGATCGGCAGGCGGAGGAACGTGAACAGCGCGCCAGTGACGATTCCGACCGCGAGAGCCGCGACGACGGCAGCGACGTTCATGGGTTCCGGAGCAACGCGGTCGGGCCACCTAAAGGCGACTATCGGCGGCGGGAGTCAGCAGCGTTAACCGTCGGCCCGACCGACTCCGGGCCATGAGCTACGAGGACGAGATGGAGAACCCCGAGAACCCCGTCGCGACGATCCACACCACCCACGGCGACATCGTGGTCGAACTGTTCGAGGACCGCGCGCCGACGACGGTGCGGAACTTCGTCACGCTCGCGACCCACGCCGAGGAGTACGACGACGCCGAGATCGGCCCCGAGGGCGAGGCGTGGGAGGACCCCGAGAGCGGCGAGAAGCGCGTCGACCCGCTGTACGACGACGTGGCGTTCCACCGCATCATCGCGGACTTCATGATTCAGGGCGGCGACCCGACCGAGACGGGTCGCGGCGGCCCGGGCTACGAGTTCGAGGACGAGTTCCACGAGGAGCTGACCCACGACGGCGCCGGGATCCTCTCGATGGCCAACTCCGGCCCGAACACCAACGGCTCGCAGTTCTTCATCACGCTGGACGCCCAGCCCCACCTCGACGGCAAACACGCCGTCTTCGGCCAGGTGATCGACGGGATGGACGTGGTGAAGGAGCTCGGTTCGGTCCCGACCGACCGCAACGACCAGCCCCAGGTCGAGGCGACGCTGGAGTCGGTCGAAGTCGAGCAGTAAGCCTTCCAGACGCTGTTTTGCGGTTTTTCGACGCCCGGTAGGACGCGAGTGGCGTGTTTGCGCTCCACAAAAGCGTTGCCGACAAAGCTTATCCCCATCCGTGCGAGATGTTCACATGCACAGCATGTTCGAGCAGTTCTCCAGCGGCTACTACCTGGGAGTGTTGTACGTCCAACCGGGCGAGGAGCGGGCCGCCCTCAACGTCGAGGACCACGAGGCGGTCAACCGGCAGCTCTACGGCGACAGCGAGGGGATCGAGCGGCTCGACTCCCCGCTCGTGATGAAGCTCGACGGAACCCACTTCCCGGTCCGGGGCGCGGAGGGTATCCCGACGGGCACGCTGACGGTGCCCGAGTCGCTGGCCGACGACGACCTCCCGGCGCGCCGGGAGGTGCTGCTGGCCCGCCCCGAGCGCGCCGGCCAACTGCTCAAGTACGGCGGCTGGCAGCCGCCGGACGCCGCCTGACGGCTGCTCGCCCCTGCTACCGCTGCAGTCGGTCCGGGCGCAACGCGTCCACCCGTCGCTGCACCCGACGCACGACCGCGCGCCGGTGGAGGAACAGCAGCCCGCCGAGGATCACCGTCACCGAGAACAGCATCGTCACGATGTTCAGCAGCAGCCAGTCGAACTCCAGCCCGTAGAGCTCCGTGTCGATCGGCGCGAACAGTCGGACGCCGCCGCTGAGGAAGTCGAAGAGGATGTGAGAACCGAACCCGACGGCGGCGGCACGCCAGGGCCCGATCGCGGAGAGCGCCAGCACCAGCAGGATCCCGAACAGCAGCGAGTGGGTCAGCCCACGGTGGGTCCAGAGGATCCCGTCGAGATATCCCATCCGGACCAGCGGGTCGAACACGAACTTGTCCGAATCGGGGATGGCGGCCGCCAGCACGGCGACGAGATACGGCTCCGCACGGCGAGCCCGGAACAGCACCAGTACGAGCGAGAGGCTGAGTAGCAGGTGGGCGCCGTCGGCGACCATGCGTGACCCGACGGACCGTGCACTAATAGGTTGTCGTATCAGTTATTCGATGAGTATGGCGGGCTCGCTGGACCCGAAGGGAGAGCTTTCGGCCCCGAACAATCGTGTTAGGAGGCTCATAACTTTATCCGGAGAGCCGGTGGTGAGGTGTATGGCAACGGAGCGACGGACGACCACGTGCATCGAGGAACAGCTCGAAGAGGCGCTCGACGCCGCCGAGTGCCCGGAGGTTCGCTACCACATCCGGGAGTCGATGCAGCTGCTCCATCTGGACGACCGGGAGAGCTGAGCCTCGGCGTGAGGCCCGAAGCTACAAACCCCTCCCCGCCCGCGGGTTCGGTATGCTCGACCGGCTGTTGGGTCGGCGCCGCCTGAAGGAGCGCATCGAGGAGTTGGAGGGGGAGTGTGAGGACCTCCAGGCACAGGTCGAGTCGGCCAAGGAGAGCCGCGCGGAGGCCGTCAGCGCCCGCCAAGAGGCCGAACGCGAGATCAACAGGCTCGAGGACCGAATCACCGAACTCGAGGACCGCCTCGACCGCGCCGAGGGCGACGGCGAGCCCGACCTGGCGTTCCGTCACGAGGAGACCGCCAGCGGCGGCCGCGTCGAGGCCGTCGCCGACCGCCTGCGGAGCGTCGACGCCGGGCGCGAGGGCGCGCTGACCGCGTTCGTCGACGACGAGGTGCCCGACGCAGTCCGAGAGACACTGGGCGACCGCGCCCCGCTCGTCTCGCGGGCGGCACCGTGTCTGGTCTGTGCCGACGACGCCGGCCTCGTCGCGACCGCGCTCTCGCTGCCGGTCGAGCCCGATCCCTTCGTCGAGTGGGCCGATAAGTTCCGCGTGGAGTCGGAGTGGATCCGCCCGACCGGGCGGCTCTGTTTCGCGCTCGTCCGTTCGGATCGCTTCGCGCTCGGCGTGTACGATGACGGCGAACGCGTCGCGTTCGAGGGGTTCGAGAGCGACGTGATGGACGAACACTCGAAGGGTGGGTTCTCCCAGGACCGGTTCGAACGCCGCCGCGACGCCCAGATCGACGAACACCTGGAGAAAGCGGCGACGGCCGTCGAGGATCACGCGACCGACGCCGACCGCGTCGTGGTCGTGGGCGAGCGCAGCGTGCTCGGGGAACTGCGCGACCTCGCGGACACGACCGCACGCGTCGACGCCACCGGCGAGCCCGAGGACGCACTGGCGACGGCGTTCCGTGACTTCTGGAGCGTCCGCGTCCGGGGGATCTAACCGTTCGTTACATGTCGTAACGGCTTGTTACACTCCGTAACGAACAAGTGAGTACACTCCGTCAGTCGACCTATGACCGAGACGATACGGGTCAGCGACGAGGATTACGAGCGCATCGCCGCGGCGGCGGCGGTGCTGGGGCTGACGTTCTCGGAGGTCGTCGAGCTCGGGCTCTCGACGGACCTGTTGAACGAGAGCCCCCGGCAGAACGCCCGCCGGGCGCTCCAGAACTACTACGTCTACATCCTCGGGCAGTACGACGAGCCCCACGAGGTGCCCGTCGAGGAGCTGACGTTCGAGGGGCCCCAGCAGGCGATGACGGCGCTCACCATCGGCCAGGAGAAACGCGAGAGCCGGATGGCGAAGGCCGCGGAGGGGGCCGCGTCGGAGTGAGATCGGGCAGTCCGCGCCGCCGGCCGCAGACAGCGTGAACGACGCTCCCGCACCGGGTTCGGAGTCGACCCGGATCTCGTCGCCGCAAAACCGTGACGTCCGGGAGGCGAGTGTGACCGTGGACCACCGATTTATACTCCCGCTCCCCAATCCACCCACCATGCCCGACCAGCGACGACTCGCGATCCTGGCCCACGAGAAGTTCCCCGACCGCGCGAAGACCGCCCTCGGCGTGATGCGGTACAGCGACGACGAGACCGTCGCCGTGATCGACCGCGAGGCCGCCGGGAGCCGCGTCCACGACCACACCGACACCGTGCCGGACGCGCCGATCGTCGGCTCCTTCGCGGAGATCGACGACGAGATCGACGCCCTGTTGATCGGTATCGCCCCGATCGGCGGCGGCTTCGACGAGTCCTGGCGCCCGGACGTGCGGGCGGCGCTCGAAGCCGGCGTCGACGTAGTCGCCGGCCTCCACTACTTCCTCAACGAGGACGAGGAGTTCGCCACGCTCGCGGCCGAACACGGCGCGGACATCCACGACGTGCGCGAACCCCACCCCGGGATCGGCGTCGCCGAGGGAAAGGCCGACGAGATCGACGCCGAGGTCGTCCTGACGGTGGGAACGGACTGCTCGGTCGGGAAGATGACCGCCACCTGCGAACTGGTCGACGCGGCCCAGGCGGCGGGTATCGACGCCGGCTTCATCCCCACCGGGCAGACGGGGATCATGATCGCCGGCTGGGGGAACCCCGTCGACCGCGTCGTCTCTGACTTCACCGCCGGCTCCGTCGAGGAGATGCTGCTGGAGAAGGGTGACGAGTACGACGTGCTGTTCGTCGAGGGGCAGGGGAGCATTATCCACCCCGCCTACTCGGCGGTCACCTGTGGGATCCTCCACGGCGCGATGGCTGACAAACTGGTGCTCTGTCACGAGGCCGGCCGCGAGGTGGTCCACGGCTACGAGGACACCGACCTGCCGCCGATCCCGGAGTACGTCGACCTGTACGAGTCCCTGGCTGCGCCGGTCCACGAGACCGAGGTCGTCGCCGGCGCGCTCAACACGAAAGACGTCGACGGCGACGAGGCGGCCCGCGAGGCGGTCGAGGCGTTCGCCGGCGAGATCGGCGGCGTCGCCACCGACCCCGTGCGCTTCGACGCCGCGGAGATCGTCGACGAGGTGGCGGGCGAATGAGCCTCGACACCGAGTTCGAGCGCGTCTCGCTCCCGCTGGCGGACGCGTTCACCATCTCGCGGGGCACACAGGAGACCGCCGAGAACGTGATCGTGAAGGTCACCGACGACGGCGGGATGACCGGGATCGGCGGCGCCGCGCCCTCCGCACATTACGGCGAGACGGCCGACACCGTCGAGGCGGTGCTGCCGGAACTGCTCGAAGTGGTCGAGAACGTGGGCGACCCCCACGCGCTGACGACGATCGAGGAGCGGATGCGCCACGCGGTCGAGCGCAACCCCGCCGCGCGGTGTGCGGTGTCGATCGCGCTGCACGATCTGGCGGCGAAACGCACGGGGCTGCCGCTGTACCGGATGTGGGGGCTCGACCCCGCCGAGACGCCGACGAGCTCGTTCACGATCGGGCTCGACACGACCGAGCGGATCCGCGATAAGACTGCCGACGCCGTCGGCGCGGGCTACTCGACGCTGAAGGTGAAGCTGGGGACCGACCGCGATCGCGAGATCATCGAGGCGATCCGCGAGGAGGCGCCGGACGCGACGCTGCGCGTCGACGCCAACGAGGCGTGGACGCCGCGGGAGACGGTCCGGAACTCGAAGTGGCTCGCCGAGCACGACGTGGAGTTCATCGAACAGCCCGTCCCCGCCGAGGACCCCGAGGGGCTCCAGTTCGCCTACGAGCGCAGCGAGCTCCCGATCGCTGCCGACGAGTCCTGCATCACGCTCGAGGATATCCCCGAGATCGCGGATCGATGCGATATCGCGAACCTGAAGCTGATGAAGTGTGGCGGCCTGCTCGAGGCGAAGCGGATGATCCACGCCGCCCGCGCCGAGGGGCTGGAGGTGATGCTCGGCTGCATGATCGAGAGCAACGCCAGCATCGCCGCCGGCGTCCACCTCGGCCCACTGCTCGACTACGCGGATCTGGACGGCTCGCTGCTGCTTTCGTCGGACCCCTACGCCGGCGTCGACCTCTCGGCGGGGGAGATGCGACTGGCGGAACTGGGGCTGCCCGGCACCGGCGCACGGGCGGAGTAGCCGGGCGCTCCCTCACTCCTCGAGGTCGACGTCGCGGTCGGTCTCCCGGAGGATGAACGGGCCGATGGAGAGCGTGCGCTTGGTGACCGTGACGATGCGAAGGATGTACGAGAGCAGCACGGCGAACGGCAGCAGCGCGACCGCGACGACCGCCGCGATCTGGAACAGCGAAACCGGGAGGCCGAACAGGAACGCCGGCGGGGCGTCGCCGTCGAAGTACAGTAGCGCCCACGTCGACGCCAGCAGCGAGGGGAGCGACACCCAGAGGATCGTCCGTGAGAGGTCGATCAGCTCCCACTGGAAGTACAGCGTCTTGAAGTGCTCCCGGGCCGGCCCGAACAGTTCGAGCACGCCCGCCAGGTCGTCCAGGCAGTCGAGCGCGTTCCGGCTCAGCGTCCCCTCGTACTCGTTCCGGAGCCGACGGGCGGTGTAGAGCTTCCAGGAGTAGTTGAAGTTCAGCGCGGCCTTGATCACGTCGAACTCGCCGAAGTGGGCCCCCTCGAGCCCCTCGCTGACCTCCTCGGCGTTCTCCCGGATGCTGTCGACGTACTCCTCGATACGCTCCCGGACGTCGTCCCGCTCGAGGTCGGCGACGGCCGCGTCCAGGTCGTCCGCACGGCGCTGGGTCGCCTCCACGAGCGCGCGCAGGAACGCCGACGGCTCGGTCGGGCTCACCGGCTCCTCGAGCACGGCGGCGGCGTCCGACCGGAACGTCGTCGCCTCCTCCATCCGCTCGCGCTGGTCGCCGACGGCGCCCTGTTCCTGTGAGAGCACCAACTGCGAGAGCGTCAACACGAGCGTGACGCCGGTCACGGTCGACCCCACGAGCGCCTGTGAGAGCGTGTCCACCGAGTCGCTCGCGGTGACCAGTTGGTGGGCGGGCGTGGGATGGACGATCCCGCCGACGAAGACGCCGAGGAAGAGGAAGGCGACGATCGCCAGCGCGACCAGCCGTCGGTCCGCACTCATCAGCAGCCAGAGCTTCGCCGTGCTCGCGCCCGCCCGCTCGCGGATCGTGTCGCTGGTCTGCCCTTGGGAGTCGTCGTCGGCACTGCCGCCGCTCACGCCGGCTCACCCCCCCGACGAGCTCGGGTGTCCCCCGTCGTGTGCCGGATCACTCCTCGTCCCGGAGCTCCTCGAGTTCGCTTTCGATCTCGGGGTCGGTTTCCGTCTCGCCGTCGTCGGACTCGGCCGCCGCCTCGCTCGTCGATTCGCTCGCCGCCTCGCTCTCGTCGGCGCCGTTCCCCTCGACGTCCTCGCCGAGCTCCCCTTTCAGCGTCGCGAGTTCGGACTCGACTTCGGTGTCGGTCCGCCCCTGTTCGAGTTCGCGGTCGATCGGGTCCTCGTCGGAGAGCGCGTTCTCGAAGGCGCCCGACTCCTCGAGTTCGTCCATCGCCTCCGCGCGGGCCTCCATATCCTCGGTGCGCTCCTCGGAGCGCTCGATAGCCCGGGTCACGTCGGCCATCTCGTCGCCGGCGCCGGTCATCGCCTCGGAGACGCGGGTCTCGGCCTCGGCGGCGTCGTGGCGGGCCTTCAGCGTCTCCTTCTTGGTGCGGAACTCCTCGATCTGGCTCTGGAGCTCCTCCTTCTTCTCGACGAGGCGGTCCTGTGACTCCTGGAGATCAGCGATCTGGGCCTCCAGATCCTCGATCTCGTTCATCTTCGACTTCTTCTTCTCCAGCGCCTCGCGGGCGAGGTCGTCGCGGTCCTGCCGGACGGCCTCGCGGGCCTGTTCGTTGTGTTTCTCGACGTTCTCCTCCAGCCGGCGCTTCTGGATCTCCAGGCGTTTCTTCTGGGTCGTCAGGTCGGCGATACCCTGCTTGACCTCCTGGAGCTGGTCGCGCATCTGCTCGTAGGAGTAGTCGAGCGTCTCGTTGGGGTCCTCGGCGCGGTTAAGCACCGAGTTCATCTTCGATCGGAGGATGTACGAGGCGCGCGAGAGGATTCCCATAGCCGGGTATGCGGTCGTCAGCGCCTTAAACTTCCCGCGGATTACTGTGCCAGCGAACGGAAAGCGCTTGGCGGTGGCAGCCCCACTCCGACCCATGAGCGACAGCGACCCGGTCGTGATCCCGAGCGCGCGGGACGTGCGGGCGAGTCTCGACGAAGGTGCGACCGGCGACGGTCGGCCGGGCGCCGACAACGGTGCGACCGGCGACGGTCGGCCGGGCGCCGACAACGGTGTGACCGGCGAGGCAGAGGCCTGCGTCGTCGCCTGCCCGCCCCACCCCCAGCAGCGCGGCCACCGCGGCGACCAGCGCCTCGTCGCGATCAGCGACCACCTCACCGACGCCAGCGTCGACTGCCTGCGGTTCGACTACGGCGACTGGGACGAGGGGTACGGCGAACTCGGCGACACGTACGCCGCCGTCGACTGGGCCGCGGAGCGCTACGACCGCGTGGGGCTGACGGGGTTCAGCTTCGGTGGCTGTCTGGCGCTGCTCGCGGCCGGCGGGACGACCGTCGACGGCGGGCCGGGAACGCCGCCCGACCTCGCCGCCGTCGCCGCGCTCGCGCCGCCGTCGCGGCTGAACGACGACCTGCTCGTGGCGCCGGCGATGGAGCGCGTCGAGGCCCCCGGGACGGTGGTGTACGGCGAGCGCGACGACACCGCGGACTGGCAGCTCCCCGTCCAGAAAGCCCAGGAGCTCGGCTGGGAGACGACCGCGATCCCGGCGGATCACTTCTTCGTCGGCCGGACCGGGAAGCTGGCCGAGACGATCGGCGGGTTCCTGCTCGACTACTGCGCCTCGCGGTAGCCCGCGATCACGTAGCTCGCGGTCAGCACGACGATCATCGCGATCACGAACGCCCAGAAGCCGGCGGAGAGGGCCCCGACGACCAGCTCCGTGGTCGGTTTCCCCTCGATCGGCCGCGTAACGTAGACGACGCCGCCCGCGAGCGCGCCGACGACGAACGGCGCGAGGAAGCGCGGGTTCCAGAGCGAGCCACCGCTGTCGGCGTAGCTGGTGACGTAGTTCCGGAACGTGCCGACGAAGACGTACACCGCGAACGCCCAGAGTAGGCCGCTGAGGACAGCGGTGAGGCCGATAACGAGCACGAACCCGCCAGTACCACTGCCGAGTAGTGAGGCACCGGAGCCGACGAGGAAGGCGGCGACGACGAGGAGATACCACGGCTCGAACCGCTCGGGGAGGGCCATGCCAAGGGCGTCGGCGGCGTTCGGCAAAAGCGTACCGCGAGTCAGTTGTACTCGCGCCAGGTGTAGTCGCACTCCTTGCAGCGCAGGAACCGCGTCGGCGGCTCGTCGGCCGAAGCAGTCTGGCGGATGTCGTACCACGCCTCGCCGTGGCCGCACTCCTCGCAGGTCACGTCCGAGGCGGTGGGTTTCCCCTCGTACTCGGCCTCCTCGTCGGCCTCGATCAGGTCGCCGTGGGTCTGTTCGTCGGTGGAGACGAACGCTTCCTCGGCCTCCGCGTCACGGGGCTGGCTGGCGTCGCACTCCGTACAGACCATCCGGTCGCCCTCCGCGACCATCATCGAGCCGCAGTCGTCGCAGAACTGCATACCGGAGCTACGGAACTCGCGCAGGAAAGGCTGTTCACTCCCCGTCGGTGGCGAATCCCGACAGCGCCTCGTCGTCGGCGGTGACCTTCGGACATCCCCGCACCCGGAAGTGGCCGTTGTCGACGAGTTCGACGATCTCGGTCCCCTCGTTGGTGCAGGTGGCGTTCGGCGGCGCGGCGAAGAACTCACAGCGCTGGCAGTACTCCCGTTTGTCGACGACGTGCTCGTCGGGCGTTTCGGTGGGTTCCGCGGCCGGCTCGGCGTCGCTCTCCATCCGGGGCTCCCCGCCCAGCAGCTCCTCGGCCTCGGCGTCGCCCTCGACCATCGCGTCCCAGACCGCTTCGCCGTCGATATCGCCGACGTCGACCTCCTCGAACAGCTCCGAGCTGTCCACGTCGGCCGGCTCCTCCTCGGCGACCGTCTCGAAGGGGCTCTCCTCGCCCGCTTCCGCCGCGGCCTCGCGTTCGGCCTCGATGCGCTCCCGGAGTGCGGAGAGCGGGACCTCCCTCTCTTCTGCCTCGTCCGTCTCGTCGTCGCTCGAACGGTCCCACGCCTCGTCGTCCGATCCGTCCCGCTCACTCATCGTCGGCGAACACCTCCTCGGCCGTCTCGGGCTCGAACGACTCGCCGGCCAGCGCCGGCCGGTCGCCGATCACGAGCGTCGCCGAGCCGAGGAATCGACTGCCCGGCTCGACGTCGACGAACGGCTCCCCGCAGTGGGGGCAGCGTGGGTCCGACAGCAGGCCGATGTGGACCTGTTTGTCGCAGGCTTCGCAGTCCGCTTTGCCGACGTTGCGGCGGTTGGCGTCTGCCTGAAGCTCCTCGACGGCGGTGCGCCGGGCGTCGGCAGCCTCGAGCTCGGTGACCCGCCGGCGGAGATCCACCACCGCGCCGGCCAGCGTATCCAGCTTCCCCTCGGCGTCGTCGGCGCGGTCGGCCAGCGAGGAGAGCACCGCCTCGTAGTTGTCGAACCCGCCCTCGACCTGCCGGTCGAGCGCCGCGAGCGCACGGCGGAGCCCCTCGATATCGTCGCCGCCGCCGCGTTCGGCCGCCTCGATCCGGGCTTCGAGTTCGGGGTGGTCGTGCTCCGCGTCGGCTTTCGCCTTGGCGACCTGCATCACCTGGACGACCCGGTCGCGCACGTCCTCGATACGGTCGTCGGTGTCGTCCTCGAGTTCGGCCACCCGGTCGGCCAGCTCCGCGAGCTGCTGATCCAGCGGCCGTGTATCGGTCGCGTCCTCGGCGTCCGAGAGGAGTCGGTAGGTCGCGACAGCGCGTGCGAGCACCTCCCCACGATCCCGGCCGGTTTCGGCGGCCCGATCGTCGAGCCATCCCTCGAGTTCGGCCGGGAGAGACTGGGGTAGCTCCTCTGCCATCGTGGACGGGTAGTGCTCCCCTACATAAGTAACTCCTTGCTCCGGCGGGTGTCGACCGCAGCGACGACGTACGATACCGCTATGGAAAGGATTTTAAAGAACCTCCCGACATTTTCTATCATGTCCCTGAACATCGGCGATGCCCTCTCGTCGGGTGCGGAGAAGCTGACGACCTCGGGCGGGATCCAACTCGGGATCGTCTACGTGGTGCTCCAGTTGATCACGGTACTCGGGGCTAACTCGATCAGCGCCGAGATCCCCCCGCCGCCGGGGAGCGAAGGGATGGCGGCGGATCCGGCGCTCGCGCTCCCGATCGGGATCGCCGGCGGCGCCGCGCTGGTCGCGCTCGGCGGGATCCTCAACTTCGCGTTCATGATCGTGGCGCTGCGGGCGCTGGACCACGACGCCGCGGAGCTCGGCTCGATCCCCAGCGGCGTCGCGGACAACATGGTGAAGACGTGGGTGTTCCTCCTGATCGCGATGATCGTGCAGGGGATCGCGGTACTCCTCGGCTACATCGCGCTGATCATCCCGGGGATCTTCCTCATGGTCAGCCTGATCTTCACGCAGGTGTTCGTCGCCGTCGAAGGCGAGGGGCCGTTCGAGGCGCTCTCCTCCAGTTGGTCGCTGGCGAAGGGGAACCGCTTCCCGCTGTTCGGCCTCGGCGTGGTGGTCTTCGTGATCAGCCTGCTGGTCAGCATCCCCACAGGGATCGTGATGCTGTTCAGTCCGGCAGTGGGCATGGTGCTCACCTACACCGTCTCCGGGTTCGTGGCTATCTTCTCGCTTGGCGTGCTGATCGACGCGTACCACCAGCTCCAGAGCGAGGCGGCGGCCAGCGAGACGGAGTCCGACGACGACGATGTGGAGCGCATCGACGACGACGACTCCGGCTTCGACTACGCCTGAAGTCCCCGCCTCGGTGACGGTTTCGGATGGTAACTCTTAACCTCGCCGGGGGCTTCGTTTCGCCTGCGGGCCGGTGGGGTAGCTTGGTATCCTTCGGCCTTCGGGTGGCCGTAACCGCGATTCGAATTCGCGCCGGCCCACTACCTTTCCCGCACTCTCAGAACGCCGAGCGACAGCGAGGCGTTCCGAGTGCGGGAAGTCGTGTCGCCAAGCGAATTCGAATGAGGCCCGACGCGCGCAGCGAGCACGTCGGGACGTAATTCGAACTTCGCGCCGGCCCATTTTCATCCCACTTCGCAACGACGAGCCACAGCGAGGCGTCCGTAGTGGGTCGAAAAGGAGTTCCTCGGCGTCGACGACCACGAGGAGCGCTGACAGTACACGATCCCCGGCGTACCAATGAGTACACGTCCGGGAGATCCTCGGAGAGAAGTGAGACCCACCGAACCGCCGAAGTGGGAGCCGACAACGGATCCGACTAGTTGTCGACCAGCCCGAAGTCGGTGCCGTCGCAGTCCGGGCAGGAGTCCCAGTGTTTCGGTGTCATCTCGACTGAGCTGTCGGTTGCGAGGACGAACCCACAGTTCTGACACTCGACGTAGTCGTTTGCCCCCACGGTCGCGGCGGTAAGTGGTATCTCTTCTTTGGCTTTGTGGCCGGTCAGCTGACAGCGCATCACCACGAACGAGCCCTCAGCGCGTCCGAACCCGCCGGTTCGGGCACCGGCTCGTCGCGCCGCCGTCGCCGGAACGCAGCCCGGATCCACACGGGAGAAGGGCTTATCCGTCCCGACCATCTACGCGTGGTAGACTCTCCCACACAAACCGGGAGACGTCTGCCGGAGACGCCGATGCAGTATGTACCGCAGCGGCCCCCTCCCCGCCGAACACAGAACCATGAGCGAAACCGGAAGCACCAGCACAGACACCGAACCCACCGCCGAGAGCACAGAGCCGATCACCGAGGACGTGTCGCTGTCGTCGATCAGCGACGAGTACCGGGCGAGCGTCCCCGACGACCTCCGGGAAACGTACCCCGTCCAGTGGTACCTGAACCGGGTCGTCGACGAGCCGCGGGTGGCACGCAACGCACACCAGCGTCTCGCGGACATGTTCGACTACTACGGCCGCGAGGACGACGACGGCGACGTCGTCCGCTACACGATCGCGAGCGAGGACCCGTTACACGACGGCGAGAACGTCTTCTTCGGCGAGAACGTTCACGAGGCGATCCACCGCTACGTGAACAAGGTGAAATCCGGCGCCCGGGGGTTGGGCCCCGAGCGCCGTATCAAACTCCTGCTCGGGCCGGTCGGCTCGGGTAAGTCCCACTTCGACCACCTCGTCCGGCGCTACTTCGAGGACTACACCCGGCGCGACGAGGGGCGGATGTACACGTTCCGCTGGGTGAACCTCACCGACGTCATCGACGACCAGGACCCCGGCGACGACGCCGTCCGGTCGCCGATGAACCAGGACCCGCTGGTGTTGCTCCCGCGGGAGCCACGCGATCGCGTCCTCGAGCGAGCCAACGAGCGTCTCGACGCCAACTACACGCTGAGCAACGACCAGTCGCTCGACCCCGAGTCCGCGTTCTACATGGAGCGACTGCTGGAGCAGTACGACGACGATCTGGAGGCCGTCCTGGCGAACCACGTCGAGGTGGTCCGCCTCGTCGCCGACGAGAACCGCCGCGAGTGTATCGAGACGTTCGAACCTAAGGACAAGAAGAACCAGGACGAGACCGAGCTCACGGGCGACATCAACTACTCCAAGCTCGCCGTCTACGGCGAGTCCGACCCCCGGGCGTTCGACTACTCCGGCGCGTTGTGTAACGCCAACCGCGGTATCTTCAGCGGCGAGGAGCTGCTGAAGCTCCAGCGGGAGTTCCTCTACGACTTCCTGCACGCGACCCAGGAGGGGACGATCAAACCCCGAAACAACCCCCGGATCGACATCGACCAGGTGATCGTCGGCCGGTCGAACATGCCGGAGTACCGCGACAAACGCGAAGACGAGAAGATGGAGGCGTTCAACGACCGCACCAAGCGGATCGACTACCCCTACGTGCTCGAGTACGAGGCGGAGGCGCGGATCTACGAGCGCCTGCTCGACAACGCCGACATCGACGACGTCAGCGTCGAGCCCCACACGCTGGAGATGGCCGGCCTGTTCGCGGTGCTGACCCGGATCCAGGAGCCGACCGAGCACGACCTCGACCGGCTGGGGAAGGCGAAGGTGTACAACGGCGAGGCCGCGGGCGCCGACGACATCGACCCGGAGAAACTCCGCGACGAAGGGGACGACCGCGCACGGGAGGCCGAGGGGATGGACGGCGTCTCCCCCCGCTTCCTCGCCGACGAGATCGCGGAGGCGATCACCGACGCCGTGCCCCGCGAGGAGGAGTACGTCTCGTCGCTGACGGTGCTGAACTACATCGAGGCGAACCTCGAGAGCCACGGCAGCATCGACCCCGATCGGCTCGGCGACTACGAGACGTTCATCGACGCCGTGCGCGACGAGTACGAGGACCGCGCGATCGAGGACGTCCGCCACGCGCTCGCCTACGAGCTCGACGAGATCCGGGAGCAGGGCGAGAAGTACATGGACCACGTCATGGCGTACATCAACGACGAGACCGTCGAGGACGACGTGGCGGGCGAGGAGCGGTCGCCCGACGAGACGTTCATGCGCGCGGTCGAAGAACAGCTCGACATCCCCGAGGGCCGGAAGGACGACTTCCGCCAGGAGGTCAGCAACTGGGTCGGCCGGCGCGCCCGCCAAGCCGAGAGCTTCAGCCCCGCGGACAACGAGCGCCTGCGCCGCGCGCTCGAGCGGAAGCTCTGGGAGGACAAGAAGCACAACATCAACTACTCCGCCCTGGTCAACGCCGGCGACATCGACGAGGGCGATCGCAACGAGTGGGTCGCCGCGCTGCGGGAGCGTGGCTACTCCGAGGGCGGCGCGATGGAGGTGTTGGAGTTCGCGGGCGCGAAGGTCGCAAAGGACGAGATGGAGGCCGATGAGTGACGAGACCGACGCCGGTCGATCCGATGGCGGGGTCGACCGACCGACCGTCGAGCCGTTCGACGACGACGCGTTCGAGCGCCCGGACGACGCCGGCGTCGATCCGGCAGAGTACGTCGAACGCGGGGACGCGGCGCTGGCCGACCGGTTCGACGAGACCCTGACGTTCTCGGCGTACGTCGAGCGGCTCTTCGAGCGACCGACCGCCGCCGCAGGGAGCACCAAGTACCTGCTGTCCGCGATCGAGTCGATGGGGACCCGCGAGCTGATCGAGGAGGGCGAGGAGCGGACGCGCTACCGCTTCTTCGACGACCCGTACAACGACGGCGAGCACGCCGTGTTGGGCAACACGGAGACGCTGAACGCGTTCGTCCGCGACCTCGAAGCGATCGCCGCCAACCGCGGGAAACAGGAGAGCATCGTCTGGATCGAGGGGCCGACCGCGACCGGGAAATCCGAGCTCAAGCGGTGTCTGATCGACGGGCTCCACGCGTTCTCGAAAACCCCGGCGGGGCGGCGCTACACCGTCGAGTGGAACACGAACGTGGCGGCCGAGGGGGACGCGCTCACCTACGGCACCGAGGCGACCGTCGACGAGGGCGAGTGGTACGAGAGCCCAGTGCAGGCCCACCCGCTGCTGGTGCTCCCGCCGGCGGCCCGCGAGGCGCTGCTCCGGGACCTGAACGAGGTCGACCCGTCGCCGATCGACACGGTCGTCGACGGCGACCTGCCGCCGTTCAGTCGCGAGATGTACGAGACGCTCGCCGAGGCGTACCGCGGCGAGGAGGACGCCTTCTCGTCGATCACCGCCCCCCGGCATCTCCGCGTGAAGAACTACGTCGTCGAGGAGGGACAGGGGATCGGCGTGTTGCACGCCGAGGACGACGGGACGCCCAAGGAGCGACTCGTCGGGACGTGGATGCCGGGGATGCTGCGCGAGCTCGGCTCGCGGGGGCGGAAGAACCCACAGGCGTTCAGCTACGACGGCGTGCTGAGCCAGGGGAACAACCTCCTGACCGTCGTCGAGGACGCCTCGAAACACCGGGACCTGCTCGAGAGCCTCCTGAACGTCCCCGACGAGGAACACGTCAAACTCGACAAGGGGATCGGGATGGACGTCGACACGCAGCTGCTCGTCATCTCGAACCCGGATCTGGCGGCCGAACTCGACAAGTTCGAGGGGCGGACCGACGCGGACCCGCTGAAGGCGCTGAAACGCCGGCTCAGCCGCTACGAGTTCCGGTACCTGCTGAACGTGAGCCTGGAGGCACAGCTGCTGTGGCGCGAACTCACGACCCGCGCCGAGCTGTGGACGATGCAGGACGCCGCGGAGATCCGGACCAACGTTCGGGCGCCGCTGACCGTGACGGTCAAAGCCCCCGACGACGGCGAGGTCACCCGGGAGCTGGCGCCGCATACGGTACAGGCGGCCGCGCTGTACGACGTGGTCTCGCGGCTCGACGGCGACGATCTGCCAGACGGGCTGGGGATCGTCGAGAAAGCCAGGCTGTACGACCACGGCTACGTCCACCGGGACGGCGACCGGGTCGAGAAGGACGCGTTCGACTGGAACGACGACGCCGACGAGGGGCGCTCGGGGATCCCGATCACGTACACCAGGGACGTGGTCGCGACGTTGCTGAGCGAGCCCGCCGACCGCCACCACCCCTCGCTCCCGGTGGCGGACGTGGTGCTCCCGGAGGACGTGCTCGACGCGATGGCGAACGGGCTGGCGAGCACGCCCGTGTTCGCCGACGCGGAGGCCGCCCGGTTCGAGGAGCTGGTCGTGGCGGTGAAAGACGCCGTCTTCGAGGAGCAGGCCGAGGACGTGCGGGCGGCGATGCTCCGCGAGGAGGGGGTCTCCCGCGAGGCCGTCGAGGAGTACGTCGAGCACGTGTTCGCCTGGGGCACCGACGAGTCGTTCGACACCGATGGCCCCGACCCGGTGACGATGAAGCTGTTCGAGACGCGGGAGCTCGGCCGGTTCGACGACGGCGACTACGACGGCGCGGCGCCGAGCGAGGCCGTCGAGCGGTTCCGGCACGACGAGATCATCGTCGCCGTGAACAACATCCTCTGGGAGGAACGCGGCGAGACGTTCGACATCGACGACGTGGACTACCGGGACGTGCCGGCGCTGCGGGCCGCCATCGAGACGAACGACTGGCGCCACGTTCAGGCCGCGTTCGAGGATCTGGACCCGGCGCAGTGGGACGCCCCCGAGGAGAACACCCAGACTGCGGCGGTGAAAGCCGAGACGATCCGGAACATGCAGGAACTGTTCGACTACTCCCCGGCGTCGGCCGAGCTCGTCTCGCGCCGGGTCATGACGGAGGCCCGCCACCGATGGGACTGAGAGACCACATCCGCCGGTTCGAGGAGGTCGGCGAGACGTTCCGCCAGGATCTCCGGGAGTTCATCCGCGAGGGGGAGTTCGAGCCGTCGACCGAGGAGACGATCAAGATCCCCGTGAAAGTCGTCGACCTGCCGGAGATCGCGTACGATCCGATCGACAAGGGTGGGGTCGGGATGGCCGGCGACGCCGACGCCCAGCCCGACCCGGGCCAGCCCGTCAAGGTCCCCGGACAGCCCGAGGGGGGACAGGACGGCGACGGCGACGAGGCGGGCGAGGACGGCGGGGAACACGCCGACTACTACGACATGGACCCCGAGGAGTTCGCCCGCCAGCTCGACGACGAACTCGAGCTGGATCTGGAGCCCAAGGGGAAACAGGTCGCCGAGGAGACCGAGGGGCCCCTGACGGAGGTGACCGAGCGCGGCACCCGGAGCACGCTGATGCTGCGGGAGTGGTTCACGGAGGGGCTGAAACGCAAGCTGGCAACCGACTTCGACGAGAACTACGTCCGGGAGGCGCTCAGGGTCGAGGGGTGGGACGCCGACCGCGTGTTCGCGTGGGCCCGCGAGCAGCGGATCCCCGTCTCCCACGCCTGGATCGTGGACGCCGCCCGCGACATCGACGAACCGGACGCGTGGGCGAGCATCGAGGCGATGGAGGCCGCCGTCGACCACGAGCCGGTCGGCGTCCGGATCCGGCGTGAGGGGATCGAGGAGGTGCCGCTGCGCCGCGAGGACCAGCAGTTCCGCCACCCCGAGATCGAGCGGGAGTACGAGAAGAACGTCGTCGTGGTGAACATCCGCGACGTCTCCGGGTCGATGCGGGCGGAGAAGCGCGAGCTGGTCGAGCGGACGTTCGTCCCGCTCGACTGGTATCTGACCGGGAAGTACGAGGCGGCGGAGTTCGTCTACATCGCCCACAACGCCGACGCGTGGGAGGTCGACCGCGAGGAGTTCTTCCGGCTCTCCTCCTCGGGCGGCACGCGGATCTCCTCGGCGTACGAGCTCGCCGCGGAGCTGTTGGAGGAGAACTACCCGTGGGCGGAGTGGAACCGCTACGTGTTCGCGGCCGGCGACGGCGAGAACCGCGCGGGCGACACCGAGGAGAACGTGATCCCCGCGATGGAGGCGCTGGACGTGAACCTGCACGGCTACCTCCAGACCCAGCCGGGGTCGTCGCGGGGGAGCCACGGCGACGCGGTGCAGCGACACTTCGGCGGCGAGTCGAACGTCGCCGTCGCGGAGGTCGACACGCAGGACGACGTGATCGACGCGATCGAGGCGATCCTGTCGACGGAGGAGACCGATGAGTAACACGTTCAGAGCCGGCGACTCCCGGGAGGCACAGCGCGTCAGGGCGGCGCTCGAGGGGCCAGTCGCGGACGCCCGCGAACTGGCCGAGAAGCTCGGGCTGCGCCCGCGACCGGTGCGCTACTGGCTGGTCAGCTACGACGAGATGCGGGGGCTGATCGCCCAGCAGGGGTTCCAGACGCGCTACCCCCACTGGCGCTGGGGGATGCAGTACAAACAGCAGGAGCGGCGGGAGTTCGCTGGCGGACGGGCGTTCGAGATCGTCAACAACAGCGAGCCCTCCCACGCCTTTCTCCAGCTGTCGAACGAGTTCGCCGACCAGAAGGCGGTGATCACCCACGTCGAGGCTCACTCGGACTTCTTCGCGAACAACCGGTGGTTCGGGCTGTTCAGCCGGGCGCCCGACGCCGCCCGGCTGCTCGCCCGCCACGCCGAGACGATCGAGGAGTACATGACCGACCCCGAGATCGGCCGGGACGCCGTCGAGGCGTTCATCGACCACGTTCTGACGGTCGAGACCGCGATCGATCAGTGGTCGGCGTTCCGCCCCGTCGAGGACCGCTCGAACGCGGACGGCGAGGACGGGCCGGAGCTCTCCCGCGAGGAGCGCGTCACCGAACTCGGGCTGGCCGACGAGATCACCGAGCAGGTGTTCGGCGAGTGGATCGACGACGAGGCGACGAGCGAAGCGGTCGACCGGCTGCCCGACCCGGAGTACGACCTGCTCGGCCTGCTGTACACGTTCGGCCAGCAGTACGACGACGAGTCCGGGGGGGCGGTCGCGTTCGAGGAGTGGCAGCAGGACGTGCTGGCGATGCTGCGGACCGAGAGCTACTACTTCGCCCCCCAGCGGATGACGAAGATCATGAACGAGGGGTGGGCAACGTATTGGGAGTCCGTCATGATGAGCGACGAGCTGTTCGCGGGCACCGACGAGTTCGTCCGCTACGCCGACAAGCAGGCCCAAGTGCTCCAGTCCCGCGGGCTCAACCCCTACGCGCTGGGCAACTCCCTCTGGCAGTACGTGGAGAACAGCGCCAACCGCCGGGAGGTCGTCACCCAGCTCCTCCAGGTCGACGGGATCACCTGGCGGAACTTCCACGACGCCGTCGAGTTCGAGGCCGTGCTCGACGCGCTCGAACCGCCCGCGGCCATCGCGGGCGTCGACGCCGACAGCCTCGACGCCGTCGCCGCGCTCGACGACCGGTACGTCGACGAGGACGGGCTCGCCGCCGCCCGCGAGGGCGAGATCGACGCGACGGCGTTCCCGTGGAAGCTGCTGACGTACGACGCGATGGTCGAGCGCCACTACTCGCTGGTCCGCCCCGAGAACCGGAGCTTCCTCGCGGACGTCAGCCGCGAGCGCGTCGAGGAGCTCTCGCGGTACGTGCTCGAACCGGACCGGTTCGACAGCGTCGACGAGGCGCTCGCGACCGTCGACAAGGCCGCCGGCTGGGAGCGGATGCGCGAGGTCCGGGAGAGCAAGAACGACGTGACGTTCGTCGACGAGTACCTCACCCAGGAGTTCGTCGACATCCACGGGCTGTTCGCCTACGAGTACAGCCACCGGGCGGACGGGTTCCGCGTCAGCAGCACCGACGTCGAAGCGGTCCGGAACAAGCTGCTGCTCGAGTTCACCAACTTCGGCAAACCCCGCGTCAGCGTGCGGGAGATCAACTACGGCAACCAGGGCGAGCTGCTGCTGGCCCACGAGTACAACGGGATCCGGATGGACATCGAGCAGATGGGGGACGTGCTGGAGCGGCTGTTCGAACTCTGGGGCCGTCCGGTCAACTGCAAAACCATCGACAAGCGCGTGACCGACGAGGCGATCGAGCGGGCGGCCCGGCGGCGCCAGGAGCCCGAGCCCGAGGAGGTGGGCGTGATGCTGCGCTACGACGGCGACGGGTTCACCGTCACCGAACTCGACGACGAGGCGGTCGCGGACATCGCCGCCGACGACGTGGACTACGACACCACGCCGTCGAACTGGTCGAACTGAGCCGCTACTCGCCCGCCCGGAGCTCCATTTCCACGTTCTCGGTGTCGAACTGGAGCCGGACCGGCGTATGCAACCGCTGTAGTCCGGCCGTATCCGGTCGCTCCGACGCGAGCACGAGGTCGCCGGAGTCCGCTTCGACGCCCAGGTAGCGCGTCTCGCCCGGTTCGAACGGGCCCTCGATGGTCTCGTAAGGACCGAACGGACCGAGGTTGACCGTGGCGTTCTCGACGGCGACAGTGCCGTCGTTCTCGATCGCGAGCAGCGAGCCGTTGCCGGTCAGCGATACCGAGATATCGGGGACGTTCGAGAGCCACGACGGGGGCCGAGGTTCGACGCCGGTCGTCGCCGTGTACTCGGTATTGGAGAAGTACGTCCCGTTCTCGCCCCGGTACGTCGCGTTCTGGCTCCGCATATCGACGGTCGCTTCGTGGATCATCCCGTTTTCGCTCACGAGCAGCGTGGCGTCGTACGACGACAACGACAGGGCGTTCCGTGCCTCGACCACGCTCTCGTTGGCATCGGTCGCGACGAATCGGAGCAGCCGATCACCGTCGTGGTCGACGACACCGGCGAAGGCGAACTCGCCGTAGCCGATCCCCGTCAACGGGACGGTGGCGTAGAGCGACGGGAGGTTCTCCGCGAGCTCGTGCCGCAGCGTGCCCCGACCGTTGACCGTGTAGCTGATCGAGTCGTCGTCGCTCCACAGCGGATCCTCGGTCCGACCAACCGTTTGGTTGGCCGTCGACCAGGTGTTTCGTCCCAACGTCACCCCCGAATCCGAACGGATGCGGACGCGCTCGCCGGCCTCGGCCACGAGGAACTCCTCCGGACCGTCGTTGTGAGTCTGCGTGGCGCGCACACGGTAGGTGGACTCGTTCAGCGCCGCGAAGTGGGCCTCGATGAGCGCCGAGGCGTTGTCGATCCCGTCGGCGCTCGTCCCGTTCGGGAAGGAGAGCTCCGCCGGGGGCGTCCCCGTCGCCGGAACCTCGGTCGCTGTCGGCGAGGGCGTGGCTGTCGAGTTGGCCACAGACGAGTCTGTCGGGGCGGTCGTCGAGTCAGTTACGATCGGTTCCGTCGTCGTTCCCGACGCCCCCGAACAGCCGGCGAGAAGCAACATCCCCGCGAGGGCGACAGCCAGCAGCGGTCGAGACATTCGTACAGTCACACACAAATATCGGATAAATATATCTGACGGTCATTCAACAAGTAGGGGAGCCGCGGCGAAGCGCTGACTATTAGTGCGCCCACGCCGCCTCTCCGACCGAATGCTCGTCCTCGTGTGTGGGCTGCCCGGCACCGGCAAATCCACCGTCGCCGAGCGGATCGTCGAACTGCTCCCGGCGCGCCTGCTGCGGACGGACGTGGTGCGCAAGGAACTGTTCCCGGAGCCGACCTACGAGGCCGAGGAGTCCGCCGCGGTGTACGACGAACTGCTCGACCGGGCGCGGGACCTGCTCGACGCCGGCGAGCACGTCGTCCTCGACGCCACGTTCCGCCGGCAGGAGCTCCGTGATCGCGCCGCGGCGGTCGCCGACGACACCGACACCGAGTTCCGTCTCGTCCGCGTGGAGTGTGCGGAGTCGGTCGTCAAGGAGCGGATCCAGCGCCGCCAGCTCGAGGAGGACGACGAGAGCGACGCCGACTTCTCGGTGTACAACCAGCTCAAAACGGAGTTCGAGCCGATCGAGCGCGAGACCCACATCGTCGTCGACAACTCCGGCTCGCTCGCAGCGACGCTGTCGGCCGTCGACGAGGCGTTCCGCGCCGCCGCGGCCGCCTGATCGACCGTCCCGCGACCGGCTATTCTCGCCCGCGCTACCCGTCCTCAAAAGGGTTATGCCCCGGGGGCCACCGACTGTACGGTAATGGACCGAAAGCGACGCGGCGTCGTCCTCGTGGTCGGCGCCGTGGCCCTCCTCGTACTGACGATGGGTGCGAGCGCCGCGCTCGCGCCCGACGCGGCCGTGGCCGGAGCCGATGGCGAACGGCAGACCCTCGTCGGGGTCCAGGGCGGCGGCCCCGGCTGGCACCAGTACGGCAGCGTCGCGATGTACGAGGGCAACGACGTCGCGTGGCGGATGGGCGACACGGACAGCTACTTCGACGTGACCCAGCTCGACAACGGCAGCGTGATGGCCGGGTTCATGGACGGCGGCTACGAGGACTGTGGCCCCTACGAGTCGCCCTGTACCCACACCGGGTTCCGCATCCTCGACCCCGACACCGAGTCCATCGAGTACGAGTACTCCTTCCCGGTCCGGAGCAGCGGCAACAGCGAGGTCCACGACGTCGAGCAGTTGGGTGACGGCGAGTACCTCCTCAGCGACATGGAGCACGAGCGCCTCCTGATCGTCGAGGACGGCGAACCCGTCTGGCAGTGGAACGCCAGCAGCTACTACGACGCTCCCGACGACCCGACGACGGTCGACTGGCTCCACATCAACGACGTCGACGTGGTCGACGAGAACCAGTTCCTGGTCTCGGTCCGCAACGCCAACCAGATCCTCGTCGTCGACCGCGAGGAGGGTGTGATCGAGACGATCAACGAGGACAGGGGTGGCGACGACAGCTCCTGCACCCACGACGGCCAGCTCGCGGACCGGGACGGGGACGGCGACGTGCGCTGTGGCAACCCCGAGATCCTCGACCACCAGCACAACCCGCAGTGGCTCGGCGGCACCCCCGGCGGCGACGGCGAGGCGGCGGTGCTCGTCGCCGACAGCGACAACGACCGCGTCGTCGAACTCCGCCGCGAGGACGGCGAGTGGGCGGTCGCGTGGACGCTCGACCGCGCCGGCGGAATCGAACTCCACTGGCCCCGGGACGCCGACCGACTGGGCAACGGCAACACGCTGGTGACGGACACGCTCAACAAGCGCGTGTTCGAGATCACCCCCAACGGCACGGTGGTCTGGTCGGTCGCGACCGAGCGCATCCCCTACGAGGCCGACCGCGTGCCCTACGGCGAACCGCCGGAGGGTGAGTGGTACGTCGGCGGTTCGAACGGGAACGGCGACGGTCCGAGCGACGCCGACGAGGGCGGCGGGATCCCCGTGCTCGACGAGGCCGCCGCGCTCCTCCCCGGCGTGTTCCCGTGGCTGCCGTTCTGGTTCGACGGCGCCCGACTGGGGCTGACGATCCTCTCGGTCGGGATCGCCGGCGTCGGCGCGCGGGACCTGTGGCGGACGCGGTAAGGCGGCGACCGCGGCCGGACCTGTGGCGGACGCGGTAAGGCGGCGACCGCGGACCGTCCCCCTTTTTGCGCGATCGGTTGCCACCACCGACTATGACCGAGGACACCGACCTCGCCTGGGAGACGCTCGACAGCGAGATCGACTACCGCTGTCCCGGCTTCGACGTTCGGGAGTCGGCCGTCCGGCTCCCGGACGGCACCGAGACCGACTACCACCACGTCGAGGAAGTCGAGAGCGTCGTCGTGCTCCCGTTCCTGCCCGGCGGCGACGAGGTCGTGCTGATCGAGGAGTGGCGCCAGGCGGTCGACCGCGTCAACCGCGGGCTCCCCGCCGGCGGCGTCGAACCCGAGGAGGACGACCTCGAAGCCGCGGCTCGCCGGGAGCTCCGGGAGGAGACGGGGTACGAGGCCGACGCGATGACGCATCTCTGTACGACCGAGCCGGTCAACGGGATCGCGAACTCGACCCACCACACGTTCGTCGCGGGTGGGTGTGAGCCGGCGGCCGAGCAGGAGCTCGATCACGACGAGAGCATCCGGACGCTGACGGTCGCATACGACGACCTCGTCGCGGCGGTTCGTGAGGGGGAGATCCGTGACGGTCGAGCGGCGCTGGCGGTGAGCCGCTACGAGCTCGGCTGACGAGGGGAACGTCTTTGGCCTCGGCGCCCCGGCTTCGGGTATGGACTCTCGACTGCGTGCGATCGGCGTCGGCGTCGGGCTCGGCATCGCCGGGATCGGCGTCGCGCTGGTGCTGGTGCTGCTCAGCGCGCTCACGCTGAGCTTCGCCGGCGTCACGATCACCCCCGTCCTCAGCATCGTGCTCTCCCTCCTGCTGACCCAGGGCGTCGCCTTCCTCGGCGTCGGCGCCCTCTACCTCCGGGAACGCGGGATCCCCGTCCGCTCGATCGGCGTCCGGCTCCCGTCGATCAAGGAGTTCGGGATCGTGATCGGTGCGCTGGTGCTGAGCTTCGTCTACCTGATCGCGGTGAGCCAGCTGCTCTCGGCGACGGGCACCGAGGCCGCCGAGAACCAGGTGAGCAGCCTCGCGATGGAGAACCCCGAGATCGTGCTCTACCTGCTGCCGGGGTCGTTCCTCCTGATCGGGCCGGGCGAGGAGCTGCTGTTCCGCGGCGTCGTCCAGAACCGCATCCGTGAGGCGTTCTCACCGGTTCCGGGCGTGGTCATCGCCAGCGTGATCTTCGCGGCGATCCACGTCGGCTCGCTGGTCGCCACCGACCCGTCGGCAGTCCTGGTGAGCGTCGGCGTGCTGATGGGGCCGAGCCTGATCCTCGGCGGCATCTACGAGTACACCCGCAACCTCGTGGTGCCGATCATCGTCCACGGCACGTACAACGCGCTCATCTTCCTCTCGCTGTACCTCGTGGCGACCGGGGCGGTCGAGGAGAGCGGGAACGCGGCTGCCGCCGTCGTCGCCGCACTCCCCTGACAACGCAACCCCTTACCGTTCGCCCGCGGAACTCGGTCCATGCGCGACGCCTTCGAGATCCGGGCCAGCGACGGGCTGGCCCGCGTCGGCCGACTGACGGTGCCCCGCGCGGGCGTCACCGTCGAGACGCCGGCGCTGATGCCGGTGGTCAACCCCAACCTCCAGACGATCTCCCCCCGCCGGCTCCACGAGGAGTTCGGCGCCGAGATCCTGATCACCAACTCCTACATCATCCGCACGACCGACGACCTGCGCGAGCGCGCGGAAGCGCAGGGGCTCCACGAGATGCTCGACTTCCCGGGCGCGATCGTCACCGACTCCGGCTCGTTCCAGCTCGCGGAGTACGGCGAGATCGACACCACCACCACCGAGATCCTCGAGTTCCAGCACGAGATCGGGAGCGACATCGGCACGCCCGTCGACATCCCGACGCCGCCGGACGTGAGCCGCGAGCAGGCCGAGGAGGAGCTGGCGGCGACCGAGGAGGCCCTCGCGGACGCCGAGGCCGTCGACACCGGCGAGATGCTGATCAACGCCCCCGTCCAGGGCTCCACCTACACCGACCTCCGCGAGCAGGCGGGCGAACACGCCGCGAGCACGGGGCTGGACGTGTTCCCTGTCGGCGCGGTCGTCCCGCTGCTGAACAGCTACCGCTACGACGACATGATCGACGTGACCGCCGCCGCCAAGCGCGGGCTGGGCGCGGACTGCCCCGTCCACCTGTTCGGTGCGGGCCACCCCATGATGTTCGCGCTCGCCGCGGCGGTGGGCTGTGACCTGTTCGACTCCGCGGCGTACGCGCTGTACGCCCGCGACGGGCGGTATCTCACCGTCAGCGGCACCGAACAGCTCGACGAACTCTCCTACCTGCCCTGTCCCTGCCCGATCTGTACCGAACACGACCCCGACTCGCTCCGCGCGCTCGACGAGCGCGAGCGGGAGAACGCGCTCGCCGAGCACAACCTCCACGTCACGTTCGCGGAGATCCGCCGGGTCCGGCAGGCGATCCGGGAGGGGAGCCTCATGGAACTGGTCGAGCAGCGCGCCCGCGCCCACCCTGCCAGCGCGGACGGCTACAAGGCACTCCTCGACCACGCCGAGCAGTTGGAGGAGAACGACCGCGTCTCGAAGGGGACGTTCTTCTACACCTCGCCCGAGAGCGCCCGCCGGCCGGAGGTGCTGCGGCACCACGAGCGCCTTTCACGGCTCGAAACGCCCGAAAAGACCCTCCTCACGGAGTTCGACGCGCCCGCGGACCACGACCACGACCACGACGCCGTCTGGCGGCTCGAACCGCCCTTTGGCCCGTTCCCGCCGTCGCTGTCGGAGACGTACCCGCTGCACGCCGAGACGCCCGAGCGACTGGAGCCGCCGGCGTACGTCGCCGCCGCCGACGGGGTGACCGCGCTGGTCGAAGCGAACCCCGAGACCGCGTTCACGCTGGGGCACGACGGCTGGCCGGACGAGGCGCTGGCGGCGCTGCCCGAGGACGTGGCGACGGAGGACCTCTCGAAGCTGGGCGAGGAATAGTCAGAGCTAACACACAGCCGACACCGCCTCCGGGTATGACCGTGTTCGGCATGCTCCGTGTCACGCCCGTCACCGACGAGGACATCACCGAGGAAGTCGCCGGCGCCATCGAGGCACTGGAGGAACACGACGTCGAGTACGAAACGAACCCCATGTCGACCGTGATCGAGGCCGAGGACGTCGACGCCCTGCTGGCGGCCGTCGGTGCCGCCCACCAGGCGGTTCCGGGCGACCATGTCGAGACGCTGCTGCAGATCGACGACCGCCGCGACGAGACGATGCGCGCCTGCCGAAAGACCGAAAAAGTCGAAGCGGAACTCGGCCGCGAGGCCAGAAGCGACCGCGAGTAGCTACTGCTCGGCCGCCATCCGGCCCCAGTCCGTCAGCCAGCCCTCCAGGTTCCCCCGCAGTTCGTCGTAGCTGAACAGCAGCGGCTCCGGCGGCGTCCGTGCGTACTCGTCGAACACGTCGGGCACCTCGGCGTTGTCGGTTACGGGGTTGGAGACGTTGAGTTCCGCGAGTTTTCCCTGTGCCGCGGGGCTGAGCATGAAATCGAAGAACGTCTCGGTCAGCCGGTCGTCCGCCGAGCCGGCGAAGGCGGCCATCCCGCTGAGGTTGGTGTAGCCGTGGCCGCCGGGGAACGCGATCCGGTGGCCGTCCAAATCGGCACCGCTGCGCTTCGCGTACACTCGGTCGTTCGAGAACGAGCTGATCACGTCGACCTCACCCTCGCCGAAGGCGGCGTAGACGCTGTCCCAGGCGTCGAGCACCCTGGCGCCGTTGTCGAACAGGTCCCGCCAGTAGTCGAGGTAGCCGTCCTCGCCGAACTCCTTGATCGTCCACAGCAACACGTACAGCCCGGTGTTGTCGGTCTGGGGGTTCTGGAGCAGCACGTTCCCCGCGTAGGCGTCGGTCGTCAGTGCCTCGAGCCCCTCGAACCCGTCCACGTCGCGGCCGTCGTAGACGAAGCTGCAGTAGCCCGAGAACACCGGCAGCACGCGGTTCCGTTCGTCGAACTGTCGGGCGGTGACGTGCTCCCAGTTCGAGAGCGCGCTCACGTCCGGCGCCGCGAACAGGTCGCCGTCGGTTTCCCGGTCGACCCGGACCAGTTCGGGCACTTTCAGCCCCACGTAGGCGTCAGCGTCGACGGTCGCCCCGCTGTTGGCCTGCTGGACGTAGCGATTGATACCGTTCTCGGGGGTGACCCACTCGAGCGTGGCGTCGGGGTACCGACGTTCGAACTCCTCTTTCAGCCACGGGCCGGGACTGCTCGACGGCGCGTCGACGAAGGAGCTGTACGTCGCGACCGTCAGCGTTCCCGACCCCCCGGCATCGGGGCTGCTCAGGCAGCCAGCGAGCCCCAGCGCACCCGTCGCCGCGAGATACTGTCGTCGTTTCACGACCGAGTTGTACCATCGGATAGTTAAAGGGGCGGCGAAAGCGCCGGAGTGGTATCGGTCGTCAAACGGGCGGGAGCGACAGCATCCCCGAGATCGACACGTCGGCCCGCGGCGGGTCGAACGAGACGTGACCGAGTTCACGGAGCGTCCGGAGTGCGTAGAGGCTCCGCGCCGGTGCGAAGAGCGCCTCGGCGTCCTCGGGGAAGACACCGTACCAGCGCAACGGGTAGTTCCCGCGGGACTCCATTGCCGCGGGCGGGACGGCCTGTCCGCCGAGCCACGCTTCGAACCCCTTCTCCCCCGAGTAATCCGGGTGAGTACGCTCGGGGGCCCGGTCGAACCGCCGCCGGAGCTGGTCGAAGGGCGTCCAGTCGCGGTCGGTCCGCGCCGCGGTCGCGTCGTCGACGCCTGCCACCTCGGCGAACCGTTTGCGGGCGTAGCACCGCTGGAGCGACTTGTCGTGACGCACCGACAGCGGCAGCGAGCCCCAGAGTTCGACGTATTCGGGGTCCCACAGCGGCAGCCACCAGTCGTAGCCGAACCACTCGTAGAGTCGACAGTCAGCGTTGGTGAACGTCGACATCCTCGTAGCCCACTCCCACTGCTCGTAGGCCGCTGCGGCCTCGTCGCCCCCCAACGGTGCTGTGTCGCCACGCTCGCCGCCGGCGCTGTCGAGCCCCGCGACCTCGGCGATCCGGGCGGCGAATCGCTCCCGGAGCTCCGGATCGTCCCAGTCCCAGAGCGCGTAGTGGCTGTCGAACACGTGACCGACAACGTCCTCACGGGTGACGGTATCGTCGCCGACCCACGCCGCCGGCACGCGTTCACTCGGCGTGGCGACCGTGTGCCCCGGACAGACCAGCGCGTCCTCGGGGAGCGCTTCCGACTCGGTGAGTTCGTCCACCGCGGGCCACTCCGCGAGGAACGGTAGCGAGTCGAAACCGAACGCGTAGTCGTGGTACGCCCGTCGGGCGTCGGAGTGGTACCAGTCCCGCCATCGCTCGGTGGTGTACTCGACCCAGTGCCACTCGACGCCGAGTGCGTCGGCCACGTCGCGGCTCACTTCAACGTCGGCGTGGCCGGCGGCGCCGAAGGTGAACGCCACCACCTCGACGCCACGGTCGACCAGTTCGGTGGCGATTAGCCGTGAGTCCCACCCACCGCTGAGCGGGACGGCGACCGGGCGGCCGTCGGCGACGGCGACGACGCGGTCGAACACGTTCCCGACAACGCCACCGAACCGATCGAGAAGGTCGCCGCGTTCCACCCCGACGGCGGGGTCACCGGTTTCGGCGGTCGGTCGGTAACGGCTGTGCTGTGTTCGTTCGATCCCCGAGCCGTCGTCCGGCAGCACAACCATCTCGCCGGCGCAGACGCCGCGCACCTCGGGACGGAGCGTCTCCCCCCCGGTCACGTACCGCGTGAGCGCGAACTCACTCGCAGCGACCGGATCGTAAGCCGCCGGGTCGGCAGCCGCGAGTTCGGTACCCACGTCGCTGATCCCCGCGTTCGAGAAGTACAGTGGAACGCTCCGGGCGGTGTCACAGATCAGCGCCGTCGCGTCGGGCAGGCGGACCACGGCGGCGAAAAACCCCGTCGACTCCGCCGCCACTGTGCGGACCTCGGTAGCGTCCCGGCAGCCGTCGAACACCGCGGCTGGATGACGCGGTTCGCCGTCAGTGACGACCGTCCCGCGTGCCGTCGCGGTTCCGATCCGACGCCAGCCGTCGGCGACGAGGCGGCGCTCCCGGCTCGGATCCTCACCGCTCATAGCGACTCGATCGCCGTCATCGCCCCGTAGCTCAGAATCAGCGAGAGCGCGAGCGAGCCGATCCACGCGAGCACCGTGAACAGCATCTTCTTCCGGCTCACCCCCGCGCCGCCGGCGGCGTACCCCGAGCCAACGATCGCGGAGACGATGATCTCGTTGAACGAGACGGGGATCCCGAACGCGACGGCGGTCTGGGCGATCGCGAAACTCGGGATCAGCGCGGCGATCGAGCGCCGCGGGCCGAGGCTGGAGTAGTCCTGGGCGAGCGCCTTGATCATCCGCGGTGCGCCGGTCCACGACCCGACGAGCAGCCCCAGCCCGCCGCCGAGCAGCAGCGCCACGATCGGGATCGACTGGAACGTATCCAGCAGCGGGACGAGCGGCCCGATCGCCAGCCCGACCTGCGAGCCGCCGGCGGAGAACGCGACCAGCCCCCCCAGCGCGAGCAGGAAGTGGCGTTGAGCGGCGGCCTCGTTGCGCCGGGCCTCCGCGGCGACCAGCCCTGCGACGAGCAGCGACAGCACGACGGTGACGCCGCCGCGGGCGGGGGGCCCGCCGCCGGCGAGCGCGCGGCCGAGTTCGCCCGCGATCGAGCCGCTACCGTCCGCCGGCCCGAGCAGCGCGAAGTCGACGTTGACGACGATCGCACCGACGAGCCCCGCGAGCGCCGGCACGGCCACTCGCTCCGGCACGCCGTCGGCGCGCAGCAGCCGCGCGGTGGCGTACGCGATCCCCCCGCCGACGAAGGGTGTGAGCACCCACAGCGCGACGATCTGGCGGTACTTCGCCCACGCGGGGTCGCCGCCCAACGCGAGGCCGACGCCGACGACGGCGCCGGTGACGGTAAAGGCGGTCGCGATCGGGTAGCCACGGAACACGCCTAGCGCGACCAGCGTGGCCGCGATCAGCAGGCCGACCGTCGCCGCCAGCGCGGTGAGCGAGACACCGCCGACGAGTTCGGAGCCGACCGCCTCGGTGACGCTCTGGCCCTGCAACACCGCGCCGGCGAAGCCGAGAACCCCCACCACGAGGCCGGCACGCATCACCGAGATGGCGTTGGCACCGACCGCGGGAGCGAACGGCGTGGAGCCGGAGGAGCCCGCGCCGATCGCCCACGCCATGAACAGGCTCGCGAGCGCGGCCACCACGGCGGTCCCGAGGGTGAACGCGTCTACCACGCGTCCCTCACCGTCCCTTCCCGCTCTCGAACCCCTCGCGGAGTCCGAGGACCGTCCGACGCACGAGCAGGTACATGAAGAAGACGAACCCCAGCATCCCCACCAGCACCACGGTGAACAGGGGATTCGAGACGAGGAAATCGAACGCCTCGCCGACGATAGTGGCTGGAGCGACCATACGCCGCGTTCTCCCGGCGCGCGGTTAGGCGTTTCGGCGGACGGCTCAGTCCTCCGCCGCCGTGGGCTCCCCAGCGCCGGACTCCGCCGCCGTGTCGTCGTCCGCCTCGTCCTCGACGACCCCCGCGCCGCCGGGTCCCTCGGCCTCGACGGCTGCGGGGTCCCGCACCCAGAGGTCGCCGAACAGGTCGTCCTGGTTCAGCCGTACGTCGCCACGGTTCGAGAGGAAGAGGAGGGCCAAATAGGTCATTACGGGCTTGCCGCCGGCGTCGCGCACCTCCGCGAACAGCACCTCGTCGCGGCCCCGGTCGTAGCGCTCGGTCAGCGCGTCGCCCACGTCGGCGATCACCTCGTCGATGTCCTCGGTGTGGGTGGTGCCGGTGACGTCGTCCTCGGTCGGCTCCTCGTCGCGCCGGAAGTCGTCGCCGGCGTGGTAGTCGAGCGTCTGCGGGCCACGCGAGTACCCCCGCGGGGAGTCGGTCGTGTCGTAGCTGCGGGACTCCTTCCACCAGCTCCCGCGCTCGGCGTCACGGAGCTCCCGGACCAGTTCGTCCAGCGTCTCGGGCGTCCCGCGGGTGGATTTGCGTTCCAGCCGGCGGTCCATCTCGGCCTCCAGCTGGTCGACCGGGTCGAACCCGCCGTCCTCGTCGGGCGGCGGCGCCTCCCCCGCCATCGCCATCTCCCAGGGCTCGGGTTCGGGCTCGTCGGGCTCGTCGTTACCCAGCATCGCGTCGGATTTCATCCGCAGCAGCACCGAGGCGTAGAACAGCGCCCGCCCCGACGCCCGGAGGTCCGCGGCGTCGAGTTCGTCGAGGAACGCGTCGGTGACGGCGACGATGTCGATGTCCCACGGGTCGATCTCGCCCTCCTCGGCGAGGTTGACGAGCACCTCGACTGGCTCGACTTCGCCGTCCTCCTCGTCGGCGTTCTCGTTCGGCGCCGCGTTGTCCCGCGGACGATCGCCGCTCACGAGGTCGTCGTCGACGCCCGGATCGCCGGGCTCGTGGCCCGCGATGTCGAGCGAGAACTCGTCGTCGCTCACGTTCGGACCCCCGCGTTATCAATCGTCATCGGTCGCCACCTCCGTCTCCGGCCGCTCGCCGTCCGCGAGGTCGATCCCCGTGACGGCGGAGATGTTGTTCTCCTGCATCGTGACGCCGATAGCGCGCTCCGAGCGATCGAGCAGCGCCGAACGGTGGCTGACGACGACGAACTGCGCGTCGCCCGCGAGGTCGTCGACCATCTCGCCGACGCGCTCGGCGTTGACCGCGTCGAGGAACGCGTCGATCTCGTCGAGCGCGTAGAACGGCGCGGGGTTGTGGCGCTGGATCGCGAAGATGAACGCGAGCGCCGTCAGTGACTTCTCCCCGCCGCTCATCGCGTCCAGTCGCTGGACGGGCTTGTCCGCGGGCTGGGCTTTCATCGTCAACCCCTCCTCGAACGGGTTCTCGGGGTCCTCGAGCACCAGTTCCCCGCTCCCGTCGGAGAGCCGGGAGAAGATGCGCTGGAACTGCTCGTCGATGGCCTCGAACGCGTCCATGAACGTCTGTTTCTTCCGCTGTTCGAACCCCTCGATGCGCTCCTCGATCCCGTCGCGCTCCTCGACCAGCACCTCGCGCTGCTCCGTGAGTTGGTCGAGATCTGACTCGACCTCGTCGTACTCGTCGATCGCGAGCATGTTCACCGGCTCCAGCTCCTCCATCGCCTCGCTCAGGCGCTCGATCTCGGCTTCGACCTCGTCGTGGGGCGGGATCTCGTCGGCGTCGTACTCGCCGACCTGGCTCTCGAGTTCGGAGATCTCCTCGCTCAGCGCGACCGCGCTGCGTTTCAGCGAGTCGAGCCGGTTCTCCACGCGGTCGACCTCGTCCTGCCGGTCGTTGCGCTCGCTGCGCGCTTCGCGCACGTCCTCCTTGAGCGCCTCGCGTTCCTCCTTGAGGTCGGCGAGCTGCTCCTCGAGCTCGGCGACTTTCTCGTGTTTCTCCTCGAGAACGTCCTCCTTCTCCTCGATCTCCGCCTCGAACTCCTCGATGTCGTCCTCGAGTTCGGCCTTGCGGTTCTGGGCCTCCTCGACGGTGTCGTGGAGCTCCTCGAGGGAGTTCTCGGCGTACTCCTTCTCGCGGCGCCGGTCGTCGAGTTCGGCGTCGAGGTCGTCGCTGCGGTCCTCCAACTCCGCGATCTCCTCGCGGATCTCCTCGGCCCGCGCGGAGAGTTCCGGGATCTTCGAGTCGGCCATCTCGGCCTCGATCTCCTCGATGGAGTCCTCGGCGGCCGCGATGCGCTCGTCGAGATCCGCGATCTCCTCGTCGAGTTCGGTCATCTCCGCGTCGACCTCCTCGCGCTCCTCACGGAGCTCGGCCAGCTCGTCCTCGAGGTCCTCGACGCGCTGCTCGGCCTCCTCGACGTCCTCCTCGGCGTCCTCGACGTCGGCCTCGATTTCGCGGACTTTCTCGGCCGCGGCGCTCTTGCGCTCGCGGGCGTCCGTGAGGTCGTCCTCCACCTCGTCGAGGTCGTCCTGGATCGACTGGCGCTCCTCCTCGTACTCGTGGATCTGCTCGGCCAGTCGCTCCAGCCGGCCGCCGCCGGACTTCGAGAACGAGTAGCGGGAGCCGCCGCCGGAGCCGCCGGTCATCGCGCCCGACTTCTCGACGAGGTCGCCGTCGAGCGTCACCATCCGGTAGTCGCCCATGAAGTGGCGGGCGGTCTCCATGTCCTCGACGACCAGCGTGGAGCCGAGGACGTACGAGAAGATCCCCGAGTACCGGTCGTCGTAGTCGACCAGTTCGCGGGCGAAGCCGACGACGCCGGGGTCGTTGGGCTCCCGCGGGAGGCTGCGGTCGTCCATCTCCGTCATCGGGAGGAACGTTGCCCGCCCCGCGTTCCGTGATTTCAGGTAGTCGATACAGTCGGAGCCGACGCCGTCGTCGTCGACGACGACGTTCGCGAGCCGGCCGCCCGCGGCGGTCTCACACGCCTCCGCGTACTCGCGTGGAACCGAGGCGAGTTCGCCCACGGGGCCGTGGACGCCGCTCATTCCGGCGTTCTTGATCGTCGTCACCGAGCGGGGCCACGAACTGTCGCCGTTGTCGTCGGCTTTGGCCTCCAGTTCGGCGTACTCGTTGCGGAGTTCGCGGAGCTCCTCGTCGATCTCGGAGATGTCGCCTTTGAGCTCCTGTTTGCGCCCCTTGAGCTCCTCCACTATCGACTCGGCGGTGGACTCGTTTTTCTTCGCTTTGTCCAGCTCCGAGTGGAGGTTCGACACGCGCGCCCGGAGGTCGGGCAGCGACTCCTGAACCTCCTGCAGTTCGTCCTCGCGGTCGCTGACGCGGTTGGAGCGCCGGCGGGCCTCGTCGAGCAGGCGGTCCTTCTCGCGCTGCTTCTCGTTTTTCTGCTCCCGCAGCGACTCGGCGGCCTCCTTCTCGCGTTCGAGTTCGGCTTTGAGCTCGTCGAACGCGGTGTCGACGTTCTCGATCTCCTCTTCGACCTCCTGGAGCTCGTTCTCCTTCGAGACGACGTCACTTTTGACGTTGGCTTTCTCGACTTTCAGGTCGCGGATCTCCTCTTCGAGCTCCTCGATCTCCTCCTCCTTCCGGTCGATGTCGACGAACGCGCCGCGGCGCTCGGCTTCGGCCTCCTCGATGCGCTCCTCGCTGGCCTCGATGCGATCCTCCAACCGGGCGATCTCGCCTTTGACCTCCTCGATCTCGCTTTTGACCCGGAGCTGTTCGTCCTCGCCGGTGCGCTCGATCTCGGAGTCGAGTTCGTCGAGCTCCGCCTCCAGCCGAGTCAGCTTCCCCTCGGCCTCGTCGAGTGCGGCCTGCTTCTCCGCGAGTTTCGCCTCCGCGTTGTCGATCTTCGCCTCGGTCCCTTCAAGGTCCTCACGCTTGTCCTCGAGTTCGGCCGCGCGGAGATACCCTTCGTACTCCTCGCGCTCGTCGCGCAGCTCCTGGTACTCGAGGGCAGTCTCGCGCTCGTCGGCCAACTGCTCCAGCCGTTCCTCCTTCTCCTCGATCCGGAGGTCGGCCTTGTTGATGCGGTCCTCGACGACCTCCAGTTCCTCACGGGCGGAGGCTTTCTTCTCGTCGAACTCCGCGACGCCCGCGATCTCGTCGATGATCCCCCGGCGCTGGTAGGCGGTCATGTTGATGATCTCGGTCACGTCGCCCTGCATCACGACGTTGTACCCCTCCGGAGTGATCCCGGCCTGTGCGAGCAGGTCCTGGATGTCCGAGAGGTTCGTCGAGCGGCCGTTGAGGTAGTAGTAGGAGTAGTAGTTGTCCTCGGTCTCCTTCACCCGGCGCTTGACCGTGATCGTCTCCACGTCGCCGATGTTCTCGCTGCCCGCGGCGGTCGTCACCTGCGAGCGGCTGAGCGTGTCGTCGGAGTTGTCCAGCACGACCGTCACCGACGCCTCACGCGGCCCGTCGGTCTCGCTCCCCTCGCCGCCAGGGTTGTAGATCAGGTCGGGCAGCTTCTCGGCGCGGATCCCCCGCGTACGAGCGAGCCCCAGCGCGAACAGCACCCCGTCGATGATGTTGGACTTCCCCGAGCCGTTGGGCCCGGTGATGACGGTGAAGTCCTCGTAGAACGGGATATGCGTCTCGCGCCCGAAGCTCTTGAAGTCGTCCAGAACGAGTTCCTGAATGTGCATGCGGCCTTACGCGACGATGATGTCGTCGCCGTCGTCGTCGTCCGACTCCTCCTCGGTGGCCTCGGCGGTCTCGGCCGCCTCGGCGTCGGCCTCCTCGTTGGCGACGAACTCGGCGTCGCGGCGTTCGTCGGTGCCGCGGGCCTCGGCCTGCTCCTCAGCGGTCGTTCGGCTCTCCGTCCCGGACTGTCCCCCCGCGTCGGCGGCGGCTTCGAGCGACTCGGTGGTCTCCTCGAGCTGCCGGACGCGCTCTTTGGTCTCGACGAGCTCCTCGGTCAGCCCGTCGACCGCTGCCTGTAGCTCCGCCACCTGCGACTCCAGATCGTCCCCTCGGTTGCTCATGGGCGGTTTACCGAGGCCACCTGTATAAAGCCACGGACGGGAAGCCGACGATCGATAAATCGGATGGCGGTATAGTGAACTGGTGGAAGCGTGTGAACGGTGACGGAGCCGGTGCTCGTTCCGATCCGAGACGCTCGGCAGCAAAAATCAACTCGGCACGTCGCCGCGCCTGACCGCAAACACGGCGCCACCGGCGACGATCGCAGCGACGGGGATCGCCAGGAGGTTCAGCGCGATGCTGACCCTCGTCACGAACCCGCTCAGAAGGTACACGCCGAGGAACGTCGCGGCGAAAACCGTGATGTCGCGCCACAGGTTGGAGGATGCCTGTTCGTTTTCCACGTTCCTCCAACGCACAGGCAGACAATATGCCTTCTGCCGGGAGACTGTCGATCGTCGAGCGAAAAGACCGGCGAGCGGAGCGATCTGCCCACGGTCACGAGCTCCGGCTCACCGGCCTCGGGGAGATCGTCGGGCGGTCGTTCTCGGTTCGCCGCCGCGCTGCCTCCCGAGTGGGTGCGAGAACGCCGAAAGCGGCTGTGGACCGGACGCCTACACCAACAGCACGGCCAGCGCCGCCACCAGCACCCCGAGCACGAGCAGTAGGCTGCGATCGATCCCTGCTTTCGTCTCCACCGACTCGCGGCCCGTCACGCGGGCGATGGCCGCGTCGGGGTCCTTCGCGACCGCGACCGACTCCTTCGCCAGCGCGACCGCGGCGTCGTCGACGCGGGCGTACAGTTCGGTGACGCCCACGACCAGGTAGCGCGCGCCGTAGAACGTCGCGGGGTTGTAGAGGTTGTCCACGTCGGGCACCCGGCCCAGCCCCGAGAGGGGTTTCTTCACGAGCGCGAAGCCGACCAGCCCCAGCACGGCCAGCGCGACCCCCTCGATCAGGTGGGGGACCGTGTACGTCGTGTAGGCGTGGGCAACCACGTCGCCGTCGGTCACGTCGAACGGGAGGATGCTGAACAGCGCGCTATCGAACAACCCGTAGAACACACACAGCGCGGCCACGAGCACCATCGCGACCGCCTGCCCGCGGTTGGCGTCCTGCACGTCGCCGTCGTACTCGCCGTGGAAGAAGGCGTAGTAGCCGAACTTGATGAACGACATGAACGTGCCGACGCCACCGATCAGCAGCAGCAGTTCGAGCGTGTAGAAGTCGCCGATCGCGAGCGGGCCCTTCTCGAAGGCGTAGTGGCTCGCGGAGATCACGATCCCCTTGCTCACGAACCCGTTGAAGCCGGGGAAGCCCGCGATCGACAGCGCCGCCACCGTGAACGCCCCCGCCGTTATCGGCATCTCCCGCGCGAGGCCGCCGAGTTTCTTCAGACTCTCCTCGCCGGTGCGGTAGATCACCACGCCGGCGGTCATGAACAGCAGCCCCTTGTAGAGGATGTGGTTGAACACGTGGGCAAACGCGCCGGACTGGGCCAGCGCGCCGCCGATCCCGACGCCGGCGACCATGTAGCCCACCTGCGACTGGATGTGGTAGGAGAGCAGCCGGCGCATGTCGTTCTGGAACAGCGCCATCGTCGCGCCGAAGACGGCCATCACGCCGCCCATGTACGCGACCGCGACGTTGCCGTCGTCGGGGAACACGCGGTACATCCCGTACACGCCGGTCTTCGTCGTGTACACACAGAGGAACACGCTCGCCGCGATGTGCGGGCGCGGGTACGTGTCGGGCAGCCACGCGTGCAGCCCTACGAAGCCGACGTTGACGCCGACGCCGAGTGCGGCGAGGATCGGCGCCACCGGGCCAGCCAGCCCCGCCGTCTCGGGCCCACCGGGGACGCTCGCGAAGAGGAACGTCCCCGTCTCCGCGAAGTGCCAGATCACCGCGCCGAGGAACAGCGTGCCGCCGATGCCGTGGAGCACGGCGTAGCGGAAGCCCGCGCGGACCGCCTTCCCGCCGTACTGCCACACCAGCAGCGTGCTGGTGACGGCCATCAGCTCCCAGAAGAAGATCAGCGTGAGCCAGTCGCCGCCGAAGACGGCGCCCAGGCTGCTCGCGACGTAGGAGAGCGCGAACGCGGTCTGAATGTTCTCGGCGTCGCTGTAGTAGGAGTACGCCACGCCGACCGCGCCGATGAACGCGAAGATCAGCCCCATCAGCGTCGAGAACGGGTCGACGTTGACGATCACCGTCTCGAAGCCGAACAGGTCGACGTCCGCGAAGTGGGCGCCGGAGTCGACGAGCCAGACGTACGGGACGACGGCGCCCGTCAGAACGCCCGCGACCGCGTGGCCGAGTTTCCGACCGAGGAACGGCAGCAGCAGTGCGGCGACGAGCACCGGGACGAACGGGGGGACGACCGGCTCCATCAGACGCTCACCCCCGTGACCGCGGCGACGATGTCGCGGACGATCGCGAGGAACACCGCCGCGTCGGGGACGATCCCGAGCACGACCGACCCCGTCGCCGCGAACAGGATGGGGGCGAGCATGAACCACGTGGACTCCCCGCCGAACCAGCCACGGGACTCCCAGTCGCCGCCGTGTCCGTGGCTGTGGTCGCCCTCGTGGTCGTCGGCGAAGCCGTGTTCATCATGCTCGCCGTTGCCGGCATCGTCGCCGGCAACGTGTTCCTCGTCGGTCTCCTCCTCGTCAGTGTGCCCGCCGTCGGTCGCGAGTTCGTCGTCGTCAGCGAATCGACCGCCGAGCACGTGCTCGAGCAGCGGTTTGTCGTCGCTGTCGCCTTTCGACTCGAAGAACGCGGCGTAGACGACCGGCCAGAAGTACGCGATGTTGAGCACGCCCGACACCAGCAGCGCGGCGGTGAACACGACCTGGCCGCCGGAGACGGTGCCGATCAGCAGGAAGTACTTGCTCACGAAACCGGCGATCAGGGGGATCCCCGCCATCCCCAGCGACGCCACGCCGAAGGCGGCCATCGTCAGCGGCATCCGTTCGCCGATCCCCGCCATGTCGCTGATGTCGTCGGTGTGGGTCTCGACGTGGATCGCGCCCGCACAGAAGAACAGGGTGAGCTTCATGAACGCGTGGGCGGGGATGTGGAGCAGCCCGCCGACGAGCGCGTACGCCGACGCTCGGCCGGGCGCGAGGGCGGCGCCGACCGCCAGCCCGAGCACGATGTAGGAGAGCTGGCTCACCGTCGAGAACGCCAGCCGGCGCTTGAGGTTGTCCTGCCGGAGCGCGATCACGCTCGCGACGGTCAGCGTGAACGCCGCGACCGCCGCCAGCGGCACGCCCATCCCGAGGTCCGCGACCGCTTCCGGCCCGAACACGTCGAGGATCACGCGAGCGATGCCGAACACGCCGGACTTCACGACCGCCACCGCGTGCAGCAGCCCCGACACCGGCGTCGGCGCGACCATCGCGTCGGGGAGCCAGGAGTGCAGCGGCATCAGCGCCGCCTTCACGCCGAAGCCGAGGATCAGCAGCCCGAACGCCGCGCGGGCCAGCGTCGGGTCGCTGCCCGCGAGCGCCTCGATCCCGCCGGGCGCGAACGCGGTCGTCCCGGCGAGCAGGTAGACGAGCACCGAGCCCGCGAGCACCGCGACGCCGCCGCCGAACGTGTAGGTGAGGTACTTCCGGCCGGCCGCGCGGGCCTCGTCGGTCTCGTCGTGGCTGACGAGGGGGTAGGTCGCGACCGTGAGCAGTTCGTAGAACACGAAGAGTACGAGCAGGTTCGCCGCGAACGCAACGCCGAGTGCGGCGGCGACGCTGCCCGCGAAGGCCGCGAAGTAGCGCGTCTGGTCGTGTTCGTCCAGCCCGCGCATGTAGCCGATGCTGTAGAAGCTCGTGATCACCCAGAGCAGGCTGGCGAGTAGACCGAACAGGACGCCCAGCGCGTCGGCCTGCACCGCGAACTCGACGCCGGGGACGAACGTACCGAACTGCGTGACGTACGTGTCGCCGGCGAGCACGCCCGGCACCATGCTGGCGACGATGCCGAGTGCCACGAGCGCCGACAACAGCGTCCACGCCTCACGGAGGTTCGGTCGCCCGCGCGAGGCGAGGATCGGGACGATCGCGACTGCCGGCACGAGCACCGCTGCGAGAGGTCTGAGTGTGTGTATCTCGGTCATGAGAGGAGTGCCTGAACCGTCGGTTCGAGGAGCTGTCCGTACTCGAAGGCGAGCATCCCGAGGGCGACCGCGGCCAGCGCCGCGATCACCACCGTGGCGGTCATGCCGATCGAAGGGCGCGCCACGTCGCCGCCGTCGGCTGCCGTCGGGGCGGCGCTCGTGTCTCCGCTGCTCTCCGAGGAGCGTGGCTCCTCGTGGAAGAACATCCGTTCGAGGATCCGCGCGAAGTACGCAAGCGTCAGCAGCGTACTCAGGAGGATCACCACGGCGAGGGGCCACGCCGACGCCTCGACGGCGCCAAGCGCGATGTACCACTTGCCGACGAAGCCGACCGCCGGCGGGACGCCGACCATCGACAGCGCGAGCAGGCCGAACACGCCCGCGCCGAGGGGGAACCGCTGGACCAGCCCCTCGTAGCCGTCGATCGTGCGGGCGCCCGTGGCGGTCGCGATCACGCCGGCGGTCAGGAACAGGCCGCCCTTCATGATCGCGTGGCCGACGAGGTGGATCGTCGCGCCGATCAGCGCCTGCTCGTTGGCGACGGCGATCCCCCCGACCACGAGCCCGAACTGCGAGACCGAGGAGTACGCGAGCATCTTCTTGATCTCGGTCTGTGACACCGCGAGCACGCTACCGAACACGATGCTGACCACCGCGCCGGCGACGAGCAGCGAGCGCGCCGCCGGGTTGGCCTGGAGGAACTCGACGGTGAACACCGTGTAGACGATCCGGATCAGCGCGTACGCCGCGACCGTCGACACCAACGCCGAGATCAGCGCGCTCACCGAGTCCGGCGAGCCGGCGTAGGCGTCGGGCTGCCAGGCGTGCAGCGGGAACACCGCGACCTTGACGAACAGGCCGACGACCATCAGCGCGAACGCCGCCTGCACCAGCGCCGCGTCGTAGCCGACCGTCGCGAGCTGGTCGGCGAGGTCGGCCATGTTGAGCGTCCCCGTGGCGATGAACGCGTAGCCGATCCCGAGCAGGAACAGGCTCGCACCGATCGTCCCCACGATCAGGTACTTCAGCGCGGCGCGGGCGGAGCGCCCGCCCTCGCCGCTGGCGACCAGCGCGTACGCCGCCAGCCCCGTGATCTCGAGGAACACGTACATGTTGAACACGTCGCCGGTGATGCTCATCCCCGTCAGCCCGGCGACGAGCAGGAGGTAGACGGCGTAGAACGCGTTGCTCCGCGGACCCGCCGCCCGCGAGTACGCGAGCACGCCGAGAGAGACCACCGCGACCAGCAGCGCGATCGTCGCCGAGAGCCCGTCGATGTACAGTTCGATGCCGAACGGCGCGTCGAACCCGCCGACGACGTAGCTGACCGTCGAGTCGAACGCCCGCGAGGCGAGCAGCGCGGCCCCGACGACCTGGACCGCGGTCGTCACCAGCGCGACGGGCCAGCCCGACTTCGACCGGGCGAGGCCGGCCAAGAAGGCCAGCACCGACCCCACGAGCGGCAGCGCCACCAGCAGCGCCGGGAGATCACTCATCGGCGGCCACCTCCCGGATCTCGCTCTCCCGGAGCGAGCCGTACTCGTCGTAGATCCGGACGATCAGCCCCAGCGCCACCGCGGTGAGGCTGACCCCGACGACGATGGCGGTCAGGATCAGCACGTGTGGCAGCGGGCTGACGTAGGGCGCCGGCGCCGACAGCAGCGGCGGGCTCGCGCCCGTGACGAACGCCGACGCGATGAAGAAGAGGAAGATCCCCGTCTGGAACACGTTCATGCCGATCACCTTCTTGATGAGGTTCTCGCTGCCGATCAGCACGTACGTCCCGATACCCATCAGCACGAAGGCGACGAGGAAATACCCCCGCGAGGCCAGCAGGTCGATCACGCCGACTCACCCTCCTCGACGCCGGCCGCGATGGCGAAGAACAGGCCGGTGACGATGCCGGCCACGATCACGCCGATCGCGAGCTCGACGAACTCGATCCCGTACTTGCTGGCCTTGGGGACCCCGATGTCGGCGTACACCGAGTAGTCGAGGAAGCCCGCGCCGAGCAGCACGCTCCCGATCCCGGTAAAGAGGAACGCAAGCATGCCGATCCCGACCAGCACGACCGGGATCCGGGGGCCGATCCACTCCCGGGTGGCCTCGATGCCGAACGCGATGCCCAGCATCAGCACGACGGTGCCGACGATCACGCCGCCCTGGAACCCGCCGCCGGAGGAGTCGGCGCCGTGGAACATCACGAACAGGCCGAACGTGAACACGAACGGCATCACCACCCGCACCGTCGCCATGATGATCGGGGTGCTGACGTAGGAGCCGCCGCGGGCGGTCGGCGCCTCGGTGTCGGGCGTCCCCGCCTCCTGCTGGCTCATCCGAACACCTCCCTGTTGAGCACCACGAGCAAGCCGACGCCCGCGGAGTACACCACCGCGGCCTCGCCCATCGTGTCGAACCCACGGTACGCCGCGAGCACGGCCGTCACGGCGTTGTTGACTTGCGTCTCCTCGTAGGCGTTGTCGAGGTAGTACTCGGTCACGTCGTCGTCAGCGACCGCCGAGTCGGCGTCGCCCACTGCGGGGAGGGCGAACAGCGTCGTCGACAGCACCAACACGAGCGCGACCGCCACCCCGGCTGCCCGGAGGTCGAGACGTTCGAACGTCCGTTCCACGTCGGGATGTTCGGTTTTCACGATCGTGAGCAGGAACAGCACGGTCATGATGCCGGCACCGACGGCGGCCTCCGTGAGCCCAACGTCGGGCGCCCGGAGGAACACCCAGATGATCGCGATGCCGAGGCTGTACGCGCCGAAGGCGACGACCGAACTCAGGACGCTGCGCAGCGCCGCCGTCGCGACCGCGGCGCCGATGACCAGCGCGAGCAGGGCGAGCTCCAGCGGCGTCACGGCTCCTCCCCCTCCTCGTCGCCGGTCCAGGGTTCGATTCCGAGTTCGTGCGCCGCCCGGGTGATGGCGTGGGCGGCAGTGGGGTTCGTGATGAACATAAAGAGCAGCAGCAGAACGACTTTCAGCGTGTTGAACCCGATCCCGTAGGTGACGGCGACTGCACCCAGCGCGAGCACGGCGCCCAGCGTCTCGCTCTTGGAGGTGCTGTGGGCCCGGGCGTACACGTCTGGCAGGCGGATCAGCCCGACGGCGGCGACGACCGCGAAGAAGGCGCCGCCGAGCACCAGCACGAGCACGGCGATCTCGCGGGGCGTCATAGCACCCCCCCGCGCTCGACCTGGAACTTCGAGATGGCGATGCTGAGCAGGAAGTTCAGCAGGGCGTACACGAGCGCGATGTCGAGCGCGCCGGGTTCGCCGATCGCGGCCGCGATCAGCGCGATCACGATCACGACGTTCGAGCCGATGAAGTTGATCGCGATCACGCGGTCGGGCATCGTCGGCCCGACGATCGCGCGGTAGATCCCCACCAGCGAGACGAGGATGAACACGGTGGCAGCGCCGAGCAGGACCTGCTCGATCATTCCTCGGCCTCCTCCTCCTGTCGGCGCTCGAACGGGCTCGGGATCCGGGCGGCCGCGCGGCCGTAGAACACGAACCGGACCGCACGTTCGAGCGTGCCCGCGAACAGCCCCTCGCGCGAACCCGCCGTGAGCGTGTGGATGATCAGGTGCTGGCGCTCCACGTCGACGGTCAGCGTCCCGGGGGTGAGCGTGATGCTGTTCGCCAGCGTCGTCACCGGCAGCGCCGACCAGACGGCGGCGTCGAACTCCACCATCTCGGGGTCGATCGGCAGGTCGGGGTGGAGCACGATGTACGCGATCTCGACGTTGGCCTTCACGATCTCCCAGAGCAGGAACGGGACGTACAGCGCGAACCGCGCCAGCCGGCCGGCGGTCCCCCTCGGGTCGACCGGCGAGGTGAGCGAGACGCGCCACAGCGAGACGGCGACGATGCCCGCGGCGATCGTGCCGGTCACGAGTTCGAAGGGGGCAGCCGACCCCGCGAGCAGCAGGTAGAACGCGAACGACGCCGCAAACAGCGCGAAGAACTGGGTCAGCGTCCCGCGGCGCACCAGCGTCCCCGACGCCTGTTCCGCGGAGACGGGCGCCTCCTGAACGGCGAGGCCGGCCTGCCGGACTTCGGCCTCCAGCGAGGGGAGCAGCGGCGTCGAGCCGATCGGGTCGTACCGCGGGTCGAACACCGCCAGCCCGAGATCGTGCTCGTTGGCGTAGCGCACGAGCACGTCGGCGTAGTCGTTGGGCGTCGAGAGGTACTCGTGGGTGGCCACGAGCGCGGTTTCGATCGTCAGCGCCGCCCCCTCGGCGTCCTCCTCGGCCCACGACGCCACGCGATCGAGCAGCGTCCGGGCGGCGTCGGCCCGCGACGACCCCGAGCGGAACGTGATCTTCTCCGGGAGCGGGTAGACGAAGTGGATCGCCGCCGTCGACCCCTCCTCGTCGGCCCGCTCCAGCGCTTCCTCGACGACGTAGGCGACCGTGTTCCGGAGGCTGGCCGACTCGTCGATCGGGACGAGCAGCCGTGACTCGGTCACGGCGACCACCCCACGGACGGACGGCCGGCCGGACGAACGGGATCGAATGGCATCAGTAGTCGCCCGTGGGTTTGCACAGGCGCTTTATAGGAGTTCTCACTCCGGCCGGTTGCGCCGTCCGTCGGATGACGGATCGTCGATCGACGGTGCGGATATCGACGGACCCGTGATCGAGACCGTTCGACAGTGGGAATCCGTTGGCAGCGTTGGTGACGGCAGCAGACGTAACTGCTCCCCGTCACGGAGCCCGAAGATACCCTTGTAACACGGTAACACGTAACGTTAAATGGTTACTCCAGGAGGCCAACGCTTTTGACACATCCCTCGTTATGTCGTGTACGATGCAACGACGAAAGTTCCTACAGGGTGTCGGTCTTGCCGCGATCGCGAGCACGGCCGGCTGTACACAGCTCACTGGGTCGGACGAAGAGGGCGGCGCCGGCGTCAGCGGCGAGACGCTGACGCTGACCACGACGACGAGCACGTACGACACGGGGCTGCTCGACGAGATCCACCCCGGGTTCGAGGAGATGTACGGCGTCACCGTCGACGCCGTCGCCCAGGGGACCGGCGCGGCGCTCGAGACCGCACGCAACGGCGACTCGGACATCGTGATGGTCCACGCGCGCGGGCTCGAGGACGAGTTCATGCGCAACGGGTACGGGATCAACCGCCGGGACCTGATGTTCAACGACTTCGTGATCGTCGGGCCCGAGAGCGACCCCGCCGGGATCGAGGGGATGGACTCCGCGGCGGAGGCGTTCGCCACCATCGCGGAGGAGCAGGCGGCGTTCGTCTCCCGGGGGGACAACTCCGGCACGCACACGAAGGAGCTCAACATCTGGGAGGAAGCGGGCGTCGAGCCCGGCGGCGACTGGTACCAGGAGATCGGTGCCGGGATGGGCGAGGCGCTCAACAACGCGAACCAGCAGGGCGCCTACACGCTGTCGGACCGCGGCACGTTCATCTCCCAGCGCTCGGAGATCGACCTCACGATCCTCGTCCAGGGGCCGATCGAGGGCGGGCCGGAGCTGCTCGAGAACCCGTACGGGATCCTGGCGGTCAACCCCGCCGTCCACGAGAACGCCAACTACGACCTCGCGATGGCGTACATCGGCTGGATCACCAGCCCGAGCGCGCAGGACGCCATCTCGAACTACACGATGAACGGGGAGCAGCTGTTCTTCCCGCGGGCGCTCTCGGAGGACCCCGACTTCCAGCAGTACGTGCCGGAAGGCTGGAGTAGCAACTCCTCGAGCCAGTAAGCGTGCCGCTCGATCCGGTCGCACTGCTTCCGCTGTTTATCGAGACCCCCTTCCAGGAGGGGTACGTCCGGAGCATCATCTTCGTCTCGCTGTACGTGAGCTGTACCGCGGTGGTGCTGAGTACGCTGGTCAGCATCCCCGTCGCGCTCGTGATGGGGTTCACCGAGTTCCCGGGCCAGCAGTTCGTGAAGTCGGTGATCAACACCGGGATGGGCTTTCCCAGCGTCGTCGTGGGGTTGGTGGTGCTGTTCATGGTCTCCAACCAAGGGCCGCTGGGCGCCGCAGACCTCATCTTCACGAAGGAGGCGATGATCATGTCCCAGTTCGTGCTGGCGACGCCGCCGATCACCGCGATCAGCCTCGCGGCGCTGACCAGCGTCGACGAGAACGTCCGCGACGCCGCCCGCGCGCTCGGCGGGACGCGGCTCGACGTGGCGCTCGTGGTGATCAAGGAGGCTCGCTACGGCATCGCGACCGCGGTGCTCGCGGGCTTCGGCCGCGCGATCAGCGAGGTCGGGTCGGTGCTCATCGTCGGCGGGAACATCACCAGCGCCGACGGCATCTCCCAGACGCGGACGCTGACGACCGCGATCCAGCTGGAGGCCCGGCAGGGCCAGTACGACACCGCGATGATCCTCGGGGCGGTGCTGGTGACGGTCGTACTGACGGTGAACGCGATCGTCGTCCGGCTCGGTGACGAGGGGGCGATGAACCGATGATCCGGCTCGACCGCGTCTCCCACAGCTACGGCGAGGAGCAGGTCGTCGACGACGTGTCGCTGTCGGTCGATCAGGGCGAGGTGGTCGGGATCATCGGCCCCTCCGGGGTCGGGAAGACCACGCTGCTGCGGATCCTCGCGCTGTTCCTCCAGCCGAACGAGCGCGACGCCGAGTCCGAGACCGACGAAGGGAGGGTCGAACTCGACGGCGATGCGGTGTGGGAGCTGAGCGAGGAGGCGCGGCTGGCTCGCCGGCGCCGGATCGGGATGGTGTTCCAGGAGGCCAGCCTGTTCGACGCCACCGTCGAGCGGAACGTCGAGTACGGCCTCCGGGTCCGGCAGGGCTGGAACGACCGACTACGGGACCAGCTCCGCGGGCTCGTCGGCTCGACCGAGACGCCCGAGGCCGTCGAGGACGCCCTCGACATCGTCGGCCTGAGCGAGAAGATCGGCCAGGAGGCGGACTCGCTCTCGGGCGGGGAGGCCCAGCGCGTCTCCTTCGCGCGGGCGCTCGCGTACGAGCCGGACTACCTCCTGCTCGACGAGCCGACCTCCGACCTCGACCCGCGGAACACGGGGCTGATCGAGGAGGCGGTCGCCGAGGCCCGCGACCGCGGTATCGGCGTCGTGGTCGCGACCCACGACATGCACCAGGCCGAGCGGGTCGCCGACCGCGTCGGCGTGCTGCTCGGCGACGGGTTCACCGAGATCGGGCCGACCGAGACGATCTTCGAGAACCCCAGCGACGAGCGGACCCGGAAGTTCATCTCCGGCGAACTGGTGTACTGAGCGCGGCGCGCGCTCAACACTCGTCGCCGGCGAACGCCATCCCCGAGTCCGTCGTCGCCTCGGGATCGCGGATCCGGAAGTAGAGCTCGTTGCCCGCGTTCTCGCTGCGGTTGCACGTCACCTCGTAGCTCGTCTCGAACAGCTCGCCGTCGACCGTGAGTTCCGCGTCGATCGTGTCGCCGTTGGTCACGCGATCGAGGTCGGCGAACCGCAGGACGGTGTACTCCTCGTCCGACGGACGGGCGGCCACGTCGACGGCGCCGTCGACGAGGACGTCGCCGTCGTGCCGGAGGGTGAACGCGACGTGGAACGACTGCTGGCGGAAATTCACGATGGCGAAGTCGAACGGGCCCGGCTCGGTTCCGGGAACCGCACAGCCGGCCGCGAGGAGGCTGCCACCGCTCGCGAGCGACGCGAGGACCTGGCGTCGGTGCATCGATCTCCGCTCGGACCGCGTTCCTCAAAGGAGCGACGGTACGTTCAGTACGTGACGACGTCGAGTCCGTCCACGTCCCGGAAGTCGGCGTCGTTCGAGACCACCGCCTCGTCGAGTAGCAGTCCGTGCGCGGCGACGACCGAGTCGGCGCCGTCGAGTTCGGCCAGCTCGTCGGAGCGCAGGTGTTCGCCGTTGAGTTCGCCGGCTCGACGGGCAACCTCGGGAGCGAGGTCGAGCGTCGAGCGACTCGCAAGCAGGCGTTCGTAGAGCGCACGGAGTTCGTCAGCCGCGTCGATGTCGGCGTTGCCGATCCCCGTGTACGCTTCCCAGACGACCGCTGTCGGGACACGGGTCGGCACCGGCTTCGCGTCGAGTTCGGTCGCTTTCTCCCGGGCCCCAGCGTCGCCGTCGACCAGCGCGCCGAGATACTGCGTATCCAGAATCATTCGTGGCCGGGCGGGGTCGCGCCGACCGCACCGTCAGTCGCCTCCTCGACGCTCTCGTCGAGATTCAGTTCGGCGGCGTCGTCGGCGAACTCCGTCAGCGAGTAGCCGCCGACGAGCCGATCGAGCGTCTCCGCGAGCGTCTCGTCGTCGCGGTTCTCGGACTGTACCCGGGCGTAGAGCTCCTCACTCACGCGCATCTGCTTCGTTCCCATACGTTCTCGTTTACGTCGTTGACGCAAAAGTGTGACGACGACGCATGTGACGGCACCTCGGGTGATCGGTCCCGCAGTGCCGTCCCGCCGCCGCGGGTGACCGGTCCCGCGGCGCCGTTCGTCTCCCGACACGCTTAACCACGAACCTGAAGAATTCTGCAGCAATGAGTCAGGCGCTCGCGGATCGGGAGCTCGCGGCCGTCATCGGGCTGGAGGTCCACGTCCAACTGGAGACCGACACGAAGATCTTCTGTAACTGCTCGACGACCGCTGCCGACGAGGAGGAGCCCAACAGCCGCACCTGCCCGGTCTGTCTCGGGCTGCCCGGCGCGCTGCCGGTGCTCAACGAGGCCGCCGTCGAGTCGGCGGTCAAGATCGGCAAGGCGCTCGACGCCGACATCCCCGAGGAGACGACGTTCCACCGGAAGAACTACTTCTACCCCGACCTCCCGAAGGGGTTCCAGCTCACCCAGTACGACGCGCCGATCTGTGCCGACGGCGAACTGGAGGTCAGCGTCGAGGGCGAACGCCGCGCGATCAGCGTCCGGCGCGCCCACCTGGAGGAGGACCCCGGCAGCATCCAGCACGAGGGCGGCAACATCGACACCGCCGACTACACGCTGGTCAACTACAACCGCGCGGGCACGCCGCTGATGGAGATCGTCACCCGGCCGGACTTCCGCTCGCCCGACGAGGCCCGAGCGTTCCTCGCGAAGCTGGAGGAGGTGCTGGAGTACCTCGGCGTGTTCGACGCCACCCGCGACGGCAGCCTGCGCGTCGACGCCAACATCTCGCTGGTGCCGGCCGACGCGATCGGCGAGGACGGCGAACTCGACGAGGACGCGCGGGACGACGCGAACCGCACCGAGGTCAAGAACATCTCCAGCCACAAGGGCGCCGAGCAGGCGCTCGCCTACGAGATCACCCGCCAGAAGAACGCCGTCAAGCGCGGCCGCGAGGTCGAACAGGAGACCCGCCACTGGGACGAGAGCCGCGGCGTCACCGTCTCGATGCGCTCGAAGGAGGCGGAGAAGGACTACCGCTACTTCCGCGAGGCCGACCTCCCCCCGCTCCAAGTCTCGGACTGGAAGGAGCGCATCCCGATCCCGGAGCTCCCGGACGACCGCCGCGAGCGCTTCCGCGAGGAGTACGGGCTCAGCGAGGAGGCCGCCTCGAAGCTCACCTCCCGGAAATCCGTCGCGGATCTGTACGAGCAGCTCGCGGAGGAGTTCGAACCCGACCTCGCGGCGACGTGGGTCGCGGACAACCTCCTCGGCGAACTCAACTACCGCGACATGGCCGTCGCCGACATCACGGGTCGCCTCGACGAGATCGAACACGTGATCCGCCTCGTGGCCGAGGACGAGCTCACCGCGAAGAACGCCGAGGAGGTCGTCCTCCGGCGGATGCTCGACGAGGGCGAGAGCCCCGAGGCGATCATCGAGGCGGAGGACCTCGGGAAAGCCAGCGGCGGGGAAGTCGAGCAGGCCGTCGAAGAGGCGATCGAGGAGAACCCCGGCGCCGTCGAGGATTACGAGTCCGGCGACGAGGGCGCGCTGAACTTCCTCGTCGGGCAGGTGATGGGGAAGACCGGCGGCTCCGCCGACCCGGGGCAGGTGAACGAACTGCTGCGGGAGCGACTGTCGTAGCTCAGTCTCGGAGCAGCAGCCACGCGCCCGCGCCGACAGCGATCGCTTCGAACAGGCGTTCCGTTCCGGGGTTCTCGGGGTACGATCGCTGGCGGGAGTCCTGGTAGACGACGTAGTACTCCCCGTCGACACGGAGTACCTCGTTCGCGTCCGCGATCGGCTCGTTCGTCGTGACCGATCCGTCCTCGATGGCCGTTCTGGCCGCGTCGGAGACCTCCTCGTGGGCCACGTCCTCCAGCGCCGTCCCCGGGTCGACGCGTTCGATGCCGAGTTCGACGGTCAGCCCGACCGAGGCGTTGGCGTCGACGAACGTCGTCGTCCGGCGGTAGATCACGTCGCCGAGCATCACGTACTCCTCGCCCGTGCGCCGGGTGAGTTCACCGGCGGCCGCCGGGCCGGAGACGCCGAGGATGTTTGGATTCACTCCCGTGACGTTGCCGTCGAGCGCGCCGCCGTCGTAGAGACACCGCCGCGGGAAGTCGAACGAGCGGTGGAAGCAGTCGATCCCCTCGGCGCCGTCGAGCGGGTCGCCGTCGGGCACGTCGACGGCCAGTTTCCCGTCCTGCGTCGAGAGCTCCGCGGCCTGATAGCGGTAGTCCGGTCCCGTCACGTCGAGTGGCGGCGTCCAGATCGGCACCGTGATCAGCAGGAGAGCGAGCAGCACCGTGAGTTCGCGTCGCGTTGGAGGGCGCATGCAGGGCGGATCGTGACGGGCAGCAGAAAAGTTTCCCGACGGGGACCGCGTGTCGCCACTCAGTCCTCGCCGGCTCCCTGTGCCGGCGAGCCGCTATCCTCGCCGGCGACGGCGTCACTCGGCTCGCTCACGTCCACGTCTGCCCCCGTGTCGACGACGCCCTCCTGCCAGTTCCCGCGATTGAACCACGCGGCGCCGATGGCGAACGTGATCACGCCGGAGAACGCCATCGCCCACCAGAGCCCGTCCTCCCCCCACGCCAGCCAGTACGCCAGCAGCGCCGCCACGGGCACGCGGAACAGCCAGCGCGAGGCCAGCGAGAGCGCCATCGCCTGGGTCGTCTGGCCCGCGCCGCGGAACGCGCCCTGGATCACCATCAGTCCGCCCATGAACGCCCAGAACGGCGCGAGGATGCGCAGGAGCACGACCCCGGCGTCGATCACGGCCTGCTCGTCGACGAACAGGTCGATCGCCGTCGCGGGGTAGACGTACACCAGCCCGCCGACGGCGAACAGGAACGCCATCGTCGCCGCCGTCGCCTTCCAGGCCACCTCCTCGGCGCGCTCGGGCGTGTCGGCGCCGAGGTTCTGCCCGACGCCCGTGGCGGTCGCCTGCCCGACAGCGCCCGAGACGGTCCAGGAGACCGACATCAGCCGGATCCCGATCCCGTAGGCCGCGGTCGCGACCGGGCCGAACCGCGCGACCAGCGCGGCGAAGAACACGGCCGCGAACGAGCGGGCGAGGCCGTCGCCGGTGCCGGGGACGCCGATGCGGACCAGATCCGTGAGCACCTCGGGGTCGGGCTTCAGGTCCGGAACCCGGAGCTTCACGCCCCACCCGCCGTGGAGCAGGAGCGCGAGCCCCACCACCGCGGCGAGGACGCGGGAGATCAGCGTCGCGATCCCCGCGCCGCGAACGCCCATCGCGGGGAAGGCGACGGTACCGACGATCGGGGCTCCCTCGACGAGCGTCCAGCCCAGGATCAGGAACGGGTCGAGGATCACGTTCACGCCCGCCGAGAGCACCACCAGCCACATCGCGGTCCGCACGTCCCCGGCCGCGCGCAGGACCGCGCGGAACGCGAAGAAGAGGAACGTGAACGGGATCGCCGCGAGGATCGGTTCGAGGTAGGCCATCGAGTAGTCGAACACCTGTCCCTGCGCGCCGATCAGCGAGACGAGGGGGTAGCGGATCGTGAAGCCGATCGCCGCCAGCGCGAGGCCGACGGCGACCGTCAGGAGGACGGTCTGTCCGACGGCGTGATCCGCCTTCCGCTGCTCGTCGGCGCCGACGTACTGCGACACCAGCGCGACCGCGGCGGCGGTGATCCCCATCGCGACCGAGACGAACATCCACGAGGTGGGGAACATCAGCGACACCGCCGCCACGGCCTCGGCGTTCACGCGCCCGACCCAGAACATGTCCGCGAGGTTGTACAGGGTTTGAACGAGGTTGCCCAGCACCAGCGGCCACGACAGCGCGAACAGTTTGGGCGTGATCGCGCCGGTCGTCATGTCGACGCGGGCGTCGTCGCTCACGGGGGGTCGGTGGTGTTGGGAGCCGATAAATCCCGCCGTTGCGGTCGAACTGGTGGGGTTCTCGACGACGACGGTTATCGATCGAACGAGCGATAGACGCCGCCGACCGCGACGAGGAAGACGACGACCGCAAGCGTCGTGAACGCGGGCATCGACAGGCCCCGGAGCAGGCGGAACCGTATGGCGAGCCAGACCGCGACGACGACGAGCGACGCGGTCAGCGTCGTCGCCCCGAGTCGGACGCGGCCGGACGAGAGCGTCACGTAGCCGACCGCGGCAAGGAGCAGCCCACCGCCGCCACGGAGCAGGATCACGCCGTAGAGCCACACGATCGCTGGTCCGCCCGCCTCGGCGCTCGGAACGGTGTAGACGAGCGAGGTGGCTAGCGCCGCACCCGCGGCGACAAGCACCGTTCCGAGAAGTTCGGCCGTCTTCACCGACTTATCCCCCACTCTCCAGCATCGACGCGCCCGATTTCGGCTCGACGACGCGTCGAACCACGGCGACGGCGACGACGAGGACGATCAGCCAGAGTCCGACGTACGGCCACGGTCGTTCGGGACCGATCTGGCGCATCCGGGCCAAATAGGCCAGCACGACGACAGCGTACGCCGTCAGCGTCGTCGCGGCGAGTCGTGTTCGGCCGTCAAGAAAGGCGATACAGCCCACGGCGACGGCGAGGAGGCCGCCACCGCCGCGCAGTACGATGTCGATCCAAGCCCCGATGACTGCGGGACCGCCCGCCTCGGCAGTCGGCGGTTCCAGCGCGACGGGGACGGCGAGGGCGACGCCGACGAGCACGAGGACCACGCCCAGTGGGCGGTTCCAGTCCATGGTTCCGGTGTCGGTCGTGAGACAATTAATCGTGGCGGCGTCTTTCGGGGCTGGTCGTCTCCGGCTGTGAAGCAGATGCGGCTGTGCGGTGGCGCGAAGCGTTCGCGTCGACGGACGCGAACCGAGCGCGAGGGACGAACGAGGCCGGAGGCCGAGTGAGTCGGCTGGGGAGGCGTGTGGGCTGTGCTGTCGGGTGGGACTGAAAGGGGCTGTCGGCTCGACGAACCCGGACGACACAAGCACCGCAGCGAAGCGAGGAGCGCAGCGAGTCCCGGGAGTCGAGCCGACAGGGGCTTTCACGGTGTTGCTGACCCGGAACAGACAATAACCAAATCAGACACGAGCAGACGAAGATGACCGCCCGACAGGACCCCAAACGCCGACACAGAATCCCGGCACACACAGCCCCCGCCCGAACCCCTTTCCCCCAACCCCCACCACACACCCGCATGACCTACGACATCGCCCGCTACCTCGGCATCGACAGCACCGACACGCCCACCTTCACCGTCAACGACACACTCGCCTACCTCGCGGACACCACCGGCACCCCGCAGGTCTACCGCCTCGACGAACCCGCTACCTACCCCGAGCGACTGACCGCCCACGACGAGCGCGTCTCGTTCGTCGACGCCTCCCCGACCCGCGACGAACTCGTCTTCGGCATGGACGAGGGGAGCAACGAGCGCGACCAGCTCTACCGCTACGACCTCGAAACGGGCGAGGAAACCCAACTCACGAACGACCCCGAGGCGAAACACCTCTGGGGTGGCTGGGGGCCCGAGGGCGACCGCTTCGCGTTCGCCGCGAACCGCCGGCAGGGCGACACCTTCGACGTGTACATCCAGCACCGCGATACAGAATCCGCCGACCTCGTCTGGAAGGGCACGGGCGGGTTCGTCGGCGTCGCCGCGTGGCACCCCGCTGGCGACGCGCTGATCCTCCAAGAATCCAACTCCAGCGCGGACCAGGTGCTCTACTGGCTGGACATCGAGAGCGGCGACGCCGAGCGCCTGACCGACGCCGACGAGGAAGCGCGCTACCACCACGTCGCGTTCGGCCCCGACGGCGATCTGTACGCGATCACCGACTACGGCGCCGAGACCGCCTACGTCGGCCGACTGGAACTGTCCGACTCCGGCGGCGTCGAGACCGTCGAACGGGGCCACGACGAGTGGAACGTCGATACGCTCCAGATCGACAGCGACAGCGGCCGCGTGGCGTACACCCTCAACGTCGACGGTTACTCGGAAACGTACCTCGGCGCGCTCTCGTCGGACGGGAGCGAGATCGTCGACACCGCCGAACCGGACCTCCCGGAGGGTGTCGTCGCCGGCGTGGAACTCGCTCCCGACGGCGAGCGTGCGGCGATCGAGTTCAGTGCCGACGACCACCCGTACTCCGTCTACGCTGCCGATACCGAATCCGCCGACACCGAGCGCTGGACCACCCCCGGAACGCTCGGGATTCCGGAGGAGCAGTTCCTGCGTTCCGAGACCGTCCGCTACGAGACGTTCGACGGGCGGGAGATTCCCGCCTACTGGACGCTCCCCGAGAGCGTCGACGAAGACGGCGACGAGCAGGCCCCCGTCATCGTCGACATCCACGGCGGCCCGGAGCACCAGCGCCGGCCGTGGTTCTACCCGACGAAGCAGTACTTCCTGAACCGGGGGTACGCCGTGCTCGAACCGAACGTCCGCGGCTCCTCGGGCTACGGGAAGACGTACACCCACCTCGACGACCAGGAGAAGCGCCTCGACTCGGTAAAAGATGTCCGGTACGCGGTGAACTGGCTCGAACGCCAGCCCGCGGCGGACACCGACCGCCTGATCGCCTACGGGCGCTCCTACGGCGGGTTCATGGTGCTCGCCGCGATCACGCAGTACCCCGATCTCTGGGCCGCGGCGGTGGATTTCGTCGGCATCGCGGACTTCCAGACGTTCCTCGAAAATACGGGCGAGTGGCGCCGCGAGCACCGCGCCGCGGAGTACGGCAGCCTCGACGACCCCGAACTGCTCGAACGGATCTCGCCGATCCACGACGTGGACGAGATCCAGTGCCCGCTGTTCATCCAGCACGGCGCGAACGACCCGCGCGTTCCCGTGAGCGAGGCCGAGCAGATCGCCGAGGCCGTCGAGGAGCGCGGGATTCCCGTCGAGACCTGCATCTTCGAGGACGAGGGCCACCACACCACCGACCGCGAGAACCTGATCGAGGAGTTCGAGCGGATCGCGGCGTTCCTCGAGCACGTCTGAGACGGGGCGATCGGCCCGCCAGCCTCGCGTCTCAGCCGCTGGGCGTCTCGGTCGGCGTCGCAGTCCCGCCCGAGCGGATCGGGCTGCCGTCGGGGCCGAGCACCCACCAGACGTCGTTGGCGCCCTGTCCGTTCGCGTCGCCCGGCTCCTCGTCGGTCGCGAAGGTGTAGAGCGGCCAGCCGTTCGCGGCCACCTGCGTCTCGCCGTCCTCGCGCTCGAACGTCGAGAGTTCGGCCGTCACGTCGTCGCTCGCTTCGGGGTCGCCGTCGACCGTGAGCGGCGGCCAGTTCCCCGCACAGCCGCCGGTGCAGCTACTCTCCCCGGCTCCCTGGGCGTCCTGATCGAACATGTAGAGGGTCATCCCCTCGGAGTCGACCAGCAGTTCACCGAGGTCCGGGTGGGTGCTGACCTGCACCGTCGCGCCCGTCGTCCCATCGGTCGTCGTCTCCGTGTCCGTCCCGTCGGTCTCCGTTTCCGTCCCGTCGGTCTGCGTCCCCGTTTCTGTCTCTGTCGCCGTCCCCTCGGGCGTGTCGGTCCCGCCCATATCCGGGGTGTCCGTGCCATCTCCCGGCTCCGTCTCGGTCGTCCCGTCGCCGCCACAGCCGGCGGTCAGTACGGTTCCTGCAACGGCCGTCTTGATCAGTGTCCGTCTGGATACGTTCATGAGCATCCGTACTGTCGCACGGGACGAATATGGTGATTTCCCGAACTTATCGGCGTGCTGGTTCATAGATCACTGTCGAACGCCGATCAGATCGCCGCCGAGTACGGACACGATAGCGTCGACGGGAGGAGCGCCCCGACTGGGTAGAACGACGTCACGGCTGGAACGTCGCGGCGTCGCGCTACCGCTCAGTAGCGCCCCTCGGTTTCGGTCCCCGTCCCGTCGCCGGACGAGCGAACCACCGAACCGTCTGGTCGGAGCACCCACCAGACGTCGTTGACGCCCTGGCCGGCCGCGTCGCCCGGCTCCTCGTCGGGCGTGAAGTAGTAGAGCGGCCAGCCGTCCGCGGCCACCTGTGTCGAGCCGTCCTCGCGCTCGAACGTCGATAGCTCGGCCGAGACGCCGCTGCCGGCCGAAGCCTCGCCGTCGACCGTGAGCGGCGGCCAGTTGTCGACACAGCTCCCGGAGCAGCTGCTCGCGCCCTCGCCCTGGGTGTCCTGGTCGAACATGTAGAGGGTCATCCCCTCCGAGTCGACCAGCACGTCACCGAGGTCGGGGTGGCTGCGGACCTGTACCGTGGCCGTCGACCCCCCTCCGGTCGGCGTGTCGGTCGAACCGTCTGTCGGACTGTCGGTCGGCGTCTCCGTCGCCATTCGTTCCCCGTCGTTCGGGGAGTCACCAGTACAGCCGGCAACGAACGCGGTGCCGGCGACTGCGGTTCCGAGGAACCTCCGTCTGGATAGGTCCATGTTACACGATAGCACTGGGGAGCGTATGGCCGTTTTCCGAACTGACTCCAAAATTCGTCCGAAAACGGGGGAGTCGACCGGGGCTCCGGATCAGGTCCAGGTGAGTCGCGCGAGCACCACTAGCGCGACCAGTTCCAGCCCGCAGAGCAGCGTCATCCCGATCTGGACGTCCGTGGTGGTGGCGAGGAACCAGCCGACGAAGCCGTCGTGGAACACGTAGAGCCCGACCCAGAGGGCGTTCTCGAGCAGGAGGAAGCCAGCGAAGACAAGCAGGCCGAGCGTGTGGCTGGCGCCGTGGCTGCGGTAGTTCCGGAGCCAGACGCTCCCCAGCCCCAGCAGGAGGACGATGTTCACGCCCGCGAGGATGCGGGCGACGTCGAGCCATCGGCTCATGCGTGCCTCCATGGGCGTTCCACCGACATACGTGTGTTCCAAAGTTCGTCCATAATCAAGGCTCCTCCGTGCCCGCGTCGTCGGTCTCAGCGCCCGACTCATCGTCTTCGGTCCCCGTATCGGCGTTCTCCGCCCCCAACTCCGGGCCGTCCGGGTCGACCGTGTCGAGGATCTCCTCGACGGTGTGCCAGTTCGACCTGACCTGTTCGGTGAACAGGTAGACGGCGGCGTACTCGTCGCCGCTCTTGCGCACCACGTTGTTCTCTAACAGCACGTCGAGATGGTGGCGAACGGTCGTGTAGTCGAGATCGAGCGTCTCCGCGAGCTGATTGGCGTTCCGCGGCCGCTCGTCGATAGCCCGCAGGATGCGGACCCGCGTCGGGCCGCCCCGGGAGCTCGCGAGCACGTACCACAGGACGCCCTCCATCGCTCAGGGGTTTCCCGCGTTGGCTTGTAAACACACCGCAGAGGTCAGCTACCAGCCGGCGTCGATGTCGTCCTGCAGCGCCTCGAGGATGTCGTCGGTCGCCTCGTCGACTATCTCGGCGACTGCCTCGGGGTCGGCGTTCGTCGGATCGCCCAGGCCGCCGAGTTCGGTCACGCGGTCGAAGTAGCCGTACGTGGCGGTCTCGGGCATCGCCTTGGCGTTCTGAGGCTGTTTCTTCTCGTTCTTCACCAGATCCGGGCGGTAGTGTTCGATCACGCTTGTCTCGTGGTCGCCGGCGTGGCCCCAGCCCTCGCCGAAAGCCTCCTGCAGGCGCTCGCGGGCGAAATCCGTCCAGTGGACGAAGTGGGTCGCGAGGTCGTACTCCCGGACCAGCCGGTCGGCCGCGTTCGAGAGCGGTTCGCGGTTGCCGCCGTGGCAGTTCACGATCACGAACCGCTCGACGCCGTGGCGGGCGAGGCTCTCGCCGATGCTCACGATGGCGTCCTCGTACGTCAGCGGGTCGAGCGTGATCGTCCCGGGGAAGTTCGTGTGGTGCTCGCTCATCCCGTACGGCAGCGTGGGCAGGCGGACGAACCGCAGGTCGTGCTCGTCGGCAGCGTTCACGAGTTCCTCCGTCAGATGCTCCGCGCGGAGCGTGTCCACCGAGACGGGCAGGTGGACCGAGTGCTGTTCGACGCTGCCCGTCCCCAGCAGCGCGGCGTCGGCGTTCTCGAAGGCTTCTCCGGCGTCCTCCCACGTCATCGTCGCCAGGTCGTCGTCGGTCTCGGGCATGGGCAGCCCTGGGGCACGACGGGGCAAAGAGCTACGGGAAGGCGATCCTCCCCGCACCTTCTTCGGGGCGGGGCTCCGAGCGGCGGTATGTCCATCGACGCCGACGCCGAACGCGAGATCGCCCGGCTCTGTCGCCGGATCGTCCGCGACGAGAACCTCCCCGGACTCAGCGTCGCCGTCACCGACGCCGACGACACCCTGTTCGCCGAGGGGTTCGGCTCCCGGGATCTCGCGGGGAACCGCCCCGCCACCCCGGAGACGCTGTACGGGATCGCCTCCTGCACGAAATCGTTCGCCGGCGTCGCGCTGCTCCAGCTGGCCGAGAGCGGGATCTGCGACCTCGACGACCGCGTCTCGGCGTACACCGACGTCTCGTTCGACGAGCCCGAACCCACGCTGCACCACCTGCTGACCCACTCCTCGGGGCTCCCCTCGCTGGGGGTGAGCGAGACGCTGCTCGCGCGCCGACTGCGCCTTCCCGCGCCGAACGTGGCGCTGGGCGACGAGGAAGATTTCCACGCCCACGTGAACGCCGCCGAGGCCGAGCGAACGGATCCGCCGGGCGAGCGCTTCGCCTACTGCAACACGGGCTATGCGCTGCTGGGCGAGACCGTCGAGTCGCTGACCGGCAAACCGTTCGACGAGTACGTTAGCGAGCACGTGTTCGAGCCGCTGGGGATGGCGCGCTCGACGTTCGACGACCACGAGTTCTCGATGGCCGACGACCACATGACTCAGTACCGCCAGACCGACGACGGGCTGATGGCCTCCTCGCTCCCGACCCGCGAGATCGGGCAGGCGGCCGGCGGCATCCTCTCCTCGGTGTCGGAGATGGCGAAGTACCTCCGGCTCCAACTGAACGACGGGGAGGCCGAGGGCGCGGAACTGCTCGACGCGAACACGCTCGCGCGGGCACACGAGGGGTACGTCGACGTGCCGGGCCGCTCCACGGGCCGCGAAGGGCCGGACCGCACCTACGGCTACGGCTGGTTCCGGGACGAGGAGTTCCTCGGCGACCGGACCCTCCTCGGCCACTCGGGGTCGATCACCGTCTCCTCGGCGTACCAGGGGTTCCTCCCGGACGAACAGCTGGGCGTCGCGCTGGCCGCGAACACCTCGCCGGCGTTCCCGCTGGGCGTCGTCGGCGAGGGCGTGCTCGCGGCGGCGCTGGGCGAGGACCCCGCAGAGTCGGTGCCGTTCTTCCGCCTGCGCCGGCGTCACAGTCGACTCGCGGGCGAGTACACGGCGTACGAGGGCGTGATGAGCGCGACCGTCGAGCGCGACGGGGCCTCGCTTCGGGTCGATTTCGACCACCCGCTGAAGGACGGGGAGGCGGTGCTGTTCCCGGCGGAGCCCGACGAAACGGGGAGTCAGCGCGCCGATACGGTGTACCAGTACGAGACGGTCGACTCGGCGGGGCGACGTGAGCCAGCCGAGTTTCGGGTGGAGGACGGAGAGGTGTCGCTGCTGATCGATCGCTGGCGGCTGCGGGAAGCGCGCTGATCCACGACGTACCGAAGTTCTGTATCGCTGTATCCAGTTTACTCTCAGTCCCGGACGTCTAAGTACCTGCCAGCCCAGACGCACAACGATGGCCCAGCGATCCCTCGCTCTCCCCGGAAACGACGGTCTCCGGACCCTCCTCGTCTCGGCTGTCGGGTTCGCGGTGCTGGCCTGGCTGACGGAGTTCTCACTGGACGCGATGGTCCCCCTCGCGGTGCTGTTCGGGACGGTCGGCCTCCACAACTACCTCGACGATCGGTACGATCTGCCCGAGGGAACGGAGTGGATCGCCTACGGCGGCAGCGTCGTCGTCCTCGGGAGCTACTTCGCCGTCCGCAGTGCGGTCGCCCCGGGCGCTGCCTTCGCGGTCGTCGGTGGGTGGTTCGTGCTCGACGGTGCGGCGACGGTGCGCGCGGGGGCCGGCCGTGAGCCACACGAGTACGCCGCCGACCTCGACGGGGCGAGCAACAGCGAAGCAATGCTCCGGATACAGGTGCTCGGGTCGGTCCACGAAGAACTGCGGGAACGCGGCGAGCCAGGAACAGCGAGTGAGGTCGCCGACGCGCTCGGTCTCGCCGAGGGACGGGCGGCGTCGGCGCTCGACTACCTCGAAACGCGGGGGCAGGTCGAGCGTGTCGACGGCGGCGGCTACCGGGCGGTCGAGCCGCGCTGGGGGAAGGTCCAGCCGGCCGCGTCGTTCCTGCGGTGGCTGCCGCGACGGCTCTCCCGCCCGTTCCGGCTACTCCTCGGCTGACTCCACCACTACGTCCCCGACCATCCCCATGCCCTCGTGGGGTTCACAGACGTAGTGGTACTCGCCGGGCACCTCGAACGTGAACTCGTAGGTGTGGCCGGAGTGGTGGATCTCGGGTTCCCCCTCCCAGTTCGCGTCCGCCGGCTGATCCCGGACGGCGACGTTGTGGTTGGCCGAGCGCCAGGCCCAGCGGACGCGGGTCCCGACCTCGACGCGGAGCGGTTCGTTCGTCCCCGGCGAGAAGACGTTCCGGCCGTCCGGGCCGACCTCGACGACCGGTCCGTCGAAGCTCTCCGTCTCGGTCGTCGCGTCGCCACCCGAACAGCCCGCGAGGAGGGTCGCCGACGCGATCGCTGCGGTGCCGCGGCGGAGGAACGCACGGCGGGAGTTGCGCATACGCGAGCGTGGGCAGGCGCGAAGGAACTGCCTTCCGATCCCGGAGCGCGAAACGTTTAGGCCGGGGAGCAGTCTACTGACGGGTAGCGAATGGAACTCATCGTCACCGAGAAGGACAACGCGGCCCGTCGCATCGCGGAGATCCTCAGCGACGGCACCGCCGACGCCGAGCGGGTCAACGGCGTCAACGTCTACGGCTGGGGGGGCAAACGGGTGATCGGCCTCTCGGGCCACGTCGTCGGCGTCGACTTCCCGCCGGAGTACGACGACTGGCGGGACGTCGAACCCCACGAACTCATCGAGGCGCCGATCGAGACCGAGCCCACCCAGGAGGCCATCGTCGCCGCCCTCCGCCGGCTCTCCCGTGACGCCGACCGCGTGATCATCGCGACCGACTACGACCGCGAGGGCGAACTCATCGGGAAGGAGGCGTTCGACATCGTGCGCGGCGTCGACGAGTCGGTCCCCATCGAGCGCGCCCGCTTCTCCTCCATCACCGAGAACGAGGTGCAGGAGGCGTTCGCGAACCCGGGCGACCTCGACTTCGATCTCGCGGCGGCGGGGGAAGCCCGCCAGACTGTGGATCTGGTGTGGGGCGCCGCACTCACGCGGTTCCTCTCGCTCTCCGCAGGTCAGCTCGGCGAGGACTTCATCTCCGTCGGTCGCGTCCAGGGGCCGACGCTGAAGCTGCTGGTCGACCGCGAACGCGAGATCCAGGCGTTCGACCCCGACGACTACTGGGAGCTGTTCGCCGACCTCACCAAGGACGGCGGCTCGGGGTTCGAGGCGCAGTACTTCTACCTCGACGACGACGGCAACGAAGCCCGGCGCATCTGGGACGAGTCCGCCGCCGAGAACGCCCACGAGGCGCTTTCCGCCGCGTCGGCGGCCGCCGTCGAGGAGGTGAACCGCCGGACGCGAACCGACGAGCCGCCGGCGCCGTTCAACACCACGCAGTTCATCCGCGCCGCGAGTTCGCTCGGCTACTCCGCCCAACGTGCGATGAGCATCGCCGAGGACCTCTACACCGCCGGCTACATCACCTACCCGCGGACCGACAACACGGTCTACCCGGACGATCTCGACCCCGAGGAGCTGCTCGAAGCGTTCTCGGAGACGTTCTTCGGCGACAGCGTCGAGGAGCTGTTGGAGCAAGAGGCGATCGAGCCCACCGAGGGCGACGAGGAGACGACCGACCACCCGCCGATCCACCCGACCGGCGAGATGCCGACCGATCTCGACGACGACGAGTGGGAAGTGTACGAACTGGTCGTGCGGCGCTTCTTCGCGACCTGTGCGCCGTCGGCGACATGGGAGCACCTGCGCGTCGTCGCCGGTGTGGAGAGCGAGGTGAGCCTTCCGTCGGGCGGCGAGCGCGGCCTCTCGCTGAAGGCCAACGGGAAGCGCCTGCTCGAGGAGGGGTACCACTCGGTCTACCCCTACTCCTCGGCCGACGAGACGGTCGTGCCGGACGTCGAGCGCGACGAAGAGCTGGCGGTCAGCGACGTCCACCTCGACGCCAAGGAAACCCAACCGCCGCGGCGCTACGGCCAGTCGCGGCTGATCGAGACGATGGAGGAGATGGGGGTTGGGACGAAATGTCTGACTGAGGATACAGAGGTGCTCGTTCGGAGCGGAAACGACATCAAGCGCCGGAAGATCAGTGCGGTTTTCGAGGACGAACAGGTCGTCCTCGCCGACGGTGATACGGAAATCGCAACGACCAGTGGTGCACCGAAAACCATCTCTGTCGAGGAGGCGACAGACCGAGCCATCGAAGCCGAGGGAACGCTTGTCAGCAAGCGTGAACTCGGTCCGGACGAAGAGGTGGTACGCCTCCGTACGGCGAACAGTTCGTTCTCGGTCACGTCGGACCACCCGCTGTACGTACGGAACGAAGGGACACAGATCGTTCAAGCTGGGGAGGTAGAACCCGGTGACAAACTACTGAGCATCCGTCCCACGACCGACCAGACCGAATCAGACAGCCTCGATCCGGTACTGACGTGGGAAACGTTCGCGGCGGAGTCCGACCGATGGACGAAGCTCTACGGGACCGACTCCAACGACGCTCTCGCGGAAACGCGAGCGAAAACCGGGCAAACCCAGCGAGAACTTGCGGACCAACTCGACATCGACAGGGCGGAGATCAGTGCATGGGAGAACAGCTACCGGGACGTTCCAGTGTGGGTTCTGGGCCGAACCGGGATTCGTCCCGACGAACTACACGGACTAAATGAGGGAGTGACCTTCGAGAATCCCTTCCCTATTCGCTGGTCCCCCAACCTCGCTCGGGTGCTCGCAAATCTCTTCGGAGACGGTTCGGTCCACGTCGACGAATCCGAAAATGTCGTCGACGTGAGATACCACAACACCGATAAGCAACTCATCGAGCGGTTCGCTTCGGACATCGAGGCGATATTCGGTGTACGTCCGTCAGTGAGCGATCGACCGGGGCGTGAGTCTCATCACCAGATGAAGTATCAAGCGAACGTTCCCTCCAGTGTCAGCCGGATTCTTCATCACCTGCTCGAAACCGTCGAAGACTCTGGTTGTCCCGCCGTGCCTGACGAGTACGTCCCATCGTTCGTTGGTGCACTGATGGACGACGAGGGTCACGTTTCTCGGGAACGAAAGGCGTTCATCTCGAACACGAACCATGAACTGCTCGCCGGAGTCGGAGAAATGCTCGAGGACCGGGGTATCGAGACGAAACTTGCGGAATCCCAGCACAAGCTCCACATCCGAGGTCGAGAGAACTTAGAGCGCTTCTTCGACCAGATGCCGGTGGCTATCGACGAAAAGTACCATAGAGCGCTCGATGCACTCCGGAGTTATGACGTAACGCGGCACAAAGCACGAATACTCGAACTGACCGTTGAGCAGCCGAGGTCGACCAGCGAACTGGCTGCCGAACTCGGTCTTTCCGAAGGTCGGGTCGGGAGTATTGTCAGCGCACTTCGCAGAGAGAACTACCTCGAGAAACAAATCAGTGGAAGCAACCGGAGCCACGACGGAAACAGAACGATTCGGTATGTTGCGAGCGCGTTCGAGGGGTCGATATACGGTGCGGTTCTCGGAAAAACGAGCGGGCAGACCGTTCTAGAGGTGACGGAACGGGAGTACGACGGCCCTGTTTACGACCTCACAGTCGACGACGACGCCCCGAATTTCGCCGTTGGGGGTGGAGTAGTCGTCCACAACTCCACCCGCCACAACACCATCGAGAAGCTGTACGACCGCAACTATGTCGAGGGCGACCCGCCCCGACCCACACAGCTCGCTCACGCGGTCGTCGAGGCCGCCGAGGAGTTCGCCGACCACATCGTCAGCGAGGAGATGACCGCACAGCTGGAGGCGGACATGCGCGCCATCGCGGCCGGCGAGAAAGGGTTCGACGAAGTGACCGAGGAGTCCCGCGAGATGCTGGACACCGTGTTCGACGAACTGCAGGAGTCCCGCGAGGAGGTCGGCGACCACCTGCGGAAGTCGATGAAGGCCGACAAAATCCTGGGGCCGTGTCCGGAGTGTGGCGAGGACCTGCTCGTCCGGAAATCCCGCTACGGCAGCTACTTCGTCGGTTGTGACGGCTACCCCGACTGCGAGTACACGCTGCCGCTCCCCTCCACGGGCAAGCCGCTGATCCTCGACGAGGAGTGTGAGAAACACGGGCTCAGCCGCGTGAAGATGCTCGCCGGGCGGAAGACGTTCGTCCACGGCTGTCCGCTCTGCAAGGCCGAGGAGGCCGACGCCGAGGCGGACCGGATCATCGGCGCCTGTCCCGAATGTGGAGAGGATGAGGGGGGAGAGCTGGCGATCAAGCAGCTCCGTTCAGGCTCCCGACTGGTCGGCTGTACGCGCTACCCGGACTGTGACTACTCGCTGCCGCTGCCCCGCCGCGGCGAGATCGAGGTGACGGAGGACACCTGCGAGGAGCACCACCTCCCCCATCTGGAGGTCCACGGCGACGACGACGAGCCGTGGGAGCTGGGCTGCCCGATCTGTAACTACCGGGAGTTCCAGGCCCGCGAGGCGAACTCGGAGCTGGAGACCGTCGAGGGGATCGGCGAGAAGACCGCCGAGAAGCTGGCGGAAGCGGGCGTCGAGGACGTCGAGGGGCTGAAGGAAGCGGACCCGGACGACCTGGCCGAGAGCGTCGAGGGCGTGAGTGCGGGGTCGGTGCGTGACTGGCAAGCGAAAGCCGACTGAGCGTCAGATCGCACCGATGTAGTCGGCCGCGGCGGTCGCGATCTCGTCCGTCGTTTCCTCGTCGAGCAGGCCCTCCCGTTCTTCGAGATCCGCGTGTCGGATCGAGACGACCGTCCACGGGTTCCCGTAGCTCTCCCGCGGGAGTCCACCGGCGACGAACGCCTCGTCGGGGAGTTGGATCGCGTCCGGTCGTTCAGTCGTCGTGACCGCGGCGTAGAGCGCTTCCTCGTCGCCGAACGGATGGCTGTCGTCACTGAGCCGGACGTACGGTCGGTAGTTGTGGTCCGCGAACAGGTCGGGCCTCCTTGACGACCGCGCCTCGTTCCGGCGTCACTCGTTGCCGTAGTAGTCGTCTGTCGTCGACGCCGAACTCGCCCCAGCCTGCGCTGCGAAGGAGGCGAGTCGGTCGTCCTCGGCGATCGCCCAGTAGCGCCCGCGGTGGCGGACCAGCCCACGATCCTCCAGCCGCGAGAGCACGGCACCCACGCTGCCGCGCTTGATGTCGGTGGCCTCGTGGATCTCGGTCTGGGTGAACGCCTGGTCGTCGTTCCGCGCGAGGAACTGGAGGACGCGGTAGGGTTGGGTCCCCTCCTGCAGGTCGAGGACGTCGTCGGGTTCGTCGTCGAAGCGGTCGATGCTGATGGGCATGTGCAATAGTTCGTAATAAGTCGTAATAAGCGTGTGGGCGGTCGCGAGTGGGAGGGGTGTTGATTTCGCTGGAGTGGTAGTTCAGGCGTACACTATCTCGCCAGAGAGGTCGCGGTCCGCGTTCCGCTCTAACGCTGCGTGGATACGGCGAACGAGTTCACCGACATCGCGACGGTGCTGGGAGATGAACACGATCCCCGAGTGGTCGATATCGAACTCGCCACCCTCGGCAAGTCGGAGGAAGTCGTCGTCGAGCGTCAGTAGCGTCCAGTCACGTTCAGTAGCGTAGCGGAGGTGCTCGCGGTCGGTCCAGCCGAGCGTCCCCTCTGCAGTCGCAGTAGTCACCTCCCACCCACGACGATCGAGACCGTCCACGACGGGCTGCCAGACGTTCTCGTCGGCGTAGATCACGCCGGCGCCTCGTCGTCGCTTCGTGCCTCCGGCGTCGAGTCGAACTCCTCGGGATGTCCGTAGAAGTACGCGAGCGCAGCGTGCACGTCCTGCAACGTCAGCACCGGGTAGAGGTCCACGATCTCGTCAGGGGAGTAGCCACTGTACTCGTAGGCGTCGGCAACGTTCTCGACGCGGATCCCGGTGCCGCCGATGGTCGGCGCCCCGTCGCTGTGGTCGTCGTCGTGGACGATCTCGGTCATACTGGCAGATTGGGCGCTTTCGGACTTAAGCTTCCGGCCCCACCTTTTACTCGTCGGGTGCGCCTGCGGCGCACCGCTCCTCGCAAAAGCTGGAGCAAAAGTGCGCTCACTCGCTTCGCTCGTTCGCGAGCAGCATCGGTGTCCACGGCTCACTAGTGGCTCGACCGCACCACGACGCTACGCCACGTTCTCCTCCACGATCTCGATTTCCTCCTCGGTCAGCCCGTACAGCTCGTACACGATTTCGTCGATCAGGTCGTCGGTGCGCTTGATCTTCTCGTCCAGTTCGTCGGCGCGCTCCTTCGTCTCGCGGTACTGCGACAGCCCGTCGGCCTCGTCGACGACGACGGGGACAAACGCCGCAATCAGGTCAGCCTCGGTTTCGGTGAGGTCGATGATCCGCAGCGCCGGCAGGAGGTCGGTCTCGGTGGTCGAGAAGTAAGCCCGAACCACGGTCCGCGCCTCTTCCCGCGGCCCAAACCACGGTCCGCGCCTCTTCCCGCGGCCCAAACTACGGTCCGCGCCTCTTCCCGCGGACCAAACCACGGTCCGCGCCCTTTTTAGCCACAGACCGAACACCGGACTCCATGACCGGCCCGTGGGCGGAGTGGGACCACGTCCTGAAGGTGGACCCCGACAAGGAGCTACGTGAAGGCGAGACGTTCGAGGACGTCGCCGCGACGGGCACCGACGCCCTCGAGATCGGCGGCACGATGGACGTGACCAGCGAGAAGATGCAGCGGGTCGTCGACGCCTGCGCGGCCCACGACGTGCCGATCTACCAGGAGCCCTCCAACCCCGGCGTGGTGATCGAGCACGACGCGCTCGATGGCTACCTCGTCCCCACGGTGCTCAACGCGGGCGACCCGTTCTGGATCACCGGCGCCCACAAGGAGTGGGCCCGGATCGACGACGACCTCGACTGGCCCAACACCCACACCGAGGCGTACGTCGTGCTCAACCCCGAGGCCTCCGTCGCGGCGTACACCGACGCCGACTGCGACCTGACGGCCGAGGACGTGGCGGCGTACGCGGGCGTCGCCGAGCGCATGTTCGGGCAGGATATCGTCTACCTCGAGTACTCGGGCACCTACGGCGACCCGGAGACCGTCGCGGCCGCGGCCGAGGAACTCGACGACGCGACGCTGTTCTACGGCGGCGGGATCCACGACTACGAGAGCGCCCGGGGGATGGGCGAACACGCCGACACGGTCGTCGTCGGCGACCTCCTCCACGACGAGGGCGTCGACGCGGTGGCGGAGACCGTCGACGGCGCGAAAGAGGCCTAGGTATCCCACTCCGTCAGCGAGAGCCGGGAGCGCTCGCCGTCGAACGCGACGTACCAGTCGTCCGGGTAGGGTTCCGGGAGCGTCGGCTCGTCGGCCAACCGCTCGCGCAGCGCCGCGGGCGTGTCCGATCGCGGCTCGCACGCGCCGTAAACGTCGCCGCGCGCCTCGCGAAGGATCTCCAGTTGGGGTTCGGGCGCGTCCGAGAGGTCGACGAGGTACTCCTCGACGAGGTGTGATCGAAACGTCGCCTCGTCGGCGGCGACGCGTTCGGCCGCGATGTCATAGGTGATCCGCTGGACCGTGTCGGTCCGCTCGTCGGCGACGTCGACGCGGACCGTCTTCCCCTCCCACTCGACCCACGACGTCCCCCCGACCAGCACCGAGCCGTCGCCGCCGTCGGGGTACGGCGCTGGGAACTCGTTCACCTCGAACCCCTCGGGTGGGTGGCCGTCCGGCGGCGGCGCCACGATCAGGAACGCCCGGCGGTCGTTCTCGGGGAGCGCCTCGAACCGGACACCCTTGGTGCCGGCAGCAGTTTTCTGCTCCAGATGCCAGTCGACGGAGAACGCGAACGCCGGGACGTCGACGCTGTCGACGGTGCGCTGGCGCACGCGGTACACCGCCCCGTCGTGGGGGACGAGCGTCGGTTCCGTGAACGGCGCGGCGCGGTAGACGGTCACCCGCGGGTCGTCGCCCTCGATCGCCTCGGCCGCGATCCGCCGCTGGCGACGGACCACCCGCCCGCCGAGTTCGGCGAACGGGTCGAACTGGTGGAGTTCGACGTTGACCCCCGAGTCACAGCTCCCGCTGACGACGCTGAGACAGCCGCCGGTCAGGAGCGAGGCCGCAAGCGATAGCGTGCCGCGTCGGTGGAGGGACATGAATCGGGTAACGAAACGCCGTTACTATACCTCTTTCCGTTGGCCGCGGCGGCGGCGCGCTGGGCCGGCTCCGCCCCAGAAACGCGGCGTTTAAAGACGCCCCGAGCGAACGCTCGCCCATGCAGGATCGAACTTACGCGACGGACGTGGACGCCGGCGAGTCGGCCACGGTGGCCGGCTGGGTCCACGAGATCCGTGACCTGGGCGGCATCGCCTTCCTCATCCTCCGGGACAAGAGCGGCAAACTCCAGATCAAACTCGAAAAGGACGAGATGGACGACCAGCTGGTCGAGACCGGCCTCGACGTCCACCGCGAGTCGGTGATCACGGTCACCGGCGACGTGAAGGAAGAACCGCGGGCACCGACCGGCTTCGAGCTCGTCCCCGAGTCGATCGACGTGATCTCGGAGGCCGACCCCGAACTCCCGCTCGACCCCTCCGGCAAGGTCGACGCCGAGCTCCCGACGCGACTCGACAACCGGACGCTCGACCTTCGCAAGCCCGAGGTCAAGGCGATCTTCGAGATCCGCGCAGAGGTCATGCGCGCCGCCCGGGAGACGTTCCGCGACCTGAACGCAACGGAGATCAACACGCCGAAGATCGTCGCCACCGGCACCGAGGGTGGGACGGAGCTGTTCCCGATCACCTACTTCGGCGAGGAGGCCTTCATGAACCAGAGCCCGCAGCTGTTCAAGCAGCTGATGGCCGGCTCCGGCCTCGAGACCGTCTTCGAGATCGGCCCGATCTTCCGCGCCGAGGAGCACAACACCCCCCGCCACCTGAACGAGGCGACCTCGATCGACTTCGAGTCGGCCTTCGCGGACCACCACGAGGCGATGGACGCCGCCGAGGAGATCGTGGTCTCGGTGTACGAGGCTGTCGCGGAGAACTGCGAGGAGCAGCTCGACCTGCTCGGCTACGAGGAGTTCGACGTGCCGGCGGGCGACTTCCCGCGGCTGAGCTACGAGGAGGCGATCGAGCGCGTCAACGCCACCGGCGAGCTCGACGAGCAGCTCGTGTTCGGCGACGACCTCTCGACGGAGGCCGAGCGCGCGCTGGGCGACGACGTCGGGACGTTCTACTTCATCACCGGCTGGCCCAGCGAGATCAAGCCGTTCTACATCAAGGACCAGGACGACGACGACTCGCTCTCGACGGGGTTCGACATGATGCACCCCCGGATGGAGCTGGTGTCGGGCGGCCAGCGTGAGCACCGCCACGAGAAGCTGGTCGAGGGGTTCGAGCAGCAGGGGCTCGACCCCGAGCAGTTCGAGTACTACACGAAGATGTTCAAGTACGGGATGCCGCCCCACGCCGGCTGGGGGATGGGTGGCGAGCGGCTCGTGATGACGATGCTCGGGCTGGAGAACATCCGGGAGGCCGTCCTGTTCCCGCGGGACCGGCAGCGTCTGAGTCCGTAGGACGAAGACCTGGCGAGACGCGAGACGAAGTCTCGCGGAACCGGCAGCGACTGAGCCCCTAGGGCGAGGGAGCAACTGTCGAGCGGGAGTCAGAGGAACGAGCGAAGCGAGTCTCTCGTGTTCCCGCAGGATCGTCAACGTCTGGCGGAACAGTAGATGGTAGCGCGAGTCCGTTGCTCAGTTTCGACTCCAGATCGACGCATTCGGGTTCGGTAAGTAGCTACTGCGTCTGTATCAATATCGGGGTCAACGCCTGGTCCTCACGAACACACTAAGCTCGGCAAAAGCTGCCGTGATTACTTTTGCTCATCAACTATCTGGCTCCCGAGTGCTGCCCCAATACCACCGCCCAAGACGGCGAAAAGGATACCGCCCGGCACACCAAACAGAAGTAACCCCCCTACTAAGCCGAACAGAAGGAAGAACAGGAACGGGACTGGGTGAAAGTTCACATTTTCACCCCTTTATCTTAGAATCAAAATTGTTTTGATTCGGTTCACTGTACTAACCGCTACGCCAACCCTCTATATTCAGCCGTAATTCTTCGGAACCCTTTGCGCGAAGAAACCCTGACCAACGGCTTGTACGGCGGAGAACCACCTGTCGGCGGGACGAACGAACTGAGGCGAGAGTACGTCCCGGTTTCTCTCGAGTTTCGGCGGAACACCCACAACCCCAAGCGTCGCCGACTACTCCGTGTCGGCGGCGTCGACGTCCGTCTCGGCGATCTCCTCGTCGACCTCGTCGGAGTCGTCGTCCTGGTAGTACTCCTCGGTCACCGTCACCCGGGCGCGCTTGATCCGGGTCGTTTCGACCTCTTCGACGCGGATGCGGACGCCGTCGTACTCGATCGTCTCGTCCTCCTCGACCAGGCGGCCGGCGCGGTTGAAGATGAACCCCGCGAGCGTCTCGAACTCCTCGCCCTCCGGGAGTTCGAGGCCCAACGCCTCGTTCACTTCGTCGATGTTGACCTCGCCGCGGATGAGGGCGGTGTCGTCGTCGAGGAACTCGATCGCCTCCTCCTCGTCGCCCTCCAGGATGTCGCCGACGATCTCCTCGACCATGTCCTCCAGCGTGATCAGCCCCTCCGTGGTGCCGAACTCGTCGATCACGATCACCATCTGGAGGCGGTTGTCCTGGATCTCCTGGAGCAGTTCGTCGACGTTCTTCGACTCGGGGACGTGGAGGGTCGGCCGGACGACATCCTCGAGCTGGGGCTCGCCCTCGCCGTAGTGGGCTGCCCGCACCAGATCCCGAACGTTGACGATCCCGATGATGTTGTCGAGGTTCCCCTCGTAGACGGGGATGCGCTCGTGGTCGGACTGGACACACTCCTCGATCGCCTCCTCGACGGTGGCGTCCTTCGGGACCGCGGTCATGTCCAGCCGCGGGGTCATCACCTCCTTGGCGATGGTCCGGTTGAACCGGAAGATGCGCTGGAGCATCTCCCGTTCCTCCTCGTCGATGACGCCCTCGCGCTCCCCGGTCTGGATCATGTTCTGGATCTCGTCACGGGTGACGTAGGACTCCTCGATCGCCGAGCCGCCGCCGGTGATGCGGTTGATCACCTGCGTGAGGTAGTCGAACACGACGATCAGCGGGAGCAGCCCGCGCTCGGCCCACTTCAGCGGCCGGGCGATGCGCAGCGACCACGACTCGGTGTTCTCGACGGCGTAGGATTTCGGCGCGCTCTCGCCGAACAGCAGCACGACCGTCGTGATACCGAACGTCGCCGCCAGCACGGCCTGCCCGTCCGCGAGGTAGAAGCTGAACAGCCACGTCGCGATCGAGGACATCGCGACGTTGGCGATGTTGTTCCCGACGAGGATCGTCACCAGCAGCCGGTGGGGGTCGTCGAGGAGGCTCTGAACCATGTTCGCGCCGGGAACGCCCTCCTCGACGAGCGAGTCGACCCGGTGGCTCTCGAGCCCGAACATCGCGATCTCCGACGAGGAGAAGAAGGCGGAGAACCCGATGAGGACGGCGATCATCGTGACACCGAACACCGTCTTGACCTCGATGGACAGCTGTCCGAGTGCCGGTAGCTGCAGAACGCCCCTGCTAAGAGCGGGGATGACCGTGGGAAGCAAGCCCATTTCCCGTCGGGATAATCGGCCATCCGGATTAAGCGTTCCCCTCCCGGTCGATATACGTTAGTTTCGGCCGGGCGCGTCCCGACCCGTGCCGTCGCCGACGACTTTAGGCGCCGGGCGCGCCAACGAGCAGGTATGTCCGAGGACCCACCGATCACGCTCTACCGGCTCCAGGCCTGCCCGTACTGCGAGCGGGTGGTGCGGACGCTGGACGAGTACGGCCTCGACTACCGCTCCCGGTTCGTCGAGCCGATGCACTCCGACCGGAACGTGGTCAAGCGGCTCAGCGGGAAGCGCTCGGTGCCCGCCATCGTCGACGAGAACACGGGGCTCACGATGTCCGAATCGGGCAACATCGTCGAGTACCTCGAGAAGACCTACGGGGGTGAGGCCTGATGCCCGACTTCGACGTCGTCGACCTGCCCGGGACCGACCACGTCGAGGAAGGTGACACCGCCCCCGACTTCACCCGACCGCTGGTGAACGAGGAGTACTGGGAGGACCGCTCGCTCTCCTCGCTGACCGAGGACGGGCCAGTCCTACTCGTCGCTCATCCGATGGACGGCGCGTTCCCGTCGACGTACGTCTGGAACGAGATCGACGACCGCGAGTGGGCCGACGCGGTCGACGTGGTGGGACTGTCGATCTCCACCCCCTACGAGCACAGATCCCTGCTCGCCGAACGCGGCGCGGACGCACGGCTGTTCTCGGACCCCGGCGCCGGCGTCGCCGCGCAGTACGGCATCGAACACGATCTCGACGGGATGGCCGGCGTCACCGAGCACCGGCCCGCCGTCTTCCTGCTCGACGAGGACCGCACCGTCGAGTACGCGTGGGTCGCCAGCGAGTGGCCCGACTTCCCCGAGTACGACGAGATCGAGGCCGCGATCGAGGAGCTGTAACCGACGGCGTCGACCGGTCGCCTTTTTCCTCGCCGCTCCCCGACTCCAGCTATGCGCGACGACCTCGTTCAGGCCACCAGCATGCTCGCGATGGGCGAGCTGGTGGTGTACCCGACCGACACCGTCTACGGGCTCGGCGCCGACGCCATCGCCGCCGACGCCGTCGAGCGCGTGTACGATCTCAAGGGCCGCTCGCGGGACGACCCGCTCTCGATGGCGGTGCCCGACGTCGAGGAGGCGCTCGAACACGTCACCGCGACCGAGCGCGAGGAGCAGTTCATGCGGGCGTTCCTCCCCGGTCCCGTCACGGTCGTGCTCGAACGCCAGGGCCACGTCCCGGACGTGCTCACCGCCGGGAAGGAGCGGGTCGGGATCCGCATCCCGGACCACGAGCTCGCGCTCGAACTGCTCTCCGAGTTCGCGCCGATCACCGCCACCAGCGCGAACCGCAGCGGCGAACCCAACGCTACCCACCCCGACGACCTCGACGACGCGATCCGCGAGGGCGTCGGCGCGGTCGTCGACGGCGGGGAGCTCCCGGGCGGCGAGAGCACGGTCGTCGACCCCGGGAACGACGAGATCCACCGCCGCGGCCGGCGGGCCGACGAGGTCGAGCAGTGGCTGGCCGAGCACTGATTCCGCGTCAGAGCCCGAGTAGCGACTTGAGCGACCGCGTTCTCACCCCGCAGGCCTCGCGGTACTCACAGGGCTCACATTTCGTGTCGTCGTCGAGCCGCGGCGGCGGCCCGTCGAGCGTCTCGACGGTCCAGAGCAGTTCGCGATAGCGTGCCTTCTTCCGGGTGGTGAGCCGGACCGGCCGCACGACACCGACGGCGGGGTACTCCACGAGCCCACGCGGGACCTCGCGGCCGCGCTCCCACGCGAGCGCCTTCGCCAGCGCGACCGCGCGGACCGACTGGGGTTCCCAGACGCCCTCCGGCGGCGGAACGCCACCGGAGACGAACACAGGAGTCGGCGGTGTTGGATCGTCAGCGCCGTCGTCGCCGGCGAGCAGTTTGTGGGCGACGCCGCGGCAGTCCTTCCCCGTCAGGAGCGCGTCGCGCTCGGTAGGGTCGACGAGACGGTCCCACAGGTCGTCGGCCGCGAGCGCGTCGAGGTTCCCGCGGTACTCTGCGGGTTCGACCGCGATCGGGCGGCTCTCGAGCGCCGCGTCGTTCGCGCCCCGGAGTTCGGGGTAGCGGAAGGCGAGATCGCGGCGTGCTTCGACCTCGTCCGGCGGCCCGCGGTCGTCCGACTGGCGGGCGTAGTAGAGCTGGCGGGGGCAGTACGCGGCGCGGGCGAGGTCGCTGGCGGCGACGAGGGACACGGGCACGGTGGTCCCATTATCCAACTTAATATTTTGTTGGTGGTAATCAGTAATGTCAAATTGTGATCTTTCTCCGCGTGAACGCGGAGGAGTCTCGAGGGGTCCTATCATCGTGCCGAAATGCAAATGAGTCGCTCTCACGAAACACGGCCTATGATGGACACGGTTTCACGTCTTCGCAGGAGCCGTGCCGCGACCCTCGTCGCCGCGGTGCTTTTCACCGCCGCGGGCGGCTACGTGGCGTTCGGAGCCACCAGCCAGCTACAGCTGGCGGCCGGTATCGTGTTCGTGATCGTCGGTTTGCTCGGCCTCTACAACGGGCTGGCCGGCGAGAGCGTGGTGAAAACGCTCCGGCGAGTCGTTTGAGGGGAGCGAACTCTCGCTGCCCCAGCCGAACGGGTCGCAGGGGACAACTCCCCCCTGCCGAGTGGCGTCGGAAGTGCCCGTCTACGACCGGACCACCTCCGAGGGGGGCTTCGCATTATCGACCGCTGGGGCGACGGTGTCAGCCGAGTCTCGTTTCCCGAGGCGGAGATCCGACGCGCGAGTCACGCCGCCGACAACCGCTGCCCCGAGATCGCCGCTTGAAAACTGGCTACAGCTGGGTGTTTGTCTCGATGTCCTCGGCGGCCTCCTCCAGCCCGGACTCGCGGGCGTCGGCGGCGTGGCTGTCACGGAGATCCGCGTCGGTCAGCAGTTCGGCGAACTCGTCGGCGAAGCGGCCGTTCGCGCGGGTCGAGCGCAGGTCGGCCTCGATCACCTGTGAGTAGTGGTCGACCGTCTCCGCGTCCGCGTCCAGCCGGTCGACGCGCTCCTCGAGCGGCACGTCGGCGACGATCAGCTCCCGGAGCTCGTCCATCGCGAACGGGGCGTCGCGGTCCGTCTCCCGGGTCAGATGGAGATCCATCCGCGCGTCGAACACCGTCCCCTCGTCGACCGCCAGCGCCTCGGCGATCTCGGCGTCGCTCTCGTCGGCGAAAAAGCGCGTCACCACCCGGACGAGCGCGTCGTCGTCGAGCGTCGAGCGGAACTCGTAGCGCTCGTGCATCCGCTCGATCAGCTCCCGGACCCGCGCCTCGGCCTCCTCGGCCGGGACCGTGTCGGCGAGGTCGCCCCGGTCCTCCGCCTGGTCCTCGGTCACCTCCTCGGCACCCGTGGTCTCGACGAACAGGTCCCGGAGCTCCTCGGTTTGTTCGTCCATAGTGCCGAACAGACGTGCTACGGGCGAATAAGGGTTTGGTAGCGCACGGGAGCCCGTCCGTAAACCGTAGCGTTAACATCGGTTTACGAGAACCGTCGGCCGTGTCAACAGCAACCGACTCCGTCGACCTCGTCGGCGACGACGTCGTCGTCAACCTCGTCCGCGCGGCCCTGCTGGCGGCGCTGATGGGCGCGTTCGCGTTCGTCTCGTTCCCCAACCCACTGAGCCCGAGCGTCCCGGTCACCGCGCAGGTGCTGGGCGTGTTCCTCGCGGGGATCTATCTCGGCCCCGCGTGGGGCGGGTTCGCGATGGTACTGTACGTGCTGGCCGGGGTGCTCGGCGCGCCCGTGTTCTCCGGCGCCAGCGCCGGACTCGGGGAGCTATTCGGTCCGACCGGCGGCTACCTGCTCTCCTACCCGTTCGCGGCCGCGCTGATCGGCGTGATCGTCCACGGCGTCGACGGCCTCGTCGATCCCCAAACCGTCTCGCTGCCGCGGCTGGCGGGCGCGATGGCCGTCGGCACCGTGGTGATCTACGGGTTCGGTGTCCCCGTCTACTGGTACTACCTCGACACCAGCTTCGTCGCCGCCGTCTTCGCCGCGGGCGTCGCGTTCGTCCCCGCCGAACTGGTGAAGATGGCCGCCGCGGTCGGGATCGTCCGCTCCGACGAGGTGCAGGCGACCTGACGTGCTCGAACTCGACGGCCTGACCCACGAGTACGGCGACGCCCGCGCGCTCGACTCCGTCTCGCTCACGATCCCGGACGGGCAGTTCCTCGTGCTCTGTGGCGCCAACGGCTCGGGGAAGTCGACGCTCGTCCGCCACCTGAACGGGCTGCTCGAACCGGATGCGGGCCGCGTGCTCGTCGACGGGACCGAGACGACCGAGGACCCCGTCGCCGCCCGCACGACGGTCGGGATGGCGTTCCAGGAGCCACGCGACCAGTTCGTCGCCGCGACCGTCGGCGGCGACGTGCGCTTCGGCCCGGAGAACCTCGGCCTCGACCACACGGAGATCGACCGCCGGGCTGAGGAAGCGCTCGCCGCGGTCGGTCTCGACGGCCGCAAAGACGACCGGATCGAGACGCTCTCGGGCGGCGAACGCGAGCGCCTCGCGGTCGCGGGCGCGCTGGCGATGGAGCCCAGCTACCTCGTGCTGGACGAGCCGTTCACCGGGCTCGATTCACCCGCATGCGACCGGCTACTCGATCACCTCCGGGATCTCCACGCCGCCGGCACGGGGCTGATCGTGGTCACCCACGACCTCCGGGACCTGCTCGCCGACGCCGAGCGCGTGGTCTGTCTCACCGATGGCGACGTGGTCGTCGACGACGACCCGGCGGCCGCTGTGGACGCGCTTCCCGAGTACGGCGTTCGCGTGCCCGAGACGGTCACGGGCACGGCCGACTGATGCTCCGCTACGAACCCGGCGACTCGCTCGCTCACCGCCTCGACCCCCGGACGAAGCTGGCGCTCCAGCTCACCTTCGCCGTCGCTGCGTTCGCCCACACCGACCCGTGGGGGCTGGCGGCGCTGACCGGCGTGACCGGGCTGGCGCTCGCGAGCGCGCGGCTCTCCCCCGTCTCGGTGCTGTGGGGGTACCGCTTCCTCTTCCCGCTGCTCGCCGCGGCGGTGCTGTTCGAGTTGGTGAACCTCGGCCCGCCGTGGATCGACACCGCGGCCGCGGTCGACCCCCTGCTCGCGAGCTACCGGACGCTGCTGATCGTCGCCTTCGCAGCCGGGTACGTTCGGACGACGTCGGCCCGCGAGTCCCGCGCGGCGGTGCAGTGGGCGATCCCGGGGAAGCCGGGGCGACTGCTGGGCGCGGGCGTCGGACTGGTGTTCCGGTTCCTCCCGCTGCTCCGCCGGGACGTGTCGGCGATCCGGGACGCCGAGCGGGCGCGGCTGGGCGACGAGCGACCGACACGGGAGCGGCTCCGGACCGTCGGTGCAGCGGGGCTCAACCGGGCGTTCGCGCGAGCCGATCGGCTGGCGATGGCGCTCTCGGCGCGGTGTTTCTCGTGGAACGCGACGCTGCCGCGGATCGCGTTCGGTCGAGTAGACGCGGTGGGGCTGGTGGTGGCGGTCGGGTTGGTCGTGTCCGTGTTCGGTTAGTTGCGAGGACTGGATGGGTAGCGGATCGCGGACGGCGACAGTACCACCGCGGCTGCTGTCGGCGCGAAGCGCGAGTCCCTCCGTGGACGAGCAGGTGCGAGGGATGAGCGAACGGACGTGAGCGAATCGGTTGGGGAGGCCTGAGGGCTGTGCGGGGCGGTGCGGTCGCAAGTGGTCTACGAACGAGTTGCTGTTGCCGTCGCCGTTGCGGTTGCGAACGGTCGAACTGCTGTTGCCGTCGTCGTTGCAGTTGCCACCGACCGAGCCACGGTCACGAGCGGGCGCCGTCAGTCGGCACCGTTTTGCCGACGGCGTCGCAGGGTACAGGGTATGATCGCACAGACGCGCGAGACGTTCTGGACGATTTCGCCGACGGGGAAGGCGGCCTTCTACTTCCTCGCGGCGGCGGCGATCCTGGTGTTCGCCGTCGGCGTCTACGAGCGGTTCCGGCGCTACACGCGGGCGAAGGAGGACCCGTTCCCGCGGCTCGATGATCTGCCACAGCGTGTCGTCGACGCGGCGGCGACCGTGCTCTCGAACCGGCAGCAGTTCGACCGGGACACCTACGCCGGCGTGATGCACGCGTTCATCATGTGGGGGTTCCTGACGCTGCTGATCGGGACGACGATCCTCGGGTTCGACATCGACGTGTACCGCGTCGTCACCGGCTCCTCCTTCTTCAAGGGCGACTTCTACCTCGCGTACTCGCTGGTGATGGACGCGATGGGGCTGCTGTTCGTCGTCGGCGTCGGGATGGCCATCTACAAGCGCTACGCCCGGCGTGACGGCCGCCTCTGGGGCAAGCACACGAACCTTGAGGACGACGCGTTCGTCTGGACCCTCTTTGCACTGGGTGTCGGCGGCTACGTGCTCGAGGGGCTGCGCATCCGCGCGACGGGGTTCCCGGAGTTCGAGACGGTCAGTTTCGTCGGCTACTTCGTCGCGATGGTGATCGAGGCGGTCGGCATCGACGCCGGCGGCGCGCAGGCGCTCTACTGGTGGGGCTGGTGGTCCCACTCGCTGCTCGCCTTCGGCTTCGTCGCCTTTGTCCCGTACGCCAAGCCGTTCCACATGATCTCGAGTTTCGCGAACGTCGTCGTCAGCGACGACAAGGCGGGCGCTCGCCTCCCCTCGGTTCCCGCGGACCTCGACGCCGACACCGGCGCCGAGTCCATCGACTCCTTCACCTGGAGCGAGACGCTGGATCAGGACGCCTGCACGAAATGTGGGCGCTGTTCGTCGGTCTGTCCGGCAAACGCCGCCGGGCGGAACCTCGACCCGCGTGACGTGATCCTCGACCTGAAGAGCTACCGCGAGGAGGTCGACGCCGGCGGCGAGGAGGTCGACATCATCGCCGACGGCGGCGAGTCCGTCATCGACGCGGAGACGATGGAGTCCTGTCTCTCCTGTATGGCGTGTATGGACGCCTGTCCGGTCGACATCGAGCACCTCACCTCGTTCACGCGGATGAACCGCGAACTGGTCGACTCCGGGGAGGTCAGCCCCGAACTCCAAGACGTCTTCCAGGACGTGATGCAGAAGGGGAACACGTTCGGCAACCCCAACCGCAAGCGCGGCGACTGGTCGGACGAACTCGAGTTCGACGTCACCGACGCCCGCGAGGAGGAGGTGGAGTACCTCTGGTACGTCGGCGACTACCCGAGCTTCGACGACCGGAACAAGAAAGTCGCCCGCGCGCTGGCCCGGGTGTTCGAGGCCGCGGACGTGAGCTACGGCATCCTGTTCGACGACGAGAAACACGACGGCAACGACATCCGCCGGGTCGGCGAGGAGTTCCTCTACCTCGAACTCGCGGGCCACCACGTCGAGTCCTTCGAGGAGTGTGAGTTCGAACACATCGTCTGTACGGACCCCCACTCGTTCAACACGATCAAAAACGAGTACCCCGAGATCGACTACGCGGAGTTCGCCGACGACCCCGTGATGCCGTTCGACTACGACGAGGAGTGGAACGCCGACGGCGAGATCGGCGTGTTCCACTGGACGCAAGTGGTCTCTGATCTGGTGGACGCCGGCCGCCTGGACCTCTCGGGTGCCGACCTCGACTACACCGTCACCTACCACGACCCCTGCCACCTCGGCCGGTACAACGGCGAGTACGAGGCGCCGCGCTCGCTGATCGAGGCGACGGGCTGTGAGCTCCACGAGATGCCCCGCAGCCACGACGACTCGTTCTGCTGTGGCGGCGGCGGCGGCGGGCTCTGGATGGAGTTCGACGACGAGCCCAAACCCAGCGAGGAGCGCCTGCGCGAGGGGATCGAGGACACCGCCGCGGGCGACGCGATCGAGAAGTTCGTCGTCGCCTGCCCGATGTGTACGACGATGTTCGAGGACGGCCGCAAGACCGGCGGGTTCGAGGACGACCTCGAGATCGTCGACGTGGCCGAACTGCTGGAGGAGGCGCTGGACGAGCAGGGCGCGCTGGCGTCGGTCGGCGCCGACGACGGGTCAGCACCGGCGAGCGCGGACTGAGTCGCGTTCCCGAACGAGACCGCCTCACGCCCCGCACCACACGCGTTTTACCCCTCCACCGACAAACCCGTCCATGACCGACCCCGGTTCGCTCTCCGTCACCATCGTCGACGGCTACGTCGACGAGCCGGCCCACTTCGGGGTGCCCCCCTACATCTCCACCTACCCCCGGTTCACCGCGGGCGCGCTCGTCGACGCCGGCGTCCCCGCCGAGAACGTCACCTACCACACGATCGACGAGCTCCGCGAGGATCGGATGAAGTGGGGCGACGTGTCGACCGCCGACCTGTTCATCTACGTCGGCGGGATGACCGTCCCCGGCTCCTACGTCGGCGGCACGCCCGCCGAGCCCGACGAGGTGAAGGAGCTCGCCTGGACCGCCGACGGAACCACGCTGCTCGGCGGGCCCGTCCGCTTCGGCGTCGGCGAGGAGAACGCCGGCGCCCAGGAGATGGAGCGCAAGGACCTCGACTACGAGTTCGTCGCGAAAGGCGACATCGAGGCCGCGGCGTACGACTTCGTGGACTCCGGGCTGGAGGGGTTCAACGACCGGATGCGCGACAACGACGAGCTCGACCGTTGGGCCGCCAAAGGCGCCTTCGTCGTCGAACAGCACCCCAACCACCCGGAGTACCTGATCGCGGAGATGGAGACCTCGCGGGGCTGTGCGTACCGCTGCTCGTTCTGTACGGAACCGCTGTACGGCGACCCCGCGTTCCGGACGCCGGCATCGGTCGTCGACGAGGTGGACCGACTCTCGAACCACGGCGTCGAACACTTCCGCCTCGGCCGGCAGGCCGACATCCTCGCGTTCGGCGGCGACGGCGAGGCACCCAACCCGGACGCCCTCCGGGAACTCTACGGCGGAATCCGCGAGGTGGCGCCCGATCTCCAGACGCTCCACCTCGACAACATGAACCCCGTGACGATCACGGACTACCCCGAGGCGTCGAAGGAGGCGATCGAGATCATCGCCGAGCACAACACGCCCGGGGACACGGCCGCGTTCGGCCTCGAGAGCGCCGACCCCGTCGTGCAGGAGCAGAACAACCTCCTCGTGACGGCCGACGAGTGTCTGGAGGCCGTTCGCGTGGTGAACGAGGCTGGGGGGTGGCGCCCGGACGAGAACCGCCTGCCGAAGCTCCTGCCGGGGATCAACCTCGTCCACGGCCTCGAGGGCGAGCGCCCGGAGACGTACGACCACAACCGTCGCTTTTTGCGGCAGGTGTACGACGAGGGGTTGATGCTCCGCCGGATCAACATCCGGCAGGTGATGGCCTTTGCCGGCACGGAGATGAGCGAGACGGGCGCGGAGATCGCCGAGGAGCACAAGGAGCAGTTCCAGGAGTACAAACGCGAGGTGCGCGAGCAGGTGGACAACCCGATGCTCCAGCGCGTGGTGCCGCCGGGGACGGTGCTGCCGAACGTGTATCTGGAGTACCACGAGAACGGGACGACGTTCGGCCGCCAACTCGGGACGTACCCGCTGCTCGTGGGCATCCCGGGCGAGCGCGAACTCGACCGCGCGATCGACGTCGCGATCGTCGACCACGGGTATCGATCGGTGACGGGCGTGCCGTACCCGCTGGACGTGAACGCGGCGTCGATGGACGAGCTCGCGGCGATCCCCGGTGTGAACGACAGTCGCGCGGGGGATATCGTCGTCTCGCGGCCGTACGACTCGGTTTCGGAGGTGGATGCGGTGGCGGACGTGGATCTCTCGCCGTTCGCGACGGCGGGGGACGTGGATATCGACTTGACGCGGACGCCCGATGTCGGTGGACGCGCGGACTGAGTTCGGGGATTCTTGCTTTCTGGTGGTGACGTCGGCGACGGCGACGGGAGTTCGATCGTTGGCAACTGCAACGGTGGCGGCAACAGCATCTCAATCGTTGGCAACCGCAACGGCGACAGCAACAGCATCTCGTTCGTAGACCACTTGCGACCGCACCGCCCCGCACAGCCCACAGACCTCCCCAGCCGACTCCCTCCCTCGTTTCACTCGGTCAGTCGTCCTCCGAGAGAGCAAGCTCTCTCGTGCCCTCGCTCGCGTTGCTCGCGAGGACCTCGCGCGCTCGTTCGCGCAGGGACGCGCTCACGTCGCGCGCCACAGCTGTCGCAGTGTGGTAGCGGTGGACGCCTCGCGCTCGCCAGCGGTCGGCGAGCGCGGGGGGAGGGGTGGGGACTCCGGGCTGTGCCGGGCCTCGTGCCCGGCACTTCGCGGTCACAAGTGGTCATGCTTCGAGATGCTGGTGCTGTCGCGGTTGCGGTCCCAGAACCTGACAACCGAACCCCCGCTCGTCACCCAACCAACCACACCACCTAATCGCCCGAGCCCGAGGAACATTTACGCCCACCACCGAAACCCCGACCCATGCACGTCGAACGCGTTTCCGTCCCCGTCGAGACCCGCGCGCCGACGGGGGCGACCAACGCCTACGTCGTCGGCGATTCACCCGCGCTCCTCGTCGACCCCGCCGGCCGAACCGACGAACTCGACGCCCTCGTCACCGAACACGAGATCGACACCATCGCCGTCACCCACACCCACCCCGACCACGTCGGCGCCGTCGCCGACTACGCCGCCGAAACCGGCGCCGAGGTGCTCGCCCGCCGCCCCGACCGCTTCCGGGACGCGACCGGCGTCGATCCCGACCGAGAGATCTCGGAGGGGTCGGTGATTCGAACCGGCACCGGCCCGACAAAAGTACTCGACACCCCCGGCCACGCCGTCGATCACGTCGCGTTCGACCTCGGCGACGGGACCGTCCTCCCTGGCGACCTCGCGGTCGCGGAGGGCAGCGTCGTCGTCGGCGCGCCGGAGGGCGACATGCGGGCGTACCTCACGTCGCTCCGCCGGCTGTGGGCCCGCGATCCCGACCGACTGCTGCCCGGGCACGGGCCCGTCATCGACGACGAGCCGACCCCGCGAGAGACCCTCGAACGGCTGATCCGCCACCGCCTCGACCGCGAGCAGTCCGTCCTGGCGGCAGTTCAGAATGGTGCGACCGACCTCGATTCGGTCGTCGACGCCGCCTACGAGAAGGACGTCTCCGGCGTCCGCGACCTCGCCCGGGCGACCGTGCAGGCCCACGTCGAGAAGCTGGCCGTGGAGGGCCGGGTGACGTGGGAGCCCGAGACGGGACGGGTCGCGCCCGCGTGACGGGTTCCCGACTGCGCGGCGACGACGTTTTCCCGTCCGCTCCCCGAGTTCGTCCGTGTCCCTGACCGACGAGCTCGAACGCGCCCGCGAGCTCGACACCGCCGAACTCGCCGACGCCATCGAGTCGATCGGCTTCGAGTGCACGCGCTGTGGCGCCTGTTGTACACGTGAGGAGACCGAGGACGGCGACACCGAACCCCACACGGCGACGGTGTTCCCCGACGAGGTCCGGACCCTCCAGGAAGCCGGCGACGAGGACCGGGAGTGGCGCGACGTCGCCCGACCGATGCCGTACGGGCTCGACGACGGCGAGGGCGAGACGTTCGAGTGGGCGCTCCAGACCGACGCCTGCGGCGACTGTGTGTTCTACGAGGAGGAAGACGGGCTGGGCGCCTGCACGGTCCACCCGGACCGGCCGCTGATCTGTGAGACGTACCCCTTCAGCGTCGCGCTCGACGGCACCGCCGAGCCGGCCGGCGACCCCGTCGACTCTGAGGGGATCGTCCGTGCCCACGAGTGCGAGGGGCTGGGCCGGGATATCTCGCGGGAGCACGCCGAGGAGCTCGCTGAATCGCTCAAGGAGCGGGCCATCCGGGAGCTCGAAGAGGCCATCTCGCTCCGGGAGCAGTACGAACCCGTCGGTGCCGACGGGGAGATCGTCGTCCACGACTCCGAAGGGGCGAAACAGCCCGACGGAACGCCGATCGACGGCGGCGACTGACCGTCGGCCGTCGGGACCGTGATAGCGGTACACATATTACGCAGGGACGACTGGTCGTAGCCGAGTCTCAGCTATGGAAATCTCCGACGAACTACTCTGTCTGTTCAGCGCGACGGTGCGCGAGGAAGGCGATCGGTACGTCGTCGAAGTGCCCAAACGCGAGGTCGAGCGTGGCTCCCTCTCCGCGGGCGACACCTACCGCGTCGCCCTGATCGACGGCGACGCCGCCGACGGCGACACGACGGCGACGACATCGACCAACGCCGCGACGGGCGAGGGCGAGCCCCAGCCACCCGTCGAGAAGGGGGAGGTGCGCTACGTCGAGGTCGAGGATATCGGCAAGCAGGGCGACGGGATCGCCCGTGTCGAGCGGGGCTACGTGATCATCGTCCCGGGCGCCGACGTGGGCGAGCGAGTGAAGATCGAGGTGACCGAGGTGAAGTCGAACTTCGCGGTCGGCGAGATCATCGAGGAGTAGCTACACTTCCGCGTTCCACCAGGAGACCGAGCAGAGCTTCTCACCCAGCGAGGAGCCGCCGATCGCGGTGTCGAGCTTGCGGAACTGCCCCGCCATCGCGTCGGGGATCTTCCGATAGAAGCCGTAGGGGAGCACGAAGTCGTGCTCGGCGTCGGCGAGCTCGAGATCAGCGGAGTGGAGCAGGTCGTGAACCTCGTCCCGGCCGTAGAGATGCGACCCCATCGGGAGCAGTCGGTTGTACAGCACGCGCGTGCTGAAATCGTTGAACGTGTCGAAAAACACCTGTTCCTTCGAGACGCGAGCCATCTCCGCCATGAACTTCCGGGGGGTGGGCGCGAGGTGGAAAAATCGCATCGCGACCACCGCGTCGAAGTGGTCGTCGGGGAAGGGGAGCCGTGCGGCGTCGCCGCGCATGAACTCCACGTGGTCGGCGACGCCGGCCTGGTGGGCCTTCGCGCGGCCCTGGGCCAGCATCGCATCCGAGATGTCCAGTCCGACGATGTCCGCGCCGCGCTCGGCCAGCATCACCGTAAAGCGGCCGGTGCCGCAGGCGATCTCCAGTACGCTCCGATCCTCGACGGGGCCGACCGCGTCGAGCACCGCCTGCTTCTCACGGCGGTCGATCAGGCGGCCGCCGCGGGAGAACCGCTTCGCGTCGTACTCCTCGGCGACGTCGTCGGCCTGGTACCACTCCTTTCCCTTCACGCTACCGGGAGTCGCAGGCCGAGCACTAAAACCGTACTGCTTGGCGGACTGCTGGCGCCGTCCCGCCGAGCGGCTGGGCTACGGAACACGCTGGTGGCGCCGGTAGCAGTAGTAGCCCAGTAGCGGCGTGGAGAGCAGGCTCAACGGGAGGACCTGCGTCGCGACGAGATGGAGGAGGCCGACCGCGCCGACGGCGTACCGGTTCGGCGACCACCAGCCACGGTCGGCGAGCGCCCGGGCGTCCATGAACGTCGAGACGGCGACGAGACCCCCGAAGAGGATCGCGAGCCACGAGCCGGCGACGGTCAGCAGGAAGGCGGCGATCCCGGCCAGCGCGTCCGCCTCGGAGAACGATCCGGACGAGGTCAGGGCGACGAACGCCCACATCCCCCCGACGGCGACGAGGCCGAGGAGCAGGGGGAGAGGGAAGAGGTAGACGCCGTACCGCCAGTTAGTGTCGGTGGAGGGGGACACGTGTCGACCGACGACCCGTCACAGTAACAACGTTTCGGCGGAGCGGTCCGTTCGCGGCGTGGACTCGACGCCACCGCCCAGCGCCCGTCAAGCGTCGTTCTGCCCGTCGAGGTACTCGTTCACCAGCGTCGGGATCAGAACGCCGACGCCGAGGACGACCGCCGCAGACTGCCACTGTGCAAGCGTCGTGACCGCGTTCAGCCCGTACAGGAGGGCGATCGCGAGCGCGATACAGACGGCGATAATCGTGTTCTCGCGGGAGACCATACCCGACGTTGACCGTCCGATCGGAAAGAAGCTACCGGGAGCCTACCCGCTGGTCGTGATCCGGTCCGTGGGGATCTTGATCAGCACGCGCGGGCCGGACTCCTCGCCGTGGTGTGGGTACTCATCGACGTCGAAGTAGCGCCGCGCGAGTTCGTCGATATGTTCTTTGGCCCCCTCCTCGGTGAGTTCGGCCTCGCCACGGACCGCGACGTAGCGGTAGGGGTCCTCGGGGTCACAGACCGAGAGCCCGACCTTGGGGTTGTGGCGGACGTTCTTCTCCTTCCGGCGGCCGCGGGCGGTGTTGACCAGCACGTACTCCTGGTCCTCGTGGTCGACCCAGACCGGCGTGACGTGGGGGAACCCGTCGGGGCCGACCGTCGAGAAGTGGGCGAACGACTCGGACTCGAAGATGTCGACGTGGGAGTCAGGTATCACGTTCGGGGGATGGCGCGGGGGCGACGTAAGCGTTCGCCCGGTCGCAGCCGACCACGTTTTAAGGTTCGGCCGGGTGAAGAAGGGGTATGGATCTCTCGGTCGTGGTTCCGACGCTCAACGGTCGGGACCGCCTCACGGCCAGCCTCGACTCGCTGGCCGCACGCGCACCCGACGCGGAGGTGGTCGTCGTCAACGGCCCCTCCGCCGACGGCACCACCGGGATGGTGCGGGAGCGGGCCGACGTGGACGTGCTGGTCGAGGTGGCCGACCGCTGTATCAACGTCGCCCGAAACGCCGGCGTCGTCGCCGCCAGCGGCGACGCCATCGCGCTGCTGGGGTTCGACCTGCGGATCACCGAGGGCTGGATCGACGCGGTCCGGGACGGCCTCGCGGCCGCGGGCGCGGTCACCGGGCCGGTGAGACGCGGCGACGAGGGCGACGACGCGCCCGAACGCCGCCGGATCGCCGGCCGGGACGTGACCTACTTCGACGGCGACAACGTCGCGTTCCGCGCGGCCACGCTGCGGGAGACGCTGGACGGGTTCGACGAGTACCTGCGCACCGGCGGCGCCCGCGACGCCGCCCACCGCATCGCCGGCGCGGGGGGCGAGGTGGCGTGGCGCGACGGGATGGCCGCGACGCGGGGGGACGACGACGGGAGCGGTGGCCCGGGACCACACGGCCCGGACGAACAGAACCGGCGCTGGAAGTACCGATCGCTCAGCTACCGGCTGGCGAAGAACTACGGGCCGCGGCCGACAGTCGCACGGCGCACGCTCTCGCACGCGTTCGGCGACGCCGCCGCGGCCGCACGGGCCGTCCTCGGCGGCGAGGCCAGCCCCTCGGCGTGGTTCGGTAACGGCCGGGACGTGATCGCCGGGATCGCCCGCGGGGGCGCCGACGGGCTGGTCGCGCGGGCAAGCGACCGGAGCGACACGCGCAACCCCTACGGGCTCTCCATCGAGACGGAGCGGGCGGTGGCGACGTACGATCGACGGTAGGAGGCGGCGACCGGCAGCCGCCGGACTCCGCAGGTAGGGCTCAGAGGTCCGGCAGCAGCCCCGGCACCACCCGCGCCGGGTTTTTCGTGAACGCGCGGCGCATCGCGTCCTCCGAGACGTCGAGGGTGAGGATCTCCATGACGCCGACGTTGGGGTGGACCGACGGCGCGCCGCTGCCGAAGAGGATCCGGTCGGGGTGTTCGAGCAGCCCCCGCTCCAGGATGTCCCGGTCGGGGACGTACGCGGTGTCGAGGTAGAGGTGGTCGTACGTCTCCAACAGCGCGAGCGCCGAGCGCATCAGCTCCTCGTTCAGCGGGTAGCCGCCGAAGGAGGTGAGCACGACCGGGAAGCCGCGGTCGAGCAGCGTGTCGGCGACGGCACGTGGCGGGCAGTCCTCGCCCGCGTGAACGAGCACCGGGTCGCCGACGGCGGCGAGCTCGTCGACGACCGCCTCCGTCGGCAGGCCGTCGTGGGCGGGGTCGAGCGTGAACCCGTGGTAGCGGTCGTCGTAGGCGTACTGCTCCACGTCGCCTGCGGTGGTGTGGTGGGATTTCGGCCGCGCCACGGCGTTGACCAGCGGGCCGACGACACGGTCGACGCGTCGGGGGCCGCCGAGGCGGGCGAACGCCAGCAGCGGGCGGTCGACGCTCAGCCGCGCCACCGCGTTGTTCGCCCGGAGGTACCCCTCGCCGGCGGGCGTTCGACCGGGCGAGGCCGCCGCACGTTCGACGCCGGCCTGGTGCATCTCCCGTTCCAGCCGTTCGGGGGAGACCTGCCGGCCGCGGACCGCGACGGCCTCTTCGTCCGGGTCGAGCCGAGTGTGCACGTCGACGACCCGGAAACCGTGTTCCAACTCCAGCATCCGTTGAACTGTTCCCTCGGTAACGCAAAAAGGGACGGGTCGGGACGGGGGGGTGGCGTCCCGGGGCGTTCGGGCTTCTGAACCCTTAACTGCCGGCCGTCCGATGTAGCCACCGATGAGCGACCTCCCCGAGGATTTCGACTGTACGATCACCGACTGGGAGTACATCTACGGGCTCTGCCGCGACGTCGCGGAGGAAGTACGCGACGACGAGTTCGAACCGGACGTCGTCGTCGCGCTGGCCCGTGGGGGGTGGTTCGCGGGCCGGTGCATCTGTGACTTCCTCGGCCTCGACGACCTGGCGAGCCTGAAGATGGAACACTACGTCGGCACCGCCCAGAAGTCCGGCAGCGCGGAGGTGCGCTACCCGATGCCGGAGGGGAGCGTCGAGGGGAAGGACGTGCTGATCATCGACGACATCGCCGACACCGGCGGCTCGATCGAGCGTGCCGACGAGTACGTCCGTGACCGCAACCCCGGGACGGTGCGGACCGCGACGCTGCAGCTGCTGGGCACCTCGGAGTTCGAACCCGACTACGTCGGCGAGTACCTCTCGGAGTGGACGTGGATGGTGTACCCGTGGAACTTCATCGAGGACATGGTCGACCTGATCTCGGGCGCGATGGCCCAGGAGGACGGCGACGAGGCGTTCGACGAGGAGGAGATCCGCAGCCTGCTCGTGGAGCACCACGGGATCGACCGGATCGAGATGGAGATCGCCCAGCCCGACCGGCTGGAGGAGGTGCTCGAGGAGATGGTCCACCGCGGCTACCTCGAACGCGAGGGCGAGGCGTGGCGGCTCGTGTCGGCGGAGGGCGACGCCTGAGCCGGCTCAGAGCGCGCTGACGCCGAAGAACAGCCCGAACAGGACGATCCCCACGGCGGCTAGCGCGAGCGGTACCCGGGCGCCGACCGTCCGACTGGTCCGTGCCGTCGCCGCCCGCCGGGCACGGGCGGGCGCGAGCACGCCGGCTGCGAGCAGGCTACAGCCCGCAAGCACCGCGAGCGGCGCCTGTACGACCCCCGCCGCGACGTGGACGATCCCGATCCCCAGGACGAACAGCGCGACGCCGACCGCGCCGACCCCCGCGACGTACTCGCCGATCCGCACAGTCGTTGCCATACCGCGGCGTTTGCTTCGGAGGGGAGTTAACAGTTGTCCGAGTGGGGAAAGCGTCTTTTCGCCGCGCGACCCATCGGCACGTATGAGCCGACTCCGCTTCGCGCTGCTGAACGCCGCCCACGAGGGTGAGAACACCCGCCGGAACTTCCGGCGGGAGCTGCCCGCGGACATCGCCGAGTTCGACGTGACCGAGGGACAGCTCCCCGCCGACCACGCGTTCGACGGCGTCGTCGTCACGGGGTCGCGGGCCTCAGTGTACTGGGACGAGCCGTGGATCCCGCCGCTGGTCGACTGGGTCGCCGAGGCCCACGAGCGCGGCGTGCCGATCCTCGGCGTCTGTTACGGCCACCAGGTGCTCGCGGAGGCGCTGGGCGGCCGCGTCGCCGGCATGGACAGCTTCGAGATCGGCTACAACGAGGTCCGGCGCCGACCCGAGGCCGACGACGACGAACTGCTCGACGGGCTGGACGAGTCGTTCACCGTCTTCACCACCCACGGCGACGCCGTCGTCGACCTGCCGGCCGAGGCCGAACTGCTCGCGGAGAACGAGTACGGCGTCCACGCGTTCCGTGCGGGCCACGCGTGGGGCGTGCAGTTCCACCCCGAGTACGACGCCGCGACCGCCCGGGAGGTGACCGAGGGGAAGCGCGACCAGATCGGGGACGAGCGCGTCGACAGCGTGCTCGAGGAGATCACCCCCGCGAACTACGAGGCGGCCTGCGAGGCGAAGCGGCTGTTCGAGAACTTCACGCAGTACGCGGATGGCGTTGCGGAAGCGGAAACCGAACCGACGACGAGCGACGACTGAGCAGTCGTTGTTTCGTTCCGCAGTTCGAAGTACTGATAGGGGAGGCAGAACCCTCACAGTACGTGACCACGCTGTACGTCTGTATCGACGAGAGCGGCCAGCAGGGTCGTGGATCGTGCTACAGCGTGGCTGGCTGTTGGTTCGTCTCGGAGCGACGGCCAACCGATACGCTGGACCGAACGAAGGACAAGCTGATCCAAGCGATGTTCGAGGACGGCAACGGCGTGAACGAGCTTAAAGGGTCGAAAGCGAACATCGATGCTCTGAACACCGGAATCAGCTACTTGCGGGAGGTCGTCTACGACGACAGTTCGATCGAACGATCACGCCTGCCGTGGTCGATGAACATCCCGGTCGGGTTTAGTCTGGTTGCGTTCACCCCCGGAAACAGTCAGCGAGACAGTGGCAGACTACGTCGACGATCTCGACTTGCCGAGAGTCGTGCAGTCGTTCGCACTTGACGCCGTTCTCAAACCGCTCGTCCATCCAGAACAAGTACACATAGACGAGTCGATCGACACGATCAGTGTGCTGCTCGACTCGACAACGTGGAAGCAGCCTGCGAGCGACTACGTTCGTGAATCAGTACAGGACACTGAGCTTAACCTCGAAACCCGAGACAGTCGGAGTATCCCGGGTATTCAGATCGCCGATCTAGCCGCGTACTCGTGGCGGCGAAACTACACTGAGGGGGACTGTGGGACCGCAGCCGGCGTACTCCACGATCTCAGGTTTGCCAGATAGAACCGAGAACCAGGTAGCCGCCGGAGCCTCATACCCCTTCAGAGAGGGATCATCGCCTCCGGTGCCACCTGCTGTATGCATAGCTACAGGCTATATCGGTAAAAGAACTTTGCCTGCCGTCTGAGGCGGATACCGGAATTACGAACACCTTTTGTGTGAACTGGCCCCAATACGACTATGCTCGACTACGTCGGACTGGAGGGCGACCTCGACGAGGAGGAGCGGCTGATCCGTGACACCGCGCGCCGCTTCGTCGAGGAGGAGGTCCGGGAGGATATCGGCCAGCACTGGCTCGACGGCACGTTCCCCACGGACCTGATCGAGGAGATGGGCGAGCTCGGCTTCTACGCGCCCAACCTCGAGGGGTACGGCTCGCCCAACGTCTCCGAGACCGCCTACGGCCTGCTGATGCAGGAACTGGAGGCGTGTGACTCCGGCCTGCGCTCGATGGCCTCCGTCCAGGGCGCGCTCGTGATGTACCCCATCCACGCGTTCGGCAGCGAGGCACAGAAGGAGCGCTGGCTGCCCGACCTCGGCGCCGGCGAGGCGGTGGGCTGTTTCGGCCTCACGGAGCCGGAACACGGCTCGAACCCCAGCGCGATGGAGACCCACGCGGTGAAAGACGGCGGCGAGTACGTGCTCAACGGTTCGAAGACGTGGATCACCAACTCCCCGATCGCCGACGTGGCGGTCGTCTGGGCGAAGGATCGCTCCGCCGACGGCGACCCCGTCCGGGGGTTCCTCGTCGAGACGGATCTGGACGGCGTTTCGACGAACAAGATCGACGAGAAGCTCTCGCTGCGCGCGTCGATCACCGGCGAGATCGGCCTGCAGGACGTCCGCGTCCCCGAGGACGCCGTGCTGCCCGACGTCGAGGGGATGAAGGGGCCGCTCTCCTGTCTCACGCAGGCGCGCTACGGCATCGCGTGGGGCGCCGTCGGCGCCGCGCGGGACTGCTTCGAGACCGCCCGGGAGTACGCCACCGACCGCGAGCAGTTCGGCGGCCCGATCGCGCGCTTCCAGCTCCAGCAGCAGAAACTCGCGGAGATGGCGACCCAGATCACCACCGCGCAGCTGCTGGCCTACCGCCTCGCGGATCTGAAGGAGCGCGGCGATCTGCGCCCCCAGCACGTCTCGATGGCCAAGCGCAACAACGTCCGGATGGCCCGCGAGCAGGCGCCGGTCGCGCGGGAGATGCTCGGCGGCAACGGGATCGTCGCCGACCACTCGCCGATGCGCCACATGGCGAACATGGAGACGGTGTACACCTACGAGGGGACTCACGACATCCACACGCTGATCCTGGGGCAGGATCTGACGGGGATCGCGGCGTTCGAGTAGGTCGTTACGAGCGCTGCGGGGACCACCGGCAGCGACGGGGATTGCGGCGTTCGAGTGGGCTCAGTCGACCGCTCAGGTGTCGAGGAAAACGATGCGGGGACGACAACTGCGAACGACACCGCGGAGTGAGCATGACCACTTGCGACCGCACCGCCCCGCACAGCCCTCGAACCTCCCCAGCCGACTCCCTCCTTCGCTTCGCTCAGTCGCTCGTCCCTCGCGCGCTCGTTCGCGCAGAGACGCGCTCACGTCGCGCGCCGACCGCGACCGCGGTGCGGTGGCGGTGGACGCCTCGCGAGCGCCAACGTGGCGCTCGCGGGGGGAGGGGTGGGGAATCGGCGCTGTGCCGAGCCTCGTGCTCGGCACACTACGGTCACAAGTGGTCAACGGTCGAGATGCTGTTCGCTGTCGCGGTGGTTACCAATCCGGATACTGTCGACGGGATAGTAGTCATCCAAACGAACCGACCACGGTGCCACGAGGATGCGTCACTGCTCGTCCTCGTCGGTGTCGAGGTCCGGGAGATCAGCGTCCCAGTCAGGGTTTTCGTCGTAGTAATCGCCCTCGAACTGCTCCGCGACGATCGCGAGGCGCTGCTCCTCCGCAACGATCTCTCCTACCTCCGGTCGCTCCACCTCCAGCGCGGGGATCAGGACGCTCCCCACGCGGTCGCGCGGCGCGGGCGCCGCCTCGCGGCCTCGACACGCGAGCGACTCGCGTCGCTGTGGAACGAAAAGAGTCACCGAAACGATGCGTAACTATACCCGTATGGATCGCGGAGAGTCGACAAGGCCGATGGTCGACCCGAGACACGACGACGGTGCCCGCCTCGATCTCGGCGACGAGGAACAGTGGGTGCTGCACGCTGCCCTCCTCGACTACCTCGATCGGCGCGCCGAGGAGACGACGGACGCCGAGGCCGAGACGGCGCCCGCGCCGCTCGACGAGGCCGACGGCGACGACGCCGTCGAACTGCTCGACGCGCTGGAGGACGACGAGCCGCTCCGGCTCGACCGGGAGGGGCTGTTGCTCGTGCGGGAGCTGCTCTCGGAGTACCTCGCGGGCGCGCCGCTGCGGGACCGCGCGACCTGCCGGAGCGTGCTGGCGGAAGTGCGCGACGAGCTATAGCGAAGCTCTGCTGACGATCTTCCCCCACCAGTCGCGGCGGTCGGCGCCCCAACGGTAGAGCCGTTCCCGCAGCCGGTCGTACCCCGGGACTTTCTCGAGCAGCCAGAACGCTGCCGCGAAGACGGTGCTCATCCTGACCAGTACGCCCTGTACCGCCGCCCCGCCGGAGTAGACGGCGTCGTCGGTGAGCAGGTGGGTCGCGTCGCGCCAGTCCTCGGGGAGCCGGGCCGTCTGGTCGGGCGAGAGCTCCGCGAAGCCGACGGCGTCCACGTCGCCGAACCGTTCGCCGACGGCCGCACACCACGTACAGAACCCGCAGTCGTCGTCGTACACCAGCCGCGGCTTGGCCATGGATCCACTTCGGGGGGCAGCGGTTTCGGCCTTGCGGGCGGACGGTCGGGCGTGCGACGGCCGCTGCCCACCCCTCTTTCCGGTGGCCGCTGCCCACCCCGTTTATGCCTGCGGCGCCCCAACGATCGGTCACGATGCCCGCCACGAAGGAGGTCAAATGCACGAGCGACGACTGTGAGCTGGACATGTTCGAGAACCACTACACGTACGACATCGCCGACGACCACTCCGTGGAGGACCTCTCCTGTCCGCTGTGTGGTGGGACCGACTGTCTCGAAGAGATCGAACTATGACCAGACTCGGCGAGATCGGCGGCTCGGCGGTCCGCTCGCTGCTCGAGCGCGCCGGCCGTGGCGTGAGTCGCGTGCAGGAACGCAAACCGCTGCCGTACGACTTACTCGAAAGCGAGGACGCCTACCTCGTCGTGTTCGACGCGCCGGGCGTCGAACCATCGGACGTGCAGGTGCGGTTCGTCGACGGCGAGGTGCAGGTGCGGGCCGACCGCTTCCGGGAGTTCCACGAGGGGTTCGAGACGCGGTTCCCCGGCCGCGGGCTGGCGCTCTCGGGCCGGGCACAGCTCCCGCCGGACGCGAGCGTCGACGTCGAGGCCGCCGACGCGACGCTCGCGGAGAACGGCACGCTCGAAGTCCGCATCCCCAAGCGGACCGACTCGACGGACGTCCCGCTCGACGAGGGCGAGGACGACGAGGCCGAGAGCGACGCTGACGCGGACGGGAGTGAGGAGGCCGAGCCGGACGACCCCGACGCGGACGAGGAGTAGCTACAACGACATCCCTTCTTCGACGGCGAACTCGGGCACCCCATCGAACCGGCCGGGGTCGTACGCCGCGACGGCGTCGCGCTCCCCGAGGACCTGCTCGGCCAGCACCTCGCCCGTCGCCGGCGCCCGGAGGAACCCGTGGCCGTGCCAGCCGGTCGCGACGTAGAGGCCTGGCTCCACCTCGCCCAGCAGCGGTTCGCCGTCCGGCGTCGCCGTCGCGATCCCGGCCCACGCCGCGGTCGAGCCCTCGTCGAACCCGGTCCGGTTCTCGATGGCGGCGAGCGTGTCGTCGACGAACCAGTCGTCGCCACGGGGGTCCCAGTCGTCGGGGTCGACCTCCTCGGGCACCGTCCCATCGCCCGCCAGCAGCCCCTCCGGGTGCGGGCGGAAGTAGACGCCGGCGTCGGCGTCGTGGACCATCGGCCCCGCGTAGTCGGCGCCGGAAACCAGCGCCTGTACGCGGTACGGTTTCAGTGGGAGCCGGATCCCCGTCGGCGCGAGTACGCGTTTGGTCCAGCCGCCGCCGGCGACGACGACGGCGTCGAACCGCTCGCGGTCGACTCGAGGGCCGTCGCCGCGGTGGGAGACGCCCGCCTCGACGCCCGTCCAGCAGTCGACGCCGGCGTCGCGGGCGCGGTCGGCCATGGCCGAGACGTACGCGCCCGGGCCGGGCGTCGCGTACGCCGCGCGCTCGGTCACGGCCGCGAGCCCGACCTCCGAGAGGTCGAGTTCGGGGAAGCGGTCACGGATCGAGTCGGGGTCGTGACACGCCACGTCGACGCCGTGGTCGCGGGCGGCGTCGACCGCCTCGCGGAGCGCGGACTGTTTCAACTCGGCGTCGGCGCCGACGAGCGTGACCTGCGGCGTCGGTTCGACGTCGAACCGGTGGTCGCGGTCGGCCAGCCACTCGAAGCGGTCCATCGCCCGCTCGGCGATCTCGGCGCCGACGGCGTCGGTGGGCCGGGGCGCGAGCACCCCCGCAGCGCGGTGGGAACTGCCCTCCACTCGCTCGCGGGGGTGGGTGTAGTCGTCGCCCAGCTCCTCGTCACGCTCGTAGAGGCGCACGTCGGCGCCGCCCTGTGCGAGGTCGTGGGCGACGGTGACGCCGACGGCGCCGCCGCCGACGACGGCTACGCGCATCGTGTCACCCCGGCTCGGGAGCGTCGCTCGCCGGCAGTTGGGTCGGTACGGGTGCGTCGGTCCATACCCGCCCGTGTGTCCGGGGTCACTTAGCCGCTATCGGTTTCTGCGGCGCTGTCGGTCGTGGAAAGAACTAGGGCGGCCCCGGTGGCCGGGGTCGGGCTACGGCGTCGGTTCGGCCTGCTCGTCGGCCTCGCCGTCGGTCTCGGCGTCATCGTCCATCCCGCGGAGCGCCTCGACGGCGGCCTCGCGGTAGGCGTCGGGGTCGACGTCGTAGCGGTCCGCGGCCATCCGGGCGTACTCGTTCCCTTCGTCGTCGAAGGCGGCGACGCGCTCGACCGTGCGTTCGGCGGTCTCGACGACCCAGCGGTCCCGGGTCGCGGCGTCGACGACGGTGATCGACTCGGGCCGGACCGAGACGTTCACCGAGCCGTCGTCGGTCTCGTACGTACGAGGTTTGCCGACGACGGCGACGTAGGCGGGCGGTTCGAGATCACGCAGCGTGGAGGCGGCCTCGGGCTGATACTGGCCGGCGTAGACGAAGAAGGTCCCCGTCGGGTCGACGATGCGACCGCGCCAGTACTCGTTGTCGTCGCCGATGTCCTCCTTCTCGGTCAGGGTGCCGACGAAGAACACGCGGTTAGCCTTCTCCCCCGTCGGGAGCAGCTGGTAGGCCGGGGCGCGCTCGTCGTCGGACTCCTTGAACGTGTGGCTGGCGTCGTTGAACTCGGTGGCGAAGACGCGGCGGGCGACTTCGCGCATGGGGGCGTTGTTGGACATTCAGATCGACCTCGCTTTGATCAGCGCGCTCTCGGGATCGACCGACCCGTCCAGACGCTCGAACTCGTCGACGAGCACGTAGCGCCCGAACACGGGGCCGGACACCTCGAAGTACTGGCCCAGCAGGTCGCCCTGCATCTCCTCGACGACCACGGTGGTGTCGAGGGCGTCGGTGGCCATCTGCTTCGCCTCTTCGAGGTCGATCCCGGTCAGTTCCTCGGTGGTCTCCTTGTCGAAGATGACCTCGTGGACCTCCTGTCCGTCGTCGAGGACGGCCTTGATGCGGAGGTCGAACTCGCCGTCGACCTGCCCGTGCTCCGAACACCGGCCGTTCTGGAGCACGCGCGTGCAGTCGTCCTCGGGGCAGCGCTTGATCAGCCCGGAGCCGGACTGCACGTCGACCAGCGCGCCCTCGACGGTGACGGCGTCGTCGCCGACTTCGATCTCCTCGTCGAGTTCGGTGATCGTCGTGGTCTTGTTGAGCTTCACCGAGTAGCTCCCTTCGTACTCGTCGGTGACGACGTTCGAGAGGGCGTAGCTCACTCCCTCCTCGAGTTCGGGGAGGTCCGAGGTGTCGAAGGAGACGAACTTCATCGTCCCGCTCTCGTCGCCCAGCAGGCCCACCTGCGCGATGGACTCGTGGCCGGGCTCCCAGAGGTCGGCGACCTTCACGCGAAGGTCGACCCACTGTTCGTCCTCGTCGATCTCACCCAGCAGGGTGAGCTCGGTGTCGGCGCTGCCCAGTTCGTCCCGTTCGAGGTCGGCCTCGTCGAGGTACTGGCTCACGACGCTGCGCCGTGCCTCGTCGAGGGGGACGCGGTACTCGTTCACCAGGGTCTCGAGGCGCTCCTCGACGTCCTCCTGATCGATCTCTAGGTGGTCCGAGAACTGTTCGGCTATCTCCGCTGCGTGACTCTCTAACTCGCTCATGGGTTTGCCTGCCTCCGCCTGTGTTTCGTCGGGAGGCGTACCGGGCTTGGTGCCTAACAGTATTTAAGATTCCGCCACCGGGGTGGAAGTGAAAGCGGGGGCGAACGGCGTCTTCACCCGTGCTCGCGGGCGGCCGGGACGTGCCCGTGGCGTCGTCGACACGGCACCGACGCCGACGGCTCTTTCCCCCGCGGGCCCCACGAACCGCCCATGGACGAGCGGCTCGAACGGTTCATCCGGACCAAACTCCGGAACGCCGGCAAGCAGTTCGAGGAGGCCCGCGAGGCGTACGGGGAGGGGAAGGCGCCGGCCGAGTTCGACCTGCCGAGCGACGACGAGGGGCGGGCGAAGATCGTCTGCCGGCGCCACGCGGACCGGCGGGCGGTCCGGATCGACGCCGAGGGGCGGCCGGCCTGCTTCGACGGGGATCATCCCGACTGCCGCGGCTGTGCCGAGGACGTCCGCGAGGGCGTCGTGGAAACGTGGTAGGACAGTCAACGTGAGTGAACAGTCCGGCCACAATTCTTTCCAAGTCGCGACGGCGGTTCTCCGACATGAGCGAGGAGTTCGGGCTGACGGAGGCCGTCTCTATCGCGCTCGGAGGGATGATCGGCGGGGGGATCTACGCCGTGCTCGGCGTCGTGGCCCAGATCTCGATGTACGCCACGTGGTTCGGCTTCGCCGTCGCGGGCGTGGTAGCAATGTGTGCAGGCTACTCGTTCAACGCGCTCAACCGAGTCGGCGACCAGCGCGGCGGCGCGGTGTCGTTCGTCCAGGAGTTCGTCGGCAACTCGACGCTCGCGGGAATGATCGGCTGGTCGCTGCTGTTCGGCTACGTCGGCTCGATCGCCATGTACGCCTTCGCGTTCGCGGAGTTCGCGATCGGGTTCGAGGGCGTCCCAGACGACGTCGGCGGCGTGCCGCTGCGGCCAGTCGTCTCCGTGCTGGCGGTCGCGCTGTTCGTCGTGCTGAACGTCGCGGGCGCCCGGATCACCGGCTCCGCCGAGAACGTCCTCGTCGCCGCGAAAATCGGCGTGCTGGTCGCGTTCGGGGTCTGGGGGCTGGCGTATCTCGGCCCCGTGTCGGAGCGGGCGGTGCAGTTCGGCACCGGCCAGCTCACCGGCGTCACCCCGATCGTCGCCGCCGCCATCTCCTTCGTCGCGTTCCAGGGGTGGCAGCTGCTGTTCTACGATCAGGAGCGCGTCGAGAACCCGACGGAGACCATCCGAAAGGCGGTGTACATCTCCATCCCGGTCGCGGTGGCCATCTACGTCATGGTCGCACTGGTGACGACCAACCTCGCGCCCGAGGCGATCCAGCAGCGCCCCCACGTCGCGCTCGCGGACGCGGCGTCGGCGATGCTGAGCTACTTCGGCTTCGGCTCGCTGGGGTTTCTGATCATCTCCGGGTCGGCGCTGTTCTCGACGGGCAGCGCGATCAACGCCACGCTGTTCTCCGCCGGCCACTTCGCGAAGAAACTGGTGTCGGGCGACCTGCTGCCCGACCAGATCGCCGACAGTCAGGCTGACGGGGTGCCCGCGAAGACCGTGCTCGTCCTCGGCGGGATCACCGCCGCGTTCACCGCCTGGGGCAGTCTCAACGCCATCACCTCCTTCGCCTCGCTGGCGTTCATCCTCGTGTTCGGCGGAACGAGCCTCCTCGCACTCCGCGAGCGTGACCGTGCCGAGATCAACCCCCTCCCGCCGGTCGTTGGCGCGGTCGGTGCGCTCGGGTTCGCACCGCTGATGCTCCGGAACCTCTACACCCGCAAACCCGAGACGTTCTGGATGGTGCTCGTCGTCGGCGCGTTCGTCGTCGGCGTCGAACTGCTCTACTTCGAGCGCGGGGAGCTGGAGGATCACGTACCGGAGGGGGTCGAGAAGGAGGTCGAATACGTCGAGGAAGCGGTCGAAGCGGAAGTCCGAACCGCCGAAGACGTCGTCGAGGACGACGAGAGCTAACCCACCGTTTTGAACACCCCAGCCGCCCACGACCGCCCATGCACGTCGTCGCACTCGTGCTGGCGGGCGGGATCGGCTCCCGACTCTACCCCGCCAGCCGCGAACATCGCCCGAAGCAGTTCCTCCCGATCGGCGGCGACCGCTCCCTGCTCGCCCGGACCGTCGACCGCGCCGGCTTCGCCGACGAGACCGTCGTCGCCACCCGCCCCGAGTTCGCCGACGAGATCGACGAGCACGCGCCCGACGCCGACGTGCTGGTCGAACCGGACGGGAAGGATACGGGGCCGGCGCTGACGTACGCGACCCACCGGATCGGAGAGGAGTACGGCGACTCCGACGAACCGCTCGTCGTGGTCGCGCTCCCCAGCGACCACTACGTCGGCGACGACGAGGCGTTCCGGGAGACGATGACCAACGGCGCGCGCGTCGCCGCAGAGAGGGACCGACTCGTCACCTTCGGCGTGACGCCCGAGCGGCCCGAAACCGGCTACGGCTACGTCGAACCCGGCGCCGCACGCGCAGTCGACGGTGTGGACTTCCACGAGGTCGCGCAGTTCCACGAGAAACCCGACGCCGAGACCGCCCGCGAGTACGTCGAGGCTGGCTACCGCTGGAACAGCGGCATGTTCGCGTGGACGCCCGAGCGGTTCCTCGAGGCCGCCGCGGACTCGCCGCTGTCGCCGCTGGTGGACGCGCTGGAGGCGGGCGATCCCGACTCGGGATTCGCGGCCGTCGAGCCAGTCTCCGTGGACTACGCGGTGCTCGAACGCGCGGAGAACGTCGCGGTGGTCGACGCCGCGTTCACGTGGGACGATCTCGGAACGTGGGACGCGCTCGACCGCGTGCTCGACCCGGACGGCGACGGCAACGTCGCCATCGGCGAACACGCCACCGTCGACGCCGCCGACAACGTCGTCGTCAGCGACGACAAACACGTCTCGCTGGTCGGCGTCTCGGGGCTCGCAGTGGTGGCGTACGACGACCGCGTGCTGGTAGTGCCGAAAGGCGAGGCGGGGCGGGTGCGGGAGCTCGTCTCGCTGCTCGAGGAGCGCGGGGCGTTCTAGCGGTCAGAACGCCGAGAAATCCGGGACGAACGCCCCGGCGATCAGCACGTCCGCGAGGAAGAGGACGAACGCCATCGTCTGATCGAACTGGTGCTCCTCGGTCGTGATCGAGGCGTACACGTACGCAGCCAGTGACAGAACCATGGCTCCGGGCAGGCCGCCGGCGCGGATGAAGCTACTCCTCGTGGGCCCGGCGGACTCGGACCTGCCCGTCGCCCGTGACGCCGACGAGCAGTTCCGCGCGCACCTCCCGCCCGTGGACGGCGTCGCCGGCGGCGTCGCTGACAACTTTCATCAGCTCGGGCGCGGCGTAGCCCACCTTCACGCCCGCCTCGTCGCAGGCGTCGTACACCAGGTCGGGCACGTCGTAGAGGTCGGTGCCGTCCTCGACCCGGACTCGGACCGGCGCGGAGAGCGCGTCGGCGAACGAGACCGTCTCACGGGCTTTCTCGACGTTCTGTCGGGCGCTGGCCTCGACGCTGGAGACGTTGGCCCGCGAGGTGCCCAGCCGGTCGGCGATGTCGGCCTGACGCAGGCCGTGCTCCCGGAGCGCGAGCACCTCGGCCTGCCGGCGCGTGAGCACGTTGCCGTCGGCCTCGAACCCCGCCCGCGTGAGCAGGTCGGCAGCGGTAACGGGGTCGTCCGACCCCGCGTCATGACCGTCGCCGGGGTCGTTCTCGTCGGCGTCGTCGCTCATGGGACGTGATGGGCGCCGACCGCAGAAAAACCTACAGTTCGGGGCGAACTCTCCGTCGACCGACTCAGGCGCCGTCGCCGCCCCAGAAGTTGTCCCGGGAGCCCAGCCGCTCGCGGTCGCCGCGGTCGGGTTGGCCGTCGTCGTCGTTGGGTTCGACGCCCTCCTCACCCGCCATCGGCCCGTCGTCCGCGTCCTCCTCCTCCAGGGGCATCTTCTCGACGACTTTCTTCGCCTTCGCGTGGCTGGACTTCACGCGGTCGATGCGGACCCGTGCGCGACACTCCGGCAGCAGCCCGTCGATGAGGACGATGAACCCGTCGTCGGTCCGGCCGACGCCGGCGCCGCTCTCGTGGATGTCCGTCACGTCGACGACGACCTCCTCGCCCGGCTTCACGGGCTGCTCCTTCAGATCGTCGATGGGCATGTCGTAATGGTTGCACCACTCGGCACCCCCTCTGTCGCCGTAGTGCTGACAGCCCATCCCCTCGATCCGTTCGGAGAAGCTGGGGCAGTCGTCGGCTAACGGACAGTCCGGCATATAGGAGGGTAGTAAGCCGACGGTCTAAACGGTTTCGAGGGCGAGTTCCCCGACCCACCGGGGTCGGGGGTGAAGCACGACATCCGGCTTAGTGTTCTGTCTCCTCGATATACCGTTCAACCACTTCCTCCGACACCGCACCCGTCGTTCCCACACCGTATTCGACCTTCCAGAATCCTCCACCCCAGAAATACGACTCCCGAATCTCGGGATACTGCTCCAGTAAATGCTTGCCAGAGTACGACTTGAACTGACGAGCGATGTCTGCCGGACTGTGCTTTGGGTCCGTTTGCACGAACAGGTGTACGTGATCGTCCGCAATCTCAACGCCAGAATCTCATGCCCAAAGTGGTCAGCAGTCTCACCAAACAACTCTCGCATATCGTCTTCCACTACGTCGAGTACAGGGTGAGGGTAGTTAGGGCACTAGACGAAGTGAAACTTGCAGGAACTAACAGAATACGCATGACTGCGGTACTCCTCCACCCCTAACCCCTACATTTATGACAGTACGAGACAATTATCAAAGTATGGGTGAGGAAGCCACGAAGACGATTCAGACGCGCCTTCACGTAGCGTCTGGTGAACGGTCGTGGCTTCACGATGCCCGCCTCGCCTCACGCGAGATCTTCAACGACAGCATCCGACTCAAACAACAAGGGGACAATCGCACCGAGATACAGCGGGAGGTTGACCGCGACGACTTCTTGCGAAACAACAAGTGTGCGGTCGTCGGCAAAGCCCTCCAAACGTGGGACTCCTACCAATCGCTCAAAGAGTGGTGGGAGAATCAAGACGACCCTGATGGCGGCAAACCGACGCCGCCGAGTACGGACAAATCTGGTGCGTACCCGCTCGTGATGGCGCACACGGAAGGCTACCGCCTCACCGTGGACGACGACACGAGCCGCGTCCAGTTCCGCATCAGCCCGAAACCATACAAGAAGGTGAAGGGCCACCTGCGCGGCGAACCGGACGCAATGGGCGTGCTTCGAGACGCTATCACGTCGGATGAGGTGGATGTGGGGCAGGCCGAACTCCTGTACCGCGATGGCGTGTACTACCTACACGTCACGGTCACACGCGAGTTCGACGTGCCCGAACCTGATACCGCCGATACTGTGGTCGGCGTGGACATCAACGAGCGTAACGTCGCTCTCACTGCCCTTGACCGTGAGACGATGCGGACGAAGGGTACGCTCGTCCTCGACTACGGACGAGTGATACAGGAACGCCAACGCTACCACACCATTACCACTCGCTGTCAGGAACACGGCAAGACGAGCATCCACCGGAAGCTCGGTGACAAGGAGGAACGGTTCACCGAGTGGGTACTCCATCGACTCTCCCGTGCTGTCGTGGAGTTCGCAGACCAGTTCTCGAACCCGGTTATCGTATTCGAGGATATGACCGGTATCCGCGACGAAATCAAGTACGGGTCGTATATGAACCGCCGATTGCACAAACTCCCGTTCCACAAGTTCGAGAAATTCGTATCGTACAAGGCGACGTGGCGGGAGATTCCGACGGATACGGTGGACGCTTACTACAACTCGAAGACGTGTTCGTGCTGTGGCGAGCGTGGGTATCGGCAGGGACGGCGGTTCCGGTGTACGAACGACGAGTGTGACGTGGCGCAAGACCACGCCGACCGGAACGCGTCGGTGAACATCGCGTGGCGCGAGACGGCGAAACTCGACGGTAACGAATCGAATTACCGGACTCACAAAACCCAACCGCAGGTTCGGTTGGTGCGTCTGTCCGGGTCGGGGCGTGTAAGCCGCCCAACCTCATCCCGTTCCCTCGCGGAACAGGGAGTGCTAGCGCACGGCTGAGGGAACTACAAAAGCCTCGGGCGCGGTGGCCCGAGGCTGTTTACACGTTCCCGGTTCGGTGAGGTCAGATGAACTCCCGGACCTCCGAGTACCACATGTCGTGGTGGTCGACCGCGCCGACGCGTTCGGCGATGTCGACCGCGAGCACGTGCCAGCAGCGCTCGCCCGCCTCGCTGTCGATGTTGTACGCCGAGTCCGCGCAGGTACAGCCCCCGTCCTCGACCACGTACTCGTCCTCGTGGCCGACGACGACGGTGAAGTCGCGGTACTCCTTCACTCGCCCCTCCGACACCGCCTCGATGGCTCTGGAGCCGCGATCGCCGTGGGCGTCGAGGATGGCGCCGGCTACCTCGGGGGTGAGCTCCCCCGCCGCCGCGAGCCGTTCGCGCCAATCCTCTTCGGACACGACCCGGATTCAGGAGGCACGGGCCAAAACGCCACCGACTGGCGGCGTCGCTGGGCAAGGACGACGCCACCGGTTTCGCCAGCCCCGACGCCGCCCACCGAGTGACCGCTTCCGTCACTGTCAAACCGTGCCCGCGAGAGCTTCGATCATGGACTGGCCCCGCGTCCGCGCGGTCTGGAAGCGGGTCATCTCGCTCGCCTGGCCGGTGATGGCCGAGCAGACGTTCCGGACGCTGATGCGGACCGTCGACATCGTCATCACCGCGACGTTCAACCCCGCGAGCGTGGTGGCGATCGGGTTGGCAGACCTCTACGCGCGGCTGCCGCTCCGGATCGGGCTCGGCCTCGGCGGCGGCACCATCGCGCTCTCCTCGCAGGACAGCGGCGCGGCCGCCGACGCCAACCGCGACGAGGCGATCACGCAGGGGATCCTGCTCGGCGCGCTGCTAGGGATCCCGTTCGTGCTCTTTGGGTTCTTCCTGAGCGAGTCCGCGATCCGCGTGTTCGGCGCCGGACAGAACGTCGAGAACCTCGGCCGCGTGGTGCGACTGGGGTCGACGTACCTCGCGATCATCTTCGCCACCGCGCCCGCTCGCCACGTCGCGCTCATCGCCGCCCGCGCACTCCAGGGCACCGGTGACACCCGGACGCCAATGTACGTCAACGTCGTCGCCAACGCGATGAACATCCTCGGCAGCCTCGCGCTGGGGCTGGGGTTCGCGCCGCTGGGGATCCCGCGGCTCAAGATCGTCGGCGTCGGGCTGGCGACGGCGGGCGCGAACGTGTTCACCGCGGCGATGCTCTGTCTCGCCATCTGGACCGACTGGTCGGACGCCTCGTTCTCGTTGCCGAAAGACTGGATCATCGCCAAACAGCTCGTGGTCGTCAGTACGCCGAAGGTCGCCGAGGGGTTCGCCTCGACGGCCGCGGAGTTCCCGTTCAACGCGATCCTGCTCGGCTTCGGCCAGCCGGTCAACGCCGGCTTCCAGATCGGCCGCCGGATGTACCAGCAGGTGACCGGCCCGCTCTCGCGGGGGTACAACGTCGCCGCCAGCGTCGTCGTCGGCCAGCGACTGGGGGAGGGCGACGCCGACGGCGCGCGCTTCGAGGGCTGGGCGGTCGCCGGGCTCGGCCTGCTCACTGTCGGTGGCGTCGGCGTCGGTCTCGTGTTCGTCGCCGACGCGTTCGTCTCGCTGTTCACGAGCAACCCCGCAACCGTCGGCTACGCCGTCGCGTTCGCGCAGGTGTACGGGGTCTGTGGCGCCGCGCTGGTGGTGTTCTCGGTGCTCTCGGGCGGGCTCCAGGGCGCCAGCGAGACGCGCATCCCGCTGGTCGCCCGCACCAGCGGCGTGTTCGGCCTCCAACTGGGGCTCACTTACCTGCTGGGCGTCGTGCTCGGCTGGGGGGCGACGGGCGCCTACGTCGGCATCGCCGCCACGTACGTCTGGATGGCGCTGATCGTCGCTGCCGGCTTCCACTTCACGGGGTGGGCGGGCCGCGCTGCCGAGATGATGGAGGAGCGTGGGTCGGACGCCTCGACGTGGTGAGAAACGGGAAACGGCGGGCTACCCGTACCGCTCGTCGGTGGCCCGACGGCGACGGGATCAGTAGAGGTACTCGTCCTCGAGCGCCTTGTACGCCGTCGCGGCTTCGACCTCCTCGTCTTCGGTCTCGAACCACGAGATCACGCGCTCGAAGCCGGTCTTGCGCCGCAGGTCTTCGGCACTGATGGCCATGACACTCCCACACATGCATCCTGGAGAGATAAACGTTTCTCCGGAACCCCAACGTTGAAACATCGGTCCACGGTCCGGCCGCGGTTGGGGAGGCGATACGTCTTAACCCATGAGGCCAATAAGCATCGTAAGATGGCTCAGACGGGGAACCAGGAACTCACCGAGCGGTTCATCCAGTTCTACCGGAACTACTACCGGGAGGAGGTGGGGAAGCTCGCACAGGAGTACCCCAACGAGCGCCGCTCGCTCTACGTCGACTACAACGACCTGTTCACGTTCGACCGGGATCTGGCGGAGGACTACCTCGCCAAGCCCGAGCAGATGCAGGAGTACGCCGAGGAGGCGCTCCGGCTGTACGACCTGCCCGCCGACGTGAGCCTCGGGCAGGCACACGTCCGCCTGCGCGGGCTCCCCTCGGAGCAGACCGTCGATATCCGGGACCTCCGGGTGCAGGACGACCACATCGGCTCGATGATCGCCATCCAGGGGATCGTCCGCAAGGCGACCGACGTACGCCCCAAGGTCACGGAGGCCGCCTTCGAGTGCCAGCGCTGCGGGACGATGAGCTACATCCCCCAGAGCGACGGCGGGTTCCAGGAGCCCCACGAGTGCCAGGGCTGTGAACGCCAGGGACCGTTCTCCGTCAACCACGACCAGTCGGAGTTCGTCGACTCCCAGAAGCTCCGGGTCCAGGAGAGCCCCGAAGGACTGCGCGGCGGCGAAACGCCCCAGAACATCGACGTCGACGTCGAGGACGACATCACCGGCGACGTGACTGCGGGGGATCACGTGACGGTGACGGGCGTGCTCCACATCGATCAGGTCACGCAGGGCCAGGAGAAGACCGCCCTGTTCGATCTCTACATGGACGGGGTGACGATCGAGATCGAGGACGAGGAGTTCGAGGACATGGACATCACCGACGAGGACATCGCCGAGATCGTCGAACTCTCCAACGACCCCGACATCTACGAGAAGATGGTCGGCTCCATCGCGCCGGCGATCTACGGCTACGACGAGGAGAAGCTCGCGATGGTGCTGCAGCTGTTCTCGGGCGTGACGAAGCATCTGCCGGACGGGTCGCGGATTCGTGGTGACTTGCACCTGCTCCTTATAGGGGACCCGGGTACCGGGAAGTGTCTCGACGGGGATACACGAGTGACGCTCTCAGACGGTCGTGAGCGGCCGATACGCGATATCGTCGAAGAGAACCTCGACGATCCGAAACCCGTCGACGACGGCGTCTGGGACGAGGTCGACTTCAAGGTGCCATCGATGCAGGCGGACGGACGGATCGAACCGCAGCGCGCGACGAAAGTCTGGAAGCGTGAGGCACCCGAGAAGCTCTACCGGATTCGAACCGCGAGCGGGCGAGAGGTCGAGGTTACGCCGTCACACCCGCTGTTCGTTCCGGCCGGTAGCGGCCCGAACGCGGTGCGAGCAGCCGAACTGGAAACGGGGCAGTTCGTTGCGGCCCCTCGAACAGTTCCCACAGTCAGCAACGACGAACTGGACGTCGAGTATCGCCGTTCGAAATCGTACAACGCCGTTCGGCTCGACTTACCTGAACAGTGGACGCCGTCGCTGGCTCGACTCGTCGGCTACATCGTCGCGGAAGGGTACGTCGAGCAGCGGCCGAACGCTACCGGGTTCGTCTCGGTCACGAACAACGATCGCGAAGTGCTGGACGACGTTGCTGACGCGCTCAGTGCGCTCGGCCTCAACTACTCCGAGCGCGAGCCTCACGAGGGGAAGGATGCCCGCGAGATCATCTGCTCGTCCGGTGAGTTCGTGAGTTTCCTCGGCTCGCTCTCCCCGGCTCTTCTCGAAGGCTCCGACTCCCAGCGAGTGCCGAACGCTATTAGCACGGCGAGCGATCGGACCAAGCGAGCGTTCCTCCGCGCGTTCGTCGAAGGTGAAGGCCACGTCGCTGCGAACGAACGCGAGATATCGATCGCGTCCATGAGTGAGGCACTCCTCGAAGACGTCCGATCGGTGCTTCTCTCGTTGGGCATCGGTTCACAACTGCAACCACGCGCGAACGGCAGCTACCGCCTGCGAATAAGCGGTGACGACTTCGGCGAGTACGTCGACCGAGTCGGGTTCGTCACGGAACGGAAATCGGTAGCCGTAGGCGATCACGCTGGAACGCCTGGTAACACGAACACGGACGTGATACCGGTCGGTGGCGAACTCCGCTCCCTACGTGAATCACTCGGACTTACCCAGTCGGAGTGTGGACTTCCGCGTTCGACGTACCAGCACTACGAGCGAGGGGACCGGAACCCGAGCCGAGAGAGCCTCCGAGCGGTCGTCGACGCTTTCGACGCCACGCTTCCCGAGGCACCGGTAGAAGAGCCCGTCGCTGCCGACGGCGGATCGACGGTCCGCGAACGCGTCAAGAGTCTGCAGGCACTCACCGACGGCGATCTCGGCTGGGACCGAATCGAGTCCATCGAGAGTGTCGAACCTGACGACGAATGGGTCTACGACCTAGAGATCGAGGGGACTCATAACTACATCTCGAACGGTGTGGTTTCGCACAACTCCCAGATGATCTCCTACGTCGAACAGGTCGCCCCCCGTTCCGTCTACACCTCCGGGAAAGGATCGTCCGCAGCGGGGCTCTGTGTCACCGGCGACACGCTGATCCACACCACTGACGGGTTCACGCCGATCCGCGACCTCGCGACCGACCAGCACCCCGAGCCGGTCGACAAGGAGACGGCGGCGCCGACGGACCGCGAGCTGTACACCTACGACCGCGAATCCGGAGTGGTCGAGACCAGCGAGAGTTCACACGTCTGGCGGATGCCCGAGAAGCCCTGCCGACGGGTCGAGACGGCCCACGGGAAGGAGATCGAGGCCTCGACGAACACGCCGCTTCTCGTCTGTGGCGCGGACGGGCTCGAGTGGAAGGAGATCTCGGAGATCGACGCCGGCGATCACGTGGCCGTCCCGTCGTACACGAACGTCGAGCGAACGTCGCCCGATCCGATGGCGTTCGTCGAGTTCACCGAAGAGAAACTGAAACCCAGCGAGGAGTCGGCAACGATGCTCGTCGACAGCCTCCGGGAGGAGTTCGGAACTCTCCGAGACGCGGCCGCGGCTCTCGATCTCCCGGAAGACTTCGTCTACGACTCGCTACGGAACCGCCACCTGCCCCAGGATCGCCTCGACACCGTGCTCGACGCGATCGGCGCGGACCGCGAGGAGATCGATATCGAGCGGGCGATGCTCCGGCACGGCGGAGGTGTCCGAGTACCCGACAGTTTCGACGCGGACCTCATGTACCTCGTCGGGTTAGTGTTCGGTGATGGCGACGTAACCGTCTCGCGGCGCGGCGGAAACCGCGGTCAGGTCCGCATCTCGAACAGCGACGAGGAACTGCTTCGGGAAGCCGCGGAGATCATGGCCGAGAAGTTCGACAAGCGCCCGGAGATCGAGTACCAGGACGACCGCGTTCCCTGTATCCGCCTCCACAGCGCGACCGTCGCCCGCTTCTTCAGCAACGTCGGTGTCGAGTCACCCAAAGACGACATCGCACTCGATCCGCGACTCACGACTGCCGAACACGCCGACGCGTTCCTGCGCGGACTGTTCGACGCCGACGGATCGGTCTGTGGCCGCGACGACGGCGGATCGAGCGTGCAGTTCTCGACCGTCTGCTCACGGCTCGCCGAGCAGGTCCAACTGATGCTCGAAACGTACGGCATCCGCTCGCGGACGCGCGATCGCGACCGACGCGGGACGTACGAGCGTGCCGACGGCCACGAGATCGAGTCCACCTCCGTACAGACCCACCTCGCGATCTACGGCACGGAACTGGACACGTTCGCCGAGGAGATCGGCTTCCGTTCGACCACCAAATCCGACGCGCTCTCGGAGATCGTCAAGGACGTTCCCCGCCGGGGAGAACGACTCCCAGTCGGGGACGCCCTCCTCCGTGCCGACGGTGCTGGCGGACCGTTCTACCAGAATCTCAACCGCGGGGACAACCCGAGCCGGGCCCGCGCGAGGGAGATGCTCGGCGACCGTGACCTCGGCGACATCGAACCGATCGTCGAGGAGGCCGTCGAGGCCGACCTCGTCTGGGACGAAGTCGTCGCTACGGAGGACACCGGCGAGAAGGAAGTGTTCGACCTGACGGTGCCCGAGACGCACAACTTCCTCGGGAACGGTCTCGTCACGCACAACACTGCGGCGGCTGTACGCGACGACTTCGGCGACGGCCAGCAGTGGACCCTCGAAGCGGGCGCGCTCGTGCTCGCGGACAAGGGGATCGCCGCCATCGACGAACTGGACAAGATGGATTCGGGGGACCGCTCCGCGATGCACGAGGGGCTGGAGCAGCAGAAGATCTCGGTCTCGAAGGCCGGCATCAACGCGACCCTCAAGAGCCGGTGTTCGCTGCTCGGCGCCGCGAACCCGAAGTACGGCCGGTTCGACCAGTACGAGCCCATCGGCGAGCAGATCGACCTCGAGCCCGCGCTGATCTCGCGGTTCGACCTGATCTTCACCGTCACCGACCAGCCCGACCCCGAGCACGACAGCCGGCTGGCCGAGCATATCCTGAAAACCAACTACGCCGGGGAGCTCCACACCCAGCGCCAGCAGAACCCCAACTCGGAGTTCACCGAGGAGGAGGTCGAGAACGTCACCGAGGAGGTGGCGCCGGACATCGAGGCCGACCTGCTGCGGAAGTACATCGCCTACGCGAAGCGCAACGTCTACCCGACGATGTCCGACGAGGCCAAAGACGCGATCGAGGAGTTCTACGTCGATCTACGGGCGAAAGGCGCCGACGAGGACGCCCCCGTCCCCGTCACCGCCCGGAAGCTGGAAGCGCTGGTTCGGCTCGCGGAGGCCTCCGCGCGGGTCCGGCTCTCGGACACCGTCGAGGAGCAGGACGCGGACAAGGTGATCGGGATCGTCCGGGACAGTCTGGAGGACATCGGCGTCGACCCCGAGACCGGGGAGTTCGACGCCGACGTGGTCGAGACGGGCACCAGCAAGTCCCAGCGCGACCGGATCAAGAGCGTGAAGGCGCTGATCAGCGACATCGAGGAGGAGTACGACGAGGGCGCGCCGGTCGAAGAGGTGCTCGACCGTGCCGGCGAGGTCGGGATGGACGAGGACAAAGCCGAGAAGGAGATCGAGAGCCTGCGCAAGAAGGGCGAGCTGTACGAGCCCGTCCAGGGCCACCTCCGGACGACGTAGCACCAGTCACGGCTCGTGACCGGCGCCGAACTTCGGTTCGGCGCTCGGAGCGTGCTGCCGTGACTGTGTAACACTGACCACCGCTCGGGACGCTTATGGTCCCGGCACCGTCACACACCACCGACGTGGACCACATCTCCGCGCTGCGCAACATCGAGGAAGCGTTGCGGGCGTTCGAGGACGGCGAGGCCGACCTGGCGACCACCCAGCGCCGCGTGCAGTCGGTGCTCCAGAGCTACGCCACCGAGTTCGAGGCCGAGACGCGCCGGCCCTACCGAGCCCACGGCGAGGCGCCGGCCGACGGTGTCGTCGTGGTCGCGCCGGACGCCGAAACCGCCAGCGAGCGCGTCGAGGCGCTCGCCGACGCCGAGTCGGCGTCGTTCGACGTCGAACCGCTCTGACTGTTCTCACGACTGAAAAGTCGAAAAGGCTTTGTTACCACCGTGTCACGATACAGCAGAGAGGCACGCCCGTGACTGCAACGCAGACCGACGAGACGCTATCCGAACGCTTGACGGGCGCGAACAGCACCCTGCTCCTCACCTCGTCGTTCACCGACGAGGAACACTGCGCGGAGCTCCTCAACCCGGACGCCGCTGCCGAGACGAACGTGCTCTGGGTGTCCTACACCAAATCCCCCGACAAACAGCTCCGGCGCTGGCGCGAACACACCGACGAGCGGCCGGCGGAGATGGGGATGGTGAGCGTCGAGGACTCCACGCGCTCGGTCGCCGCCGAGACCGGGGGGAACGGCGGTCCCGGGGGCCCGTCGCTTCCGGAGACGAACGCACCCGTCGAGACGGTGAACAGTCCGAACGATCTGACCGGGCTGGGCATCCGTATGACCGAGTTCCTCACCGACTGGGAGGGGAACGACAACCGAACCGTCGTCTGTTTCGACTCGCTGACCGCGCTGCTGCAGTACGTCGAACTCGAGACCGCCTACGAGTTCCTCCACATCGTCACCGGCCGGATGGCCAAGACCGACGCGTTCGCCCACTTCCACATGGATCCCGAGGCCCACGACGACCAGACCGTCGCGATCGTCACGAGCCTGATGGACGCAGTCGTCGAGGTCGACGCGAACGGCGAGAGAAGTATCCGGACACGCAAGTCTTAATTTCCTCAGCGTGTAGCAGCATCCAATGCTGCTGGTCGCGACGTACTCGAGAGGGGCACGGACGAGTCTGCGGAACGTCTGTCGAAGCCACGAGGGGACCACGGTCCGGCAGTTCGGCCGGGCGGCGCTGCTCGCGGAAACGGAGTTCGGGGCGTTTCTCGCCCTCCGCCTGCGGGAGAAACACGGCGACGACGTCCAGATCGAACGCACCGAGCCGCTGAACGAGTTCGCGTCGGTTCCCGCGCCGGTGCGCGAGGCCGCGACGGCGTACGAGTCCCGGGACCACCGGAGCACGCCGTATCCGAAGTTCGCGGCCGGCACCGACCACCCCGATCCCGGAGCGATGCAGGATCGGGAGCTCTGATGCGGGTCGTCGCGGAGGGCGGGGAGCGAACAGTCGCCGACGGCCGCGCGGTCGACCTCCGGGAGATGTCGTACTCGCCGGAGACGGTCCGGACGGCGATACGGAACGAGAGCACGGTGCTGGCGGTCGACTGTCCAACCCCGTCGCGGTGGTGGGAGCAGCTCGGCACCCCGGACGACGACACCGAAGCGCTCTCCCGGATCGTCGCCGCCGCACGCTCCCGAGGCCACCGACCGCCCGTCGAACGCGCGCTGGCTGCCGCGGAGCGAGAGCTGCAGAAGCTCACGGTCGAGGAAGTCGACACCACCTCGACGCGTCGGCGCCTCGCCGAGGCCGGGACCGAGGTCGAACGTCTCCGAGAGGCGGTCGCGAGCGCGCGCGGCCGGCTCCAGAGCCGCCAGGAGATGGACGCCGACACGACCGACGCCGAGGCGGCGCTCGGGGACGCCACCCGGCAGCTCTCGGAGGCCGAGACCGAGCGCGTCGCCGCCGAACAGGCCCACGAGGCCGCACAGCGCCGCGCACGCGAGGCTCGTAAGACCCGCGAACGACGGCTCGAACTGCAGGACCGCGTCGCCAACCGTCGGCAGGAAGCCCGACGCGCGCTGGTGGAGGCGGTCGACGACGCGTTCGCGGCCGCCGTCGACGCCGTCCCGGGCGATACAACGCTCTCGACTGACCCACTGGATGTCGAAGATGACGAGGTGACAGCGGCGCTCGCGGCGGTCCGGATCGCCGATCTCCGTGCGCCCGTCGTCGACGCGACGGGGCGGTTCGACAGCGCGGCGGCGGCCGCGGACGCGCTCGACGCAGCCGTGATCCGACTCTGACCGCGACCTTTTGGCGGAGTACGCAGCACTCCCACAGATGGATATCGACTGGACACAGGAGTCCGTTGCAGGGGTGACGCTGGTCCGCGCACGCCTCCGGAACGAGCGCGCGACCGACCGCCGAGTCAGTCTGCGGAACCGGCTCGACGGGCCCGTGCTCCCGCCACGTCGGCACGGCACGCCCGAAGCCGGCTGGGATCGCGGGGGCGTGACGACGGTCGTCCCCGCCGGCGACACCGTCGCGCTGGGGTACGCCTGTCCGGCAGCGACCGCCGAGCCCCCCGTAACTGTCGAGGAGGTCGACCCCGCCGACGGGAGTACGAGCGACAGTACGCCCGAAGCCGCCGTCCGTGATCTCGGCGATCACCGGCCGCCGCGGGCGGTGCTGGGCGGCGAGAACGACGGCGGGCGGAGGGAGCCGACTGAGTCGGACCCTCGATGCCCGACGTCCGACGACGTTCCGAACGCGCCCGACGAACGCCAGAAACCCCAACGCTCGGCCTCGCTCCCCGACGACGCCGAGTCGCTCCTCGACCGGTACCGGACGCGGATCCGGACCGCCGAGGCGCTGAACGCCGCCGGGATCGTCGAGGCGACCACGCTGCTGGACGCGAACGGCGGCCTCGGGGGCGTGGAATCGCTCGCGGTCGGCCTCGACGCCGACGCGCGGGAGCTTCGGACGGTGGCGCGGCTTGCGGACGCGCTGGCCGACCGCGCGGTGGCGACCGCCCCGCCGACCGACGCACTCCGGAGGCTGTCGTGATCCTGGCGGTCGCGAGCGGAAAAGGCGGCGTCGGGAAGTCGACGGTCGCGTACAACCTCGCGGCCGCGCTGGACGCGATCGTCGTCGACGGCGACCTCGGGATGGCGAACCTCCCGGCCGACCGCGGGCCGACGCTGCACGACGTCCTGGCCGGGCGCGCCGACCCACAGGAGGCCGTCCAGGCGGGGCCCGTGACCGTGCTCCCCTGTGGCCGCTCGCTGGCGGGCGCCCGCGCGGCCGACGTGTCGAACCTAGGCGACGCGCTGGCTCCGGTCGAACGCGAGCACGGAACCGTCGTGATCGACTGCCCCGCCGGACTGCGCGCGGACGTGGGCGTGCCGCTGGCGGTCGCTGACGCCGCCGTCGTCGTCGCCGCGCCGGAGCCGTTCGCGCTCGCGGACGCGCTCCGCACCCGGGAGCTGGCCCGGGAACTCGACGCGCCGCTGTCGGCCGTGGCGCTGAACAGGGTGGTCGACGACCCGCCGACGCCGACGGTCCGCTCGGCGCTCGGCGCGCCCGTGGCGTCGATCCCGGCCGACCCGCGGCTCGGCCGCTCGATCGAGGCCGAGGAGCCGGTCGTCGACGCCGCGCCGGCGAGCGAACCCGCGGCCGCGGTCTCGTCGCTGGCGGCGCAGGTCGAACGGAACAGTTGATTCGAGAAAGCCGCGGGGTCAGTCCTGTAGCGCCTGATACGTCGTCCGAACGGTGACAGACGTCACGTCGGCCACGGCGGCGGCCTCGGCCTGCGTGACCGTCTCGTTCTCGCGTCGGGCAGCGAGGTAGAGCGCGCCCGCCGCGACGCCGCCGGGGTTGCGCCCGTTGGCGTGACCCGACTCGACCGCTTCCTCCGCGAGGTCGCGGGCGCGCCGGCGGACCGCCTGCCCGAGGTCGAGTTCGCTGGCGAAGCGCGCGACGAACTCCGCGGGCTCGGCCGCCGAGACGGGCAGTCCGAGTTCGCGGTTCATCGCATCGTAGGCCGCACGGTGTTCGTCGGCGGTGGCTTTCGCCGCGTCGAGCACCTCCGCAGTCGTGCGAGAGACGCCCGCGACCCGGCAAGCGGCGTACACCGCCGCGCTGGCGAACCCCTCGATCGAGCGCCCGCGCAGCAGGTCCTCGTTCTGTGCGGACTCGAACAGCGAACAGGACTGGTCGCGGATGCGGTCGGGGAGTTCGAGCGCCCCCATCAGCCGTCGGATCTCGGTGAACCCGTACACCTGATTGCGCTCGCGCTTCGAGCGGATCTGCGTCCGGCGGTGCTGACGGCGCAGGCGGGACCACTTGCGGTTCTTCCCGCGGCCGTCGCGCCCGATCTCCGTCGAGAGCCCCCGGTCGTGGCGGGAGCGAGTGAGCGGGGCGCCACACCGCGCAGGGTTGCGGTCGTCGTCCTCGAAGCTCCGCCATTCGGGGCCGCGGTCGAGCCGGTCCGTCGAGACGATCAGCCCGCAGCTCGCACAGACCGTCTCGTCGCCGTCGGCGGTCAGTCTCCCGTCGCATTCCGGACATCCCGTAGAGCGCGTCGTGCTCATACTCGAAGATCGGTCCCGATCGGATACATAAACCCGGGTGGTTCCGGGGGTTTCGGAGCCGATCCCGTCCGTCGAACGTACCGATTATCGGTACGTTCTCTGGCCGGCTCAGACAGATGATAGTTCAATAGCAGAAACGTTTAAACTATATCCCGAAGAACGGTCGCGTATGACGCTCGAGGAGATCGCCGCCGGCATCGAGGTGACCGCCGAGCAGGAGGCCCGCGGCGTCGCCGCCGTCGACGAGACGGGCGAGGTGCTGGTCGAGCGCCTCCGTCCCCACGCTGGGGCGCTTCCCTGTACGCCGGAGGCGGCGGCGACGGTCGTCGAGACCCACGCGGCCGGGACGAGCGTCGGCAAGAGCGCACGCGAGGCCGGGGTCGCACCCGTGACGGCCGCGAAGGCGCTGCACCGCTGTGGCGTCTCGGGCGTGACGCCGCTGTCGCCGATGGCCCGCGAGATCGTCCGTAACTGGCAGGCCGGCGAACTCTCCCGTGCCGAGGCGCTCGAACTGACCGGCGCGAGCGAGGCGGAGTTCGCGCTGGGGAGCTACATCGAGAGCCACGACCCCGACCCGGAGCTGTCGGCCGCGGTCGCGGACGTCGGGAGCCCCACGGACGACGACCCGCTGGCCGACGCGGTCGGCGACGTCGACGAACTGTTCTAGTCGCGCAGCGAGTCCACCGCCTCCACCAGTCCGCCCTCCGCGAGCGGCAGATCGAGCTCACGGTCGAGAACGGCGTCGGCAGCGACGGCGAGCGCGTCGACTCCCGCCTCGGTCTCGAGGCCGGCGGGCGTCCCCGCGTCGAACTGGGGGAGCACCGCGTCGGCGTCGTTCTCGGGGAACGCCGCCGCGCCCGTGCGGTCGACCGCGACCACCGCGTCAGCGCTCGTCTCGACGTCCTGCAGGCGACCGCGGAGCATCTGCGCCGCGTCGACCCCACGTTCCGAGGCCGGAGTGACGACGGCGACCCGTTCGGCGGCCGTGACGGCCGCGACCGCCGGGTTGGAACCCAGCGGCGGCGTGTCGACCAGCACGCGGTCGAACTCGCTCGCCGCCTCGTCGATCCGGCGTTCCAGTTCCTGAGCGGCCTCGGCTGTCTTCGCCCGTGCGAGTCGCTCGAACGGCGCCCGAGCCGGGAGGCAGGCGATCCGCCCCGGCTCGGGGAGTTCGTCCGTATCGAGCGCGGCGCGCTCGGCGTCCGGTTCGTACTCGACCAGCGCCTCGGCGAGCGGTCGGTCGCCCCCGTCGGTGACGAGTTCGGTCATGTCAGGGTCGATCCGCCCCGAGAAGTGGCGGGCGAGCCCCTGCATGTCGTAGGCGGCGTCGACGACCGCCACGTCCTCACCGGCCGCCGCGAGTGCGCCAGCGAGTTCGAGACACGTTCGGGTCGTCCCTGTGCCGCCGGCCGCGCCGACCAGCGCCGCAGTCGTTGCCGACATACGCTTCGTTTCCCACGGTCCGATTGAAAAACTCTGTGTCGCCGCGTGAATCGAAGCGCTACCGCTCGCGTACCGCTTCGGCGATCTCGTCGAGTTCGTCCTCGGATGGCTGCTCGCTGCTGGGGTTGATCGCGTGGAACGGGCCGCCGCCGTCGCCCTCGAACCGCGGAACGAGATGGACGTGCGTGTGGGGCACCTCCTGGCCCGCCGCCTCGCCGTCGTTGATCCCGATCGAGACCGCGTCGGCGTCGACGGCGTCCTCGACGGCCGCGGAGAGGTCGTGGACCGCGTCGAACAGGTCGGCGGCCTCGTCGCCCGGGATCTCGTTCAGGCGCCCGTAATGCTGCTTGGGCACGACGAGGGTGTGCCCGGGCGCGAGCGGGTTCGCGTCGAGGAACGCGACGGCGTGGTTGGTCTCTCTCACGATCCGGCCAGGGATGTCGCCGGCGACGATGCTACAGAAGATGCAGTCCTCGCTCATACACGGCCGTTGGGTTCGTCGGGGTATGAAGATAATGGCGCCTCAGCCCTCCACCGCCGCGTCGAGCACCGTGCGCAGATCGTCGAGGTACGCCTCGCGGTCGTACCCGAGCCGCGAGAGCCAGACGTCCCGGTAGGCGGGGTGGAGGATCGGCACGAGCATCACGTCCAGCGAGTCGAGACGGACCGGTTCGAGCACGCTGTCCACGAACCCGTCGACCGTCCGGTCCTCGAACGCGAGCATCGACGCCGCGGCGTGTTTACCCGTGGCGACGACGGCGTCGGGGTCGACGTGGTCGATCTCCGTCCGGAGGTGGTCTCGGCAGTTCTCCCGCTCCGCAGCCGTCGGTTCACGGTTGGTCGATGGGTCGTCCGGATCGGCCGGGAAACACTTCACCGCGTTCGTGAAGAACGCGTCCGGGTAGCCCACCGCGGCCATCGTCTCCCGAATCCGTCGCCCGGAGTGCTGGGCGGTGTAGGCGAGGCCGGTCCAGTTCCCGCCCCGCCACTTGTCGGACGCCGGCGATGGTCGGCCGGCGTCGGAGCAGTCGGCGTCCGGTATGCCCGCGCCGGGCGCCTCGCCGACGACGAGCACCTCGGCGTCTTCGGGGCCGTTCCCCCACGCGATCCGGTTCCGGCAGGCCGCGAGGTCGGGACAACGTTCACAGCCCGGTTCGAGCACGAGCGCCGAGTCCGGGTCCGGGAACGCGGGGTCGTCGGCCATCCTCAGACCAGATCCGCGAGCAGCGGCGCGACCGACACCGTCGACACGTCGCGCTCGACCGTGTCGGTGCCCCAGATGCCCGCGAGGCCGGCCCGCTCCAGTTTCGTCCGGGCGTTGCCGACCAGCAGCGGGTGGACACAGACGACGAACGCCCGCCCCACGTCGCGGCCGTGGAGCGCGTCGATCGCCTCGCTCATCGTCGATCCCGTGGCGATCATGTCGTCGACGAGCACGACGTCCCGGCCCGCCACGTCGGCGTTGCCCGGCGAGACCTCGACGTCGCCGGTGTCGTAGTCCCGCTCCTTCTCGAAGTAGTCCGCGTCGCCCTCGCCGTAGGCGTCCCGGGCGCGCTCGGCGATGTCGATCGCCCCCTCGTCGGGCGCGACGAACACCGGTTCGTCGAGGTCGTCGGGCAGCGGTTCGGCCAGCCGCGGCGCGCCCTCGACGACCTCGCAGGGTACGTCGAAGAAGTCGGTCACCGCCGGCTCGTGGGGAGAGACCAGGACGACACGATCGGTGCCAGTCGAGATCGCGCGAGCCACCGCGCGGGCCGAGATCGGCTGTCCCGGTTTGAACGCCTCGTCCTGCCGGCCGTACCCCATGTAGGGGAGCACCGTCGTCACCTCGCTCGCGCCGGCCTCGCGGGCAGCGTCCTGTAGTTGGAGCAGTTCGAGGTGGGCGTCGCTTGTGAGCGTCGACGCGACGACGACCGCGTGCTCGTCCGCCAGCGCGTCCGCGTCGGCATCGGCCACCGCCGCGCAGAGTTCACCGTCCGGGAATCGGTCGTAGCGCACGCTCGCGAGGTCGTGGTCGGTCGCCGCCGCCAGTCGCGCCGCGAGCGACTGGGAGTGCGAGCCCGGGAGTATCATGGCCGAGGCTCGCGCCCCCGCCGGTAAACACGTTTCCGTTGGCCGTGACCTCGCGCTACTCGGTCGCGGGCCGCGGCCCCGCCGCGATGGATCGCACGCCCGTCACGCCGACCGCCCGTGACCGCCAGCCCTCGCCCGCGTTGGCGAGCAGCGATCCCGACTCAGTGGCGGCGACGACAGCCGCGTCGGTGTAGGCGAAATCGACGATCCGGTCGCCGGTGGGCAGCTCGAGTTCGGCCCACTCGCCGCCCCCGGTCGAACGCCCGAGGACCGTCCCGTCAGCCGCCACCGCGTGCGCCCGTTCGCCGTCGGTCGCGACGGTCTCGTGTGCCGCCTCACGGGCGAGCATCCAGCCGTTGCCGAGTTCGTACAGCCCCTCGCCGGTCGCCGCCAGCGGCGCGCCGCGGGCCGCCACGTCCCGGGCGTCGTCGAGGCCGGCGTGGTCGACTCCCGCCGCGGTGATTCGGTGAACGCCGTCCGCGGCGGCGACGAGCCGACCGTCGAGCGTGCGGGCGTCGTCGACGACTCCGAGGTCGGTCCAATCGGCCGCCTCAGGGGACGACTCGGGGTCGAACCCCTCGTCGGGGATCTGGAGCCGTGCGATCCGCCCCGACTCGTCGACGGCGACGACCGAGAGCTCGGGTCCGTCGACGACCGAGACCGCTGTCGCCAGGCCGAACGCCGTCTCGTGGAGGCGGTCCGGGTCGGCGTCGGGGGCGACCAGCAGCGACTCGTCGGCCGCGACCGCGAGCGTTCCATCGGGGCCGACCGCGACATCGCGGGCGGTTCCCCGACGGGCGAGGCCGAACTCCCCCACGGCGTCGTCGGAGAGCTGGGCGACCACCAGCCCCTGCTCGGCGGCGACGAACACCGGCGTCGGCGGCGCGGCGTCGTCGTACACGCGTTTCTCCCTGATGGTGGGCATGGCCGGGGGTCCGTTCCCGGCCGGGAAAAGCGGTGCCCTCTCTACTATTGTGTTATTGACTCTTCGGTCTCCTCTGAGCTCTCCGATAATCCACGAAGGATCTCGTTGATAGTCTCGCGGTATCCCTCGGGTATCTGACTGTACTCTTCCTCACCGTACGCTTCCGATTGGGTGAAGAAATCTTCCAGCGTGGGTTCACTCATGATGTGGCCTCCGCGACGATGTCGATCGTTCCGTCGATACTGGGACCTGAAGTGGTTCCGTCCCCGATGCTAGCGATCACGACGTGGAACACCTCCGCGTCACCCACACCGAGAGTGAACGTTCCGGGGAACGTCGTGCTGGGAACGAGTAGCGCCAACAGGATATCTCCGCTGTTCGTGTCGAAGAACGTTAACGGGGATATTGTCACGTTTACCTCTTGAGTTCCATTATTCTGGACCTCGAATACCGACTCGAACCACGTGATAGCGTCCGAATTGACTCCGGTTCCACCGGAGATGCTGCTACCGATGTTGCCGTTGTTTCCCGTGAAATCGAGCGTGAGATCGCCGTCAGTCACGTCCGCGTAGGCACCGTTCGGACCCGACGCAGGGACGAGACCGAGATACGCGCTCGCGTCTCCAGCCACGTTAACGTTGATACCACGGTCCGCTTGGACACCGCTGAAGGCACCGGTCCCGGCGGTTAAAGCCCCGCCAGCTGTGAGCGTGCCGAGTAGCGAGAGCATATATCTTCGTTTCATTGACCTGATAACCTGTTTAAAATCGAGTATAAGGGACTACTTGATGGCAGTAGTCCTATTTACGCCTCGGTGTAGATCGTCACTTCACCACTCACGGACCAGTCGCTCGGGTCGTCGATGGCCGGCCAATCCGAACCACCCCCAGAGTTTGTGACTTCTCGCGTGTCGATCTCCACGCCGACTGTCTTGTTCTGACCAGCACCGACTGGAACACCAATCTTCTTTTCGCCCTCAGCAGCCGAGTCTTCTTCGCCGTCTTCGAGCGTTTTTCGTCCACCGGTTTCGGTAGTGTAGAAGCGAATCCGATCCTGTGCCTCCTGAGACAACTCCTCGTCATCGATATGGAGGTTAACTTCCTGCGTTCCCTCGTTAATAATCATAAACACTTCGTCGAACCGACTGATCGCGTCAGCGTTGACACCGCTCCCACTGTGGCTCGTCGCACTAGAGTCGAACGTAAGACTCAGCTGATTACCGGTTTCGCCCGGCCCATCTGCGTACTCTCCGTTCTCGAGGGTGTCAGGGGCCTTCATTTGGAGGTACGCACTTGCGTCACCAGCGACTTCCACCGAGATATCACGATCCGCCTGCACGCCCGAAAACGCACCAGTACCCATTGCAGCTGCCCCGCCGGCAGCGAGCGATCCGAGTCCGATCACGAACTTGCGTCGTTCCATGGTTATCTCACCTGTGTTCGCGCACCCCCGAAACCTGGCCGTTCAGGTCGGGAGCGCTCGGATAAGCCATATGCAGGGTGATACTTGGTTATGAGATCCTCGACATGTTGGCGGGGTTGGCTCGATGGATCGTAGTGCCTGATCGCTGGACGACAGGCCACTCTCGTCGCCGCCGCCGAGGGGAGCATGATGTGCTGAACCGGCGCGAAGGGGCCGCTCGATGCACTCCACAGCCGTAGGCTGAGTTCGAAGACGCAGACAGCTACACAGTTAGGTAGGTCCGAACGCCCATCAACGACTCCGTTCGCGGACGACGAGGGGAGCCATCTCCTCTCACCATACGGGCAGAAGAGGTTAACTATCTAACTAATTTATGGTACTCTATCACACACGTACTGGCGAAACTCGCCGGTTCCGAGGTGGGGGGAGATCCGGACTGAGAGGGCCGAAAGATGATGTCAATCACTACCACCGACAACGAGTCGCACTCTGCGGGAGAGGAGCTGTCCGAAGACGACGTCTTCGAGATGCTCTCGAACCGGCGGCGACGCTACGTCATCCACGCGCTCAAACACGCGGAGGAGCCGGTCGAGGTCTCGGAACTCTCGCGGGACGTCACGGCGTGGGAGCGCGGCATCAACCCGGCCGACGTGGCGTACGACGACCGGCGGAACGTGTACAGCACGCTCAAGCGCACCCACCTGCCGAAACTGGCGGAGCAGGAGGTCGTGACCGTCAGCGAGGACCCCTGTCTCGTCGAACCCACGCCCGCACTGGAGAGTTTGGACGTCTACGTGGAGGTACTCAGCAGCCAGGAGATCCCGTGGAGCCTCTACTACGTCGGGCTCGCGTGCGTCGCCGCCGCGCTCCTACTCGCGATCAGTACCGGGACGCCACCCTTCGCAGCGCTCGATCCGGCCGACATCGCGGTGTTCGTCACGACCGCCTTCGGCGTCTCGGCCGTCATCCACTACCTCGTCGGTCGGCGCGCGCGCCTCGGCAGTACGGAGAAACCGCCCGAACTCCGGAAACGCGAGTGAGACGCAGCGGCGGGGGCGCTACCGGGAACGGAGCCGCGTGACCAGTTCCGCGAGCGTCTCGAGGTCGTACTGCCCGGGCGCGGTGGCCTCCTCAGCATGAACCGGCGCGTACCCGATCTTCGAGCCGTACAGCGGCGCGACCGCGCGGGTGTGCCGCCCGACCTCGCCCATCGCCATCGTCGCCACGTGCTCGCCCGCGGCGTCGACGGCGTGGGTCGCCGAGAGCAGCGCCAGCGCGTCCTCCCGGTCCGTGGCGGTCACGGCCAGTTTCCCCACGTCGCCGGCCGACGCGGCCGCCGAGAGCAGCGCGGCCATCGTCCGCTCCGACGGCGTTCGCTCGAAGTCGTGGACCGAGACGACCACCGCGACGCCGAGCGACTCGGCCGCCTCGGCTACCGCCACCGCGCGTTCGGAGCGCCGCAGCGCCGCGAGTTCGAGATCCACGGCCGCGACGGCGTCGTTGCCCAGCGCGGCGTCGAGCGCGTCGAGGCGGGCAGTCTCCGCGGCTTCGCTGCTCCCGTCGGTCTCGCCGCCCTCCCACGCGGGCCGGTTGGTCACGAGCAGCGGGAGGTCGCCGTCGTACGCCGCCAGCTGCTCGACGGGGTCGGCCGCGAGATCCATCCGGAACTCCACGAGGTCGGCGACGCCGCGGGCCGCCCGCTCGTCCGCGAGGTCGGCGGTGGCGGCGACGAGGGTGAACGAGTCGAACACGGACGGGCAGTCGAGCCGAGGAACCATACCGGTTCGGGGTAGCCGGGGAGTATTTCCCCCGTCGGCCCCGATCGACGCTAGATGCGACTCGTCTCGCTGGCCCCCAGCGCGACCGCGACGCTTTCGGCGATGGACGCCGGCGACGATCTGGTCGGGGTGACCCACCACTGCGACCTCTCGGATGTCGACGGCAACTCGGAACGCGTCGGCGGCTGGCTCAACGCGGATCTCGACGCCGTCGCGGCGCTTTCCCCAGATCTCGTCCTCACCAGCGACGCGCTCCAGCGCGAGACGCGCGACGCCCTCCGGGAACGCGGGCTGGCCGTCCACCACGCCGAACCCGGGACGCTCGACGAGGCCATCGAGAGCTTCGCCGACCTCGGGCGCGCGGTGGGCGAGGCGACCGCGGGCGCGGACCTGGCCGCCGACGCGCGCGAGCGGCTCCAGTCCGTGCGCGAGGCCGTCGCCGACGAACCGCGGCCGACGGTGTACTGCGAGGAGTGGGCCGACCCGCCGATGGCGGCGGGGAACTGGGTCCCGGAAGCGGTCGACGCCGCCGGCGGCGAGTACCCCTTCGCCGACCCGGGCGAACGCTCCGCCGAGGTGGCTCTGGAGGCGGTGACGGCCGCGAACCCCGACCACGTGATCCTCCACCCCTGCGGGAAAGGTGATCGCGCCGACCCCGAGGCGTTCCGGGAGCGAGGCTGGGAGCTCGCCGCCGAGGTCCACGTCGTCGACGACTCGCTACTGAACCAACCGAGCCCGAACCTGGTCACCGGGGTCGAGCGGCTGGCGGGGGTCCTGCACGGCGTCGACGCGTAGGGCTACGACAGCGTCCAGAGCGACCCGGCGACGCCCACGCCGACCGCGAGCGCGGCGATGCTCCCGACCCCGCCGTCGGCGCGGACGAGCAGCGGGATCGCGATCCCGGCGAGCGTGAACTGGAGGAGGATCACCAGGCGCTTCAGGTCGTACAGCATCGCGGCACGGAACTCGGCGCTATCGTCGATGTTGGGGGACATTGGGGTGTGGGTGGTCCGTCAGGACCGTAAATTCCGCGACCGAAACCGATACGCCCGCCGCGCCGCCGCTCTCGGGTATGCGAATCGCCGTCGGCAGCGGGAACCCGGTGAAGCGTCGCGCGGTCGAAGCCGCCGTCGCGGGGACACTCGATAGTCCCGAGATCGAGGCGGTGGCGGTCGATTCTGGCGTCTCCGAGCAGCCGACCGGACAGGAGGAGACCGTCGCGGGCGCGCAGAACCGCGCGCGGAACGCGCTCGCCGCGGGCGACTACGACCTCGGCGTCGGCCTGGAGGGTGGCGTCGCGGAGGTTTCTGGTGTTGATGGGTTGTTCCTGATCATGTGGGTCGCCGTGACCGACGGCGAGGCGGTGGGACTCGGCAGCGGGCCGTCGTTCCGCCTCCCGGCGTCGATCGGTGACCGCGTGGCCGCGGGCGAGGAGCTCGGGCCGGTGATGGACGACGTGCTCGGGGAGGAGGGGGTGGCGGAGAAGCAAGGCGCCGCGGGCGCGCTGTCCGATGGGGTGGTGGATCGCGACGACGCGCTGGCTGCGGGCGTGGCGGCGGCGATGGGGCCGTTCGTGACGGATCAGTACTGAGTGTTTCTCGATTATTGGGGTTCGTTTCGGTTTCTCGGATCGAGTTCTTGATGGAGAGGCCTTTCCGGGTATCTTCGGTTCTTCGCTCGTTTGGGGGGGTTGTGGAGTGCCGTACGACCGTGACCGCGACGGCGAACAGCAACAGCAGCTCGAGGCTAGACCACTTGCGACCGCACCGCCCCGCACAGTCCACGAGCCTCCCCAGCCGACTCGTTCGCTCCTTTCAGTCGCTCACTCGTCCCTCGCGCTGAGACGCGGCACGAGGCCGCGCCCGTTTCGCGCCAGGACTGCCATGGCGCGTGCGGGCAGCCGCTCCGTCGGCTGCCCAAGTACGCGCGAGGGACGCTGGCCGCGCCGGCGAACCCTCGTGGTGAGCCACCAGCGCGGCAGCGTCGGTTGGGGAGGGTGTGGCCGCGGTTACGGGCGGGACTGAAAGGGGCTGTCCGCTCCGGGAAGGCGGCCGACGTAAGCACCGCAGCGAAGCGAGGAGCGCAACGAGGCCCCCGACCGGAGCGGGCAGGGGCTTTCACGGTGTTGCTGACCACTCTCCCGAAACGAACGAACCGAGCAGAAATGGCGCCGCCAACTACTCGAATAACGAAGAATCCGAATCAAGCAGAGTCGACCGACTCGACCTCCTCCATCTCCTCGGCCTCCTCCACCGCGGTCGTCAGCGAGACGTTCAGCGCGAGCATCGACGCGCCGCCGCCGATCATCGTCACCGCGTTCTTCAGGAAGTGATCGACGATCGCTGCCCCCAGCGCGACCGACGCCGTCACCGGCGTCAGCCCCGCGACGAGCAGGGTAAACGCCGCCTCGTACAGCCCCACGCCGCCGGGGCTCAGCGGCAGCACCTTCGCGAGGTTTCCGACCGACACCGCGAAGAAACAGATCGTCACGAGCGTCGCGGTCTCCAGCCCCGTGCCGAACGCCGCGAGCACGAACACCGCCGTGATCACGTCGAGCGTCCAGATCACCAGGCTCGTCGCGCCGACGCGGGAGAACGCCTTCGGGTCGCCGCCGACCTGCTGCACGTCGCCGACGAACCGCTCCAGGGCGCCCGCCACGTAGTCCGCGTAGGAGTCCGAAGACACTCGCTCGACGAGGGCCCGGATGCGGTTCCGGTCCGAACGCGCCGAGAGCACGATCCCCGCGACGGCAGCGATGGCGACCAGCGCGATCCCGACCGCGACCAGCACCGCGACCTGCCCGCTCTGTGAGGCGCCGGTCACCGACTCGGCCACCCGCGCGAGATCGCCCGAGGCGGCGTAGCCCAGCAGCACCAGTCCGGCGAGGACGGTGATCGTGAGCAGGTCGAACACGCGCTCGGCCGCCAGCGACGCAAAGCCCGAGGGGTAGGGGATCCCGCGGCGGGCTTTCACGACGTACGCCCGCACGCCGTCGCCGAGGCGGGCCGGGAACACCAGGTTCCCGGTCTGGGAGATGAACACCGCCCCCGTGAGGAAGCCCAGTTTCTCCGTGTACCCCAGTTCCGCGAGGATGTCGCGGTACCGCAGCCCCCGGAGGGGCCAGGAGAGCGCGTACACCACCGCCGCGACCGCGATCAGCGTCGGGTCGGCGTCGGAGATGCGGTCGATCACTGCGCCGTAGTCGATGTACAGCGTCGAGAGCAGGAACGCGACCAGCACCAGCAGCGCGCTGGCGCCCAGCGTCACCCACTTGTTCAGCCGCGGCTGGACCGAGAGCTGCCACCACGTGCGGACGATCTGGCTCCCCATCCCGAACACGTCCCGCACGAGGTCGACCTTCGAGTCACCCTTCGGCTCCCAGTCGACCGGGAACTCTTTCACCTCGAACCCGGCGCGCTGAGCGCGCACGAGCAGTTCCGTGTCCCAGAACCAGTGACGGTCCTCCACGTCGTCGTGGACCGCCTCGAACGCCTCGCGGGAGATCGCCTTGAACCCACACTGGTGGTCCCGAACCTCCGTCCGGAGGAACAGCCGGACGGCGCCGTTGTACCCCCACGAGGGGATGCCGCGCTTGGCGGGGCGATCCGCGACGTTGTCGGGCATCCAGCGCGACCCCGTGGCCACGTCGGCTTCGCCCTGGCGGACGGTGTTCACCAGCTCCTCGAGATGCTTCATGTCGGTCGCGAGGTCGGTGTCGAAGTACACCAGCGTCCCGCCGTGGGCGGCGTCGAACGCGCGCTCCAGCGCGCCGCCGCGGCCCAGCCGCTCGTCGCTGTGGAAATGCCGGACCGCCGGGATCTCGTCGGCCAGGCGGTCGGCGATCGCGGGCGTCTCGTCGTCGCAGCCGTCCTCGGCGACGATCACCTCGAACGTGCCGGTGTCGAGGAACGCGCCCAGCGTGTCGAGCGTGGTCCGCACCGTCTCCTCGATGGTGTCCGCCTCGTTGTACGCCGGGAGCACGACGCTGACCTCGATCCGGGACGGATCGGCGCCGTCGGACGCCGCCGCCGCCCCCGCGGCGGCGTCGCTCCCGTCGGCGGGGTCGTTCATGCCCGGTCCTGGGCGGGGCGCGGGTAAGTAGCTTCTGAAGGGGTCGGAACTGCGATCTTCCGAAGGGCCTGACACGATCCCGCGGCGTTAGCCGACCGTACCTGCGGGCGCTGTGTGGATGGCTCGATCGAACCGGATCGACGCGAAAACCACACGACTACGGCGGGATTAACGCGCCGTACCAAACGTCTGAAGGGGGAACAGTTCGTTCCTCGGAGTATGGGCCAGGCAGGCGTGGCGGCGACCCCGGACCTCTCGGAGAAACAGACCCGCATCCTGAACCACCTGCGCGAGGCCGCCGGCGAGCGGACCTACTTCAAGTCGCGGCTGGTCGCGGAGGAGCTGGACATGACCGCCAAGGAGGTCGGCGCGAACATGCGGACGCTGCTCGCGGCGGACCACGGCCTCGAGATCGAGAAATGGGGCTACTCCTCCGGCACGACCTGGAAAGTCACGCCGGCGGAGTAGCTCACAGCCGCCGCGCACAGCCGCTGCAGTAGCGGTAGGCGGGGTCGTTCTCCATCCCGCAGTTCCCACAGCGTGTGGTCCCGTCCTCGGCGACGGCGTCACGAGCGGCGGCGGGGCCGCTCTCGGAGAGCCGTCGCCGGTACGCCGCGCCGTCCTCGTCCTCGCCGCCCCAGATGTCGGAGCCGGTGTGATCCGGCGCCTCGTCGATCTCCATCCGGGACATCATGTACCACAGCAGCGGTAGCTGTATCGCGACGGGGATCACCAACAACAGCCAGAGCAGGGCTGTGTCGGGCATACGAGTGGATAGGGGGGCGTCGACCTTATCGGTTGGGAACTGTCCGCATAGAGAGACGTTGTCACACCGCGCTCACGGGTCGTGGCTGATCAACTCGGCGGCGTCGGCCGCCAGCGCGTCCGCGGCGGTGTCGAAGGAGTCAGCGTAGCGCACCAGCAGCGCGAGCAGCGTTTCGGGCTCCTCGAGCGCGTAGCCGTCCGCGCGGGAGAGCAGCCCCACCGACTCCAGCGCCGCGGCGTGGCTACTGACGGTCGCCCGGGAGACGCCGAGTTGGTCGGCGAGCTCCGCGCCCGTCGCGTCGGGGTTCCGGAGCAGCGCGATCACCATCCCGCGGGGCGTCGAGCGCCGGAGGTAGCCCAGCGCCCGCTGCTCGAACTCGGAGAACCGGTCGGCAGGGAAGAAGCGGCGGTAGTCGCCGTCGCGGCGGGAGACGATCGTGCCGGCCGACAGCAGGCGCTCGACGTGGTGCTGTGTCTCGCCGGTGCCCAGTTGGAGGTCGTCACGGAGCTTCGAGAAGTGCGCCCCCGGCGTGGCGGCGACGTAGCCGACGATGGCGTCGCGGGCGTCGCTGTCGCCGTCGTCGCTGTCGCCCCCGAACGCCGCGAACGGCGCGGCGGCGCCGGCGGCGGCGAACCGCTTGAGTGTCGCCCGCTTCTCCTCGTCGACTCCGCGTGTCACGGGTTCTCCTGGGGTGTTGGTAACCAAAGAGGTTTCGACGCTCGGATCGGCGTGTCCCCGATCGGCCACAGGTGGTTCCTAACCCGGAACAGCCGGTCGGCAGCGGACACCCACAACGGCTTTCCGCGCCGGCGACCTCCGTTCGACCGATGAGCCGGAGCCCGGACGAGGACGACGGGGAGTGGGCGGTCAGCCTCGACGATCTCGACGGCGAGGACGAGGAGGCGTACGAGCCCGAACCGATCGAGCCCGGCGACCCCACGGTCGAGGGGGCGGCGTTCGTCGTCCTGGGCGCCGCGCTGACGCTCGTGGTCCTGTTCAGCGGACTCTGAGTCCGACACGCGTTCGCCGAGCGCGAGACGCGGTCCAGGAGCCCGCCACGTCTAAACCGGCCGGGGCCGACCTTCGGCCATGGAGAGCTACCGGACGCTTCTCGTCGACGCGTTCACCGGGGAGCCCCTGGCAGGCAACGCCGCCGGGGTGGTGACCGACGCCGACGGGCTGAGCGAGCAGCAGATGCAGGCGATCGCGCGCGAGCTGTCGGTCTCCGAGACCGCCTTCCTCCTCCCTTCGACGGCGGCCGACCGGAAGGTGCGCTACTTCACGCCGACCCAGGAGGTCGATCTCTGTGGGCACGCCACGATCGCGGCCCACGGCGCGCTGTTCGACGACGGCACGATCGACGCCGGGAGCTACACGCTGGAGACCGAGGTGGGCGTGCTGGATATCCAGGTGACCGAGTCGGGGTCGGTGTGGATGACCCAGAACGCCCCGCAGGTGTTCGAGGTCGACCTCGACTACGGCGCAGCCGCCGACGCGCTGGGGATCGACGAGGCGGCGTTCAAGGACGTCGGCGCGGATCTCCCGCCCGCGTACGCCTCGACCGGGCTGCCGTTCCTGATCCTCCCGGTGAACTTCCTCGAACACCTCTCGGCGATGGAGCCGGAGTACGAGGCCGTCGAGGCGCTGGCGGCGAAACACGACACCGAGGGGGTCTACACGTTCACGTTCGACGCGATCGGCCGGAGTCAGGACTCGACGCTGCACGGCCGCGCGTTCGTCCCCGGCCTCGGTATCGACGAGGACCCCGTGACCGGCACCGCCTCCGGCGCCTGCGGCGCCTACCTCGACCACTTCGCGGCGTTCGACGACGAGTTCCCGGAACGGATGACGTTCGAGCAGGGCCACTTCCTCGACCGCCCGGGGTTCGTCGGCGTCCGCGTCGACGGCCGGACCGTACAGGTCGGCGGGGATTCGGTGGTGTCGCTGGACGGGTCGCTGACGGTGCCCGAGTACGAGGACGACGAGATCATCGAGGCGTAACCGACCGCGGCGAGCGACCTACCGAGGCCTCCGTGTCTCGGTCACGGAGCGCCTTGCCGCGGTCGTGTGTAGTCAGTCACGGCGCGCGACCTGCTCGGGCCTCCGTGCCTCGGCCGCGGCGCGCCTTGCCGTGATCGTGTCGAGTCAAAGGCGGCGACCTTCCGCCGGCGCGACCTAGGGCAGCTCCTTCCACTCCTTCCCGCACTCAGGGCATTTCCGCACGCTGTACACCTCGTCCGGGGGGTTCTCGGTGGCGAGCGTCTTCTCACACTCCGCGCAGGCGAGTCGCTCGTAGGTGTCCTTACGGAGTTCGTCGTTGCGTAGCCCCTTCCGCGTGCTCTTCATACCCCCCGCTTCGGGTGCGAAGTTAAAAAGACCCCGCACGGATCCGGAACGCTTGACCCCGCCCGCCGGCAACCGCCTCACGTGTCTCGCTCCCGGCTGTTCGGCGCGCTCTGTGGCTACGCCTTCCTCGTCAACTTCGCCCGTGTGGTGTTGGCGCCGCTGGTGAGCGTGTTCATCGCGACGTTCGGCGTCGGCGAGTCGACCGCGGGGCTGGTCGCCTCGGCGGCGTGGCTCGGGAGCGCGCTCCCGCGCATCCCGACCGGCTACCTGCTGACGAAGTTCTCGCGGCTGCGGGTCGTGCTCGCGGCCGGGATCGTGCTCGCCGTCGGCGCGAGCGTCGCCGCCGTCGCCGGGAGCGTCCCGCTGTTGATCCTCGGCGCCGGGATGTCGGGGCTCGCCTCCGGGCTCTACTTCGTCACGGGCAACACGCTCGTGAGCGAACTGTTCCCCGCGCGAGTGGGGCGGATGATCGGGATCCACGGCACGTCGAACCAGGTCGCCGCGGCCGTCGCCGCGCCGGTGGTCACCCTCGCCGTCGGCACCGTCGTCGACTGGACGCCCGTCCTGACGGCGCTGGGGCTGCCCGCCGACGAGCCCTGGCGGCTGGTGTTCGTCGCGCTCGCGGCCGGCGGGCTGCTCACGACCGCGACGACGTTCGTGCTCTCCCGCGGGGTCGACCTCCCCGACGCCGGCGCCGAGGACCGCGACCTACTCGGCGCCGCTCGGGCGGAATGGCGGACGATCCTGCTCGGCGTCGCCATCATGGGCGTGCTGGGGTTCGCGTGGCAGGGCGTGTTCAACTTCTACCAGCTGTTCATGGAGTCCCGCGGCGTCGCGCCCGCCACGGCGCGGAACTCGCTGACGCTCGTGTTCGCCGCCGGCGTGCCCGCGTTCGCGATCAGCGGCTCGCTGGCTGACCGGCTCCCGAAAGCGCAGTACCTGCTGGGGCTCTCGGCGACGTTCGTCGTGCTGGTGTTCCTGCTCACGCTCGCGCCGGGGACGGTATCGCTGCTCGCGGTGTCGGTCGCGCTCGGCTACACGGTCCACAGCATCTTCCCCGCGATGGACACGTTCCTGCTCGCCTCCTTCCCCGACCACAACCGCGCCAGCGCCTACGCGGTGTACAGCGGGACGATGATGCTCGCACAGGCCCCGGGCTCGTGGTTCGTCGGCACGCTCGCCGAGGCCGGCGTCGCCTACGTGACGGCGTTCCGGGGGCTCGCGACCGCCGTCGGCTGCGTCGTGCTCGTTCTGGTGGTGCTCGAACGCGCGGGCCGGCTCCCCGACTGACCGAGTTCCGCCATCCGCCACGTTCAAGCCGCCTGCCGGAGAGTGTCCGGATATGACGCGTTCCGTCTGGCTGAAAGCCGACGACGAAGTCGGGGACTGGGAAGCGCGAAAGCGACGGATCACTGCCGGCCTCGAAGCCGGGGTGGACTGGGTGCTGGTCGACGAGGCCGACGTGGGCCGCGTCCGCGAACTGGGCAGCGTCAACGTCGCCGCGTTCAAGGACACCGGCGAGCCGGGCGAGGAGATCCTCGACGCCAGCCGGGACAACGATCCCGACGTCTACGTCGTCGGGAAGGAGGGTGAGGGCGACGGGACGGTCGACCTCCCCAACGACTTCTCCGGATCGGCCGACCTGACGACGCTCCGGCGCTCGGACGACCGCGCCCAGGCGTCGTACGTCCGCGTGTTCGACGAGGAGTACGAGGCGTTCGCCGAGGAGGCCGCCAGCGACGCCGAGTACACCATCGTCGTCGCCGAGGACTGGCAGGTGATCCCGCTGGAGAACCTGATCGCCCGCGTCGGCGACGAGACGAACCTCGTGGCCGGCGTCGACTCCGCCGACGAGGCTGCCACGGCGTTCGAGACGCTGGAGATCGGCGTCGACGACGTGCTGCTCGACACGGACGACCCCGACGAGATCCGCGAGACGGTCGAGGTTCGGGACCGCAGCGAGCGCGAGCAGTTGGATCTGCGCTACGCCGAGATCCAGCAGATCGAGGAGACCGGCGGCGCCGACCGCGTCTGCATCGACACGGGGTCGCTGCTGGAGGACGACGAGGGGATGCTCGTCGGCTCGCTCTCCCGCGGGCTGTTCTTCGTCCACGGGGAGACGGCCGACTCGCCGTACGTCGCCTCCCGGCCGTTCCGCGTGAACGCTGGTGCAGTGCACGCCTACGTCCGGACGCCCGAGGGCGAGACGAAGTACCTCGCGGAGCTCCAGTCGGGCGACCGCGTGCAGGTCGTCGACACCGCGGGCCACACCCGTGAGGCCATCGTCGGCCGCGTGAAGATCGAGAAGCGCCCGATGTTCCGGGTGCAGGCGGAAGTGGAGGTCGACGGCGAACCGGACGCCGTGGAGACGCTGCTCCAGAACGCCGAGACGGTGAAAGTGCCGACGAAGGAGGGACGGACGGCGGTGACGGATCTGGATGCGGGCGACGAGGTGCTGATCTACTACGAGGAAGGTGGGCGGCATTTCGGCGAGAAGATCGAGGAGAGCATCATCGAGAAGTAGGTTCGGTTATCGTCTATCTCGTCATTTTCCAGGCTTTTTCTTCCCGTTTTAGGCCGGTTTCGCTCGTCGCGTACGGCCAGTTCTCGACGGAAACAGCATCTCGGTTCGACGGCGACAGCATCTCGAAGCATGACCACTTGTAACCGCGAGGCGCCGGGCACGAGGCCCGGCGCAGCATACGGTCCCCACCCCTCCCCCCGCGGCCGGCGACGACTGCCGGCCGCGAGGCGTCCACCGCCACCGCACCGCCGTGGCTGTCGGCGCGAAGCGCGAGCACCTCCGGGTGCGAGTCAGCGCGAGGGACGAACGAGCGAACGGATGTGAGCGAGTGAGTCGGCTGGGGAGGTCTGTGGACTGTGCGGGGCGGTTGCGGTCGCAAGTGGTCATGCTCCGAGATGCTGTTGCTGTTTGCGGTCGAAGCACCGAACTCCGCGGTGCCGTTTGCGGTCCGCAACGGACCGTTCGCGACCACAGTCGTCACTACTCACACCGAATCGACGACAGAAACGCTAGGACTGGGATTTGAACCCGGAATCAGACGTGCTCGCTTCGCTGCGCGCGACTGATAGGGGTTAAAATCCAGTCAGATGTTGTTTTCCGCAGTCGGTTCGCTCGTCGCTCCGCTCCTCACTCACGGTGACTGCGGAAAAGCGCCAGGACTGGGATTTGAACCCAGAATCCCGAAAGGGAACACGCTTTCCAGGCGTGCGCCTTACCGTTCGGCCATCCTGGCTCGCTCGAACGTACCGCCCTGTCGGGGTTAAGTCCTTCCTTTCGCTCGGAGCCGGAACTCCGTCAGGTACGCCGTTCCGGCCGTCAACGCGCCGACGCCGACCGCGACGGCGCCGACGGCCGGGATCGACACCGGCAGCGGCCCGACGAGCAGCTGATACCCCTGCACTGCCGCGAGGAAGGCCAGCAGGCCCACCACGCCCCACAGCAGCGCCGACGTTACTCGAGGCCGCACCTCACTCGACGCTGATGACCGCCTCGATCTCCACGCCGACGCCCTTCGGGAGCGCGCCGGCCTGCACGGCACTGCGGGCCGGCGGCTCCTCGCCGAAGAAGCTCGCGTACGTGTCGTTCATCTCGTCGAAATCCTCGATATCGGCCATGAACACCGTCGTCTTGAGCACGTCGTCCATCGACGCGCCGGCCTCCTCGACGATCGCCTGGAGGTTCGAGAGCGACTGCTCGGCCTGGGTGGCGATGTCCTCGTCGTCGAGCAGCTCGCCGTCGGGCGTCATCGGGATCTGGCCCGCCGTGAACACGAGATCGCCGTCGGTCGTCGCCTGACTGTACGCGCCGACCGCCTCGGGAGCGTCGTCGGTGTGGATCGTCTCCTTCATGGACGGAACTGGCGCCGGACTCCCCTTAAGTCCAACTACCCGTCCCGAGGCGACGCTTCAAGTACGATGGCGCGCCAACGACGGTCGTGAACCGATCGGCCCGTCGCGCCCTCCAAACCCTCGCAATCGCCGTGTTCGCCCTCCTCGCGCTCGCACTCCGGCGCGCACGGGAGCGTGCCCGCGAGGTGCCGCTCTCGCCGGTCAGCGGCGACTGGTACGTCGGCCCGGCGTTCGTCGAACGCGAGGGGCTGCCGACGGGCGAGGAGCCCGCCGGCGAAGTCGCCGACGTGACCCACTTCGCGGGGGAGACGTTCGACCCGAACCGACTCCACCCCGAGGTCCGGCGCTTCTACGAGCACACCGCCGAGTACGAGATGCGCTACCGGGCGAACTGGCACCGCCCGTTCCGAACCGGCGCCGCCGTCGCGAGCCGGCTCACGAGCCGGATCGAACAGCTGAACCTCCCCGGCCCGGGCGACGACTCGTGGCACCGGCTGGAGAGCCGGTTTCTCGACATAAATGAGCCCGGCGCCGTCGAAACCGACGACGACCCAGCCGAGCCGGCCCGGGAGGACGTGCGGGCGTGGGTCCGCACCGATCCCGCGAGCGGCGAGGCGGTGTTCGTCGCGCTGTACGCCACCCACCACCGCGACGGCGACGGGTTCGCGAACATCTCCGTGCCGATCCCGGGTGGCGGCGTCGACACCGTACTGCGACCGGAGAACCTGGAGTTAGGGGACGAAGAGGGCACCGGCGTTCGACTCACCACGGTCCCGCCCGGCGATCCAGGGCTGTTCCTCCGGACCCCCGCAGGGGCGTTCGCGGTGCCGGGCGGGCAGCGGTTCGAGGTCTGGCCGGTCGACAGCGAGGAGGGCGGACCCACGCTCCGTGCCACCCACGAGATGTGGCTGTTCGGGCGGACGTTCCTCACCGTCGAGTACGAGATCGAGCGCGCCTAGACCAGCATCTCGACTTCGTAGCCGCGGGACTCGAGCGCGGCGAGCAGTTCGTCGACGTGGTCGTGGCCGTGGGTCTCCAGATCCAGCACCACGTCGGCGGCGTTCATCGCCACGTCGCGGGAGGTGCGGTCGTGCTGGATCCCGTAGATGTTCGCGTTGTGGTCGGCGATGATCTCGACCAGTCGCTCCAGCGATCCGGGGTTGTCCTTGAGTTCGGTCCGGATCTTCACGTACCGCCCCATCTGGACCAGCCCCCGGATCACCACGGTCGTGAGGTCGTTGAGGTCGATGTTGCCGCCACAGAGCGCGGGAACGATCGTCTCGTCCTCCTCGTACTCGAACGCGCCGCTCAGCACCGCCGCCAGCGCAACCGCGCCGGCGCCCTCGACCAGCGTCTTCGAGCGTTCGAGCAGGTACGTCAGCGCGAGCGCGATCTCGTTGTCGGAGACGGTCACCACCTCGTCGACGCGTTCCTGGATGATCTCCCAGGGTTTCTCGCCGACCGAACGGGTGGCGATCCCGTCGGCGATCGTGTCGACCGCGTCGAGCTGCTGGCGGGAGCCTTTCTCCAGCGACTGTGCGACGCTGGAGGCGCCCTCCGCCTGCACGCCGATCACGCGCACGTCGTCCAGCGTCGCCTTCAGCGCCGTCGCGATCCCCGAGATCAGTCCGCCGCCGCCGATCGGGACGACCACGGTGTCGACCTCGGGACACTGCTCGGCGATCTCGAGGCCGATCGTCCCCTGGCCGGCCATCACGTACTCGTCGTCGAACGCGTGGACGTACGTGCGGTTCTCGCGCTTCTCGATCTCGTGGGCGCGGTCCTGGGCGTCGTTGTAGTCGGCGCCGTGGAGGATCACCTCGCCGCCGTACGCCTCGGTCGCATCGACTTTCGCGATGGGGGCGTGCTCGGGCATGACGATCTTGGCGTCGACGCCCGCACGGGTCGCCGCGAGCGCGACCCCCTGTGCGTGGTTGCCCGCGCTGGCGGTGATCACGCCCGCCTCCTTCTCGGCCGCCGACAGCGTCGCGATCCGGTTGGTCGCACCGCGGATCTTGAACGAGCCGGTGCGCTGGAAGTTCTCCAGTTTGAGTCGGACGTCAGCGTCGGTCATCCGCGAGAAACTGTGAGAGTACTCGAGCGGCGTCGTCCGCGCGACCTCGTCGACGCGGCCGCGTGCCGCCTCGATTTCGGCGAGCGAGAGCATACCCACAACGGTGCCACGGCTGGCGCTAAGTCGTTTCGATGCGGAAGGGGAAAGGGGGAAACGCACGCGTCACCTGCGTGCACTCACCCCTAGGACATCCTCGGGGATAAGCCTACCCCGACCGCGGTGAAAGTGAAAACCGACACCCTGCGACGGCCGGTCGCGAAACGTGTTACTGAGGAGTAACGTGAACGTCGTGCCGGCGGACGTACGCGCGAACTCGGTCGGCGAACGCATCCGACTCCGCGTCTGCGTCGGGCCACGTCACCTCGTCACCGACGCCGAGCCGGTCGGGGTCGCCGACGTACACCGCTGCCGTGTCGTCGAGTCCGGCCGCCTCCTCGGTGTCCCCCGAGTCGGCCTGCTCGACGGGGACGGGGACGCGAACGTAGAGCCCGGCGTCGACGCCCTCGTAGGCGTCGATGGCGGCAACGTCGTCGGTCCGGAGCAGTCGCCCGCCGGTCTCGCCGCCGGGGGCGAGCGTGGGGTACTCGCCCTGCACGGGGTGGAGCCCGGACAGCACCGCCGAGCCGAGGAAGGCGTAGGAGTCGACGACCGACGCGACCTGCTCCGGCTCGGTCAGGGTGCCGTAGACGAACACGTCCATACCGGACGTTCGGCGCGCTCGGTTAAGAAGGAGTGGCTGAATCGCGGTTCTGGAACCGGAATCGGCGCGAAACGCTCGCCGCTCCGTCGGCGAGCCAGCGCGAGGGACGAGTGAGCGACTGAAAGGAGCGAACGAGTCGGCTGGGGAGGTCTGTGGGCTGTGCGGGCGGGACTGAAAGGGGCTGGGCGCTCGGGAAAGCACGACGACGCAAGTACCGCAGCGGAGTGAGCGTAGCGAACAGAGCGAGGAGCGCAGCGAGTCGCGCGACCCGAGCGGCCAGGGGCTTTCACGGTGTTGTAGCCACCTTCGAGTACGGGAGAACCACCAGAATCACCCGCAGAGAATCCACATCAGAACCGATTTCCCCGTACCCCGACCACCCAACCCCATGCGCGTCAGCGAGGGCGACGTCGACATCGAGGCGCCCGACCCGCGGGACGCCAGCGCCGAGGGCGCCGGCGACGCCGTGTTCTTCAACCCCGAGATGGAGCTGAACCGCGACCTCACCGTCGCCGTCCTCCGAGCCTACGCGGATCGAACCGATGCCGGCGCGGCAAACGCCAGCCGCGACGGGGGCGACGCGGGCGCGGCGAACGTCGACGGATCCACAGACGACGACCGGACGCTCTCCTACCTCGACGCGATGACCGCCACCGGCGTCCGCGCGGCCCGCGCGGCCGAGGCGGGGTACGACGTGACCGCCGCCGACGTGGACCCCGACGCGGTCGACCTCGCTCGCGAGAACCTCGCGCTGAACGATCTCCCCGGCGAGGCCGTCGAGGCCGACGCCAACGTGCTCATGCACTCCGAGCGCTTCGACGTCGTCGACCTCGACCCGTTCGGGACGCCGATGCCCTTTGCCGACGCCGCCGTCGCCGGCACGCGGAAGCTGCTCTGCGTGACCGCGACCGACACCGCGCCGCTGTGTGGCGCCCACTTCGACTCCGGGGTCCGGAAGTACGACACGGTACCCAGAAACACCGACTTCCACCGCGAGATGGGTCTGCGGGTCCTGATCGGCGCGCTCGCCCGCGTCGCCGCCCGCCGGGACGTCGCCGTGGAGCCGATCTGCTCCCACGCGACCCGGCACTACGCCCGGACGTACCTCGACCTCACGCACAAGGCCACCGCCGCGGACAAAGCACTCCAGTGGCTCGGCTTCGTCTACCACTGCGAGGACTGCCTCTACCGCGAACACGAGTTCGGCCGGATCGCCCACCCGCCCGAGGACTGCCCGAACTGCGGCTCCGCGCGCTGCTCGGCCGCGGGACCGATCTGGCTCGGTCCCATCGTCGACAGCGAGTTCGTCGACGACGTCGCCGAGGAGGTGGCGCCGAACATGGACGAGTGGCAGCGCGTCAGCCGCCTACTCGACACGCTCGGCGCGGAACTCGACACGCCGACGCACTACGACCAGCACCGCCTCTGCAAGCAGTGGGGCGCGCCGGCGAACAAGCTGGAGACGTTCCTCAACGATCTCCGGGACGCCGGCTACGAGGCGAGTCCGGCCCACTACGGCGGGACCTGCTTCAAAACCGACGCGAACGTTGTGGAGATCCGGGAAGCGGCGGAGCCCTCGACGGAGTAACGCGCGGTCACTCCCCCCGCGGATTGACCGTCTCGTGGATCCCCAGCACGACCGCGGGCACCACGAGCATGAAGACGTGCTCCTCCAGCGGAATCCCCAGTAGTTCGATCCCCGTCCGCATCGGGATGGCGAACACGCCGACTTCGAGCGTGTACCAGTCCCAGACGTACGCGATGGGGTACAGCGCCGGGATCGTTCGAGCAGCCCGGTAGAGCGCTCCCTCCCCGGCCCGGACCAGCAACGCCAGCGCCAGCGCGCCGAAGACGACCTCCGTCGCGAGGTAGGTGTACGGCCCAAACGCGGTGATGTCCGGCAGCGGAACGCCCGCCAGCGGTTCGAAAAAGACCGCGACGAGCAGCACCGCGAGGAACAGGTACGCGCCCCTGACGAGCAGCATCGTCGCCGTCGTGGGGTCACGGCGGACCGCGATCGCGGCGACGGCGCCGAAGGCCAGGCTCGCCGCGGGCGCGCTCGGCGGGAGCAGCCCCGTGATCGTGAGCGGAACCACTGCGAACAGCCCCACCGCGAGCAGCGCGACCGCGAGCGAGCGCGAGCGGGCGGGGCCGAGCACGACCGCCACGGTCCGCTTCTCGATCGAGCGGTCGTACTCGTAATCCTGCGCGTCGTCGACGATCTTCACGCCCGCGAGAACGGTCACGAGCACCGCCGCGAGCGCGAGCGGGCGAGCGTCGAGCCCGCCCGTCTGGGCCGCATAGCCCGTGAGCAGACAGAGTCCGATCCCGACGGGGTAGCCAAGCGTCGTCGTCACGGGGTTGGTGTCGAACTGCGGCGCGTGGAGGTAGCCGATCGCCCACATCGGCGCCGCGAGCGCGACGGTCACGGGGTCGGCGACGACCGCCAACGCGGCGAGACACGCGATGAAACCGACGGTCGACGCCGCGAGGCCGAGCCGACAGCCCAGCACGGTCAGCGGGTGGTCGTCGTCCTCGCCGCGGCGGTGGAAATCGACGTAGCCGTCCTTCACGTGGGCGGTGTAGACGGCGAAGAAGGCGGCCCCGGCAGCGATCAGCGCGACTCGTGGGTCGAACGCGCCCGCGAGTGCCGCGCCGAACAGCGCCGTCGCCACCGGCGGGAGCATGAACACCGGGTGGACCTGCGAGGCGTACGCGCCGAGGAGGGCGGCGGGACCGCTCCCGTGCCGAGCGATGGCCATGTGGGTTGTTGGGTAGGAACATCCATAAGTGGCGCGACGGGTTGGGAGCCGAAGCTGTCGCTCCCCCGGGGTTCTTGTAGCGCGCTCGTGTACAACGTCGTAGTGCAATCGCGCCTGCGTAATGCGTTCGAGACGACCAAACGGGTCGCCGTCGTCGCCAAGGAACAGGAGCTCACGTTCCTCGCGGCGGCGGTGGCGTACTACGCGTTCGTCTCGCTGATCCCCGCGGCGGTGCTGGCGCTGATCGTCGCCACCACGTTCGGCGGCGAGCAGCTCGCGACGCTGGTGCTCGAGTCGACCAGCCAGTTCCTCACCCCCAGCGGGCAGGAGGTGCTCACCACCGCGCTGACCGCCAGCGAGGGGCGAGGGAGCGCGACCGTGCTGGGGCTCGCGTTCCTCCTCTGGGGGACGCTCAAAGTGTTCCGGGCGCTCGACACCGCCTTCGCCGACGTGTACGGCACCGAGAGCGAGAACTCGATGCTCGACCAGCTGATCGACTCGCTCGTGGTGGTGGTGGCGATCGGGCTCTCGATGCTCCTGATGTTCGTGCTGGCCGGCGCGTTCGCGGCGTTGGATCTCGGCATCGCCGTCGAGGCGCTGGGGGTGCTCACGCTGCCGATCCTGCTGACCGCCGCGTTCCTCCCGATGTTCTACCGGTTTCCCGACACGGCCGTCACCGTCCGGGAGGTGCTGCCCGGCGCCGTCGTCGCCGCAGTGGGCTGGACCGCGATGCAGGCGGTGTTCCAGCTGTACGCCAGCGTCGCGAGCACCTCCGCCTACGGCGTCGTCGGCGGGGTGATCCTGCTGGTGACGTGGCTCTACCTCGCCGGCGCGGTGGTGATCCTCGGCGCCGTCGTGAACGTCGTGCTCGCGGACCACCGGGTTCCGGGGGTGGAGGATGACGGGGAGACGGAGACGGCAGCGGGAACGAGTAGCGACCGGCAGTTCCAAGGGAGTCGGGAGCCAGCCTCGGAGTACATGGCTGAGCGCGAACCGCGCGGCGCGCCCGACGTCGCCGAACTCGCGGAGGAGGTCGACGAGCTCCGGGCCGAGCTCGACGGCTTCGAGGACGACGTGGAGCAGCGGACCGTCGACCGGCCCCAGCTGGAGAAGGACCTCAAAGCGTACGTCCGCTCCCGGATGCGGCAGGGGAAAGCGACGGGCTGGGGGCCGTACCTGATCCTGCTGTACGGCACCGCGATGAGCCTCGGCGCGTTCTACTGGCTCCGCGGCTGGGCCGCGGTCGCGGCGATGCTCGTCGCCTTCACCTCCTCGCTCGGCATCTACGTGCTGTTCGTGCTGTTCGGCGGCGTCATCGGCGCCGCGAGAACCGCGGGCGGGATCGCCGAGCGGCTCCGATAGATGCACGGCTGGGGCGTCACGGAGGCGCTGGCCGGCCTCCCGGAGTCGGTCGTCCTCCTGTTCGCACTCCTGACGCAGTTAGCCGACGCGTGGTTCGTGTTCGGCGGCCTCGCCCTGCTCTACCTGCTCGGCGACGAGCGGCTCGCCTCCGACCCGCGACGGACCGGCGCGACGCTGATCGCGCTGGCGACCTGTGCGCTCGCAGCCACGGTCGCGCTCAAGACCGCTTTCGGCGTCCACCGCCCCGCCGGCGCGGGGACGGCGACGCCACCGGCGTGGCTCCCCACGCTGTTCGACACCGTCTACGCGAGCATCGCGACCGGCGACGGGTTCGGCTTCCCCAGCGGGCACGCCACTTCGAGCAGCGTCGTTTACGGGGGACTGGCGCTCTCGCTCGACCGCCTCTGGAGCCGGCGGCGACGGGTCCTCGCCGCCGCCGGCATCGTCGGCATCGTCACGCTCTCCCGCCTCGTCCTCGGCGTCCACCACCTCCCGGACGTGCTCGCCGGGATCGTCGCCGGCACGACGGTGCTCGTCGCCGTCTGGGGACTCGCCGGCGACAACCCCGAACGGACGTTCCTCGCGGCCGGCGTCCTCGGGGCGGCGGCGCTCGTCGCGGCGTTCGTGTTCGCGCCGAACAGCCCCGACGAGGCGCTGAAAGCCGCTATCGCCCTCGGCGCCGGCGCCGGCGCAGCAGTCACGTGGCGTCGTGTCGGCGGCGAGTACCCGCCGCTGCCCGCTCGTGTCGCGCTCCCCGGCGTCGCGGTCCTGGGCGGGGCATGGGGGGGGATCTACGTCGGCGAACTCCCGATCCCGGTGACAGTCCTCGGGTCGGCGCTGGTCGTCGCCGGAGTGGTCGCGCTGCCGTGGGTAGTCCACCAGCGTGCCTAGTCGAGCGACTTCTCCATCACGACCTCGTCGTACTCACGGTGGGAGAGCGGGTAGTCGCCCGTGATCTCGTACCCGTGGGCGTGGTAGAACTCGGGGAGGAACGGGTGCTCGCCGGGCGTAGTGAGCTGTACGGTCGTGTAGCCCGCCTCGCGGGCGGCGCCCTCGGCGTGTTCGAGGAGGCGACTCCCGACCCCCTCACCTTTCCAGCGCTCGCGGACGCCGAGGCGGCTGAGCGTCGCGGTCGCGTCGTCGGCGGCTTCGAGCCGGACGCCGCCGATCACCTGGCCGTCGTGCTCGGCGACGAACACGCGGTCCGCACGGACCCACTCCGCGACGTCGGCGGCGGTCGCCGAGCCGGCTTTCGCGGGGAAGCCGAGTTCGCGGTTCTCCGCGTAGGCGTCGCGGTAGGCGTCCGCCAGCGCCTCGACGTCGTCGTTGGTCGCCTCGCGGAGCGTTACGTCGGACATTAATCAAGGATAGGTGGGGCAGGGCCGTGAATCCAGCGGCGCGCACTGAGAGGGGGATGTTGCGGTGTAGCATCCGCGAGCGACCTGTGGGAGCGAGCGGTTCACCGCCGGAGCGGGGTGAAACCCCGCGGAGGCGGGTTTTGGCATCATCAGGATCGCGGAGCGATCCTGATTAGCAGCCAGAATCTTCGATTCTGGCAGCATCACCGGAAATCTCCGATTTCCGGTTAGCAGCGAGGAGCTTCGCTCCTCGCGACATCACCAGAATCGCACCGCGATTCTGGTTAGCAGTCAGAACGCTTCGCGTTCTGACGACATTGCGGAGCGAAGCTCCGCAGGCAGCCGGACGGAGTTCGGCCACATCAACGGGTTTTACCAGAGTTCGACCGAGCGAAGCGAGGGAGGACCCCGGTAAAAGAGGTTGAAGTTTAGAACTTCTCGAGGTAGCGGTCCAGCTCCCACTCGGAGACGTCGACGAGGTACTCCTCGAACTCCGCACGCTTGGCTTCGACGAACTTCGGCCCGACGTGGGGGCCGAGCGCCTCGTAGACGGTGTCGTCCGCCTCCAGCGCGTCGACGGCCTCGCCGAGGTTGCTCGGCAGCGTGTCGATGCCGTACTCCTCGCGCTTCTGCTCGTCGAACTCGTAGATGTTCTCGCGGATCGGATCCGGACAGTCCATCCCCTTCTCGATCCCGTCGAGGCCGGCGTGGATCAGCACCGCGAAGGCGAGGTAGGGGTTACACGACGGGTCGGGGAAGCGCGCCTCGATGCGGGAGGCGGCGGGCACACGTGCGGCCGGCTTGCGGATCAGCGCCGAGCGGTTGCGGTCGGACCACGCCACGTAGACGGGCGCCTCGTAGCCGGGGACGAGGCGCTTGTAGCTGTTCACGGTGGGGTTGGTCACGGCTGCGAGCGCCGGCGCGTGGTCGAGGATCCCCGCGGTGAACTGCTTGGCCTCCTCGCTGAGGTCGAACTCGTCGTCCTCGTCGTGGAACACGTTCTCGCCGTCGTCGAACAGCGAGATGTGGGTGTGCATCCCCGAACCGTTCACCTTCGCGATCGGTTTGGGCATGAACGTCGCGTGGAGGTCGTGCTGGGCGGCGATCGCCCGGACGACCGTGCGGAACGTCGCGACGTTGTCGGCCGTCGAGAGCGCGTCTTCGTACTCGAAGTTGATCTCGTGCTGGCCCTCGGCGACCTCGTGGTGGGACGCCTCGATGTCGAACCCCATCTCCTCCAGCCCGTAGATGATGTCCCGGCGCACGTCGCTGGCGAGATCCTTCGGCGCCACGTCGAAGTAGCCGCCGGCGTCGTTGGTGTCCGTAGTCGCGCCGCCGTCCTCGTCCTCCTCGAACAGGAAGAACTCGGGCTCGGGCGCGGCGTTGACCTCGTACCCCATCCCCTCGGCGCGCTCGAGGGCGCTCTTCAGCACCGCACGCGGGTCGCCCTCGAACGGCTCGCCCGTCGACGTATCGATCACGTCACAGATGAGCCGCGCGGAGGTGTCGCGCCACGGCAGCACCGAGAACGTGCTCGCGTCGGGCTTGAGGCGCATGTCCGACTCCTGGATGCGGACGAACCCCTCGATCGAGGAGCCGTCGAAGTAGATCCCCTCGGTGAACGCCTTCTCGGCCTGATCGGCCGGCACGGCGACGTTTTTCACCGTCCCCAGGATGTCCGTGAACTGGAGTCGGAGGAAGTCGATCCCTTCGCGGTCGATGCGTTCGAGCACGTCCTGTTCCTCGTCGGTAAGGCCGCCGTCTGGTGTCGGGTCGTCCGTCATGCTCTATCGGCAACAGAGACCGATACTACAAGAATATTCCCCTACTAACCCTAGTCTGCCGAGACCGTTTCACGATAATTGGATGTTCGTAAAGTTCTTCCCGGGTGCGGCCGGAGTGGAGTACCATGACGTACGAAAACCTCGATGCGCGCCTGATCAACTCACTGCTGGGTAACGGTCGCGCGAGCCTGCGGAGCCTGGGCGAGGAGCTGGACGTGTCGGTGACGACGGTGTCGAACCACCTGCAGGATCTGGAGGACGAGGGCGTGATCGAGGGGTATAGCCCCGACGTAAACTACCACGAGCTGGGGTACGACGTGACGGCGATCCTCCAGCTCAAGGTGGAGGGGACGGCGCTGCCCGAGATCACCGACCGGCTCGCGGACCTCCGTGGGATGGTGTCGGTGTACGAGGTGACGGGCGACCACGACGTCGTCGCCGTCGGGAAGTTCGAAGATACGGACGAGATGAACGACCGGATCAAGCGGATCCTCACCGACGACGAGGTGCGGGAGTCGAACACCTCGGTCGTGCTGAACGCGGTAGTTGAGAACCAGCAGTTCGAACTGGGGATCGACGAGGACGAGTAAGGAACCGGGCTGTCGGAGTCGTTTATTCCGCATTTTGACCGATATACGTACTGGTCTGATTCCGATCGGGAGTTTCGACAGCAGACAGAACCGCGGAGTGAGCTTGGCCACTTGTACCGCAACGCTCAGCACAGCCCTCACACCTCCCCAGCCGGTTCGCTCCCTACAGTCGCTCACCCCTCGCGCTGTCGTACGGGCGACGCACGGGTCGCCCGTACGGCCTGCGGGATCTTCGATCCCGCTCTGGCTCGTCCACGGAGGGACTCGCGCTTCGCGCCGACAGCCGCGGCGGTGCGGTGGCGGTGGACGCCTCGCGCTCGCCAACGTGGCGAGCGCGGGGGGAGGGGTGCGGAATCGGTACCGCGCCGGGCCTCGTGCCCGGCGCCCTGCGGTCACAAGTGGTCATGCTCCGAGATGCTGTCGCGGTCGCTGTCCGCAGTGAGCACCGTCGGTCCCGTGTCGTCGAAACCTCGAACAAAGAATACGTACGCCGATTGCCCTACTACTCGAACCTGAACTCCCCGTCCTCCTGCACGACCTCACCGTCGACCTCGATGACCGAATCCTCGCTCATGTCGACGATCATGTCGACGTGTTCGGCGCTGTCGTTGAGTTCGTTCCCCTCGCCGACACACATCGGGTAGGCGCTCCCGACGGCCATGTGGACCGTCTCGCCCATCTTCTCGTCGAACAGCATGTTGTAGGTGAACTGGTCGATGGCGTCGTTCATCCCGATCCCGAGTTCGCCGAGGTAGCGCGCTTCCTCGTCGGTGTCGAACACGCCCTGCAGCACGTCCTCGTTGCGCTCGGCGGAGAACTCGGTCACTTTCCCGTCCTCGAAGGTGAGTCGGACGCCCTCGACCTCGCGGCCCTGGCGGTACAGCGGCATGTCGAAGTACACTTCGCCCTCGACGCTGTACTTCTGGGGCGCGGTGAACACCTCGCCGCCGGGGAGGTTCGCCTCGCCGTAGTCGTTCGCGGCGGTGTTCCCCTCGATACTCATGGTGACGTCGGTCTCCTCGCCCGCGCGGATGCGGACCTCGCTGGCGTCGTCGAGGATCTCGACGAGGTTCTGCTGGAACTCCCGTTGGGCGTCCCAGTCGAGACTGACGGCGTCATAGACGAACTCCTCGTACGCTTCGGTGCTCATCCCCGCCAGCTGTGCGTAGCCGGCGCTGGGGTACTGCGTGAGACACCAGGTCGTGTCGAGGCGGGCCTTCTTGATCGGGTCGTGGGCGCGGTTGTACGCCGCCGTGGTTTCGGGGTCGACATCGGCCTTCTCGCTGGGGTTCGGGCCGCTGCGGGCGATGATCGTCGCGTCGGCGTTCTCGTACATCGCGAGCTCGTGATCGGGGGTGTCGAACTCGTCGCTGTTACGCAGGAACGCGCGGTCGGCGCGCTCGGAGTAGGTGAGGAGGAGTGGGTTGGCGCCGCGCTGGCCGAGCAGTTCGTGGAGGGCGACGGCGAGATCCTCGGCGTCGCCGGGGAGGTAGACGATCACGTCGTCGCCGGACTCGATGTCGGTGGAGTGGTCGACGATCGTCTCCGCGTGCTCGCGGACTCGTGGGTCCATACGTGGTCGGTCTCGGCTCCAAGCCATACCCCTTGCGGAGTCAGGCGAGGGCGAGCGCTGTAAAAGCGCCGCCCCCCACCTCGGGGGGCTAAGAATCGGGAGGCTTTTTGAGTGTGGGGCGGAACCCACGAGCATGTTCAAGGCCATCGTGAGCGCGTCGACGCTCCGGGACTCCCTCGACGCCGTGAGCGTGCTGGTCGACGAGTGCAAGATCCGGCTGAACGAGGAGGAGCTGTCGATCCGCGCGGTGGACCCGGCCAACGTGGGGATGGTCGATCTGACCTTGGAGGCGGCGGCGTTCGAGTCCTACGAGGCCGACGGCGGCGTCATCGGCGTCAACCTCACGCGGCTCGAGGAGGTCGCCGGGATGGCCAACGCCGACGACCTGATCCACCTCGAACTCGACGAGGAGACCCGGAAGCTCCACATCGAGATCGAGGGGCTCTCCTACACGCTGGCGCTGATCGACCCCGACTCGATCCGCCAGGAGCCGGACATCCCGGATCTCGACCTGCCCGCCGAGATCGTGCTGGAGGGCGCCCAGCTCGACCGCGGGATCACCGCCGCGGACATGGTCTCCGACCACATCCGCCTGCGCGTCGACGAGAGCGACGAGACGTTCCACATCGAGGCCGAGGGCGACACCGACGACGTGGATCTTCAGCTCGAGTCGGAGGACCTGATCGACCTCACCGCCGGGCCCGCGGACTCGCTGTTCAGCCTCGACTACCTGAAGGACATGAACAAGGCGATCGACGCCGACGCCGAGGTGCGGGTGGAGCTGGGCGAGGAGTTCCCGGTGAAGCTCCACTACGAGTTCTCCGAAGGGCTCGGGACCGTGACGTTCATGCTGGCGCCGCGTATCCAGAGCGAGTAAGCGGTCGGTTTTCTGCGGATCGGTTTTCGTCTGTGTGGTCGTGAGGGGTGGGTTCGTTTCGAGTTCTATCTCGCGGTGCGATTTTCGAACGGGTTTCGGTGTGTGACAACCGCAACAGCATCTCGAAGCATGACCTCTTGTAACCGCACCGCCCCGCACAGCCTCACACCTCCCCAGCCGATTCGGTCGCTTCGCTCCCTCATCCCTCGCGCTCGGTTCGCGTCCGTCGACGCGAACGCTCCGCGCCGACCGCAACCGCAGTTGCTGTACCGGTGGACGCGAGGGCTCGCCACCGGTCGGCGAGCGATGGCGAGAGCCGTGGGCTCTCGCCCGCTCTCGTTCGGTTCCCTCACGAGAACCCGTGGGGAGGATGCGGGGAAGACCATCGCTGTGCGGTCGCGGTACAAGTGGTCATGCTTCGAGACGCTGTTGCGGTTGCAGTAGTCGACCGAATCACCATCCCCGGAACAGTCCACTTCTACGAACGCCAATCACCCGAACCACCCACCCCGATATATCACCCACGCACCCAACCTCCGAGCATGCGCGCCGTCTACGTCGACTGCGACGGAACCCTCCTCACGCTCGACTGCTCGTACGACGACCTGTTCGCGACTGCCTGCGACGCCGCGAACATCGACCCAACGCCCGACCTGCAGGCTGCCTACGGCGAACGGTTCTTCGAGGCGTTCGAGTCGTTCCACCCCGACCCCTACCGCGCCGGAATGGCCGCCGCCGTCGAGGCCGGCGATCTGGACGCCGACCCGGACACCCTCCGGGACGCCTACGTCGACGCCGAAGTCGCCGCCGCGACGCCCGCCGACGGCGCTCACGCGGCGCTGGACGCGTTCGACGGCCCCAACACCGCGCTGGGCCTGCTCACGAACGGTGTGACCGAAGTCCAGCGCCGGAAACTGGCATCAGTCGGGCTGTTCGACCGCTTCGACGCCTACCTGCCGAGCTACGCGGTCGAGGCACACAAGCCCGACCCCGCGATCTTCGCGGCCGCGAAAGACCGCCTCCCCGCCGACGAGTACGCCTACGTCGGCGACTCGCTGGAGCACGACGCGCTGCCCGCGCGGGCGGCGGGATTCCTGGCGGTCCACGTCGACACCGACGCCGATGCCGGAGTCGTCACTGTCGACGGACTGGACACGCTCGCCCGGTCGATCTAGCGCAGCCGCCGGGCCAGCAGCCCCAACACCGGCAGCACCACCAGCGCGCCGACGACAAAGGGCGACCAGTACGTCGCGACGTACAGCACGCCCATCAGCGGCGGGCCGACCGTCCGCCCCAGGCTCCCGGCGCCCTGCGTGACGCCGAAGGCGCTGCCCTGCCGCTCCGCGCTGGCGCCCGTCGACACCATCGGGGGTCACGTCCGCGACGTAGGCGTTCGCGGCGGCGATGTTGCCGCCCATCGCGCCGGCGAGCATCCGCGAGGCGAACAGCGTCCCGATCCCGGCGACGGTGCCCGCGAGCGCACCGATCTCGCCCGCCACGCCGAAGACGGTCCACGCCACCGCGCTCCCGGCGAGCGAGAGCAGGATCACGGGCCGGCGCCCGCGCTCGTCGGAGAGCCGCCCCAGCGTCGGCGCCGCGAGGAACTGCATGAGCGAGTAGGAGGCCGCGAGCAGGCCGATCACCGCGTCGCTGACCGCGAAGCTCCGCACGTAGTACGGGAGGATCGGGATGACGACGCCGAACCCCAGCAGGTCGACGAAGACGATGCCCACGACGACAGCGATCGCTCGCTTCGGACTGCGGACCTCGGCGGTGGCTCCCCGCGGAACGGCCATACGGGGTAGGGAACATGGGGGACCCTAAGCCTGTGGGCGCTAGGCGTGGCGTTCGATGACACGCTTCGCTGCCTGCGCCTTCTCCTTCCAGCCGTAGCCTGCCTCGTACACGTGGCGCTTGCTGTCGACCAGCTCCTGCGGGCTGGACTCCTCGAACCCACCGCGGGCCCACGTCCCGGACTCCTCCAGCCACTCCAGCACCTTCTCGCGGGTCTCGGGCCAGGTCAGCCCGACCATCTCGTACCACGCGATCATCGCGAAGATCGCGTTGTCGTGGCAGCCGGGGTAGGAGCCCCGCCGGTAGATGGTCCGCATCGGGTCCGTCGTCGGCTCGGACACCTGCTCGCGGTACTCCTCGGCGGTCAGCAGTTCGAGGCGATTGTTGGTGTCGGGCTGGATCCGACCGCTCCGGCGGAGGTGTGAGAGCGCGGCCTGGTGGAGCGCGTCCCACTCGGGCGCCAGCTCCCGCAGGGCGTCCTCCTCGCGAGCGCCCGCCGACAGCGGCGCGAGCACGTCGACGTAGGCGCGCTCGACGGTCTGCCACTCGACCCCCTCGAACCGACAGCCGGCGTCGTGGAGGCTGCTGGCGGCGTGGCAGTCGGGACAGGGGTAGTCGAACCGCGGCACAGCCGTCCTTGCCGGTCGCCCACCTTAGACTCCCCGGTCGGCGCTCACTGCGTAGGCTCGATGTAGATGGTCGACACGCGGCTGTCGGCCTCCCCGAGTTTCGTTTCGATCTCGTGGATCGCGTCGTCGATTTCCTCAGCCGCGAGGTCGGCGTCGACGCTGATCTCCACGGCGACCATCGCGTTCTGCGGGCCGAAGAAGACGCTCCGGAAGGAGTCGACGTGGACGACCGCCGGGTGGCTGCTGACGACGTTCTGGAGCTCGCGCTCCACGTCCGACGGGAGGCTCTCGCCCAGCAGGAGGCGCTTGTTCTCCCACGCCAGCGCGATGGCGAACCCCATCAGCAGGACGCCGATGATCGCCGCGGAGACGGCGTCGTAGATGCCGTTGCCCGTGTAGCGCGTGAGCGCGACGCCGACCAGTGCGATCGCCGCGCCCGCCAGCGCGATGGCGTCCTCGGTGAACGCCGTCAGCGTGGTCACGTCGCTGGTCTTGTCGAACGCCTCGCGGAGGCTGCCCCAGCCGAACTGATCCATCTGGCTCCGGAGCTCGGCGTTGGCCTTCCCGAGCGCCCACAGCTCGAACACGATCGCCAACGAGAGCACGACGACGTTGAGCCAGAACGTCTCCACCTCGGCGCCGACGACGGGGACGGTGAACTTCCCCGCCTCCGTGTGTCCCGCCGTCTGGATCGCGTGGATCCCGTGGTTGAGGCTCTCCCAGCCCGCGATCCCGAACAGGAGCACGGACACCAGGAAGGCGTAGAAGAACTGGGCCTTCCCGTAGCCGAACGGGTGTTCGCGGCTGGTGTCGCGTTTCGAGTAGCGGATGCCGATGAGGAGGAACACCTGGTTCCCGGTGTCGGAGATAGAGTGGTACGTCTCGGAGAGCATCGACGGGCTCCCCGTGAGCAGGAAGCCGACGAACTTCATGATCGCGATAGAGCCGTTGGCGATCAACGCCGCTATCACGACCCCAGTGCTGCTAGCCATGCTCGGGGCGACACGAGACAGCGCCTTATCGGTGTCGCACGGCGGGCCCACACCGCTTTTCCCGGCGGAGCGCCGAGCACGCCACATGCTCGTCGTGCTCTCCGACACCCACCGGACCGATGGAACTGGACTCGTCGGAGCTGCGGCCGACGCGGTCGACGACGCCGACCTGGTGCTCCACGCCGGCGACTTCACGACCGAGCCCGTACTCGACGCGTTCCACGACACGGCGGCCGACCTCCGGGCGGTGTACGGCAACCGGGACAGCGACGCCGTGAGCGATCGCCTCCCCGAGGCGACGACGCTCAGCTACGCGGGCGTCCGCATCGCCGCCACCCACCGCCAGCGCGGCGGGACGACCGGGCTGGCGATGTTCGGGCGCGAACGCGGCGCCGACCTGGTCGTCTCGGGACACACGCACCGCCCCGTCGTCGACGAGGAGGGGGACGTGACGCTGCTCAACCCCGGGAGCCACGCCGACCCGCGGGGTGCGCGGCAGTCGTTCGCCGTGCTCGAACCGACGGGCGACGGCCTGGCTGGCCGGCTCACGACCGTCGACGGGGAGGCGTTCGAGCGGTTCGAAATCGAGAACGAGTAGCGCCCTGCGAGGCGTTTTGGAGGGCCGAAGCAGGGACACCCGATGCTTGGGGCGGATACTTCAAAGGGGTTAGGTAAGCACAAAGAGCCGTTTTACCGTTCTCTCCCCGCCGCTCAGAACTTCTCGAGCAGGTCCCGGTAGAACCCGTTCTCGGCGTCGCCCGCGAGCTTCTCGACGATGAGCTCCGGCGTCGAGCGCGCGAGGTGGTTCTTCTTCGGCGAGCGGTCGACACGGAGTTCGCCGTCGACCAGCCCGACCGCCTCGATACCGTCGACCGCCACCTCGAAGCTCGCGGCCTCACGGATGCCGTCGGCAAGGTGGGAGACGAACACGGCGCTGGCTCCCTGGTCGTGAAGCTCCTCCAGGATCCCGGCGATGATCTTCGCGGAGGCACCGGGCTCGGTGATCGACTCCAGTTCGTCGACGAGCACGAGCCGGCCCGAAGCGCCCTCCACGAGGTCGCCGAACTCCCGGAGCGTGCTCTCGAACGCGCCGGCGTCGAGCGTGCCCTGTGACTTGGCGTAGTAATGCAGTTCCGACACCTGACCCACGCGAGCGTCCTCGGCGGGAACGGGCATCCCCATGTGCGCGAGGACGACGATCAGGCCGACGAGGTCGAGGGTGGAGGTTTTCCCGCCCGAGTTGACGCCGGAGAGCAGCGTCACGCCACCAACGCCGTAGTCGACGGGGTCGACGTCCTCGAACGGCACGTCGAGCAGCGGCGAGCGCCCCTCCTCGATCTCGAACCCCTCGCCGGCGAGGGTGGGCATCGTGCAGTCGAAGTCGCGGGCGAACCGCGACACCGCGAGCTCCACGTCGAGCTCCAGCGCCGCGTCGACCATCGACTCCGCGGGCTCCCGGAGTTCGCGGAGTTCAGCCGCGAGTTCGGTTTCGAGCTTGTTCGCCCGGCGGTCGCGGTCGGCAGTAAGTTCGGTGCGGAGCCGGGAGACCGCCTCCTCGTTGTGTTCGAGCGGGAACGAGGGCTCGCCGCCGAAGATCCGATCGACGAACTCCGCCTCGCCGGCGTCGAGGTCGAGGCTGTCGACGACGTGCTCGCGGGCCAGCTCGACCGCCTGGTCGTAGTCGTCGGCCAGCTCGCGGGAGAGCAGCGAGTCGACCCGGGCGCCCTGCTCGACCAGCGAGAGGAAGTCGGTGCCCTCGATGGTCACGTCGCGCTCGCCGATCGCCTCGCGGAGGTGGTCGTTGCCGACGGACTCCGCGGTGCTTACGGCGGCGTCGAGGTCGTCGACCGCGACCGAGAGCCGTTCGAGCTCCTCGTCGCCGACGATGCCGCCGTCCTCGTCGACGCGGGACAGCGCCGCGCGCAGCGAGTCGAGGTCGCAGTCCGCCTCGGTCCCCGCGGTCTCGTGGACCGCGGCGGCGGCCAGCAGGCGCTCGCGGTTGTCGGCGAAGAACGTCAGCGTCCGCTCGGGAACGAACTCTTCCGGGTGTTCCAGCGCGTCCGGGACGACGCGCACGTCGCCCTCCACGTCGATACCCGCGAACGCCGCGTCGAGCACGTACACCGTGGAGTACGAGCGGCCGAGTTCGCCGAGTTCACGCCGTTCTTCGATGACTTCGACCGGAAGTTCGGGCAGCGCCTCCTTCGCCTCGGCGTAGCGCTCGGCGTCGGTCGTCGCGACACACCGCTCCCGGACCCGGATCCCGTCGGCGGGTTCGAGCGGTTCGACGCCGGCGAGCGCGTCGAGCAGTTCCGGGTCGGAGTCACGCTCCATCGCCCGCGTCGCGAACGCGCGGACCTCCTCGATCCGGGACTGTTCGGTGCTGGGGAAGAACGTCTCCAGGCGCTTCTCGCCGTAGGTGGTGACCGCACGCTCCTGCAGCAGGCCGAGCGCGTCGTCGTATATCTCCCGCGCCCGATCGGTGGCGAGGAAGTCGCCGTCGTCGCCGTGCTCCCGGCGGATGGCACCGCGGGCGATCGCCGCGGCCCGTCCCTCCGAGATCGCCGGCGAGCGCGCGAGCGCGGCCACGTCGCCGCGCCGGAGCGCCCCCTCGGCGTCGTCGAGTTCGGCCAGCGAGGCGGCCGTCTTCTCACCCACCCCCGGGATGGCCGTGAACTCCATTCGGCCCGGGGTTCCGCGCGATCCGTCAAAAGCGTGTGGTTCGGGGCGGCGGGTCGCGGATCCCGTCGTTGTTAAGTGATCTCCCGTCGTTCCTTCGGTCGAATATGGGGAAGCGACTCGTGCAGGCCGGCACCGTGCTCACCGGGTTCGTCGGCGTCGCGCTCGTCGTCTTCGGGGGGTACCGCGTGCAGTACGGGGTCGGAACGGTCGAGGAACTGCTGGCGCTGGCGTTCCTCGCGGTCGCGGTCGTCGCGGGCTACCGCTCGCTGGCGGTCCACTCCGGGCCGCGGATCAACGCCGTCGGTAACACCGCGCTGTTTCTCGGCGCCGCCGCCGTGTACGGCGGGGGTGTGAATCTCGGCATCGACGCCGTCGCGACGGCGGGGCAGGCGCTGTTCCTGATCGCCGTCGCCTACTTCGCGGTCCGGCTGGCCTGAGGTGGACGAACTGGCGGCACGATCGCTCGCTGGTGGGCTGCCACACTCTCGCCTCCCCACCAGCGTCGGTGTTCAGGTCACGCCGGGGCTGGTCCCGTTCTCCTACTTGAACCCTCGCTACTCCTCGATCCGCCGGAGCGTCGCCGCCACGTCGCCCGGCGTCGCGCCGGGCGCGTCCTCGACGCGGTGGTCGGGGACGAAGATCGGCACGGGGTTCGCTCGGAGCGCCGCTCTGACGGTCTGGGCGTCGTCCTCGTCGTCCGGATCGAGGTTCGCCATGTGAGCGACCTGCCGCGTGTTGCCGACCTCGCCGTAGGGGATCTGGCAGACCGCCTTCAGCACGCCACGCTGGTCGGTCGGTACCGTGATCGCCACCTCCAGATCCTCGAACGCGTCCTCCTGCCCGTCGAGGTAGTCGAACACCCGGTCGAGGATCGGGTGATCCGGTTCCGCGTCCGGCGGGATCTCGTCGGGGAACGACACGTCGATCACCTGGCTGCTGGCGACCGCGATCTGGAGCGGTCGCCCGAGCACGTCCGACTCCCGCGCGTAGATGCCGGCGTCTTCCATCGGTCGGGGAGAGGGCGCTCGCGACCTTCAACCCCGCGGCGGCGCGCTGTCGGGCGGCCAGGGTCGCAAGTCTTTTGAACAGTTCCGTACATTAGTGTACAAGTATGACCAGCACCGACGAGATGGCGCCCGCGGTGCGTTCGATCCTCGACGCCGCCCGGGAGCGCGAGGGCGGGGGCGAGCGCGTGACCGTCGACGACGCCCGATCGCTCCCGGCGGCGTTCGCGGCCGCCGAGGCCGAGGGGCGGGTTCCGGTGGTCGCGGAAGTGAAGCCGACCAGCCCGACCACCGAGGGTGAGAGCGACGCCGACCCCGTCGAGTTGGCAGAGGCGATGGTTGCTGGCGGCGCTGCGGCGCTCTCGGTGCTCACCGAACCGGAGCACTTCGGCGGCTCCGTCGAGAACTACGAGCGCGTCCGCGAGGCCGTCGACGTGCCCGTGCTGCGCAAGGATTTCCTGCTCGAGGAGGCGCAGTTGAACGCGGTCGCCGCGGACGTGGTGCTGCTGATCGCGCGCTTCCTGGGGGACGACCTCGCGCCGATGATCGAGGCGGCCCGCGAGCGCGGGATGCAGGTGCTCGTCGAAGTCCACAGCGAGGCGGAGGTCGAGCGGGCAGTCGCGGCGGGCGCGGAGATCATCGGCGTCAACAACCGCGATCTGGCCGCACTGGAGGTCGATCTCCGGACGTTCGAGGAGGTCACCCCCGCGGTGCCCGAGGACGCGACGCTGCTCGCGGAGTCGGGGATCGCGACGCCCGCCGAGGCGCGGCGGATGCGCGAGGCGGGCGCGGACGGCCTGCTGATCGGCACCGCTATCATGGACGGCGACCCACGGGAGAACACGAGCGAGTTCGTCAACGCATGAGTTCTGATTCAACTGCTGACGGGAAGTTCGGGGAGTACGGCGGCCAGTACGTGCCCGAGGCGCTGATGCCCGCGATCGAGGAGCTGCGGGACGCCTACGAGCGCTACGTGCTGGAGAACGAGGACGGGTTTATGGACGAGTTCCGCGAGCGCCTCCGGCAGTTCGGCGGGCGGCCGACGCCGCTGCAGCACGCCGAACACCTCTCGGAGCGCTACGGCCGGGAGGTGTATCTCAAGCGCGAGGACCTCGTCCACGGCGGCGCCCACAAGCTCAACAACGCGCTCGGCCAGGTGCTGCTGGCGAAGTACATGGGGAAGGAGCGCATCGTCGCCGAGACCGGCGCGGGCCAGCACGGCACCGCGACCGCGATGGCGGCGGCCCACCTCGACATGCCCTGTGAGATCTACATGGGCGAGACCGACATCGGGCGCCAGCGTCCCAACGTGTTCCGGATGAAGATCAACGGCGCCGAGGTGAACCCCGTCACCGCGGGCCGTGGGACGCTGAAGGAGGCGATCAGCGAGACGATGCGCGACTGGGCGACCAACGTCGACGACACCCACTACGTCGTCGGCAGCGTCGTCGGCCCCGCGCCGTTCCCGGAGATGGTCCGGGAGTTCCAGTCGGTGATCAGCGAGGAAGCGAGGAAGCAGTCGAGAGAGCAGTTCGACGCGCTCCCCGACTCTGTCGTCGCCTGCGCCGGCGGCGGGTCGAACACGATGGGCGCGTTCGCCCGGTTCACGGAGGACGAGGAGGTCTCGCTGCTCGCCGTCGAGGCGGGCGGCTCCTCGCTCGAAGTCGACGAGGCGGAGGGGGTCGCCCCCAACTCCGCCTCGCTCTCGACGGGCGGGCAGGGCGTGCTCCACGGCGCCCGCACGAAGGTGCTGCAGGACGAGTGGGGCCAGATCGTCGAGTCACACTCCGTCTCCGCCGGCCTGGACTACGCCGGCGTCGGCCCGGAACTCGCCCACCTCGTCGACGAGGGGCGCGTCACCGCGGTCAACGTCGGCGACAACGCCGCGCTCGAAGCGTTCCACCGCCTCTCCCAGGAGGAGGGGATCATCCCCGCGCTGGAGAGCTCCCACGCGCTCGCGTATCTGGAGGAACTCTTGGGCCCCAACGCCGAGACGAACGCTGCCGACGAACTCGGCGACCGAATCGTCGTGAACCTCTCCGGCCGCGGCGACAAGGACCTCGAGACCGTCATCGAGGAGACCGACAAGCGCGAGGTTCCGAACGCGCCGGACATGAGCGAGTTCACGGGGGGACTGTAGATGAGCGACCTCGAAACCGCGTTCGCCGACGAACCCGCGTTCATCCCCTACCTCGCGGTCGGCGACCCCGACCTCCCTTCCTCGAAGCAGTACGTCGAGGCGCTCGTGGAGGGCGGCGCCGACTGCGTCGAGCTCGGCCTCCCCTTCTCCGAACCGATCGCGGAGGGGCCGACGATCCAGAAAGCGGTCGTCCGGTCGCTCTCGGGCGGGATCACTCCCGAGGCGTACTTCGAGTTCGTCGACGGCCTCGACGTGGACGTGCCGCTGGTCTGCATGACCTACTACAACCTCCTCTTCCGCTACGGCGCCGACTCCGGCACCGCGGCGGGGGAGGGCGACCACACCGCACCCGGCCCGCGACCGTTCGTGAAACGCGCCGCGGAGGTGGGTATCGACGGGTTCGTGATCCCGGATCTGCCAGCCGAGGAGGCCGACGACCTCCGTGAAGCGTGCGACGAGTTCGACCTCGATCTCGTGTTCATCGTCGCGCCGACGACCACTGACGACCGCCTGGAAACGATCCGCGAGCGCGTCTCGGGCTATGTGTACGTGCAGGCCCGACTGGGCGTCACGGGCGCGCAGGCGGACGTGTCCGATCAGACTGCCGAGAGCCTCGCCCGGATCGCCGACTGGGACGTGCCCAAGGCGGTCGGCTTCGGCATCTCCTCGGGCGATCACGCCGCCCGCGTCGTCGCCGCCGGTGCGGACGGCATCATCGTCGGCTCCGCGCTCGTGGATATCGTGGCGGACGGAGTGGAGAACGACCGCCCGACCGCCGACGTGGCCGCCGACCTGCGGGAGAAAGCCCGCGAACTGAAGGCGGGGGCGCTCCGGGGGGCTCGTGAATCGCCGGAAGCGGAAGGTCGATAGGGCGCGACGGAGCGCAACTCTCAAGCCCCCGGTTGCCACAGTCTACCACACCAACACACACGCTCAGCATGACACGACTCACACCAACCGACGCCGGCAGAGCCGCCCGCCTCGACCGCCTCTCCACCGACGGGAACGTCCTGATGGTGCCGATGGACCACGGCATCACGATGGGCGCCGTTCAGGGGCTGGCCGACATCGAATCGACGATCGACGCCGTCACGCGCGGCGGCGCCGACGCCGTCCTCACCCAGAAGGGGATCGCCCCCCGCGTCCACCCGAACAAGAACGACGCGGGCTACGTGATCCACCTCAACGCCTCGACCACCATCGGCCCCGACGAGAACGACAAACGCGTGACGGGGACCGTGAAGGAGGCCGTGCAGGCCGGCGCCGACGCCGTCTCGCTCCACCTCAACGTCGGCAGCCAGTACGAACCCGGCCAGATCGAACAGCTCGCGGAGGTGACGAAGGAGGCTCGCGAGTTCGGGATACCCGTGCTGGCGATGACGTACGCCCGCGGCGAGGGTGTCGACAGCACCGACCCCGAGTCGCTGGGCCACGCGGTCCGACTGGGCGAGGAACTGGGTGCGGATCTCGTGAAAACTGGCTACTCCGGTGACAGCGGGAGCTTCGAGCACGTCGTCGAGTCGACGGAACTCCCCGTCCTCATCGCCGGCGGGAGCAAGGGGACGAACCGCCAGACCGTCGAGATGGTGCGGGGCGCGATGGACGCCGGCGCGTCGGGGGTGTCGATGGGACGGAGCATCTTCCAGCACGAGCGGCCGGAGGACATCGCCCGCGCGGTGTCGGCGGTGATCCACGACGACGCGACTGTCGACGCCGCGCTCGAGGCCGGCGGCTTCGAGTAACGCAGGACGCGGTTTCTCGTTTCGACATTCGTCATCCCCGCCAGCGACGGCTGTGCGGTGGCGCGAAGCGGGCGAGCCCTCGTGGCTCGCCTCAGCGCGAGGGACGACTGAGCGCCAGCGAAGGAGTCGGCTGGGGAGGTGTGAGGGCTGTACGGGTGGGACTGAAAGGGGCTGCCCGTCGCCGGGCGGCGTCGCCGCCCGGCTGCTAGAGGGAGCTTCGCTCCCTCCGTGCTCCGGGAAGCACGACGAAGTAAGCACGCGACCGAAGGGAGCGCGCACAGCGAGTCGCGCGACCGGAGCGAACAGGGGCTTTCACCGTGATGCCGATACCGACTGCTCGGAAGGAGGAACGAACAGTAGCTTTCACGGTGTTTTTTTTTTTCGAACAGAATACCGAAAGCGTCGCGTCCCGATCCCCGAAAACACGGTGAAAAACGCCCGCCACAAACATCGAACAACACCACCCACTAGATCGACGAACAGACCCCGAACCAGATACTGACAGAATTAAGGCCACGCCTTCAGAACGCCCAATCATGGAGACGCTGCTTCTCAACAGCGAGGACGTCCACCACAACACCTCGATGGCGGAACTCATCCCGGCGATCGAGGAGGCGTTCGCCGCCTACGAGCAGGGGAACGCGAAGATGCCCGCGAAGTCCTACGTCGACCTGCCGCAGTACAACGGCGACTTCCGCTCGATGCCCGCCTACCTCGACACGGGCGAGTGGGACGCGGCCGGGATCAAGTGGGTCAACGTCCACACCGACAACGAGGAGCAGTTCGACCTGCCGACGGTGATGGGGACGATGATCTACTCCGAGCCCGAGAACGCGTTCCCGCTGTCGATCATGGACGGTACCGAGCTCACGATGCAGCGCACCGGCGCCGCCGCCGCCGTCGCGACCGACCATCTCGCCCACCCCGACGCCTCGTCGCTGGGGATCGTCGGCGCAGGGGTGCAGGCGTACAGTCAACTCGAAGCCATCGCGGAGGTCCGGGAGATCGAGGAGGTCGTGATCTCCGACCTCGACGAGGCCCGCGTCGAGCAGTTCGTCGACACGTTCGAGGACCGCTTCGACGTCCGCTCGGGGACGCCGAGCGACGCCGGCCACTGCGACGTGCTCTCGACGGTGACGCCCGTTCGGAGCCCGATCATCGGCCCCGAGGACGTGGGTGAACACACGCACATCAACGCGATGGGCGCCGACGCCGAGGGGAAACACGAGATCGAGGACGAGGTGCTGCAAGCGGCGAAGCTGGTGATCGACGACTACACGCAGTGCACCCACTCCGGGGAGATCAACGTCCCGTGGAGCGAAGGCGTGCTCGACGACGACGACCTCTACGGCGAGATCGGCGAGATCGTCGTCGGCGACAAGGCGGGCCGGACGACGGAGGACGGCGTGACGGTGTTCGACTCGACGGGGCTGGCGATCCAGGACGTGGCGGCGGCGCACGTGGTGTACGAGCACGCGAACGAGCGGGACAACGGGACGAGTTTCGACCTGCTCGGCCTGGCCTGAGCAGCGGTTTCTGCCGGAAGCTGCCGTTTTCAGCCACCGAACAGCGTCCGTAGTACCCGCGACTCGGCCTTGCGCAGGTGTTCTGCGACGGTGCTCGGTGCGCAGTCGAGGGCGTCGGCGACTGCGGCCTGACTGGCGGTCCGCGGGACGTCGTAGTAGCCCAGGTCGATCGCGGTCTCGATGACCTCGCGCTGACGATCCGTGAGGCCTGCATCGACGGCCGCCGTCGTGGCAGCTAGCCCGCCGACCGCCTCGACCGACACGTCGATCGAGTCCGGAACCGCCTCGACTGCGTGCTGAAGCTCCGCGTCGGGGCCGAACACCGAGAACACGACCGTTCCGTCGGGTTCGTACTCGACGGGCGGGACGACGACGAGTCCACCAGCGGCGACGGGGTCGAACAGCGCACGGAGCGCACCGGTGGTCGCGTCGCGAACGTAGACGTAGCAGGACTGCTCGTCCACGCGTTCAACGTCGTAGCCAACAACCTCCGGAATCTCGTCCATTGCGGCTTCGAGCGCGTCGACGTCGCCGACCACGTAGTGGAGGATCCCCAGCGCGTCGCCGGTGTAGTTCCACTGGAGTGCCGTCGCCCGCTCCACGAACGGCGCGCCCGTCAACACGCCGTACATCGGGTGGATCTCCTCCTCCCGGCCGTGAGCGGTGATGCGTACCCGAACGTGCTTCATAGCGAACAGTTCGGGGATTTTAACTTAAAACCGCCGAGTAGACTCGGCAGTACACACTCGGTTCGAGCGCTCGAACCCGTCCCCATGACCCGAACGCTGGTGACCGGTGCGACGGGGACGCTCGGGACCGCGCTCAGGCGGAAGCTCGCCGCAGCCGGCCGGGAGGTCCGGGCAGCGAGTCGATCCCCGCCTGGTCGGAGCGAGGAGACCGTCGAGTGGATCGAGCTCGACCTGACCGACGGGACGGGCGTCGAGTCGGCGGTCGACGGCGTCGACGTCGTCGTCCACGCCGCCACAGCACCGCGAGGGGACACGGAGACGGTCGACGTTAACGGGACCGAACGGCTCCTCGCCGCGGCCGCGGACGCGGAAGTCGCGAACTTCGTCTACCCCTCGATCGTCGGCGTCGACGAGATCCCGTTCGCCTACTACGAGCACAAGGCCGCCGCGGAGGCGGCGGTCGAGGAGAGCGCCGTCCCGTCGACGATCGTTCGCGCCACACAGTTCCACTCGTTCGTCGCTGACCTGCTCGATTCGGTGGCGAAACTCCCGGTGTGGCCGCTACCGACGGAGATACCGCTCCAGCCCGTCGCCGCCGACGAGGTCGCGGCGGCCATCGTCGACCACGCGACGCCGACCGCTGGCGGACGAACCGACCCGGTTGGTGGGCCTGCCGTTCGGTCCGTCGGCGACCTCGCGCGGGCGTACCGCGACGCACGCGGCCTGCGTCGTCCGGTTGTCAGGCTCCCGCTCCCCGGCAGCACCGCGGCAGGGTTCCGCACCGGCCACGCGACCTGTCCGGACCACGCCGTCGGAACGGTGACGTGGGAGGCGTGGCTCGCTGGGCGATATGCGGAGTGACAGGGCGAGAATCGGCATCCAGGGGTTGCAGTCGGCGTCGATGAGGTCGAAACGGGGATAATCCCGAACAGCACCGCGGAGTGAGCATGACCACTTGTGACCGCACCCGCCCCGCACAGCCCACGAACCTCCCCAGCCGACTCCCTCCTTCACTGCGTTCAGTCGGTCGTCCCTCGCGCTCGGCTCACACACGGAGGTGCTCGCGCTTCGCGCCGACAGCCGCCGCGGTGTGGTCGCGGTGGACGCGAGGGCTCGCCATCGGTCGGCGAGCGATGGCGAGAGCCGTGGGCTCTCGCTCGCTCTCGTTCGGTTCCCTCACGAGAACCCGTGGGGAGGATGCGGGGAAGACTATCGCGGTGCTGGGCGGTCATAAGTGGTCATGCGTCGAGATGCTGTTGCCGTCACAGTTACTGATGAACAACGAAGAATCTCGATCGACGACGCATCAGGCCAAAGACCGAACGAAAACGAAAACCGAACGCCCAGAAACCTCTTACTCCAGATAAATCGCGGGCCGGAACGGGATCGCGTTCCCCGCCCGGTCCGCGGGATCAACCACGTCCTCGTCGTCCTCGGCGTACACCTCCACCTCGGCGTCGAACTCGCGGGCCAGGAACGGCGCCGCGCTCTCGTAGGCCGCCTGCTCGTCGATGTCGAGCAGCGCCGCCAGTTCCTCGTCGTCGTAGTCGCGGGCGAACTCCACCGCGTCCTGTGCGACCTGATTGACCTCGTCACCGCGCTCGCGCAGGTCGGGATCGCTCATCACCTCGCTCATCACCGCGCCGACGTCGGCGCCGGCCTCGCGCACCGCCTCGAACACGGTGTGCTTCCAGTCCGCGGCGGCGTAGATGCGGATCGTCTCGGGGTCGGTGTCGGTCACGTCCGCGACCTCGTTGATGTCGTCGACCAGCGCCTGCACGCGCTCCTCCTGCAGTTCCAGGTCGGGCGCGCGCAGCTCCTCGTCCACTTCGGGCCACGGCGCGTCCTCGGCGGGCGTGCCCGTCAGCTCCTCGTGGAGCTCGTTCGCCAGGAACGGCGTGAACGGCGCCAGCAGGCGTAGGCGGGTCTCGAGGGCGTGTCGCAGCGTCCAGCGGGCGCCCGGGCGCTCGAGGTCGGCGCGGCGACGGTACCACTTCAGGTGCTCGTCGAAGCCGTAGAACGCTGCCTGCGTCGCCGTCCGGGTCTCGGAGCGCTCCATCGCCTCGGTGGCTTCCTCGATCGTGGTCTGGAGCTTCGACAGCAGCCAGCGGTCCACATCCGTCACCGCATCACGCTGCCCCTCCTCACCCTCGATCAGCTCCTGCCCGCGGTTGTAGAACCGCCGCAGCTGGTCGTGCGTGCTCTCGACGGCGTCCTCGCGCCAGTCGTAGTCCTGCCACGGCTCGGAGGCGTTCAGCAGGAAGAACCGCACCGTGTCGGCGCCGTACTCCGAGATCGCCTCGCCCGGCAGCACGACGTGGCCCTTCGAGGAGGACATCTTCTGGCCCTCCAGCAGCCCCATCCCCATCACGACGATCCCCTGGGGCCACTTCGGCTCGGGGAAGAACTCGGCGTGGTGGTAGAGGTAGAACGTCAGGTGGTTCGTGATCAGGTCGTTGCCCGAGAAGCGGTAGTCGACGGGGTACCAGTACTCCCACTCCTCGCCCAGTTCCAGCGCTTGCTTGTCCGGATCGTCCACGGCATCCTCGCCGTAGAACATCGCGTCGAAAAACTCCGGATCCAGATCCTCGAGGGGGACGTCCTGGATGTGCGGGGCGATCGTGTAGTAGGACATGTACAGCGTCGAGTCCGACAGCGGCTCGATCACGAACTCGTCGTCCCACGGCAGTCGCGTCCCCAGCCCGTAGTTCCGGATGCAGGGCCACTCCTCCAGCCAGCCGACGGTGTGTTCGTACTCGCCGCGGGTGTTCTCCGGGATCGCGTCCAGTTGTGCGATCGCCCGCCGGGTTTTCTCGCGCCATTCCTCGTCGTTGTAGCGCAGGAACCACGTGTCCTGGTAGGCGACCTCGACGTCGCCGCCGCAGCGACAGACGACCTCCTCGCTGAACTCCTGCATCGTGTCGAACGCGTCGCCAGCGTGGTGCTCCCGGAACGCGTCGCGGACGTCCTCGACGACTTCGCCCGCGAACTCGCCGTACTCGTCGTTCAGGACCCCGGAGTGGAACTCCGCGTTGTACAGGTCGTTGGTGGCTTCCTCCAGCGCGGGGTCGTCGGTGGACTCGATTCCTGCTTCCTCCACGGCGGATTTCGCGGGGATCTCGCCGTACCCCTCGATCGTGAGGATCGGGATCGGCTCGATGGATCGGACCGTCTCGGGGTCGATCCCGTACGCGGTCAGCTCGTCGGCGCGCTCCTTGAGCTCCTGCAGCGCGACGTAGTCGTCCGGCGAGTGGGCCGGGACGGACATCACGACGCCCGTCGCGTTGTCGGCGTCGACGAAGCCGGCAGGCAGGATCAGCACGTCGTCGCCCGTGACGGGGTTCTCGACGGTCGTGCCGACGATCGCCTCGCCCGTGAACTCGGCCTCGATCTCGACGTCGCGTTCCTGCAGGTCGAACTTCTCGGCGGCGTCCGCGGAGATCACCCACGTCTCGCCGTCGACGGTCGCGCGGACGTACGTCGCCGCGGGGTCGACGTAGGCGTTCGTGACGCCCCGAACCGTCTCCGGGCGGAGGGTCGCCATCGGGAAGATGGCTTCGTCACTACCCGGGCTGTCGCCGCGGAACCGGATCAGCGTGTACTCCTGGAACTCCGCGTCCTCACCCTCCAGCAGGTCGTGGGTGGTGACGGGCTGTTCCTCCTCGGTGCAGTAGTTCACCGGGTGGAGCCCCTTCTCGACCAGCCCCGCCTCCTTCAGGCGCTTGTACTGCCACTCGATGAACTTCGAGTAGCGCTCGTCGTTGGTGGTGAACTCCCGGCGCCAGTCGACCGACAGGCCCAGGGACTTCATTCCCTTCTTGTAGTGCTCCTCGATGAAGTACTCCGCGAACCCCATCGGCGTCTCCAGATCGCTCAGGTCCTCCTCCGGGACGTTGTACGTGTCCTGCAGCACCGAGAGCTGCTCCTCCTCGCCCTTCTTCAGGCGCTCGACGGCGCCGATGATCGGCGTGCCCGTGACGTGCCACGCCATCGGGAACAGCACGTTGTCGCCCTGCTGGCGCCGGTAGCGCGCGTAGGCGTCCGGCACCGTGTACGTCCGGGCGTGGCCGATATGCATCCCGCCGCTGGGGTAGGGGTACGGGACGGTGACGAACGTCGCGTCCTCCCCCTCGGCTTCGGGTTCGGGATCGGCCTCGTACCGGCCGTTCTCCCGCCAGCGCTGCCGCCAGCGCTCCTCGATCGCCTGCGGGTCGTAGTCCATACCCGTTCCTCCCGTCCCCGCGTAAAAATACCCATCAGTTCTGACTGACGCGGGTGGCAGCGAGCCGTGAACGCCACAGCGCGGCCGCGAACGGCGTGCTCCCCGTTCACAGGCGGTACGAGGCGGATGTCCCGACCCTTGAGATCGGGGAGGAAGCCGACACCAGATGAAACAAACCACGCTACGATGGCGGGGCGACTCCCCGACGTATAAGCAACTTCATCCGTATATGTGAAAACACAGTGGAGTACCGTCGTACCGCCGTCATCAAACTCGACACTCCCGAAGGGGCGGACGCCTCCCTTCGAGAGACTGTCGAGCAGTTCAAACACTGCGCCAACACCGCGAGCGGGTGGTGCTGGCACGGCGACGACGGATACCACGTCACCTCGAAAGCCAAAGCCGAACGCGCCCTCTACGACCGACTGCGTGACGAAACTGACCTCACCGCGAATCTCGTCCAGAAAGGGATTCGACGGGCAGTCGAAGCCGTCAAAAGCGGAGTCGAACGCCTCAAACGTGGCGAGAACACGTCGCAACCGCACTTTTCTGCCGATAGCGCGGTGTACGACAAGCGAAGCGCGACGTTCCACCGAGATCACGTATCGCTGTCTACCGTAGACGGGCGCGTCGAGTGCGATTACATTCTCCCCGACGACCCGGAGACACCACCCGCCAAGTACGTTTCTGACGAGGATTTCGAGTTTCGGATGGCGCACTTGCAGTACCGCGATGGTGACTGGTATCTCCACGCTTCGATGCAGAAAGTCGAAGCAGACGAGGAAGCGCCTGAATCCGAGTCCAAGCACAGAACAGTCCTTGGTGTGGATTTTGGCGTGAACAACCTCGCTGTTGCTTCGACAGGGCGATTCTGGTCGGCGGACGAGTTCAACCATTGGCGACGAGAGTACGAGAAGCGTCGTGGCTCGCTTCAGCAGTGCGGGTCTCGCCACGCCCACGAAAACATCGAGTCAGTCGGACAGAAAGAGTACGGACGCTTCGAGATACACCTGCACACGGTGGCGAACGAACTTATCGAGGAGGCCGTCGAGAACGACTGTTCGCACATCGTGTTCGAGGATTTGACTCACATTCGGGAGAACATTCCCGAAGCGACATGGCAACACGTCTGGGCGTTCCGACGCCTCTACGAGTACGTCGAATACAAAGCCAAAGAACACGGTGTTGAAGTCGTACAGGTTGATCCGCGCAACACGTCGAAGCGTTGCTCGACGTGTGGGTTTACCCACGACGATAACCGTGACGGGGAGTCGTTCGAGTGTCAGCAGTGTGGGTATGAGAACCACGCCGACTACAACGCTTCCAAGAACATCGGTTTGCAGTATCTCCGTCGTCGGCAAAAGGCAGACGATGGAGGCGCACCCGTAGATGTGCGCTTGAATCGCGGGACGTTGAACGTGAGTGGGGAGTACGTGCCCCCTGCTTCGGGTGAGGCATAGAACGGGAGTCCACGCGAAAGCCTCGGGGCTTGACTCCGAGGCGATTTACACGGCCGCTACGCGACCGAAGCGCTTTTACTCCGAAACCTCCCTCTCACGGACACGAATGGCCAGCGCCACCGGCACACCCTCGACGGTTCGCGACGGAGCGCCACTGCTCGCGTTCGCGCTCGGCCTCCTCTGTCTGCTCGCGATGGTGCCCGTCACGCTGGGCGCGCTCGCGGGGTATCTCACGCTCGGCGCCGCGATCCCGGTGCTCGCGGTCGGCGCCGTGGTCGCCGTTCTCTCACTCGTGGCGGCCTGAGCCGGCGAGCGTCAGGACCACGATCGCCGTCACCGACAGTGTCACGACCCCGTACAGCGGCAGCGACGCCGGCCCGTTGCCGAGTAGCCAGCTCGCCGACGCCGTCGCCAGGAACGGCAGCACGAGCAGCGCCGCGACCGCCGCGAGCCGGCGTCGGTGAGCCCGCCGACTCGGTGACCAGATCCCGCGCCGGAGCGCGGCGTCGCCCGCGCCCGCGCCGACGATCGGCCCGACCACGACCGAGATCAGCAGCAGCGCCATCGAGCCGTTGCCGACCAGTTCCCCGAGCCAGAGCCAGCGCACCAGCGCGGCGACGCCGGAGAGCGCCCGCCAGACCGCAGTCGCGCCCAGCAGGGCGGCGACGGCACGGTGCGTGGCGGGGAGAGACACGCCCGCGGCTTGGGCGAAAGACGGCAAAACGGTACCGGTGGGCGACCTACGACATCTGGTTCTGCAGCGTCCGCTCCATCATCGCGACGAGCGTCGAGGCGAAGCCGGAGCCGGCACTCCAGTACGCCGTCTCGCGGGTCACGCCCGGGAGTTCCTCCTCGCCGAGTACGCTGTGGAGCACAGTGTCGTCGTCGACCAGCAGCATCCGGCCGGTGTGGTTGGCCTCGTCGTCGTGGATCTCGGGGGCGAGCACGGTCACGGCCGCGGCGTCGGCGAACCGTTCGCGAACGGTCGTGTCGGTGCTGACCACCGTCACCTCGACCCCCGCCGCCGCGCGTTCGGCGAGCGCCTCGTAAACCCCCTCGGTCAGGAGGTCGGCCGCCTCGGCGCCGAACACGACGCGCTCGTCGGCGTCCCGGACGAGCTGGGTCACGCGTTCGGTGACGGCCTCCCGCCCCCGGACGGTCCAGATGTCCTCGCGCTCCTCGCTCGGCCCCTCGCGCCGGCTGGCGGCCTCCCGGAGGCGGTCGGCGACCCGTTCGATATCTCGCTCGAACCGCCTGGTGAGCAGCGACTCCGTCTCCTCGACAGTCACGGGCTGGAACTCGCGTGGGTTGGCGTGCTGGACGTTGACCAGCCCGCGGTTCTCGAGCGACTCGACCGCGCTGTACACCTGCGGCCGCGACACGTCGGTAGCCTGACTCACCTCGCGGGCGGTCGCGGTGCCGAGCTCGTGCAGGGCGACGAGCACTTCGGCATCGTTGGTGCCGAACCCCAGCCGCCCCATCGCGTCGAACGCCCCGTCGTCGCTACCCATCGCCGCCTCGTCCCGAACGGCCGGAACGCGGACGCCGACGTCGGGGGATCCTGTCGTGATACATCTGTTCTGACGACGGTTACAGAGCTGTTGTAATATTCCTTCCGAAAACTATATTGCCGCGTCAGCGGGAGGTTCGTCCATGTTCGTAACAGGGAACCGAACGGCCCTCCGGAGCGATCTGGCGGCGGAACGGGGTCGGCCGTGAGCCGGCGATCGCTCGGCGTCGCGGCGTTGGTCGTGCTCTCGGTCGTCGCCGGCGTCGCGGTCCCGGCCGCGGCGGCGAACGCCGACGTGGCGATCGAGTCCGTGGATCTCTCGGTCGACCAGCCTGCCCCCGGCGAGTCGTTCACGCTGACGACGACGCTCGCGAACCTCGAGTCGAGCGCCGGCTCGGTCGAGGTGACCGATATCTACGTCCGGGCGGCCGACAGCAGCAGCGATCTGGCCCGGATCGAGGACGTGGGCTCGATCGCCCGCGGCGACACACGCTCGATCCCGCTGACGATGTCGATCGACGAGCCGGGTGAGAAACGGCTGGTCGTCAACGCCGTCATGCGCGACGAGGCGGGCGAGTTCCACCGCGTGAGCTACCCGCTGTACGTCGACGTGCAGGAGCCCGACGAGGCCGTGATCTCCTTCGCGGGGCTGGATTCGGTCGCCGGCGAGGAGAGTCAGGTCAACGTGACCGTCTCCAACGGCGACGCCGGCGCGCTCTCGAACGTCCGTCTGGAGCTGACCGGGCAGGCCGACGTGGTGAACCCCGAGCGCGTCTCGGCGTCGATCCAGCCCGGAACCCAGACCACCCACACGTTCGCCGCGACGTTCGACGAGCCCGGGAGCCGGGAGCTGGCGGCGCAGCTGACGTACAAAACCGACGAGGGCGTCACACGGACGATCACGCGCAACGTCACCGCCGACGTCGAGCCCGCGAACCTCGACCCGCAGTTGACCGCCACGGCGACGACCGCGAACGGCTCGTCGGTCGTCCGGGCGACGCTGTCGGAGTTCGGCAACGTCGAACTCCGTGACGTGCAGCTTCGGGCCGTGGTCGACGGCGAGACCGTCGCCAGAGCGCGGCTCGCGGACGTGGCCGCCGGCGGGAGTCAGGTCGGCACGCTCGATGGGAGTTCGATTCCGGCGGGTGAGGTGACGGTCGTCGCCGAGTACACCGCGGCCGGGCGGGAGGAGACGACCGAGACGACGCTGTCGTACTCCCCGGCGCCGGCGACCGACATGACCCTGACTGGCGTCGACACGACACGGAGCGGCGACGTAGTGACCGTCAGCGGCGACGCGGCCAACGTCGGCAACCTCGACACGAGTTCGGTCGTGGTGAGCGTCGTGCCGAGCGAGGGCGTCACCCCGGTGAACCCGAACAAGGAGTACTTCGTCGGCCCGGTGGAATCGAGCGAGTTCGCGACGTTCCAGCTCACCGCCAACGTCTCGTCGTCGGTGACGGAGCTCCCGATCCGGATCGAGTACACCGTCGACGGCGAGCGCCTCTCGCGGGTGGCCGAGGTCGACGTGAGCGACACCGCGGCGTCGGGGAACGGGCAGAGCGACTCCAGCGCCCCCGGGTTCTCGCTGCTGCTCGGCGCGCTGGGTGTGCTCCTCGCGGTCGCGCTGGCGGGCGCCTACCGCCGGTACACGGGCTGATGCACGTCATCGAGCTCGACGACGTGGTCAAGCGCTACCAGAGCGGCGAGGAGACCATCGAGGCGCTGAAAGGCGTCGACTTCCACGCCGACCGCGGCGAGATGGTGACGATCATCGGCCCCTCGGGCTCGGGGAAGTCGACGATGCTCAACATGATCGGGCTGCTCGACACGCCCACCGAGGGGAGCGTGAAGCTCGAGAGCCGTGACGTGACGAACTTCACGGAGGACGAGCTCACCGAGGAGCGGCGCAACGGGATCGGGTTCGTGTTCCAGGACTTCCACCTGCTGCCGATGCTGACCGCGGTCGAGAACGTCGAACTGCCGTCGATGTGGGACACCGACGTCGACCGCCACGAGCGCGCGATCGATCTCCTCGAACGCGTGGGGCTGGGTGAGCGACTGGATCACACGCCCAGACAGCTCTCGGGCGGGCAGCAGCAGCGCGTCGCCATCGCGCGGGCGCTGGTGAACGAGCCCGACATCGTGCTCGCCGACGAGCCGACGGGCAACCTCGACCAGGACACCGGGCGGACGATCCTCGACGAACTCACGCGGCTGAAAGAGGAGGAGAACATCGCCATCGTCGCGGTGACCCACGACGAGCAGCTGGTGGAGTACGCGGATCGGATGGTCAACCTCGTCGACGGGGTGATCCAGGAGTGAGCATCGAGGACCGGCTCTGGCGGTTCCCCAGCGCGCTGATGGCGTGGCGCAACCTCGGCCGCAACCGCGCGCGGACGGCGCTCGCGGCGCTGGGGATCGTCATCGGCGTCGTCGCCATCGCGTCGCTGGGGATGGCCGGCGCCTCCATCCAGTACAGCACGAACCAGGAGCTCGGCGGGCTCGCGAACCAGGTCACCGTCACCGCCGGCGAGGACAACCCCGAACCCGCGCTCACGGAGTCGCAGGTCCGGGACATCGAGCGACTGGTGACCGACGCCGACGTGGTCGCTCAGAAGTCGGGGGTGACGACCATCGACGAAGGGGGTGAGTCCGGGCGGGTCAGCGTCACGGGCGTCACCCAGGCCAGCGTGCTGTACGACGCCCAGGCGGGGGAGGCGCCCGACCGCCTGCGCTCTGGCGCGCTGGTGAGCGCCAACGTCGCCGACGAGTACGACCTCGAACTCGGCGATCCCGTGGAGTACGACGGGCAGCTCTACCGGATCCGCGGGATCCTCGAAGCGCAGCAGGGGTTCGGCGGCGGCGCGTCGGTCGTGCTCCCCGTCTCGGCGCTGACCGACCAGGAGTACTACTCGACGGTGACGATCGTCGCCGACGACGGCGCGGCCGCGGAGGCGGTCGCCGACCGCGTGGAGCGGGGGATGAACGGCCGCGAGGAGATCGTGAGCGTCACCACGCTCGCGGCCGTGCAGGAGAGCATCAACTCGCTGACGAACACGCTCAACCTCGCGCTGATCGGGATCGGCTCGATCTCGCTGGTCGTCGCGGCGGTGAGCATCCTCAACGTGATGCTGATGAGCACGATCGAGCGCCGGGGCGAGATCGGCGTGCTGCGGGCGGTCGGGATCCGCCGCGGCGAGGTGCTGCGGATGATCCTGACCGAGGCGGGGCTGCTCGGGGTGATCGGCGGCGCCGTGGGTGCGGTCGTGGCGCTGGGCGTGGGGCTGCTGCTGAACCAGGTGCTGTTCGGCGATCCGACGCTGGTGTTCGAGTGGGCGAGCATGCAGTACCTCCTGTTCGGCTTCGCCTTCGCCGTCGTGGCGAGCCTGCTCAGCGGACTGTATCCGGCGTGGAAGGCGGCCAACGAGCGGCCCGTGGAGACGCTGCGGGGCTGACCCGTCCACTCAGTTCGCGCGCTCGAACTGTGAGAGGAACACGCCGGCTGCGACGAGATACGAGAACAGCCGGACGGACTCGGTGACTGACCGCCTCGTCGCTCGATGGAGTTCGACCAGCGAAACGGCGTCGAGTACGAGTGAGAGTGCAGCGACGCCCAGTCCGACGACGAAGTTGATCACGGCGATGGTGATCCACCCGGCAGCGACGACGACGAGCGCGTAGAGCGCGTATCGGACGATGCGGCGGGTCGGGATCGTCGCTACCTCGGCGCGGATCGTGCCGGTATCCATACGTTCGTCGATAGCGGAGCCGAACAAAAGAGTGTCGACAGCGCCGACCGGGAGCTTCTTCGGGCTGAGCCTCCCAGCGAGGGTATGGAGATCGCCGGGAAGACGCTCCGTCGACGGGTCGTAACCGCGGCCGTGGTGTTCGTCGCGCTGGTGGCGTACGACGTCGTCACGGGTTCGGCGGTGAGTTGGGCGATCAACGCGGTCGTGCCGGTGCTGTTCTTCGTGGTGTCGGTCGCGACTGATGCGGCGCTGCAACGCTGGCTTGATGGTCGGGAGTGAAGTTTGTGGGGTAGGTTGGTTATTTAATCATCCTTACAATATCAAAAGCAGGGCAAAGTGTCTCAATCGAAATCAATAGATAGGAATAACAACAAATCGAGCTGAATGGACAATTCTTTGTCGTCTATCATAAAAGACCTGAAATATATCCTTTTGCTTTGTTTTGTGGCTCTTCCAGCAGCAATAATATCCTTGCTCGCTATTTTAGAGTATCCGGAAATAGCTCTAAGCTTCCTTGTCTTTATATTAGTTTTAGTTGTAATCTTGGTCTATTTTTCTGATGGTTAAAATGCCACTATTATCGACTGCTCATGAGGTTGATTAGTGGTATTCGTGAACAGCACCGCAACCGCGAACGCGACCGCGGAGTGAGCATGACCACTTGTGACCGCAGCCGCGCCGCACAGCCCTCAGGCCTCCCCAACCGACTCACTCCCTCACTGTGTTCGGTCGCTCATCCCTCGCGCGCTCGTTCGCCCACGCAGGGGCTCACGTCGCGCGCCGACAGCGGCGACGGTGTGATAGCGGTGGACGCCTCGAGCTGGCGACCCGTCGCCAGCGCGGGGGGAGGGGTGGGGAATCACGGTCTGTGCCGGGCCTCGTGCCCGGCGCACTGCGGTCACAAGTGGTCTAGCGTCGAGATGCTGTTGCCGTCGCGGTTTCAGTAGCTAACGATCGAGATGCTGTTGCTGTTTGCAGTCCCTATCCCGAAAACCAACGTCCGAGACGCCACTTGCGAAACCAGCCCAACGAAAAACGAATAGCACCTCCAAAAGAATCAGAAGCAGCCGAAGGACTCCGGTTCCAGAAGCGCCCTACTGAATGTCGATCCGGTGGCCCTCACTCTCCCCCATCTTCGGGAGCGTGACCGTCAGCACGCCGTTGGTGTAGCTGGCGCTCGCCCCGTCGGCGTCGACGGCGACGGGGAGGTCGATACGCCGCCGGACGGTCGTCGTCCGGCGCTCGCGCCGGAGGTACTGCTCCTCCTCGTCCTCGTCGGCGGACTCCTCGTGGCTCGCCGCGATCACGAGGTGGTCGCCGTCAAGCGAGAGGTCGATCTCCTCGCGGTCGAACCCCGGGAGGTCGGCGGCGACGACCAGCTCGTCGTCGTGCTCCGAGAGGTCGACGCGGGTCTCCCCCTCGCCGCCCCAGCCGGCGGTCTCGTCGAACCCCGCGAAGCGGTGCATTCGGTCGAACAGGCGGTCGATCTCGTCGAAGCTGTCCGTGCGCATCAGTGATTCACCGGGAGTAGAGAGGCGCTGCGAGGAGATAAGCTCGCGCTGAGTCGTGCTAGCCCGTCGCCGACGCGGCGAACGGCGGGACGAACGACGACGAAAACGGCCGAGTTAACTGACTTCGATGTCGACGCCGTCGTCGCCGCCGACTTTCGGCAGTTCGATCGTGAGCACGCCGTTCTCGTAGCTCGCCGACGCCTCGCGCTCCTGGACGTCCGTCGGGAGGGTCACCGTGCGACTGACCGAGTGCTGGGTGCGCTCGCGGCGGTAGTAGTGGGTGTCCTCGTCCTCTTCCTCGGACTCGACGTGGCGCTCGGCCGCGATGCGGAGCTGGCGGTCGCTGACCGACACGTCGATGTCGTCGGGCTCGAAACCGGGCACGTCCGCGACGACGACGAGCTCGTCGTCGGCGTCGGCCACGTCGACCCGGATGCCGCCACCGGCGACGCCCTCGAACTCGCCGCTCAGGTCGGCGAAGCCGGAGTTCAGCTGCTCGAACAGTTCCTCGATCTCCTTGAAGGGGTCGCGGCGTCCGCTCATACCCGGGAGAAGGTGCTTCGGAGGGTTAGGGCTGTCGCCGGGACGGCCGATTCCGCCGCAGTCAGTCGGTTTCCTACCCGACGACGTGGCTGGTGTCGTAGGAGCCCAGCCGACGGACCCATCCCTCCTCGCAGACGGCTTCGACCTTTTCGAGCGCCTCCTGCGTGCGGGCCTCGTACAGCCCCGCCTCGATGTCGAAGTGGAAGCAGTAGTCGCCGAGTCGGCGGCCGCTGGGCCGGGACTCGATCCGGGTGAGGTTGATGTCCCGGTCGGCGAACGCCTCCAGCAGTTCGAGCAGCAGGCCGGGGTAGTTCGCGCCGGGGTAGGCGACGATGCTGGTCTTCCCGCCCGCCTCGGAGCGCTCGCTCTCGGGCGCGACGACGAGGAACCGGGTGGCGTTGGAGTCCCGGTCCTGGATGTTCTCGGCGATGCGCTGGAGCGTGCTGTCACTGTCCTCGCCGGCTCCCTGTGCCGGCGAGCCTGCGTTCGCAGGATGCCCGATCGCCCCCACGCTGGGGTCCTCGCGGGCGCGCTCGACGCCGCGGGCGGTCGACGCCACCGCCTCCTGGTCCACGTCGGGGTAGTGCTCGGCGAGGTACTCCCGGCACTGCGCCAGCGCCTGTGGGTGGGAGGCGACGGTGTCGAACTCCGGCCCCTGTGCGAGGAGAGCGTGCTGGATCGGGGAGACGATCTCCTGGACGACGCTGACGTCCCGCTCGGCCAGCGCGTCGAGGCTCTCGTCGACGGAGCCCTCGATGCTGTTCTCGACGGGGACGACGCCGCGGTCGAACTCCCCGTCGGCGACGGCCGCGACGATCTCCGTCACCGACTCCCGGAAGCTGACCCCCCCGTCGTCGGCGATCGATCCCGCCGCGCGATGGGAGTACGTCCCCGCCGGACCCAGCGTGACGACTTGCATACCCCGGCGTTTGCGAGGGGCGGAGAAAAACGCGTCGGCGGCGCCGACTTACAGGCCGACGATGTCGTCGAGTTCGACCGCCTCGATTCGCCCGTCACAGATCGCACACTCGTCGACGTGTGACGGGGCATGACCACCCTCCATGTGGAGGTTGCCGCACTCTGTGCATACCTCGAAATCAGCGTCGAGCATGCGCGAGGCGGTACTAGCCTGTCACAGGAGAACTTTGTGGCGGAAACGGGGCCGCAGTCGCCCATCACCGCGGTGTCGCCCGCACCACCACGGTTGGCGGTCACCGTGGTGTCGCTCTCACCACCACGGTTGTCCATCACCGCGGTGTCGCGCTCACCCCCGCGGTTGACCGTCACCGCGGGGTCGCCCTCGTCGCCGTCGCTTTGAACGACGCCACCACCTCGCGACCGGGTTCGAGACCGAGGCGGTCGCGGCTCTCCTCGGTCACGAGCGCGACCAACGACGCGTCGGCACCCACGTCGACCGAGACGCGGGAGACCGACTCCCCCCGATCCACCTCGACGACCTCGCCCGAGAAGCGGTTGCGCGCGCTCGTCGCGTCGCCGGTCGGCGTGTTCGCGGGGTCGTGCAGCGTCACCGCGTCGGCCCGCAGCACCACCTCGACCGCGTCGGCGTCGGGCGGGACGAGCGCGCGGACCGTCCCCGCAACGGTCTCGACGGTGCCGAGCTCGCCGGCGCGGTCGATCACGTCGCCGTCGAGCACCGTCTCGGTGGTCTCCGCGATGGCGCTGTACCCCGCGCGGAGGCGATCGAACGCCGCCAGCAGCTCGCCGGCGCGGTCGGTGAGGGTGCTCCCCCCGCCGCCGCTGCCGCCGCGCTGGCGCTCGACCAACGAGCCGAACGCGTCCTCCAGCTCCGTGAGCCGGTCGTGCGCACGGGAGTACGACCGCCCCAACGCCGACGCCGCGGCGTTGAGCGACCCGGCCTCGTCGACCGCCCGCAGTAACTCGGCGTCGCGCTCGCCGAACGCCACCCCGTCGGCCCGGAGCGTGGCGTCGAACCCTGCGTCCATACCGCCTCTCGGGCGGCGTGGGGCAAAACGGTTCCCCACCGCGCGAGGTTTTGATGCGTCTAAAAATAGAGTGAGAGGGTAATAACTATGTAGTTGGACGGCCCACGGTACGACAAGAAGACCCATGTTCGACACAGACACTGGGCCGCCGTCACGGGCGGTCCGAACCGGGGGTGGTGATCCGTGATACCGCTCCAGGTGCCGCCCGACCTGTTCGGTCCCGTCGTCCGCGAGGCGCTCAACATCCTGATCGGCTCCTGGCGCGAGGGGTTCGTGCAGGTCTCCGGCTTCGTCGGCGCGACCATCCTGCTGTTCAGCCTCGTGCAGTACCGCTTCGACGGGAAGCTGACCGAACTGCTGCAGGAACACGAGCGCGCCCAGCCGCTGGTCGGCGGGCTGCTCGGGCTGACGCCGGGCTGTGGCGGCGCGATCATCGCGATGCCGCTGTACATCCGCGGCACCGTCAGCTTCGGCACCGTCGTCGCCGCGCTGGGGGCGACCGCGGGCGACTCCGCGTTCATCATCCTCGCGCTCGCGCCCGAGGCGGCGATCTACGCCTACGGGCTCGCCTTCATCGCCTCGGTGCTGTTCGGCTACGCGATCGATCTCTGGGGGCTCGGCGTCGGCCGCGTCGACCGCGCGGTCGAGCGCGTGAGCCGGCCGGTCACCGACGGCGGTTTCGCGACCACCAGCGTCGCCGACGGTGGCCCGAGCGTCCCCGAGTACGAGCGGCCCGACCACGATCACGGTGACGGCGGCCGCCTACCGGGCTACCTGCCCGACTCCGCGCTGCTCGAGCGGATCAGCCACGGGATCCACGTCCTCTGGTGGGTCGTCCTCGCGGGCGCGCTGGTCGCCGGCACGATGTACCTCGCCAAGGGCGCCGTGGAGCCGGCGTGGGCGGTCGGATTCAGCTACGACGGCCTGTTCACCATCGCCGGCCTGCTGGGCACCACGCTGTCGTTCTACCTCTACTTCGTGGGGCGACACTACATCGGCGAGGGCGACACGGGCCGGCTCCGGGACACGTTCGCCAGTCTGTACAAGACGTTCCAGCACGCCGCGATGGAGACCGCGATGGTGACCGTCTGGGTGATCGCGGGCTACCTGCTGTACGAGTACGGGATGGCGATCTTCGCGTTCGACATCCAGTCGCTCGCGAGCTCCGCGGGCGTGATGACGCCGATCTTCGGCGCGCTGCTCGGGCTGATCCCCGGCTGTGCCGCCCACATCGTGTTCGCCCAGCTGTACGCGATCGAGGAGGCGGTGCCGTTCTCGGCGCTCGCGGCCAACGCGGTCAGCCAGGACGGCGATGCGCTGTTCCCGCTGATGGCGATCGACCTGAAAGCCGCCATCATCGCCACCATCTACACCACGGTGCCGGCGGTGTTGATCGGCGTCGGCCTCCACTACTTCTGGCCGTACGCGCAGTACGGCTTCGGGGTGGTGGGCTGAATGTACGAGCGGCTGCTCGTCCCGTTCGACGGCAGCGAGCACGCGACCGCGGCGCTCGAACACGCCCTCGAACTGGCGGCGACTCACGACGCCACGGTCCACGCGCTCTACGTCGTCGACACGACGACCAGCCCGCTCGTGGTCTCGAAGGACGACGTCCGGGACGCGCTGCGCGAGGTCGGCGAGGACGCCGCCGGCAAGGCGTTCGCCGAGGCGGAGGCGCTCGCCGAGGAGTACGGCGTCGATCTGGCGACGGAGCTCCGGGAGGGCGATCCCGAGGACCAGATCCTCGCCACGATCACCGACCTCGACGTCGATCTGGTCGTGATGGGAACCCACGGCCACGAGGGGATCTCGCGCCTACTGGGCAGCGTCACCGAGCGCGTTATCCGGGAGTCGCCGGTACCGGTGCTGACGGTGCGCGACGAGGGGGAGTAAGCGGTGTTCTGCGCTACCGAAAGCTACTCGATCAGCACAGTTTCACCGCAAGTAGGGCAGGTAGGCTCCTTTTCTCCGTTTTCGAGGTCGGACTGTTGTCCAGTCCATCCACAGACTGGACACTGTACTGGGTTAGGTCCAGGCACAGGACATGGACACCCCGCTTTGCCAAGCCAAAAGGCGTGGCGTCTGCAGGAGTCGAAGACCGATCAACGAGCGAGTATGGGAACTGTTCGGTGCTGTAGTCGAGGTAGTTGTTGCTCGGACTGTGTGTAGGTAAGCGATGACTCCTCCGGTCGTTCGTCCACGAACCCCCGTGGTACCACGACCCGCGCAAGCGTTATCCCCGAATGGGCTGTACGTTTGTTTGCAATGGCAAACGGTACGGTTGATTTCTTCAACGACACGGGCGGCTACGGTTTCATCACGACTGAGGACGCGGACGACGACGTGTTCTTCCACATGGAAGACATCGGCGGCGCCGACCTCGAAGAGGGTGAAGAGGTAGAATTCGACATCGAACAGGCCGACAAGGGCCCCCGCGCGACGAACCTCGTCCGCAACTAACGGTTTCTCAGTCGCCTCACGGCGACGGTCCGTTCTCACTTCGACCAGCGATAGCGTCGGCCCGGTTTCGGCGTTCGGTACTGTCACCCCCAGTTTATCGACGGATTAGTACCAGTATCCGACACACAGCCGGAGGCTTTACTCCCCACCGAACGCAGGCTCACCCGTGAGCGAGAACGCGTTCGCAGCGCTGGGCAACGAACACCGGATCGATATCCTGCGGACGCTCGTCGTCGCCGTCGAGAACGAAGAGTCGGGGGTTCCGTTCACCGAACTCTACGATCGGACCGACATCGACAGCAGCTCGCAGTTCTCCTACCACCTCGATCGGTTGAGGAACGAGTTCGTCCGCGAGGTCGACGGCGAGTACCGTCCCACGAGCGCGGGCGAACGGGTCGTTCGAGCGATCCGCGCGGGGATGTACACCGAAACCCCGTCGTTCGATCCCGTGACCGTCGACGGACTGTGTCCGGCGTGTGAATCGACGACGCTCCGGGCGGCGTACACCGATCCCCACCTCCAGGTCGCGTGCAGCGACTGCGGGGCGACCGTCGTGACCTACGATCTCTCGCCCGCCGAAGCCGAGGGGCGGACCGAGATCGAGACGCTGCGAGCGTGCAACCGTCGGGCGCTTCGGGAGTACCGTACCGCGATCGCCGGCTCCTGTCCGACCTGCAACGGGCTGACGACGGTGGCGATCGAGGCGGGGCCCGACGACGGCTACGCCTGCGTCGCGACGTGTTCCCAGTGTGATCTCCGGCTGTTCGCGCCGGTCGAACTGCCGCTGTTCGGCCACCCGGCGGTCGTCTCGTTCTACTGGGAACACGGCGTCGACGTGACCGAACTGCCGCTCTGGCGGCTCCCGGAGTTCATCGGCGACGCCGAGTGTCATGTCTGCGACGACGATCCGCTCGCACTCGATATCACACTCCACCACGCCGATACGTCGCTGACCGCACGGATCGACGCCGATGGCACTGTCTCGGTCGACGACCGCTCGCTCAAGAACACTTGAGTAACGCGGCTGTCAAAACATCAAATTATTGATAAACTATAACCGCCAGGGGCGCCAGCGCCGGGTATGGAGCGACCAGACACGGCGGAGCGGTCGAGCGAACGGGGTGAGCGGTGATGGCGGCGGTCGAAACGCGAGGACTGACCAAGCGCTACGGGGCGGACGTCTACGCCGTCGACGATCTGGATCTGACCGTGGAGACGGGCGAGGTGTTCGGGTTCCTCGGTCCCAACGGCGCGGGGAAGTCGACGACCATCGACGTGCTGCTGGACTACGTCCGGCCGACCGCCGGGACGGCGACGGTACTGGGCTACGACGCGCAGTCCGAGGCCGGCGCGGTCCACGAGCGGGTGGGTGTGCTTCCCGACGGGTACAGCCTCTACGACCGCCTCTCCGGGCGGGAGCATCTGGTGTACGCGATCGACCTCAAGGACGCCGACGACGACCCGGACGAACTGCTCCGGCGTGTGGGGTTGGACGAGACAGCCGGACAGCGGCGGGCAGGCGCCTACTCGAAGGGGATGCGCCAGCGCCTCGCGCTCGGGATCGCGCTCGTGGGTGACCCGGAACTGCTGATCCTCGACGAGCCCTCGTCCGGGCTGGATCCCGACGGCATCCGTGATATCAGGGAGATCACGCGGGACCACGCCGAGTCGGGCGGCACGGTGTTCTTCTCGAGCCACGTGCTGAGTCAGGTCGAGGCGGTCTGTGACCGAGTAGGGATCCTCAATCGCGGGCGGCTGGTCGCGACCGACACGATCGACGGGTTGCGGGAGACCCTCGGCACCGGTGCGACGCTCAGCGTCACCGTCGACGCGCCGCCGACGGATCTCGACGTGGGCGCGATCGAAGGGGTCTCCGCGGTGACCATCGAGGGGAACACGATTACCGCGACCTGCACCGACCCGACGGCCAAACTCCGGGTGCTCGACGCGGTTCGCGACAGTGACGCCGAACTGCTCGATTTCGAGGCCCGCGAGGCGTCGCTCGAGGATCTGTTCCGGGCGTACGTCCACCCGGAGGTGGATCAATGAACGCGCTCGTGATCGCTCGGAAGGAGTTCGACGACGCACTGCGCTCGCGGCTGCTCTGGGCGCTCGTCGGGTTCGTCGCGCTGTTCGCCGCCGGGACGATGGGGGTGCCGCTGCTGGTGCCGGCGCTGGATTCCGACCCGTTGCAGGGACTCGGTGCCGCCAGCGAGTTCGCCGCGATTCTCGTGCCGATCGTCGCACTGGTCGCCGCCTACCTCGCGCTCGCCGGCGAGCGGGAGTCGGGCAGCCTCCGGATCCTGTTGGGGCTGGAACCGGATCGGCGGACGATCGTCCTCGGGAAGTTCCTCGGCCGAGGGGCCGTCGTCGCGCTGGGCGTCGGCACCGGGTTTCTGCTTGCCGGTGCCGTCGGCTGGGCGCTGTACGGCGGCCTCCCGTTGGTCGCGTTCCTCGCGGTGACGGTACTGACGGCCGGCCTCGGCGTCGCCTTCGTCGGCATCGCGGTCGGGATCTCGGCGGCGACGCCGACGCGGTCCCGGGCGATGACCGTCGGGATCGCCGCGTATCTCGGCCTGACGCTGCTCTGGGATCTGCTGCCGCAGGGGATCCACCTCGCGATCGTCGGCTCGCCTCCGGGTGTGTCGGTGCCAGGGTGGTTCGTGTTCCTACAGGGGCTCAGCCCGTCGGGCGCTTACAGCGCGCTCGTGATGGCAGCCATCTCCGTGACGAGCGGGGAGTACCCGGGGATCGCCGCGAACGTCGCACCGCCCGCCCCAGTGTACGTCGAGTGGTGGGTGTTCGCCGCGATCCTGCTCGTGTGGACAGTCGTGCCGTTGCTGGTCGGCGGTGCACTGTTCGTTCGGACGGACCTGAACTGATGAGAGAGCGACGGCCGAAAACCGACTCAGGTACCGGCAGCCGACCGGGATCGCCCGCGGCGTCGGGCCAGCCACCCGCCGACGTGAGCGCCAAGCGCGCCCAGCAGGATCGAGAGCGCCAGTCCGAACACCGCGAAGGCGACGCTCCCGACGGCGGCGGCGACGAGAAACCACGTCGGTCCGGTCAGTTCGGGCACCAGCATGACCATCTCCGCGACGATCCAGAAAACCGCCAGCCCGCCGACGAAGCCGGTCCGGACGCCGACGCGGTCGGCGTTACCGGTCAGGTAGCCGGCGATCAGTCCCGCGATCACGACGGGCCAGAGCGACATCGTCGAGTCGGACTGCAAGTAGCTCACGATCGAGAACGGGATCGAGACGCCGCCGAGGAACAGCGGAACGCGCCAGTCCGAGGGGACAGAGGGGAGTGCGGGGGACACAGCGGCCGTTCGTGTCGGAGAACGATAACTCTCCTGCAACGGTTCACGCCCGGAGACCGACTCAACAGAGGTCGACGAAGTTCTTCAGGATCGTGAGCCCGGTTTCGCCGCTCTTCTCGGGGTGGAACTGCGTGCCGAACACCGTGCCGTCGTCGTTGGCGACGATCGCCGGGAACGTCACGTCGTAGGCGGTCTCGGCGACGATCGCGTGGTCGTCCTCCGGGTCCGCGTAGTAAGAGTGGACGAAGTAGGCGTAGTCGCCGTCGACGGCGCCGCCGCGGCCGCCCTCGACGCCGGTGACGAGCGGGTGGTCGCGCACCACGTCGAGCTCGTTCCAGCCCATGTGGGGCACCTTCTGGTCGCCGCGGAAGCGGACGTTGGTTCCCGGAACGAGCCCCAGCCCCTCGACGGCGCCCTGCCCCTCGTGGTCGGCCTCCTCGCTCTCGGAGAGCAGCATCTGCATCCCGAGACAGATGCCGAACAGGGGGCGGTCAGAGGCCGCGACGTCCGCGAGCGCGTCGCGGTACGGGTCGGCGTTCTCCATCCCCTCGCGGAACGCGCCGACGCCAGGCAGCACCACGCCGTCGGCGTCGTCGAACCGTTCGGGGTCGTCCGAGATCGTCACCGACGCGCCTGCCCGCTCCAGCCCCTTCGTGACGCTGCGGAGGTTGCCGAGCCCGTAGTCGACGACGACCACGTCGGCGTGGGTGTCCATACGCGAGCCTGCGGTTCCGGCGCTCAAGTGACTTTCCGTCGCGGCGACGCGGAACCCTCAAGTCGCCGATGAGTGAACGTCGGGAGGATGGAGCCGCGAACGCTCGGCCTGCTCGGCCTGATCGGCGCTCTCGTCGGCTTTCGACTGCTCGATCGCCGACTGGACGAGCGGCCGTCGGGGCTGCTGACTCTCGGTGTCGCCGTCGTCGGCGGGGCGCTCCTGCTCACGTTCGCTCCCGACGCGCTGAACGCCGAACTAGCCGTCTCGGTGCTGCTGCTCGGCCTGCTCGGGGCCGCACAGGTCGTCGGGAGCGACGTCTCGGTGCCGACACGGGCGTTCGGCGCGCTCGCCGTGGCGGTCGCCGCCGGCATGGCCGTCCTCGATCTGACGCTGTTCGACAGCGGGCGCTCGCTGATCGGCGCCACCCTGATCGGCCTGCTGGGGCTGTGCTGTCTGGGCTGGCCGGGTGCCGTCGAGCGTGTGGGCGGGACCGACGAGTAGCATTTGATAGTGTCACAGACTCGCACAACAGTCAGGGGCCCGCCGCTCCGACCCCGAGCCATGGCTGACCCCTACGGCCGGGCCATCCGTGACTTCCATCGGGACGAGCAGGACGAGCCCCTGATCGACCGCGACGGCGACGAAAGCCGTGACCATGCGATCGAGGAGTACTACTTCGGCGAACACACGCCGGAAGAGTGGTTCGAACCCCGCGTCGACGGGCCGCTGCTGGATATCGGCGCCGGCGCGGGACGGGACGCACTGTACTTCCAGGAGCGCGTGGAGACGGTCGCACTCGAGGTGAGCGAGCATCTCGTGACGGTGCTGGAGGAGCGCGGTGTCGAGAATGCGCGGCTGGGCGACATGTTCGCGCTCCGGGAGCAGTTCGGCCGGGACCGCTTCCAGGCGGCGCTCGCGGTGGGGACGCAGATCCAGTTGGCGCCCTCCGATCACGCGCTCCGTGAGTTCCTCGCGGATCTCGCCCACGTCACGACGCCCGACGGCGTCGCCCTGCTACACGGCTACGACCCCGAAGCTGCGGTCGAGGAAGACGTGTTCGCCTGTCGCTCGGACCCCACGTCCGGGATCGCTCACCGCGTCTACCACAGCGAGTACGAGGGCGAGGTAGGTGAGACGCTCCTGTTCAGGCTGTGCAGCGTCGACCGCCTCCGCGAGGCGACCGTCGGCACCGCGTGGCACGTGGCCGACAGCCGGCAGGAGGACGTGACGTGGCTGGCAGTGCTGGAGAAGGACGAATAGTGGCCGCGGGAACGGTCACCCGCGGCGTCAGTAGGGGCCGCGCGAACGGCCACCCGCGGCATCAGTAGTGGTCGCGGGAACGGTCACCCGCGACATCAGTAGTCGCCCAGCCGGGACTGCCCGCTCTCGCCGTCGGCGACGCCGGCGAGTTCGGCGGCGCGGGCGATAGCGTCCGCGAACGTGTCGCGCTGTGAAGCGTCGTACAGCGTCGCCGCGGGGTGGACCGAGAGCAGGACGCGCTGGGAGCGGTCGCCGATCCGGGCGTCCTGCACCTCGCCGGCCTCCTTCGTCACCGCCACGTCGCGATCGAGCAGGTGCTCGCTGGGCACTTTCCCGAGCGTGACCACCAGCTCCGGATCGACGGTCTCGATCTCGCGTTCGAGGTAGCTCCGGCAGTTCGCTAGCTCCTCCTTGTGGGGGTCGCGGTTCTCCGGCGGCCGGCAACGCACGCAGTTGGTGATCCGGACGTCCGAGCGGGCGAGTCCCGCGTCCCGCAGCGCCTCGTCGAGCACGTCGCCCGAGCGGCCGACGAACGGCTCGCCACCCTCGTCCTCCTGCTGGCCCGGCGCCTCGCCGAGGAAGAGGAGGTCGGCGTCTGCCGGCCCGACGCCGTTGACGATGCGGCTCCGTGACTCGACAAGCGCGGGACAGCGTTCACAGGACTCCACGCAGAGGCCGTCGTTCATACCGGACCCCGGGCGCCGACCGGCTTGAAGGGTGGCGCTTCGTTCCGGCAACCTCGGCGGGCGCCGGAAGCTCGAAGTCGGCGCGGGCGGAGGACCCACCCGTGCTCCCCATCATCGACGGCCACAACGACACGCTGCTTGCGGCGACCAGCGACCGCGCTGGCGGCGCGTTTCTCGACAGCGAGGACGCAGTCCTTGACAGCGAGGACGCCGACAGCGAGTCGGAGGCCGACGACGACACCAGCGACGGCCACCTCGACCTCGCCCGCGCCGAGAAAGCAGGGCTCGCGGCCGGGATCTTCGCCGCGTTCGTCCCCAACGAGGAGGAACTGGAGGACTGGAGCGAACTCCCGCCGGCAGTCGACGCCGAGCGCGCCCGCCGGATCGTCGACGAGCAGTTCGAAACGCTCCACAGCTGGGCCGCCGCGACCGATCGCTTCCGCGTGATCGGCGATATCGACGACCTCGACGCCTGTCTCGCCGGTGACGCCGTCGGGGGGATTCCCCACATCGAGGGCGCTGGAGCCGTCGATCCCGACCTTGTAAATCTTGACTCGCTATACGAAACCGGCCTGCGATCGCTCGGGCTCGTCTGGTCGCGCCCCAACGCCTTCGCTCACGGCGTCCCCTTCGAACACGACGCGACGCCGGACATCGGGCCGGGGCTGACCGAAGCCGGGTTCGATCTGGTCGACGCGTGTGAGGAGCGGGGGATCGTCGTCGACCTGGCCCACCTGAACGCCGCGGGGTTCTGGGACGTCGCCGAGACCGTCGACGCGCCGCTGGTGGTCTCCCACGCCGGCGCCCACGGCGTCTCGCCGGCGTCGCGGAACCTCACCGACGACCAGCTCGACGCCGTCGCCGACAGCGGCGGGATCGTCGGCTGTACGTTCGGCACGGCCCACCTCCGCCCGGACGGGCAGCGCGGGACGGACGCCTCGCTGTCGACGCTGCTCGACCACGTCGCGTACTTCGCCGACCGGATGGGCGTCGAACACGTGGGGCTGGGGTCGGACTTCGACGGCGCGACCGTGCCCGAGGCCGTGGGCGACGTGACGGGGCTCCGCGACGTGCTCGACGGGCTGGAGGACCGGGGGTTCGACCGCGCGGAGCGGGAGGCGATCGCGTCCGGGAACTGGCGGCGGGTGCTCGAGGCGTGGTGGGCGTAGCGGGACGAGCGCCCACAGCTGTCGTCGTTCCGGTCGTTGCATGCTCCCACCCAGTTCTGACACTAGAGAGACGTGCTACGCGGAGTCCGTCGTCGTCCGCCCGCTTGCCGTCTCGGTCGCCGTCGCGGGTTCGTAGTGAACGCGGTGGACTACCGTCTCCGACTCCTCGGAGATCGCCGTCACCACGAGCTGATCACCCGCCTCGTGTAACGCGACGGTCGCCCACGAGTCGGCCCACCCGTTCACCTCGTCGTCGCCGCCCGAGAGTTCGGTCTGCCACTCCTCGATGGTCGACTCGATACGGATCGCCTCGGCCTCGATTCCCGGGTTGTCCGCCAGCACCACTTTCGCCCACTCGACGTCCGAGACGGCGCCGTCGGTGTCCTGCTCGTACTCCCAGTCTACCTCCGCGACCACGTCGTGGTCCGTGTCGACGATCTCCGGGTCGAACACGTCGCTGGGGTTCTCCGGCACGTCGGGACGCCTGCCGACCCAGAACACCCGCCACTCCCCCGAGTCAGGGAGCAGTACCCACGTCTCGCCGATCGCGAGGTTCGTCGGCTCCGACGCTGCCTCGACGAGCACCCCCGAGCGATCCGCGAGGGCGGCATCGAGCCCGCCGTCATCGAAGACGAACCCCGCCGCCTCGAACTCGCGGATCTCCGACGCCGTCGGATCAGCGCCGACGGTCTCGGCCGTATCCGGATCGAACGACGGCTGCGTCTCCGGAAACGTGACCTCGCCCGCCTCGATCGTCGAGACGAACGGGCTCTCGCTGTGGACGGTCTCCCGGAGCGCCTCGGCGTCGCCGGCCGCGACGGCCGCGAAGTACGCCTCGATCGCGGCGACTGGCTCCCCGTCGGCGGTTGGGGTCCCGGCCGGCTCCGGATCGTCAGTGTCGGTGTTCGGTCCCGACGCCGACGTTTCCGGGGGTTCCGTCCCGGGTTCATCGGCGCCAGGGCCGGTGGATTCGGTCTCGATCGCGGCGAGACAGCCAGTCAGCCCCGCCACGCCGAGCGCGCCGGCGATGGATACGTAGGTTCGTCGTCGCATGGTTGGACGTAGTCTCACTGTGTTGTAAACCGTCGAGCGATGTTGCACGGCCGGAAACACACGTCTCGGGATCCTGCTCCGCTCCGGACGTCTCGATGCGTCGGCGCGGATTCTGAGGGCGAACCGCTGCTCGACCACTCGCGTACTTCGTCGGCCGGCCGGGCGCCGAATACGCTCGGGTGGGGTCGGACTTCGACGGCGCACCCATGCTAGAAGCCGTGCTGGACGGACTCCGTGGCGTACCCGACGGCTTCGAAGGACGAGACGAAGGTTCGACCGCACGGGGCGGGAAGCGATCTCGTCTGGGAACTGCCGGCGGGTGCTCGACGCGTGGTGGCGGTAGTCGACCGCCCAAACAGAACTTTCAACTGCCGTATCACCCATGGTCGAGATATGCGTCCCACACCCCGATTCTGGCACACGGTCGCACTGGCCGGCGTGCTGGCGGGGCTGGGAGTTCTCGCAGAGCGCCCGGCCGGTATGCTTGGCGGCGGCGTGCTGGGCGCGTGGCTACTCACCAGCCAGTACACCGCACTCACAGAGTTCCGCGCCGTCGGTGAGCGGCTCGACGTGACAGTCGATCCGGTTCGTGAGGCTGTTGTCGTCGACGAATCAGTCTCGGTTACCGCCTCGATCTCGCTTGCTTCGCCGACGCAGTCACGGATCGAAGCAACCGTCCGCACCCCACCAGGAGCAGCGCTCGACGACGATACGGAAACGACCGTCGTGCTCGAACCGGGCGAGACAACCGCCACGACCACGTTCACGTGTTCGTTCCCGGTCGCGGGCGAGTTCGACTATCCGCCGGTATCGGTGACGATCCGGAGCCACAACGGGACGGTCACCGAGACACTACCAGTCGACGCTGATCAGCGCCTCAGAGTCGACCCACGGCGCCCACGGAACCTCCACATCGGCCAGGGCGGCGACCGTGTCGACGCCTACGGCGAGCACGCAGCCGGGAGTGGCCCCAGCGGACTCGTCCCGGAGGAGATCCGTCAGTACGTCACTGGCGACACGCTCGATCGGATCGACTGGAAAGCGACCGCCCGGCTACGGTCCCCTCACGTCCGGGAGTTCGAAACCGAGACGGACCGGAAGACGATCATCGCCGTCGACCACAGCGAGCGGATGAATCATGGGCCAGAGGGACGGACGATGCTCGACTACGCCCGAGAGGTCGGACTCGGTCACGCGCGGGCGGCGGAGTCGTTCAACGATCCGCTCGGGTTCTACGCGATCGGCGACGAGGGGATCACCGTCCGACAACGCCCGACGACCGCCCCGCTTGGCTACCGGCACATCCGGAACGCGCTTCACGATCTCGAGCCGACAGCTGTCGGGGAGCACTCGCCCGCCGATCGCGGCCGTGACCGCCTCGCACGTCCCGCCGATGCCCGGTCGACCGCACGGCGACTGGCTGGCGACGACTCCTCATTCAGTGAGACGGTCTCCCCTTTCCTCGCCGACACCGATGCGTACGTCCAGCGGATCGAGTCCGACCCCCTGTTCGAAGGCATCCGCCGCATCCTTGCTGAGACTGACGGACAGATCTGGCTGGTGTTGCTCACGACCGACGCACGTCGGGATCGGATCCGCGACGCCGCGTCGCTGGTCGCCAGCGAGGGGGGAACGCTCTCGCTGTTCCTCACCCCTCAGGTACTGTTCGACGCTGACTCCATGGACGACCTGTCCGTGGCGTACGACCGATACGCGTCGTTCGAGTCGTTCCGGCGAAGCGTCGACCGCGGGCCCCGGACTGAAGTGTACGAGATGGGACCGGGCGATCGGCTGGATGCGATCCTCGCTGCTCGACGGCGCGCGCGGCAGTGATTGCCTTCGAAGAAGGAGCGAGCTGTCTCACCCCTGAAGGAGCGAAACAGCTATGAGTATGAATTAGCATGGTGGAAGACACGCGGATCGTCGGCGAGCGAGGGCAAGTCACCTCCCGAAGTCACTTCGGGAACGATTCGGAATCCAGGGTGGCGATGAAGTCATTGTCCACGAGGACGAGGAGGGACGGATCGTCGTCGAAAAGGCAGTTACGACGGACGACCTCGCGGAGGGATACCGCGTTCGGTCCGAACAGATGGCCGATCTCGCTTCCGAACTCGAGGGTGTGTCCGCAGAGGCCGATTCGACTCTCGGCGACGTGCCCGAGTGGGAGTCGTAGATGGACGTCCACCGTGGTGACATTGTCATCGTCGAACTGAATCCGACTCGCGGGTCGGAACAGCGTGGAACCCGTCTGTGTCTCGTCATCCAGAACGACATCGGGAACGCGAACGCGCCGACAACCATCGTTGTCCCGTTCACGACATCCTTTGACGACCGCTTGTACCCGTTCGAGGTACTGGTTCAAGCCGACGAAAGCCCACTCTCAGAGGACTCTGTCGCACCCTGTAGTCAGATTCGTACCGTCTCTATCTCGCAGCGGATTACGGAGAACATCGGATCGATCCCCGCGGATCGGATGCGTGAGGTCGACGATTCGCTCGCGTATTCGCTGTGTATTCAGTAGGTTCAAATGCGTGTGAACGGACGACTTATCCAATCGTAAGTTAACCCACGGCTAAAGCCGTGGGCTTTCACCATGGACTCCCGCTCTAGCCGAATCCGGCAGGGGTTTGACCCCGTTCGCGTTCAGCATCCCGGTGTTCAAGCGCACACCTACGGGTGCGCCTCCTTCGCCCCCAGTTTGGTTGCGAAGGAGTCTGTAGCCGATGTTCTTGGCCGCGTTGTAGTCCGCGTGATTCTCGTACCCACAGGACTGACAACAGAACGTCTCCTGCGACGGGCGGTTGTCCGCGTGCGTGAACCCACACGACGAACACCGTCGCGATGTGTTCTTCGGGTTCACCTGTTCGACGTGGATACCGCGTTCATTGGCTTTGTACGAGACGTACTCGTGCAGGCGGCGGAACGCCCACTCGTGGAACTGACGGGCGTTTGGCATCCGATCACGGATACCCGTCAGGTTCTCGAAGGCGATTACCGTACAGCCATTCCGAGCGGCTTCCGCGACGAGTTCGTTCGCAACTCGGTGAAGGTACTGCTCGAACCGGCCCGTCTCCTTGCGCCCAACCGCTTGCACGTTCTCGTGGGCCCACCGCGTTCCACACTCTTGGAGCGATGTGCGGCGTTCGACGTACTCCTGTCGCCAGTGGGTGAGTTCGTCAGCAGCCCAGAACACGCCGGTCGAGGTGACGGCAATGTTCTCGACCCCGAGATCCACGCCGAGAATCGTTCCATTCTCGGCTGGGTCGGGATCGTCCACATCCGCCTTTGTTCGGACGTGGAGGTAGAAGTCGCCACGGCGAGAGTGGAGTGTCGCGCCGGTCGTCTCCCATTCGTCGGAGCAGAGGTACTCCGAGTGGGGCGTGTCACGGTTCTCGTCGGGCAAGACGTACTCGACGGTGACGCGCCCATCGACAGTGGACAGCGACGCGTGGTCGTCGTGGAAGGTGGCGTTGCGCTGGTTGTATTCACAAAACGGCGTCGTAAACGTCGGCAACGAGGCGTACTCACCATTCGCCCACGTGGCGACCACGCTATCGAGCGCATCGACAGCACGGTCACGAGCCGATTGCACGTGGTTGCTGTGGAGTCGCGTCTGCTCGCGTACCTCGTCGTAGGTCATCTCGTGGAGGACGGACTTGCGGGTTTCAGCCCATTCGCCGTCCCACGCGGCGTCTACGACGTAGTTCGCGGCCCACAGGAACTCGTCAATCGTCTCCTGAAGCAGGTCCGCCTGTTCGTCGGTCACATCGAGTTTGACCGGGACGGTGCGGCGGACCTCCATATTCATCACAATACGACCCATGATTAAAAGTATTAATATAGTCCGGTGGGGGAGTCAGCCTGCCACCAGCAACGGTAGTAATGTAATCAAGCGAACGCGCTTCCTCCCACCCCTAAAGGGGTGGGTTTCCGCGCTGGTACCGCTATGAGTACGAGCCCGCTACTGATCTCGCCTCGTGGGCGCGACGTGCTGGGGAACACTCCGGCGCTCGTCGCGGTTCTCGCAACGGTGCTCGGGTTCGGCATTCTCGGGACGCCGCTCGCTGCGGCAGTCGGCCTCCTCCCTGCCCTAGCGTTTGTCGCCGGTGGGCCCGTACTGGCGTTTGCGGTCGGAACTGTCGCGGTCGCCGGGCTCGGCGAAGTCGTCGGTCTCCCGTCGATCCCGGCGATCGTCGTGCTGACAGGGATGCTTGGCGTGGACGTGGTCGACGATGGGCGCCGCGCGACGGCGCTGTTCGGCGCGCTCATTGCCGCCATCGTCGGGACATCCGTCGTGCTCCAGGCGACCGGGACCGGCCTGCTCGCGGCGACAGCCATCCTTGGTGGCGGTCTCGTGCTCGCGAGCTACCTGCTCCATCGCTACGAACTGGTGACGCTCGGGCTGGTCGAGCCGGAGGGAACCGATGGCTGAGGCGGAGCAGGCGGGCGAGCAGCCCGCCGACGAACCGGCGGCCGACGACCGGGCCGAGGACCTGCGTGCCCAGGTCGATCTGCTGCGTGCAGAGAACCGACGGCTGCGCGAGGAGTACCGTCGCGCCCGGCAGGCAGGCTACCGTCGAACCGCGATCGGACTCGGTGCCGTCGGCGCCGTCGCGGTGCTGGCCGGCGTGCTGTTCCCGGCTGCGCGGGACGTCCTGTTCGTGCTCGGGGCGATCGGGATCTTCGGCGGCGTGCTCACCCGATATCTCACACCCGGCCGGTTCGTCGCCGCCGAAACGGGCGAGCGCGTGTACGCTGCCCACGCCGACACGCTGGGTGCACTGCTCGAACAGTTGGGGCTGAGCGAGACGCACGAGTACGTCCCCGTCGCCGGGGAGCCGCCGGCGCGACTGTTCGTCCCCCAACATCAGGAGTACAGCCGCCCCGACGACGACGAGCTGGAGCATCCGCTCGTGGTCGGTGACCGCGACGACGAGCGTGGCATGTCGATCGTTCCTGCCGGCGGGACGCTGTTCCGGGAGTTCGAGTCGTCGCTCGCGGGCTCGCTCGGGGAGGACCCCACAACGGTCGTCGAGCAGGTCGCCGACGCGCTCGTCGAGGGGTTCGAACTGGCTCGGACCGTCGAAACCGACATCGACGCCGCGGACGGGCGGGCGACACTCTCGCTCGGCGGCGCGGTGTACGACGATGCTGACCTCCCGGACAACCCGCTCGGGTCGCTGCTCGCGGTCGCGCTCGCGGAAGCGCTCTCGGTCCCCGTTCGACTCGAAACGGGGCGGAGTGGCGAGGAGCTCGTCGTCACCTGTCGCTGGGAGCCGGACGACGTCGAGAGCGAAGCAGGGGGGACGGAGCAAGTAGGGGAGACGGAACGGATCGACGCCGAGTAGTCTGTTCTCAGTCGTCGGTCGCCCGATCAGTCGTAGGCTGTGCCGTGTCGGCCTCAGCATCGTCCGGCACCGGGACCGAAGCGATGAACTCGTCGACCAGGTCGTCGACGCTCTCGCCGCCGAGCTCGGCGTCGGTGCTGAGCACGAGTCGGTGGCGCAGTACGGGGTGGGCAAGGTCTTTCACGTCGTCGGGGATCACGTACTCCCGGCCGTCGATCGCCGCGGCGGCCTTCGCGGTGTTGAGGAACGCGAGTGTCGCCCGCGGGGAGGCGCCGTGCTCGACGTCCGACGAATCTCGCGTCGCGCGCACGAGATCGAGGATGTACTCCCGGACCGGCTCGGCGACGTGGACATCGGCGACGACGGAACGAGCCGCCGTGAGCTCGTCGCTCGACACCACTTGCTCGATCGTGTCCGGGCCGATATCGGGCTCGGCGTCGAAGCGATCGAACAGTTCGCGCTCCATCTCACGGCCCGGAAGATCGACGGTGAGTTTGAGCTGGAAGCGATCCCGTTGGGCCTCCGGCAGCGCGAAGGTGCCCTCCATCTCGATCGGGTTCTGGGTGGCGATCACCATGAACGGGTCCGGGAGCGAGAGCGTATCCCCTTCGATGGTGACCGTCCCCTCCTGCATCGCTTCGAGCAGCGCGCTCTGGGTCTTCGGCGTCGCCCGGTTGATCTCGTCGGCGACGACGACGTTGGCGAACACGGGGCCGCGCTGGAGATCGAACTCCCCGGTTTGCTCCCGATAGATATGGGTGCCGGTGATGTCCGCAGGGAGGATATCCGGCGTCATCTGGATCCGGTTGTACTCGAGGCCCGACGCCCGGGCGAACAGGTTCGCGATCGTCGTCTTGGCGACGCCGGGAACCCCTTCGAGCAGCACGTGGCCGCCGGTCAGCGCCGCGATCGAGATGCCGCGGACGACGTCCTCGTTGTCGATCAGCACGCCGCTCACCTCCTCGCGGATGGCAGCGTGGAACCCAGCCGGATCAGTCATCGTGTTCCGTTCGCTTGTCACCCCGTATAACACCTCGCATCACGCGCCGGAGCCGCGTCTCGTCCCAGTCGGGATGCTCTCGGGAGAGGTACGCGATCACCTCCTCCGGGTCGGCGTCAGCGAGCGCGAGCTCCTCGCTTGGCGCATCGTCGCGGCTGAACCGCTCGCTGAGCGCGGCGAGCCGGCGGCGAAGACGACCGCTCCAGACCACCGCACCGACGGCGAACAGGCCGAGTGAGAGCTGCCAGAGTGGACTGTCCCGCAGCACGAGCACTGCACGCACGAGCGGGGGTTGCCCCGTCTTGTGGGAGTAGTCAAGCAGGGCACGCTCGGCAGAGAGGAGGTTCCGGGCGAACTGATCGTTGCCCGGCCGGTCGAGCATGGCGTTGATGAACAGGCTCGGATCCGAAACGACGTAGACGGTCCCGTTACCGACGGACTCCCGGACCGCGACCGGGCGGCTCGCAAGCTGTTCGTCGTCGTCGAGTTCGCCGTCACGATCGCGGTCGAGGTAGGCGAACTCCGAAGAGGAAACGAGGACGGTCGTGTTGTTCGCCGATGCGTTCACCTGGAGGCTCGTTCCATGGTTGAGGGTGAGCGCGTCGACACCCGTGGTCGCGGGGTGATCGCTCACGTTGGCCGCAACCGGGAGCGCCGGCGAGCGGTAGTACTCCTGCTCGTCACGCAGCGGGGCGCCGTCGAACCGCGTCTCGACGCCGAGGCGTTCGAGGATCGGCGTCGAGTGGGGGCGGAAGTCCTCCGCGACGACCAACGTGCCACCCGAAGCGACGAAGTCAGCAACACGGGCCCGATCGCGTTCGGAGTAGGGCTCGTTCGGGGAGAGGATCACCGCGACCGTGCCGGTGGGGTCGACGGTCTCGTACTCGGAGGTGTTCAGTGCGACGGTCGGCTCGGCACCCTGGTCGCTCGCGAGTCCGCGGAGCTCGCTGGCACCGTTCCAGCCTGCGTTGTAGGCGCCGAACGCGCTCTGGGAGGTGCTCGCGGCGACGGCACCGCTGAGGACGACCGAGAGCGCAAGCGCGACGAGTAGGAGCTGGGGAAGGGACCACCGTTCGGGAAGCCAGTCGGCCACTCAGATCACCCCCTCCGGGAGGATCGCGAGGATGCGGCGGATCACGATGTAGCCGAAGACGGCGAGTCCGACGGCGATCAGCCACTTGAGCCGGGAGCGCCACGTCGGCGTGACGCGGAACGGCGCGGTGAGTTCGACGACGACCAGCAGCCCGATCAGCGAGACGACGAAAAACAGCTCGTAGCTGAGACTCGACAGCAGCGTCAACACGAGGGCAGCCCCGAGCAGCCACGCGAGCGTCGCCCGGACGAACCGCTGTCGCCGCGCGGTAGCCATGGACGACACGTGGGGCATCGGTGTCTTCAGCGTGTCGCCTTCGGCCCCGAGTCGGTACGCCTTTGGGTGGGGCCGGGAAGGTTCAGCCGAATGCTCCCGTGGGGTCACGCCGCGGTCGGCTATCTCGGCTACCGGTTGTACACGTTCCTCCGCCATCGGCGCCCACCAGCTGGCAGCACCGTGCTCGCACTCGCGATCGGCACGCAGTTCCCGGACCTCATCGACAAACCGCTCTCGTGGACGTTCGGCGTGCTCCCCTCTGGGCGGAGTCTCGGACACTCGCTGCTGGTGTTCGCCGTCGTTGCGGCGGTTCTCTTCGCAGTCGCCCGTGACCGCTCAGCGCGAACGCAAACGGCGCTGTTCGCGTTCGGGTTCGGCTGGGTCAGTCACATGTTCTCGGACGGCTACACCGTGCTGTTGGGGCGAGACACCTGTGTGAACTACCTCCTCTGGCCGCTGGCTGCCTGTCCGTACAGCGAGAGCGGCCGCTCGATCATCCCGTTCCTGCTGAACGTGGAGTTCACGGGGACGACCCAGATCGGTGTCGGGCTCGCGGTCGTCGCCGGCATCGTCTGGCTGCTCGACGGCGCGCCTGGGGTGTGGCTCCTGCTTCGTCGCGGGCGGGATCAGCTGAGATAGCGTGGAAACGACCGCCTAACGAGGCGTGTGCGCCACCGATGGCGAGTATGGCGCGACATTTCCCGGCCGAACGGGACGGCTGCTACTACGGGCGTGTCGTGGACTGCTGCTGGCTCTGCTACCTCCGGCTGGTGTGGGCCGCGCTCAGTGCGCGGGTGCGACTGGGGGAGTCGTGAAGGGGCGGACTCCCGACGTGTCACCGAAGGCCGTCAACCGGTGAGAGCCGGGAGACCTGCCACCCGGCGACAGCGGCGCCGATGAGGCTGATCGGGACGGCAACCGCGACGCCGGCGCCGAGGACCCACGTCGGCGTCCGAACCACGTTCTCGAAGCCGACGATCGAGGCGGCGACGGCGTCAAGCCCCATTCCCAGTGGGATCGTTGCGGCGACGCCGAGGAGCCCGCCGACGACGCCGAGGAACACCGCCTGAACGACCACGACGCCAACGAGTGTCCGCGTCCGGGAGCCCAACGCTTTGAGAGCGGCCAGTTCGCGGCGCTGCTGGTACACCACCGACACCATCAGGTTCGCCGTGAGCGTGATACCCGCGAGCACCGCGAGGACCACGAGACTCCCGCCGCTGGCGAGGACGACCGCCTGTCGCTCCAGCGTCGCCTCCAACTGTTCACGGTTGGTTCGGACCTCGTACTCCGGGTGCTCGCGTTCGATCTCGCGAGCGACTGCGTCGGGATCAGCGCCGTCGACGAGATCGACCGTGATCAGCGATGCGCGATCCGTTGCGGTCGTTCCAGTCACTTCCTGCAGTTCGCTGAGGTGCAGCGTCACTGTCGCCGTGCCGAGGAACCGCGAGAACGTCGGCGAGATGCCGACAACGGTGAACTCGTTGGCCCGCGCATTGGAAATGGTGCCGCCGATATGGAGCGTATCACCCACGGAGACGTTGAACATCGCGGCCGTCCGCTGGTCGATGATCACCTCGTGGGTCATCGGCCCGGTATAGTTCCCGTCCGCGTAGTGGATATCCTTGTGTTGGAACTGCTGGCCTTCGGTGACCTGCACGCTGCCACCGCGAGCGGGTGCGCCGGTACCCACGAGCGTCTCCCAGTTCTCCTCGTCAGTGCTCACGTACACCGTCTGGAACGCCATGGGGACGGCTGTCTTGACGTCCTCACGGGACTCGATGGCCGCGCTGAGTTCGTGGGCATTGACGACAGTGTTCTCGAACCCGCCGACGGTCCCGGGCGCGAGTTTGATCGGGCCACCCGTGACCCAGAGGTCGCGGCCGGACGCGTCGAACTGCTCCTCGCCGGTTTCGACGACACCGATTCCGACGCCACCGAGCAGCGTGGTCGCGAGCACCGCCAGCGTGATCCCCAAGACGGAGAGGACGGTTCGAGTCCGGTCGTGACGAAGTTGGGCGAACGCGATGCCGATGACGGCACGAACGCGGGCGAGTGCACCGCGGATCCGGCCCGTCATTGATCGAGCACCTCGACGATGTTCGTCCGCCGAGCCAGCCACGCCGGGTACGGGGAGGCGAGCAGGCCGATTCCGATCGCCACCAGCGGGCCGTACGCGAGGAGCAGTGGGTGGAACGTGGCGACGTTGCCGACGCCGAGGTACGCGGTACTGGCCCAGTTGATGCCGAAGATGCCGCCGACGCCGAGCAGCGTCCCCGCGATGCCGCCGAGGCCGGCGATCGTCACCACCTGCGACAGGACGAGGATGGTCTGTGAGCGGCGAGAGAACCCCATCGCGCCCTGGGCGGCGATCGTGGCCCGGTTGGCGATCACGTCCAGTCCCGTCAGCGTCGCGACGAACAGTGCGCCGATGCTCACCGCCGTCAGGAACGCCGCGACCGCGACCGCGAGCGGGAGGCTCGTCGTCGAAAGGCTGGCGCCGCCGACGCCCGAGCGGGTCAACACGTCCGTCCGTGGGTAGATTCCGGTCAGTTCGCGCTCGACTGACGGGTCGTTCGTGCTCACGAGGATCTGGTCCGCCTGATCGCCCGAAGCAGTCCCGGTGATCGTCTGGAGTTCGCTCAGGTGGACGAGCATCACCGGGACGGGGCCGAGCCCGGTTCCGATATCCGCCTCCGCCACGTCGACGGCACGGAAGGAGTGATCGGTACTCGAGGCGTTCAGGGTGGTCCCAGTGTCGGCACCCAGCACGTCTGCGGCTGCGGAACTGAGCACTGCCTCGCCAGTCCACGAGCCGTTGTACGTGCCGTTGTCGTAATGCGGGTCACCCGTTGTGAGTGCAGTCGTCGGGAGGCCGATCACGTGCTGGTCGTCCTCGGGCGGGATCACGCCAGCCGCGAGCACGTACTCCGAACTGTTCCCGGCGGTGACTTGCAGGATCTGGAGTTGGATCGGCGTCGCGTACGTCACACGGTCGTCCGCCTCGATCTCGTGGGTTGTCTGATGGACGGCGCCAAGTCGTGGCCCCTCGACCGAGACGGCGATGCTCGAAGCGGAGCCGCCCTCGGGGACGATCCAGTAGTCGACGTCGTCACCCTGAACTGTCGACCCGGAGGCGAGCCCAACCGCGACGCTGGTCACGCTCACCATGAGGGCGACGGCGAGGGCGACGCCGAGTAGCGTCATCACGAGCCGCCGTGCCTCTGCAGTTCGGAACCGGCCGAGCGTCTGGACGACTCCGAGTTTGCAGAGGGCGAGCGCCCTACGCATCGTTCACGACGTGGCCATCACGGAGGCGGATCGTTCGGTCGACGCGGTCGAGGACCGCCTGATCGTGGGAGGCGACGATCACTGCTCGATCTTCCGCGACGTCCGCCAGGAGGTCGAGCACGTTCGCTCCTGCTTCGGAGTCGAGTTCGCCAGTCGGCTCGTCGGCGATCAACAGGTCGGGTTCGCCGGCAAGGGCTCGTGCGACGGCGACTCGTTGCTGTTCCCCGCCACTCAGTTCTGCCGGGCGATGGGTCAGCCGGTCGCCCAGCCCGACCCGGTGGAGCAGGAGTTCGGCGCGCTCCTGCCGATCACGTTTCCCGATACCCCACTCGATGAACGGGAGGGCGACGTTCTGCTGGGCGGTGAGCGCCGGGAGGAGGTGGAACCGCTGGAACACGATCCCGATGTGGTCACGCCGCAGTCGGCTCCGGGTACGCTCGCTCAGCGTGGCTGTGTTCGTCCCGCCGATCTCGACACGGCCACTGGTCGGCGTGTCGAGCGCGGCGAGCAGGTGGAGAAGCGTCGATTTCCCGCTCCCGCTGGGGCCGGCGATCCCGACGAGTTCTCCCCGGGAGATGCCGACCGACACGCCGTCGAGCGCAGTGACGACGGTTGCATCGCTCCCTCGCCGCAGGAGCCCACCCCCGTTGCCACGGGTGTAGGTGCGGCTGACAGCCTCCGCATGCACGACGGGCGTGTCCCGCTGCTCGGTCACATCGGGTTCGATACTGCTCATAGATCGCGCCAGTGGTCAATCATTATCGGCAAGGTGGAAAGCGCCGCGGGGAGGGGTGCGCTATCGGTAGTCGTCCAAGTCGATGTCGTCACGGAACTGGAAGTACACACCAGTCCCGAGGATGACCAGAACGGCGAGGATGAGCGCGATCATCCCGATCCCGGGTCCACCGCCACCTGGCCCTGCCGGGGTGGCGGTCGCCGTGTCGGTCGGCGTCTCCGTCCCGTCGGCTGGCGTCGGCGTCGCCGTCTCCTCGGTTGGCGTCGCCGTCTCGGTTGCCTGCTGTTGGCTCTCGAAGCCGATCGCGAAGGCACTGAAGCCGGGCGAGCGGGCGCGGAACTCGTTGCCGCCGACGTGGGTCGTCTCGAGCGTCGTCCACCCGTCGTCAACGTAGCGGAACAGCTGCACGTCGTCGGGTGAACGGTCACCCAGCTGCTCTTCGGAGAGCGTGAACGTGAAGCTGGCCTGCTCGATCTCGTCCGCGCTGATCCCGATCGCGTCAGCGGTGAAGTAGCTCACCGCCGTTCCCTGTGAGGAGTCGAGCGCCGGCGCTCCCGACGGCGCGTTCGCCTGCGGTTCCGTGAACTCGACGCGGAAGTTGCTCTCGCTGAACCGCGTCGTGAGTTCGAGGGCGGTCACAGCCGCGCTCTCGGACGCCACGCTGGGCACCTGGACACTGAGGGGGGTCCCACCGCTCGTGCTGCGGAAGTTGACCGTCGCGCCGGTGTTCGTGGCAACACTGTTCGCGTCGCCACCCTCGTCACCGCCCCCGCCCCCTCCCCCGCCACCACCGCCTGCGGGCGGGTCGTCGCCATCATCCGGTTCAGTTTCGATGACGAAATCCAGGGTGTCCCGGAGGTACGTCTCGGTATCCGTCGACGCCTTGGTGACTTCGGCCGTGTAGTTCCCTGCCTCGGTCGGCCGGATCACGGCCTGGCCGCTGGCGTTGGTCGTCGCCGTCTGGTTGCCCAGCGTGATTTCGGCGTCCGCGACCGGGTCACTGGCACCCGTTACCGAGAACCCGATCGCCTGCCCGACGGTCACCTCGGTCCGGTTGGCCGTGAGGTTGAGCTGGATCTCTTCGGGCTCGGGGTCGACGCCGGGCTCGGTCACGTTGCCGATGGTCACTTCGCCTTTCTCCGTGCTGAACTCGTCGGAGTCGTTCGTCGTGGCGACGTAGACGTACGTGTAGTTGCCCGCAGTCCAGGTGGCCGACGTCCCCACGTCGATCTCGGTCGCGTTGCCCTCGGTGAGGGCAGTCGAGACGGAGGCGTTCAGTACCACGTCGCCGGACGAGATCGTCTCGGGTACCTCCTGCCCGCTCTCGTTCGCGATGAACTCGATCAGTCCCGGGAGGGAGACGGTTCGCTGCTCGGTGCGGTTCGCGAGGGTGACCCCCATGACGTCCGTCCCAGCCTCAAGCCGCGCAACGCCATCGATGGCGTCGATAGTGTGGTCGATACTGATGTTGTCGCTACTGGCGTTCGCGTCAAAGCCGTTCTCGAGCAGGGTGTCCAGATCACCCTTGACGTTGATTGTTGTCGTCTGGTCAGCAAGGACGGACTCATTGAACAGCATCACTGCATGACTTGTCTGCTCGTCAGCAAGGTTAGATTGCAGATCAAAGGTGACGTTCTCACCTGGGTCGACGTCCGAGTTGAGCTGTGTTGCGCTCGCGGTCCCGGCCTGTACCGGGGCGGCGTCGACGCCGAGTACGCGAGTGTCGTTCATGAGCGAGATGTTCCCGTTCGTCTCGCTAACAGCCTTCCCCCCCGACTCCGACGTGACGAGCATGAACGCGTAGGTCCCCGACTCGCTCGGTTCGAACTCGGTCGTGACGGCGCCGTCCTCGATAGATTCGTTATCAGCGACCGTGAACGTGAAGTTCCGGTTCACCTGCGAGATCGTACGGTTCTGAGCCAGGAGTCGCTCCAGCGCCTCGGGAGCGGTGAGGCTTCCCGCCTCATCGATCGCCGACTCGTTCAGGTTCGAGGTGTCGGGGTCGTCGCTGACGCGCGCGGCGACGAGCTGTGCGGTCTGTCCGTCGAACTGCTTCGTTCCCGCACCAGTTCTGTCCTTGAACGCAAGCGAGATGGTTGAGCCAGTCTCGAACACGCCGAGCGTCTGCTTGTTGAGGGGGAACGACCCCGTCTCGTTCGTGTATATTTGCGTGTTCGGCCCCTCGATCGTGGTCACCGCGTTCGTCGTGTCGACACGGAGTGGAATTGCGGCCCGTTCCCAAACAGAGACGTTCTGTGAGGCGTTCAGGAACGAGTCAGTCGATACGAAATCATCGGCGGTCGACGTGTTGAGCGCGGGGGTCTGGCCGCCAACAGAGGCCCCGACACCCGCCACGATCCCGGGTAACGTGGCGGAAAGCACTAGTAGCACTGCGGCTACCAGCGCAGATGTTTCAGCGAAGCGATGTGGCATTCTATCCAAACGAGGGGAGCAACGGAGCAAAAATGTTACGCTGAATATACCACTTCGAATTAGGCCGTTCCTTCGGGATTCGCTCGCTTCGGTCCACTCGAAGTAGCAACTAATTAACCGGACTGGCCAGTGTGCGTCGGCAACAATATATGTCGGCCGGTAAGCTACTTAGGTAATGACTCGGTACGCCGCCGGAGTCGGTGTCCTCCTCTGTTGTACAGTGCTACTCGTCGGCGGGATCGCCGCTGCCGACGCTGCCTACGACATCGAGATCGCGGGTAGCGTCGATACGCCCGATGAGACGGTGACGCTCGAAGGGGAGGAGTACACGGTCTCCGCGATCGGCGTCACCGATCCCGGTGAACCGATCGAGGCGTCGATCACCGCACCCGACGACGCGTCCTACGACGTGTATCTCTATAACGAGGACCGACAGACCGAAGACACGGTATACGACGCCAGCGCGACGGTGACGTTCGACGGCGACTACACCGCAGGGTCGTACCTCGTCGCGGTCTGGGTCGACGGCAGCGTGCGTGCAGTCCACCCTGTCGTTGTGCGTTCGTACGAGGTGAGCGTCGACGGCCCGACCGAGGTCGAACCCGGTAGCGAAGCCGAGTTCGTCGTGAACGTGGCGAACGTTGCGGGGACCCCGGAGAACCTCGATTCGGTCCAAGTCGTCGTGAGCAACGACGGCGACAACGAGGTGCTAACGGCGAGTGAGAACGGGAACGGGCAGTACACCGCGACGACGACGCTCTCGGAGGCGGGCGAGTATCTCGTGTACGGGAACGTCCGGGGCGAGGAAACCGCCGAGGGACAGAAGGAACTCCTCGGCGTGAGTCAGTCGACGACGGTGAGCGTCGAGGAGTCGACACCCACCCCGACGAGCACCGCGACGGGCGGCAGTGGGAACGAGCCGACTGACGACGGAACGGCGACGGCCACCGCCACGACAACCTCGACTGGGACGGCGACCGCGACGGCGACTGCCACCACGACGCCGGCATCGGCGACGGCGTCGGCAGCCCCGGCGACGGAGACGGCGACCTCGACGGCCACACCGAGTAACGTCGTCACGCCGAACGAGGAGTCCTCGACCACCGAGACGACCGGGCGCCTCTCCGTGCTGATCCCGGTGCTCGCGCTGCTCGGGTTCGGGCTGGTCACGCGGCGACGCTGACGCCGGATGGAACACACATATATGCGGTCGTGAACATCCCGCAACTGTGCGATTCTCCGACCCCGGGCGACTGCTGCTCGTGCTCGTCGCCCTGCTGTGTCTGACACAGGGCGCCGCCGGGATCGGTATCAATCCCGAGGCGGATGGGGCCGGTGTCGGAACCGCAAGCGTCGGCGCCGACACCGCACTCCAGACCACGCCGAACAACACGACCGTCCAGCAGGAGAACCCGGACGACGTCGGCGAATCAGGGGATACTGCAGCCCTGCAGTCGTATCTCGTCCAATCACTTGCAGATCGGTTGGGGGAGAGCTCGATCCGGATCAGTGCGGGCCAGTACGAGCAAGGCCGAGCACTCCTCGGCGACGAGTACGACAGTACGCTGGAGAAGTACGTCGACGTCGAAGGCGAGACCGACAGCGCCGCAGCGTTCGACCAGGCTGCCGAGAGCCAACGCGAATTAGGAACAACTGCACAGGAGTACAACGAGACCTACCGGGAGTACCAACAGGCGCGGGAAAACGGGAACGAGGCGCGTGCACGTGAGTTAGCCCGTGAGTTGGGCCGCCTTGCCGGGGACGCGAACGAATCCGCGCGCCGCCTCACAGCGTCGTACACGCGGATCGAGAACACGACGGGGGCCAATCTATCGGCAGCGCAGCAGCGGGCGCTGAACGTCTCCGAAGAGATCTCCCAACAGCAGCAGACAGTCATCACCGAAACGTTCGTCGCGACACGTCTCTCGGTCGGGACGGATGCCGACAGGGTGTCGTTCGCGGCCCCCGCGACCGTCACCGGCCAACTCACGCTGGCAAACGGGTCGGCAGTCCGGAACGAGACGGTGGCGATCCGAATCGGCGATCGCGTCGAGTCAGTGCGGACGGGTCAGAACGGGACGTTCACGGTCGAGTACCGGCCCGTCTCAGTCCAGAACGGGACGGACACACTGCCGGTCGCCTATCAGCCCGCTCCGGAGTCGCCGTATCTCGGCTCGAACGCGTCAGTGGACGTCACCGTCACCCAGACGACTGCCACCCTCACGGTGGACAGTCGTTCGGCGACCGCGAGCTTCGGTGACGAGGTGGCAGTCTCGGGGCAAGCCGCCGTCGACGGGACGCCAGTGCCCGGCGCCCGCGTTCGGGTCACCGTCGACGGTGTCACCCTCGGAACCGTCACGACGGGGAGCAACGGTAGCTACGCGGTCGTGAGCGACCTTCCCGCGTCCGTTGCGAGCGGGGAGACCGACGTGGAAGCGGTGATCGTGCCGTCGGACAGGGCCGTTCGCTCGGCCGTGGCGTCGACGCCCCTCCGTGTCGAGTCGACCGAGACCGCGCTTTCGGTGAACGCATCACGAGCGACTGATGGGCGCGTCCGGCTCACGGGGCAGTTGACAACGACCGAAGGGGCTCCCGTTGCAGGGGAGACGATCGAACTCCGGATCGAGGGGACGACTGTCGCCACAGTCGAGACCGACTCAGCCGGCGCGTTCGAGCAGCTGGTGACGCCGCAGGACGGGCTCGACGGAGTGGTGTCGGTAGAGGCGATCTACGACGCCCCATCGAGCAACCTTGCGGGGGCGACCGCAGAGACGAGTGTGGATCTGGATGCACCGCCTGCTGATCGTGAGAGTGCGCCCGGCGAGGAGGGAACCGAATCCGGCGCAGACAGCGACGGTCGTGATGATGGCCCATTATCTCGTGGAGCCGGTCCACTGTCGCTGGAACTCCTTGCTGGCGGTGGCGCCCTGGTGCTCTCGGTGCTCGTGATCGCCTGGGTCATTCGGCGCGATGGGGAGCGCGGCCCCACCAATCAGCCACAGTCGCCAGGAACATCGACGACGCCTACCTCGGACAGCACCGATAACGGGGGCACAATGGTGGATCACGCCGCTGCACTGCGTGAGGACGGGGAGTCCGACGCCGCGATCCGGGCGCTCTACAACGCCGTGCGACGATCGCTCAGTGTCGGTGATGAAACACAGACCCACTGGGAGTTCTACACCACCGCGAGTGAGCGGCTGCAGCCAGACACGACAGAGACGCTCGAACGACTCACCCAAGCGTACGAGCGAGTGGTCTACAGTCCGGACGAACTGGACAAGGAACAGGCTGATGCCCTGCTGGACGACACCGCAGCATTGCTCGACGAGGGCGACGGCGAGTCGGCGTCGTAGGCGTCCGGGCCTGGCGGTGGACCGACTGGTTTTTCCGCACTGCGCAACCTCGGGCAGATATGGCTGGCCGGTCACGCTGGTTGCAACTCCTCCCTGCACCAGTCCGGCGACTGCCTGCCGATCTGGCCGCAGTCATCGCGCTGGTCGGCGTCACTGCAGCAGTCGTCTTCCTCCCGGTCGTTTCCGAAACGCCTCTTCGCGTGGTGTTCGGCCTCCCGTTCGTGCTGTTCGTTCCTGGGTACGCGTTCATCGCGGCGCTGTTCCCGGAGGCCGGAACGTTCGAGACGAGCTACGACGCGGCCCATGACGAAGTCGCGGCGCCGAACGATCGCTCGGGGATCGACGGCATCGAGCGCGTCGCGCTGTCGTTCGGCCTCTCGATCGCGGTGGTGCCGCTGATCGGGCTGGTGCTGAACTTCACGCCATGGGGGATCCGACTGGTGCCGATCATGGTCGCGGTGAGTCTGTTCACGCTGGCGTCGACGGCCGTCGCCGCGCGACGTCGCTGGGCGCTCGACCCCGAGGATCGGCTCACGGTGCCGTGGCGCGAGTGGCTCGGCGAAGCGCGCGCGGAGCTGTTCGAGCCCGAGTCGCGGGCGGATGCGGCGCTGAACGTGCTGTTGGTAGCGAGCGTCCTGCTGGCTGTTGGGAGTGTTGGCTACGCCGTCGCGGTGCCCCAGCAGGGGGAGGCGTTCACGGAGTTCTACCTGCTGACCGAAAACGAGGACGGCGAGTTGGTGGCCGACGACTACCCCACAGAGTTCACGCAGGGTGAAAGCGAGTCGCTGGTCGTCGGGATCGGGAACCACGAGCATCAGTCGGAGACGTATTCGGTGGTGGTCGCGTTACAGGACGTGCGGATCGAGAACACGTCGGGGAACACCGTGAACGACTCCGACGGCGGTGGGAACATCTCGATTGCCGTCGAGGAAGAGGAGGAGCTTCGACGTTTCCAGACGCAGGTCGCGCACAACGGGACGTGGCACCTCCAGCACAACGTAACGCCGACGATGACGGGCGAGCAGCTGCGGTTGACGTATCTGCTGTACAAGGGTGAGGCGCCCGAAGATCCGACGGTGGAGAACGCCTATCGAGAGCTGCATCTGTGGGTAAACGTCAGTGACCCATGATTGATTTCGTGGGCTTGTCAGTGGACTTCCCTTCTGTCTCCGTAACGGAGTAGGCGTGGAGATCGCCGTTCAGGTTCAGCATCCCTGACGCAAGCGCACACTGATGGGGTGCGCCTCCACTCGAAGACATCTGCCCCGAGTGGAGTCGTTTGAGAAGTTTACGAGCGATATTCTTGCTCGCGTTGTAGTCCGCGTTCAGCAGAGAGCTTCACACTCCCGAAGCATTTGTCGCGGGATTTTTCGAGCGAAGACATCTACCGAGTGCTAGTCAACACAGGTGGGTTCAACTGAACGGTTAAGCGGAGTCCCCTTCCTCAAGGAGCGACCGAAGGGAGCGAGTAGGGAGGGGAGGAGCGCACGCAAATTGTTAAGAGCGAGTACGCCGATAGTGTGACTGTCCATGACGGGCCACAGACAGTCCGTGAGGGTTGGCGCGGCAACGAGGCCACGCTGCGTTTCTCGGCATGGACGGGTCGCAGTCAACCGACCCCGAAAGACGGACCAACGAAGCGAACGTGACGCCTTGTGCCTCTCCGTCGCTCGTGACCGAACGGGCGTAGAGTGGAGGTCACGTCGAATTAAATTGCCTCTGACGTTTGGCCCTGCGTCACAAGCGTCTTTCGTCGGCATGAGTCCCATGCCGAGGAGACACACGCAAGCCACGTCCTCAACGAACGCGTTAGCGCGAGTAGGGCGGGGTAGTTGACCTCCAGTCGTGTTCTCCAACCCCTTCGTAGTGTTTGAGACGGCTCTCGATTTCCCAGGCCTCCCAGTTGCATTCGTGGTAGAGGACATCAGCCAGCTCGGCGAAATTGCTTTTATCTAACTCGATGCCGCGTTTTCCTCGGTACGTAATGTAGGGCTCGCTCCGAAGATCGGCGTAGACCTCTCGCCCGGTCGGGTAGTCACCGTCGATTGCTGACAGATTCAGCAGGTCGTCCTGTCCGATCGGCGCCCCCCAGTTGTGCTTCGCTATCATTGTCGCTAAGAGGGCGCATTTTACCGACGGCTTCTGCATGACCGAACGATGAGGCCACTTCGTAATAAAGCCTGTTAACGGCTGTTAACAGTAGCGGAAACTCTTATGTACACAGAGGGACGTTGTATGCTGTATGAGCATGGAGCATGCGCCCGAACGTGGAGAGAAAAAGGAGCTCCGGAAGGAGCATCCCAGCGGATGGCTCTACCTGACGCAGCATGACGCCGTTCCGATCCTCGTCGACGCGCTGCTCGACCTCCCACCAAACAGGGAGTTCAACAAAACCGAGCTCGCAGAGCACGCCGGCGTCACCAGACAGACCGTCGGCAACTACACCGAGTTGCTGCTGGAGGTCGAACTCATCGAGGAGGTGCCGAACACGTCCCCGCGCCGCTACCGTGTCGCCGACAGTGATGTTGTTCGGGAACTGTTCGAACTGAACAGCGCCCTCAACAACGTCGGCACCGAGTAGGTCCCTGTCCGGAGAAGCTCACGAAAGCACGTCACTCGAACTCCACTACGGTGCGACGGAGCCAACCCCGCCTCACACGCTCGAAGATGGGACGATACGTCGGTATCTCGAAAATCAAAGATTTCGACGACTCGTCGAAACGGCCCGGCCGTTTCGATACGACAACTCACACGAAGACACCAAAGGACACGAACTGCACGTCGCACCGGATCCAGACCCGGACAGTATCACGTTCCCCGGGATGGTCGAACTCTGGGACCGGTTCTGGAACGAAATCCCGAAATCCGAATTCGACGTCGAGTAAGATCATCACCTAGGGTGACACCATGAACGATACCACGCCGCCGCTGCATCCGATGGAGCGCGAACAGCTTCGGGCCGAATCAACCCTCGTCGTAACGGTGAAGTCGTCTGCCGAATTTCACGACGACGTCACCGCCAGCATCGAGACACTTGAACGAGATGCGACGGCGGATTCCACGCCGACGCTCTCGTTCAGCAGCTATGACGACCTCATGGAGACGCTGACACCGCGCGTCCTCGATCTCATCGAGGCCATCCGCCAGGAAGAGCCGTCGAGTATCAACGAGACTGCCCGGGTTGTCGACCGTGACGTAAAGAACGTCCACGAGGAGCTGAGTCGGCTTGCCCAGTTGGGAATCATCTTCTTCGAAGAAGTCGGTCAGCGGAAGCGTCCGGTCGTCTGGTTCGATGAACTCGTCATCAACCTCCCGTTCGATCCAGAGGCTGGCGACACCGCAGCAGCCGCGCCGTGACAGCCCCACAGCAGATCTGTCTTGATTCTCCCAGTTCGTTCATCTACGCAGAAATCAGGTGGCCGTCGTTCTGGGCGAGCTGTCGAGCGAGTTCGTAGAGGCGGATATCCCGGTCGATACGCTGCCAGTCGCTCACCGCCTCCATCCGCTCGTGGACGGTTTCGTGGTTATCGTCGAAGACTGAGACTGTATCCGGGTCGGTCGCGTCGAACCGCTCCTCGTAGTGGTCGCGCTCGGCTTCGAGCTCGCGGACGCGATCGATGATCTCGTCGACGGTGAGGTCGTGGGCGATCCGGCTGGCCTCCTGCCACTCCAGGTACCCATCGTTGCGTTCGTAGTGGGCTGGACGGGCCTCAGTGTCCGCACGGACGATCCCCATCTCCGCGAGCCGGTCGAGATGTTTCTTCGCGGCGTTGGGCGAGCAGTCAGCGAGGTCGGCGACGTCGCCGTAGCTCGTCGGCTCAGTGAGACCGAGGGCGACGTCGTAGACGCGGTCGAAGGTGTCCGCGTCGTCCGGCCAGTCGTGGGGAGTTGTGGGCGCCGGATCGAACTCGTCCATAGGCGTCATTCAGTACGTGTGAATATATGTGTTTGGCTGTTCAGATATTTGTGAGTGATAGGGCGGTTCGACGGATGTAGTCAACTCGGATATCTCCATCGAGTATCTCACAGCCGGCTTCGCTACAGCACCTCGGTGATTCGGGACCAGATCCTCGTGTTCGCGACAGCGATCACCGCGTCAGTGTCGACGATAACGGGGTGGCGTACGTCGCCGTCGACCGTCACTCCTGGAACACGCCGGCCGTATCGAGTTCAGTCGCCTCCTCGAAGGCTTCGCGCTCGCGCTCGATCTCCTTGATGGCGTCCCCGAGGAGGATCTCCGCGACCTCCTCGGGGAGCTCCCCCTCCTTGTACTGCTGGTGCAGCGTGATCTTCTCCTCCTCGGAGAGGACTTCCCGAAGCTTCTCCTGCAGTCCACGTCGAGCGAGTTCGCTGATGTTGATCCCTCCGAGACGGAGGTCGTCGACGACGTGACTCGCCTCCTTTTCGGCCTCGCCTCGGAACTGGATCTTGTCGTTGTTCGTCGCCATTCTGGGTGGTTGTTGGACGGTGATTGCATAGGTGTTGTGACGAGCCATCCGTGTCAGTACAGACGTGTTCGGCGAGTGTCGAGGGTATCAGTCGTCAAGGTACTTGGGGAACCGTGACTGGGGTCGCTACTAGGTCAGCCTCGACAATCATCTTCACGACCTTGCGTCCCGAAAAGGGACGGCGCGCTGTCACTCGAACATCGTCGAGTCGTCGATCGCATTGCTTTCGTTGTTCTTCGGGTCGATCCCCATCTCCCGCAGATCCTCGTCAGTCGGGGGGTGCCCCTCGATACGGGACTTCCCGCCGAGCACGTCCGGCGTCGAAACGATGGGGATGGTCACGCTCAGACACCCACAGAGGGCGCCAGCGTCGAAAACGGGTCGGGTGCAGCGAGAAACGTCTACTGCTCGGCCTGGGTGGGGACGTATCCGACGCCGGTTGTTCCGACCAGTCCACAGTTCGGACAGTCGTAGTACGTTTCGGGGCCGCGAGACGGCGCACTGTCCGGCTGGAGTTCCGCGGACCCACAGAACGGACAGTACTCTATTTCTCCACTCTTCATAAAGCAGATATCTACAGCTCTACCTATCGTTATATGCTACATATTCTGGCGAAGGGGATGCTCGACATCCGGGTTCAGCAATCGAAGGTAGCGACCGTGATCAGGACATCCGGTCGCGCATGAGCGTCTCCCCTGGTTTCGTGAACGCCTCACTACCGAGCTTCACACCGGCGTTCAGGCTCGTGTTGATGCCCGTCTTCGCCTCGTCGCCGACGACGACGCCGAACTTCCGCCGGCCCGTCGACGTCGTCTCCCCCTTCACGCGCATCTTGACAGCCTTATCGTCGTGCCGCAGGTTCGCCACGTTCGTCCCGGCGCCGAAGTTCGCGTCCCGCCCGAGCACACTATCGCCCACGTCGGAGAGATGCCCGACGTTCGGCCCCCGCATCACGGGAATGCTGCCTTTAGGAATCGACTACTGCCTGATCGGTGACTACAAAACCCACTCACTCGACGGGAATACGCGCAGTGTGGCTGTGTTCCGTGCAGTTTGTCCAGCAGTGGAGAAATCAGGATCGAGAATCGGTTAGGAACACATTTATGGTCGACAAATTCACATCCTGATACAGAATTTCGTTGTGATCCACATAGTGGCTCTATCATGATTAATCAATGAACAAATATGTCTAGCATAAACAACGAGCAGGGAGTCAACGGGGAGCGGGAAGAGTACCAGCTCGGGGAGCCACAGACGGCACAGGAGTCCCGAGAGGAGGAGGGCGTTCTGTTACCGGCCGATAGCGAGGCGACGCCGGCGATTTCGCTGGTGATGCCGACACTGAACGAGGAGGAGGGGATCCGAGAGTGTATCCGGCGGGCGAAAACCGCGTTCCGAGAACTCGGCGTGCAGGCCGAAATCATCGTCTCGGACAGTTCGACCGATCGAACGCCGGAGATCGCTCGCGAAGAAGGCGCGATCGTCGTCGAACCCGACGGCAAGGGGTACGGGTACGCGTACCAGTACGCGTTCGAGAAGGCCCGCGCGGACGTGATCGCGATGGGCGACGCCGACACCACGTACGACTTCGAGGAGCTGCCGAAGCTGTACGAACTGGTCGCCAACGGCGACGCCGACATGGCGATGGGGAGTCGGCTGGAGGGGGAGATCAAGCCCGGCGCGATGCCGACGCTGCATCAGTACGTCGGCAACCCACTGCTGACGAAGTTCCTGAACACGTTCTACGGCGCCGGCGTCTCCGACGCCCACTCCGGGATGCGCGTGTTCACTCAGGAGGCCTGGGAGGCGATGGGCTGTGAGACCACCGGCATGGAGTTCGCGTCCGAGATGATCATGCAGGCCGGGGCGGCCGACCTGCAAATCGTCGAGGAGCCGATCGTCTACCACGAGCGCGAGGGCGAGGAGACGCTGGAGAGCTTCAGGGACGGCTGGCGACACGTCCGGTTCATGCTGCTGAACGCCCCCGGGTATCTGTTCTCCGTGCCCGGGATGGTGCTGGGGCTGTTCGGGATGCTCGTCATGGCCAGTGTCGCGTTCGGCGTCCCCGGGACATCGGTGACGCTCGGGGCGAACTCGATGATCGCCGGGAGCCTGTTCACGATCGTCGGCTACCAAGTGGCGTCGATGGGCATCTTCGCGACGATCAGTGGCGATCCGATCCGGAAGCCCGGCGATCCGGTGACGGAGTACGTCGTCGAACGACTGAACCTGGAACGGGGGGCGACGGCTGGGCTGGTGGTCGGCGGTGTTGGTGCGACGTACGCCGGCTATCTGGTCGTACAGTGGGTCCAGAGTGGGTTCACGTCAGTGCCGTTTACGGTCGGGTCGATTCTCGCGTTCACCGCGATCGTCATCGGCGTGCAGACGGTGTTCTCCGCGTTCTTCATGAGCGCGGTGGCGAGTTCTCGGTAGGTCGGGAGTCGCTCGTTTTCTGCCGTTTCTGATCGCTCGGTTCGTGTTGCTGTCGAGAGGGACACACCCGACACCGAGTGAAACCCGTGGTTGGTCGTGTGTTCGGATGGGGGCACACCACGTAACGAGTGTATTCATCGCTACCAGGTCAGTCCTTCGTAGACGATCCCGTCTCTTCGGTCGATCGCGCGGCGGCCGTCGACGACCACCGGCGTCGCCATCGCGTCGAACTCGTCGTGGAGCTCCTCGATCGCCGGCCAGTCCGTGACGACGAGGGCGCCGGCAGCGCCATCGAGAGCTTCGGTCGGTGTGGCGGCGTACTCGATATCGGGGAAGTGCTCGCGCATGTTCGCCGTCGCAACCGGGTCGTAGGCGACGACAGTCGCGTCCCGGTCGTGGAGGCCCTCGATAACGGGGATCGCCCGGGAGTTCCGCACGTCGTCGGTGCCGGGTTTGAACGCCAGTCCGAGCACGGCGATGCGCTCGTTCGTGACGTCGACGTGGTCGTCCATCAAGGAGAGCAGGCGGCCCGGTTGGCGGTCGTTGCGTTCGGTTGCGGCGTCGAGCATCACCGGTTCGTAATCCTCGTCGCGTGCGGCCGCACGGATCGCTGCCGTGTCTTTCGGGAAGCAGCTGCCGCCCCAGCCGACGCCGCTGCGGAGGAACTGCTCGCTGATGCGGTCGTCGAGGCCGATCGCGTCGGCGACCTCGTAGGCGTCGATCCCGTACTCCTTGCAGATGTTCCCGATGTCGTTGATGAGACTGACCTTGGCTGCGAGGAAGGTCACGTCGGTGTCGAGGATATCGGCGTAGTCGGTGGTCGCGGTGACGGTATCGCCGCCGAGGGTGGCGAGGAGTTCGTCCAAACTGGGTTTGTGATTCGCGCTTCGACCGGCGGTGATGTCGTCGACTATCTCCACACGGAAACGAAAAATGGCCCCTATAGCGATCCGACACGGTATCCAGTATCAAATTCCTGATGATGCGCGAGTATATCTGCAGGGTACTACAACGTCAGCCAGTGCCGCTCCTCCTCGTAGATATTTGAATGCCCGATGACCGTAGCGGTCTGTATAATTACTAATACACCGCGTCGACGATCTCGCGATCAAGGTCGTCGAACGTCTCGAGATACGCACGCCGATCCGCGCGAAGGTCCGCCGCCTGCCGCTCGTAGTCGGCGACGATCGCCGGAACGCGATACGAGTCCATATCCAAGCCGGGGACCGTCGCAGGAACTTGAAGTGGCACGGCAGTGTCGTCCGTCCAGGTAACCGTCCCCCGGGCTAACTCCCGAAGGATCGTCGTCGATTCATCGACGCCGATGTCGACGGCGTCGTCACCGTCACCGATCTGCCCAGTGTTCAGGACGTACGACTCAACGTCGAGTGACTCAAGGAGGTCGCGGAAGCGATTCCCCTCTTTGCCTTCCGACCCGATGATGAAGGGGTTCGTGCCAACGACACGGATGGCCTCGCCAGCGCTGGACGGATCGCCGGCACTCGTCTCGATCGACTCCCCCAGCATGAACGCAGCGGCGGCCTGCGTCGCCGACAGCTTCGCAACCGGCGGCATCAGGGTGTTGCGCGTGATGAAGAAGACCTGATCCACACGCTCGAGATCGATGTCCTCGGCTGCCGACGCGAGCTGGTCCCGGCTGATCACGGCGCGCCCGTTGGCCGTGTATCGGTCGCTGTCGAAGTCAACCGAGCCGTCGTCGTTCACGTCGACGTTTTCGAGGACGGCCGATTCGTGCGTGACGGCGTCGTAGAGCTCGGGTTGCGTTGCTCGATCAAGGCCGATGGTTTTGACGAACAGCCCGTGCCCCTCGCTTCCGGCGACGGTCCCGCTCGGAAGCACCGCGCACACGTCATCTTGGAGCATCTCGGCAGATTCCGGCTCGTCCAGGCCGAGCCCGTGTGCGGTCAGGGTGGATTTGCCGGTGGCTGACAACCCGAGGAACACCTGCCCGACGGTTCGCAGGTCACCGTCCGGTGACCGCGTCCGAACGCGTTTGCTGCCGGCGTGAAGGCCGAGCCCGTCGGCTTGTTTAGCACGGTGCATGAACAGTCGGAGGAACGATTTCTTCGCTTCGCCGGTGTAGTCGCTGCCGAGGACGACAGTCAGCCCCTCCTCCGGGAGAATGCGGATCGCCGTCTGGTCGTGATCGGGGAGTTGGATCGTGTGGAAATCCGGGGTTCGATCCGCGTCGGTCACGGGGTCGAACAGGTTCGCCCACGCGAGGGCGATCCGGCCGTACGCTTTCGGGACGAACAGCCGACAGACGTAGGATTGGTCCGGGTGCCGCCCGACCTGCCGGTCAAGGCAGACCAGTTCGGTTGTGTCGAGTGCGTCGAGCGCCTGGTTGATGTACGCCCTGTCCTCGGCGGTGAAGTCGTGGTCGATCGCGTTTCGCGTGCGATCGGCCGTTCGGGATCGGTACGTACTCACGTACGAGGGCGACCCGTACTCGGTCGTCGTTTCGAGGTGGTCCGAAAACGTGCGGAGGCGTTCCAGCGATGGATTGTACAGGACGTTCGGGGCGCGGTCTGGGTCGGGAAGTTCCCGCTGGGTTGTCGACGATCCCGTGGGATCGGCCATGGGCAAGTGACAATAGGATACTCACATAATTATTTGGTTACCCACTCCTTGTTGGGATGGGCAGCCTGCCTGCAGTCCGGGCCGAGTGAGGCGGTCAATGTTTGGTTCGTGTGGGCACCGACTGGAGCGGCTGTTGCCGTCGATACCGGTGGCATGCAGGGTTCGTCGGAGGGTTTATTGTATTTACACACAGACTATATTCGTGATGGGTGACGTGCAGTACTGTTCGAACTGCGATGAACGGCAGCGGACGCTCACCGACAAGCCCTGGTTGGGGACGGTGTGTCTCGTCTGCGGCAACACTGTCGGTCAGTAAGCGGGTTCTGGCAGCGTCGACGACCAGTGCGACGTTGTTGCTCCCTCGAAGCCGGCCGTTGTCTGAGTGAGTGGTGAGGGAGTGATCGTGTCCGCCGAGGCGATGGCTGCGGGCTGCACCGTCATCGGCGCCGACCACCCCGACTCCGCCGTCGACGAGGTCATCGGCGACGCCGGCTTCCTCCCGAAGCCGACTGTCGAGGCATCGCCGACACGCTCCGGGCAGTTATCAGCGGCCAACCCCCCGCGGCCGACCCGGTCAAGCGCGCACGCCGGTACGGTTCAGGGCGGAGCAGTTTTGACATCCGCGACGGCCCAGAACGAAAAACGCTCGAACCCTCGTCACCGACCATCCCGACTCCGCCGTCGACGAAGGAATATCCCAACGATGGGGAGTCCCACCCCGTCAGGGGTGGAAGGAGGTCACGCTTTCAACTGTTGGACGATATCTGCTGGCGTGAACAGAGAGACGTCGTCCCGGTTCGTCGCAGCTGTGTGAAGATCGTCCGAGAACCCAGTTCGACAGAAGCAACAGTAGTGATACGTCGGTTTCTCACCTGATTCGGGTGACCAGCGAACCTGCGAGGCACTCCGTTCTAGATCGGCGAGGTCACCCTCCGTCATCTCACGGGTGGTGTACTTGCATTCGCCTGCGACAAGTGTTCCATCACTGCCAAGCCCCACCACATCGATCTCGTGGTTCTGGTGCCACCAGTACCCGATACCTTCGTACATCTTGGGGACGAGTGACGGCAGTGCATTCTGACACACTTGCTCAAACATCGACCCCATGTACTCGTTGAACGTCGGCGCAACCAACTCCTCGTACGCTTGCTCGCCGAGTTGTGTCAGCTTCGCCTCCTGTCCGTAGACGTACCGAAACCAGAACCGGAATAGTGGCTCCTGCAGCCGATATCGGCTTTTGCGAGTTGCATTTGGATTCGCTGTGATGGGGATGTCCCGTTCGACAAGCCGGAGGCGCTGAAGTTTTGACAGGTACGAGCCAAGTCGGTTGGACTCCACACCGACGAAGTCAGCGATTTCGTTCGCTGCACGCTTTCCCATCGCGATCGCTCTCAGTATCGTGTAGTACGTCTGCGGCTCGCGGATTCCGAACTCCGTCCGCAAGAGAAACTCCGGTTCGGTATGCAACACGCCATGTTCGGCGAGAATCTGTGACTGGATGTTCTCTTCTAAGGATTCGGACTGATTGAGCGCCTGGAGGTAGAAGGGGGTGCCACCAAACACACCCCACGACCGGATGATTGAGTCAGGGTCCGTTTCAGGATAGAACGTCGCTGCATCGGCGAGGCTAAGCGGTGGGAGGTCGATCGTGCCCGTTCGACGACCGTACAGCGGGCTGCCGCCACCGAGGACTTTGTCCTCCATGATGCTGATCGAAGACCCGACGAGAACCAGCGTCATGTCTGTTTCCTCGAGGTGAAGGTCCCAGACCCGCTGTATCTTCGATGGCAAGCTGTCATCCGATTCGATCAGATACGGGAATTCGTCGAGGACGACGACTGCGTTCTGCTGTCCAAGGGTCTTGAGCAGCGTCTCCCAATCTCGTTGCATATCGTCGAGAATTGGGAATGACTCACTGGCAGTCGCAACGAAATTCGCCAATTGAGCGTCCTGCGTTTCCTCAGTTGCTTGCCAGTAGACCGCGTTCTCCTGGTCCTGTATCGCTTCCCGAACGAGCGCACTCTTCCCCAGGCGTCGACGCCCATAGACCACGATCAATTCGGCCTGCCCACTCTCGAAGCGGGTTTCCAGCATGTCGAGCTCGTCATCACGGTTCACGAAACTCGACTGATCCATACTGGCCGTTGTTCCTCGTTGTCCGTAATACTACCGAATATCTAAAACACGATTTTACTAATCGCGATTTTACTAATCCTGTGTAATACCGCTAGCTGCTTCGTAAGCGGATTCTGCAGGGAGTCAGTGATCTGTCTGGTCTGTGCTCCCTCGAAGCCGGCCGTTGTCTGAGTGAGCGGTGAGAGGATGACCGTGTCCGCTGAGGCGATGGCCGCCGGCTGCACCGTCATCGGCGCCGACCACCCCGATTCTGCTGCCAACGAGTTGACCTCCTCCCGCGCCTAAAGACGCGGGAATCCCACCACGGGATTTCGGGCCGGTCGAACCGACCCTCTGGTTTCAAGACGCATTCGTTCCAAGCGTCTCTTGCTGGGTGTCAGCATCGGCTTGGCTGTCTTGTGGGGCGGTCAAACGCCCCCCATCCTCAGCCGAGTCATCGCCATCCATGTGTTCTCTTGAATGGCTCTCTCCACTGAGGTAGCGGTCTGCGATATTTATCGCACCGTTCACGTCCGCTTGGTACTCACTCATCCAGCACGCGTCGTTCGGACACGTAAACGTCGCCTGTCGCGGACGATATCCTACCTCACCGCAAGCGTGGCACTCCTTCGACGTGTTGCGCGGGTTCACCGTCTCGACGGGAATCCCCTTCTCGACGGCCTTGTAGCGTATCTGCGCGTGGAGTTTAGCGAACCCCCATCCGTGGAGACGCCGGTTCATGAAGTCGCCGTAGTCCATCGACTCCCGTATGTACGTCAGGTCTTCCAGAACGAGAACGGGGTTCTCGACGGACTCCGCGTACTCCACGACTTCGCGGGTGACGCGATGGAACACGTCATCTATCTGTTGCCACACGTCGTCCCCGAAGGACTCCGCAATACGCTCGCTTCCGCGCGTCTGGAGTCGCCGAGTAGCGGTGAAGTAGGTCTTGCGGAGCCGACGAACGGTCTTGCCCTCGTCGGCCCATAGTTCGGGCGCGGTCGGCGAACCGTCGTCGTCGCGGTGACACACCGTGACGAGTGACGCTTCCCCGATGTCTACTCCGATAGGCGTCCGTTCTTCGGCAGACACCTCGGAGCGTTCCTCCACGTCGCGGGTGGCAGTGACGTGGAGATACCACGTCCCGTCCCGCTCGAACAGCCGACTCTCACCCATCGTGGCGTCTCCCGCTTGCAACGCTTCCAGCCAGTCCCGCTGTTCGGGATTCGGTTGTGCTGGCATCCAGAGGTGGTAGTCCTCGTGATGCGGGATTTTGACGTACCACTCGATAGCGTTCTCGGGCTTATGGTCAAGTCGTACCCCTTCGTTGGTGAAGCGAACAGGGTGGTCGTCGTGCAGTTCGCCCGCGTTGTAGGTCGTCGTGAGTTGCGGGACGTACTTCTTGAGCGCGTTTTTCGCGTACCCGCTCAGGTCGTAGTTGACCACCACGTCGTTCGCTTCGGGCTGGGTGGTACATCGGGCGTCGAAGGCGTCTTGGAGGGCACGCTGGTACGCTTCTCGCGTCTCTCGGAGTTTCTGCCGCTTGTGGGCGTTCGGCTCCACAAGTTTGAGTTCGAGCGTCTTCGTGAGTTCAGTCACGAATCGCCCTCCTTGTGTTGCTGGATGTAGTTCTCGACCGTCTCACTCGAAACGTGCCCGGCGGTCCCTGCGTAGTATCCTCGCGCCCATCCGATTTTCTCGTCGTCGTGGTCGGCATATCGGTGGTTGTACTTGCGCGAGGAGATGCCCTTGAACCAGTTGGCGAGGAGCGCCGGTTCGTTCTTCGGTGGGCTACTGACGAACAGGTGAACGTGGTCGGGCTGTACAGTGAGATCGAGTATTTCGACGCCTTTGTCGTCGGCTATTTCGTGGAGGATGGACCGGACACGGCTGGCGACCTCGTTGACGAGTACCGGCTGCCGGTACTTCGGCAACCACACTATGTGGTAGTTGAGGTTGTAGGTCGCGTGCCGTGTGGTCTTCATCCGCGTTGTATACTATGGTTCGTCGACGTCTTAATACTGCCGGTAGAACGGTGGGAAATCCAGCCGTGACGTCGTCGGTGGGTGTGTAGGCTATTGTCCGATTGACCCCCGCCTAAAGACGGGGGTATGCGCTCGTATCTTTATCATCGGCGACGCCGGTTTCTGATCACGGTTGCAGTCGACGGGGCTGCTGTGAAAGGAGGCAGTACGACACTCCATGTTACCCCGATGTACGGGAGGTGGGTGGTGAATTCCTTGTTGGGGCGAGAAGGGTTCGGACGATTGAACGGTGGTTGGTGTCGGAGTTGTCGGATTCATCCCCGCCCTGAACAGTAGTTGCCGAATCAAATCTTGTTCCGTACTAACCGAGACGTTGAGTTCGCGCATTTCACGATCGTAGCGGATTTCGCTGTGACAGATTCAGTGAGAGAGCGAGGGAACGCCGCGTCAGCGGCGTTCCCGAGCGATACCTCTGCGCGATAAGGCGTACTCACCGGTCACCCCGGTCAGAGTCGAGTGTGAACTCAGCCGTAGTCTGTTGTGAGAACGAATCTGCGGAAGATTCGTGTTGAGATCAGCGGTGTCTCTGGGAATGTTTCAGCTGAAGCTAAGACGTTGGCTAACACCCACAGATTGTACAAAGACACCGCGAACAGAAAGTAGAACAGTCGCACCGAGAACGTCGGTGATGACGTTCTCGGGAGGAAATCGCCGAGCTGGCGATAGGACGTTTCGATCCCCCAGCGGCGGCGGAACGCCGCCGCGTACGCGTTCGCTGTCGATGAATCTACGTCTAAGCTCGTCACGAACCAGACGTGCTCGTCTTCGCTTGTGCGGTGCGGAACCGCAAAGACTGTGACATTTACCGACGCTGTTGGTTTGCGCTTTCGCTGCATCGTGTACTCGTCAGCAACCGTCTCAGCGCCGGCGCTGAGACGGTCTTTCATTCCACTACTCGGACGCGCACGCACGATGTAATCGACATCCTGCTGTTCTAACTCTGCGACGACGTGGACTTGGTAGAATCCACGGTCGAGGTAGACGTGTCGAATGGAGACGTACTGTTTGGCTGTTTCGAGCAAGGAGCGAACGGCTTCGCGCTTGGCGCGAAAGCCGTTCCCGTCCATCGGGACTACCGCAAGCGTAAATCGCGTGCGAGGAGCGACGATACACAGTGTTGCGAAGCAAAACGCTTTGTTCGTTCCGAGATCTGGATACGTGGTTAGGACGTGGTCTGTGTCGGCAGACCCGTAGAAGCGCCACTCGTGGAGATCGATGGCAACATCGACGAACGCAGGAAGTCGGCGCTGAGACCGGAGGACTTCGAACACTCGCTCTCGGACGCCATCGAACTGGTCAGTGACGGCGTCTGTAGAGAGATTGCGCAAGTGATACAGCAGCGATTTAGCGAGTGAATTTCGAGCCGTAGCGGTGATATCGACGTGCTCGTCACGATCAAGTTGGAGCGTCTTCCCACCCGTATTTGCGAACTCCTGATCAAAAGCAATCCGAGAGAGGATTTCTTGGAAATCCTCTCTCGTGTACTTCCCACACGGTTTCACGCCGAATTCGAGTTCTGGAAACAGCACCGTCGACGCAGCACGGCAAACCTGTTTCGCCTCAGCTGTCTGGATCATCTGTTGACCAACACAGCCTAGCATCAAGAGCCTCAGTCAGGTTCGGCAACTACTGTGAAGGGCGGGGCTTTCTCCTTGATTTCTGGCTCTGTTGAAATCCTCAACCCGTGACAGATTTGGAGGTGATCAGTAAGTACAGAGAACGTCAACACCAGCGGTTATCCTCCGATAATAAATCCGAGACCGAGGAACGGGGCAGCGACGCCGCACAGCAATACGAGAACCGCCGTGAAACGGAGTACGCCTACCGCCTGTAGCTGGGTCTCTGGGAGGGACTCGGCGATTCCCGACAGCGCAGTTCCGACGATCATAAATAGTAACCATCGGGTTTCGCCAGCGTCGCCGACACTCCAGACATACACGAACATACACAAGAAGGTAAGCGACAGGCCGAGCTGGAAAAGTCCGATTCGACGGCCTTGTGGCTCGTTGAACAGCACTTCGCTGATATAGGGGACCATGAGCGACGTATTTCTGCTTGAGATACAAAATAATGCCTCAGTGCGTCCCAGCAGAAAGTCCCCTCCCGTGATACGCGATTCCTCTGTAAGGGGGGATGAATACTACGAGATGCGCAACCCCACTTACCGGTTGTTTCACCGGAGATAGTATTTGCCCAATAAGATTTCAACAGAGCCTGATTTCTGTAAACCACAATATCCCAACGCCGGTCGGGAATCCTCGCCCGTCAGGGTGGGGAGGATGTCAACCGTCGGTGTCCGGTTCCAACGGAAGACGTTCTGCATCGACGTCCTCGTACGCGTTGTCCGAGCCCAAGATTGGATGCCCGCGCGTCTCGGCGGTGGCCGCGTGGAAGGAGTCGAACGCGGTCATCCCCTCTTCGAAGTAGTTCACCGCTTTGAGCACGATCTGCTTCTCTTCCTCAGTCTCAACGGGAACGATGTCAAGCATATTTGAGAACAACGTGATGTAATCGAACTCGTGTCGCTCTCGGATGAGTAGCACCTCCAGATACGCGTACGAGGACGTCACGACGTCGTGTTCTTCGAGGAGGTTCTCCGCGCGGTCTTTGAGCCAGTCGGAGTCTTTGGCGAGAGCGAGAAGAAAATCGGTTTCAACGTATGCGGTCATTCGTCCCCACCCTCTGCGGGGTGTTTGCCTCGTTCAAACCCTGCTTCGGCGTCCTCTTTCGCCTGCTCTCGTGCCCCCTCGCGGAGCTCTTCAATAGACTTCCCCTCGAACGCATCGCCAGCGGCTTCACGAACGGCTTTGAGTGGGTCCTCGTCGATGGGGATGAGTTCGAGCCGATCCTCGTATTCGACGACGTGGAACTTCTCGCCGTACTTTTTCCTCAGCTCCGAGGACAGGTATAGCCGCCCGTGCGAATCTGTTTCGACTGACATAGGAGTGCGTTTGTATGGGATGAACAAAGAAGTTTCCCAAAATTCGATTATCTATCCCATACACCAGCGAGGCAGACAGCCCGGTCGCGTCGCTCAACGTTCGACCACGCATAGAAAAAGGATCCGTATAGGTTCATGAGGTGCTCCTACTGCTAATCAGAAATTTCAAATTCATTATTGACCCCGTAAGCTAACCCACCCCTAAAGGGGTGGGCTTTCAGCGTGGACTCCCGCTCTGGCCGAATCTTCGGCAGGAGGCTCATACTCTCCGTTCGCGTTCATCGTCCCGCTGTTCAAGCGCACGCCTACGAGTGCGCCTCCACCGGAGCCAGTTTGGTTCCGGCGGAGATACCGCAAACCGATGTTCTTCGCGGCGTTGTAGTCGGCGTGGTTCTCGTAGCCACACTTCAGGCACTCGAACTCCTCACTATCCCGGTTGTCGGGGTGTGTGAACCCACAGTGTGAACACCGCCGAGAAGTGTTCTCCGGGTCAACCTGTTCCACGTCGATCCCGTACTCTTCGGCTTTGTACTCGACGTACTCGTACAGGCGGTTGAACGCCCACTTGTGCCCCCACGACGCGTCAGTGCGTTCTCGAATGTCCGTCAGGTCTTCAAACGTTATCACCGAACAGTCGTGGGCGCGGGCTTCAGTCACCAACTCGTTCGATATGCGGTGGAGCGTTATCTTGAATCGGCCTTCCTCTTTGCGTCCGACCGATTGGATGTTCTCGTGCGCCCACCGCGTCCCGTGTTCCTGCAAGTCCCCACGCCGGTTCTCGTATTCGCGCCGCCAGTGGTCGAACTCGTCGCCCGTCCAAAACGTGCCAGTGCTGGTAACTGCGAGATTGTTCACGCCGAGGTCAATCCCGAGAACCGTTCCGTTCTCGGTGGCCTCCTGTTCCGTCGTGTCAGCCTCAACATCCTTCTTGCAGTGGATGTGGAGCATCCAGTCGCCGTTCGTGTAATGCAGTTCTGCCCCTGTGGTTTCGTACTGGTCCGAGAAGAAGTATTCAGCATGGGGCGTGTCTCGCTCCTCGTCGGGAAGCACGTAGTCGGCTTCAATACGACCGTCAACGGTCGCCAGCGACACGTACTCGTCGTGGAACGTGGCGGTGCGGTGGTCGTAGACGACGTGTGGGCTGGTAAAGTGGGGCTTCGACGCCTTCGTGCCCTGCTTCCACTTTTCGACCACGCTCTTGCAGGCTTCGGCGGCCTTGTTGCGAGCGGCTTGGACGTGGTTGCTGTGTAATGGCGTCTCGTCGCGCACGTCCTCGTAGGTGTCGTCGTGGAGCGTGGTCTTGCTCGTCGTGACGTACTCACCGTGGAAGGCGTGACGTGTTACGTAGTTGGCCGCCCAGAGAAACTCGTCTACGGTGTCTTCGAGGAGTGCGGCGTCGGTACTGTCCACGTCAAGCTTGACCGGGACAGTACGCCGCTTCTCCATACATCATATGTGTGCTTGGTAGTTCAAAAATATTGGGGGTCAACCCTGTCGTTGTCGGTGGATTATCGCACGGAGTGGACGCGCTTCCTCCCACCCCTGAAGGGGTGGGTTTCCGCGCTGTACCGCTATGAGCTCACAAAGCATCGCTCGATTGCAAATTCGTTCTCGAACCCGACGTCCAACTGGGGTGAAGGTGCTTGGAACCCGTCAGAGCCCCCATCGAAGTCCGGACATCGTGGCGAGAATGGCGATCATCAACACGAGTTCGACGAGACTCAACATCCCGTACTTCTTGTTCAGGGTGGCGAGGCGTTCGTGGTCGGTATCCCTGGCGACGATCTCGTCGAACATCCCGGCCGTGAACTTGTGCAGGGGGCCGAACCCCAGCACGAGCAGTGCGATCGCAAGGCCGAGTGCCGCCCACAGCGTGGGGCTTGGATTCGCCAAAAGCCCCATCATGCTCGCGAGACCGATCCCGGAGCCGATCACGCCCACGGAGACTGGCTCCATAAGGAGGTTCATTTTCGGGACGAATCCCTCCGCGAATTCGACGTTCGCTTCCTCCGAAAGACTCCCCATCACCGGGCCGAGAACGACGGCGCCGAGGACGCCAGTGCCGAACCAGAACGCACCCAGGAACAGGTGGACGGTGAACATGATGCGGACGTCGTTCGAGAGGTAGCCCAGAACGGGAAGGCCGAGGGGGACGAGGACAGCAGCCAGTGCGAATGGCCGACTTGCGGCGGCAATCATCAGTCGATATCGTTCCCGCGTGTTCGTTGGCCGATGTGCGTTGGACAGTGCCATGGAGTTTCGTCTCGCGTGATAGGTCAGTGATAGCGCCGCCAAAAAAGTGAGTGATGTGACATGCGAGAGGGAGGCGTTGGCAGCCGACGAATGTGACTGGCAACGACATTACCCAGCATACTTATGTGACTATCAGCTACAAGTTGGAGGCATCCATGTACGATCTAACCGGGTTCCAACGCGATCTCCTGTACGTTGTCGACGGGCGAGACGACCCACATGGGTTAGCGATCAAGGAAGAACTCGAGGAGTACTACGAATCGGAGATTCATCACGGGAGGCTGTACCCGAACCTGGACACACTGGTTGACAAGGGATTGGTAGAGAAAGGACAGTTGGACCGGCGGACGAACTACTACACGTTGACTGATCGTGGCCAGCGGGAGCTAGAGGCGCGACGAGAGTGGGAGAGTGAATACGTCAATCTCGATTAACCATTTCTCACTGGCGAAGCCGTGGGATTGCCGAGTAGCAGGGTGTCAGTCACGTACCAGTTCTCGGCCCGCCATTCAGCACCCGGAACACGTCCGGAACCAAGAATGTTTAGTTACAGACAACGGACGCCAACCTATGAGCCGCTATCCTCGATCTGTCCGTTCCTCGCGCGCAAAATGCATCCCATGTAACGCCCCGGCAGCTGAAACCGTCGACGGCGACTACGTCTGTGTCGAATGCGGGGAGGTCGTCATCGGGAGTCGGGACTGAAACGGCGACAGATCGGACGAGAGAGCCAGCGCGATTACTGCCGCAACCGATTTCGGGTCGAGTGACTACCCCTCGCTTCTCGATCCACTCCCTTCCCCGTACTGCCTGCTGACTTCACACGAAACAGTGGTGTGTCTGGGCCAGTCTGAGCGAGACGGTATCTGGATCACTCACCCAGACCCTGCAACATGACCGCCGCTCCCGACCGCAACCCTTTCCCCCAGTTGCCGAACACGAATACGCATGCAGGACCACCGCGTCCTCGTCACGGGCGGCGCCGGCTTCATCGGCTCGAACCTCGCGAACCACCTCGCCCAACAGAACGACGTCATCGCCGTCGACGACCAGTACCTCGGGACTCCCGAGAACCTCACTGACGACGTGGAGTTCGTCGACGCCTCCGTCGTCGACGACAACCTCCCCACTGACGTCGACGTCGTGTTCCACCTTGCCGCACTCTCCTCCTACAAAATGCACGAGGAGAACCCCGCGAAGGGCGCCCGCGTCAACGTCGAGGGGTTCGTGAACACGATCGAACAGGCCCGCAAGGACGGCTGCGACACCGTTGTCTACGCCTCCACCTCCTCCATCTACGGGGACCGCACCAAACCCTCCCCGGAGAGCATGGACGTCGACGCCCGAACCGGGTACGAAGCCTCGAAGCTCGCCCGCGAAAAGTACGCGGAGTACTTCCACAACTTCCACGACATGTCCCTCGCCGGGATGCGTTTTTTCTCCGTCTACCAGGGCTTCGGCGGCGCCGAGGCACACAAAGGCGAGTTCGCGAACACCGTCGCCCAGTTCACCGACAAGATCGCCAACGGCGAGCGCCCGGAGCTGTTCGGCGACGGCACCCAAACGAGAGACTTCACGCACGTCGACGACGTCGTCCGCGCGTGTGAACTCGCCGCCGACCACGAACTCCAAGGCATCTACAACGTCGGCACCGAGGAGAGCTACTCGTTCAACACGATGGTCGAGATGATCAACGCCGAGCTCGGGACTGACGTGGAGCCGAAGTACATCGAGAACCCGCTCGAGGTGTACGTCCACGACACGATGGCCGACTACTCGAAACTCCACGAGGCGACCGGCTGGGAGCCGACGATCAGCTTCGAGGAAGGCGTCAAGCGCGTCTGTGAGTCTTACCAGTAGGGTACGACGGGGGACGACCGAAATTGTGGACGCCACCCTGATCGTCACCGACTGGGAGTAGATCACCACCCTCGACGAGAGACTCTACAGAGAAAACAAGGCGAGTGCCTCGGGGCGTGACCCCGAGGCGGTTCACACACCCACCCCACTGCTTCCGCTGTTAACACACAGACTCCGTGATCAACAACGAAGCAAACAGCGAATGCAGTGGAGTACTGAAAGACTTCAGGGTGCAATATTTCAGAATGAACGCCACCACTTCCACCGTTAGTACGGTCCGTCCACGATACGCTTCGTCCCCTTACTCGCTCTCTGTTCGGACGTGCTAAATCAGTCGCAGTGAGCCATCGGAGTCGTCTCCGATAATGTCCGCCACTCCGTAGACTTCGATCGTGTCGGTGTAGCCCTTCGCGGTGACAGCGTTTTCAACGCCAGTCCTGGCAGGCTTGTCGTCGGTGAGTATGATCACACCATCTGTCGATCGGTCCTGAACGTACTGGATCGCGAGCCCCGCGAGGATTGCATCGGTCTTTTCGACTTCGTGTTCGGGGGTCCCCGTTTCGTTCGCGATGGTCCGCGTGGCGATGTCGCTCGCCGCAACTGCGTCCCCAGCTGTCGGGGAGGGTGCATCGATGATCTCCGCCCACCCTTCCTCGAGTGCGACCTCAACCCGAACTGTGTCCCGGCCACCAAGCTCGCCGATGACCCGTTGCGGAAGTTTGAGCACGACACCGGCGTCGTGGACTGCCCGCCGAAACTGCCCGAACTGCGGGTTTTCGGGGGCGCCGATCGCGATGAAGACGTTCGTATCGACGATGACGTCCTTCTCGGGTGTTAATGGTGTGTCTCGACCCATCGAGCGGCCTCAGGACCCGTCTGTCGACGGCTGTGCTGGGGTCGTCTCTTGGTCGTCGAGATCGGGCAACTCCATCTGCGCGTGCACGTCGGGGAAGAAGTACTCGAAGTACGGATCGTGATCACGCCCGACGGTGAGCACAGGGACGAGTGCGTCGATGATCAGCATCGCTTCCGTATCCCGGACATCGATATCGTTCGCAACCATCCGTTGGGTCGTTTCCCCGGCGTAGTGCAGGCCGGCTCCCCGAAGGGCAGCAACCAGTGTCCCGATGCCATGACGGTCGATGAAGTATTCGACGTCCTCGTCGATGTCCTGCAGCGCGAACGCGTGGAGCACGGTCGGGATGATGACGATCGGGACCTGCTGTTCGACGAGAACGATCGGCTCGGCGGTGAGCTGTTGCGGGCGTGTTGACTCGTCACGATCGATGAGCCCGAGATCACCGAGTCGATCGAGGTACTCGTAAGCTGTCGATTTCGAGAGGTCGAGTGCATCCATGACGGCTGGTGGCCCGACAGGGCCCCAGTAGCAGATATAGACGTAGACACGAGCAAGTGCTGGCTGGTTCAGGAGGGTCACGACGGTTTCCAGACGGGGTGCATTCTGGGCGAGTACCGCCGGCTTGAGCGTCTCTTCGTTCAACGCGTCCATCGGTGGCGTGTTGATCGCATCAGTTCCCCCGTCCGTTCGGGCACACGGGGGGGCGGGATGATCGGTCATAGGGCTAGTTCGAAGTTCATGTACTTCAGACTTCTGGCAGGCCGCCACTGGCGAACATATCCATGACGAAAGCAGCGGTCCGGGACGCGATCAAGGACTCCAAATACATCGAGAACCCGCTCGAGGTGTACGTCCACGACACGATGGCCGACGACTCGAAACTCCACGAGGCCACAGGCTGGGAACCCGAAATCGACTTCGAGGAAGGCGTGAAGCGCGTCTGTGAACCCTACAAGAACTCCAAAGTCGCAGAGAACTAACTACAAACATGAGTCGCTATCCACGTTCGGTCCGGTCCTCACGCATCAAGTGCATCCCGTGTAACGCGCCAGCAGCCGAGGCCGTCGACGGCACGTAGTTTGTGTCGAGTGCGGCAACGCCGTCGTCGACGCCCGGGGCTGACACGTTTCAGAATCGTCCTTCACCGGTAGCTCCGTTGCCGTCTCGGGATCCAGACTTGTACTCACGAAGCGAGTCAGAACCGGCGATGGAACGGTTAGGGTAGAATACCGTTCTTCTGGGTGGAGAGGACGCCAAGGGTTTCTCTCTTGTCGAAAGTACGATAGTGTATTGATGGGGATTACCCCATACGTTTATGTTGATGGGGCCGAGTCCATCAGACGTCGATGGGCGCCCGGGTCATCCGAAATTTCACGAATACCTTCGATGGCCATGTCGAACGGCAGACAATCATCAAGACGGGCGATCCGGCGTCCCCATCCGGCTACAAGTATTCGCTCCACTTCGGCACGCTAGACGGTGAAACAGTACTCCGGTACGTTGACATCCTCCTCCGGCTAAAGCCGGAGGAATCCCGAGAGTTGGGATATTAGGGTTTGCAGTCTCCCTGTTCTCTCGGTGTGAATCGTCCGCTTTCGCGGTCGAACAGGAAGACTCCGGGCTGTGCCAACCAGCCGTTACTCATATCCCCGGTCGGGGGACTCTGAGTTATCTTTCGACGGATGTTCACCGCACCATTCACATCTGCATTCATCGTCGTCTCGCACGATGAACAGACGTACAGCCCTCGCTCCACGCGGTTGCTGTCCCGAATCTGCTCGCAACACGAACACGCCTTGCTCGTGTTCTTCTCGTCTACGCGGTCAACGAGGATGCCGTGTTCCTCGGCCTTGTATTCGAGGAGACGGGCGAACCGGTCGAACTCCCAGCCGTGCAACTTCTTGTTCCCCGACGCACCCCAGTTCCGCGAGTCACCGTTCTCATCCTCGCGGATGTCACTGAGGTCGCCAACCGCTATCTTCTCCACGCTTTCTTCAACACACCGCTCAACGATGTGCTTGCTGAGGGTGTGAAGGAAGTGGTCTTTGCGTCGGGAGAGTTTCTGCCGAGCCTCCCGCGCTCGCTTCGACGGGCCGTTCTCGCCTTCGGTCTGGTACTCTTCGCGGGTGAAGTAGTGTTTGTCCTCTTTCAGCACGTTCCCCGGATACAGTTCACTCGCGCCATCTTCGTAGTCGATGGCGAGGTAGTTGCTAATTCCGAGGTCGATACCCGCCGTGTTATCACCCGGTGCGTCTTCGACTGGAATCTCTTTCTTACAGACGAGGTGGAGTTCCCACTCGTCGCCGTTCCAGATGGCACGCACCTGCTGGATGTTCTCGACTTCTACGTCAGAGCGAGTTTCGTACTCGGCGAGGATGAAGTCAGATCGACTCTCTTTCAGGTTGAAGCCCTTCGAGAGGCGAAGTTGGCCGTGTTTGTCGTCGTGCTTGATAGCTCGTTTCTTCCACGTGACGGTGGAGCGAGGGTGGTCGTCGCCACGTTTCCGGTAGCCCGGTGGGTTGTTACCGTCGTCGGAGTTGTACCAACCGTTGAACGCCTCAGCAAGTTCTTCGAGAACTCGCTGACTTGACTGAGAATGCAGGTCACTGTAGCGTTCGTGGTCTTTCAACTCCGATTTCAGTTCGGCTTCGTCGGGTATCTCGCCGTCGTCGTCCCACCGTTGTTGGATGTAGTAGCGTCCGACGTTCCACAGTTTGGATGCGGAGAACCCGCACTGGTCAAAGTCGTCACGAACCTGTTGGTGGTTCGTGATGCGTGCGACGTAGGTGCGGGTCGTCTCCAGCATCGAGCTGACCTCATAATACGTTATGGGAGTTTAATTATTAAAACCAACGGCCGGGTGTTGAATATCCAGTTGGGGTGTCGTCGGTGGATTGTCGGTCAGGGTGTCAGATTCATCCCGCGCCTAAAGGCGCGGGTATTCTCCTTGTTTTTTATAATTCCCACGAAGACACAAAGGGCCACGAGCGCCATACTACCGACGAGGTTGAGGAAATCGAATTCCCTGGGATAGTCGAACTCGTCGAACGCTTCGAGGAGGAAGTCGCCGAACGCCGACCGTGAACTACCCGACGCCGCCACCGCAACAATGACCGACACCGAACCGAACTCCGACGACCGGACGCTCCACGTCTACGTGGGCGAGGCGAATCGACTCCGTGAACAGACGAAGGACATGCTCCGAGCTGTCGAAGCTGGCGAAGAGTTCGAGGATGTAGGTCACACCAACGTGCTCAATTTCGAGTCTGAGTCCGAACTTGCGCGGCTCCTCAGCCCGGCGAACCTCGCGCTTCTCCGGGCGATTCGCCAGCACGAACCCGAAAGCATGCGGGACGCTGCGGAGATCGTCGATCGAGACTTCAAAGAGGTACACCGCAACCTCACGGAACTCTCCGAACTCGGCGTCATTGACCTCGTCGACGACGGCCGTTCGAGGCGCCCGGTCGCACAGTACGATGACATAGAGGTCCACTACTCGCTCGTGACCGACGAAGCGTCGACTGAGCAGGCTGGCGCGTAGCACAGATCCAGACCTAACTCGGCCGTTGAACCCCGTTTCACAGGTGTGTCGCCGCGAGCGCTCGCAGCAAATGGCCGCCCCAGTCCAGCGGCGTATCAAACAGACTGGAGGCCCAAAGAGTACCCAAGCGCATCGTCGATCTCGTCCATCCGGGCCTCGGGAATCGACCCGATGTTCTCCGTGATCCGCTGCGCGATAGAGACAGTCCGAATCTGACTACAGAGCGCAACAGAGTCCGCAGAGAGCGGGCTTTCCTCGGCCCGAACCAGGACTTCGAACGGGTACTGGCGATCGTCGAAGGACGTGGTGAACGGGACGACGATGGTCGTCGGGGCGTTCGCGTTTCCAATATCGTTCTGGACGACGAGACATGGGCGGGTCCCGCGTTGTTCCGAGCCGCGAGTCGGATTCAGTTCGACGATGACGATATCGCCACGGTGGACGTCCATCTACGACTCCCACTCGGGCACGTCACCGAGGGCTGCATCGGCCTCCGCCGAGACACCCTCGAGTTCGGAAGCGAGATCGGCCATCTGTTCGGAACGGGCGCGGTATCCCTCGGCGAGGTCGTCTTCTGTGACCGCCTTTTCGACGACGATCCGTCCCTCCTCGTCCTCGTGGACGCGTACTCTATCGCCACCGTGAATCCCGAATCGTTCCCGAAGCTGCTTCGGGAGTGTGACCTGCCCACGCTCACCGACGACTCGCGTGTCTTCCACCATATGTATTCATACTCGATTCATATCTATAGATGTTTCGCTCCCTGGCAACGTGAGTCGGTTTGCTGACTACTCGAGAAAGGCTATCTTGTCCATTACGCAGAATTCACGCGTTCAACAACATCAGCAAAGGCAACATTCTGACCGACATCGGTGATCGTGACTGTGACACGCTCGCCCTGTTCAGTGTCCGGGACGATAACGACGAATCCACGCTCAACACGCGTGATACCATCGCCTTGTTCGCCTATGTCTTCGATCTCAACGGTGCGCTGTTCGCCCTCTGCAACAGGTGGCGACTGTGCCGCTTGCTCGGACTGTGAATCGGCGTCAGTACCATCGGCGTCATCGGTCGAAGGTGATGGGAGAACGGCCACACGATATGTATCACCTGCCTGTAGGTCGCCAAGCCGAATCTCCTGTTCCGGTACCTCCACCACATACGACCCGTCGCGCTCTTCGACAGTCGCAGAGAACAGACAGCGTAGTTGCGGTGAAATCTCCATTTGTAGATCGTATCCGGATAGGCGACGAGGAACACTTGATTCTGCTGTTCCCAACTACTGCGGCGCAACGACCTTTTCACAAGATGGACACTCGGCCCACACACCGCAGGTTCCGTCGTCCTTCTGGTAGTCAACCAATAGCCACGCCTGAGAGATACGCTCGCCGCAGTCGGGACAATGACCAAGGGACGATTCCTCGGAACTCATAACGGGAAGGAGCGTGTGACACGATTCCTTCCAAGGACAGTTCAATCGGCTTTCAATGTAAGCCTTTGGTGGCTTACCGGCCGATCACACCGGAGATGAGGTCGCCCCCGTACACCGTAGCAACGCCGTCGGCGGCACCTGAGATGGGCGCGGACGCACACCCGTCGGCGACCGCGCAGTATCGCTCTCAATTGACTCGCTAGTCGTACCCAGAAACCGCGCACACCCAGCTGGAGAAGTTAACCAACACACTGGTGAGTCGGGGACGTATGTTGGTTAAGATTGAACGCGACTCCGAACGCCATCGAGATCATTCGTCGGCGCCCGGGGCAAGCCAGCATCTTCGGTCCACGAAGAAAGCGTACAGCACCGCCGTCCGGCTACTGCCCCCGACTGGCAACAGGGCGCCGGTGGCCGCGCCAACAACACGCGATCGAGGGACACCCACTCCGACCACCAGTGTGTTTGTAACATCGAGTACAATGTATACAGCATGGGAACGATTTCGGCACGGGTCCCCGATAAGCAGGAAAGGGGCCTACCCGTTCGCGGGGCGGGGCATTTCCTCTAGCTCCCGGATCTCGGCGGTTTTTTCGACGCGGTCGTATTGGCGCTGCCACGCGTCCGAAGGGAACAGTCCGTTCTTGTCGAACAGGCTGCGAGCGGCGTCGGTGAGGGCGTAGAACTTGTAGGGATACCCACGAACGCGCTCGCCAGTGGGGACAACCAACTCCTGGAGGACGTCGACGTCTTGGAGGATGGAGAGATGCCGGCGGATCGCGTCCGTTTCGAGGCTCGGATTCATGTAGTCGAGTTCCGTGACGCTTGGCGCTCCTTTCGGGTGGCCGACGACGTCCGCGAGCAGGTTCGCCCGCTGCTTGTCAGTCGCCTTCTGGAGTGCCAGCCACGTGTTGAACTCCGCGGGCTCGCCGTCCGGACCGGTGTTCGCAGCCGGCTGTGTCGCGTCCGGGTGCATGTGTTCCAGTATGTCCTCAGCCAGTATAAACACTTGGTCAACAGACGCAACCGGTTCCTAGGGTGGTTGCAGTACCGATTCAGTAACCCATAGGTATAACGGTCCACGGAAGAATCTATTCTGCGAGATGCCGGACGATTCGAGCGCCGACACGGGGAACGAAGAATCGGCGTACATCGGCGACATCGATTCAGATGCTGTTGTCGATGAGGCACAGCTCCAACTAACACCACACCAGCACGAACAGCTGAAAACGCAGTTACACGGCAGCAGCCAGTTCGACGAAATCAAGCGCGCCGATACCCGGTATCTCGTCGTCGGGCGTGGTGGTGAGGAGGGGCCGGGAAAACGGCGATTGGAGGTCTGTGAGCAGTTGGATGATCGACGAGGCGCCGCCGGATACCGACTCGAGGACTTTGGGTTCACAACTGACGAGATCGACCTCTGGGCGCCAGCGTTCGACCTGCTCGCAGCAATGGCGTCGCATATCGTCGGCGTGCTTGAGGATTTCGACGGCGGCCACGTGTGGGAGTTGGGGTACCTGTATCACCAGCAGCGCCACGTCAGAGATCGCCTGTGGTTGCTCAAGCGGCTGTACGAGAGCGAAACGGAGATGCGCCGACAGTACGATAACGGCATGGCGGCGTCTCACTTAGCAGCGCTTGAGGAGGCAGCTGGAGATCGCGTTATTGGCTGGGGGGATGAAGCCAGTCTGCGGGACGCTGTTGAGGGGATTCCCTAGAGAACCTCGATACATATTGACATCCTCCCACCCCTGAAGGGGTGGGCTTCCGCTCGCTACGTGTCAAAGTATGCTGGGAGCGCGCTTCGGTCAGCTACCCGTTTCCAGAGTCAGTCCGACCGGTCTCACTACGTTCTTCGTCGGCGCCAGGCAGCGACGACCGTTCTTGCTCAGTCGGGTCAAAGTCAATCACTTGCTTCTCTTTGGGCATCGCCTCAACCTGAATCCCACGCCATTCGCCATCCACCCCAACAAGCGCCTCCGCAAACCCCGCATCCTCATTCCCCGGCACCGCATCCTGCACATACCGCATCTGGGCGTAGTTGAGCCCGAACTCCTGGGCCCAGTCCTCGTCCATCCCGTCCAGCCGGTGGAACTGCTTCACCGCACACTGGTCGAGAATCGCCTCACTCTCGGCGTGCTCGAAGAACTCGTCGACGGTCTGGGTCACCAGCCGGATCGACAGGTCATGATGGCGGTGATGCCGAAACACCGTCTCCAGGAACGCCAGACTCGCGGCGTCCTGCATGAGGTAGCGGGCTTCGTCGATGTAGAACACCACCTCCTTCTCGGACACCTTCGCCCGTTCGTACACCAGCGAGATCAGCAACTGCATCGTGAGCGCCGTCCCACTATCCACACTCCCCTCCTGCTGGGCGAGATCGAGATAGATCACTTTCTCGTCCCGGATGTCGAACTCGGACTCGGTGCCCAGATTCGCGTGCCGACCGCCCTCTTCGAACGGCCGCAGCTGGTCAAGCAACCACGTGGCGTCTTCCTCGATCTTCGCCGCCTCCTCGTCGGCCCGCACGACGAACGCCTCCGGCTCCTCGACCATCTCCTCGAACACGTCCAGCATGTCCCGGATCGTCGGACTCTGATTCCCGTGCGTCGAGATGTCGTCAGTAATCCCCTTGCGCTTGTACGCGCGCTTGAGACCGAGCTCCAGCGTCGTCCGCCGATCCCCGAGCGAGATCCCCCGCAGCGCGAAGAAGTTGGTGAGGAAACTCATCGCGTCATCGAGCTTCTCGTTGAACGGGCTCGCATCCTCGCCCATCGCCCGCTGGACGTGCTCGGGGGTCTCCCTGATCTCCAGCGGGTTCAACCCCAACGTCCCGCCGACCGTGATCCGTTTCGCATCGAGGGCTTCGGCGACACCGGCCCAGTCGTTCAGCGGTTCGAGAATGACGCCGATGCGGTCCCGTGCCTGCTCCATCGACCGGATGAAGTTCTGCTTCGAACTGAACGACTTCCCCGAGCCGGGATCGCCGACCGTGAACATCGCGTAGCCGTTGTCCCGCGCGAACGGGTCGATCACCACGGGACTCCGCGTGTCCTTGTGCATCCCGAACTCGACGCCACCCTCCTCAAGGATCGTCGCATTGTGCGGCGACGCCAGCAACGCGCCGACGGCGCCACCAAGCGCGATCGACTCGCGGCCGAATTCGTTCGCGCCGATCGGCGCCGCCGACTGCAGCGCCACGTCCTGCCGACAGATCGCCGTCTTCGGCGTCAGGTTCGCCGGCTCGTCCCGCAGCGTACTCTTCACCTGCTGCACGTCGTCCTGCAGCGTCTCCCGATCGTCGGCGCGCACCGTCACGAACACACCCTGGTCGAACACGCGCGCCCCGTTCTCGACGGCCGTGTACGTCGCAGCCGCCTCGTCCGCTCGCTCCTGCAGGTACGAACTCCGCACGCTCTGCTCCAGATCGGCGTCCACCTGCAGGTCGTCGGCGATCTCCTGCAGTTCGGTTCGCGCCCGGTCCTGGTTCTTCGGCGTGATGTGAGCCGTCAGATCGAACTGGACGTCGGTCAACTCGAACAGGTCGCTGAGGTAGCCGTCATTCGGGTAGTCCGGGTAGTCGGCGATGTACAGCGTCGACGTCCACTGCTCGCCGACACGGGCGGCGCGAGTCTCCCACTCGATGGCGGCGGGCGCCGTGACCGTTTTGTGGGACTCGGCGATGTCGTCGAAGAGTTGCCCTTCGGCCTGCCCATCGGCGAGCGTCTCGTCGTCGAGGACGTCCGCGAAGTCGACTGTCGCCTCGTCGTCGGCAGCGTACCGATCCCGGAGTAGTGTGCCACCGACAACGACGGCGCCGATCAGCACCAGAGAGACGGCGGCGCCCTCGACGCTCGTCGGTGACGCAAGCCACTCCCGGAGCTGTCTCACGACACCCCCACTCGACTGGACGAGCACGCTATGCATCCTGTCCCTCCTCACGGCGCGAGTGGCCGACGACCGGCTGGTCGCGAACGACGGCCTCGGGATCGCCGTAGTCGTCCTCGCGACCGTTCCAGAACGCCATGTTCAGGACGAACAGCTCGACCGTGCTGAGGCGGCGGGCCGACCAGCCCGACGCCTGTTGGATGAACTCCGTCCGCACGTCGGTGATCCGACTATCCAGTTCGTCGAACATCCGCGCCCGGCGCTCGACATCGCTCAGGTCTGCACGCCGCGTCACGAACGGCGTGAACAGGACACCCACCACGGGCAGCTGCGTCAGCTTCTCGGCCGGCGTCGCCGCCTCGCGGTAGCGGTCGTACACCTCCAGCGGCGAGACTTCGACACCAATGTAGTACTGCACCTGCTGGATCCCTCGCTCGCGCATTTCTTTCGGCCGCGTGTCGCGGTACTCCTCGAGGAGTTCCCGGAAGATCGGGTTCGACTCGACGTCCTCGTCGTCGAGGCGGTCCTTGATCGTCGCGGTCAGCTGCTCCACCGGAAACGCTCGGGTCGTCGCGTGGAACGTCAGCTTCGCGTCGAGTTCCTTGTTCGCGAACGCCGCACCGGCGTCCTGCAGCTGGGCCCAGTCCTCGGCCATGGCGAAGTCCATGTTCCCGGGATCGACCTCGATGAACGCCTCCATCGTGCCGTCGGCGCGCTGGATGGCGCCGGCGCCGGGCCACGCCCGCTCGATGTTGGTGAGGTCCTGTGTTCGCTCATCAGGGGTGAACGGCGTGTAGTTCGCGAGGCCCCCCTGATTGCGGTCGGTCTCGTCCGTAGCACTATCGGCGTCGTTGGGGGCGCTGAACGTGACCGCGGGGCGCTTGAGGTACTGGGACACGTCGGTCGTCCAGGTCCACGCGGTCAGGTGCTCGGGCGTGACGTAGACGAGCGCCGTGCCGAACCCTGCGCCGGCGGCGATCAAGGGGAGCGCGAGTGATTCGACGCCGATGAGACTGGCGAGGAACAGGCCGGCGATCGGGAACGCGATCAGGACGCCGACGTCCCCCTCCTCGATGTTGAGGTAGGGGATGCGACTCGCCTCGCCGAACTGGTCCATGATGCGCCGTGGGGCTGCGTCGTTGTCTGAACTCATGGATTAGTGGATTCCGCGGTCAAAGTCCATCCCGTAATCGTTCGATTCGGTGTCGCTTGGATCGTTCTCGGTCCGCCGGTAGGACGGCGCTCCGTCCCCATCGCTGTCCTCGCTTCGAGCAGCGGCTTTCTGGGCCACCGCTTGGCCGGCCGCGGCTTTCGGCCCCCATCGGGCGGCGGTGGTCGCGACGCTCGCGTTCCCGGCGTACGCACCGACGGCGACGCCGCCAACGAGGGCCGCGCCACGGGTGACGCCGCTGAGGGCTTTCGCGGTCAGTGGAGTGGCGTACTTGAACGTCTGCCACGTGGCGTAGAGGGCGACGACGGGGAGGGAGACGGCAACGAGATACTGCAGGAACGGGGTGTCGGGCGAGAGGCCGCCCGTCGAGTAGACGATGTCGTACCCCTTGAACACGATCGCCGCTGGGAGCGGGAGGACAGCAAGTGGGACGAAGCGTTTCGCGAAGCCGTGCCCGATCCGCGAGAGGACCGGGACGTTGCCGTAGGCGACGGCGATCGCGATCGGCATCCCGTAGAGGTAGACGTAGAGGAGGATCTCCCGGATGTAGAGGAGTGCCTGCAACGCCCACATGGAGATGCCGCCAGCGAGGGCGAAGAGGAGTGAGAGGGCGGGGTTGGTGATGGATTGCCTCAAAAACTTGATCATAACGTCTGTGAGAGGCCTAATTCCCGGTAGGAGTGCAATCGTGAACCCGTCGACAAGATAGAGCGCGAGCGTTCCAACCCAGTACCACACGACAATCAGGAATGCACCGGTCCATGCGTTCTTCTTCGTTTTTCGTGCCTCGTACGTACTCCCGATATTGAACACCCGTATTGCGTGTCGGCCTTGGACGCTCATCACGAGAAGGAGCAGCGCGATTAGGACGATCTCACCGCCGACGAGCGTGTCTTGGAGCTCGACCCAGGGTTGGTTCGTTGGGTCTCCAAACACGAACGGCCCGTTCGTTTCCGGCGTCGGGGTTCCGAACATCGCCTCCGAGAGGGTCCGATACCCTGACCGAAGGCCATCCATGAGCTGGCTCACAAACCACCCGATACTTGCCTTGATCCCCTCGAGGACAACGTCGATTAGGTCGACCATCGCTATGCCTCCATAATCGTGACCTCACAATCGGTCATGTCCGATGAACTCTCGTAACGGACATCGAATGTTTGTTTGACTGAGTCGGGGTTGACGAGTGTTTCTAGAACCACGGTGAACTGTCCACTATTCCCATCAGTGGAACAACCCATCCCATCAGGTGCCTTTGACCCAAACGGGAATGACGAACTATAGAGATCAACTCTTCGTCCAGCCGGAATGAGTGCTCGATCGGTTCTTTGTAGCCCGTTACTTCGTGGGTTCTCAGTAGGTGCTGGAACGTCACCGGAGAACACAAGCTCGGTGACTGTCTCTGGCCCAGTCCCTGTGTTCTCGACAGTCACGAACGCCTCCCCGTTGATCAACCGATTCGTCTCCGATTCCCCGTACACCTCCTCCCACGGCTTGTCCGGATGGTTCCGATACAGCCCCACCTCCTGAATCTCGAGCTCGGGACGGATCTCCAGCGACGTTGCCCCGACCGTCTCCTCGCCATCGACGCCGACGACGTCGTACTCGCCCGGAGGATACGCGCCGCGGAACGCGAACGACACCTGCTCGGCGCCGGCGGCGACGTCGCGGGTCCCCCACAGTTCGCCGTTCGGTGTGATGAGGTTCACCTGGGCAACCGCTGTCTCGGCGGCGAGTTCGACGACCAGCGTCGTGCCGTCGACGCCGACAGCTTGGAACGGCCCGTCACTCGTCCCGTCGGTGTCAGTCTCGGATCCCGTTCCAGGGTCGGACTGTTGCCCGTCCTCGGCGAGGCAGCCACCGACGCCGACGACGGCACTGACGGCGAGCGTTCGGAGGGCGGTACGTCGATCAATCGGGGTAGGTGTGGTGGTCATGGTTGATCGGAGAATCTCGTTGCGGGGCTGAGCATCGCCAGGAGGCGGCGGCCCGCGTAGAGCGCGACGACGAACGGGAGCAACTGCCAGCCGAGCGCGACGAGCAGTGCGAACCAGCCGGCCACCGTGGTCAGTGGGTGCCAGCGAACGGTCGCCGTGTCGTCGACGTAGGCCGAGCGCTGCTCCACCCACGACCCGGGGTGGTACCGCGCCGTGTAGATCCCGGGCTGATCGAGTGTCACGATCGCGACGCCTGAGGCGTTCGTCTCGACGCGCTCGCCGGCGATCGCGATGTAGCCGGTACGCGCCGGGCCAACCCCGGGTCGCGGCCCCGCATCGTCGTCGAGCACGATCGGGGCGCCGGAGTACGCACTCCGCAGCCGCAGTCGGACTGTCGTCGCCGATCGCGTCTGGTTGCCGACAGTCGCCGTCAGATTGCTTCGGAACAGGGGGCGCTCGAACCCGCTGTCGGGTTCCGTGATCGAGGCGTTCACGCCCCGGACGATCCCGGCGACGCGGGTAGTGTCGGGGGCGACGTCACCGGCGCGAACGGCGACGCCGTGGCTCGCCGTGTAGGAGCCGTTCACGACGTCGACGTTGATGTTCTCCCCTAACCGGGGCGCTCGGGTCGCGTTCGTCACCTGCCACGTGTCGAGGATCTCCGGCCCGTCGCGGACCGGTTCGGCCCGCGGCCCGATCCGCGAGGGGTAGGCGTGGACCGAGACGGGGATCGCGTCCGAGGTGATCGGTTCCTGTGCAGTGCCGTTTCGCCGAACGAGTCGGTCCCACCCGGTGTCGCGAGCAGTGTAGAACCGCCAGACACCACGAACCCGTTGTGAGCCGTCGTCGGTCAGGGTGTACCCCTGCCACGGCTGGCTCTGGAAGACGGCGACGCCAGTGTCGCCGCCTGGGTAGTCCGCGTAGTAGACCGTGGCCTCGGGATCGTACACGTCGACGGTGAGCGAGTCCGCCACAGTGAGTGTCTCCGTGCGCACCGTGGTGTTGACGCTCGTCGAGTTGGGACCCCGCCTGACGGCGCGGAGCCGAACCTGGATGTCGGCCTCAAGGGTCAGCGTCATCTCGCCGTGGGCGTCGAGTGCGTACGCCAGTGCTGGCGTGTGCGTCCCGTCACGGGTGACGAGCGGCTCGCCATCACGCAACAGGCGAACTGACTCGATCTCGTGCTGTTGGAGTGTCCACTCGGTCGTCCGGTTCCCGCTCGGGCTCCTGCCCGGCACCCGCACGCGGTAGTCGACGAACCCGCGGAGCGTCCCGTTCGGCGCCACGTAGTGGGTGGTCTCGTTCGGGGCGGCGTGGACGCGCGTCGACGGCTGGACGGCGAAGACCGTGGCGTGGGCGTCGTCGATGAAGACACCACTCTCGAACGTGGCGTTCCGCGGCGCGACCGACGTGCCCGCCCCGCCAGCCTCGAGATCGGCGAAGTCGTTCCGCGTCCATGTCGACGCCGTCGCCGGTGGCCGAGTGAACGTGATGTCGGTCCCGTTCGCGAGCTGCTGCATCGCGGTCCGCGACTCGCCGTAGCGACGGCGATACTCGGTCTGGGACATGTAGTCATCGTCGTCACGTGACCACAGCGTCGCGGACTCGTTCTCGGTGAGGCCGTTGGCCTCCGTCCCCGGCGCTGGGGGGTTCGCGGTCCCGACAGCCGTGACTCCGGCGGCAAGGCAGAGCACGGCGGTGACCACAACGGGGACGCGTGCCGGCATGGAGCGGTCGGTGGCTACCAGGGGACGAGATTGACGCACTCAGCCAGCGGGAGGCGCATCATCGACCCGGCGACGGTGTATAGCGGCCCGAGGACGACGAGGACGACCGCGGACTTCATCGCCGAGCGCTTGTGGCGTTTGAAGCGCTCCTTCTGCTCGCGGTCGATAGTGAACATCTCGAGCAGGGAGTCGGCCTGCCACACCACGACGAGGCCGATGATCCCCAGCGCCGTCGTCAACTGGAAGAACCCCTCGATCATGCTGGGGAGGTTGTCCGCGCTACAGACGGCGTTCTCCTGGGCAGCGACGGGGTCGACGACGACGACGCTGAGCAGGACGACGATGAGGGCCGCCTGCTGCAGGCGTCGGTGGATCGGCGACGACTCATCGTTTGCCGGGACAGCGTGATCGGGAGCAGTGTGCTGGCTCATCGTGATCACTCCGTCGTGGTGTCGGCCGTCGGTGACTGGCGCTCCTGGTCGGCGACGAGTGCTTCCAGATCCGCGAACCGGTTGGTTTCCGTCGCGATCTCGTCCAGCGTGTACCCTTGCTCCTGGGCCCGCTCCAGGAGGTCGCGGAGTTCGTCACTGTCGACACCGCGAACGGCCATCTCCTCGCGGAGCGCACGCCGATAGAGGGCCGAGGCGTTGATGTGGTCGTGCCACTGGAGGTACAGTTCATCGATCGGCTCGATGGTGACTGAGCGGGTGATCATGCGTGTGGCGGGGGGGTATGTGTTGGTTGGGTATCGGTACGCGGTAACAATATACATAGTTAGAACTTATTCCTTTTGTCAGAACAGAAAACCAATACATAGATAGCGAGAATCGATAGCTGAGAAAATCATACGGTATGCATGGGCCACGACGCCGATTCCGTGGTAGCTGTCCGGGTGCTGCTGTCCGACCGAGACGACACGGACCCGCTGGAGCATGGCGCAGTTGGGGAGCACCGGAGTGTTTGTATACATTGAGTATAATGTATACACTATGGGAACGATCTCGGCGCGGGTCCCCGATGAACTGGAAGCGGAGCTCGAGGCATATCTCGAGGACGAGAACCTGGATCGGAGTACGGCCGTTCGAAAGCTCCTCTCCGAGGGACTTGAGGAGTGGCGTCGCGAGCAGGCACTTGAGCAACTCGCGGCGGGGTCGATCACGTTCAGCAAGGCGGCTGAGCTGGCCGGGATGTCCGTCTGGGACTTCGCCCAGCTCGCAAAGGAACGCGACATCAGCTGGGTCGACGACGACCACGTCGACGCGGATCTCGAGGCACTGTGAATGTGGGTGTTCGACGCGACGCCGCTCATCTATCTCGCGAAAGTTGACCGACTCGCACTCGTCCACCACCTCGACGCGTCGTGTGTGATCCCCGAGCGCGTCTACGATGAAGTGGTCGCGACCGGCCTCGAAGAGGGGTATCCAGACGCTCGCCGAATCGAACGGGCCGTCGACGCTGACCGGTTCGACGTCGTCGCGGTTGACGCTTCGCCACTCATGGCTCGAATTCGGGAAAATCCCAGCCTTAGTGACGCTGACGCTGCTGTCCTGGCCTACGCCGACACGCATGACGGGGTGGCCGTGATGGACGAGACGTACGGGCGGGACGTTGCTGCCGCTGAAGGCGTTACGACCAGGGGCACAGCATTCCTGATTCTGAAACTCACAAAGCAGGGGGTGATTAGCGGTGACGACGCACGAACGATCATCGACGGGATGATCGACAACGGATGGTACTGCGCGCCCGACGTCTACACGAAGATCATTCAAAAGCTCGACTCGTTCGAAACCTGACCGGTGCGAAAAAGTTGACGAGAGGGTGGCAGACTATGGCGAGTGACGCCTCTCTCCAGATCCGCAGGGGAAAGCTACCTAGTCACTCAAAAAAGATTTAACCAACAATCCAAGGGACGTCGCACAGGTGTTGGTTAAGATTCGGTTGTTAGGTTCCCTCCAGCGCGCCGATCAGCGCTTCGGCCGTCCGACTAATCCGCCCGAGCCGGTCGCGAACGACTTCGGGATCGTCCGACTCCCACGCAGCGAGGTAGAACGCCGACCCGCTCGTGTCGAGTCCGCAGTAGCGCCCGACGACGTACGCGACCGCCTCAGCCTCGACTTCCCGCTTGGATCGTTCGGTGTCGTCATCGACGTCGCCGTGGAGCAGAGCATGCGCGTACTCGTGGATCAGTGTCCGCGCGAGGTCGGCCTCGTTCGCCCGATCACGAACCTCGACGCGCGGCTGGCCGTCGATGAGGCTCAGTTGCTGACAGATGCCCTTCGCCTCGCCGTGGGGCCAGTCGTCGTCGGGAACGATCCGCACCGTCACGCCGAGTTCATCAGCGGCGGCTGTCAGCTGGTCGACGAGGTCGCCGGCGTCCCCGGTCGCTGCTGTGTCGAGGTCGGGAAGTGGTTCACCCTCGGTCTGGGAGACGTCGAACACCGGCGCGGGCTGGAACCCGACCAGGCCCTCGGACCATTCTTCGGGGGGCGTTTCGTCGTACTCACAGCCACTGTCCTCGTGGTAGCCCGGCGAGTTCTCGCACTCCGGGCACTGCCTGGCGATGATCGGCGCCCAGATCCAGATGGCCGACTCACCCTCCTTGACGTGGCGGTCGAACTCCTCCTGCCACGTCCGGTAGCCGGCGACCTTCGTCGCCTCGGGACACTGCCGCTTGATGAGGAGCGTGTTGCGGGAGGAGTAGTCGTGGAACCGACTCTGGACGTCGAGCCACTCTTGGAACTCCGCGCTGGCCTGCGCGTCGTCAACGCCGGCGACGAGGTCGTCGATCCACTGTTCGATCGTGCTGTGCATTTCGTCGTGCCGTGTGTCGGCCTCGTCGAAGGAGACCGACGCGTCGCTGGTCGTGGACATCGTGTTCACCGAATCACGTTCACGGCGTGCCCGTCGATGCAGGACGCGCCGCACCCCTCAGGGGCGACGAAAAACTGCCGTCGCGCTCCCGCGTCCGGCCCGCCTGTCAGTGGCGTTGGCCAGCCAGCATTCCCCGCACTACGGACTGCCGGCTACGCCTGTTCGCCGCTTCGGCCGAACTTTCATCCTGTTCGGCTATTCAGCCGAACTTTATTCCGGCCGCAACCTTGATCATGGTTCGCTATAAACACCGAACTCAGTTGCAGTTCGGTAATAACGGCGAACACATGACCGAGAACTGGCCCGACGCCGAGTTCGTGGCGGTCATCGGCGACATCCGCGGGTCCCGAGAGCTGTCGGATCGCAGCGAGGCCCAGCAGGAGTTCAAGCAGGTTGTCACCACCCTCAACGAAGACATCCCGGACAGCGTGATCGCCTCGCAGTTCACCGTGACGACGGGTGACGAGTTCCAAGTGCTCCTGACCGATGCGGCCGCTGCCGTCGACGCGGTGGTCGCGGCCAGCGATCAGTTCCACCCGGCACGACTCCGGTTCGGTATCGGTCGGGGTGAGTTGGCTACCCAACTCAACCCGGCCCAGGCGATCGGGATGGACGGCCCGTGCTTTCACCGTGCTCGAGAAGCCATCGACGCGGCCGAAGCAGCCGGGGCGTGGGTCCGCGTCGCCGGCTGGGGGAGCCCCATCGACGGCCACGTCAACGCCATGTTCGATCTAGTGCAGTGCGTTCGGGAGGACTGGACGGAGCGGCAGGCCCAGTTCGCACGCGCCCTCAAAGCGGAGGGAACCCAGAACGGCGTCGCGGACCGCTACGACGTCGCGAAGTCCACCGTCAGCGAATCGCTCAGTGCCGGGCACGTCCAGGCGGTACGGGCTGCCGAGGCCTCGCTCGGCGAGCTGTTAGCGGCCAGCCGGAGCAACGGAGGGTCCCGATGAGTGGGTGGTTGACGGGGCTCGGTCCGGCCGGAACTGCCCTCGCGCTCCTCCTGTTCGGGCACGTTCTCGGCGACTTCGCCTTCCAGACGGACGACCTCGCGGCGGCCAAACACCGAATCGGGCCGCTACTCACCCACGGCAGTATCGTCGTCGTCGTCCACGCCGTCGTCTTCCTCCCATTGTTGACGGTCCAGACTGCGCCCACCGTAGTCGTGATCGGCGTCGTGCACGTCTTGATCGACGCCGTCTCGGCACGGCTTCGCCAGCGAACGGGTAGGTCAGTGCAGCTGTTCCTCGGTGACCAGCTGGCGCACTTGCTGGTCATCCTCGGCGGATGGGGGGTGGTCGACCCAGCCACGTGGGCGCTCACGCCGGTCGTGGCCGGTCTCGGTGGGGTGGAGCAACTCCCCTGGGCCGCAGTGACCACCGGGGCGGTGTACCTCGCGGCGTTCGTGTTCGCACACGACGGCGGGAACGCCATCGTCCGGGGAGTGCTCCCGGATCCGGATCCGGCGCCGGAGAGTGAGGACGATCTGGAGGCAGGGTCGCTCATCGGGAGCCTCGAGCGGTGGATCATCCTCTTCCTCGGCGTGGCTGGCCTGTGGGGGTCGGTCGGGCTCGTCGTGGCGGCGAAGTCGATCGCCCGGTTCGAAGAACTCAAGCAGCAGGCGTTCGCGGAGTACTTCCTCGTCGGGACGCTCACCAGCGTGCTCGTGGCGATCGCGTTGGCCGGAGCCGTGTCGGCTCTCGTGTGAATCGATCCCCACCATCGTGGGGGTTCCCTGTGGGGCCGGGTGATCCCCACGAGGGCATCGCCGCTCCACTCACGACCCCGAACTTCCAGCGTTGCCGACAGTGCCAGCCGTACCGTCCCCTGCACGGGGGGTTACAGCAGTAGCGAGGCGAAAGCTCACGGCTTTAGCCGTTGGAGGATGTCAGGGCGAGTCCGGCCTTTGAGATCATCTGTGTAAACTCTGACACCTGGTCGTATAAATACGTTTCTTGATTTCAGTTGACGCCATCGCTATTCGTCGGGGAGCCACCGCTCGATCTCGCCAGTCGTGAGTGTCCATGTCCCATCCGGCCCCGTACATTCGAGTTGACTTACGACCTCGCGCTTGAACGCTTGGTAATGCGTGCGAGCGACCTCCGGATCGTCGGTGTAGTCAAGCAGGATCGCGAGAGCGAGTTGGGCGGGGCCACTCCCACCGTACCCCCACTCGAAGCCCGAGGGGCTGTGGCTCACGACGTCGAGACTACGGCTCGGCGTGAGTTCCTGCTTCCCGGGGTACGTCCGCACGCGGACGCCGCCCCGAACGCGCGTCCCGACGTACCGAACTTCGATCGTCTCGGTCGTCGACTGTGCCGTCGTGGGATCGTCGATCGTTCCACTCATCGATATCTCGGGAGGCAACTCGCGCACTCCCGCACCCCTTGCTGGGGGTGAAAATCACCGCCCGCAGTCGTTCACGGCCTGCATCGCCATCGCGATCTCGAGGATCTTCGGGCGGATCGCGACGGCGACGCGATGCTTGCACGGGCTGTCGTCCCGCTCGTCGGCGGGACACGTACAGCTAACCGGGAGGCCGTCGACGACCGAGACACGGTACTCGTGCTTGGCCGGATCGAGGTGGCTCTCGTTGCGAACCCGGACGTCGCCGGCCTGGAGCGAGAACGCGAAGGCTTCGTACTGCGCCCGTTTGCGCACACGATTCGACGGGTCGAGTTCAGCGAATGGTGGGTGCTCCATCCTGCGTACTAGCGGGGTGCTGGTTTCGACCATCTTGGCGAGGCTGCGAAGCGGGACCGCTACGCCAGGTGGGCAACCGCCTCCGGCTCGTCGACGTCGTCGAACTCGCCACGCTCGACCGGCTCCCAGTCCTCTCCCGGCGCTGGACTCCACCAATCCACCTCGTAGGCGCCGGGCGCCCCGAGGATCTTCGCTCGCGCTGCGCCGTCAGGGAGGTCGCGACGGAGTTTCTCGTCGACGTGGAGGTTCCACGTCGTGTCGGTGGTGAAGCGCGCGATCGCGGCGTCTTCGTGGCCGCGTGTCTCCAGTGGCTCCTGCAGTTCGACCTGTGTGTTGCAGTGCTTGCAGAACACCCCCTCGAAGGGGATGTGGCTGAACACCTCGTGTCCGCAGACCGGACACCAGAGGAACTCGAACAATGCCTCACTATGACGGTCAAGTACTTCCACGCTCATCGGTGAATCAGGCCCGATCAGTCCGGGCCACTCCCTCGTGCCCGGCCGAAAAACAGTGCGCTGCGCGGGCTTCCTCCGCGCTGTCTCCCGCCTGGTCGTGGTTCATGAACTAGGACATGCGAACATCTTTTACTCCATGAGCAAGTAGACAGGAGTAGCAACTGGGGTCCCTATGAGCAGTAACGACACCAAGCATGTGCAAACGGAACTGAACGAGGACGAATACGAACGCTTCCGGGAGTTTGCGCGAGAGCACGGACTCTCGCTCAAGGAAGCGGGCCACGAGGCGCTCATCGAGTGGATCGAACGCCAGCAGCAAGCCGACCCGAACGACCCGGCGTTCACCGTCCTCGACGACCTTGAGGACGAGTCCCTTCCAGCGTCGGCGGCGACGGACGCTCGCGAAGAAGACGATCTCACCGATGAGTGGGACGGGAGCGACGAATCGTTCACGCTCGCCGACGATCCGTCCGCCCAGCCCTGACCGCAGATGGCAGAGCCAGTCGACACCCCGATCGGCACAGTTACAGCCGAGCACTTCCGCCCGGGCCACGTCCGACATCAGGTCGTTGTCGGCCCGAAGTTCCTCTACGCGCTGTTCAATCCTCGCGATCAGATGCACGCAGTCTCGCGGGCCTTCATGGCGTTCGTCCGCGACGGTGACCTCCCCTATCGTCGCCTCATCGTCAACGATCACATTGTCGACGAGGCCGCAACCCGGCTGAAAAAACAGGCGTCGATGCGGAACGCCGCATCGTTCCTGACGACGCTCGACGAGAGTACGCTGTATCAGTTCGAATCCGTCTCTGAGGATGTGTTCGATGACGCCAAAGCAACGTTCGTTGAGTGGACGGATCTGGATGCGTCACTCACTGATTTCGTCGTCGCCGCACACATGGACGAGCTGGCGGTCGATCACATCCTCACGTACGACCGGCACTACGATGCGTTCGACGTGACGACGCTCCCGTATCGCAGTCAGGACTAGCGGTACCAAGCACGTCCGAACCCTCACGAGATGGATCCAGCCGTGGATTGAGTCGATAAGCGCCCGCGACCGCATTCGGGCGGTCGCCGAGGCACTTCGCGAACCTCGCTCAGTTAACTGGATCAGCGAGCAGGCCGACGCTGCCTGAAGTACGACCAACGAGGAACTCCAGGATCTCGTCGCCCAGGACCAGCTGCGTCGCGTCGAAGCCGGCGAGACCACGCACTATCAGCCGGACTATACGCGACTGCTCTTCGAGGAAACCCGGACGCCAGTTCGCTGCACTGGATATCGAACCGGGCGCTCTCGGGGTCGCCGAGCCCATCGCTGCGACTGATCTGCAGTTCCGTGGGGGCGACGACATCGTCGTACGCTGTTTCGTCGGCGAGCGGGTCGAGTTCGAGCCAGCAGTCACGAATCCGCTGGAGCGCCGGCAGATCGACCAGCCCGCACTCGCCGGCACGGTCGTCGTCGGTCATTGGCTCCGGTGGAGGCGCATCCGGAGACGTGCGCTTGAACAGCGGGACGTTGAACGCGAACGGAGAGTATGAGCCTCCGGCCGACTGTGTTGGCCAGAGCGAGAGTCCACGCTGACAGCCCACGGCTTTAGCCGTGGGTTAGCTTACCCAGATCTGGTCCTGTGGATTGACTGTCTCCGTCCGAAAGGAGGTAGCTGCCAGAATGACTGGAATCGTTCATCCAACTCTGACGGACCACGCGAAACTGGGCCGAGTACTACGACAGACGCCGCCGGATGGCCGCCGTCGCATCGCCGACGTACTCTTCGGCCGTCTCGATCGCGCGCTCCTCGAACGGCGGCGTCAGCACGCGGTGGGCACAGAGACGACCAGAGGCCGCGTTGTTCCCGGCGCCCGGCCACGTCGACGCCCCGCAGACGTAGAGGTCCTCGACGGGCGTGCCGTACCGCGACCAGCCGGGAAACGGCCGCCACAGGAAGTTCTGGCGGAGGTGGTGACTCCCGGCGACGCTGTCGCCGCCGACGAGGTTGGGGTTCGTCGCTTCGAGGTCCGCCGGCGAGTGCACGTCACGATCCCGGATTGAGTCCCGGATTCCGGGGGCATACGTCTCGAGTTTGTCGAGCACGCGCTCGGCCATCGGCTCGGCCGCCACCTCCCAGTCGGTCGCCTCGATCTCGTCGGCTGCATCGCCCTCGATCTCCGAGGGGAGCGCTCGCACCTGGACCCAGAGGATATGCCCGTTGTCGGGCGTTCGGGTTTCGTCGACGGCGGTTGTCTGACCGACGACGAGCAGCGGCGATTCGGGGAGCTGGCCGTTCTGGGCAGCGGTGTACGTCGCCGCCAAGTCGTCGACGCTCGGGGCGATGTGGACGTACGCGAACTCCGACAGCTCCGCACCGGCCTCCCAATTCGGCAGGTCATCGAGTGCGAGATGGATCATCATCGTCCCCGGTCCGTACTCGTAGCGGTCGACTTTTTCGCGGAACGACCCAGGGAGGGCGGTGTCGTCTACGAGCCGGTCGTACAGCACCGTCGGCGTCAGATTCGCGACGACCGCTTCGCGAGCGCGGACCGTCGTGCCGTCGGCAAGCGTGACACCGGTCGCCCGGCCGTTCTGGGTGTCGACGGCGGTGACCTCGGCGTTCGTGCGGATCTCGCCGCCGCGGGCCTCGATAAGTGTCGTCAGCGCCTCGGGGATCGCCGACGCGCCGCCGGTCGCGACGGAGATGCCCTCCGAGAGTGCAGTGAACGATTCGAGGAACGGGAACATCGCGCCGCCGGAGACGTCCGGGCCGAAGTCGAGGTGGAGTCCCCAACAGGCCATCAGCGCTTTCGCCTCCGGCGTCTCGAAGTAGGCGTCGCCGAGCTCGCGCGTCGAGCTCAGGGGGATCTGTGCGAGATCGACGAGTCCGCTGGGGCCTTCCCGCCGAGCGGCGTCGAAGAGCGTCCGGCCGGCAGCGACGGAGGGGAGTGGCTGTCCCAGCAACGGTGCGAGATTCTCGGCGAACCGGCCGAACTCCTCGTGGAGCGTCTCCCAGCCCTCGGCGTCGGCTGGGGAGTGCGCTTCGAACTCCTCACGGGTTCGGTCGGCGTCCTGATAGACCCGCAGAGCGTCACCGCCCGGGTAGACGTTCGCGAACGGTTTGTCGGTCTGTGAGAACGCGAGCCCCGCCTCACGGAGTTCGTCGCCGAACTCCTCGAAGACCTGCGAGCCGAGGAAGAGGTTCTGGTTCGTCGAGTGGGTGTCGTGGGTATAGCTCTCGCGAGTGAGTTCGTCGCTGCGAACCGAGCCGCCGGGCTTGTCGTTGCGTTCGAGCACGCAGACGTCCCAGCCCTCGTCGGCGAGGTACAGCGCTGCTGTGAGGCCGTTGTGTCCCGCCCCGACGACGATGGCGTCGTACGTTTCGGCCATGCCCCAAGAGTTGTTTGGACGGAGACAGAAAGCTTTCGGCGGATGCAGGTCGTCGCTGGCCCTGTCGGCAGTCGCACGGCTCGCTCAGGAGGGGCTGTCGCTCCACAATTTGTCTCACGTCTTGGGACGATCGTCGACAAGAGAACTCATTCGGACTTCCACATCTGCGCCACTGGTGAGCGCCGCAAGTGGCCACGGCAGACCGTGACTCCGCCCCCAGAGCGGGTCGCCGTCGCTTCTGCCCGGAGAGTTCGTTCGCCTTCGCGTCGGTGCCGCGACCGATTTCCGTCGCCAAGCCGCGATCGTGGCGGTTCGTGGTGAGTGGAGCACCCGTTCGTTCGCACTCCTCGTCGTCGTACGCCCGCCACTCAGGCCCGTGATCGAGACGCTGTTCGTCGATGACCAGCCCACATCCTCGCAGACAGTTTCGATCGCGTTCGTGGTGACCCGGCCGTCGCACTCGGGACACTGGTTCGCGCTCGACTCCGTTCGGACGTCTTCGTCGAAGCCGCTCTCGTAGATGTCTCTAGTTGCCATCGTTCTCACCGTGTCTCGGGAACCCGCCAGTATGGCGCGCCCCGCACCCATTGAGGGGTAAATAAACACCTCGCGGAACGGCGGCGATATAGTGTCCTGCTTTGGCGAACTCAGACGTGCTAGTCGATAGCTTCAGACTGGAGCCTCTCGACCATTACTGAGACGATCAACGTCTGAAACACAGCGGAAAGCGGGAACCCGATGAACACCACGACGCCTCGAAATACTACCGTCACGAGTGGGGATGATTCGATGCCAGCTACGGAGAACAGGACAGCGAAGGGGAACGACGCCATATAGAGTACCCACACCGGAAGAAACAGCAGGAAACTGAGGGGGAGAACGATTGGTTTCCAGACCGCTTCGTAGAGTGAGAGCGTATCGAGCGCTACGAACCCAACAAACCCGACGAACACCCCCACGAGTATGCCGCCAGCAAGGAGTGGAGGAGACCCAAGCCAGCGGACGATCCGGTGAGTTTCACCTCGCTCATCGACTCTAAAGCGCGATCCAAAACCACCCGCGACCAGCATTACTGTGAGGAGGACACCGAGTAACGTGATCATGCCTACTGCTGTCGGCTCGAAGCACAACGGCTGGCAGTACTGGCCGCCCTGGAAGAACAGAAACGTGAGCGGATACGCGAGCAGTAAGAACGGGAGGACACATTGTCGGAGCCAGCTGCGATCCATACCATATGTCGTCACCTCTGTATCATAAGCGTGGCTTACAAACGAACACGGTGACATTTACTGTACGAACGATTCTATACCGCTCATAGAGGTCTGACTAAACCCCGTGAATTATCGATTCGAGTCGCTACCTTGGCGCGCATTGATGTTGCTTAATTCGCTCTGGGAGCCCGACTTTCCCACAAACAGGACAATTTCTGCAAGGGCGTCGGCGGCAGGTCATTCCAGGCGTCCAGAGTAGCCGCTAACTGTGCCTCAACGATTGGCGAGTCGGTCGTTCGTCGAGCTTCGCGGAAATGGGTCCGAAACCGTTCACGGGCTGTGAGGCTACGATCCTCGGGCATTTTGCTCGGGGGCACGTTCTGGTGTGCCCTCCACCCCTCTGGGAGCCCGATAGACTCGCCCCTATCGCGAACCCCTTTCAGCGGTTTCCCGGATAAATGTTGGACCGGTTAGTAAGGTCGTGGCTGCGCGCGCAGCGAAGTCCTCGTGAGCATCGCGAACGAGGGCACGTGAGACGAGCAACAGCGAGTCTCACGGAGCGAGCACGGAGCGGAGGGTGGGGTGGTGGGGCTTGGGTCGGCCCGGCGCACAGCAAAAAGAAGGCTGCGCCGACTGGCTATGCGTCCCACCAGCGGCCGCGCTCCGGGAAGTGGATGCTACTCCATCCGGTCACGGCCACCGAGATCCGGCCCTTGTACCAGTTCGTGGCCGCTTCGTGGATACGGACCTTCTCGCCTTCCTCGATCCACGGGGCGTCCGATGCTTTCCAAACTGTCAGTTTCGTTTGCCCGCTCTCGTCCGCGATCAGCCCGACTTGCTGGATGGCCGGCGAATCACTATCCCAGAGGGTCTCCACACGGCCTTCGATCGTGACCGTGCCGCGATCAACCTCATCGAGGGCGTCGATGGGCACCGAACCTGTGGGCGCCGTCTGCAACGCCTCGAACACCCGCACGACCGCACTCGTCATGTCCGTGCCGTCGACGACCGCGTCGGCCAGGCGTCGACTGATCGCCGCCCGCGACCAGCCATCCACCCGCGTCGCGAGTCGGTCTGCCTCCGTGTTCACTGTCGCCAGTTCATCCTGGGAGAGCTCCGCTCGGGGATCATCCCGTTCCGGGTCGGCCATCGGGTCCACGCTCGCGGCCCGCTGCTGGAACTCCCGCCGGCGCTGCTTGCTCCCTTCAGCGGCGACCTCTCGCGTGCGCTGCTCCCGACCCTCCTGCGTGCCCAGCTCGGCCTGGGTACTGATGCGCTCCAGTTCGGCTTCCCGCGCCCGAATGCGCTCCTCCTGTTCGAGGGTGACACCGTGAATCCGTTCTTGGCTCGTGTCCGCGATCCCATCCGGGTGGTTCGCATCGACCTTGGCCTGCGTCTCCTGCTCGACCGCCGCCTCGAACTCCGGCGTCTCGTCGACGACCGGGAAGCCGTCTTCATCGACCGCCTGACCGCCCGCTTTCTCGAATGCCTGTTCATCGACCGAAACGACCTTTCCGCTAGCGTTGTTACTAGACATTGGAATCGACCTGATTCCGAAGGCGCTGACGCGCCGACTCCGCGATGCTCCTACATCGCGGTTTTCCGACGACAACGACCGACAGAACCATCTGCGCGCTCTCGCTCGCGCCTTCGCGAGCGCCCTACCGGGCGCGAGCGAGAGCGCGCCTGCATGAGGTGGCCCCAACCAGCACCGCGCGCCGACCCGCCCGGAGCGAGCGGCCAGCGCATTCCCCGTTCGCCGCGACGCAACTACGTCCGTCGCGGTCGGCTGTGCCGAGGTCCGTAGGACCCGAACGGGTGAAGCGCTGGCGTCGAGGGCACATGCATTTTAGCCCGGAACGGGCGCGGGCGGTGCGGAGAGCGCCCGCACGCCCGGAATGGTCGGTCGCGAGCGACGCGGAGGGCGGCAGCGGCGAGCGGTGCGAGCCGTATCGCATCACACTAGCCAATCGGTAGAGCTCACTTGCCCAGCAATAGCCCCCAAGGCGGGACTGAAAGGGGCCGGGGGCTCGACGTACCCCGGCGACGCAAGCACCGCAGGAACGAGGCGCGCAGCGAGTCGCGGTCGTCGAGCCCCCGGGGGCTTTCGAGGAGGTCCCAATTGACGCTAACAGCTTTTTGTCTCTTCAGAAGGGGTTTACCCCAGCGCTAGCCACTAGGGATATGGCCCCGCTGACGCGTCGACAGCTCCTCCAACAGACGGCGGCCGGCGGAGGTGTTCTGGCCCTCGCCGGCTGTACTGCACCGAATCTTCCCGGGCACTCTGATGGCGAGTCGGTTCCGAAACCGTTCACGAACGACGCGTACACCGCGAGTTACACGACCGCTGGCCGCTGGCTGCAGGACGGTCACGATGGTGGCCGAACCGGAAACGCAGCCTCCATAGTCCCGCACGGCGACGTCGACGTGGCCTGGCTACGCCGTCCGGGGACTGACCCCCATAGCGCAACGGCGCCGATTGCCGGCCCGGACCAGGTCTACATCGCCTATGTTGAGTCACCGGATGATGCCGAGCACTCGGAAACCCACCTTGCAGGGTTCGACGCCGAATCCGGCGAGCAGCAACTCGACGTGGATCTCGGAATCGGCCGTGCCGTCGGCCTTGCGCTCGTCGACGAGACGCTCTTGGCCGTCACGCGCGGGGCGGACTACGAGCAGGCGACGCTGACAGGCCTTGCCCGCGACGACGGATCGACCCAGTGGACGGACACGATTCCGGACGTAACTGGCTCACCAGCAGTTGTGGATGAGACCTGCTACTTGGCGACGCGCGACGAAGATAACGCAGTGTACGCCTACACGCTGGATGGCACCCAACAATGGCGAACCTCAATCGAGGGGGAGTGCTACACGGCGCCCTGCGCCGACAGCGGTGGGGTCTACGTCGGATTAACTGACGGCCGTATTGCCGCACTCGATGCGACGACTGGGGATCGACGATGGAGCAAACAGATCGCCACTCGAGACGACTGTTGTCCGGACATTCAGGGCACACCGACGGTCGCCGACGGCCGCCTGTACGTCCCGGGTATCACCGAGGAACTCGTCGCCGCCGATACCGCCGATGGAACCGTGCTGTGGCGGACGGCGGTCGTGGACGAAGACTACGGCAACGCGATCCCGTCACCAGCCGTCACCGCCGAGACTGCGTACGTGAATACGTATCACGGAGGATTGGTTGCAATCGATATCTCGGACGGGACTGTTCGCTGGCGGTCGGCTGAAAGTGGGTACAATCAATCCCCTGCTGTTGGTGACGGTGGCGTAGTCGTTCCACAGAATGACGCTGTCGTCGCCTTCGAGACGGGTGACCGCCAAGCGTGGACCATCGAGATCACCGTCCCCGATATCGGAATGGCGGGCTACATCATGGACACAGACGTCGCACTAGCGCACGGTATGTGTTACGTCGGGGTTGCCGATGGGCGGATCTACGCAATCGGGAGCAGCGAGTAGAGTACACGAGTGCCTGGCAAGAAAAACGTCCACACCCCGTAATCGCCGGGCAACCGCGTATCTGTTCGAAAAGCGAGCGACCAGCGGATCGACATCCACTCCGCGGACACGGAGCGTCCGCTCGCTGGTGTCACGGCGACACCACGGCGGCACCTTGCGGGTCTGTGCGCTATTCGTTGGGGCCCACCGTGGCCCCCTTGACGGGGAACCACTGGTGGTCGTCCCACTGGAACCGCACGGGCCGTGCCGTCGGCCTGACCTCGGTATTCGTCGCCTGTTCGAGCAGCGTCCGCGACGCGACGAGGTCGGCGTGCCCCTCGAAGCCACACGGACACCGCAGCGTCTCGCGATGCCGGCGGGTCCGTTCGCGCTCACCACACTCCGGACACGTCTGGGAGGTCCACGCCTCGGAGGTTGATGCCACCTCGATGCCGTACTCCTCGCAGACGTTCGCGAGCTGGTCGAGACACTGCCGGTGCGCCCAGAAGGTGCGGGCTTTGAGGTTCGCCTCGACCGACCAGTACTCGCCGAGGACGCCGGTGAGGTCACCGTGATAGATGGTTTCGACGCCGTCGTCGTGGAGTCGCTCAACGAGGTCACGAAGGAGCGCGTTCACGGCGTGGTCGCGCCGGCGGGACCGCTTCCGATAGAGCCGCTTGATCCGCGTGCTGGTCTGCTGTCCAGCCGGCAGCTTCGCTTTGGCGTCGGCGATGCGCTCGGTCGTCTCACGGAACTGCCGAAACGGCTCCTGGCCGCCGTACCAGTACTGGTCGCCAGCCGTCGTCGTACACGCGACGAGGACGTTCGCGCCGATATCGAGCGCGGCGACGTCCGTCCCCGTCGGCGTCACCTGTTCCGCCTCGGGGACCGTCACCGGCTGGTGGGCCCGGTACGTCTCGTCGACGTCGTCGTAGGTGAGGTGAAGGCGACCCTGCTCGCCCTGCCAGTGCGGTTCACCGCGGATGGTAACCCGGAGCCGTTCGAACCGACTGAAACCGTACTCGTCTTTGAGCTGGCTGCCGATGGGGACCTCCAGCCGGGAGCGCTCGCCCCAGCAGATCGTGTAGGCGTCGTTGCGGATGTAGGTCCGCAGGTCGCGCCCGTCGGCTTGGTTCCCCCAATAGCCCGGCGGACTGACCTCTTGGTCGGCCTCCTCCACTGTCTCGAAGAACGACCGCCAGGCGGCGTCGTTGACGCGGGTGACCTGCTGGGTCGTCGCCGACCCCAACACGTCGACGTACTCGTCGTAGTAGCCGTCACAGTCCCAGACGCTCTCGCCGGCGAAGAACTGCTGCCGGCGCGCATACGTCAGCTGGTTCCAGAGGCTCGCTGATGCATCAAGGAGGCGCCGAAGGACATTGTCGGCTCGCTCCGATTGCGGGACGACCTCGAAGGTGTTGGTTCGTCTCACCGCTCTGACTCACCCCACATCCGCGGCACGTAGCCGAGGTGTTCGACGTCGTCCGCATAGTCTCGAAGGAGCCCGATCAGGACGATTTCCGGAACACCGTTCTCGGCCTGTTCGACTAACCATTCCTCCAGTTCGACTTCGGCCTCCTCGATTTCGTTCAGTTCGACCGACATCGATCATCGCGCCTCTATCAGACGGTGCACCTGTCGCTGGCGGTGGTAACACATCTCGAATCACCTGTGTTGTGCAGGCACGACCGAACGCGCCTGCACCCTTCGCAGGCGCTCAAAAACACCACCGCACTACGCAGTCAGAATGAGGTATCGAAGACCCGTTGTAGCACCTGGTTTGAAGCGGTAAGTACTGGTCCCTGCCAAACAGCGATTTCTCCCACGGGAGTTACAAGTGAATGGGCTTTATCAAGCTCTGCTAGTGATACACTGGGGTATGAGGTGGTCTCCGCTTGCTCGGAAAGAATTCTACGACCACATCCAGTCGAAGGGTGTCTGGTTGCTAGGTGTCCTTCTAGTCGTCGCAAGTTTTCTGTCGCTCGGTGGCCCTCCGTACCTCGTCACGGCCTTAAATGAGAATACGACACTGGTGGCGTTTCAAGCGCCCGTCAGCATCTTTGCCACATTTGGTGCGATCCTCCTTAGCCATAGATCGATCAGTAGCGAACGCGCGTCAGGAAGTATCAAAGTCGTCAGTGGCATGCCGGTCCGCCGCCATCATATCCTCCTCGGGAAAATCATCGGCCAAACCGCAGTCCTCTGTGTTCCCCTCCTCCTCACCTTCCTCGTCGTCGGCGCACTCGGCGCGCTGGAATACGGGCTGTTCTCTCTGGCCAAATTCGGCCTGCTGGTGGTTGTCTCTTGCCTCTATCTGCTTCTGAACGTCTGTGTCGGCGTTTCGATTTCTGCGGCCGTAAATACCTCCGTTCAAGCAGCTACGGCGGCGTTTAGCTATTACCTCATCTTCATCCTAGGCTGGGTGGATTTCATCATCTACCAGGTCTACACGCCACTCACGGGCGTCCAAGTCAATCCATTAAATCCGCCAGCATCGGAGAGTCTCTTTCTCCTCCACCGACTGGCTCCAGCCGGCGCGTATAACGTCCTCTTCAACTGGATTCTGGAAACGGGGAACTCAGCATCGTGGGTGCTTGGCGTCATTGCGGATCTCCAACCACAAACCCGGTCGAACGCCTTGGTTGTCGAACTCGCGTTCGAGGGAGTGGACGTCCCCGTGGTCCTCCACGAAGCGGGCGCACTCGTCATCTTCGCCGGATGGATACTCCTCCCGTTCGCGGTCGGCTACTACCGCTTCCGAGAGGCTGACCTCACATAACACGGAGCGTGTGTACTCATGCCTGCAATTACCACCACCGATCTCACGAAACGGTACGACGCAGAAACCGCCGTCCACGGGTTGAACCTGAAGATTCAGGACGGCGAAGTGTACGGGTTTCTCGGACCGAATGGAGCCGGAAAATCGACGACCATCAGTCTGCTCATGGATTACGTGCGCCCAACAGAAGGATCGGCACGCATCCTCGGACTCGATCCGCGAGAGGACGTCGTCGAAATCCACCAACGCGTTGGCATCCTCCCAGACCGGTTCAGTGTCTACGACCGCTTGACGGGCCGCCGGCATCTCAACTATGTCATCGACTCGAAGAACGCATCAGATTCTCCCGAGGACCTGCTCACTCGGGTTGGACTGGGCGATGCCATTGATCGGCAAGCCGGGGCGTACTCGAACGGGATGCAACAGCGCCTCGGGCTTGCGATGGCACTCGTTGGCGAACCCGACCTTTTGATTCTTGATGAGCCATTCACCGGGCTTGATCCCCATGGGGCACGGACGATCCGGGATCTCGTCTACGAGGAGAACGACCGCGGTGCGACCGTGTTCTTTTCGAGTCACGTGCTCGGCCAAGTTGAACTCGTCTGCGACCGAATCGGCATTCTCAACCAGGGAGAGCTGATCGCCGAAGGGCGGATCGATGATCTCCGCGAGCAAGTGGACGTTGAATCGTCTATCGTCTTCACGCTCGACCAGGTTCCGGATGGGCTTGCCGACACGCTCCGTGAACAGGATGGAGTGGTGAGTGTCTCGGCGGAAGACGACGAGCTCGTCGTGGTCACACGAAGTCAAAATGCCCGATGGCCAGTCATCCAGACGATTGAACAGACATCTGCTCCCGTTGATTCGTTCACAATGCGGGAACCGTCAATCGAAGACGTGTTTGCCGCTCATACGACGGGCAGGACTGAAACAGCGGACGAACCGTATTGAACGGCGTGTACTTCGTACCTTGATCCAGCAGTAATCCACCTTGGTACTGTTTTCAATAAGTATAGGTGAAACACCAATCGCTAACGATAGGCAACGTGTGTGGCATGGTTTACTCACATCCGTAGGAGGTGTGTTCGTGATGGAGGGTGCTTGCACCCAGGTAGAATTGGAGGCGGAGACATTCTTTAGATTCTGAAATGAGGCTTTGCGTATCAACATTGGCAGAGTCCCCGTCAACGTCAACTTGGATTGTGTACTGTCCTGGGCTAGAGAGCGGTGATTCGAAATCAGCGTAGGCCTTACCCTCACCCGCTGCCCCAAGTTCACGTATCTCCTCGAAAAGAACCTCGTCCTCCTCCAGTATCCGTACTGTGAATACGTACCCCGTCTCTCGCCGGTGGTTTTCGAGACGAATGTGCTCGATGACTGCCTTTGGTTCAGTGTCATCTGTGAGGCAGCCGGCCAATCCACCTATTGCTGCGATACCACCGCTCCGAAGAAACGTCCGACGAGAGGGCATCATCGTTCTGTTGATTCTATATATTCATCTGCTTCGGAAAAATAGTAGCGATAGGTTCGCACATCTACTTACCAGATGATTCGGTAATTTCCACGACGAAAATAACCATTTCGTGCGCAATTCTTTGGCAGCTTGACCAGAACTCTCCCAGTCGGAGGTGAGCAGCCACGCCGCGCAACCTCTCGCGCTTTCCCGCTGGCGCCGAGGGCACATGCACTTGAGCCCGGACCGGGCGCGGGCGGTGCGGAGAGCGCCCGCACGCCCGGAATGGTCGGTCGCGAGCGAAGCGAGGCGCGACCGCAGGGAGCGCCTCGACGGCGAGCGGGGAGCGAAGCGACCCGCGAGCAAGCGGAGGGCGGCAGCGGCGAGCGGGGCGGGCCGTCACGGACACACCTGTTCAACCGGCTACGTCGCTCGGTGAGCCATCTACCGTCCTGGCGGACTCAGAAAGGGCGAGGCCGCCTCGGCCACCGGGAGACGACGTCTCCCGAGCTCGCGGCGCGAAGCGCCGCGAACGTCCCCTGCCCCCGCAAGCACCGCAGGTACGAGGCGCACAGCGGCGTTCTCGTGGGCGTAGCGAACGAGAGCCAGCGAGACGCAGTCTCGCGCGGTCGCGGGATGCCGAGCGGCCGAGGGCTTTCGGGATTGGTTCACCCATCCTGACCAGCGTACGTTCTCGTATGTGCTGGCCTGGGAACCACTCCTGTGCTATCATGAAGACGGCTGGTTATTCTTCGACGTCGTCAGGAAGAGCCGCAGTCACGCTGTCGACCGGTGCGTAGTAGTTCCGCTCCTCGATCCAGGTCGTGAGCCACTCATCCGCCGTCTCGACGGTCAGTTCCTCGAGAACGACGCCGCGAACCAGCAGGCCGATTGACCCGGTGAGTGCAACGTCGTAGTCGGCCGCGAGCGTGCGGGCGTTCCCGTCATCCGTCACGAGCGTCCCACCAGCCGTGTGTGCAGCCACGAGCGATTCGGCTTCGCCGGGATCGAGACGGGTCTGAACCGCCGGATAGTCCTGCTGGAGTTGCTCCGGTGCGGTCTCAGCGATCTCGATCCCTCCTGAGTCAAGCACGTCGAGTGCGTGCTCTAGATACGCGTAGCCGACCTCACGGCCCTGCTCCAGTTCGGTTCGGACAGCGGGAACAGTCTGGAGGGCATCGAGCGTCGTCGTCAGCCAGGTAACGGAGTCTGTGTTCGCGTAGTTGCTGAGCACTGTCGCATCGAGCACAACAGGCCGCGAGAACGACTCGCTCATTCAAGATCGAGCGCCACGTCGACCTCATCTTCGAGTTCGTCCATGGATTGCGGGCCGAGCTGCAGCTCAACACCGGCTTCTTGGAGGATTTCCTCCATTTCCCAGCGAGTGACACCGGTGCGCTCGGCGGCCTTGCCGAGCGAGATCTCGCCGAGGACGTAGAGCCCGATCGTGGTCGCGAGCTCCTGTTTGTCCTCGACGGCGTTACGGCGGCGATCAGTAGCCATGGAGTCTACCTGAGCAAAGGGGCGGTGCGCTCATTAATGTGTCTCCAAAGGGGTCGGTCGCGAGCGAAGCGAGGCGCGACCGCAGGGAGCGCCTCGACGGCGAGCGGGAAGCGAAGCGACCCGCGAGCAAGCGGAGGGCGGCACGCGGCGAGCGGGGCGGGCCGGTACGTACGCACCTGTCTAGCCGTCCACGTCGCTCGGTGAGCCATCTACCGTCCTGGCGGACTCAGAAAGGGCGAGGCCGCCTCGGCCACCGGGAGACGACGTCTCCCGAGCTCGCGGCGCGAAGCGCCGCGAACGTCCCCCGACCCCGCAAGCACCGCAGGCACGAGGCGCGCAGCGGCGTTCTCGTGAGCGCAGCGAACGAGGGCCAGCGAGACCGAGTCTCGCGTGGTCGCGGGATGCCGAGCGGCCGAGGGCTTTCGGATGTCGTCGCCGGCGCTGGGTGGTCGGCGTCGCTACTCGGAGGCCGGTTACTCGTCGAGACGGTGGAGCAATTGTGTGACGTACGGACTGTGCTCCCAGCTCCGATGCGGGCTAATCGTCGTGATCAGCGTTCGAGCCGCTTCGTGGCTCAGATGCCCGTTCCGGGCGTAGTCGACGATGAGCCGCGGCGTCGGGACGATCCGTGGCCCTTGCAGTACGGCGTGAATCAGTGGGAAGTTCGTTCCGCCGAACTCGTCAGTGAGAAACCCGTCGACATCAAGCGCGTTCGCGAGGACGATCCCGTCGGTTTCGCCGTCGTCGAGCCCGAACGTTGGCCGGGTGTCCGGCGTCTCGTCGCGTTCGTAGGGGTCGTCAACCGTGTAGTAGTCGCGGGCCGCAAGGACGTTACTCGCGGCGGCCCCGTGGATATCCTGATACTGCGTGATGTCACGGAGTTCTGTAACGACTTCCGACGGCACGACCACGTCACACGAGGTGAGCAGATACTGGAACGGGTCCGGAGTGTCAGTGTCGACAGCTGCATCGGCTCGGGGCACCGCGAGACTGACGAGCGCGCTGGTGTCGGCGACGGCCGTTCGCAACTGCCGGCCGCTCATCCCTCGTCGTCGGCTGCGGTATCGACCGCCGTCGCGTCACCATCGTAGACGTCGACGTCGTCGGGGGCCGCAAGATCGAGCGGCTCGTCCTCGAGATCCGCTTTGAGAAGCCGGAGTCGCTGGGCGGTCTCGGCGCCCACCAGTTGCTTCACCGTCTCGAACTCGAGTTGGTTGTCGTAGTACTTCGTCGCGACGAGTTCTTGGAACGTCTCGCTGTCGGCGGTGTCTTCGATGTACTCACGCATCGCCTCGATGAGCAGATCCGTCCGATCCGTGTCGTAGAGCTCCGCGATCGCATCCAGCCGGTCGACGAGATACTCCGGCGACTGGAAATGGACCCGCCGCGGGTCATCGCTTGCGCTCATTGTATGTGCAAATTTTGCACATAGGCGTATAACGGTTTCGGCGTATGCACAGAGCTTGCACATTAAAACCCGTAGAACAGGAAGGGTTTACGTCACTCAGTCGTCGTCCTGTGCGTTCAGTTCGTCGAGGAACTGGCCAGCGGTCGTCCCTATACGAACACCGTCGACGTTGCGTACCTCGAGGTCCTGGGTGGCGGTCCGGAAGGGCATGGCGTCGACAAGGACGCGGTGAATGACGGTCCGGATAGGGGCGGTACCGTACCTGTCGACGACAGTCGCCATCAGTACGTCGAGGTGCCCGTCGTGGTGATCCGTCCGGGGATGCTGTGCACGTTCGAGGACGAGTTCGACCACGTCATCAACTGATGCGTGTTCAGGATTCTTCGTTCGTTCACGAACGTCGTAGAGAGCGTCGTTATCGGCCATTCCTGTTCACTTCAAAGAATTCTCCACGGTGTCAGGGCTCCGTGAGCAATGAGCGAGCTCGCTGCACGTAACCGTTCGCGTCCCAGCTACGGACGTCACTGATCGCATCGAGGAGCAACCGCGCTTCAGCAGCTGATAGGTGCTCAGCTCGAACGAGAACCGAGAGCAGCGTTGGTGTCGTGACGAGTCGGGTATCAGCGAGTGAGGCGTGGATCAAGCCAAGTTGGGTGAATTCGTCACAGAGGAAGAGCGCAGCATTGAGATCGTTCGCGAGCGTGACCGCCGCGTTCTCACCGTCATCGAGCGGAAACTCGGCATCGAGGTCGACCGACTGTGTCGTGAATGACTCCGCTTGGTCGAGGACGGCGGACGCGGCGTGCCCGTGGACATCCTCGTAGGAGGCGATCTCCTGGAGTTCATCGATGACCGCTGTTGGGACGACGACCTCGTACCGGGAGAGACAAAGTGCGAGTGGATCGGGATCGTCGTCAGTAACGCTCCCCAGACTCACGAGGGCGGAGGCGTCTGCGATAAGCTGCGGCATCTATGCGTCGGCGACCTCGTCGATGAAGTCCTCGTCCAACTGCTGTTTCAACACGCGGAGGTTTGCCGCTTCCTCGGCGCCGACGAGCGCTTTGAGTTGCTCGAAGGAGATCTCGTCGTCGTAGTAGGCGGCGGCGATTTCCTGGGTTAGCGCATCGTCGTGCGTGGCCTCCTGTAGATACTCCCGGAGCGCGGTCACAAGGATGTTCGTCCGGTCTTCGCCGAGTACCTCTGCTAGGGCGTCGGTCCGGTCAATAAGCCGGTGTGGCGCCCGGAACTGGACGCGTTTCTTATCGCTACTCATTATGTGTGCGTTGTGAGCTATCCCACTTAGCCCTTCTCATGTGTACAACGTGAGCTACGCTCAGCCGGGCATCAGTCGGACACGAGATGCGCTTCGAGGTCGCGCGTCCAGTACGTCGCGAGCCCACCTGGACTACAGCGGGCACACAGCTGTATCGGGCCTTCCAGGTGCCCGAGTTCGACCCGGAACCGGGTGAGCGCCGCGAGCGTGTCGACGACCAGTCCACAGCCGTCACAGGCGACGTGATCGCGCTCGTCGGGATCCGGTTCCGTCTGAATCGCGCAGTCGACACAGATCGGGTGGGTGACCCGTTCGTCCTGTCTCCAAGTGTGCGCCTCGCCAGTCTCGGTACCGGGCGGGGCGTCGCAGAACGCGCAGCCAACGAGGGTCTGCTGCATCACTCGCCCTCCCCGTCGGCGTCGCGGCCGGCCGACCAGACGTTGATAACGAATCTGTTTCATGGCCGTGAAACGGCGGTTCGTGGGGGCAAAAAACCCGTCTCGATTTAATAATCCCCGTCAACAAGGGGGTGGTACCGTGTCCGCGCTTCCGTCGAGAGGTGGCCAGCAATGCAGTCGTAGACTCAATGGCTCGCTGACCAGGTTCTGGGCCGTCCCTTCGTCGACGTCCGCCATGTCGCCGCCGTCGACGTCGCGGTCCTGGGCGAGTTGCACTTGTTCGAACTATCTATTCTACGATGGAGAGCAGCCGATCGCGATGGTTTCGGACGGTCTCCATCGTCACGTCGGCCGCCGCTGCCGCATCGGCTTGGGTCAACGGTGCGTCGTGGGCACAGGCCGCCATGTACAGGCAGGCAGCCGCGAAGCCCGCGGGATGCACACCGGTCGTGACGCCGGCGTCGACGGCCTGCTCAGCCAGCCGTATCGCGTCGTGCTGCACGGCGTCGGTACACCCGAGGTCCGACGCCAGCCGTGGCACGAACTGCGGCGGCGCCATCGGCGACGTGGGCAACCCGAGTGCCTCGTTGAGTACCTTGTAGGCGTTCTCGACGCGTGACTGCGCGACTTGGGCGACCGGCGCCACGTCGGCGATGAGCCGCGAGTGCCCGTTACAGCGACAGACCGCGAACACGCTCGCCGCCGCCATCGCCTCGATCGAGCGCCCTGGTAGCAGTCCGTCGGTCTGCGCCGTCCGGAACAGCTGACACGCCTGATCACGCACGGAATCAGGGAGACCAAGCGCGCTCGCGATCCGCCGGATCTCCGTGAGGCCGTGGCCGAGGTTTCGGTCCTGTGTCGACTGCCACCGGCCGCGGGCGTGCTCGCGGCGCAATCGGGCGAGGCGGCGGCGTTTCTCGGGAGCGAGGTCGCGCCCGGCTGCGTCCTGGTCCGAGCCGATCCGTGTCGAGAGGCCGCGATCGTGCCGGGCAGCGGTCAGCGGCGCGCCAGTCCGCCGTTGCTCGTCCTCCTCGTCGACGTGCCACTCCGGGCCGTGATCGATCGCTTGGTCGTTGATGATCAACCCGCAGTCCTCGCAGACGGTCTCGGCCGTGTTCGTCCGCACCTCCCCACCGCATTCGGGACACGGCTTGGTTACACCACGCTGGACGTCCTCGTCGAACCCGCGATCGTAGATGTTGCTCGTGGGCATTGGGCTCACCTGTACGAGGTCGCGCCACGTCGGCGCGCCCCGCACCCCTCTCGGGGCCGAAAAACCGCCGCGTGCCGATCGCCTCACTGGTCGGGTAGAGTAGCTGCGAACTGAGTGCGGGAAAGAATATACGGCGGGTCGGCCGTAATTAGCCGCCGAATCGGACGCCGAGCTGCGCGTCCGGCAACACGAACGTATGGTCCCGGATGACTTCACCACCGAACGGTCGTACCTCCACATCCAGCCGAGCGATGCCCCGCTTCGCGCCGAACAGGTGCCACAGGCGATCGCCCACCTGCACCGATCGACGGGCGGGGACGGCGACGCCCCGCCGACGTACGAGTGGCTGTTCGCAGCCACCGGCACGGCCGACAGTACGGGCGAGCGCCACATCGACTGGTACGTCGGGTGTGACGGCTCACTCGGCCCGCTCAAACGGACGCTTCGCCAGATCCTCCCGGACTCGGTCGATCTCGTCGAGACCGACACGACGTATCGCGCTGCCCTCGATGCGCCGTCGACGCCCGATCCCGATGCTGACACCGAGGCCCCGGAACGGGACGTCGCCGCCGTCCAGTGGGAAGGGGTCGGCGACCGCCCGGCCGACTGGCAGTGTCCGCTCCCCTCGCTTCCGGCGTTCGCCGTCGACGACGCGCCACAGACAGACGAGGCGACGCCGGCCGGCAACTGGCCGCTCGCAAGTCTCCTCGACGCGCTGGCGACCAGCGATGCGCCTGCGCTCGTCCAACTCCTCGTGACGCCGCGACCGGACTGGCACGCGACCAAGCAGGATCGCAGCATCGATCTCGAACTCAACAGCGACCTGCGGCGCAACGCCCTGCTGCAGTCACTCATCGGGTCGTCGGGCGCTGCCGACACGGACACGGCGACCAACGCGGCCGACGACGCCACAACGGACACGTCGATCGCCCCAGCGAACCGGCGGCGGATCGAGGCGCTCGAAACCGTCGACGCCCGCCGATCGTTCACCGTCAACGCCCGGGCGGTCGCCCTCGGGACTGATGCCGATAGTGCCACCAGCACGATCCAGTCGGTGGCGACAGGGTTCGAGGCCATCCGTGGTGACCACTATCGGCTCGCCCCGACCCAGTACGCGTACGGGGCCGACGCGGCCCACGACCAGTTCACAGCCCTCTGCGAGCGCAGGACGCACCAGTCGCCGACACGCTACGCCCACGTCATCCCGGGCACGACGAACGCGAGCCCGGCCATCGTCGCCGATCCGGGCGCCGTCGCGGCGTTCTGCATCACGAACGGGCCGGCGCTGAGCCCCGCGGCGAGCCGGGCGCTCGAGCCGACGCCGACCGACCGCACAGGGATCGAACTCCCGCCGCGAACGGTCCTTGACCGCTATCTCGACCAGCCGGGGATGACGGTCGGCCACCCGAAAACGGCCGACCGGGAACCGCTCGACGCGACCCTGTCGCTGCCGCCGTCGATCCAGCCACTGCATACCGCACTGTTCGGGGCGACCGGCGCCGGCAAGACCGCGGTCGGCCAGACGATGCACCTCACGAACCACGGGGCGACCGACGGCGCGACGATCTACATCGACGCGAAAGGTGACGACGCCCCCGCCGAGTACGCTCGCGCCCAGTTCGCCCGGGAGGGCGACCTCGACGATCTCTACTACTTCGACTGTACCGAGTACCTGCCCGCGCTGCCGTTTCTCACGATCGAGCCGCTACTCGACGCGGGGCTGGACCGGGAGTGGGCCGTCAATACGGTCGCCGAACACTACATCGACCTGCTGGCGGCGGCGATGGGCCCCGAGCAGTTCTACAGCGCGGAGGCGGCCGTCGAGGTGATCCAGCAGCTCGTCCGCGCGCTGTTCGACCCGGTCCACGGCGCCGACAGCATCAGCCAACAGGAGCTGCTGGCGGCCGCCGCGCAGTTCCACGAGACCGGGAACCCGCCGCCCGTGTCCGACGGCGCGCTCCACCAGAAGCTCGCGAGTACGGCCGCGAACGCCCCCACGACGTTCGACAGCATCATGAGCGCCGTCACCCGGCGGATCGGTGTCGCCACGAACGACACCCGCCTCGCCCCGCTGTTCGAGGCCCAGCACGACACGGCGACGTTCGATCTCCGCGCCGCCCTCGACGAGGACTGCGTCATCGTGGTCGACCTGCGGGGCTACGGCGACCGCTCGCGGACGTTGCTGGCGATCGCGATCCTCTCCCAGCTCTGGCGCGCCCTCCAGCGCCGGCAGGCCCTCGGGACGGCGACCGATCACCCGCTCGTCAACTGCTACATCGAGGAGGCGGCAGAGCTGGCGACGACGGGCATCCTCGACACGCTGCTCTCACAGGGCCGGGCGTTCGACCTCGCGCTCACGCTCGCGATGCAGTTCCCCGAACAGCTCCGGGATACCCACCAGCGAGTGTACGCCGAACTCCTCAACGACGTCGGCACCATCATCACGGGCCCCGTCGGCGTCGACCGCCGGCTGGCCGAGCGCCTGGCGACGAGTGATGCCGACGCGGATGCGGTCGCGGACCGCCTTCGCGACCTCCAGCGCGGGGAGTGGCTCGTCCGCCCTGCCGCCCCGTTCGCCGACCGCCAGCCCCGGCCCTTCACGGTGACGTCACCGTCGCTGCCTGCTGGTCACCCAGAGAGTGACAGCCCGCTCACCGGCGCTCGTGAGGCGGCGTTCAGGGAGGCGTTCGACGACGCCAAAAGCCGGACCCGGGAGGCGGTGGGCGTCCCTGTAGGCCGCACGGCCAGCGGGAGTGCGGATCCTGCGGCCCTCGACGGGCCGATCGAGGGGTCGGTCGCCGGGCTCGCAGCGGCGACGGCCACGATCCCGCATACGGAGCGGTTCCCCGACTGTCTCTCGTACATCGACGAGCCACCGTATCCGCTCGTCTGTGACACGTGCGAGACCCGCTACGCGGCCACGCCGGAGGGAATGCGCCGGGCGATCGCGTGTCACCACTCGCTCGACGCCGTCGATCGAGCGGCCATTCCCATCTGCTCGCTCGATCTCCAGCTCACGAGCGGGGAGCGTGCCGCCAGCCCGTACAGTGACGCGCAGTTGCGCCTGCTCGCGGCCGTCTACATGGCCCACCAGCAGCGGTTCGACGCCCAGCTGGAGTACGACATCGTCTGGGACTCCATGACCAATCTGGAGGCATATGTCGGGATCGACACGGACGGGGTGCAGGAGCTGCTGGATGACGGGCTCCTGCGCGTGGATTGTCGCCGCCCGCACAAGCTGTACACGGTGACGCCCGACGGCCGGGACGCGATCGGCGTCGGCCACCGGGAGGGGATCGCCTACGGCGACGGGACGGGCGATCTCTCGGAGTCGAGTCTCCATGTCGCGATGGTCGCCGTCGGCGCCCGCCTGCTCGCGGAGGAGTTCGTCGAACCCGACGACCAGCCGGGGACGCGTGTCGAACGCTACTACGGCGTCGACGACGGGCGGCTGGACGCCGCCGTCTTGGACGCCGATGATGCCGTCGTGGCGGCGCTCGAGGCCGAACGCATCAACAACGATCGGGGGGAAGCGATTCCGAAGGATTTCGACAAGATGGCGGCCTGTGACCCGGAGGCTGCATGGTGGTTGGTGAAGACTCGCGGTGACGGGCACGAGGTGCTCCGGGCGCTCAACGACCCGCCGGATGGGGAGTCGCGGGTGCCGCGAACGTACAGTGAGAACATGGCGCCCCGGGAGTACCGGCTCGACACGCCCGGCTTGACGGAGGTGCTCCCCTTCGAGTACGCGCGCGACACGCTGCTCGATGCCGACGGGCCCGGGTAACGCAGTCGGGACCGGTCCGTCGCGGACCCGATCGCCACGACGCACTGCCGAACTACAGAGCACGGGCCGTCCGCAAGCACACATCGCCACGGCGGGCAAGGGACCTGGGCGGCTGTCGCCAGTCCACCCCCTGACGTGCGTGGTGGGGCGAGGGATGTGGGCGCAACTGTCGCCGCCGGGCACTCGCGACGGCGGCCGACGACGGGGCACTCGCTGAGACGGGGCTGATCGCGATCGGCGACCACCATCGCGACGTGGTCGCATGGGGTCGATGCAGCCGGGGGCGCCCCTGAGGGGCCGCTGTGTCGCCGAGCACGGCTGCGTGCGAGCGGCCTCGCTGGCAGTGCGACGACGGCCGCGTCCCTGGGGCCGGGCGTCGACGCCTCGGGACCGGCAGCCCCTGGGTGTGCAGCCCGCAGCCGGAGCAAGCTGCCGGGGGGACGGTGAGCTAGGTGGGGCCAGCGAGCAACGCACCACCGGGCGGCGCATGGGCATGCGGCGCCTGTCGCCCGCCGCCTCATCGACGACGATTCGCCAGCCGGCGTGGGTGTGTAGTTGCTGCGTGCTCCGAGTGTGGGTGTCTCGACCGGTCCCGCGAGCGTCGCTTCCGTCTGTGGGACTGCCGGAGGGAGCGAGTCAGTCGGTGACTAGGTCCCTGTCGCGTGGTGCGTCGGCACACGAGGGGGAGCTGTGAGCAGCGAGGCACGCCTCGGCACCCGGCAGGCGCATACGGTGTGTCCGCACTCGCGGACAGCTGTGGGCGCGGATCACTCCGGCCGCCGCCGACGCGTGGTGCGCCGCACAAGTGGGCAGCCAGCAGGGCTGTATCCACCGAACTGGGCACTCGTCAGTCGTACCCACCGCTCGCTGCCTGGCTACATTCGGCTTGCTGCGTGTGTTTCCGGACCGGAGACGATCTGTGGTAGGTGACTGCTCGGTAGAGAGCAGCATCGCGAAAGACGAGCAGTATCGACGTTGATGCGGCGTCCATTGAGAACCTGCTGGAGGTGGACGGCCACGATACGATAGCGGACTACTCGAAACTCCATGAGGCCGCTGACTGGGAGTCCCAGATCGACTTCGCGGAAGACGTCGCCCGCGTCAACGAACCGTACAAGGAACGCCACCGTTGCAGAGAGCTGACTACCCTCATGAGCCGCTACCCACGTTCCATCCGGACCTCACGCGCAAAGAGTGTCCAGTGCAACGCCCCCGCAACCGAAACAGTCGACGAGTCTACGTCTCTGTCGAGTGCGGCGACGCCGTCATCGACGCCCGGGCTGACACGTTTCAGAATCGTCCTTCAGCGTTAGATCCGTTGCCGTCTCGGTATCCGGAGTTGTACTCGCGACGCGAGTCAGCCCCAGCGAGGAGTCGACAGGCCGTCCGCAGTTGCAGCAATGCGCCATCCGCCACGTCGAGCCCGGGTTCGATTTCGGTCGGTCGGCGATCGAACGCCGCTTGCACCTCGTCGATGAGGTGCTCAATCTGGTTGCTACTCATCGGTGATCACCGCCTTCCGGAGCGACTGGAGTGTCTCCGTACCGTACACCGTCACCCCTTCTTCGAAGATCTCGTCGAGCTTCGACCCAGCCCTGCGTGCGCTCTCGACGGATTCGACGTACGGTTCGAACTCGAAGCGCTCACCGTCGAAGCGCTGGGACTGGAGATCGGCAACGACGTCAGTGACGACACGCCGAGCCGTCGTTCGATCACCCTCGACGACGACGAACAGGTCGATATCGCTCCGGCGATCAGCCTCGCCACGAGCGACGCTTCCGAAGACGACGATCCCGGCGACCGGACCGACATCGTCGGCGTCAGCGTCGGCGATCGCCGTCCGTACGCGTTTCACGAACGCGCGGATCGGGTCGTGAAACGCCGATTGATCGATAGCGAGCACGGGGTCGTCTTTGTTGAGTCGGTCCGGGTTGATGGCGACGTAGTTCCGTTGGGGCGTCTCTCGAACGCGAATCGCGCCAATCGAGTCGAGGAGGTCGACTGCCCGCCATACGGTCGACCGGCTGGCGCCAGTCGCGTCAACGAGCTCCGGGATGGTGAACTCCGCTTCATGGGCGTCAGCCAACAATCGGAGGATATCGTCCGCTGCCTCGATACGAAAGACGGGAGAGTCCGCCTCCGGATACGCATCGATACAGATCGTTATCTCTTGTCCCGCCATCTCGGACACTATCTGATTTTGCGCAACGAGTTATAAATACCTGACGACGATGTGCCGATCACCCACGAGGTGGACGACGACGACATCGACGTCGACCCGACGTACATCGAGAACCCCCTCGAAGTGGACGTCCACGACACGATGGCCGACTACTCGAAGCTCCACGACGCCACGGGCTGGGAACCCGAAATCGACTTCGAGGAAGGTGTCAAGCGTGTCTGCGAGCCGTACACGGACTCGACAGTCGCGGAGGACTGACTCCCGATGAGTCGCTACCCACGATCCGTCCAATCTTCGCGCGTGAAGTGCATCCCGTGCAACGCCCCCGCTGCAGAAACCATCGACGGCGCGTACGTCTGTGTCGAGTGCGGCGACGCCGTCGTCGAGGCCCGGGACTAGAGTTGTTGGACGGTGATCTCTTCCGCCCACCCCACCGTGTCGAGTGTTCCTCAAGAGATATTCAACTTCTGTCGAGGCGGAGTCCCCTTCCTCAAGGAGCAACGCAGTGAGCGGAGCGAACGAGTAGCGCAGTAGAGAGGGGAGGAGCGACAACCCTTTCTATTAACTGACTTCAGTACTACATTGAATATAGTGTCGGACGACGACTATCACCGCCGAACCGCCATCACACGGCTGGCCGTATCCCCCACCGACGAGTTACTCCTCCGAGATACCATCGAGGAGTGGAAACAGGGATGCCAAATTGCCGTGGACAAAGCATGGGAACGGTGTCACTCCAAGTCCGACGTGCAGCAACTCGCGTACGACGACGTACGAGAGAACACGAGTCTCGGCAGCCAGCACGCCATCCTCGCGTGCCACCAAGCAGCCGAGAACATCAAATCCTGTATCTCCCGTCGTCAAGACGGGAAGAAAGCCAGCAAACCAACGTACACGAGTCCGACCGTTACCTACGACAGTCGGACGATGACCGTCTTCCCCGAGAAAGAACAAGTATCGCTCACCACGTACGGCAACCACGCTCGCGTTCGAGCCGACCTCGTACTGCCTGACGACGAGGAGGGCTACCAGCACCAGTACCTCGACAGCGAGGAGTGGGAACCCACGGAATCCACGCTCCACTATCGAGACGGAGACTGGTATTTGCACCTCGGCTTCCGCAAGCCCAAGACTACCGACGAAGCGACCGAGAACGGAACGGTTCTCGGCGTTGACCTCGGCGTCAACGAAATCGCCGTCACCAGCACAGCCCGCTTTTTCTCGGCTGGTGAACTCAACCACAAGCGACGAGAGTTCGAGCGCGTGCGTGGCGACCTCCAAGAGCGTGGCACGCGGAACGCACACCGCACACTCGAAACCGTGAGCGGACGAGAAGACGAGTACGTGAAACACGTTCTACACAGCGTGGCCAACGGCATCGTCGAAGAAGCTCTCCACTACGACTGTGACGGTATCGTGTTCGAGGAGTTGGGCGGCATTCGTGAGCGACTGCCCGAAGCTGCGTGGCACTCCGAATGGGCGTTCGATCGCTTGTACGAGTACGTCGAGTACAAGGCCGAAGCCAGAGGGTTGTTCGTGGAGACGACGAATCCGAAGAACACGAGTAAGCGGTGTGCAGAGTGTGGATATATCCACGACAATAATCGCCCGTCACGCGATATGTTCGAGTGCCAGCAGTGCGGGAATCAGAATCACGCCGACTACAACGCTGCCAAGAACGTGGCAGATGTGTATCTCCGACGCGAGCAACAGTCCTCGCGTGGGAGGGGCGTCAGTCAATACGCCCTGAAGTCCGGGACAGTGACGCCAACTCGGGGATACACCCCGTACGCAGACGCGTCAGAGGCCGAGTCCACGGACAAGCCCCACCGTCAACGAAGCGAGCGCGTTAGCGCGAGCGAGTAAGGTGGGGTAGTTGACCAAAGACCAGCAAATCCGAGGCCGCAACTGGGAAGAAGCGATAATCCTCGACAGAGAGTCACCACTTGACATCGACTTTGTCGACGGAGCACTCGACACGGTGGGGTGTGAGAGGCCGAGAAGCCGACGTCGAGGTGGCAAGATGACCACTCTGCTAGCCCGACGAACACTCGACATGGTGGGGTGGGGAAGTCGACACCCCAACTTTCGTTCATCGACGATCAACAGGCGCGCTGACCACTAACTACTGTCGTGGGGGACGTTTTTGCCGTCGACGGCCGAAGCGACGTCACCGATGGGGCTATACGACGACCTGCTCGTGGAAGACGGCGTCGAACTCCCGAAGTTCCCCGGCACCCGGAGTCCGACCGAGATCGAGTGGCAGACAAAACAGATCGGCCGCCCGGCGATGCAGCAGTACAAACTCACGTCGACAGGTCGGTTACTGCGTCGCGAACGAGAGTACCGCGAGAAAACTACCGAGGAGAAACAGGAGGAGGCCACCGAGCAGGGGTTCGACTCCTGGGAAGCGTACGTCTCGTTCTGCGAGGATGCGGACGCCCACGACCTCCTCGAGCGAGGGATCGGCGTCGCCGCCCCAGACGAGCAGACCGTCGACGAAGCGTTCTGGCTCGACCACAATATGCACGGCTCGTTCGAGTTTCACGGGACATCCGACGAGGTCGAAGACGGGCTTTACTGGTCGTACGAGGCGCGGTTCACGCGTGGTGACCTCGACGCCATCCTCTTCCTCGGTGGACGGAATGGCGCTGGCCCGGACGACTACAAACCGGATGAACCAGCGACAGACAGCGACTACTCAGCCGAGTAGATTATGATATAGTCGGATGTGATACGCAGTGGGTATCCCCATACTTTTGTTCGCACTTCCAGCTGTGGATTCTCCCACGTTAAGTTCGAAACTGCAGAGAAGTCAATGAACTTCCTCATCGGGCCATCTTGGTCCGCCAAGTTCTGATCAGCTTGCTTAAACGCCGATAGTAAATCATCCTCAAATAATGCATCGTCGTGTCTTTCAAAAGTGACGAGTTTCTGTTCCTCCGAGAGGGCGAGAGAGTCCGATGGTTTATCCGGCATTACGGAGACACCTATAATGTATCCATTGACAGTCAATAAATAATGAGTGTTACGAAATAACGGGTGAACGATGATGCCTAGGTCGTTGCACTGTATCTACTGCTCTCGGAGTTCGCTGAGCACCCCGCACTCCAGAACGGGTACCTCACTATTGCCGAGTAATGCAGCCTCTTCCATCATGCTGATCGACGATCCGACGAGGACGAACGTCGCGGCTGAACCGTCGAGTTCGTGATCGAACATCGCTTGCAGCACCGAATACTTTGGAGAATCGTACTTCAGAGTTTGATACTTTAGAGTATTTTCTGAGACTCGGCTTCTCGTACTCGGGTCCAGTAGGAAGACGAGTTCGGAACCGACGCCGACCCGACGGACATCGAGAATCCCCTCAAAGCATTACGTTCACGATACGATGGCCGACTCCTCAAAGCTCCACAAAGTGATGGGCTGCGAACCGCAAAGAATCGGTTCCTGTCTATCGATTCGCGGTTCGAATATTCGGATGTGGGTTTCGATTGCAGAAGGGTGTCAGAACAAAGAACACATTCCCCAATGAATTATTGAAGTAGTAACCATTTAGATGGCTGGAGTTAATATGGAGGAGACAAATTCCTAACCAGTGCGTCTCCTCGACCGCCTCAGCGAGGTCGTCGACGACGAGCCCACAACGGTGTGGGAATGTCGACGCTGCGGCGAAACGCTCGCAGCGGACACGGAGGCATGTCCCAACTGCGGCGCCAGCGAGATCACCTGTTACCGATTCAGCTAGGCAATCGATGGCATCCTCCTCGCCGTGAACGGCGAGGCCTCCCGTACCGCATTTGGGATAGCGTTGCGCACGCCGGGCAAGCTTATCGAGGAGTCCGAACGCGTTCGAGTCCGCTGAGGCACGTTCACACGCGAATTCTTCGAAAACACTATTGGTTTTGGAAACAACATGTCTCGAATATGGGTCCCCGTGAAGAACTCAAAGTGAAGGTCCAGCGTCGCACGGACAGCATCGTCGACGCTGCGGCCGACGGCACGGCAGCCGTCTGTCTCCGTGACCCGGACTACACCGTCGAGGAGTACGAGTCACTCGATATCGTCGAGCAGATCGAGCAAGCGTGCCCCGAAGACATCGAGATGCGTGTGTACGTCACCGTGCGCCCGGGCGGCGTCGGCGTCGCCTGAATCAGCGACAGATGGGACCGATTATGCCAACGAGAGGGGAGAGAAAGCCGCTGCCACGGTGAACCGCCTCGGGGTCAAGCCCCGAGGCTTCCCGATTCAACGACGCGACTTGCAGGAACCGACGGAGACTGCCCTCCGTCGGTTTCCACAGCGGTCGCAGTCTCCACGGGCGTCACTTCGGCCTGTCCCAGACCTAACTCCTGAAGACCGCGAGCAAGAACATTCAGCGACGCATTTGCGTCCCTATCCGCCTCGAACCCACAACTCGGGCAACTGTGTTCCCGCACCCACAACGGCTTCTCCGTCTCAACACCACACTCGGCGCACTCTTTCGTCGTGCCACGCGGGTTCACTTGGACGACGTGCGTGCCGTACAGGTCGCCTTTGTATTCCAGCATCTCGATGAATCCGCGCCACGCAGCATCCTGCTTGTTCCGCGCATTCCCGCGCTGTTGAAGCATACCAGAGACGTTCAAATCCTCCACGAACACGGCGTCATACTCTTTGACGAGCCACGTCGTGAGTTTGTGCTGGAAATCCTCAACCTTCCGCTTGATCCTTCGCTTGACCGTGGCAACCTCACGCCGTTGTTCCTCCCAGTTGTTGCTCCCGTGTTCTTTCCGGGAGAGATTGCGCTGTTCCCGACGCAGGCGGTCGTACTCGTCAGAGAGGTCGAGCCAGTCCACGCTGTCGCCATCGCTCGTGTAGATGTAGTTCTGGATACCGAGATCGATGCCAACGCAATCCTCGGCATCCAAGTCATCTACGTCGGATTTCTCGGGGAGCATGGCGTCTTCGACTTCGAGGCCGAACGTGACGTACCACTCACCAGTCATCTCCTTCTTCAGAGTGACCTCTTTGATGGTGGCGTTGCTGGGGATTTCTCGGTGGTAGCGGATGGGGATGTCACCGATTTTGGAGAGCCAGAGGGTCGCATGTCGGCCACTCGTGTTTTTGAGTTCGAAGCCGGACTGCGAGTACGTCATGCTCTGGTACTCTCGCGGTGCCTTCCACTTGATCCACCCAACCTTGTGTCCGTTCTGCTTCTTCTCTTTGAGGGTGGAGAGGTTGTCGTAGAACCGTTCGACGGTTTTCTGCAACGCCTTCGAGTGGACTTCTTTGAAGACGGGCCACTCCGTTTTCCACTCGGTGAGGCGTTTCTGGTGTTGGTACGCCGAGCCGATGTTGTCCTCGTCGGTGTTGAGGGCGTTGTATTCGTGGCGGGTGTGGTTGTAGGCTTGGCGGTGGATGTCGATGTGGCGTTCCACTTCCGCAGCCACACCTGTTCGGTCAGGGTAGGCGCGGAAGCGGTAGTCGTACCACATCGCTGTACCTCGATTATCGGTGTGTTTCGACTTAGTGGTTTGGTTGACGAGTTGTCGGCTTCATCCACGGGGTCAAGCCCCGTGGCATTCGCCTCGACAGCCTGTAAAAGTGAATGGACATCCACTCTGCAGCGGCTTTCAGGGGGAGCGGATTCGCTGACCGCTTATCCGTGTCAGCGTGGAAACCGCTGACAAGAGACACATATGAACCAGTACATTTTATAGTTTCGATGAGTGGGTCCGTTATTTTACTCATCACCGCCGTGTCCGATTCCCCCGCGTGTCGATCTCCTCGACCCACGGCGGCGCTTCCGGCCGCTCGACATCCGACTCGACGCGGTATCGGACCGTCATCCCGCTTCCCGGCCCCGTCAGCGCGTCCCACCACGTCTCGGCGTCCACGACCGTCGCCTCGACGTCGGCGTGCAGCACGCGACCGTCGTCGGGGGCGACGAGCACCTCCCCGTTCGTCGTGCGGACCCACGTCGCCCGTCGATCACCGAGCAGGCCGTACGCGCGTGTCACCCAGCCCGGCTCGGCGGCGTAGCGGACCACCTCCCGACCGTCGAAGCGGGTCGTGCCGCGCCGCTCGTACGGCACCTGTGCGAGCATCGACAGCGGGACGTCGGTGCCGAAGACAGTGCCGGCATTCACGCCGTCCCGGTCGGCGGTGTACACCGTCCGCGTGGCGTCGACCGCGCGGACGAACTCCTCGCTGTCCCGGTAGGCGTCCCGGAAGCTCCGGTAGTCGGCGGCGTTCATCCAGGTCTGGCGGGTGAAGCTCCCGTTGCGCTCGTAGCGGACGATCGTGGTCCGGCCGTCCGGGCCGCCGTAGCTCCACCGGATGAGCGTCACGGACGGGTCGCCGGGCACGAACGTCCGGGTGCCCGTGATCGAGTACGTCTCCCCGTCGACGGTCGTGTGCAGGCGGGCGACGACGCGGTAGGAGTCGTCGACCGGGAACGTCGTGTCCGCCGCCTCGAACGGGAGTTCGCTGGGGGTCTGGGGCGCTGGCTCGTGGACGAACAGCCCCCACCATCCGCCCGCCGACACGACGAGGACGAGGACCACGGCAGCAACCACGCGCCAGTCCCGGGCCATCGCCGTGATACCCTCGCGATCACGTGGAACCGTTTCGCCGAGCGAGCGGACCAGCGATCGGACCGACGCGGGGATCACCGGCGGCGGCTCGTCCTCGGCGTCGTCATTCGTCTCCGGATCGGCTCCCTCGGCCGACGCCTCCTCGTCAGTCCCCGATTCGTCGACGGCGGCTGGCTCCCCAGTCGACATCTCCTCGGCGGACGCCAGTTCGTCGTCGGCACTCGTCCCGGCGTTCCCGGACTGCGAGTCCTCGATCAGATCGGACCAGTCGTCGTCGATCGGTCGGCCGAAGTGATCCTCGAAGAGGGCTGCCGCACGATCGCGGTCGAGACCGTAGAGGAGCATCTCGTGGAGCGCACCGGCCCCGATAGCGTCGGCGTCGGATCCCACCGACGCTGCAACCACGAGACGGCCGTCGTCGGGCGGCGCCGTCCCGCGGTCCTCGACCGGGAGCAGCACCTCGTCGCCGACGATCAGGCGGTCGCCGTCCCGCTGGACCTCGTTTCCCTGGGCCCGCCAGAGATCCGCGACGAAGGCGGTGAACGTCGACCGCGAGCAGTCGGCAAGTAGCGCACGGAACGCCCGTTCGGGGATCGCCGCCATGGGCCGCTCTCAGGCTCCCTCCCGAGCGCTGGCGGGCGGATCCGACGCGCACGGGCGGCACACACACCGGCGCGAGTCGACAGCACCGTCGGCGACCCACCGTGCCGGCGCTGTGCCTCGTCCGTTTGCCGGGGTGACACCCCCAACGTGGGCGCGATGTCGACCGTCCATAGCGACGATGTTGCGTACAGCCAACAAAAACGCTACCGCCGCCCGCAGGGTGGCCGGTACTCAGAACACGGAGGGGGTCCCCTCGACGACGCGTACCGAGACGCGTTCGCCGCGTTCGACGCCGCCCTCACGCCCCTGAACGACGACCTGGACGTCGTCGAGATCGCCGTCGGGATCGACGAGGTAGTTGGTCTGGTCCCCCTGGAAGTACCGCTCGACGACCTTGCCGTCGATGTCGCCGACGCCGTCTGTGAAGTCGAAATCCTCCGGCCGGACCGAGACGGTCACGTCGCCGGACTTCCCGGCAGCGGGGACCGTGAACCCATCGCTGCCGCCGACCTGGACGACGGTTTCGCCGTCCCGCTCGACCGTCTCCCCGTCGAACAGGTTGGTGTCCCCGATGAAGTCCGCGACGAACTCGGTCGCGGGCTTTCGGTAGATCTCCTCGGGCGCGCCGATCTGCTCGATGTGGCCGTCCTTCATCACCGCGATGCGGTCGCTCAGCGTCATCGCGACCTCCTGGTTGTGCGTCACGTAGAAGAACGATCCCTGGGTCTTCTCGTGGATCGTCCGGAGTTCGACCTGCATCTGTTTGCGGAGCTTCCGGTCGAGGCTGGCCAGCGGCTCGTCCAGCAGCAGCATCGACGGCTCGTTGACCAGCGCCCGTGCCAGCGCGACACGCTGCTGCTGGCCACCGGACAGCTCCGTCGGGTTGCGCTCCTCGAACCCCCCGAGGTCGACCAGTTCGAGGTACTCCGAGATGCGCTCGTCCTTCGTCGACCCCTCGACGCCGGCCTTGTTCAGCCCGTAGCCGACGTTCTCGGCGACGGTCATATGCGGGAACAGCGCCAGGTGCTGGAACACGAGGTTGGTGTCGCGGGCGTTCGGGGGAACGCCGGAGACGTCCGTATCGTCGATGTAGACGGTCCCCTCGGTCGGCGTCTCGAACCCGCTGATCATCCGCAGCGTCGTGGTCTTCCCACAGCCGGACGGTCCGACGAGCGAGAAGAACTCGCCCCGGCGGATATCGAAGTCGAGACCGTCGACGGCCGTGAGGTCGCCGTACTCCTTTCGAACCCCGTCGAGTTCGACAAGCGCCTCGCCAGGGGATCCGTCCGGTTCGGTCACCGCCTCCTGGTCTGCGGCCATGCCCATGCTTAGCAGGACCCGTGGTTAAGAACCTAGCGCTGTGTCAGCACGACACACTCCTGCTCGGCTGGAAGGGTGGTAGGGCCGCGCTTCCGGGTGAATCACAGCCGAGGGCGGATAGTTGATCGTGCGACAGTATACCAAATAGACAGTAGTTTTATTCGGGACGATTCGTAAGGCGCCAAACGATGGCACACGACAAGAGTGACCATACCAACCGAACTGGCACCGACGGTCGGACGGTCGACCGTCGGACCTACCTGGCGGCGGCGGGTGCCGCCGGGCTCACCGCGACCGCTGGCTGTATCGGTCCGCTCGGCGGGAGCGGCGGCGGCGGCCCGCTGAACATCATCGTCTGGAACGACTACACCGAGGTGCAGGACCAACTCGAGGAGGAAGTTGGCCGGACCATCAACATGACCGCCATGACGAGTTCCACGAAGATGTTCAGCAAGTGGAACGCCGGCGGGGCCGATCAGTTCGACATGGCGCTCCCGAACAACAACCTGGTGAACAAGTTCTACCAGGCGGACCTCCTCCAGAGCATCAGCACCGACGCGATCGGCAACTGGGGGGACATGTACGAGAAGTTCCGGAACCTGTCGAACCAGCAGTTCCAGTACGACGGGTCGATGTACGGCGTCCCGATCCGGTTCGGCTGGTACGGCATCTCCTACGACAAGGAGCAGGTGCCCGAATCCGGCCGGCAGACGACCGAGACACTGTGGAACGACGAGTACGAGGGGAAGATCGCGGTCTACGACAACCACTTCAAGGCGCTCGGGATGGCGGCACTGCACCTCGGGTTCCATGACGCTTTCGAGGGCGAAACGGTGTCGCTGTCTGACTCCCAACTCGAGGAGTGCAAGCAGGCACTCATCGATCAGAAGCCGTTGCTGTTCGGCTACCTCGCCGGCAACCCCTCGTGGGTGAAGGCGTACAAGCAGGAGAACGTGTACGCGGGCTGGAGCGGCCGCAACGAGATCGTCCAACTCCAGCAGGACGGCGTCTCCCGTGCGGGGACGACCGTCGCCGAGGAGGGCGGCCTCGCGTGGTACGAGGCGGCCATCATCTCCCAACAGTCCGAGAACAAGGAAGCCGTGCAGGACCTCATCAACGCCATGCTCGACCCCGAGATCGGGGCCCAGCTGGCGGAGGCCGGGGGGGCACCGACTACCGTCCCCGGCATCGAGGAGCATCTCACCGAGGAGCAGCAGAACATGTTCATGGTCGACCCCTCGCGGATGGAGAGCCTGATCCCGTTCAAGCCAATGGAGGACGAGCAGGCCTGGATCTCCGCGTGGGAGGAAGTCAAGGACGCCTGAGTCAGATCGACTCATGAGCGTTCTCTCTATCGTCGATCGGGAGACGCGGGAGCGGCTCATGTCGCGGCTCCGCTCGGAGAAGCGGAAGCTCGCAGTCACGACTGGGCCGAGCCTCCTGTGGCTCGCGCTGTTCCTGCTGGCCCCGGTCGCGCTGATGACGGCGCTGAGCTTCGCCCGCGTGAACCCGACGACGTTTCAGGTGATCTGGGAGCCGAACCTCGAGTCGTACCGCGCGCTGTTCCAGGGGGGGACGTTCACGTCGATCGTCCTGCTCTCCTTCAAGATCGCGGTCGTCACCACGATCATCACCATGGCGCTGGCGTTCCCCGTCGCCTACGCGCTGGTGACGCGGCTCGAACGGAGCTTCGGGGTGGTGATCTTCCTCGTGCTGCTGCCGTTCTTCACCATGTACATCGTCCGTGCGTACTCGTGGCTGCTGCTGTTCGGCGACGGGGGGATCCTCAACACCGTGTTCCGACGACTGGGGCTCCTCGGGACGACCAACCTGTTCCCCTACGGCGAGGCCGCGGTCGTCGTGGGGCTCGTGCACGCGTACTTCCCGTACATGCTGCTGTCGCTGTACGCGAGCCTCGACGGGGTCGACTTCGCGCTGGTCGAGGCGGCGCGTGATCTCGGCGCCAGCCGCGTCGAGACGTTCGTCGACGTCATCTTCCCGCTCGTGCTGCCGGGGATGATCGCCGGGTCGCTGTTCGTGTTCGTCCCCAGCCTCGGGGCGTTCATCACGCCGCGGTTCCTCGGCCAGGGGAAGATCCTGATGCTCGGGATGTACATCGAACAGCGCGTCGGCGCGCTGTACCAGGTCGACTACGCGAGCGCCGCGAGCATGATCATCGTGCTCACGATCCTGATCCTGTTCGGGCTGAGCTTCAGGTACATCGACATCGAGGATCTGGGGGGGGTCTGAGATGCGCGAACGGACCATCTCCCGACTCCTGTACGCCGTCACCGTGCTGACGCTGGTGTTCCTCTGGCTGCCGCTGACGGTGATGATCTTCCTCTCGGTCGCGGAGAACGCGTCGACGGTGTTCCCGTTCCGCGGGTTCACGCTGAGCCACATGGTGGCGGCGTTGAACGACGGTCTCATCGTCAGATCCGTGCTCAACAGCGCGTTCGTCGCCACCGTCGCCGCGAGCATCGCGACGGTCATCGGCGTGCTGGCGAGTTTCGCGCTGGCCCGCTACGAGTTCCCCTTGAAGGACGCCTACCGGACGCTGCTGATCACGCCGATGATCATCCCCGGTATCGTCCTAGGGCTCGGGCTGCTGGTGTTCTTCAACACCGTTCTGGGGATGCAGCTCTCGCTGGTCACCATCATCCTCACCCACAGCCTCTACGGGCTCCCGTTCGTCGTGCTCATCGTCTCCTCGCGGCTGTACGCGTTCGACGCGAGCGTCGAGGAGGCTGCCCGCGACCTCGGGGCCGACCAGTGGGAGACGTTCTGGGACGTCACGTTCCCGATCATCCGCCCGGCAGTGATGGCGGGCGCCGTGTTCGCGTGGATCCGGTCGTTCGAGGACTTCATCCGCGCGTACATGGTTCAGGGCACCGAGAACGTGCTGACGGTGACGATGTACGGGCTGATCAAGTACAACTCGACGGCGAAGATGAACGCCATCTCGACGCTCATCATCGTCCTCATCGCGGTCCTGCTGGCGATCGGGATGAACCTCGGCAACGTCACCGAGCACGTCATCGATACGGAGGGCGAGTGAACGGATGAGTGACGAACCCCCCGGGCCGGCGCCCTCCAGCACCGGGGATCCCTCGGCGAACAGCCGACCCGACGCCAGCGAGGTCGTCGAGCACGCCCACGCCGTCGTCCCTGGCGGCGCCCAGACGGGGCTGCGCGCGCAGGCGTTCGACCTCGGCGACGTCGCCTTCGAGGCCGCCGAGGGCGCGACCATCCGGACGGTCGACGACGAGGCGTACACCGACTACCACCTCGGGTTCGGGCCGGTCGTACTCGGCCACAACGACGACCGGGTCGACCGTGCGGTCCGCGAGGAGCTCGATCGGGGGGTGCTGTACGGCGCCGGCACCACGCCGCTGGAGGTCGACGTCGCCGAGCGGCTGGTCGACCGCCTGCCCAGCGTCGAGCGCGTCAACTTCTGTAACAGCGGCACCGAGGCGACCTACCACGCGATCCGGCTCGCCCGCGCCCACACGGGGAACCGGAAGGTGCTGAAGTTTGAGGGGTGTTACCACGGCTGGCACGACTACGTCGACGTCTCGGTGTACCCGCCCGCCGACCGCCTCGGCGAGCGCTACCCGGAGTCCGACGGGATGCTCCCCGAAGCCGTCGAGGCGACGCTGGTCGAACGGTTCAACGACGCCGACGCGGCCGCGGCGACGATCCGCGAACACGCCGACGAGCTGGCGGCGGTGATCCTCGAACCGATCCCGCACTCGGTGGGCTGTCTCCACCCGCGGGAGTCGTTCCTCCGGACGCTCCGGGAGGCGACGGACGCTCACGATATCCCCCTCGTCTTCGACGAGGTGATCACCGCGTTCCGCCACGCGCCGGACGGGGTGCAGTCCGAACTCGACGTGACGCCGGATCTCACCTGCGTCGCGAAGGCGCTGGGCAACGGCTACCCGGTCGCGGCGGTCGGGGGGCGTGCCGACATCATGGCCAGGGCCGGCGGCGACCACGAGTCGGGGGTCGTCGTCAGCGGCACCTACTCGGGCCACCCATCGGGGCTGGCGGCCGCCAGGGCGACGCTCGACACCCTCGACGGGGGCGACGTTCACGATCACCTCACCGATCTGGGTGAGCGCTACCGGGAGGGGCTCGAAGATCTGCTCGACGACCACGGGATCGAGGGGCGCGTCCTCGGCCACCGGAGCATCTTCGCCCCGCAGTTCGGCGTCACCGGCGAGCCACGCTCCTACGACGACGTCGTCGGCCTCGACGGCGAGCGGTTCCGCGCCTTCGCCCAGGGGATGTTCGAGCGCGGCCACTTCTTCACGCCGAACCCCTACAAGCGCCACCACCTGTCCGCCGCCCACGACGAGGCGACCCTCGAGCAGTATCTCGACGACGCCGACGACGTGCTGGCGGGGCTGTAGTCGCCCCGCCACCACGCAACAGAACTGTGACGGAACGCGCTCGGAGGGTGAAATTTTTAACCCGGAGCCGAGCACAACCTCCCCATGGTCGAAGCGCTGGCGGTCGCGAGCGGCAAGGGCGGGGTGGGGAAGACCACCAGCACGCTCGCCCTGGGCATGGCGCTCGCCGACGATCACGACGTGACCGTCGTCGACGCCGACACCGGGATGGCGAACCTCTGTTTCCACACCGGGCTCGCGGACGCCGACACCACGCTCCAGGACCTCCTGCTCGACGACGCCGACGCGGCCGTCGACGAGGCGGTGTACGAGCGGTTCGGGCTCTCGCTCGTCCCGTGTGGCACCTCGCTCTCGGCGTTCCGCGAGGCCGACCCGACGCGGCTCCGTGAGGTGGTCGCCGAACTCGCCGCCGACACCGACGTGCTCTTACTCGACTCCGCGGCGACGCTTGGCTCCCAGTCGGCGGTGCTCCCGCTGGTGCTCGCGGACCGCACGGTGGTCGTGCTCCAGCCCACCATCCCCTCGCTCTCGGACGGGCTGAAAGTCCAGGAGTACGCCCGCTCCTACGGCACCGAGACCGCGGGCGTGCTGTTCAACCGCGTGCAGGACGACGAGGCGATCGACCGCGTCGCCGACCAGGCCGAGCAGTACTTCGGCGGGCCGACGCTCTCGACGATCCCCGAGAGCGACGCCGCGCGGGCGGCCCGGCGGGCGGGCGAGCCCCTGCTCGCGTACGCACCTGACTCCGCGGCCGCGGCGGCGTACCGTCGCGCCGCCGACCGACTCGACCTGCAGGACGGCGACGAGGGCGCGGTCGCCGAACGGTTCCGCTCGGCGGTGATCCCCGAGCCGCCATGAGCGACCCCTCGGTCGGCGGCGAACTGGCGATCCCCGAGGGGCGGCTCGTCCGCTCACGGGTCGGCGTCGCGGGCGCGCTCGACGCCGCCCTCGCCCGGAAGCTGACGGGGTACGCCCGGATCGAGCCCGACTCGCTGCTCGCCGACGGCGAGCCCGGAGTGCTCACGTTCGCGGACGGCGTGCCGCGTGCCGCGTACTGCGGGCGGGGTGAGGGGGACCGGCGTGGGACCGGCGCGCTCGCGGCGCTGGCCGGCCCGGGCCCCTGTTCGGTCGAACTGTACGAACTCCCCGGGGACGCGCTCGAGGAAGTCCACGACACGCCCGAGTTCACGGTCCCGCCGGGTGCGCCCGCCGAGGAGTTGGCCGACGAGTCGGCGCTGGCCGAGCGCACCCGCGAGCGCGCGCCGGACGACGCGGGCAGCGACGGGGGGAGCGCGCTGGAGTCGTTCCTGCAGGACGAGGAGCGCATCGCCGCGATCCAGGAGGAGGCGCGCGCGGAGGCGGAGCGGCGGGCCGAGGAGTGGGGGCTCGACGGGGAGTTGGCCGAGTAGCGCCGCCGGTTGAGGGGGCATAAGACCGAAGTCCCTGCCCGCCGCCAGGGGGAGGCATGCAGTGGCCTCGCGAGATGGAGCGGCAGCGCCTCGCCTGGTGGCTGGTCGGTCTCGCCCTCCTGATCGTCGTCGGCCGGTTCGCGCTCAACTTCGTGGGGACGTTCGTGTTCGGCCTGTTCGTCTACTACGGCGCGCGACCCATCGCCGAACGGATCGAGGACGTCGTCGGCCACCGCGGCGCCGCGGCGACGCTGACGGTGCTGGCGATCGTCGTTCCGGGGCTGACGCTCCTGGGGTACGTCGGCCTGGTGGGGTTCCGAGAGCTGACAGTCGCACTCGACCCGGAGCTGCTCGCCGCGATAAGCGAGCGGCCGTCCATGCCCGACGCCGTACGACAGCTGATCAGCGATCCGCGGGGGTATCTCACCAGGCTCGACAACCTCGGCGCGATCCGCGATCAGTTGACCACGGGGCTCCGCCAGCTGGGTGTCCTCGCCAACGGGCTGGTCCACCTCACGCTCGCGCTCTCGATGAGCTTCTTCCTCCTGCGGGACGGGAACCGGATCGACGCGTGGTTCCGCGAGGAGGTCGGCGGCGAGGGGAGCGTCCCCCACGCCTACGTCTCGGCGGTCGACGCCGACCTGCAGACGGTGTACTTCGGCAACGTGATCACCGTCTCGCTCGTGACGGTGCTGTCGGTCGTCGTCTACAACGGGTACAACGCGATCGTCCCGTCGGCGGTGACGCTCCCGTTCCCGACGCTGCTGGCGCTGCTGACTGGCGTCGCGACGTTCGTCCCGCTGGTCGTCGGCAAGATCGTCTACGTCCCGGCGACGGCGTACCTCGGCTGGCTGGCGTACCAGGACAGCACCGGGCTGTTCTGGGCGCCGCTGTCGTTCCTGGTCGTGGCGTTCGTCTTCCTCGATCTGCTGCCGCAGGCAGTGCTGCGGCCGATCATCTCCGGCCGCTCGCTCCACACGGGGCTGGTGCTGTTCGCGTACGTGCTCGGCGCGGCGTATTTCGGCTGGTACGGGCTGTTCCTCGGGCCGCTGCTCGTGGTGCTCGCGGTGCAGTTCCTCAACGTCGTCGTGCCGGAGCTGATCCACGGCGACCCGCTCTCGCCGGAACCCTCCGCCGCGCTCGGACTGGGTCACGATCCGGAGGACGGCGTCGACGGCGAGATCGACGAGCAGGACGCTCCCGAGGAGACGACGGGCGAGGACGGCGAGAACGGGAGCGACGACGGGAGCGAGTGAGACGCCACGTTAGCGGTCGACGCCACGGCGGAAGAGGATCGGGAGAAACGGGACGAACAGCAACACGAGCAGCGTATCGTACTGCCAGTAGACGAACAGGCTGACGGCCACGCTGGCGAGCAGTCCGACAGCGGCGGTCAGCACGCGCGAGTCGACCACACGCCAGAAACGGGAGCAAGCCGGAAAAACCTGAACGGGGTGGAGGGAGCGGGGACGGCAGTGGATCGGCGGTTCAGATCCGGCTCGGTCAGTGGATCGACGGTTCAGATCCGGCTCGGTCAGTGGATCGACGGTTCAGATCCGGCTCGGTCAGTGGATCGGCGGTTCAGGCCCGAGTGGGCTCGTGCCCGTGGCCGACGAGGAACGCGACGGCGTTCAGCACCAGCAGCGCACAGAACACGAGCGGCAGATTCCATATCGCGCCCGTGGCCACGAGCGGGAGGTAGGCCAGCGGGAGCGCGACTGCGGACCAGAACGCCGCGGTGCGAACGGGGACGAGCAGTGACGCCGCGGCCGACACCGCGGACTGGGGGAGTTTGTCGCCGGCGACGGGCACCGACGTGGAGGGTTCGGAGGTGGACATGGTGACTCTACTCGGTCCATGGACCGGGGACCACGTATAAGGGTGAGTTCGTACCCGACGGTTCGGCCCGTTTCACGCGGGATACGCAGTGCCGAACGACGTTTTACGAACGCTTTAGATCGGTCAAAACGGTTTATCGGATCGATAGAGACGGTTTCGTGGAGAAGGTGGTCGAGCCGGTCGTGAGCCGCTCGACGCCCGATGAGGGGCGGAATCGGTGGGGTCTCGCGGCCGCGGCGCTGCTGGCCCGGCGGGAGCAGGCAGCCCCGGCGGTCCACCCGGACGCTTTTGCGCTCCGGCCCCCACCCGGAAGGCATGCCGACCGAACTCCCCGACGCCGAGTACCGCTCCCGTCTCCGCGAGCTGCGGGGGAAGCTCGCGAACACCGACGCCGACGCCGCCGTCTGGTTCTCGGCGACGAGCATCCAGTACGTCGCCGGGTTCGAGCACGTCCAGACCGAGCGCCCGGTCTGTCTGGCGGTCACCGACGAGCGAATCGAGATCGTCGTCCCGCGACTGGAGGTCGAGCGCGTTCAGGGGGTCGACCGCATCGACGCCGTCCACCAGTACTTCGACTACCCGCAGGGTCGGCCGATCGAGGCGGTCGCGGAGATGCTCGAGGGGCTGGGGGCCGAGCGAGTCGCGGCCGACAGCGACGGCGCGCCGGGCGTGATGGGGTACGATGGCCCCGCACTCTCGGCGTTCGTCGACGTGGAGACCCAGTCGTGGGTGTCGCGGATGCGCTGGGAGAAAACCGACGCCGAGATCGATCTGATCCGGGAGTCCGCGAAGTGGGGGAACCTCGCCCACCGCTACCTCGCGGACTACACCGAACCCGGCGCCCACCCCGCGACCGTCTCCCAGCGGGCGTCGATGGAGGCCTCGCGGGCGATGCTCGACACGCTGGGCGACGGGTTCGTCGAGAACGTCCGCGGCGACGGCCCGGCCCACGCGGGGTACATCTCCGCCCACGAGACCGCGCTCCCGCACGGCCACACGCCGAACCAGCGACTCGAGCGCGGTGACGTGTTGATCACCGGCGCCAGCGCGAACGTCGACGGGTACGGCTCGGAGCTCGAACGGACGATGTTCGTCGGCGACGTGAGTAGCGAGCAGGAGCAGTACTTCGACCTGATGCTCGAGGCCCAGGACATCGCCATCGACGCGCTCGGCCCGGGCGTGCCGCTGTCGTACGTCGACGACCAGGTCTGGGAGTTCTACGAGGAGCAGGGGATCGCCGACCTCGCCCAGCACCACGTCGGACACAACATCGGCCTCGGCGGCCACGAGCCGCCGTACATCGACCGGGGCTGGGGCGAGTACGACCACGTCGACGACGCCGACCGCGAGATGCAGCCGGGGCAGGTGTACACGATCGAGCCGGGGATCTACACCGACGACGAGGGGTACCGGCACTCGGATACGATCGCGATCACCGAGGACGGGATCGAGTGGCTGACGTACTACCCGCGGGATCTGGAGTCGAACGTGATTTCTGGGTAGTCGGGAGTGTGGGTTTTGGTTGGGGGCGTGGGCGCGGAGTTCGGTGTTTTGGCGTGAACGTGACCGCGGAGTTCGGGGCTTTTCGACCGCGAACAGCAACAGCATCTCGAAGCATGTCCACTTGTGACCGCACCGCCCTGCACAGGCCTCGAACCTCCCCAGCCGACTCCTTCCCTCGTTTCACTCGGTCAGTCGTCCCTCGCGCACTCGTTCGCGCCGACGCGCTCACGTCGCGCGCCACCGCGGCCGCGGGGCGGTAGCGGTGGACGCCTCGGGCTCGCGACGGTCGCGAGCCCGGGAGGAGGGGTGGGGAGTCCATGCTGTGCCGGGCCTCGTGGCCGGCACCCTGCGGTCACAAGTGGCCAACGATTGAGACGCTGTTGCGGCCGCGGTTGCTGTCTCAGTAGCCAACGATCGAACTGCTGTCGCAGTTGCGGACTCCGTAAACGAGATCCAACTCCCTCAAACCCGGAGGAAAGCTACCACCGAAAAATCAGTCGTCCGCCGCAGCCACCGCACCCGCCTCCTCGCTCCCGGCCTGCATCTCCCACAGTTTCGCGTAATCGCCTTCTTTCCGCAGCAGCTCCTCGTGGGTCCCGCTTTCGGCGACCTGCCCCTCCTCCATCACCACGATCCGGTCGGCGTCCTGGATCGTCGACAGCCGATGGGCGATCACGAACGCCGTCCGGTCCTCGGTCAGCCGATCGAGGCTCTGCTGGATCTGCTCCTCGGTCTCGGTGTCGACGTCGGAGGTCGCCTCGTCCAGAATGACGATCTCCGGGTCGTTCAGCAGCGCGCGGGCGATGGCGAGGCGCTGGCGCTGCCCGCCCGAGAGCTTCACGCCGCGCTCCCCGATCTGGGTGTCGTAGCCGTCCGGGAGGTCGGTGATGAACTCGTGGGCCTCGGCGGCCTTCGCGGCGTCGACGACGCGCTCGTTCACGTCCTCGCCGTCGTCGGAGAGCACCGAGAGGTCGCCGTAGGCGATGTTCTCCTCGGCGGTGCCGGAGAACATGTACGGGTTCTGCTCGACGATCCCCACGTGTTCACGGAGGGCGGGGAGATCCCACTCGCGGACGTCGACGCCGTCGACGCGCACGGAACCTGAATCCACATCGTAGAACCGCGGGAGCAGCTTCAGCAGCGTCGACTTCCCCGCGCCCGTGGTGCCGGCGAGCCCGACCGTCTGCCCGGCCTCGACGTCGAGGTCGATGCCGTCGAGAACGGTCTCGTCGCTGTCGTACCCGAACGTCACGTCGTCGAACTCGACGTGGCCCGCCACGTCATCGGACTGCGTCCGATTGGCAGACGAGCGTGGCTCGTCGACCTCCTCGGGAACGTAGGCGTCCTCCGGCGTCGTCACCGCCGGCTCGCGACCCAGGATGCCGAACACGCGCTCGGAGGAGGATTTCGCGAGCTGGTACTTGTTCGCCGTCTTCCCGACGCGGCGCATCGGCGAGTAGAGCCGGCGGAGCAGCATGAAAAACAGCGAGAGCGTCCCGATAGTGAGCGCGGGGCTGTTCCCCGCGCCGTACTGGATCACGTCCGTGCCGGCGACCCACAGCAGCGCGACGAACACGACGCCGGTGACCACCCGCAGCGAGGAGAAGAACGCCCGCCGGATCTTGATCGCGCCCACCTTCTCGTCGTGGTACGTCTCGCTCTGGTCGGCGACGCGGTCGAGTTCGAACTCGTAGCGGTTGAACGTCTTGATCACCCGCGCGCCGCCGAGGTTGTTCTCCAGCCGGGAGTTCAGCCGCGAGACGGTCTCGCGGATCCCCCGATATTTCGGCTCGATCCAGGTGAGGAAGCGCCCGGAGGCAAGGCCGATGATCGGCACCGGCGCGAGCGCGATCAGCGCCAGCTTCGGCGAGTAGTAGTACATCACCGCCGCGATGCCGCCGACGGTCGCGATCACGCGGATCGCCTGCCGGATCTCGGTGTTGAGGAACTGCTCCAGCCGATTGATGTCCTGGTTCAGCACGGACATCATCGCGCCGGTCTGGTGGTTCGCGAAGAAACCAAGCGAGAGCCGCTGGATGTGGTCGTACGTGTCGTTCCGGAGGTCGCGCTGGACCTTCTGGGCGGTGGACATGAACAGGTACCGCGACACGAACCGCGTGATAGAGCGGATCACGTACGCGAGGATCGCGATCACCACCAGCTGTTCGAGGAACGCGGTTTTCGCCGCCGCACTGGTTATCTCCCCCGCCGGCAACAGCCCGGCCTGGGTGAGCAGGCCGTTCGCGCCCGCGTTGCCGCTGATGACGCGGTCGATGGCCGCGGCGACGACGATCGGCGGCACCAGCCGCGAGAACCGGGTGACGAACGCGGCCACCAGCCCCACCGACAGGCGGGGCCAGTAGGGGACGCAGTAGCGCAGGAGCCCCTTCATCGAGTGGCCGTCGACCGACTGACGGATCTCGGAGAAGCTCCCGTGTTCGTCCGACATATCGGTTCGAAACACACCCCAGTCGGAAAGACCTGCGGCTGGCGGAGAGCGGAACCGGTTCGACGGCCCGGCTTGGCTGGGTCGAAAACGGCGGACGTGAACGGTGTCGGCTCGGGGCTACCGGTTCAGCGTGTGGATCGCCTGATCGTCGGCGTTCTCGGCGGCCTCCATCACGGCCTCCGCAAGCGTCGGGTGGGTGTGGACCGTCGACGCCACGTCCTCCAAGGTCGCGCCCATCTCGATGGCGAGCGCGCACTCGGCGATCAGTTCGCTCGCTTCCGGGCCGACGATCTGCGCGCCGAGGACGAACCCCGCTTTCTCCTCGGCGACGATGCGGACGAACCCGTCGCTCTCGCCGGTCGTGAGCGCGCGCCCGGAGGCGCGGAACGGGAACTCACCCACCTTCGGGGTGAATCCAGCTTCCTCGGCTTCGTCCTCGGTCATCCCCACGGTCGCGATCTCGGGGTCCGTGAACACCGCTGCGGGGATCGCCTGCTGGTCGAGCGCGGCCGGCTCGCCGGCGATGACCTCCGCGGCGACGATCCCCTCCTTGCTGGCCTTGTGGGCGAGCATCGGCTCGCCGGCCACGTCGCCGACGGCGAAGACGTTGTCGACGTTGGTGCGGGCCTGGTCGTCGGTGTGGATGAACCCGTTGTCGTCCACCTCGACGCCCGCGGCCTCGGGGTCGAGGCTGTCCGAGACGGGCTGGCGGCCGACCGCGACGAGCACCTTCTCGGCGTCGTAGGTGTGCTCCTCGCCGTCCTCGTCCTCGGTGGTGACGACCACACCGTTGCCGGTCTCCTCCCAGTCGCTCGCGGCCTCGCCGAAGTTGAACTCGATGCCGAGGTCGTCGGCGCGCTCCTTCACCGGGCGGGCCACGTCGTCCTCGTACCCCGGGAGGATCCCGTCGAGCATCTCCACGACGGTCACGTCGACGCCCATCTTGGCGAACACCGTCGAGAGCTCCATCCCGATGTAGCCAGCGCCGACGACGAGCAGCTCCTGTGGGGGGTCCTCGACGTCGAGGGCGTCCCGCGAGGACCAGATCGGCTCGTGTTCGAACTCGAAGCCGGGCACCTGGATCGGCCGGGAGCCCGTCGCGACGATGGCGTGCTCGAACTCGATCGACTCCGAGCCCTGCCCCTCGCCGCCGTGGGCGATGCGGGCGGTGGAGTCGTCGACGAACGTCGCTTCGCCCTCGATCAGGTTCACGCCGTTGGCTTTACAGAGCTTCTCGACGCCGCCGGTGAGCTGATCGACGACGCCCTCCTTCCACTCCTGCATCTCGTCGGTGTGGATCACGGGGTCGGCGTGGACCCCCATCTCCGTCGCGTTGCGGGCGTCGTGGGCCACGTCCGTGGCGCTGATCAGCGCCTTCGAGGGGATGCAGCCGTAGTTGAGGCAGGTCCCCCCGTACGCGTCCCGGTCCACGAGCGTCGTGTCCAGCCCGTTCTGTGCGGCGCGGATGGCGGCCACGTAGCCGCCCGGCCCCGCGCCGATCACCAGTACCTCCGTTCCCGTCGTGACGTCTCCTACGACCATTGTTAGAGCAGCAGTTTCGTCGGCTCGGCCAGGTGTTCTTTCACCGTGTTCGTGAACTTCGCGGCCTCGGCGCCGTCGATCACGCGGTGGTCGATGGCGAGGGAAAGCGGCAGCGTGTGGGCTGCGACGACCTCACCCTCCTCGACGACCGGGCGCTGTTCGACCGCGCCGAGCCCGAGGATCGCGGTCTCGGGGTAGTTGATGATCGGCGTGGCGTACTCGCCGCCGAAGGCGCCGAAGTTCGTGATCGTGAACGTCCCGCCCTGCATCTCCTCGCGGGAGATCGAGCGGTCGCGGGCTTTCGCCGCGAGCTCCTGCACCTCGTCGGCGAGTTCGAGCAGCCCCTTCTCGTCGACGTGCTTCACGACCGGCACCATCAGCCCCGCGTCCGTGGCGACCGCGATGCCGATGTTGTAGTAGTTCTTCAGCCGGATGACCCCCTCCTCCTCGTCGAGCTCGGAGTTGAGGATCGGGTACTCCTTCAGCCCGGCCACGACCGCCTTCAGCACGAACGCCATGTACGTCAGGCGCGTGCCCTTCTCCTCGGCGGTCCCCTTCAGTTCCTCGCGGGTCTCGACCAGCTGGTCGATCTCCGCGGTGTCGTGGTGGGTGACGTGCGGGGCGGTGTACTTCGAGGTCGCCATCTGCTCGCCGATCGTCCGGCGAACGCCGCGGTAGGGCACCGTCTCCTCGCGTTCGGGTTCGGCAGTCGTGGAGGCGGCGCCGGCTTCCGCGCCCGCGGCGGCTTCGGCGGCACCCTCGGACTCCTTGCGCTCGGCGAACGCGCGGACGTCCTCCTCCTCGACGAACGCCTCGCCGTCGCGGGTCTTCTCGGTCGGCACCGCATCGAGATCGACGCCGAGCTCGTCCGCCAGGTTCCGCGTCGCGGGCGTCGCGAGCGTGGTCTCCCGCATCGCCTCCGGACTGTCGCTGGCGCTGACGGTTTCGCTCGCGCCGGCGCCGGGCGGCGTCTCCGCCTCCTCCTCGCCGGGGGTGACCGGCGTCTCGTCGGCGGTCTCGTCGTGTTCCTCGGTCGACTCGTGGTAAGCGCGGACGTCCTGCTCGCTGATGCGGCCGCCGGGGCCGCTCCCCTCCACGTCGGCGATGTCGACGCCGAGTTCGCGGGCCAGCCGCCGGGCCGCCGGCGGCGCGAACACGCGGCCCTCCGGCGTCTCCGCCGCAGCAGCTTCCTCGGTGTCGGTCTTGGCCTCGTCGGTCGACTCGCCGGGCTCGGCCTCGGTGTCGGGCGCTTCTGCTTCCTCGTCGCCTTCCTCGACTTCGCCGACCTCGAAGGAGATGATCACGTCGCCGACGGGGACGATCTCGCCTTCCTCGGCGAACAGTTCCTTCACGGTGCCGTCGTAGCGGGAGGGCACCTCGACGAGCGCCTTGTCCGTCTCGACCTCGGCGACGATGTCGCCCTCGCTGACGGTGTCGCCGGGCGACACCTGCCAGGAGACCAGTTCGCCCTCGGCGACGCCCTCGCCGACGTCGGGTAGCTTGAACTCTTTGACCGTCATGGCTCAGAACTCCACCGCCTCACGGATACCGTCTTCCACTCTCGCGGCGTTTGGCAGGTAGTAGTCCTCCATCGCGTACAGCGGGACGGGCACGTCGAACCCGGTGACGCGCTGGACCGGCGCCTCCTGGTAGAGCAGCGCCTCCTCCTGCAGCAGCGCGGTGATCTCGCCGGCGAGGCCGCCCGACTTGGGCGCCTCGTGGACGACGACCGCGCGACCGGTCTTCTCGAACGACTCGACGATCGACTCGCGGTCCATCGGCGAGACGGTGCGCAGGTCGACGACCTCGGCGTCGATGCCCTCCTCGGCGAGGCTCTCCGCCGCCTCGAGCGTCGGCCGGGTCATCGCGCCGTAGGTGAACACCGACACGTCAGAGCCCTCGCGGCGCACCGCTGCTTCCCCGAGCGGGACCTCGTAGTCGCCCTCGGGCACGTCCTCGCGGAACGCGCGGTAGATGAGTTTGGGTTCGAGGAACACGACGGGGTCGGGGTCGCGGATCGCCGAGATGAGCAGGCCCTTGGTGTCGTAGGGGGTCGAGGGGACGACCACCTTCAGGCCGGCCTCGTGGGCGTAGAACGCCTCCTTCGACTCGGAGTGGTGTTCGGGCGCGCGGATGCCGCCGCCGTAGGGGGCCCGCAGCACCATCGGCAGCGAGAAGCGCGACCGGCTCCGGGTGCGGTAGCGGGACATGTGGGAGACGATCTGGTCGAAGCCGGGGTACATGAACCCGGAGAACTGGATCTCCGGCACCGGCTTCATCCCGCCGGTCGCGAGGCCGACGGCGCTGCCGATGATCCCGGACTCCGCCAGCGGCGTGTCGACGACGCGGCTCTCACCGAACTCCGACTGCAGGCCCTGAGTGGCCCGGAACACGCCGCCGTTCTTGCCGATGTCCTGGCCGAGCGCGACCACGTCGTCGTCGAGTTCCATCTCGGTCGCGAGCCCGTCCCGGACCGCCTGTACCAGCGTGAGGTTCTGTGTCTCGCTCATTCTTCCTCCAGGAACGCGTCCTTGCCGTGTCGGTTCACGGTCTCCACGAACTCGTCACGCTGTTCGCGTAGCGCCGGCGGGAGGTCGGCGTAGGCGTGCTCGAACATCTCCTCGGGCTCGGGGCGGGGCTCTGCCTCCGCCTCGTCGATCGCGTCGGAGACCCGCTGCTCGATGGTCTCCTCGATCTCGTCGACGGTCTCGTCGTCGAGCAGCCCCTCGCTCCGGAGGAACGCCTCCAGCCGCGGGATCGGGTCCTTCGCCTTCCAGCGTTCGACCTCGTCCTCGTCGCGGTACACCGTGGGATCGTCCGCGGTGGTGTGGGCGCCGAAGCGGTACTGGACCGCCTCGATCATCGTCGGCCGGAGCTGGTCCTCGCCGGGGTTGCGGGCTTTCTCGAGCGCGTCCTGCGTGACCTTGTAGACGGCCAGCGGGTCCATCCCGTCGACCTGAACACCCTCGAACCCGTACGCGTCGGCCTTCTGGGCCAGCGTCTCGGAGGCGGTCTGCTTCTCGCGGGGCACCGAGATCGCCCACTGGTTGTTGTTACAGAAGAACACCATCGGCACGTCGTACACGCCGGCGAAGTTCAGCCCTTCGTGGAAATCGCCCTCGCTGGTGGCGCCGTCGCCGAAGTAGCAGATCCCGGCCGTGTCGGTGTCACCTGCTGCGGCGTCGGCGGCCGCGTCGTCGTCGATGCTCTGCAGCTTCCAGGACCACGCCAGCCCCGCCGCGTGGGGGATCTGGCTCGCGATGGGGACTGCGACGGGGAGGATGTTCGCGTCCTCGGGCACCTCGTTGCCCGCCTCGTACCCCATCCAGTACAGCAGCGTCTGCTTCAGCGGCAGGCCCCGCACGACCGCGGCGCCGTGTTCGCGGTACGACGGCACCATCCAGTCGTCCTCGGCCAGCGCGTGGGCCGAGCCGATCTGGGCGCCCTCCTGGCCCGAGAGCGGCGGGTAGGTGCCCATCCGCCCCTGGCGCTGGAGGCTGACCGCCCGCTCGTCGAAGTGCCGGGCGAGCTTCATGTCCCGGTAGATGTCCAACAGCGTCTCGTCGTCGATATCCGGGCGCTCGCCGACGAGGTTGCCGTCCTCGTCGAGCACCTGGACCCGGTTCTCGGGATCGCGCTGTATCGTACTCACGGCTTGACCCTCCTCTCCATGGGGCGAATTTTCCGCCGCCGCGGTTATAGTGCTTTCGTAAAAGGTTTACTATGGGCAGAAATCCCCCTCACTGAGTTGTGTTCTTTCGAGAAGGACGGGTATATTCTGACGTTTTCTCATTTCGGCGCCGGAATATGGGGGTTTTCCGCCACGAGTCGCCGGTGTCACTGCAGAAACTGGACGAACGTTCGGGAAGAATCGTGACAGACGTCGCCCCCGAGCACGGGTCGGTACGAGGCGACGGGTGAGGGCGCGCCAGCTCGCGAGCCGTGTTGGGTGTCGCACAGTCACGGCATCACGCTCCGTGAGTCGCGCGACGGAGCGCGCGACAGGTCGCGAGCCGTGACTGGCTAGTCACACAGTCACGGCATGGGCTCGGACGGACGACACGGAGGTCGTCCGCGCTCGCGCGCCGTGACTGGCTAGTCGCTCGCGGCTGCCCGCGCTTCCTCCCGCGCCCGCTCGGGGCTCTTCCCGTCGCGAACGAGCGCGTCGACGAACAGCTCGCCCGCCTTGTACGACGACCGAACCATCGGGCCCGAAGCGCAGTAGAGAAAGCCGAGCTCCTCCTCGGCGACCTGTCGCCACGTCTCGAACGCGTCGGGATGGACGTACTCGAACACGTCGAGGTGGGAGCGGGAGGGCTGGAGGTACTGGCCGAACGTCACCACGTCGACGCCGACGTTGCGCAGATCCGAGAGCGTGCGGTAGATCTCGTGGTCGTACTCGCCGAGGCCGAGCATCAGGCTCGTTTTCGTGTAGATGTCGGATTCGCGGTCGACCTGTTCCAGCACGTCGAGTGTCTGCTCGTAGTTCGCGCGGCGGTCCCGGACCGGCCACTGGAGGCGTTCGACGGTCTCGACGTTGTGGGCGATCACGTCCGGTTCGGCGTCGATGATCTGCCGGACGGCGTCCTCGTCGCCGCCGAAGTCCGGGATCAGCACCTCGACGAGCGTCCCGGGGTTGCGCTGCTTGCACTCCCGGATCGTCTCCGCGAAGTGGGCCGCGCCGCCGTCGTCGAGGTCGTCGCGGTCGACGGAGGTGAGGACGACGTAGTCGAGGCCGATCTCGCCGACGGCTTCGGCGACGTTCCGTGGCTCGTCGGGGTCCAGCGGCTCCATCCCGCCGGTCGCCACGTCACAGAAGTTACAGCCCCGCGAACAGCGCTCGCCCATCAGCATGAACGTCGCGGTGCCGGGGCCCGTGCCCGGCCCGTCCCGCCCAGACCAGCACTCGCCCATGTTGGGGCAGTTCGCCTCCTCACAGACGGTGTGGAGATCCCGGTCCCGGAGCGTCTGCTTGATGTCGGTGAACCGTTGTCCGGTCGGCGGCTGGCTCTTGAGCCAGTCGGGTTTCCGCCTGCGGCTGCTCATACGGCAGAATGAGGCGGCACTCGTGAAAAGCGTGCGGTTCGTTCGACGGCCGCGGGCATTTGTTTCTGCACCGATGGGTATTTGTTCCCCCTACATAATGTGAGTACGATACTGGATGTTCGACCTCGACCCGGGTGACATCACCGAGGGGCGGCTCTCGCGGGCGCTGCTCGTGCTCGCGGCGCCGCTGGTGGCCCAGAACCTCGTCCAGGTGGCGAACTCGGCGGCGGACGTGTTCTGGCTCGGCCGCCTGGGCGACGGCGCGGTCGGCGCGGTCGGCCTGAACCAGCCGGTCATGGCGCTGGTGATGGTGCCGCTGATGGCGGCGATGGTCGGGACCCAGGTGTTAGTCTCCCAGCGGATCGGCAGCGAGAACGCCGCCGGCGCGCGGAAGGCGGTGTTCCACGGGATCTGTCTGGCGCTCGTCTCCGGCGTCGCCATCGCGCTGGTCGTCGCGCCCAACGCGGGGGCGCTGGTCCGCCTGCTCGGCGCCGGCCCCGACGTGGCGCCACAGGCTGCGGCGTACCTCTCGGCGTACATGCTGCTGTTCCCGTTCACCTCCGTCAGCGACACCGTGGAGATGGGCTTCGTCGGCGCGGGCGACTCCAAGACCGCGATGTACCTCAACTTCCTCGCGATCGGCGGGAACCTCGTGCTCGACCCGCTGCTGATCTTCGGCGTCGGTCCGTTCCCCCGTCTCGAAGTCGCTGGCGCCGCGCTGGCGACGGTGCTGGGGTACACGATGTCGATGGTGCTCGGACTCTACTGGCTGACTGGCGACCACGGCTCGATCTCGCTGTCGCTCGCGGACGCCGGGTTCGACCTCGACGAGCTCCGGGAGATGGTCGACATCGGCCTCCCCTCCGCAGGCCAGCGGCTGGCTTCGCAGTCGGTCCGGCTGGTCGTCGTCGCCATCGTCACGGTCGTCGGCGGCGCCGCGGGGCTGGCGGCGTACACCGTCGGCGCCCGGATCGCGACGATCGCGTTCGTCCCCGCGACCGGGCTCCAGCAGGCCGGCCAGAGCGTCGTCGGCCAGAACCTCGGCGCCGACCGCCCCGACCGCGCCCGGCGGGCGACGTGGATCGGCGTCGGTATTGCGGTCGGCGCGCTCACGCTGATCGGCGTCGTCCAGCTGCTGATCCCCGAGCTGCTCACGCGAGTGTTCGTGCCGGACATCTCCGCGCAGGGGCAGGCGTACGCGGTTCGCTACCTCGAGATCCTCGCGTACGGCTACTGGGCGATCGGCGCGACGTACATGCTGCTCGGGGGGCTCAACGGCGCGCGCCGGACCAAGACCAGCCTGATCGTCGACCTCGTGAAGTACTGGGGGATCAGGCTCCCCATCGCGGTGCTCGCGCTCCCGGTCGGCCTCGGCGTCGGCGCGTTCGGCCTCTCGGTTGCGCCCGGCCTCGGGTGGGGGATGGACGCCATCTTCTGGGCGGTCACGGGGTCGAACGTCGCCGCCGCGCTGGGGCTGGCGGCGTACTTCCGGTACGCGACGGGCGAGGGGATGATGGATCGCGCGGCGGACGTGGCGGCGGCGGATTAGCCATCGGCGCCCGCTGGCGAGGCCGCTGCCGACATCGCCCGCGTCCCGAAGGAAACCTCTTTCTCCGTGGCCGCTCGCTCTCCGGTCGTGTCTCAGCGCTCCGACGCCACGGCCCGCGTCGCCGACGCCGTCCCCGAGTTCGCCGAGGCGTTCGCGTTCGAGGAGTTCAACGCGATGCAGCGGGAGGCGCTGCCCGCGCTGCTCGAAACCGACGAGAACGTCGTCGCCAGCGCGCCCACCGCCTCCGGGAAGACCGCGCTCGCGGAACTGGCGATCTGTAAGACGCTGCGGGAGGGCGGCACCGCCCTCTTTATCGCGCCGATGCGGGCGCTGACCAACGAGAAGGAGGCCGAGTGGGACCGGTTCGAGGAGCTGGGCTACTCGGTGTACGTCGTCACGGGCGAGCGCGATCTCGACCCGCGCCGCGCGGAACGCGCGGACATCCTCGTGATGACGCCGGAGAAAACCGACTCCGCCACCCGGAAACACGACTCCGCGCGCTACGGGTTCATCACCGACGTGGACTGCTGTGTGATCGACGAGGTCCACCTGCTCGACTCCGAGAAGCGCGGCTCGGTGCTCGAAGTGACCGTCTCGCGGCTCCGCCGGCTCTGTGCCCCCCGGATCGTCGCGCTCTCGGCGACGATGCCCAACGTCGAGGACGTGGCGGAGTGGCTCGACGCGCCTCCCGAGAACACGTTCGCGTTCGGCGACGAGTACCGCCCCGTCGATCTCGAGACCGGCGTGAAGACGTACAGCCACGGCGAGAACTCCTTCGCGGACAAGTACCGCCGGCTCTACCGTGCGCTCGACCTCGTGAAGCCGCACATCGGCGAGGATGGGCAGTCGCTCGTGTTCGTCTCCTCGCGGCAGGACACCGTCCGCGCCGCCGAGAAAGCCCGCGACGAGACGACGGAGTGGGATATCGACATGGGCTCCCGCGGGGAGTACGACTTCCACACCGCCGCCAAGGAGCTCGAGAACGAGACGCTGCGACACTCCGTCGTCGACGGCGTCGCGTTCCACCACGCCGGGCTCTCGCGGAACGACAAGGACCTCGTCGAGCAGTGGTTCAAGGAGGGGAAGATCCAGCTCCTCTTTTCGACCTCGACGCTCGCGTGGGGCGTGAACCTCCCCGCCCGCTGTGTGGTGATCCGCGACACGAAGTACCACGACCCGCTGGAGGGTGAGGTCGACATCTCGCCGCTGGACGTGCTCCAGATGCTCGGCCGCGCCGGCCGCCCGGGGTACGACGACGTGGGGTACGGCTGGGTGATCAGCGATTCCGAGGAGGCCGACAAGTACCGTCGCCTGCTGCGGGAGGGGAAGGAGATCGAGTCGATGCTCGCGGGCGACATCGAGACCCACCTCAACGCCGAGGTGGCGATGGGGACGATCCAGGGGCTCGACGACGTGATGTCGTGGGTCGAGACGACGTTCTACTACGTGCGCGCCCAGTCCAAGCCCGACGAGTACGAGTTCGAGAACCTTCGCGAGCGCGTGCGCGGGACGGTCGAGAGCCTCGTCGACTCGGGCTTCGTCGAGACCGACGAGGACCTCGGTGTCGAAGCCACCACGCTTGGCCGCCTCGCCTCGAACTACTACCTCCGCCTCGATACGGCCGAGCGCTTCCGCGAGACCTGCGAGCGCGACCAGCTCTCCGGCGACGACGTGCTCGAAGCCGTCGCCGCCGCCGACGAGTTCGACTCCGTCTCCGCTCGCCAGTCCGAGACCGACGCGATCGACCGCGCGCTCGACGGCGTGGGCGTCGAGACGGAGTTGGAGAACGGGAACCGCAAGGTGCTCGCGATCCTCCACGCCGCGACGGAGGGGCGCACGCCCAGCGAACTCCGCTCGGACGCGTGGATCATCCGTCAGAACGCGCTGCGTCTCATCGCCGCCCTCCGCGAATTTGCCGCCGCCTTCGCCGGCCCCCGCGCCGCGAACCTCGTGCGCCGGATGGAGGCCCGCGTCGAACACGGCGTTCCACGGGAAGCGGTGGGGCTCACCGCCGTCGAGGGCGTCGGCGCCGGCCGCGCGGAAACGCTCGCCGGCGCGGGCTTTACCTCGCCCGCACAGCTGGTCGACGTCGGCGCGGACACGCTGGCGAACGCGGGCCTCTCGGCGAGCGTCGCCGAGCGCGTCGTCGACGCCGCCGAGGATCTCCCGCTGCTCTCGGTCGACTGGGGGGCGTTCCCCGACTCGATCGAGCAGGGGGGGAACGAGATGTGCGAGCTGACGGTCCGGAACACCGGCGGCGGCGCCCGCGTGGGGATCCGCGTGACCGTCAACGGCACCGAGATGACCGAGACCGAGACGTATCTCGGCGACGCGGAGACGGTCCCGGCGCCGGTGTTCGGCGCCGACGCGGAGGAGTTGCGGTTCGTGGTCGAGGTGACGTTCCCGGGACTCCCGCTGGCGCCGGTGCGGGAGGATCGGACGGTTCGAGTCAACTGAGCCGCGCGGTCACCGCTCCAGCGCCATCCGGATGCGCTCCTGATCCGAGTCCCGGAGCGGCGCGTCGTCGGCGAACACCTCCTCGACTGGGCGGAACGCGGCCTCGAACCCCTCGTCTTCGGGCGTGAGGTCGCCGGCGGCGTCCGAGCGCGCCAGCGCGTACGTGATGAAGTACAACGACGACTGCGGGAACTCGGCGTGGTAGATGGTGAGGAACTCCAGATCCGCGGGGTCGGCCCGCAGGCTGGTCTCCTCCTCGAGTTCCCGGAGTGCGGACACCCGTGGCTCTTCGTCGTACTTCGTGTACCCGCCCGGGAGGCTCAGTACGCCCTCCTGTTGGGGGATGGGTTCGTCGAGCAGCAGCACGGTGTCGTCGTCGTGGACGACGGTGTGCACCGCCGGGACAGGGTGGCGGGAGAGCACGAGGTCACACTCCGGACACCACGGGTGTTCGCGGCCCTCCCACTGGGTGGTGCCGACTTCGGCGCCACAGCGGTGGCAGTGGTCCGGTTCGACGGCGACCGACTCGATGTCGGGCATGGGCGTGTGGTGTGTTGGCGTGGGTAGAAAGCGTTGCTACGTCAGGAATAATCGGGGAAATTTGCCGTCCGGACGTCGACACCGGCGGAGAAGTCCATCACGCGGACCCACCCCCGGCTACACGCACCGCTGTACGGCGGCGACCCGCGTTCGCAGAGCTACTCAGTCGACCTGAATAGACTACCGTCTCAGAAGTGTTAGAACGTCGGAATTGGGTGGCTGGGGAGTCCCAGCCCACCAATCGCGCCCGGTCAACGACCGGCCGCTGGGTAGGTGGGCCAACACGGATTTGAACCGTTGACCTCCGGGCCTTCGGGCGGTTTTACCGCCCTCGCCCCGGCCCGCAACGCAAATCCGGTTGCCCCAAGCACGCTCCCCAGTCGGAGCCGGCTCAACGAGCGCCCCGAGGTTCGGAGAAGCATGAACGACGTACTCGAACCTATCCAGCCGGCCGAAGCGAAGGAATTGTACCTTGAACAGCGGAAGCAGGAAGTCTCCGAATCCACCATCCAAGCGCATCACTACAGGCTCAAACACTTCGTTGAGTGGACCGACACAGTCGCGGAGATAGACAACATGAACGACGTGACGGGCCGCGACCTCCAGCGATTCAAAATGTGGCGGCGCGACGACGGCGACCTCAACAATGTCACGATGGTTACGCAGCTATCGACGCTCCGGGTGTTCATCAAGTGGTGTGAGACCATCGACGCCGTTGCACCCGGTACGTACGAGAAGATTCTGATGCCGTCGCTGGATAGAAACGAGGACCGACGAACGGTACTCCTCCATAAGGGCGCGGCGGAACAGCTCATCAATCACCTCCGGAAGTTCGAGTTCTCCACTCGAACGCACGCTCTCGTGGAGCTACTGTGGCATACAGGAATGCGAATCGGAGCCGCCCACGGCCTCGACGTAGGAGATTACGACCCTGAGGAGCAGTATGTCGAGCTTCGTCACCGTCCTGAGACAGACACCCGGCTGAAGAACAAGGAGGCAGGTGAGCGATACGTCTCTTTGAGTCCCGAGGTATGTGACGCGCTGGATGCGTATCTCAAGTACAGCCGCGATAAGGTCGCCGATGACCACGACCGCAAGCCGCTGTTCACCTCTCGTTCTGGACGACCGGCGAAGTCCTCACTCCGAGACAGCATCTACCGGATAACCCGTCCTTGCCAGTACACAGGTGAGTGTCCACACGACCGCGAGATTGACTCTTGTGAGGCAATGGACCGAAACAAGGCGAGTACCTGCCCATCGAGTGTCAGTCCTCACGCGATTCGCCGAGGCTCGATTACCCACCACTTGTCCGGGGATGTGCCGGAGAAGATTGTCAGCGACCGGATGAACGTGAGTCTCGACGTTCTGGAGAAGCACTACGACCGGCGGGGTGAGCAAGAGAAGGCTGAACAGCGACGTGATTACTTGGACAATCTATAATATCTACAACAATCAATCACGTTTCTATAATTCAACAATCTGAACTGTATGGAGGAGTAATAATTTCCTTTACTTTCCCTAATGCTTCTGGGAGTTGTATTCGTTGTGCAAGGACCATCCCCGCAAATGAAATACCGAGAATAACACCGGGGGAGATAGAAATGTGCCCTCCCCCACGTAACGCGAACAAAACCGTTGCGATAGATACTGCGATACCGGACAACCCGAGAATTTCGTCAAGCAAATCTTCGTTTTCGCTAACCTCGTGAGCAAGGGACATTGCGGTAGTACCACTTTGCCAGTTCTGTTGTTGATTCATCTGGGCAAGGTCTCGATAGGCTTTCTCAATTTCCACATACCTCGCATACCAATATTCTGGGCTTTCCCATGCCCAATCAGGGATATTCTCGTTTTCAAGAGGTTGTGGGCCGCCCGGCATATGACCGACACGACTACTCATCCAACTTGGCCGTCCTGTGTGCTCTTCTTCATTTTCGGTGGCGTCTTGGTCCTCGTCAGTCATATAATCGAAATATAAGGACTACTACAAAATTGTCTGGATGTATCTGGGTTTCTCGTCGTATCTCATACACCTCGTTGATAGCTGATTCCAGCAATCCTAATCGGAGGGCACCGATAAGGGGCGGGAGGAGTGCAGTCGAAGCTAACCGAAAATGGATGTTTCTCTCAAGTGAAGTAGAGACGAAGTTAGGTGGCTGGGGAGGAATCAGCCCCTAACACGTCACGGCCAAAGACCGTGGACGTTGTAGGTGGGCCAACACGGATTTGAACCGTGGACCTCCCGGTTATCAGCCGAGCGCTCAACCTAACTGAGCTATTGGCCCAGGTGAGCGCATTCCCCAGTTGGCCGGCGTATCTGTTAAGGCTTTCTCTTCGCCGACCGCGGCGCCCGCGGCCGATTCCGCCGCCTCACTCGCCGTCGTCTTTGGTGCGGTAGGAGTCCGCGTCGACATCGTACACGTCGTCGTCCTCCGACTGATCGTTCACCGTCCCGTCGAACGGGCCGGCGTTCCCGCCGTCGAACGGGCCGCCGTCACCGTCGCGCTGGAACGGACTGCCCGCGCCGTCGCCGTCGTTCGGGAACCCGCTGGTCCAGACGCCGCCGGTGACGAACCCGCCCGTCTCCTCGTCGAGTTTCGGCACGACCACGTACTTCTTCAGCAGGACCCGGATCGGGTAGCGCGTCGGGGGGATGGTGAGCAGAAAGCCCAGCGCGTCCGTGACGACGCCGGGCGTGAGCAGGAACGCGCCGGCGGCGATCAGCAGGGCGCCGTCCAGCAGTTCGTCCGTCGGCGGCTCCCCGCGTGCGGCCTTCTCCTGGATCCGTGCGAGCGTGTGCCGTCCCTCCGCGCGGACGAGGAGCATCCCGATCAGCCCGGTGAGCACCACCAGCAACACGGTCGGAACGAGCCCGATCTCGTTGCCGATGAGCACCAGTAGGAAGGCGTCGGCCAGCGGGATCAGCAGCAGCGCCGCGATGGCGTACCGGGTTCGCATCACCCACAGTTCCCGCGGCGTCCGGATAGCCCTTTCGCGTAGTTCCGGCCGGCAACTGCGGGAAACCGCCACCCGTAAACCCCCGCCGGACCGAGTGCGAGCATGGCCGACGCCGTCGACGACGACCTCTACCAGCGGGCCAAGCGACTGCTCGAACCCGGCGAGATCGACCTCGTCGGCTGCATCGTTCACACGACCCTCGGCGGCGAGGAGGATCTGGAGATGCACGAGCTCACCGTCGCGATCAACGACGTGATCGCCGAGCACGCCGGCAAGGGTGAGAGCTACATCTACGCCGGCAACGACACCGAGGAGTTCGCCTCGAACCAGTTCCAGGGGAACACCGTCGCCGACGACGAGTTCGTCTGGGAGTGCCAGCAGCTCCTCCGCGAGGGGACGTTCGACCTGGTGTTCTACTACGAGGCCGGCGTCGACCAGGAGGCGCTAGCCGACGACCTCGACTCGCTCGACCACATCGACCGGGTCACGCTCGTCCCCTAAGCCGAACGCGTTCGGCTCACCCCCACGCCGTATCCGGAACCTTTTACCGAGTACCGAGGTAAATCCCGCTGAGAGACCCGTGACCGGAGTGATCACTGGCGTGAGCGTCTCCCACACGCTCGCGACCGTCGAGGAGGTGGAGTCGGCGGCGCCCGACGACGAGAGCGCCGCGGCCCAGCGACTCGCCGCCCGGCCGGGCGTTTCCGAGAGCGTCGTGCTCGCCACCTGCAACCGCGCGGAGGCGTACGTCGTCACCGACAGCGCCTCGAAGGGCCAAGACGCGCTCTCGGATTTCGCGCCGGAAGTCCGTGAGGGTGCCGTCAGCCGTCTCAACCACGAGGACGCGATCCGCCACCTGATGCGGGTCGCGAGCGGGCTGGAGTCGCTGGTGCTGGGGGAGGACCAGATCATCGGCCAAGTGAAGGACGCGCTCGAACGCGCCCGCGAGGACGGCACGCTCGGGCCCGTACTCGAGGAGTCGCTGCTGAAGGCGATCCACGTGGGCGAGCGCGCCCGCACCGAGACCGCGATCAACGAGGGGACCGTCTCGATGGGGTCGGCCGCGGTCGAGCTCGCCGGCCGTGAGGCCGACCTCGACGACGCGACCGCGCTGGTGCTCGGCGCCGGCGAGATGGGGACGCTCGCGGCCCGGGCGTTCGACGGCGCCGGCGTCGACGAACTCGTCGTCGCCAACCGCACGCTGCCCAACGCCGAACACGTCGCCGAGGACGTGAGCGTCGACGCCGAGGCGGTCGGGCTCCACGAGGCGCCCGCCGCGGCCCAGGACGCCTCGGTCGTCGTCGCCGCCACCGGCGCCGACGAGCCGGTGTTGACGGCCGACGATCTCGAGGGTGCCGACGCGGTCTGTGTCGACATCGCTCGCCCGCGGGATATCGACCCGGCGGCTGCCGAGATCGACGGCGTCGTCGTCCACGACATCGACGACTTGGAGGCGGTCACCGAGCAGGCCCACGAGAACCGCCGCGCGGCCGCCCGGCAGGTCGAGGCGATGATCGACGAGGAGCACGACCGCCTGCTCTCCTCGTTCAAGCGCGCCCGCGCCGACGAGGCGATCCGCGGCATGTACGAAGGCGCCGAGCGGATGAAGAGCCGCGAGCTCGACCGCGCGCTCACCAAGCTCGAGGCCCAGGGCGACCTGAACGAGGACCAGCGCGAGACCGTGGAGGCGCTGGCTGACTCGCTGGTCTCCCAACTGCTCGCGCCGCCGACCGAGAGCCTGCGGGAGGCCGCCGGGCAGGACGACTGGACCACCATCCAGACCGCGATGGAGCTGTTCGACCCGACTACCGACGTCGTCGACGTCGAGGGGGCTGCCGACGCGGCCGACGAGGCGACCGGCGAGTAACCGACAGAAGCTTTTCCTCCGCGGGCCCGTACCTCCGATACATGACGGAGACACTCGACGACGAGGAAGTAGAGCGCCGACTGCCCGAGGACTGGGAGCGCGACGGCGACGAGATCGTCCGCGTCTACGAGTTCGACGACTACGGCAGCGCCGTCAGGTTCGTGAACGACGTGGCCGACATCGCCGACGAGGAGTTCCACCACCCCGAGGTCGTCCTGCGCTACGACGAGGTCGAGGTGCGGTTCACCACCCACGACGCCGGCGGGATCACCGAGAAGGACCTCCGGCTCGCGGACTACTGCGACGGCGAGTACTGATGGCGTCGATCACGCGCCGCTCGGAGGGATGAAGGCCGCCTACGTGTTCGAGGCGGCGTTCCGCCTCCCCGCCGAGGGCGTCGCGCTCGACCCGAACCGCTTCGAGACCACGCTCCGGCTGTTCGCGCCCGCGCCGGGGGTCGAACCCGGCCCGGAGCGGATCGACTGGCTGTTCTTCCGCGACCGGCTCTGGCACGGCGAGATCGGCGACGAGGCGCCGCTGCGCGATGTGGTGAGCGATTGGCTCGACGTGGAAGTGGTCTCGCTGTCGTTCGCGGAACTGCGTGCCGACGAGGCGTACCTCGACGCGCTCCGGGCGGAGATCGAACGCGACCTCTCGCGGTTCAACGCCGAGACGGTCGACGAGGTGCTCCACCAGTACCTCGGCTCGTCGGTGCACGTCGTCGATGCCGAGGCGGTCTGAGTCGGGGAGAAAAGCACTTACCCCCGCATCGGCTACGCACGTCCCCATGTACGAGTTCTGGCTCCTCGACCTCGACGGCACGATCGTCGACGTGGAGCCGCGCTACCGCCACGAGACGTTCGAGGCGGTCGGCGACCGGCTGGGCCGAGAGTTCACCGACGACGAGGTGGAGACGCTCTGGCACGGCCTCGGCGGCCCTCGAAGCGAGAAGCTCCAGGCGATGGGGCTCGACCCCGGCACGTTCTGGCCCGCGCTCCACGAGGCCGAGGACCCCGAGGCCCGCGCGGAGGCGACGTACGTCCACGACGACGCCGCAGCGCTGCTCGACGAGCTCGACGACGCGGGCGTCCCGGTCGGCGTCGTCACCCACTGCGCCCCGTTCCTCGCGGACCAGGTCGTCGACGAGCTCGACCTGCGCTCGCGGTTCGACGCGTTCGTCACCTGCTCGGACGACCTCGGCTGGAAGCCCGACCCCGAACCGGTCCACCACACGATGGACCGACTCGGCGTCGACGACGGCGCGGGCGTGCTGGCCGGCGACGGCCCGAGCGACGTCGGCGCCGCGTGGAACGCCGGCCTCGACGCGGTCCACGTCGAGCGTCACGGTCCCGAACGCCGGGGGCAGTGCGTGCTCGCGGACCACCGCGTCGAGCAGTTCACCGACCTCGACGAGAGCGTCCTCCAGAACTAATCCAGCGCCGCCGCGGCGACCGGGTAGATCCGCTCCAGCCACAGGTCGTGCTGATCGGGTGCAGGGTGAAGGTCGTCGCCGGCGACGAGCGACTCGGTCTCCGCAACACGCTTCGACGGCGGCACCACGTCGACCAGTCGCGTTCCCGTCGTCGACGCGGCCTCGCGGATCGTCTCGTTGTACCGTTCCAGTCGCTGCGCGTGCGCCTCGGGGTCGTTCGCCTGGCCGACCGGCGTGAGCGTGTAGTCCGGGACGGTCAGCACGACCACCGAGTCGGGGTCCTCGGCGAACCCCAGCGCCCGATCGAGCAGCGCCCGAAACTTCGGTTCGAACGTCCCGGGTGACTCGCCCTGGAAGCAGTTGTTCGCGCCGATCAGGAGGGTCACGAGATCGAACGGTCCCTCCGGATTTCGCCGATCAATGGCTTCGTCCAGATCGTCGGTCGTCCAGCCGTTCTCGGCGATCACGACCGGATCGGCGACGGTCTCGCCCTCCTCGCGGAGTCGCTCGGCAAGCTTCGTCACCCAGCGTTCGTCCTCGTCGACGCCGGTGCCGATCGTGTAGGAGTCGCCGAGTGCGAGGACCCGTGCCGGCGTGTCCGCGGTCATACCCGAGCCAGCGTCGGCGCCGTCGAAGCGCTTTCCCTCACGGCTCCGCCTCCCGCCCGGACCACTGGAGGACGAACCCGACCAGCAGCAGAACGGCGAAGACGAACTCGGTCCATCCGGGCAGCGGCGCGGCGGTCAGGTCGTCGAGGAAGAACGTCCCCACGAGGCCGCCGAGCACCAGCGCCGAGCCGAGGAGGTACCGTGGGCTCCACCCGGTCCGGGCCGCGTCGCGACCCATCGCCGCACAGATGACGACGAGCAGGCCGACGAGCAGCAGGTCGAGCGGCGTCATCGACTACTCCGTGGGCGCGAACCCGGGGAGCTCCGCGAGCACCTCGTCGACGCCGGCCAGCACGGCTTCGAGGTCCCGAACACCCTGCTTCTCGACGCGCTCGGGGTTGGCCCGGACCCGGACGGTCTCCGTATCGACCGGGACGAATCCCAGCCCGAGTTTCTCGGCGGCCGCGCGCAGTCCCAGGCCGGCGTCGGCTTTCCCGGCGAGCACGCGCCGCGCGGGGCTCTCGTGGGCCTTGAGCGTGAACCCGTAGCCGTCGATGGCGGACTGGAGGTCCGCGGCGTCCGTATCGCGGGCGGCGGCCAGCCGCTCCAGTTCGGCGTCGGCGCTCGCCCTGAGACCGGTCGCCGTGTCGAGGTTGACGAAGCGCAGGTCGCCGTCGACTAACGTTGCGAACCCCTCGACGCCGTCGGGGTTGCCCTCGGGGACGATCAGCCCCCACTCGCGCTCCCACGCGCCGAGTTCGACCGATTCGACCTCGCGGCGGACCGGCCCCGCGACGACGGCCGCATCGGGCAGCCCGTCACGCAGGCGTCGCAGCCCCTCGCGGGAGCCGACGGGGAGGAACCGACTCGATCCGAGTCGGTCGAGCAAGCGGGAGAACGCGGGGTCGTCCTCGCCGAACGCGAGCACCGCGGGGGTGCGGACGTCCGGCGAGAACAGCGTCACCGTCACGTCCTCGCCCGCGGCGAGGTACTCGGTGTCGGCGTCGACCTCGACGATCCCGTCGGCCTCGACGAGGCTGGTGGTCGCGCCCGACCCCTTGTCGACGGGGTAGACCAGCGTCTCGCCGGCCTCGTTCTCGACCAGCCCGACCGGCATCAGGCGCATGCGGCCCTCGCTGTAGCGCTCCTCCGCGGCGAGCGTCCCGTCGACGGTCGCCGTTCTGGGCTCCGGCACGCCCGCAGCCCGGCGGATCGCCGGCGCGACGAACGTCCGGAAGATGGTGAGCGCCGAGACGGGGTAGCCCGGCAGGCCGACGTAGGCGCTCTCCGCGAGCCGGCCGATCAGCATCGGCTTGCCCGGCTTCACGGCGACGCCGTGGAGCAGGAGGTCGCCGCGCTCCTCGATCACGCGGTAGATCACGTCGACCGCCGACGCGGAGGTGGAGCCGGAGGAGAGCACCAGATCGCACTCCTCGGCGGCGGTCGTGAGCGCGTCCTCCATCGCGTCCATGTCGTCGCCGGCGTGGGGGTAGAGCGCCGCCTCGCCGCCCGCCTCCTCGACGCCGGCGGCGATCGTGTAGCTGTTCACGTCGTAGATCTCCCCGGCGTCGCTGTCGAGATCCCCCCCGGGCCGGACCAGCTCGTCGCCGGTGGAGACGATGCCGACCGTCGGTTTCCCGCGGACCTCGACTTCGTCTTTCCCGAGCGCCGAGAGCAGGCCGATCTCGCGCGGCGTGAGTTCGGTGCCGGGGCCGAGCGCGCGCTGGCCGGCGGCGATGTCGGCGCCGGCGGGCATCACGTTGTCCCCGGGCGCGACCGAGGTGCGGATCTCGATCGTCTCGGTGCCGAGCTCGTCGGTCCGCTCGACCATCACCACCGCGTCGGCGCCGTCGGGCATCACCGCGCCGGTCGAGATCTCGGCGCACTCGCCCTCGTCCACGAACACGTCGGGCTCGCTGCCGGCGTGGACCTCGCCCACCAGGTCGAGTGTCGCGGGGTCGACCTCGTCGGCGCCGAACGTGTCGCCCGCCCGGACCGCGTAGCCGTCCATCGACGCGCGGTCGAACCCCGGCACGTCGAGGTCGGCGTCCACGCGCTCGGCGAGCACCCGCCCGCGAGCGTCCGCGAGCGGGACGGTCTCCGGTTCGGGTTCGAGGTCCAGCGACGCGATGGCGTCGTGGGCCTTCGTGGGTTCGGCGAGGTCGCGGAACTCCTTGCGGTCGCTCATCGGTTCGCCTCCCAGTCCTGAACCGCAACGGTGTCACCCGCGTCGACCCCCTCCGCGGCCTCGTCGACGACGACCCAGCCGTCGGCGAGCGCGACGCTCGACAGCACACCAGAGCCCGACACGCGAGTCGGGATCGCGGCCGGCAGGGGTTCGTCCGGGCGCTCCTCCAGCCGAACCCTGGCGAACGTTCGAACGCCGGGCTCGCTGGCGATCTTCCGATCCAGCCGCGCCTCGGTCGTCGGGTGCGGCGGCAGCGGCGCGTCCATCGCGCGCTTGATCGCGGGCCGGAGGAACTGCACGGCGTTGACGATCGTCGCGACGGGGTAGCCCGGCAGCATCAGCACGGGCGTCCCCTCACAGACCGCGAAGCCGAACGGGTGGCCGGGTTTGAGCGCGACGCCGTGGACGACGATCTCGCCCAGATCTTCGAGCACTTCGGGCAGCAGATCGCGTTCACCCACGGAGGAGCCCCCGGAGGTCACGACGAGTTCGCCGTCGAGCCCCGAGCGGATCGCCGCCTTCAGCTGCTCCTCGTCGTCGGGAACGGGGTCGAGTTCGGTGGCGTCCCCGCCCCAGCGTTCGACGAACCGCGCGACGGTGAGGCCGTTGGTCTCGATGGTCTCGCCGGGGCCGGGGTCCGCCTGCACGAGTTCGTCGCCGGTCGGGATCACCGTCACCTCCGGCTGTTCGAAGACGGGCACCTCGGTGTAGCCGACGGACTTCAGCAGCCCCAGGTCGGAGGGTCGCAGGACGTGGCCAGGGTCGTAGAGCTGCTGGCCTTCCTCGACGTCCTCGCCGGCGGGGGCGACGTTCTCGTTCTCGGCGACGGCGTCGAAGATCTCGACCTCGTCGGCGACCGGGTCGGCCTGTTCGATCATCACCACGGCGTCCGCGCCCTCGGGGAGTGCGCTTCCCGTATGGACTCGGATCGCTTCGCCCGGGCCGACGTCCTCTTCGGTCGGTTCCGCGTCGACGGTACGCAGGATCTCCGGCGAACGGTCGGAGGCGCCGAACGTGTCGCTGGCCTGCACGGCGTAGCCGTCCATCGCCGCCTCCGGCGCCGCGGGGACGTTCGCGGGCGCGGTCATCGTCGCCGCGAGCGTGCGCCCGTCGGCCTCGGCGAGCGGGACCTCCGCCGCGCGGCCGTGGGGATCGACGGCGTCTCTGAGCGCTGCGAGGGCGTCGTCGACCCGCGTTCGTTGCTTGAAGCCGGACTGCTTCCGGTCGGTACTCATTGTCGGAGGGTAACGGGCCCGTGGTGAAAAAGGGGGGCAACGACGGACCACGGCGAGCGACCAGAGCGGGACCTTCGGTCCCGCAGGCCGTACGGGCGACGCGTGGGTCGCCCGTGCGACAGCGCGAGGCGTCGGCCTCGCGCACGGAGCCACGCCGCGGTCGGTAGAGACGGACTCAGCCGGCCCTGGCGAGCAGGCCGACGCCGACGAGCGCCCCCAGCAGCACGACGACCCGTACCGCGTCGGGAACGAGGCAGTCGGCGGTCGCCCCCGGCGGTGCCGGGCCGCAGAACGCCCGCCACAGCAGCGACCGACCGAGGGCCATCGACGCCGCTTCACCGACGCCGAGCAGCACCAGCACGCCACCGACGGCTCGCTGGGTGTTAGGTCGCATCGAACTCACACCGCCAGTTCCATCGCCACGCTGTACATCCGGCCCTCGTCGCTGCTGCCCGTTGTCTTCGCCAGCCGCTCGGCCTCGGTCACGAGCGGTTTGCCGAGCGCGTCGGGCAGCGAGCCGGCGTGCCCGCGCACTTCGGCGACGTGGGCGGTCAGGTGGCTCTCGGTCCACGGCACCGGTTCGAGGATCGACTGCGTGCGGTCGTGCGCCCAGCCGTGGCCGCCGAACAGCCGCCGCAGCGCGTCGGCGGGGTAGAACGCCAGCGCGGGCCGGGCGTTCGCCAGTTCGGCGGCGGCGTTCTCGACGCCGAACAGCTGTCGGACCGCGGAGTTCGGCGGCATCGGGTCGTAGTCGTCGACGACCAGCGTCGCGCCCGGCGCGGCGACGCGGGTGAGTTCGGCCGCAATCGGCGCTGTGGCGTCGGCGGGGAGAACGTTGAACAGCGCGTGGGCGGTGACGACCTCGACGCTGTCGTCGGGGAGCGGGATCTCGCGCAGGTCGGCCTCGATCAGTTCCACGCGGTCGTCGCCCGCGAACCGCTCGCGGACCCCCTCGGCGTGGTCCGCGCGGTCCGTAACCGCGTAGACCTGCTCGGCGCCCGCATCGAGCAGGCCCGCGGTGGCGTTGCCGACGCCGGCACCGGCTTCGAGACAGGTCGTTCCGGCGACGTCGCGGTCCGAGAGGGCGGCGGCGACGGAATCGGGGACCTCCATGGCCGGTGGTTGGGTCGGGGGTGGAAAGCGCTGGCGGGCGAGCGTGACGCGCACCCACAGGGACGGGGACGAACGGCAACGATTTTGGCCCTCTACGCGCGAGTGTCGCTATGTTACTCACCGTCTCCGGCCCGCCGGGCAGCGGGAAGAGCACGAACGCCGAACTTCTCGCCGACCGTTTCGACCTCGACCACATCTCCGGAGGGGACATCTTCCGCGAACTGGCCGACGAGCGCGGCTACACCCCCGTCGAGTTCAACGAACTCGCCGAGGAGGAAGAACAGATCGACAAGGACCTCGACCGACGGCTGCGCACCATCGCGGGCACGCAGGACGACGTGCTGCTGGAGTCCCGGCTCGCGGGCTGGCTCGCCGCGGAACACGCGGATCTGCGGTTCTGGTTGGACGCCCCGCTGGACGTGCGCGCCGAGCGCATCGCCGAGCGCGAGGCGAAGACCGTCGCAGAGGCCCGTGCGACCACCGAACGCCGCGAGCAGAGCGAGGCCAAGCGCTACGCCGACCTCTACGACATCGACATCGACGATCTCACGATCTACGACGCGGTGTTCAACACCGCACGCTGGGGCGAGACGACCGTCCCGGACCTGCTCACCGCCGCCGTCGAGCGGTACGATCCCGAACAGGACGAGGGGAAACAGCCGGTCGAGGGCGTCCGCTACGAGTTCTGACCGTGACCGACCCACTCCGCGACCCGCCGGGCGAGCGTGCCGTCGAGGAACTGCTCTCGTTCGGCGTCGTCAACCTCGACAAGCCAGCCGGCCCCTCGGCCCACCAGGTGGCGGCGTGGGTTCGCGACCTCGCGGGCGTCGACCGCGCGGCCCACGCGGGCACGCTCGACCCGAAGGTGACGGGCTGTCTGCCGACGATGCTCGGCGACGCGACCCGGCTCGCTCCGGTGTTCCTCGAAGGCGGGAAGGAGTACATCGCCGTGCTCGAACTCCACGGGCTCCCGCCGACCGACGTCGAGGCCACGCTCGCGGAGTTCGAAACGGAGATCTACCAGAAGCCGCCCCGGAAGAGCGCGGTCGCGCGCCGCCTGCGCTCCCGGGAGATCTACGAACTCGACCTGCTGGAACTGGAGGACCGGCAGGCGCTGCTCCGGATCCGGTGTGAGAGCGGCACGTACGTCCGGAAGCTCTGTCACGATCTCGGCCTCGCGCTGGGCACCGGCGGGCATATGGGCGACCTGCGGCGCACCGCGACCGGCCCGTTCGACGACACCGACCTCCGGACGCTGCAGGATCTCGCGGACGGCCTCGCGTGGGCGCGCAAAGACGATCACGAGGCGTTCCTCCGCAAGGTGGTCTCCCCCGCCGAGCGCGCGATGGCGCATCTGCCGGCGATCACGATCGCCCGCAGCGCCGCGGTGGCAGTGGCCGACGGCGCGCCCGTCTACGCGCCGGGGGTCGTCGACCTCGACGACGACGCCGCAGCGCTCGATCCGGGCGACGACGACCTGCTCGCGTGCTACACGCCCGACGGCAGCGCGGTCTGTCTCGGGAAACTGGTCGGCGATCCCGACGCGGAGTCGGGCGAAGTGGTGTCGCTGGAGCGCGTACTGGCCTGACGCCCCGCCCGACCCGGCTGTAGCTTCTTCCCGCCCCGCCGCAGTTCGGACACGGACATCGACACCGCGAGCGCGGCGTCCGGCGAACTGATGGCGCCGTAGGATGCCGAACAGGGCTCCGCGCTCCTCGTCGTCGCGTCAGCGAACGGGGAACGAAGCGAAGTGCTTAACTGCCGGACGGCGTTGTCTCTACCTGCGGGACCGTAGGGTAGTGGTATCCTCTGCCGATGGGGTCGGTAGGACCTGAGTTCGAATCTCGGCGGTCCCATCACCTTTCTGAAACGTTCCATGGGACGGAGCGGAAGTGCCACCCGACGGCGGCCGATCGGGGGGCGCTATGACGCCTCTCGAAACCGAGGCGTCCCATTCGGAGTGCCGGTTCTGCGGCGCCCACGTCAGCGCCGACTTCCGGCGAACCCTCGGCGACGAACAGAACGTCGCCCACCGCTGTCTTGCCTGCGATAGCACCCCGCGACTTCAAGCGGGGACTGCGGCCGGGAAGACCGTCTCCTACCCCGATCCTGCCGAGCAGGAGTGCCGAAACCGAGGGTCGCGCGTCGCGGCCACCGACGGCGGTCAGGCAGGGGGTGACGGGCTTTGAGCACCGCCTCGATCGCCCGCGAACACGTCCACGGAGCAACCGTGTGGGCGTTCGGCGGTGGCGGGGCCACGGTCAAGCCGTGGGACCGTCCGGAACACTTCTCGCGCTTCAGGGGTGAGGCGCGTTGAGCCTCGAGAGCGAACAGTCGGCGCTCACCCGCGCCCGCAACTTCTTCCGCGGTGCGCTCCCGATCGACCCGGAGCGCTGCTCGAAGATCCGCGTGCCCGTCGACGCGGTGTGCTGTGGCTGTCAGACGGTCCGGGTCAAGCACGAGGCAGTCCGCGATCCGCGGTACATCGGCTCGTTCGAACAGGCGTGCAAGGGCTGCGGGACCGTCGAGTGGTTCAACACTCGGAGCCGCCTCGACGGGATCGCCGACCCGGTGGTGTTCGTCCGCGCCGCGGTGCTCGAGCTCCACGACGCGGCCAACGGTGAGGAACCGGACCCCGACGTGCTCGAAGCCGGGATCCGCGAAGCGAAGAACGCCGAGGAGGCGGTGGTCTAGATGTCCACCGAGAACCGGGCGCTCGCGGAAGCGAAAGCGATCGGTACCGACGTGGAGCGGCTGGTCTGCGACGCGCTCCCGCTCAAGGCGGTCACTCGCGACGACGCCCATCACGACGCCGAGGTCTCGGGCGTTCTCGCGCCCGACGTGGACGCACCGTTCCCGGTCGTGTTCGCCGGTGCTCCGCTGGCTGAGTCCGGGTGCCACGTCGAGATCAAGGCGTGCAAGCGGACCACCGGTGCACGGCCCCGCTCCGGTCGGTGGAACTTCAAGGGCCGCGACGATGGGCAGCACGGCGTTCTGGTCGACCGGGGAGCGTTCTACGCGCTCACCGTCTACGACGACGACGGCACCGCCGCCGATCGTCGCGTGCTCGCCGTCGCGATCGCTCCGGCGACGGTCGTCGACTCCGTGCTCGCCGACCGGTGGCTCGAGGTCGACCGCACCGAGGGCACCATGTCGCGGCTCCCCTGGTCGATCACTTCGCTGGCTCCGACTGTCGAAGAACTCGGAGGTGGTCCCGGTGCCGAGTGACGACGACACGGTGGCTGTCGAACGCGGAACCTGCCCGAGTTGCCAGTCCGACCGGACTCAGATGGCCTACGTCAACCACACGATTACCGCGTTCAAGTGCCTGAACTGCGGGTTTGACGACGAACAGACGGCCACGCTCCGAACGAAAGGGATGCGGGGGGCCAACGTATGAGCGACACACCTACCGCCGGGGTCCACCGCCTCGAGCGTCCGGCGTGGCTCGCCGTACTCGCCACCTTCGTCGTCGGCGACGTGCTCACCACCGCCGCCGGGCTCCAACTCGGGGCCGTCGAAAAATCTCCCGTGGCGCTGGCGCTGTTCCACGCCCTCGGCGTCGTCCCGGCGATGCTCATCCTCAAAGCGGCCACGCTCGCCGTGCTCGGGTCCATCTGGGCCGTCGCTCCCGAGGAGTTCCGTATCGCCGTTCCCGCCAGCCTCGCCGTCTGGGGCGCGGCCGTCGCCGCCCGGAATACCTACGTCGTGGGGGTGTTGCTGGCGTGAGCGAACGTGTCGCCCCCACCTGGCACGAGTTCACCGCCGAGGTGAACTTCGCCGACGGGCTCGAGCCGCACTTCGCTGCCCACCGCCGCTTCAACGATCGCGTCGGCGACGAGGCTCCGCGGGTCGAGTTCACTGCCCGCGGCGAGCGCTGGACCGCGAAGCTCTATTACCAGGAGTCGGGGATCGTTGACCCCGGCTACCAGCTCCCCACCGGCACGACGTGGGAGTTCGAAAACGTCCGCGAGTACCGTATCGCGATCAACCGTCACTCCGACGAGGACGACGTGGGTCTACAGGGGTTCAACGCCCACATCCGCCCGCGCTGGCAGGGTATGGAGGTCGAGACCGACGACGGCGACACCTTCGAACTCTCGATCCCCGACGAGATCACCGAGGGAGTCAGCGTCCGGCTGAGCGGATCGAACGTCGACGCTCACCGCTACCTCGGTCTCCTCCGAGCCGCCGCGAAGGCGCTCGATATCAACCCGACTCACTTCCGCGACTACCACTCCTCGAGCACGGTTCAGGACGGCGAGCGGTACGTTCGCGTCCACGAGGACGCCAGCGGCCCGGTCCACGCTCGAGACGGCCCGATCGCCCAGATGGGCCACCTGTTGGAGAACGATCGCGAGGGGTATCGTAAGGTCGTTCAGAACGACACCGACGACCACGGGCAGAAGGTCCCCGGCCACTACCACACCGCCACACTGGGGCCGAAGCGCGTGCAAGAGGCGTTCCCCAGCCACTCCGCCCCCGTAGAGGTCAAGCACTACCGCGCTCGGGAGGCGCTGGCGATCGATCCCGACAACCCGCTCCGACACCCGAAGGTCGGGGTGAGCTATCAGGTTTCTCGTTGGGACTCCTCGGTTCCGCTCGACGATCTCGACGAGCTCCAGCGTGAGCTTGACCGAACCCTACACTCCGTGCTCGACGACGCGGACGTGACGCGACAGCCCGGCGCTGACGGCGGTCCCTTCGTGTCGGACGCGTACTTCGCCGCCGAGATGGGCGAGTTCGACGATCCGCCCGAGCTGAACCTCTCCCGGATCAAGAACGAGCAGGAGAACATCGTCGTTCGGGAGCTCACCAAGAACGGCGGTTTCTCGCCCGTCGAACTCGAGGCGCTGGATACTCTCGTCACCGACGGCGGGAAGGTCAGCCCCGCAGATATCGCCGAGCAGCACGGTCGCCACGTCGGCAGCGTTCGCCGAGCCCTCCGACGCATGGAGGACGTGTTCGACCGCGAGTACGGCGAGGTGGGCCTGCGTAGCCCCTACGTCGCCGAGATGGTCCAGTCGGCCGTGCAGCAGATGCGCGACGCCAGCCAGCGCCTAGCGGACGTGACGGGGCAGGCACTCCTCGACGCCGAGCGAGGTGTCGAGAAGACCGCCGCCGCGCTCCGCTCCTGGTGCGAACGCTACGGCGTCGAGGTCGACAGCCGCGGCGACGCGATCGAGAAGATCCGGATGGGCGAGATGCCCCGAACCGGCCGGAACGGGTTCCAGTCCGTTCGGGTGAAACTCCGTGACGGGCTCGCTCTCTGGTGCGACGCCGGCCACGATCGCGCGAAGTTCCTCGCCGGGAAAGTCGAGTGGACCGACCCGAAGCGAGGTCACCGCAGCTTCAGCGTATCGAACATCCTGAACTGAATCGCCTCCCGATCGGGCCGGTGAGCGGCCCGGTCGGGACAGTGGCGACGCTCTCCATCACCCCTCAGAACCGGCGATATCCGGGCGTTTGAGGGGTAACCTCCGTTTCTTGTGGAACTCTCCGACCGGTCCGAAGCGTCGATCGGCGCCGACGGCGCGAGCGAACCTCACCCCAGGGGTTCGGTTTGCTCTTAGGCGTGTGGCTAAGGCCACCTATCCAAGGGACCACCACCTCCGCCACCGCGAGCGCAAGCGAAGCGGGGGCGCGATAGCGCCCCCCGCCCCCTGTGGGCGCGCGAAAAATTCAGCCGGCAGGGAAACAATTATCGCACCGGATGCGATACGACCAAATGGTCAGGTGCGGAGGCTCGGAGCTTCTCCGGGCTGTTTTCTCAGGGAACCAGCAGCTCTAACTGAACCGCTCTTTCAGCGCCGCCGCCTTGCTCTCCCCCACGCCGTGAACCTCGGCAAGCTCCTCCTGGGTCGCACCGCGGACGAACTCCTCACCGGGGAACTCCGCCCGGATCGGCCCCGAGAGCGACGGCCCCACGCCGTCGACGCGCTCGAGAGCGGCACGGAACTCCTCGCCCGCCTCGATCGCCGCCGCCGATCGGCGCGCGTGTTCGTCGCGGGAGATCTCGCCGCGGGAGTAGGCCGCTGCCGATCCCTCCGGAGTCCACTCGTCCGGTTCCTCCTCCTCGGTATTGATCCACCAGTCCCACGCGAGATACCCGGCCGCGAGGACGTACGTAATCGGGTGGATTGTGTAGGAGGGGTGAAACCACTCGGGGGAGGTGAGCAGTATCCCGATCGCCTCTGTCTCGGTCATGGTCAAGAGAACACCCCGCTTCACCCCACCTTTTGACCCATGACCTCGGCCCTTCTCGCGCGATCGGCCGATTTCGACGAAAAACGCGGGTCGGTACCCCCGGGTGTCCGGCGCACACCTGCCCAGCGCACCCGTCAATAGATAGGTATGGGCGGTGGGGGGTGTGGCCGTGGACGGACACGATGTACCCCGACGCCCTCATTCAGAATCCCCTTCTCCGGTGTCCGTCGGGTCCGGCACCAGATCCCGGTGCTGTCCATCGCGCCACTCCAGAACTCGATCCGACACCCAGCCTTTGCCGTATCCGACGAGTTCGCGCCCGTCCTTGCTGATTTCCCGGTAGCTCATCCCGGCGTCGTCGTCCCACGGTTGGTAGGCTTGGATCGCCGTCCGAGCCTGTGCTTCCCACTCCGCCGACTCCGCCGCGTCGTCCGGGTCCACGTCGTCGCCCTCACTGTCGTCCTCGTGCAGCGTTATCTCGAAGCTCGAGGCTTCATGCTCGGCGTACTTCTCCCGACTGTCGGTAACTCCCTGATAGGTCTGTTCGTCGGCGCTGTCGAGATCGTCCTGTCCGCCCTCGGTCTCGATATAGCGGACCGTGCTCGGGTCGTCCCTGCTCGGCTTCTCGAGCGCGAAGGTAGCCAGCCGCCGGAACGACGCCGCCGTTCGCATCCGCGTGTGGTTGACCATGAGCACCGAGCCCTTCTTCGCGTATGGGCCGTGGTCCTCCTCCGCCTTCCTCACGAACGTCAGCGCGTTCGCGAACGCTTCGGCCTTCTTCGACTCCGTTCCGTATCCAGAGAGTTCCTGTGCTGTTTCGTCTATCAGCGCGAGAACCGGCCCGTCGTACTCCGCCATGGCCTCGAGCATCTCCATGTCGGAGTTCACCACCTTATCGGCCCCTTCCCAGTCGGTGTTTGAGATTATCAGCCCGCCGGTCCGTGCGCCCCACGCCCGCGCCACGTCCAGCGTCAGCGCCGTCTTCCCCGCGCCGGGCGGACCGAGCACGAGCCCGATCGCCCCCTCGTTCGTGAGCGACTTGGCAGCGCGACCGATCAAGTCCTGCCCGTCGCCGTTCTGGTTCGTGAGCCCGACCATCCCTTGCAGCTGGCTCACGTTGCCGTCCCGGAACGCTCGGTCGGTGGTCCGGGTCGCGGCGTTCTGAAGAATCTCCCTTCCGATCGGAATCTCGAGGAAGTCCTCCGGTTCGTCGCGCCAGAGCGAGCAGTAGTAGTTGAGTAGATCCAGAACCTCGGGATCGTCGACGAGCCCCGCGAACTCTCGGATGAACTCGTTGCTCTTGCCCTGGAGCTCGTCGCGGAGGAACTCCCGGCCCTGGGCCGCGGCGTAGACCGAGGAGTCGCCGCCCTTACTCATCGGCGTGATACCCCCGCGTGTTCTTCCACAGCAGCGTTCGGCCGATCGCCTCCTGCATCCACGGAATCCCGACCAACAGCGCCCCCAGCCCGACGAACCCGAGCACTCCCGCGACCGTGGACTCTGGGAGCACCTTCATCCCGCCGATTCCCAGCGCCGTGACTGCCACCGACCCGACAAACTTTGCTGTTACCTCCCGATTCGTCGCCTCTATCGTCCGGTCTGGGTTCATCGGTTGGTCCCTCCGTCAGTCGCCGCCTCGGTGGCGTCGTACTCCGGCATCGGGTCGATCTCCTCACCGTCCTCGAGCACGGCGAAGCCCATCTCGCTGCCGTGCTCCTCGGTCGGGTCCGACTCCTCGCTGTCGGCGTCGGTCGTCAGGTGGTCCGGCTTCACGTCGTCCGGCAGGATGTCGTCGATGATCTCCTCGTAGCTGTCGCCCTCGTTCAGCGAGGGAGCGACCACACCCTGAAGCGCCGCGTTGTAGTCCTTCGCCCGGCGCTTGTCCAGCTTCCGGAGCATCCCGCCGATGTTCCGCTTGATGTAGTCGCCTTCCCGAGCCGCCCGCTCGTACTCGTCGCGGAGCTCCCGGATGTTCTCCATCGCCTCCTTCACCGTCGGCTGGGCGAGCATCTCCGAAGCGACCTTGGCCGACTCCGTGCCGCGCCAGTTCGCGACGCTCGTGTTCGTCGAGTCGTTGTAGATCCGCACCTCGTGGGCGTCCTTCGGCGACTTCGTCCACGAGTAGAGTTCGCCGCGCACGATGTTCATCTGCTCCCAGGCGGCGTCGTTGAGCTCCCAAACCTCGCCACCCTGCTCGTCGCCGCCCTCCTGGGCGATCACGTAGTGGCCGTCCGGCGACGGCACGAGGTCGGCGATCTTGCCGCCGACCACCCACGCGACCAGCCCGGCGCCGCCGGCGATCACGACCGGAAACGGCCACCAGGCCGGGATGTTTGGCGCGGTGAGTGGCGGCGCGTAGCCCTGGTTCGCGAGCACGACGTAGGCCACGCCCACGATTATCAGCGTCCGGAGGTTGTCGAAGATCCCCTCCGTTATCGTGTCTCGCAGGCTCATAGCACTCTCTCGGCTTTCGGTTCGTCGTCTTCCTCGAGCGCTTCCTTCCCGCGCTTGTAGCTGAGTCCGCCCGCGCCGACCGCCGCGCCGAGCCCGCCCATCATCGCCGTCTGTAGCTTGATCGACGTGCTCCCGGCGTCGACGCTATCGGTCCGGATGAGCGCCGCCGCCTCGCTGCTCGCGACCGCGATCGCGTAGGCGTCGTCGAACTCCTCGGCCGCGTAGGTCATGGTCATGCCGTCCTTCACGGTCGCGCCGCGCGTCGGGATCTCGGTGATCCCCGAGCCGGACCCCTCCGTCATCGCGCCCATCATCGCCCCCGTGTCGGTGATCTTGATCGCGGACGGGTAGTCCGCGCCGAAGGTGATCCGGAACTCCTCGCCCGTGTGCTTCCACGACTTGATCCGGACCGACCCGAGTTCGATCGCCACCGTGTCGCTCTCCTCCTCGGTCGCGGTCGGCGTGCTCGAGTTCTCCTGGGCCGTCGCGGTCCCGACCGACCCGAGCGCTGTTGCTCCAGCGAGCGCCGTCAGGACTGCTCGCCGTTCGATTCCTTCGCCGTCGGCTTCTGAGTTCTCGGTCATGGTCACAAAAATGGGGTGTTGGTCGCTACGAATCAGGCAGATAGACCCGGGCGATCAGCACGACGGCGCCGGCCGCGACGAGGAGGACCACCCCGGTCCCGACCCCGAGCGCCGTCGCGATCTTCGTGATCAGCCCGTCGTTGGTCTCGACGTCCGATCCGCCGCCCGTCGCCTGTGCCTGCCGCTCCTCGATCTGCTCGTTCAGCGAGCGGATCTGTTCCTGGAGCGCGGTGTAGTTGGCCGAGGCGTTGCTCGTTTCGTACGTGACGTTGACCGTCGTCGCCCGATCGATCTGCTCGCCGTCGGTGCCGGTGATCACGTCGACGGTGAACGCTTGATCGAGCGTGACGATCTCGCCCGACTCTCCGGCGACGGCGAACATCTGGAGCCCGGAGAGCAGCGCCGGATCGTAGGTCTCTCCGGACTGCCAGCCGCCCGACGGAGCCTCCTGCGAGAGCAGCAGCCCCTCGTAGGTCGTCCCGTTGTAGGAGATGGTCATGCTCCCCGTCTCCTCGAGCGAGGGCGTGTCCATCCCGGAGTAGGCGGCGATCGCCGTCGCCCGGATGTACGACTCCGTGCCGTTGTAGCTCTGCGCGTACTCCTGCGCGAGGGTCGCCGGACTCACGTAGGACTGAGCGTCGAGGTTACCGTTCTCGACGGCCGGCCCGAGGGATTGCTCGATATAGACGGATAGCTCCTGTTTGGTCTCTTCAGATTTAGATTCAATCTGACCGAATTGCTCATCGAATCTCTGAAGATCTATAGCTAATCTGGTACTAAGGTTATCAGCAGGCCGGACTTTAACACGATCAACAACAACGTGACCGCCATCAGCGCTAAGTCGGTAATTCTGAAAGCTATCCCAGTTTCCTTTCTCTATGAAACTAAGATTATTTAATCCAAATTCAATAGTTTGTTCCGACCAAACACTACCACCATCATAAACGTCCGCCGACACAATCAACGATTTAGAAGTTACAGTAGTACCATTCAGAAGCGTGACAGAATCGGATGCTCCCCCATCAATGGTTGTGGTAGTTGATGTAAGTATGCTATCACTATCAGGAGAAGAATCGAATTCATCGGCGAAGTCTCCGGGGCCTCCGATCGTAACGAAATCAGAGTTTACTTCTGTTGTGTTTTCAGCGCGCTGGTTGAGAGTTACAACAGTCTCAACAGCAACATCTCTACGATCAACAAGATTCGTTTGTTTTACGGTGTAATGATCCTCGGTGGTTTCGTTAGCAGCCGCTTGAGCCTCTGAGACGTTCCCTCCGTCCGCGAGCACCTCGACCGCGGCAGCCTCTCCTTTGGAAAACGCGATCGTGTCGCTGTCCGTCACCGAGTTGCTCATCGCGGTCAAGAACTGCTCGTTACCCGCGCTGAGTTGGCCGGCCTGCGAGTGGATCTGCGTCCGCGTCTGCTTCGCGTCGGTTTCGTTCCACGCCTCCGAAACGTCGCCGGCCGTCTTGCAGTTGGTCGTGAAGATGGTGCCGGTCACGAACGTCAGGAACCAGTCGGCGCTCGTACAGGCTCCGCCGGACCCGTCGCCCAGCTGTGCCTCGGCGGTCCCGACCGGCGATGCTCCGGGAGCGATCGCCCCACCGGCCCCGGAGAAGACGATCAGCAACGCGAGCAGCGGCGCGGCGATTCGCTCCCCGCGCATGCTCAGTCGTCCCTCCGGAGAACCAGCAGCGCCCCGGCGACGACCACGACGATCCCGACGGTCCCGATCGAGCCGGCACCGCCGCCGATGCCGAACCCGCCGCCGCCGCCAGCAACCTCCGCGACCTTACCGACCTCGGCGGTCGCTTCGGTGCTGTTGAGGTTCGGCGCTGTGACCATGACCCGGTACGACTCGTAGGCCGACGTGTTCACGTCGGACCGTTCGACCAGCTGCTCCTCGCTGGCGTTGACCGTGACCGATCGCTCCTCGAGCTCTGTTTCGTTCCCGTCGGCGTCGACGCCGGCGAACGTGACGGTGAGATCCACGCTCGAGTTCCCGGCCGCCACGTCCGCGTAGACGCTCCGGGTGTCGTTGTCGACTGAGACCGTGCTGTTCACGAGTTCGACGCCCGAGCCGCTGTCGGTCGCCGTCGGTGTCGCGGTGCCCTCCTGGGCGATCGCGCCGCCGGTCGCGCCGACCAGCAGCCCGACGACGACCAGCACGAGCATCAGCCCCGAGCCTGCCGTCTTCAGTTGAGTGTTGGAAAACATGCTCTTGAACCTCCTCAGTACATCCAGCCGAGAGCAGCCTGAGCGATCGCCGAGATGGCGATGAACGCCGCCCCGTACACGTCTTGGCTGGTGATGAAGTCCGAGACTTCGGGGATGAACACCCACGCGATCAGGAGCCCGACGTAGCCCAGAATCGTGTAGACGTAGTAGTCCGCCATACCGCTGTTCTGGAGCTTGTCGACCCCGTCAGCGGCGAGTAGGTCCGTGTTGTTGTTCGTGACGAGGATCCCGCCGGTGGTGCCGAGGGTGACGATCCAGGCGAGCGAGAGCTCGAAGTTCGAAATCGAGAACGTGTCGCCCATGCTCATGCCGAACGCTTCAACGACGACGATACCGACCATGACCCCAGCGGACAGGACTCCGAGAACGAATAGCCCGATGTCCTCCGGGTCGAATTCTGTTTCTGACATACTACAACCGCCCCCGGACGACGGGGTTCCGTTAAACCTCGGCTCAGCGAGGGGTAAGCCAGCCCGAGGCTGGCTCGGCCGTAGTTTTATCACGGGTCATCGTCAGCGCCCGACCATGCAGAAGCTCAGAACCGACGGTAGTTCCGGACTGGTTACGATCCCGCGACACTACCTCAGTAAAGATCGCGTGCTCGACGACGGCGACGTGCCCGACGAGCAGCAGGTCGACGTGGAACGGCTCGGCGAGCGCGCGTACCTGGTCCGGATCCCCGACGACGGCTCGCTCCCGGACCCGCAGGATTGCGAGGTGATCGAGCGACTAGTCGGGCAGCGTATCCTGAACGAGGATGCGTACGGGCAGCCGCGAAGCGCTGATTGATGGCGACGAACACGGGGAAGCTGCTGGTCGCTCTCGGCGTTGTCGGGGTGGTACTTCTCGCCGGCTGTGCTGGCGGCTCCTCGCCGGAGACGAACGCGATCGACTCCACCGCCAACGTGAGCGTTGAAAGTGGTGACGCCGCGGACTGCGTGCTGAACGTCGATGCCGAGGTGGGGGACGGCGAACTCGTCACGATCATCCAGAAGGATGCGATCGGCCTCGCCGACTCGACGACGCTTCGGAAGTCGCTCAACATCTCACGTGCGGCGTATCAAGGTGCGAACGTTACCGTGTTCGCGGTTAATCCGGAGACTGAGAACGCGTCGACGCTCTACCGCGGCTCGATCTCGCCGGTACTCGCTGAGGAGTGCGGGATCGAGGAACGGCCGGGAGCGGACTGACTACTTCTCGCCGACGCGGACCTCGAGCATCTCCTCGGCGCTGTCGAAGCCAACGTCCAGCTGAAGCTCACTCGTCGAGAGCCGGCGGCACACCTCCGCGAGTTCCTTCGGCGGGAGTCGGTCGGCGAGGTACTCGATCGCCCGGCGCTTCCCGCGGCGGTCGGCGTCGACGTGCCGGCACGCCGCGAGGATCGCCTTCGTCTTCGAGGTCTCGTCGAGCGCGTGTTGCGCGTCGTGGAGGGTCTTGTACCGCGTCGCGTACCCCGCGTCGGGGTCGGTGCGGACGCTGACGCGGTTCGGAACGTCGTCGAGATCGGGTTCTTGGGAGACCATACTGTTACCACGACCACCGTATGGCTTGTCTGTTTGGGTAGCTCAAACTGCCCCGGACTGGGGGAGGTTATAAACTCCACCCGGATGCGGGTGGGGTCGCCGGGGAGATCGGGGCGGCGCCGCGGGCGTCGACGCCGATATGTGACCACGGCCGATCGGCGCCGGCTCGCGCTCGTGGTCACATTCCGGATCGCGGTGTTCTGTGCTCGCGACCCCGTGCAGTCGCCCCAGAACCGGGTTCCTCCGGATTCATATCACGTTAACAGACTCCGCGAGAGAACTATCAATCTGGATAAAGTGAACGACGGAGTTTTCCTATTCGGTTCCAACCCCTGAATTGCCCCTGGAAATGCGGGGCATTCTTTCGACTCGGTCGGTGGGCACCAACCCACCGGCTTTCCCGCGCATATCACTGGAAAAGACCTTTTCGCGGATGATAATTGGGGCACCGGGTTTATACATCACCTCCGATTTTCGAGGAGTAGACGCGGTCAGGAAGGTGCACGCCTGCGTGCGGTAGGGTGTGCCAACCCCCGGGTCGAAAGAACATGAAGCAGAAAATCAAAGCGATGCTCGAAGAGGAGCGAGGGGTATCACCTGTCATCGGTGTTATACTGATGGTCGCGATCACCGTGATCCTGGCTGCGGTGATCGGGACGTTCGTGCTGGGTCTGGGGGACAGTCTTCAACAGGCGCCGCAGGCTCAGCTTGAGGCGTATTCGGATACGTCAGGGGAAATTAGTATCGATCACAATGGTGGTGATCCCTTACCCGTGAATGAAATCACAATCCAAGTTGGTACCGATGGTACCGATGACACTAGTGATTTCACCAGTAGTGAGTTCACAGTTGGGCAAACTATCACCGATTCGAGTCCAGACACAACTGGAGAATCGGTTTCCGTAACAGTTATTCACGACTCCTCTGAGTCGATCCTGCTTGATACAGAAGTAGATACAACAGCATAGAATGATGGAACAAATTAAGAATATATTCGATGTTGATCGAGGTGTCAGTCCCGTCATCGGGGTTATCCTGATGGTTGCCATCACCGTGATTCTGGCAGCCGTGATCGGGACATTCGTCCTAGGCCTCGGTGACAGCCTAGAACAGGCGCCACAGGCCCAACTTGATGCGACGACAGACAGTGGTACAATTTACATCAATCACAACGGTGGAGATCCGCTTCCGAAGAGTGAGATAACGATTAATATTGTGGATCCCGATGGTACTGATCCATCATTGTCTTTCGGCGGATATAATACTGATGATGAATTAGCCGTCGGCGGGTCAATCAATGGTGGAGGGGGTACTCTCAGTGGTACTTACACTGTTACCGTTGTCCATGATCCGTCTGAATCGATTCTCCTAGATACCGAGGTCGAAGCCTAGATTCAACCATGAAAACAAATCTTAAATCCATAATTGACGATGAACGGGGTGTCAGCCCCGTTATCGGGGTCATCCTGATGGTCGCCATCACCGTGATTCTGGCAGCGGTTATCGGCACGTTCGTCCTGGGCCTAGGCGATAGCCTGCAGCAGGCGCCGCAGGCGCAGCTTGATGCGGAAGATGCGGAAGGTAGTAGTTCCGTTGAAGGTGCTGCATCTACCACTGTACTCGACATTAGTCATGGAGGGGGTGACGAAATCCCCGCTGAAGACTACGAGATCAGGATTACCGACCCTATTTCAGACTCGCAAACTACGATCTGGGATGGGAGTGATACTCCAAACGCCACGGTAAGTTCGTCTCCCACTGCCGATATCGGACTTAGCGGTGATCCCGGTTCGTTGACCGTCGGATCGACTGTGACGGTTGCTATCACCAATAATGGTGCTGATGGTACCGTTGATGAGGTCGAATTCGACGGCGAGTACGAAGTCCAGATTGTCCACGTGCCGAGCGACTCGATCCTACTCGACAAGACGGTCGACGTCGAGTAGCTCGCCCACCTTCACACACTTCTTTGAACCGAACGCCCGGACGAACGAGAAACATCTCTATCCCCATCGTCGACCCCAAATCTCTCGCTCGAACCGAGAACCACCCGAGCAAATACCCCTGAACGGCCGTCGAACTCTATTGCGAAGCCCGCCGACCCCCACTCACCGCTCGGCCTCGTCCACGCGCCCCACGAGCACCCAGAAGCCGACCGCGAACAGGACGACCCCGGGGACCATCGCCCCGGGGCCGAACGCCTCGACGGCGTCGATCCCGTCGCCCTGATACACGACGCCCGACGGTCGCACGAGCGGCATCCCCCAGATCGCCGCGGCGTACAGCGACTCGTACAGCGTCACGGCCGCGCCGGCGGTCAGGAGCGCCCACCGGACGCCGGTCCGGGAGACGGTCACCGAGTACCGCATCGTGAGGATCCCGGCCGTCGCCATGAGCAGCGGCGTGAGGAGATTGTTCCACGCACCGACGCCGGGCGAGCTGTAGCAGGTCGCCAGCCGGCCCGCGTGGTACGTCCACGGCCCGAGCCCGCAGGCGGCCAGCGTCCCCGACGCGGCGTAGTCGATCGCCGCGTGAACGACCTCGTGGAGGACGATCTCGGCGACGACGAGCGCCGGCGCGAGGACGAACGCGACGAGAAACGGGTCCCGCTCGCCCATCAGCGCCTCCGTGACCGTCGGCCGGGCGCCGCCGGACGGCGTCTTCCGCCGACGACGGACACCGACCGCGGACGGTCGTCACTCGAACGCGACCAGTGCGGGCGGCCGGACGGTCGCGCGGCCGTCAGTCCGACCCCGCCACGGGCGTCGACGGCGTCGAGCGAACCCGGCTTCGACATACTGGAACACGCCGCAGCGCGTCGGTTAGCTATGAAGGTCCTTCTGACGCCTCGCTCGACGACCCCGACGGTTAGTCACGATCCGATCGTCGCCCGTCGCGCCGACGCTCCGCGTTAGCTGGCTCTTTCGCTGGCCCTTTCGGCGACGGTGCCCGCGTCGAACGCCGCCGCTCGAACCAGTGCGGTCCCAGCGAGCTCGGACCCGTCGAAGGGGACGACGAGCCTCGCGGCCGACGGACCGGCGAGGACGCTGCTTCCCGTCGGACGCTCGGTCGAACACGGATCCCCGTTCCTGCGACCGGAACGGTGTCGCCCTCGCCAGCCCCGGCGGATCAGTTCTCGAGCACCACAGTGTCGCCCGGCTCGACGCCGTCGGCGCCGCCGGCCCGGAGCTCGATCACCGTGTCCGCGAGCCCGTGGGTCAGCCCGCGGAACGGCCGCAGTCGGTCGACTTTGATCACCTCGTCGTCGACCAGCCAGAGCACGTCGAGCGGTTCGAACACGAACAGCGTGTGGATCGTCCGGTCCGCCGGCTCCGCGAACGGGAACACCAGCGCGTACCCCTCTGGGATCGAGGGGCGAAACATCAGCCCCAGCGACTGCGCCACCGGCCCCTCGGCCCGCTCGACGTCGTCGGCGAGGATCCGCGTCTCCACCTCGCCCGCCGATGGAGCGGCCTCGCCGTCTCGGTGATGGACGAGTCGCACGCCACCCGCTCCCGTCGCTGCCCTACTAAGCGTTCCGCCCCCGAGCGTTCAAGGCCGAGCGCGCCCCACCGCGGGTATGGAGGAGACGCCCGAGGGGACGCCCGTCGGCGTCGACGACCCCTACGCGGTCGCCGGGCGCTGTGACCACCTCACGAACGACGGCCGCTGCCGGTACGCGCTCGATCACGCCGGCGAGGATCCGGAGTTCGCGGCCGAGCGCCGCGCCGACGACTACGCCTGCGTCGTCGCCGACACGGAGGCGGCGTCGACCGAGGGCGAGGACCCCGACTGGTCGCGCTGCCCGCACTACCGCTCGACGACGGACGCGAAGGAGTGTGCCCGCTGTGGGCTCGAGGAGGTCAGACTGGCCCACGACGCGGACGCGCGCCCGCTGGTCGAGGAGCACCACCTCTCCTATGCAGGTGCCGCCGGCACGGACCAGCCGGCGGACGACCGTCCCGCGGACGCGGAGCCCTCCCACGAGATCACGGTCGGCCTCTGTCGCTGGTGTCACACCAAGGTCCACCGCTCGTTCGCCCGGGTCGACGACGACGCCAACCCCGACCCGGAGGCGATCGCCGAACGCGAGCGCCGCCGGAGCGAGGAGCTCTCCGAGCTGGGGTTCCGGTCGGCCAGCGAGCGCCGGGAGGAGTAAATCATGCCGCGTTCGACGCTGTCGGTAGGGGTATGCCCGCCGACCACCTCGGCCACGTCCACCTGAAAGTGACAGACGTCGACCGCGCCGTCGCGTTCTACCGCGACGTGCTCGGCCTCGACGTGGCCGAGCGGTTCGACCGCTACGCGTTCCTCTCCGTCGGCGAGCACCACCACGACCTCGCGCTCCAGGGCATCGGCGCCGAGGAGGTCGACGACGGCGTCCCGGCCGACCCCCGCGGCCCCCGCGTCGGCCTGTACCACTCCGCGTGGGAGGTCGACAGCGCCGCGGAGCTCCGGGCGACCGCCGAGCGCCTGTGCGAGCGCGAGGTCGCGGTCTCGCCGGTCGACAACGGCGTCAGCAAGGCGCTGTACTTCGAGGTCACCAGAATCGAAGGTTCTGGTTGGCTAACGAGAGCTTCGCTCTCGTGAACGACCCGGACGGCAACGTCGTCGAGGTGTACCTCGACACCGCGAGCAGCGCGACATCGAGCAGTGGAACGGCCGGAACGAGCGGTTCGACCCGTTCTCGATCTGACCACGAACGTGCCCATCTCGCCCCGGTTCCGAGCTACTTTTGAGCCTCGTCGGCCAACACAGCGCATGACCAGGATCGTCGTCATCGACAACCACGGGCAGTTCACCCACCTCGAGGGGCGCGCGCTCCGCGATCTCGGCGTCGACACCGAGATCCTCGACAACGACACCGACCCCGCCGAGATCGACGCCGACGGGCTCGTGCTCTCGGGCGGCCCCTCGATGGACCGGGTCGGCCGCTGTGCCGACTACCTCGAGATGGACGTGCCCGTGCTGGGCATCTGTCTCGGGATGCAGTTCGTGGCCGAGGAGCTGGGCGGCAGCACCCACAGCGGCGAGTACGGCGGCTACGCCGACGTGACCGTCGAGATCCTCGACGACGAGGACCCGTTGCTCGGCGATCTCGCGCCCGAAACGCGCGTCTGGGCCAGCCACGCCGACGAGGTCGACGAGGTGCCCGAGGGGTTCACGCGCACCGCCCGCAGCGACGTCTGCGAGGTCGAGGCGATGAGCGACCCCGACCGCGGGCTCTACGGCGTCCAGTGGCACCCCGAGGTCGCCCACACCGCGGAGGGCGAGGCGGTGTTCGAGGCGTTCGAGACGATCTGTGAGAACTGGTAGCCGGCCGGGGACGGAAAGTCACGGGTTTTAGGCCGTCCGGATCCCACCCGATATCGATGACGGCGTCCCAAAGCAACCTCGCGGGGCTCTCGCGGTTCATCTTTCGGGCCCCGAACTGGTACACCAGCCTCGCCTTCGCCCTGCTGGTGGCCGCCGTCGCGGGCATCGGCGCGTTCGAGAGCGGCGACGCGAACGCGGTGTTCCGCGGCATCCTCTTCGTCGGCCAGGACGCGTGGGAGGGGATCTTCTTCATCGGCGTGCCGACGGTGGTCGCCGGCTTTGCGACGCCGTGGGTCGACCGCTACACGGGCGGGCGCCTCACCTACAACCGCGCGTCGCTGCTCGCGCTGATCTGCGAACTGGTGATCGTCGCGGTGGTGAGCGTCGCCGCACTGGTCGCGTTCCTCGTGCCGGCGCTTGGGCAGTCGTTCGTGTTCGACGCGCTGATGTTCGCGCTGGCGTCGGTGTTCGCGCTGCGCCTGCTGGTGGTGATGGCAGTCTCACGCACCTCGCTCCCGGTCGCGGTGCTGCCGGCGAGCATCCAGACCGCGGTCGCCGGCGCGCTGCTGTTCGTGTACAGCGGCGCGATCCGCTACCTCGCGGAGGGTGGGCCGATCGTCGAGGCGTTCCTCACCCCGTTCCTCGACGAGTCCGCCGAGGCCCCGGGCGTGCTGACCACGCTCTCGCCCCAGCAGTTCGGGCTGCTGGGCGTCCTCTGTGTGATCTACGCCGGTGCGGTCTGGGTGTTCCTCGTCGCGGTCGATCGGCCGTGGCGCCGCTCGATGGGCGTCTCGATGCTCGACTTCCTCCGGGGGTTCATCGGCCACGTCGCCGAGGGGACCCGGGAGCTGGAGGACTTCTTCGAACAGCTGGGCGAGGAAGCGATCGTCCCGGTCACCGTCCTTGCCTTCCGCCACCCCGACGGCGAGGAGAAGGCGCGGTTCGTGCTGCCGATGATCCACCCCGGACCGATGGGCGAGATCGGCGGCGGCAACCTCCCCGAACGCGTCGCCGACACCGCCGAGGGGCTGGCGTTCCCGCCCCACGCCACCGCAGGCCACGACTTCAACCTCGTCACCGAGCGCGAGGTCGACCGCCTGATCGACGCCGCCGACCGCGCTCACAGCCGCATCGAGTACGACGACGCGGCGACCGGGAGCGTCCGCACCCAGTCCGGCGACGCCAAACTGCTCGGGCAGGCGTTCGGCGGTGACGGCCTGCTGGTGAACACGTTCTCGCCCGACTTCGCCGACGACGTGGAGTACGGCGTCGGCCTCACGGCGACGGAGGGCGCCCGGACCAACGGGCTCGACGACGTGTTGCTCGTCGACGCCCACAACTGCAACAACGGGCTCGACGGCCCGGATCTGGGCCACGTCACCCCCGGAAGCCCCCGCTCGTTCGACATGATCACCGCCGCCGAGGCGGCGGGCAGCGAACTGGGTGACGCCCCCGAAGCGCCGCTCTCGCTGGGGACCGCGTGGGACGAGACCGAGTGGGTCCCACAGGAGGGGATCGGCCCGCTGGGGATCCGGGTCGCGGTCACCGAGGTCGACGGGCAGGAGACGGCGTACGTGCTGGTCGACGGCAACAACATGGAGCCGTGGCTCCGCGACCGAACCGTCGACGAGCTGCTCGACGGTGACCTCGACCACGCGGAGGTGATGACCACCGACACCCACATCGTCAACACCGTCGAGGCGGACAACCAGGTCGGCGCGGAGATCGACCACAGCGCGTTCATCGACACCGTCACGGACCTCGTCGGTCAGGCCCGCGACGACCTCGAACCCGTGGAGGCGGGGATGGCCACCGAGCGCGCGGAGGTGACGGTGTTCGGCAACGACCGCACCGAGACGCTCGCCTCCCACGCCAACGCGGTGGTGTCGCTGGGCGGGGCGTTCGCGCTCGCGGTCAGCCTGGCGGTGATCGCGATCAGCGTCCTGCTCTTCTTCGTCACCTGAGAACGACCGCGTTCGAGACGTACTCGACCGTCAAGAGCGGAAGCGTTCGCCCCGAATCGGGGCGCATCGGAGAGAGAGGGAACGCGTGTCCCGTCAGTCGAACAGTTCGTCGACCGCGTCCTGGGCCGCGCGGGCCGCCTCGTCGGCGACGTCCTCGGCGTCAGGCTCGGCGTCTGCCGGGGGGTTGACGTACACGTCCACCTCGAGCGTCCCGTCCTCGAACGTGACCGTCACGTCGAGGTCGGTCAGTTCGGACTGCTTGTAGCGGTCCAGCACGACACCCTCGGCGGCCGCGCTGGCGGTTTCGACGACCTCCTCGTCGGTCGGTTCGGCCTCGCTCATTTACGCGCCGGCGCCGGGGCCGCCGGGGCCCATCGGGCCGCCGCCCTCGCCACCCTGGAGCATCTGCTGGAGCTCCTCCTGCAGCTCCTCGAACTGCTCCTGGGTCTTCTGCTCGCGCTTCTCGAGCTGGTCGACGCGGACTTCGAGGCTGTCGACTTTCTCCTCGAGATCGTCCTTGGCGCTCTCGTAGTCGGTGTGGACGAGGAGCTCACCGATCTCTCGGTACATGGTGGTGTCCTCGTCGATGTCCTCGAGCGCCTCGAGGGCGGTCTCGGCCTCGTTGAGCGAGGTCTCGGCCTGCGTCTTCTGGGCCGAGAGCTGCTCGGTTGTCTCCTGAAGGTCCTGTAGCTCCTCGATCTTCTCCTGCGCCTCGGGCGGCAGACTACCCTGCATACCCTTACCGAAGTTCCTCGGCCTGAAAAAGCCCCGTATTTGGGCCTACGAGGAAATACCGGGCGGATCGCGGTCCCCGCCGCCTCTACTCCCCGGACGGGCCCTCGTCCCGGCCGGCTCACCGTGCCGGCCGGACCCGCTGTCCTCGTCGGCTCACCGTGCCGACGAGACCAACCGTCCCGCCCGCCTCCACTCGCCGGGCGGACCCACCGGACTTACCACACTCCCAACCGACGGATCGCCCATGCTCGAGCTGATCGCCGGCGCGCTCTGGGCGATGCTCCCGGCGTACGTTCCGAACAACGCGGCCGTGCTCGCGGGCGGCGGCCGCCCCATCGACGGCGGGCGGACCCTCGGCGGCACGCGCCTGCTCGGCGACGGGAAGACCTGGCGCGGCACCGCGGTCGGCACCGCGGTCGGGCTCGCGCTCGCGCTCGCGCTCGACGCCGTCGCGCCCGCGGCCGGCGACGCGCTCGGGATCACGCTCCCCGGCTTCCCCATCAACGCGGCGCTGGGGCTCGCACTCGGCGCGATGCTGGGCGACATCGGCGCCTCCTTTATCAAACGCCGTAGCGGCCGCGAGCGCGGGGCGGCGTTCCCCGGGCTCGACCAGCTCGACTTCGTCGTCGGCGCGCTCCTGCTCGCGCTGCTGTTCGCGCCCGACTGGACGCTCCGGGTGTTCTCGCTCGAACGCGTCGCCGTCGTCGCCGTCGTCACGCCGCTGCTGCATCTCGGCACCAACGGGATCGCGTACTGGCTCGGCGTGAAAGACGAGCCCTGGTGAGCGGCCGGGTCGGATCCCCTAGCAGTCTGAACACTGCTTCTAACTATGGCTGTGGAGCCCAGATGGACACGTATGGGTGAACCGTCCCCCGAGGAAGCGACCGATCAGCGGTACGACGTCCGCTGGTACGACCCCGACGACCGGGACGATATCCTCTCGCTGTTCGAGCGAGTGTGGGGGACCGATCGGGAGGCGGACTGGCTCGCCCACACGTACGAGACCAACCCCTACTTCGACGAGCCGACGATGATCGTGGCCGACGCGGGCGGCGAGGTCGTCGGCGCTCGCCCGTTCGTTCCGTTCCCGATGCGGGCTGACTCGGCCGATCTCGTCGCCGCGTACCTCAACAACGCGATGGTCCACCCCGACCATCGGCGGCGTGGACTGTTCTCGCGGATGATGGAGCGGACGGTCGACGCGCTCGACGAACACGGCGTGTCGCTCCTGTTCAACTTCGCGAACGAGAAATCAGCCCCCGGCTACAGGGAGATGGGGTTCGACGCGCTCGGAACCGGCCCGAGGAAGTCGCTACGCGTCCAGCGGCCGGGACGGTACGTCCGTGACCGACTCGATACGCCGCTCGACCCGGGCGTCGGCGCGGTGGCGAACACGGTGATGCGGGGGTATCACGCCGTCAGGCGGCTCAGGAGATCCGTTCCGGAAGAGTGGCGGGTCGAGCGCCGTCGCGGCGTTCCCGCCGACGAGCTCGCCAGCCTGTACGACACCCGCCCACCGCGCTCGCTCCACGCCCGCAGGGAGGAGCCGCTCTATCGGTGGCTCGAGGCCGACCCGCACTGGAACCACGAGACGTTTCTCGCGTCGACCGACGGCTCGCCCGCGGCGGCGGCCGTGATCCGCACCCGCCCGGGGGCATCCCCCGAAATCGTCGACGCGGTTCCGTCGACGTTCCCAGCCGGCGGGGGAGCCGCGCTGCTCGAGGCGGTCCTCACGGAGCACCGGTCCGCACCGGCGATCTCGGTCACCGGCCCGGTCGTCAACGAACGGCTCTGTCGGCCGTCGCTGCTGTCGGCGTTCGGCTTCCTCCCGTCCGAGCACCCGCTACTGTCCCGGTTCACCGCCGGCGAGGACACTGCGTTCGTCCACGCCTTCGAGGACGCCGACCTCCCCGACGGGTTCGACGTGCTGGACGCCGAGAACTGGCGCGTTCGGGTCCGTTGAGTCGGCACGCCCCGCCGACGCGGCACCGACCAGTTTTTCCCGACCCCACGCCCACCCACGCCCATGACCGACGACCTGATCGAGGCGCTCCGGGACGCCGACGCGGTCCGGTTCGGCGAGTTCGAACTCTCCCACGGCGGCACCAGCGACTACTACGTCGACAAGTACCTGTTCGAAACCGACCCGCGCTGTCTTCGCCTGATCGCCGACGCGTTCGCCGACCGCCTCGACGGCGAGAAGCTCGGCGGCGTCGCGCTGGGCGGCGTCCCGCTCGCGGCGGCCACGAGCATCACCGCCGACGTGCCCTACGTGATCGCCCGGAAGGAGCAGAAGGAGTACGGGACGGGCAACCGCATCGAGGGCCGCCTTGCTGAGGGCGAGGAGGTCGTCGTCGTCGAGGACATCGCCACCACCGGCCAGTCCGCGGTCGACGCCGTCGAAGCGCTGCGTGACGCTGGCGCCGAGGTGAACCGCGCGCTGCTGGTCGTCGACCGCGAGGAGGGCGGCCGCGAGAACCTCGCCGAGCACGGCGTCGAGATGGAGGCGCTCGTGACCGCCTCGGAGCTGCTGGACGAACGGTAGCTGCTCCCCTCGCTACGCACATCGCTGTCCGTTTTTCGTACGCGACGTCTTCGACGTGTTCATGGTTGTGCAACAGTGAGGGTGTCCATGAACCGTGCAGAGAAGGCGGCCCTGCAGCTACGGGCCGTCGCCGTCCTGCGGACGCTGAAGCGCAGCCGAACGTACGACGAACTCGCGGAGCTCACCGGCCTGCCGGCGGGCGATCTGAACCGCTACGTCAACGGGCACGTGCTGCCCGGCGTCGAGCGCGCCCGCGAGACCGTCGAGAGCGTCGGGAAGGAAGCGCTGTCGGAGGAGCTGGAGTCCCGGATCTCCGTCGACGACGAGGGGTACGTCGACAACAGCGAGGTCGTGTTCGACCAGTCGTTCCTCGACCTCGTCGCGCCGGTCGCCGCCGAGTCGTTCGCGTTCGACCGCCCGGACGTGGTGCTGACCGCCGCGACCGACGGGATCACCCTCGGCGCCGCGATGGCCTCCTACTTCGACGCCGACATCGCCTACGCCAAGAAGCGCAAGGAGACCGCCGTCGAGGAGTTCATCGAGTCCCGCCAGCGACTGGCTTCCGGGATCGAACTCACCTACTACCTCCCCGCCAGCGCGGTCTCGGCGGGCGACACCGTGCTCGTCGTCGACGACCTGATCCGCTCCGGCGAGACCCAGGAACTGCTGCTCGACATCGTCGACCAGTCCGACGCCATCGTCGGCGGCGTGTTCACCCTGATCGCGGTCGGCGACGAGGGGATGGACCGCGCCCGCGAGATCACCGACGCACCGGTGGGCGCGCTGACGACGTTCGAGGATCACTGAGGCCGCCCCGCTGCGGCCAGCCTACCCATATTCGTGTATAAACTTCCCAGATAGCGGCGGCGACACGCCACTCACCCAGCAGGTTTGGGCGCGTTTGTGCATACCGTTGGGAAAGCCTCAAGTACCAGTCCGTCTCGATGTGCACCTATACGGATGGGTCTCACAGAGACGCTGGCCGACTACTTCGACATCGATAGCCGCGACACCACCGTCAGGACCGAACTCCTGGCGGGGTTGACCACGTTCTTGACCATGAGCTACATCGTGGTCGTCAACCCCGCGATCCTGGCCGACGCCATCCTCTCGGACGGCGGTGTCGGCGTCGGGCGGGGGCAACTGATCGCGATGCTCGCCGTGGTCACGATCATCTCCGCCGCGGTGGCGACGCTGATCATGGCGCTGTACGCCGACCGCCCGTTCGCGCAGGCGCCGGGGTTGGGGCTGAACGCCTTCTTCGCGTACACGGTCGTGATCGGGATGGGCGTCCACTGGACGACCGCGCTCGCGGCCGTGGTCGTCGAGGGGATCCTGTTCATCGCGCTCACCGCCGTCGGCGCGCGGGAGTACGTGATCAAGCTGTTCCCCGAACCGGTCAAACTCGCCGTTGGGTCCGGGATCGGCCTGTTCCTCGCGCTGATCGGCTTCGAGTCGATGCGGGTCGTCGCGGGCGACGCCGCGACGTTCGTCACGTTCTCGCCGGTGTTCGCCGAAGACCCCGTGGCGCTGATCTCCGTCGCCGGCCTGCTGTTCACGTTCGCGCTGTACGCCCGCGGGATCCGGGGGTCGATCGTGATCGGGATCCTCGGGACGAGCGTCGTCGGCTACGCCGCCGCGGCGCTCGGGTACACCGCGTACAACCCCGAGAACGTCCCCGGCGACGCCTCGATCGCGACGGACATCTTCCTCACCGGCTCGACGACGACGTACAGCCTCGCGGCGTACGACATCCGGCCGCTGGCGGGCGCGTTCCTCGAAGGGTTCGGCAACGTCGACGCGTTCACGTTCGCGCTGATCGTGTTCACCTTCTTCTTCGTCGACTTCTTCGACACCGCGGGCACGCTGGTCGGCGTCGGCCAGACCGCGGGGTTCCTCGACGAGGACGGGAACCTCCCCGAGATCGACAAGCCGCTGATGGCCGACGCGGTCGGCACCACCGTCGGCGGGATGCTCGGCACCTCGACGGTGACGACGTACATCGAGTCCGCCACCGGCGTCGAGGAGGGCGGCCGCACGGGCCTGACGGCGCTGACCGTCGCGGGGCTGTTCATCCTCTCGCTCGCGTTCGTCCCGCTGGCGGCCGCGATCCCGGAGTACGCCTCCCACATCGCGCTGGTGGTCATCGGCGTCGTGATGCTGGGCAACGCCGTCGAGGTCGCGTGGGACGATCTCACCTACGCGATCCCGGCCGGGATGACGATCATGGTGATGCCCTTCACGTTCTCGATCGCCTACGGCATCGCCGCGGGGATCGTCTCCTACCCGATCGTGAAGTTCGCTGCCGGCGAACTCGACGACACCCATCCCGGCCAGTGGCTGTTGGCGGGCGCGTTCGTGGTCTACTTCGCGGTGCGGACTAGCGGCGTGATGTAGCAGTAGACAGTTGCGCGATTTCTCCGTTCGGAGCATCCGCGAAACAGCTGGTGAGTAGTTCGTCCAAACCTATGAGTGGCGGAAGTAATATTCAACGCCACCCACAACCAAGATAATTATGAGAAAGAACGGCCAGACGCCGTAGTATAGCGGGGTGAACGACTCCATCGACGTGGAGAATAAGTCCCAGAAACAGTAGCCCGTGAGCAGGACAGTCAGCAGGAGCGGACTACCAAGTCGATTACGGACGGTAAGATATGTGGGGAGCGCGCCCATCGCCCAGAGGCCACCAATCCAGTACGACCATGTTGCGACGAAATTGAGCCGACTCACGTTCGGCCCCGGCCCGGACAGATTCAACATGGCCTCTCCATACCATAGGAGCAGCCCGAGATTCACGAATCCGGCTATTACTGCCACCGCGAGGTGCCGATTTCGTTCAGTCATCCTCCTACCACCTTCGACATATTCTCGTAGAGTCAGGGAACTGGTAAATGCCTTGTCTGTATCTATCGATAGGGGGATAGCACGGTTATCTAAATCGGCCCTTTGTCCTTACCATTCCATTATTAGGAGTCAGATGTAAGGTGAAGACAGTATGAAACGCAGGGAATTACTCGGGGCTGGTGCGTTAGCGCTCTTAGGAGGTGGTGCTGCCGGGACAGCCGTTGGGCTCGGCCCTTTGGCGTCAAAGGACACTTCAGAACCGGCTTATTTCGAGTTAGAACCGATCACATACGAACGAGAGCCGCTCCTACTCCAAGCACCTACAGATGCAGTTCCTCGCGGGGAATCTATCACATTTGAACTCCAACATACTGGAGAATCTGAGAACATTAGTGTTGGATGTCACATTCCGTGGGCCATCCAGAAATTCGAAGACGGAACATGGAAGCACGCTGTATGGACAGACCAACGATGGCACCTCCTCTGTGCTACGTTGATATCTCCCGGTGACACTCTCACTATAACTGTCCCCCTGTCACCAACAGCATTAGCTGAGGATCATGGTGTCAGCGAAGAGGAAGCCGAAGTTACATTCACACCTGGAAAGTATCGGTTCGTCGTGTTTGCAAACCCTCCATTAGCAGTCAATTTCCGCGTTGTTCCGACGGAATAGACCGCCGGAATAAGATGGCAATTCGGTTTCTAAGCTGTTCTACTGTGCCTATCGCGCTTGTCTTGGATAAGGAGAAAGGCGTTTCAAGTAGTCCTCGGTTGGCGTCGATCCAACCGCCAATCTCTCCCAAGTACGTACAACGGGATACCGAATACAAGCGAGTAGAGGGTGAAAATCGTAGGTACCCACACTGCTGGTGCGGCAGAGGAGAATGGGCGACCGATTACGACCATCCCGATACTGATCGGTACAAGAACTAATGAAACTGCAATTATTCGTCTCTTAGTCGTGTTCATGGTTCCGACGATTAACGGAATCACCACTCCAGCAGAGAGTGCGAAGTTCCGGAAGATCGCAGATTCACTACTAAGAAGGATTGCCAGAAGAAGAGTGCCCACGCAGGCAACCGCGGCTCCTATGACACTCTTTATAGCGGACTGAGTAGATCGATCAGACCGAAGATTCCACTCAACAAGAACTCCTGCGGCAATGTAGACTGCACCCCACCATCGTAAAAACGAGAAAGACGCAATATCAATTCCGGGAAGAATGGAAAGGAAATTCAAGACACTTGACGGAAAAGCCAACGCTACGAGCCCCATAGAGACCACTAACGCGGCTGTCTTGGAGCGGAGCATATCAGAGACAATCTCACCCAAAGGGAAGTGCTTTGTGCGGATATAGATTATTGAGTTTACTTCGGTATCGTAGTGTGAGTAGTTCCGCTATTCTTAGCGATTGGTGCTTCACCTGAACACATCGTTACAAATCATACTTTGAGGGGTCACAAAGTGCGATACGCGCCTCATCGGTAGAGACGCTGATTATCACGACTTCCAACCCGTGTTCAGTGGCGATGTTGCGTATGCTTTCCGGGGCATTTTCTGGGTCGGTTCCCACAGCACTACGCCCCAGTAGCGCGAGAATCCGTATCCAAAGTGGTTGGTTCTCGTGTTTCAGTCCTCCCTCACGTGGGATATTGCCGGAGACCCACTCACCAGACAGCCCCGGCACGGCCGTATCGCCGCTATCGAACTCGAATCCAGAATAGCCTGCCTCTTTGAGTTCTTGTCTCACACGTTCCCAATCGGTCATTAGTCGTCTAATCGAACAATACTGACGTAAATATGCCGCCTGTACTGAATGATACGTTCTTCACCTAAATTGAGCAAAAATCAGAGTGATAATTCTGAAAAAAGTGCCCAACTACTTTTTTAAACTAGCGTAGCAGACTGTGTGGTGGAATATACTTCTAGCTATGGGCCGGATTATTCTTACCCTCTCCTATGTTGACTCGAAGGGACTATTGTTTTGGAGGCCAGTATGCGATTAAGTTGGACCAACAACACGGAAAGGAGAGTGATGGAGAAATAACGTGGACTGTACAGACTCGTGGTATTCGGAAGCTGCCACGCCGCATTAAATATACGATCGCTGACTTCAGCCACTCGCTATGGTGGTCAACACTTGCGATAATTCCTTCCAGTCTGTTAGCTCTCGGGGTGTTCCTTGGCGGTGAAGGTGTGGCCTTCTATGAGATGTATTGTGCAATAATGCTAATTGTCCTTTTCCAGTCCTCAGAGCGGTTCATTGAAACTACAGTAAGTGTGGGCGAGGGTGAAATGACCGTGAGCTACCCTATGGGCGATCCCACAATGTATGGGAACAACCACGAAACGATCATCGAATTCGACGATCTTGAGGGAGTTCGATTCTTTTCGTTCGGAGATGATACGCTTGTCCGACTAGACCAAAAGCGATCATTCGCAGAGGGGAGTGCTTTCCTTATCCCACAGGAGAGTAAATCCCGATTCTGTAAGCTCCTCCATCAGCAGGGGGTTTCGATTCAGGAACGAACTCGCTCTGAGTCTGCTGATTGGATACGTAAGAGAACGGTTGTAACGACTCTATTGCTTTTCGTGATTCCGATTGCCGGCTTTGTGATATGGCCAATTCGGGTTCTACTCCCGTACTTGTTAGTGGTTCTCGTCAACCTGAGCCTTGCAGCGTTACAAGGAGAATAAGTCTCCTGAATCTACCACCGACCGGAGCTCCAGCACCGTTCAGACGACCTCACCCAGAATGGCAGGTAACCGAGGGTCATGATGCCATATTCACCCGGTGTACCCTGATTCAGGGTTCATTTCGCCGGGTATAGGCGGGCAAACGGACCCACGTTCCCGTACTTGCGGAACCAGTACCAAATGAGTGGAACTCCAATAACGGTTGGCCAGAGCCAGCTCACGACTGGTGAGACGTTACTGAAGTTGACAACCGACACTGCCGTGACCGTAGCGATGTACGCCCCCATCATTCGTCCGAGATGCTCAATCATCCATGGGCCTCGCCGGTCCGAACTACGGAACTCCCGGATATCAGAGACTCCCACGAGAAGGCCGATAGAACCGAAAACGACCATCACTGTTCCGAACGCATCCCCACCAAGAAGAAAACCAGCACCCCATCCCCCGAGGAACAGACACGCGCCGACGACGAGAACTGCAGCTATCCAATCGATTCGCTCAACAGTGTCCGTGGACCGTTTCCGGGAAAGAACTCGATAGCCAGAAAACGCGAAGTAGCCACTAAAAACGGCAACTAGTGTGAGAAATATCCGATTCGGGGTTGGGTCGAAAACGAGTAATGGAAGAACAGTTCCGACGACCACACTCATTGCTCCGACGTAGACCCGGCCAGCAAGCCGGTGGCGATGGCCGCCTTTTGTGGTGGCAAGTGCACCGACACCCGCTAGCAGCGCAGTAACTCCCGCAGCAATGTGAATCCAAAGTATAGCTGTTTCAGGAGTCGGCATGGCCTACGTCTGGCTGGAGAGATAATAGCTGTATAGGGCGTATCTCTCTCAGATACGCCGGTATTTTACCTGAACAAAGAACCGTGCGACCGACTACTGGCGGCGTACCCGGAATCGCAACACCTTCCCTCGCTCCCCCGTTTGCGCGACTATGCAACGCAGTCTCCCGTCCCGCCTGTGGCTGGTCCGCGGGATGGCGCTCCTCCTCGTCCTCTCGCTGCTGGCGCCCGCCGCCGGCGCGGCTCTCGGCGTCGGCGGCGGCGACGACGCGGGGCCGAGCCAGCTCGGGCCCGGCACCGTCGAACAGCCGGCCGACAACGCCACCGTCGTCGGGATTCAGGGGTACCACTTCCAGGGCCAGGGGAACCGCAAGAAGCCGGCCCGTGTGGTCTCGGCGGACGGCAACGCCACCACCAACTGGGCGTACGAGGACGCGCTCGGCTCGCGGTGGTTCTACGACGTCGACCCGCTGCCGAACGGGAACCTCCTCGTCGTCTCCACCAACCCCGGCGGGACGACCGTGTTCGAACTCGATCGCGAGAGCCGCGAGCGCGTCTGGGAGGAGACGCTGCCGTACCACGACACCCACGACATCGACGTGTACAACGACACGCACCTCGCGATCGCCAACATGCGGCAGTGGAACGACTCCTGTGACTGCTCGAACGACCGCGCGGTGCTGTACGACCGCGAGGACGGCGAGGTCGACTGGGAGTGGACGTTCCGCAACCACTACCCCAACTCCACGGACGGCGGCTTCGCGGAGGACTGGACCCACGTCAACGACGTGGAGGTGATCCGGAACGGCACCGAACTGCTGCTCTCGCCGCGGAACTTCGACCAGGTTATCGCGGTGAACATCGAGTCCAAGGAGATCACCGAACGCCTCGGCGAGGACGGCGACCACTCGACGCTGTACGAACAGCACAACCCCGACTGGCTGACGACCGAGGAGGGCGATCCGACGATCCTCGTCGCCGACAGCGAGAACGACCGCGTGATCGAGTACACGAAAAACGAGCAGGGCGAGTGGGAGCACGTCTGGAGCGCCGGCTCCTCGGCGTCGCTCTCCTGGCCCCGCGACGCCGACCGCCTCCCCAACGGGAACACGATGATCGTCGACTCGATGAACCACCGCGTGATCGAGATCACGCCGCAGGGCGAGATCGTCTGGGAGTACTTCGCCACCTGGTCGCCGTACGACGCCGAACGCATCGGCACCGGCGACGAGTCCAACGGGCCGACGATGCGCGACCAGGGCGTAAGCGGCCACAAGGCGGTGTACGGCTCCGCCGGCGGGCTCTCGGCCACGTTCTCCTCGTGGCTCGCGGGGAGCGCACAGGGGACGGTCGTCGAGGGGCCGGTCATCGAGTTCGCGGGGCTCTGGGGGCGGCTGGCGCCGTGGTTCCAGCCCGTCTGGCTCGACTCCTGGGAGTTCGCGGGCGTGATCGGTGCGTTGCTGCTGCTGGCCGGCTGGGGGCTCTCCGAGGCCGTCCGGGAGCGCGAACGGATCGCCGACGGCCTCCGGTCGCTGCGCGAGCGGGCCGTTTGAGGTAGCCTGCACGCTCGCCGGCGTCGCGGCGTTTTTCAGTGTTACACGCCTACTCGTCGGTGATGGCGAACCTCACGCTGTACGAACTCGAAGGCTGTCCGTACTGTGCGAAAGTCAAGGACAAACTGGCCGAACTCGATCTGGCGTACGACTCGGTGATGGTCCCCTCCAGCCACGACCAGCGCGACGAGGTGAAGGAGGTCTCGGGCCAGACCGGCGTGCCCGTGCTCGTCGACGAGGAGCACGGCGTCGAGGGGATGCCCGAGAGCGACGACATCGTCGAGTACCTCGAGGAGACGTACGGCGACAGCGCGTCGTAAGCGGTCGCGTCTCGGTTCTCGTTTTCTGCGGAATCAGACGAGTAGCGACGGTTGAGTTACGGTTGCGGTAGCGGTGCAGTGGCGGTGGACGCCTCGCGGGCGCGATGGTCGCGCCCGCGGGGGGAGGGGTGGGGACTCGGCGCTGTGCCGTTGACGAGAGCCTGCGGCTCTCGTCTGCCAATCAGAAATCTCCGATTTCTGATGATGGGCCTCGTGTCCGACACCCTGCGGTCACAAGTGGCCATGCTTCGAGATGCTGTTGCTGTCGCGGTTTCAGTGCCAACGATCGAGATGCTGTTGCTGTTCGCTGTCGTAGTGGCGTCGCCGTCCTCGCAAAATCTCACAGTCCCCCGATCAGTTCCGACCGAGAACCTCACCCACCGTTCACGCCCTCCGCGATCAGTTCGTGCGACCGCAGCGCCGCCGCCTGCTCCGGCACGACGTGCTGGATCATCATCTCCTCCACCCCGACGCGGTCGGCCAACTGCTCGAACAGCCCCGCGATCGTCCCCGGACCGCCCGAGATCGCGCGCGGCCACTCGTCCTCGTCGAGCGTTTCCGGCGTCGGGTCGGGCACCCCGCCGAGTTCGTCGATCGCCTCCTCGACCGACGGCGTCGTCCCGCGCTCGCCGCGCTGCATCCGCTGGAACGACGCCTCCGCGACCGCCCGCAGGCGCGCGGCTTCCTCGTCGGTCTCGGCGGCGACGGCGTTGAGCGCGACCATCCCCGTCGGCTCCTCGACCCCGCCGGGAAGCGACGACGGCTCGAACGTCTCGCGGTACGCCTCGAACGCCGGCACTGCGAAGCTCGGGCGGATGAACGCCGCGAAACAGAACCGCAGTCCCAGTTTCCCGGCGATCTTCGCGCTGGAGGCGCTGGAGCCGAGCACCCACGGCTCCGGCTCGGCGGCGTCCGACCGCGGGATCTCCACGTCGGCGTACTCGTGACCCGCGGGGAACGCGTCGTAGAGGTGGTTCACCACCGCCTCGATCTTCTCGCGGTGGTCCTCGTCGGGGTTCCGCTGCCGGCGGCTCGTCCCCAGCGCCCGGTCCACGGCGGGCGAGCCGTTCGCCCGCCCCAGCCCGGCGTCGACGCGCCCGGGCGCGAGCCCGTCGAGGACGCCGAACTGCTCGGCGACTTTGAGCGGGCTGTAGTGGTTCAGCAGCACCGCGCCCGAGCCCAGCCGGATCGACTCGGTCTCCGCGGCGAGGTGGCCCAGCAGCACCTCCGGGGCGACGCCGGCGAGGCGGCTCCCCATCCCGTGGTGTTCGGCGACCCAGAAGCGTTCGAACCCCAACTGCTCGGCCTGCTTGGCGGCGTCGACGCTGTTCCGGTAGGCGTCGGTCGCGGTGCCGTCCGCGGGCACCGGCGAGAGGTCGACGGCGGAGAGCTTCATACCGAACGGCGGGGACTGCGGGGGAAAACGGTTCGGCTAGCGGGTCCGGGCGTGGGGTGGGACCGCGGCCGTTCGTCGGGCGTCAGCGGGGGGAGAGTGCGGCGTCAGCAGGGGTGGGATGGTCCGGTGGGCGCCGACGCCTCAGTTGCTCGCGATCTGGCGGCTCCACTCCTCGATCCAACCCTGGAGGTTCCCCCGGAGCTCGTCGTAGGTGAAGCTGACCGCCTCCGGCGGCACCTGGGCGTACTGCTCGTACTCGGCGTGCTCCTCGCCGAACTCGGCGTCGGTGACCGCGGGGAACTGGACGTTCCGCACCGCGATCTCGGCCTGCACCTCGGGGCGGAGCACGAACTCCATGAACGACTGCGCGAGCTCGGGGCTGTCGGTGCTCGCGAACCGGGCCATCCCCTCGGGGTTGGCGTACGCCTGATCGTTCAAAAAGCGGATCTGGTGGCGGTCCATATCCTGTCCCTGTCGGTTGGCGTACACCTGGTCGGTGGAGTAGGAGACGACCATCGGCGCCTCGTCGTTGCTGTACGCGGCGTAGGCGGGGTCCCACTCGTCGAGGATCCGGACCTCGTTCTCCTGGAGGTCCGCCCAGTAGTCGAGGTAGTTCTCTTCGCCTTTCGCCTTGATCGTGTGCAGGAGGAACGCTCGGCCGGTCGCCGAGGTAGAGGGGTTCTGGGCGATCAGATCGCCGCGGTACTGAGACTCCAGCAGCCCGTCGAACGTCTCCGGCGCGACGAACTCGCCGCCGTCGGCGGTCGCGTTCCAGACGAGGCTGATGTACCCCGTGTCGTACGGTACGGCCCGGCCCTTCGGGTCGAAGCCGAGCCCGTCCTTGATGTCGCCGGCGCCGGCGAGATCCGGCGCTTCGGCGAACAGCGACCCGCTCTCCAGGTTCTCGTCGAGGCGGATCAGCCCGTCGACGTTCAGCCCGACGTACACGTCGGCGTCGATCTCCACGTCGGCGTTGGCCCGCTGGATGTACTGGTCGAGCTCGTTCGGCGGCGTCTGGTACACCAGGTCGGCGTCGAACTCCGACTCGAACTGCTGTTTGATCCACGCGCCGGGGCTGGAGCTGACCGCGTCGATGAACGAGCTGTACGTCGCGACGACGAGCGTGCCGCCGCCCTCGGTTTCGCCCACTGTCGTCCCGGCTGCCTCCGTCCCCGTTCCGGTCGGCGTGTCCGTTTCCGTCCCGGTCGGCGAGTCGACCTGCTCGGCCGAACAGCCCGCTAGCAGCGCCGCGCCCGCCGCGCCGGCGCCCGCGAGGAACCGTCGCCTGTCGATGCGTTCGTCGCTCATTACGCAGTGATTTCTCCGGGTTGTAGTTAAGGCGTGCGATCCGCGACAACGACCGCCGGATCGGTCAGCCGCGAACCTCCCCCCGGGACAACGGTTTTGCCCCACCGCTCCGCGTGGGGTGTATGAACAGCGATTGGGGTGAGACCCGGCTGCTCGTGCTCGCGCTGATCGCGCTGACGGCGCTGTCGGCGGTAGTGCTCGCGGAGGTGCTGTACACGGTCGTGTTCGCCATCACGGTGGCGTACACGCTGTTCCCGTTCCGACAGGCGCTCGTCACCCGCGGCTACTCCCGCCGGGCCGCGACGAGCACGGTCACGGGCGTCGCCGGACTGGCGCTGGTGGTCGCGGTCGTCCCGGTGGCGTTCGTGCTCTACCGCCGGCGGTCGGAGCTGATAGATCTCGCCCGCTCGCTCCCGGAGACGATCCCCATCGTCGTCGGGGAGTTCTCGTTCGTGATCGAGACGACGCCGCTGATCGCGGCCGCCGGCGCCGCGCTCCGGGACGCCGCGCTCTCGATCGCGAGCGCCGCGACGGTGCTCTCGCTCAAGGCGCTGCTGTTCGCGATCGTCGTGTACGGCCTGCTCGCGCGACCGGGGTCGGTTCGGACGGTCGCGGTCGGACTCGCGCCCGCGGAGTTCCACGGCGCGCTGGAGCGCTACCACGAGCGGATCCACGCGACGCTGGTCGGGATCTACGTCGTCCAAGCGGCGACGGCCGCCGGCACGTCGGTCGTCGCGTACGTCGTGTTCGCGTTGCTGGGGTACGACGCCGCGCTCACGCTCGCGGTCGTCGCGGGCGTGCTCCAGTTCATTCCGGTGGTCGGTCCCAGCGTCGTCATCGTCGTCCTCGCGGCCATCGACGTGCTCGCGGGGAACGTCCCGCGGGCGACGACGGTGCTGATCGTCGGCCTCGTCGTCGTCGGCTTCCTCCCGGACGCGGTGATCCGGCCCCGACTGGCCGCCGCGACGGGCGAACTGCCGACGACGCTGTACTTCGTCGGCTTCGTCGGCGGCGTGCTCACGATCGGCCCCCTCGGCTTCGTGCTCGGGCCGCTCGCGGTCGGCCTGCTGGTCGAGACGGTCGAACTGCTGTCGACGGTGCCACAGATCGAGGAGGCGCCCGGCCCCGAGGAGCTGGCCGACGAGACGGCCCGCTCCGATCGCGAAGCCGGCATCGAGTAGCTCTCCGACTGCTCACCCCCGCGTCACTCCTCGGTCACCAACTCCCCGCCGCGTTCCTCCCACTCCGTGAGGCTCCCCTCGTACAGGTCGACGTTCTCGTACCCCAACTGCCGAAGCACGAGGTAGGTGTGGCTCACTCGTCTGGCGGTGTTGCAGTACAGCACCGTCCGCTTCCCGGGGACGATCCCGCGCGCTTCCAGCAGCTCCCGGAGTTCGGTCTCGGGGCGCAGTCCGCGCGTGTCCTCGTCGACGAGTTCGCGCCAGTCGAGTCGGACCGCGCCCGGCAGGTGACCCTCCGCGAACTCCCAGTCCTCGCGGGTGTCGACGAGCGTCACGTCGCCCGACTCGGCCGCAGGCAGCAGCGCCTCGACGGCGTCGAAGTCGATCAGCGGCGTCTCGGCGTCGGGGTCGCTCTCGTACTCCCTTGGTGCGGGGTCGACGGCGTCGGTGCTGGTCTCGTACTCGCGCTGCCAGGAACTGAAGTCGCCGTCGAGGACGTGGAGCTTCTCGGGGTCGTGGCCCAGCAGTAGCGCGGTCACGACGAACCGCGACGCGAACACGCCCTGCGTGTCGTCGTAGGCGACGACCTCGCTGTCGCTCCCGATTCCGGCCGCCGCGAGCAGCTCCTCCCACTCCTCGCGGGGCGGCAGTTTCCCAGCCTCGCCCTCGTCGGAACGGAACTCGTCGAAGGGAACGTTGACCGCACCCGGCAGGTGGCCGATGCTGTCGTACTCCCACGGGTCGCGGACGTCGACGACTGCCACGTCGTCGCGCTCCCGGAGCCACGACGCGGGGACGAACGGTTGCATGGGCGGATCGAGGGCCCGCCCCGACTTAGCCCTCCGGATCGTGACACAGCCCGCGCCCCGTGTGCGCCGCTCCACCGTCCGAGAGGCCGGCGAGAGCGACCGCGGTCTGGTCGTTTAAGTGGGACGCTGCCGTACACTCGAGTGAATCATGGTTACAGACTCCGAGTACGCGACCGACGCGCTCGTCTCCGCCGACTGGGTGGAGGAGCATCTCGACGAGTTCCAGAGCGACGACCCCGAGTATCGGCTGGTGGAGGTCAGCGTCGACACCGAGGCCTACGACGAGGTCCACGCCCCCGGCGCTATCGGCCTCAACTGGGAGAGCCAGCTGCAGGATCAGACCCAGCGTGACATCCTGAGCCAGGACGACTTCGAGGAGCTGCTGGGCTCCCACGGTATCGCCAACGACTCGACGGTCGTGTTCTACGGCGACAACTCCAACTGGTTCGCCGCCTACGCCTACTGGCAGTTCAAGTACTACGGCCACGAGGACGCCCGCCTGCTCGACGGCGGCCGCGACTACTGGCTCGAGCACGACTACCCGACGACCACGGAGGAGCCCGACTTCCCCGAGCAGGAGTACACCGCCCGCGGCCCGTTCGAGGACATCCGCGCGTACCGCGAGGACGTCGAGAACGCCATCGACCGCGGCGTTCCGCTCGTCGACGTCCGCTCGCCCGAGGAGTTCCGCGGCGAGGTGCTCGCGCCGCCCGGACTCAACGAGACCGCCCAGCGCGGCGGCCACATCCCCGGCGCCCAGAACATCTCCTGGGCCGCGACGGTCAACGACGACGGGACGTTCAAGTCCGCCGAGGAGCTGCGTGAACTGTACGCCGAGAAGGGGATCGACGGCGACGAGTCCGTCGTCGCCTACTGCCGCATCGGCGAGCGCTCCTCGATCGCGTGGTTCGCGCTCCACGAACTGCTCGGCTACGAGTCGACCGTGAACTACGACGGCTCCTGGACGGAGTGGGGTAATCTCGTCGGCGCGCCCGTCGAGACCGGCGACGCCGAATAGCGACGTCGCCCGCAGCGGTCGACTGCGACCGCCGCTTCCGTGGGCTACAAGCCGCTGCTGGCCCACCATCAGCGTATGGACGCCGACAGCTTCCTCGACGACCTGCGGGACGCTCACGGAACCGAACTCTCGCGGCTGAGCTCCTCGAAAGCCGTCTACGCGCTGACCGACGGGGAGATGGAGGGCGACGCCGTCCGGGCCGGCACCGCGCGCGAACTCCACGAACTCGCGTCGGTTCTCGACGGCTGGGCGACGACGAGCGAGGGCGAGGCGGCCGACCTGTTCGCCGACGCCGCCGAGTTCGCGGCAACGTTTGCCGACGACTTCGACAGCGAGGCGACGGTCCCCGAGGGCGAGTCAGCGACGGGTGTCACCGCCGACGCGCTCGCGGCGTGTGAGAGCGACCGGGAGCGGCTCGCCGGCGCCGCGGCGGCGTTCCTGGTGCTCGAGGAGCTCGCGGGCCAGCTGGTCGGCTTCTTCGTCGGCGACGCCGACCGCAAGAGCGCCGACGAGTTCCGGGAGTTCCGCGCGGAACTGGGCGACTACCGCGACGAGGCGGCCGCCCTGCTCGCGGACCACTGCGAGGGCGAAAGCGACTGGGAGACGGCCCACGAGGTCGGCGCCGACGTGGTCGACGGGGCGTACGACTGGTACGTCGACACCCTCGAATCCATGGGCGTCGAACCGAAGAACGTCTGCTGAGGATCGCTCCTGCGCTACCTATCAGAACCTGCACTCGAAACGAAGGGGCCTACACCCCGCCGACGGTCTCGCGGTAGGCGGTGATCGCTTCCTCGGCGTCGTCGACGTGGCTCGCGACTTCCTCGCTCGCGGCGTCGCGGATCTCCGACAGCGCGTTCAGGTGGCGCGCCAGCCGTCCCTGGTCGGGCCCGCGGTCGGCGGTCGCCAGTTGGGCGAACTGGTCGGACTGCTCGTGGAGGCGCTCCTGCAGGTCCGAGTCGGTCGCGCTCTCGGCGGCTTTTCGGAGTTCCTCGCTCGCGGTCTGGAGTTTCTCCCGAGGCATACGTCCGGGTTCGGCGCGGAGGGACAAAGCCGTTCGGCCGCGGTCAGTCCGCTAACTCCTCGCGACGTTCCCGGACGTTCTCGAGCGCGCTATCGACGCGGTCGCTCACGTCGCCGTCGGTCGTCTCGCGCAGCTCCCCGAGCGCGTGGAGGTGTTGCATCAGGTCGTCGCCGTCCGGTGTCTCCTCGGCAGCCGCGAGCGCGGCGATGCGGTCGGAGAGGTCGTACAGCCGCCGCTGAATCTCCTCGTCGTCGGCTGCGGCGCTGGCGTCCCTCAGTTCCTCGCTCGCCGTGCGGAGTCGGTCGTCGGACATGGCTGGACGGTCGGACCGACGGCGGGAAAGCGGTTCGGCTCGGCGGTGCGAACGGTTCCCACGACCGCGCCGCTCAAGTCCGTCCACCGCCTGCCTTGTGCCAATGAGCGACTCCGAGAGCGGTCCGCTCTCGCCGGACCAACCCGACGCCGAACGACCGTTCCGCGTCGACGCCCCCTTCGAGCCCGCGGGCGACCAGCCCGAGGCGATCGAGCAGCTCGCGGCGGGGTTCCGCGAGGGGATGGACCGGCAGACGCTGCTGGGCGTGACTGGGTCCGGGAAAACGAACACCGTCTCCTGGCTGATCGAGGAGATCCAGCAGCCCACCCTCGTCATCGCCCACAACAAGACGCTCGCGGCCCAGCTGTACGAGGAGTTCCGGGAGCTGTTCCCGGACAACGCCGTCGAGTACTTCGTCTCCTACTACGACTACTACCAGCCCGAGGCGTACGTCGAGCAGTCGGACACGTTCATCGAGAAGGACGCCTCGATCAACGACGAGATCGACCGCCTGCGCCACTCCGCGACGCGCTCGCTGCTCACCCGCGAGGACGTGATCGTCGTCGCCTCCGTCTCCGCCATCTACGGGCTGGGTGACCCGCGGAACTACGTCGACATGTCCCTGCGACTCGAGCAGGGCCAGCAGATCGACCGCGACGAACTGCTGGGGCGGCTGGTCGACCTGAACTACGAGCGCAACGACGTCGACTTCACGCAGGGCACGTTCCGCGTCCGGGGCGACACCGTGGAAATCTTCCCGATGTACGGCCGCTACGCCGTGCGCGTGGAGTTCTGGGGCGACGAGATCGACCGTATCCGGAAAGTGAACACCCTCGAGGGCGAGGTCGTGAGCGAGGAGCCGGCCGTGCTGCTCCACCCGGCGGAGCACTACTCGATCCCGGAGGACCGCCTGCAGGAGGCGATGGCCGAGATCGAGGAGCTGATGGAGGACCGCGTGCGCCACTTCGAGCGACAGGGCGACCTCGTCGCGGCCCAGCGGATCGAGGAGCGAACCACGTTCGACCTCGAGATGCTGCAGGAGACGGGGTACTGCTCGGGGATCGAGAACTACTCGGTCCACCTCTCGGACCGCGAGCAGGGGGAGGCGCCGTACACGCTGCTCGACTACTTCCCCGACGAGTTCCTCACCGTCGTCGACGAGTCCCACCAGACGCTGCCGCAGATCCGCGGGCAGTTCGAGGGCGACAAATCCCGCAAGGACTCGCTGGTCGAGAACGGGTTCCGCCTCCCGACCGCTTACGACAACCGCCCGCTCACGTTCGAGGAGTTCGAGGCGAAGACCGACGAGACGCTGTACGTCTCGGCGACGCCGGGCGAGTACGAGCGCGAGGAGTCCGACCAGATCGTCGAACAGATCGTCCGACCAACCCATCTCGTCGACCCCGCGGTCGAGGTCACGAGCGCGCAGGAGCAGATCGACGACCTGATGGACCGCATCGACGAGCGCATCGAGAACGACGAGCGCACGCTCGTCACCACGCTCACCAAGCGGATGGCCGAGGATCTCACCGAGTACCTCGAGGAGGCGGGCGTGAACGTCGCGTACATGCACGACGAGACCGACACGCTGGAGCGCCACGAGATCATCCGCTCGCTCCGCCTCGGCGAGATCGACGTACTCGTGGGTATCAACCTCCTCCGTGAAGGACTCGACATCCCCGAAGTGAGCCTCGTCGCGATCCTCGACGCCGACCAGGAGGGGTTCCTGCGCTCGGAGACGATGCTGGTCCAGACGATGGGTCGCGCCGCGCGGAACGTCAACGGCGAGGTGGTGCTGTACGCCGACAAGCGCACCGACGCGATGACGAGCGCCATCGAGGAGACCCGCCGGCGTCGGGCGATCCAGCAGCGCTACAACGAGGAACACGGGTTCGAACCGACCACGATCCAGAAGGAGATCGGCGAGACGAACCTCCCGGGGAGCAAAACCGACGCCTCCGGCGCCGCGAACGCGGAGGTCGGCGACGCCGACGACGCGGCTCGCCAGATCGAGCAGTTGGAGGACCGGATGGAGGAGGCGGCCGACAACCTCGAGTTCGAACTCGCGGCGGACATCCGCGACCGCATCAGGGAGCTCCGCGAGGAGTTCGACCTCGACGGCGGCGACGAGGGCGTCGCGCCGGAACCCGACGCGGAGTTCTAGCGCGTTCGGGCTGACGGTGTCAGCGTCTCGGTCCTGTCGCCGAGGAGGCCGCCGTCGTCGGTTTCGTTCCCGTCGTCAGTCTCGGTTCCGTCGTCAAGGAGGCCGCCATCGTCAGTTTCGTTCCCGTCGTCGAGAAGCCCATCGTCGTCGCCATCGTCAGTCTCGTTTCCGTCGTCGAAGAGATCGCCGTCGTCAGTTTCGTTCCCGTCGTCGAGAAGGCCGCCGTCGTCAGTTTCGTTCCCGTCGTCGAAGAGACCGCCGTCGCCATCATCAGTCTCGTTCCCGTCGTCGAAGAGACCGCCGTCGATCGGGGCGTGTTTCGAGGCGTTGAGCGATCCGAGCCCGCCGATCACCTCGCCCGCGATCGCGCGGGCTGCCTCGGCGACCTCGCCACCGCCGGTACGGTTGGCCTGCTGGAGGATCGAGCGCACCTGACTCACGTTCGCGCCGTGTTCTCGGAGCGTGGGCTCGGGCAGCGACGCGGCGGCGGTCGCGGTCTGATCCGCTCGCCGCTCGACCGCCCGGATCTGGGCGCTCAGCCCGGCGAGCTGGGCCTGGTACTGGGCCTGACCGATGCTACCGTTCTCGTAGGCCTGCTTGAGGCGGGTCTTCTCGGCTTCGAGTTCCTCGATCCGTTCGGCCAGCCGCTGCTGCTGCTGGGCCACGATCCGCGCTTTCGAGCCGTTGGACGCCGCGGCCGCCAGCTGCCGGGTGAGCGAACGCTGTGCGATTTCGCTGTCGATCTCGGCTTCCTGGACGCCGACGACGCCCGCGAACGCGGCACCCGGCTCCGGTCCGTCCGCCGGCGTGGCCTGCGCGCTGGACAGCGTCGCGGCCGCGGGGACGCTGCCGACGAGCACGGCGAGGGCGACGGCGACGACAGCGGCTCGGTTCATACCCGACAGATCAGACACCCACTCCTAAAAACCGTCCACTCCCTCCACTCGGGTTCACCCCGATTAACCGAGTTTAACGCCGTGTCACCGAACGATCACTCCTCGTCGGGGAGCTTCAGTACGTTCTCACGACCCAGTCGGAACGACTCGACCTCCCCGTCGTCGCGCAGGTCGCCGACCACCTGGCTGGTGCGCGCGGCGCTCCAGTCGAGCTCCTCGGTGACGGTTTTCTGCTTCATTCGACCGCCGTTCCGTTCGATCAGCCGAAGGACGCGCTCCTCCGGGCTCAACAGCTCCTCGGGCGGGTCGTCGTCCGTCGTCCCGGGTCCGCCGCCGGCTGCTGCACCGTCCGGTGGTCCGTTGTCGCTCTCGGCCTCGTTCGGCGGCTCACCGTCACCGGCGCCGTCGACGGGCGGACCGCCACTGGCGTCGGACAGGACCGATCCAGGGTTCTCCCGACGGTAGTACCACAGCACCCCGGCGGCCGCGAACAGCGCGATGCCGACCACCACACCCCACGGCGGGGCCGAGTTCGCGGTGCGCAGCACCACCCGGGGCTGCCCCACGTCGAACTCGCGGGGGCCGGTCCACGTCACCGAGTTCTCGTCCTCGCTGTCCGGTTCGGGTTCGACGAGGGAGATCCGGTACTCCTCGGGCCACTCGATCGTGAGTTCGGTGTCGGCGTCGAGGAACATCCCCGCGAGCACCTCGTCGACCGCCAGCTGGCCGTCGCTCGCGTCGGCGAACCCGACCCAGTCGAACCCGTAGCGAACGATGCCGTACTCGCCGCTGATCGGGCTGGTCGTCGCCTCGACGCTGACGTTCTCGACGGCCATCTCCCGCCCGGTCGCGTTCTCGGCGGTCGCGACCGTCGACTCCATCCGCGAGGCGAACTGTCCGCGGTAGTCGCTCGTGCTCCGCTCGATGTCCTGCTGGAGGCTCTCGAACGCCTCGGTAGTGTTCTCGCTGTCGAGCGCGACGCGGTACTCGACCGTCCATCGGGCGTCGCCGTCCTCGTCGAGGTCGGCCTCGAGCATGACCGAGTCCGTCCCCAGGTCGCCGGTCTGGAGCCCCGAGAACTCCGCAGCGGCGCCGACTCCGGACGTGACCAGCAGGAGGGCCAGTGTGGTCACCACAACGCACCGTCGATCCATTCGCTCGGACGTGGGGTGCCCCGGAGTATATGCGTTGCCGTCCGGGTCGAACGCCGACTTCGGGCAGAACGCCGCCGAAACGGCCACAGCCCTTTTGCTGGCTGCCCGCTCACCCACGCGGTATGGACACGCGAGGCAACCTCGAAGCCGAGGACCTGTTGAAGCTGATACTGGTGCTGGTGGTGGCGTGGCTGGTCATCGGCCTGCTCGGCGAAGTGCTCGAACTGTTCACCGGCCTGCTCGGCTTGCTCCCGGACCTACTGGGGGTCGTCATCATCGTGCTGGTGATCCTCTGGCTGCTCGACCGGATCTGACCGGCGACGACGCGCTTTTCACCGCCGACCGCCCAGTGCTCGGCGTGACCCGTCGCGCCGACAGCACCGCCGTCGTCCGCCAGCAGTGAACCTCCGCGTCCCGCCAGCGGTCAAACGCCTCGCCGACAGCCTCTACCCGCAACTCACCTCCTTCGAGCAGGTGCGCGAGCGCCACACGCTCGTCGTCAAACGCATCGAGGCCGACACGTGGCGCGAGGGCCGCGGCGGCGTGCGCGAACGCCTCCGGCGCGTGCTCGACGAGACCAAACCGTTCCCGGTCCGGATCGACGGGATCGACTACTTCGCCGACCCGCCCGACGGCCGCGGGCCGGTGGTGTACCTCAGCGTCGAGAGCGAGGGGATCCACCAGCTCCATCGGCGGCTCTGCCGGGAGTTTCCGGTGGTCGGCGAGCTGGAGGGGGAGAACTACGTGCCACACGTCACGCTCGCCCGCGGGGGGAGCGTCGCCGACGCCGAGCGCGTCGCCGGAACCGAGATCGACCCCGTGGAGTGGACCGCCGAGCGCGCGCTGACGTGGGATCGCGAACACCGCGAGGCGGTCGATCGCTTCCGGCTACGGGGCTGAACCGCGGAACTTCGGCCGCGATCGGCAAAAGAAGTGTGGGCGATTTTGGCCGGCCTAAAGCGCTGAAACGCCCGTTCTCTCGGTTGGAACCACAAGACCCTATATGGTGGCAGAAGAACCACCGGGTGATGCCAACCGTCGAATACCTCAACTACGAAGTGCTTGACGACCACGGCTGGTCGATGGACGACGACGACCTGTTCGAGCAGGCCGCCGACGCGGACCTCGACGCCGAGGACTACGGCACGCTCGAAGTGAATCAGGGCGAGTACATCCTCGAGGCGGCGGAGGCGCAGGGGTACGACTGGCCGTTCTCCTGTCGCGCCGGCGCGTGTGCGAACTGCGCCGCCATCGCGAAGGAGGGCGAGATCGACATGGACATGCAGCAGATCCTCAGCGACGAGGAGGTCGAGGAGAAGGACGTCCGCCTGACCTGTATCGGCTCGCCCGCCACCGACGAGGTCAAGATCGTCTACAACGCCAAGCACCTCGACTACCTCCAGAACCGCGTCATCTGATTTAGTAGCTCAGTGCGAGCTCATGGTCCGCGAGCGCTTTCGTTTTTGCGCTGCGGGCGTTATCTGCGGGTAGAGGCACTTATACCCTTGGACTAGCGTGTAGTGTCTGCTGGTTGAGAATAGATTCTGCGGGGGTCGATTCTAGGTACCGAGTATCCAACCTTGTCCGGGTCTTACCTGCAGGTGCGCCGGGAGCGACCGCCACCGGCGCGGGCATCACGCCGACAAAGGAAGTGCCTGTCGTGGTCCCTCACGACAACCCCTTCTCTGGTCTAGGCAGCGATTATCTACATCACCACAACCAGTACGCTCGGGTATGTGCTGTGAAGGACCGCCGTGGGTCGTTCTGCGTGCGTTCAACGGTATGCACCACGCGTTTGTCGATGCGTTCTACACCAAACTCGAAGCATTCGCGAAAGCGCACGAGCTAGCGAGAGATCAACAGCAACAGCGTGAGGGCGAGATAGAGTTCGGAACGACCGCGCACGACTTGCCGCCCAGCAGAGGAGTCACGGAGTGCGAGTTCGTTGGTGTGGTTGATGATGCGAGATGGGTGGTGTTCCAATCATGAGCGAGCCTGTAACTGCGGCTCAAGAAGCCGTCACGAACGCGATGCTCGCCGGCATCATCGCCTGCGGAGCACTCAGCCTCACCCTCATCCAACACTTCAACCTCACCACCCCGATCTCCTACGCCATCCTCACAATGACGACCTTCGTCGTCTCAGCCTATCTCATCCCGAACCTCATCGCGCTCTGGCTCGGACGCACGCTCGACGACATCATGACTGACGATACGCCAACAACGCCCAGTCAAGCACGGCAATAGCGCGGTCGTACTCGTCGCCTGGTCTGATAACGTCGGTGTTTCTGTCCCACTCGATGACGCCTTCAAGCGCCTCAAGGTGCTGTTGGTACAAACTGATGTTCGTTCGCTTGCGCTTCTGCGCAGTCATCCGTTCATTTCGATAAGCTATCTGGTTCACTCTCGTCACTAGCTCAGTCCTCCGGAGTTCCGATTCTCCTCGTAGAGCGGTCAACACGTGTATTCTTCGTGGCGAGGAGAGTAGGTGCAGCAGGTCGGTCAGGTCGTCGATTTCGTTGTTGGTGTACTTCGGGTTCGGTGTTGGTGTTGTCGTAGCCATAGATGCCTACAGGGCACCTTGGTCGGGCATCTATGGCGCCGCAGAGGGTGGGTTCGAGGCGGGCAGAACCGGGTCCCCGCCACTGGTATTGGTCAAAAGAAGGAGTTAGTCGTCGGCGGCGTCGTCTTCGGTGGTGGTGTCGATGACGGCGAGCGTGAGTGTGTCTTCGCCGGCGAGGTCGGTGCCGAGGTACGCGCGTCCGCGGTCGTCGGTGCTGACGACGCGGATGTCGGCGACTTCGTCGGGGTCGATGGTCACGGTGATGTCGTCGTCAGTCATCGGTGTCACCCCCGCCGTCGATGATTTCGATGTCGGTGTTGATGTCGATGGAGCTGCGTTTGATTGGTTTCGATGCTTCGAGTCGTTCTGCGAGGTCTGCTCGCAGTACGGTGTTTTTCAGGTACATATTTGCCTGAGACCGCTCCGCGGGAATCGAACCCGGGTAGGTGCGCCAGCAGCGGCGAGAGTCGAGCGCGTTAGTCTTGCAGCGTCATCAGCGTGTTCTGCTTGCTGTCGATGATAGACCACAACTGCTCATCGACGATATCGACGAATCGTTCACTCGTCATGAACGGTTTTGCTGGGCAAGACACGGCAGCGAATCCGGGGTTGTCGCGCAGGTGTTCGCCGGGTCGGGTTTTGATGACGTCGGTTGGGTAGGCTTCGTCCTCCAGACCCAGGATGCAGGTTGCGCCGGAGTAGATGTCGGTGTCGGCGGTTCGAGCTTCGTGGAATAGCTCGCTGAGGCGCGTGTCACCGATGCTTTCGGCTTGTTCGAGTTCTTCTCGCAGTTCTTCGAGGGCGGCCATTTCGTTCTTGAGTTGTTCGGTGCGGCTGTCGTCAGCTGTGTTTTCTTTCTGTCTCATTGCAACTGTATGTATACCCCTGATAGGTATAAACCTGTGGGGTAAAGAGTGGATAAATTACCCCACACTCAAGTGACAAATACATAAACGAACGCACCCACGCGGGCACGGGTGAAAGCTGCGAGAACCCTCAACACGCCCGAGAACACGCCACAGAGAACCTGACGCAGCACACACCCATCGCCACACCCACCACTATTGCCAAACTTATTTACTTAACACATTATTAAAATTAATCACTATGAATCCGCTACACACCGCGGCTGAATCGACAGCAGAAGCAGCATCAATCAGCCCGACTGGCATGTTCGTCGTCGGGGTCGGCGTTACGCTCGTCGGCGTCTATCTGCTCTACCACAACCCGGGGAAGGGACCGTACTGCAGCGACTGTGACATCCACGCCACACACGACTCAGACTACTGCCCCGTCTGCGGCTCGGGCGACCTGGAACAGCACCAGCGTCCGCGAGGCATCGATAACCTGGCGGAGTGGGCAACCAACCTCGGTCAGACCACGGACGGTGATGGCGATGAGTGACGATGCACATGCCGGGACCCACTGGGATGACTGCCCGACATGCGGCACCCACACTGATGTAAACATCTACCAGATACACTGGTACGAACTGAAGGTCATACAGGTACGTTTTTGCTCCGAATGTTGCACCAAATACGCGGCGGAATTTGAATTCTCGGAGCGGGATATCATACGTGACGCCCCATCAGACCCGGACGGTGATGGCGATGAGTGATGAAATCCTCGTTATGTGCGACGGCGCCGATGGTGACGGCACCCGCTGCGACCGGCTGTTACTCGTCCCGGCAGATACGCGCGATGCGGCGCACTACTGCCCCGAACACCAACCAGGAAGCGACCGCAGCAAGGTGACAGCATGACGGTCAGTACGCTCGTGCGTCGATTCCTGATGGCTTACGCCGCGGTCACGACTGTCGCGCTGCACGCCGGCGTCGGGGCGCACTACTGGTACCTCTCGACCACGTGCACTCCCGAGAATTGCCTAGGAGTCGCGATTGCCGGGAGCATCCTGCGGGCGGTCGTGGTCGGGCTCGCGCTCGCCACAGTCGCGGTAATGGCTGCAGACAGCATGCTACGACGACATTACAGCAGCGCCAAAGCCTAAGCACCGCCTATCCAACCACCCGCAGCTCAACCTCTCACTCAACATGACCAACAACAACGACAGCGACGGCGACGACGATGAGGAGTGGAAGGAGCCGTACCCGGACGACATGCCCGACGACGGCTGGCCAGACGATGAAGACCCGCCCGACATCGACGACCTCGACGACGATGGCGACGGGAAGGAGCCGATTCCTGACGACCAAGGTGCTGGTAAGAGCAGCGAAGATGAGTGGATTCTGTCTACGACGCCGATAGAGCGTGTGTGCAGCGTTATCAGAACGACATACGACCCGAGAACCGTGAGTGAGCTGGCGGAGCGAGCAGTCGCTCCCGAGGAGACGGTGAGGACCGTCGTTGAGGTGTTGCTAGAAATCGACGTGGTGGTGGTCGAGGAGACCGAGCGCGGGCAGGGTTACAGGGCGACTTCGACGTGGTGGGACTTCCAGAAGGCGTCGAGTCTAGCCGATTGGAAGCGAACCGAGGACCTGCTCCGCAGCGCGCGCGAGAAGGTCGAGAGGTATCAGCAGAAGTATGGGGTGGAGAGTCCCGATGAACTGCAGGCTACCGAGCGAGAACTGACCGAGGAGGAGTTGCGGGACTTGTCGTGGTGGCGGAGCGCGGAGAAGGAGATTATGACGCTTCGGTTGGGGGAGGTGCTGGCTGAGTATCGAGAGGAGATCAAGGATAACGATGACCCCGGTGAATGACCGGTGTGAGAAGGTTCTGCTAACCACCCGATTCTGCCGAGAACACTACTCAGACACGCCCTAATCGGTGGTATCCCCACAGCCTTAAACTCATAAAAGTGCTAATAATATCCATATGGAACTAAATGCAATCGAGAGCTACAACGACATAGCTTCACACGACCTCCAGCACAGCACCACAGAACACATCGTCTCCCTCCTCAACACCGGACTTGACGGTATCGTGCACGTCCCTCGGTGGCTCACCGAGGAAGAAGACGTCCCGACGGTCGGACCCGACGACAACCTCGTAGTCGGCGATATCGCAGACCACAGCGAGAAGTCAATCCGCATCACCACCGCCAACGACAACGAGCACTACCTCCCCAAGTCGCAAGTCACGGTGTTCGTACGCGGTAGCGAACGCATCGACTCCCCGCAGCAGGGACTCACCGACTACGGAGGTGAACAGCGATGAAGACAGTCTACGTAGTCGTGCTTGACATCGGAAATGGGAGCCTAGTTAAGGGCGCGTTTGCGGACAAAAAAGAAGCAGAGGCATGTGCGTTTCAGGCAGCGAAATCCTCAAATAAGGGATGTGATGACGACCTCGAAATAGTCAATGACCCAAGTCCCCCAAAAGGAGTAACACAAGTCAAGACAGCTAGCCCGGCTACCTACGCGACGGTCAAAGCGTACGACCTCGACTTCTAACCCCGTAACTGAACGGGGGTTCTGTTGCACCCTGTAACGTGCGTCGGTTCTTTTTTAACCGTGACTATGAAACTGGGTAAATATTATAAGTCTCCCTGTCGTATCTAGGGATGCAGTTACCCCAGAAACCCGTCGTAACCACAACGGTCGATCCTCACTGTGTGTCGTCGCACACAGGCAACTGTCCCGCGATCAATGGGGTCATTTTCGACCCCGCGCCCTTGAATTCCCTAGCTGTAGTAGTGTCGTACACCCCCTGTGTCGTTTTCTGGAACTGCTGGTAAGGCGCGTAGCAACGTTCGAGTCAGCAGTTACCCCTTGTGCCTTGTTACCAAAGCACAATGGGTAAGATGCGTCGGTAGCCCTCAACGCTGTTGTTTACTCTCATTATGAATTTGGATAAACATTATACGCCCCGGTATCGTAACTAGGGATGCAGTTACCCCGAAAACACCCGTAACGGTTGCTCCTCACTGTGTGACCTACCACACAGGAAACTGTGCTGTCAACGATGGGGTCTCTTTTGACCCCTCCCTGTCCCTTACTTCCGAAACACCCCATGTCCTTGTGAGGGGTGAGTCGAGAACCCCGAAGTGCCGATTCGATGCGTCTCAGTACCCTGTTCGACCGTTTCCCCACAGCCTTAAACTCATAAAAGTATTAACTATATCCGTATGTATATAACAGATGAGGAGTTGCGAGAAGTACAGGAAAAAGACACGCATGAAGCCGTTCGAACGCTCATATCGGAGTACGACGCGGTGCTTTTCGAACTGCTTCGAAATGACCGCCGAGTTGACCTCAAGCTGCATGACGCGCTGCTCGAAGCCATCGTTCAGGATGCAGTCGAGGAGCTGTCGATGGACTCCATCAGGGAGATCAAGAGCGTGGATGACCCCGAGGTGTCGGTTTCTGTCGAGGTGAACTTCGATGAATCTTGAACTTTGTATTGAATATGCACGCCATCGTCGGGAAAATCAAAAACTGCACAAGGAGAGAGTCGAGATGATATCGGCAGTCCGTACGCTAGACATCGAGGACAGCGAGTATGTAATGGACGCCGTGTACGATGACACATTTGACAAACTCGACCAGAGAAGGACTGAGAACATCGAAAACATCGAAAACACAAGAGAGCAGATGTCGATGGGAGAGCTCATTCTCGGGAAAATGATGCTCCATTCCGGGGTGTGGGTGTGGTTCTGACACTTTTGTGAGGTCTGGTGCAGTATGGGTAGTTGCTGATTCGCTGTCGGAGAACCCTGTTTCTTTCACTGAGTTGGGTCGATTAGGTGCGTCGAGACAGTAAATACGGGTTATTTTCGATTATTTACTTGCTGGTGAGAAGGTTTATTGTCGTGAAAACTCTATATAGAGGTAAGTACGACACGCCGAACCGGTCGGTGTTCGTGCCCTCCACTATGGAACAGAAATACACAATTGTTGACCTGTACTGCGGCGCTGGTGGCGTCGGGCTCGCCCTTGACGACATCAGCACCGAATACGAAATCGACATCGAACACATAGGAATCGACATCGAAGACCACCATGACACATATCCCGGAAACTTCGTGCAAGGGGACTGCAGCGACCCAGAATGGCTCGACGCCATGCTCCCCAACGACATTGACCTTCTGTGGCTCTCCCCACCGTGCACCGCGTACAGCACACTCAGCTACGCGAACAAGCACGAACTCGGGTTCGACGATCCGCGCGACCACTACCCGACCATAGACGACCTCAACGTCCACGAAGTTATCGACCGCCTCGACCCGGACGAATACATCATCGAAAACGTGGCGACCTGTGAAGACCTCCGGGAACCGGCGAAGCTGAACGGGCTCGCGTTCGACGAACCCTACGACCTCGAACGACACTTCGAGACATCCTTCGATGCCCCGAACAACGTTGTGACGGGCGAACCGTCAGTTCCGCTGACAACAGTGTCGGACGATTCACAATCGCAGTCGGCGAAACCGATTGCCCGCGCGAAAGGCGTTCCCGAAGATTGGGGGTCGCAGGTAATTCGCTCCGCTATCCCGCGGTCCTACGTGCAGTACCTGCTGCACTACTGCCCAGTCGTCGATGTGCCACTACCGACTGCTGCAGCACCGAAACAGACGCTGTGGAGCGACTACACGGCACGCGGACACCCCCTGCGTGACATCTTAACGATTGCCCGACGGGCAGTTCGCGGGGTGGGTATCTAATGCAGATTGAACCGTTCACTGACGACGATGGGTACCGCTGCTGGCTCTCGGAGACCGAACAAGACCAGCTCACCAGTCACTACCACACGGAACCGAAGAAGCGACTCGCCATCGAGCTGATGCTCGATGGGCTGCGCAGCGAGGAAGTGCCGAGGGTTGCGACGCGGGACTTCCGGCGGCTCGACGCCGACGAGGAAGCATACAAACTCCGCGTCAGGGAGGGCAAAACCGGGTGGAGAGAGTGTCCGGTGAGCAACGATACCCACACCCTCGCGCAGACGCTGAAGAACGCGAGCGGCACAACGAAAGAAGATCCGCTCGTGGACGTGTCCTCGCGAACCGTGCAGCGGTGGGTGTCGAGCGCGGCAGAAGCACTCGCCGACAGCACAGGGAACACTGATTGGCACCACGTCACCGCGCACGACCTGCGACGCACATGGGCGACGACGACCTACTACGGGCTGTCAGCGCCGTACGCACTGGACGTAATCATGCAGTGGGGCGGGTGGACCGACGGCGACACCTTCCGAAACAACTACCTCGGCAAGGAACCGGATGACCTCGCAGTGTCGATGATGGACGAAGCCGGACTCCGATAGTTCCCGCCCCGAGTTGTCTTGAAGAACACGCCTTTCTCCCACCCCGGTAGAGAACGTTGGAACACTCCCGGGTGCAGGTAAGAGACGAAGGGTGACTCCGGCTAGACGTCGAGTTGCTGTTGACCGCCCAGCGTGAACGTCAGATAGTCCCCCTCGATCCCCTCGAAGGACTTGTCGAGCTCATCCTGAATGTCGTCCGTCTCCATCAGCGCTCGGATAATCTTACAGAACTTCTGAATCTCACTCATCGTGAGCGTCTCACCGATACGGTTCTGAATCCACTTCTTCGCCACCTGCCGGTCACCAATCTCGTACTCCCACACATCCTTCGGGACCGGATGGAAGTACTGGTCTGAGTTGATGTAGAACCGCTCTTCCTCCTCGTCGTAATGCCGGTAGTACTCCCCCGTACTCTCCGACACCTCGTTCTCCCCGTCACCATCACCGTCACTGTGTAGCTGCACGCCCGGCGAGTCGAGGTTCGGGTGCGAGAGCGTGTGGAGCTTCACCAAGTCCTCGCCGTGCTCGGCGTACTCGCTGAACAGCGACTCATCCTCCGGGAACGGGATTTTCGGGAAGTCCGTCTCCATGAACTCGGAGTACTTCAGCCGGTACGACCGAGCGTACAGCACTGTGTACGTGTAGTAGAACACCTCCTCCGGCGTGACATCACGGTCGTACGCGTCCGAAAGCTGCGACACCAACCGCGGGTTCACGTTGCTCTGCCGGTCGGGGTCGCTCAGCTCCGTGTACGTCTCGTCCGGCGCGCCAGGATACAGATACAGCGGGAACTGGTAGTTCACCTCCTTCGTCGAAACCCCGTGGTGAGTCATCAGCCCGTCCGTCGCGAACGCGTGGTCGAACGGCGTACGCTCAGTTCGACGCGGCACGGAAATGCTGACGTTCTCTCCCGCGAGCATATGCTTCGAGAGCCGGTCAGCACGCCGATGCACGGCAACGTGCTCGTCGTAGACGGTGTACTCCTTATCGAACGGTGAGGTCTGTATCTCGACGAGTTTATCCTCCCAGTTCGCGCCTCTGAGGTGGTCTTTCGCCTCGTCGTACAGCCACTGGTCTTGACTACACAGGTTGAAGTACTCTCTCGCTTTTTCCTCGCTATCGGTATCGAGGAGCTGCCTGACTTTCTCCTTCTGCCGCTCCTCCGTCAGCGAAATAGCGAACTCGTTGTGCGTGGTGACGATCCCCGGCGCGGGGTCACCGTACTCGGAGAAGATTTTCGGCACCTCCACCCAGTCGTGGTACGTCGAAGCGAGTTCCTGGTCACGAGGAACGAACAGGTAGTGGGGTTCCTGCGGCGAGACCTCCTCCCAGTCCACGTCGGTGAAGTCACCACTCTGGAGCGCCTCGAACTTCTCCTCGCGAGTCCCCCAGAGGTCACTGTGGTAGACGTCGGCGTACTCGCCGTCGGTATCCCGCCCATCCTTCACGAAGATGCTGATGGCGACGCCCTGCCGGATGTCGAACACGTTCTTGTCCCGCCCACCATCCGGGGGTTCCTCACGACGATTGGAGTTCCCGTGCAGGTCCATCACGTAGATTTCGTCGAACTCCTGCAGGAGCTGCTCGCGCATCCCCATGAACGTCGGGTTGTCGATGTACGCGTGGTTGGTGATGTACGCGAGCGTGCCTTCCTCCCTGTCAGAGAGCTTCCACTGCGCCCAGCGAATGAACTTCACGTAGTCGTCCTGCAGCCACTTCGCCTGCCCACGCTTTTGCAGCTCGGGATACCCATCCTTGTAGTCGTCCACCAGCCCTTCAATCCAGTCGCCCTGGTTCTCCGAGTGCCCCGAGTACGGCGGGTTCCCCAGAACTGCCAGAATCTCCTCGGTTTCCTTCACCTCGTTCGCATCCTCCGCCTCATCGGCGAGCGAGGACGCGTACGGCAGGTTCGTCTGCTCGATATCCCCGTGTTCGAGCGTGTTCGTGAGGTACAACTGCACGCGGTCGTCGTCGCCCAACTCGTACCCCTCCTCCTCCAGCAGAATAGCCATCTTCAGATGCCCGATAGTGTAGGCTGCGACGAGCAGTTCGAACGCGTAGAAGTCCTCCAGCACGTGGTCAGACAACAGCGCCGAAACCGCACCATCACCGTACTTTTCCGAAATCTCCTGTGCGGCGAGAGTCGTCGCAGCAGCCGGGAACGCCATCGTTCCCGCAGCCGGGTCGAGTATCGTCACGTCATCCTCAGCAAGCCCGTCACCGCGTTCGAGCTTCTCCTTCAGCACGGTGTTCACCGAGCGAGTAATCCACGACACCACGGGTTCAGGCGTGTAGTACACGCCTTTCTGCTGCCGGGTGTTCGGGTCGTACTCTTCGAGGAACGTCTCGTAGAAGTGCACGAGCGGGTTCGACTCAGCACGATCTTCGTAGAAATCCCCGAGAATCTCCCCAACGTCGGTCCCAGAGAGGATGTGCACCACATCATCGACGACCCACTCAATCTCGTCCGGGAGGTCTGACGTCGAGATGAAGTCGAAGATATCCTTCAGAATCCCGATAGTGCTGGGTATCGCGTCCGCAGCGTTGGTTCGAGAGAAATCCCCGGACACGCGAGTTCGCGCAGCGAGCAACCCGTACGTGATGGTCTGGCTGTAGATGTCAGCGAACTCTTCCTCGCTGAGGTCCGGCATCAGGTACTCCTCGAACGCTTCGTAGAACCCGAGCACCTGCCCTTCCTGCTCGACCTGCTGGTGCTCCAGTTCCTGCAGCACCACACCCCGCATGAACGATGTTCGCTTCGCGAGTTCTTTTGCGAGCCCCTGCGCGGACTCGATTTCCGTGTGCGTGTGCGAAAAGAACTTCTCCAACAGGTCGTCGAGGTCGTCGGTGTTCACCGCGTCAGACGCATCGCCGAACTCGGGGATTTCGGGCGGGTCGGCGACCTCGGCTTCGGCGATCTGCTCCCCGTTTCGGTACAGGCGGAACTCCACGAAGTTTGTGAGGATGACGTTCTCGAACGTTCCTCGGTAGCGAGTCAGTTGCTCGGTTTCCTCGATGGCGTCGAGCGAACGCCCGCTGGGGAGTTTCGCCTCGATGTACCCGGTTACTTCGTTGGTGCCGTTCCACACCCGGAAGTCCGGGTTCCCACCTTTAGTCGAGGATGGCAGGGTTGTGACCTGCACGTCGTCTCTGTCGTTCTCGTCGGCGTGTGCTTCGAGGAGGTCGCTGAGGTCTGAGTAGAAGGTCTCCTCGCGGTAGTCCCCCATGCTCGCGGTGTCTTGGAGGGCGTCGAGGTACCGTTGTACGTCGGTCATTACTGACGACACCAGTCGGTAAGGTGAAAAGTGTTATGACGAACTGTGGAAGTGGTTGATTTACTGACTATAGATTCAGTGAGTTCCGCCACTCGGCGAACCAGTTACCAGATAACAACGAACATAGTAGAGCGAATCAAACACCCGCACATAATGGACGAATGGACACCGAGTAAAGACGCCGACGCCATCAACGGGACGAAATCCCGCAAGGACATCGAGGGCGCTGACGACACTCTCGGTGCAATCTTCCCCACCAAACCGGGCGGTATCGAATTCCTCCGAGAAAACAACGCGTGGGGATTCGTAAACCTGAATCGAGAGCCAGAGTTCGTTCTAATATACGTCTCGGGGTCAACGAAAGCGGTTCGCTACTTCGCACGAGTGCAGGACATAGTTCCTGCAGACGTTGCTACCCTTACACGACCAGCGGAAAGCTATCCACAATACGACCCATCGAAGAGTGTCGTTGTTTTCGAACCGGGAACCCTGCAGGAGTTGACTCCCGAAATACAGTACCGAGAGAAAACCCCCTACTCACTGCGATACACAACACTTGGGAACGTCCGCGACGCCACGGGCACGGATGACCTATTCTAACAACTACTCTCCCGGCGACCGAGTGCGTATCGACATCCCCGACGAGACTGACCCGGACCACGACCGCTACCACGGCAGAGAAGGCGTCATCGAGGAGATCCGTACGGACGACGCGGCGAAGGAGACGGGTCGTGCTATCGATAGTATCGAGTATCTCGTTGAGCTCGACGATGGTGCTGGTAAGACTGAGGAGATGTGGTTCCGCGGCAGAGACGTTCGCCCACGATAACTCGGATGTGGTGTGGTACACCACGCCACATTTAAAAATCAACACCGCCAACCGACCGCAATGACCGACGAGGAGCCCGAGGACAGCACTTCTACTGACGACGTAGACCCGGCATTCGCGACGACGAAAATCGCCAAAGCAGTCGCAGACGCACAGGCGAATGCACTCGAAAAACAACTCTCTCCCATCGTCGAGCTCATCGCGAAACACCAGCGACAGAGAATAGCGCAAACGATGTCACCCATCATCGAAATGCAGCAAAAACAACTCCGTCGCTCGATGAAGCCGGTGCTCGACGCACACCGCCTCGGGCTGCACGACATGATGAACCCGGGGCTGTCTGGCGTGATGCAGGCATTAGTAGAGGCTCAACGACAGCCACTGAACGACCTCGCTGCTACCCTCTCACAGCTCCCGGAACTCGAACCAGAACTCGCCTCGACAACGGCTACAGTGGCGTCGGCGACGGCAACGCCATCAACCTCGAAACGACCTCACCACGACACTACGTGGGACCCAGACACCACCCCGACACACCCCACGTCTAAAGCCCGAACCCAGGGGATTGACCCGGTTGACGCTTTCAGCGCCTCACTAATCGCCTATACTTCTGTCCCGAACTATTCCGAACTTGATGAGCGTGAGCAGCAGGCTATCGCCTTCGTCATCGGTGGGGTGCTCACTTTCGGCGTCGGGTTCCTTTTGCTTGAACCTGTGACAGCAACGATGGTTGGTCTAGGTGGTGGGAGAGCAGCATCGATATTGGAGGCTGGACGGGTTGGTCGCCAAGACCGACTCACCGACGACTAACCCACATAGCTGAATCTTCTCACACCCTCGTCAATCACCCGCATACAAATTCGTATCATCCCCCAATCCTTGGGACGAATACGGGCGGAATCGACGCACTGAGACTAAGGCAGGTTCAACGATTAGCCGTCGAAACCCACGAGATCCCTCTCAGAAAACGATATATGAAAAACGCATACCGTCTTGTACAGCAATCTGAGCGCTAACTGACCCGAACAGCACGCGAAACCCACCAGTCTACCTTTTCTAAGCGACTAAGAAATGTTCGTGAGAATGGTAGATTATACGAACTTGTGTATGCCAACTATTCACAGGGGGTCAAACACCGGTGAATCTCACACGATCAGGCACCGAAACCCGTCAACAACATCGTATAGACGATGGCGACGATGGAGACGTGACGACGACGAACAGCACCGCAGTTAGGTATCGAGGAACGGAAAAGGTCCCGAGAACCACTCGGGAACGCGTCGCACCCGGGACACCATCGTCCCTTACCCCACAGTAATGCCTCCGCGTACTTAAGCACACGGGAGTGAATTAAACCCATCACTAATGAACAAGTTTGTTCATCACTCCACAAATCGTGAAAAGTCGAGGGAACCACCCTCGGACACGTCGCACCAAACAACACCCAACGGGTGTCACGACAATATCTGCGCTCGCGACGCATAAAACATTCGAACGCACACACCGCAGAGAACCCTCTGCCGCCGCCGCTGACGACCGCACCGAACCGCACCGCACCGCAGCTAGGAATCGAGACCCGAGACTGACTGATGGGGGTCGAAACACCCTCGGTCAGCAAAACCGCAAGACTGCGTCGGGATAAATTAGAGTGACCGAGGTGACTGAGGGTAAATCCGAAATTGTAGAGTTTATGAGAAAATAGTTATCGCTCTCACAAAATGAAGAAAATTGCGTTTACCCTCGGTCACCTCGGTCAGGGGTGCTTTTCTTCGCTGCTCATTTCATTTGCCAAATCCTTAAACGTATGTCTCCAGTATGAATGAGTAACGACGCGCCCCCGACAAACCATCGGGACTCGGTCCGCGCGTCGCACCAAACAGTATGTCCGAAACACCCACCGGGGACAGTGATACGTCTCCAACGACAGACGAACAGCAATCAACTAACGCAGGCGGTAGCGGTATCGTCGGGTCGGAAATTATCGACGACGACGTCGAGACCGACCCCGACGAGGTCGATGCGGAATTCGGCGGAGTCACCGACCCCTTCACCGACACCGAAGACGACGACTCCACCGACGACTCCGGCAGTCGTGGCGAGGAAGACAGCGAACTCGTCGAAGCCATCGAGGATATCATCGACAGCGACGGTCCGAAAGAAGCCGGGTCGATAGCGTTCCGAATCAACCGACGAAACCTAGATGTTGAGGATGAACGGATTCTGGAAGTTATCGAATCCGAGTTCAAGCGAGACGACCACGGTCGCGTCAGCGAGCGGAAGAACGGGATGGACCGCGCGGTCGAGGATAGCGGGAACGCCGGTATTCGGTCGTGGGAAGACCTGAAGAGTGACTTGTCGGATGCGGACCCGAAGGCTGCGCGGAAGATGGTCGCGGACAAGATGGATCACGAGTTCGACTTCATTCATGTCAAGAACGAGGAACGGGAGATGCGTGATTTCCGTGCGTACAACCCGAATGAGGGCGTGTACGTGTGGGATGGTGAGGCGTTTGCGAATCGCATGATGGATCACCATCTCGACGGGTTCGCGTCAACGACGGATATGAATGAGGTGGTGGCGAAGTTGAAGCTGCGGAACGAGGTCGCGCTGGGCGAGGTGAACAATCCTGATGGGGTGAAGGTCGCGGTCGAGAATGGCGTGCTCGACGTCGAAGAGCGCACGCTCGAACCGCACAGCCCGGAGTTCCTGTTCACGAGAAAGCTGAACGCGGAGTGGCAACCGGACGTGGACACGTCCGAAGTTCGCGAGTTCATTCGCGACATCACCGACGGTGAGTCTGATGCGAAAGTGCTGGAGGAGATGTTCGGGGACACGCTGTCGCCGGACTACAAGCGTGATTGGTTCGGACTGATTTACGGTGATGGGGCGAATGGGAAGTCGGTCGCGTTGAACTGTCTTGAAGCCGTTCTCGGGGAGAACAACACGTCGAACGAGTCGCTGCAGGGTATCGCTGAAGGACGATGGGCGGCGGCGCAACTGATTGGCGGGTACGGCATGCTGGCGAACATCGACCCGGACATCAGCGCGAAGAAAATCACCGATGATTCGATGCTGAAGTCGCTGACGGGCGGGGATTCCGTGCCAGCGGAGTACAAGGGTATCGACAAGTTCGCGGCGACGAACACGGCGAAAATGCTGTTCGCAGCGAACAAGGCGCCGATGTTCTCGGGTGACGGTGAGAACCTTGAACGGCGCTTGAAGCCGCTGCACCTGCCGTACATCTACCGCGACGAGGACGATATGGACGAGGCTGATGAGGCAGACCCGTACATCAAGGAGCGAGACTACACCATCGAGCAGCGGTTGACGACCGACGAGAATCGCGCTGCGTGGCTGTCGGTGATGGTTGATTCGTGGCACCGACTGGAGGAGGATGGCTGGTCGTATGAGCAGTCGCAGCAGGAGCTGTGGGACCAGTATCAGGCTGAGGCAGACACTATCTGGTCGTTCCTGACGGAGTGTGTGGAGTCGAGTTACGGGACGCGGTTCGACGACGATACGCCGGTGCACCTGACGGTGGATGAGCTGCATCAGATGTGTGCTGACTATCATCGTGAGCGTGGGGAGACGTTGGAGATGTCGGCGGCGCAGTTCGCGCGCCAGATCAACAAGATGGGCGTGCATGAGATGATTAGTTTTGAGTCGCGGAAGACGGGGCAGAAGCGTTCGCGGAAGTGGCTGCACCCGACCGAGACAGGGTTCCAGCACGCGACTCGCGACACCGTGCAGCGGTTTGTCGCTGAGTGCGATGAGATTGATGTTCCGGCGCGCGAAGACGACGGCGACAGCGGCGGTGAAGGCGGGTCGTCAGACCCCGAAAATGAGTCGCTGTCGCGGGTGGAGCAGCTGTACAGCGAGATAGAGAGTTGGGAGGGTGAGGATGCTGTGCTGGAGGCGACCCCGGCGAAGTTGCTGGCGCACACGGACATCGATTGGGCGGATGCGGCGGAGCTGCAGGGTGCGCTGACGGTGTTGGCGGAGCGAGATCGAGTCGAGCAGGGAGATGATGATGTGTACCGCCCAGCAGGGGGTGATGGCGAATGAGCGCCCCTGCGACTTCCTGCGGCGACGACCGCGATGCTGCAGGTGAGACGTTCGTGGTCGCGTTCGATGCGTTTGACAGTGATGTTGGTCAGAAGATTCTGAAGCGAGGGTACACGTCGTTGCGAGATGCGGAGGCGGAGGCGTACAGGCTTGCTGTGGAATGCTGCAATGACCCTGATAACGTGGAGATTTCGGAGAGGTACTTGATAGAGACGAAGGTGGAAAACGAGTATGGGGAGTACTTGGTGGCGAGTGAGGAGGTGGTACGATGAGCGTCGAGAACGTTCGTGGTGGCGACGATGGTGTGGGTCGGGAGCGTGATCCGGATGAACTGGCTGAGGCGCGTCACGACCCGGATATGGCGGTGTACGACTACACTGACCAGACTGTCGTGCGCCTGCCACCGTGCGAGCCGGGACCGCAGCAGGGAGCTGTCGTGTTCGAGTTCGAGCGCGACGGCGGGGAGTGGGTGTTTGACCATGTCGTGGTGTTGCGGCGGCGGGGGTGGCGGGGGTCGTGGACTTCGGTTGCGCCATCGATACAGCCAGCGCACGAATACGAGGGGCAGGCGTTGTTGCATGTGGGTAACGGGATGGGGTTCGATGCGCGTGATCTGGAGGATAAGCAGCGCGAGCGGCGTGAGAAGAATCAGCAGGGTGAGGAGGAGCAGTCGGTGGTGGAGCGGACGGAGCAGTCGGGGTTGGAGGAGTTCTAGCTGCGGTGCTGTTCTTTTGAGTTGCCGAAGTGTTTTATTCACCCGGATAGTAACGAAAGTTGCCCCGTGAGGGGCGTTGTGTGAACTTCAATTCGGAGACACTGCGTCTTCGTTGAGTTGTTGTCTGCATGGTTTGGTTTCATTTCGGGGCGGGTGTTTTACCCGCCCACTTTCTGTGTTTGTTCAAGTCAGTCCCCACAGGCATTTATATCGCTGTGCGTTATCAGTAACTAGTCCATACCTTACAGGTTCGCGTTGACGCTAGCCCTCCAATCGCTAGCCGGCAACCGGTCAGGTATGGCGAAAAGCTTCGAATCAATACATGACTGTCAATAATTTCGACGCAGAAGACGTGCTACCCAGTATTATCTGGATAGCTAGTGGCATCGCATCAATGGGGATCGGCGACCTCACACTCTTGAACACGAACCTGACGGACTCGGCGGTGACGATGGGCGCAACGACCCTGTCGTTCGCGCTGTTCTTCGGGATTTTCAGTGGGGCAGCCATCCTCTACACGAACAAAAAGTACGACTTCCGAAGCTGGGACAACGACGAAATCGGGGTCGCTGGAGGACTCCTCGGCGTGATGGTCGGTGTCGAGACCATCCCCGGACTCAACAGCTTCGTGACGTCCAATTCGCTCATCGGGCTCGCCGGCGTTATCCTGCTCTCCGTCGGGATCTGGTGGCTCGCGTACAAACGGTGATTCTTCTATGAAGGGTCATCGTATCGTTGCGTTCCTGTTCGCGGTCGCGCTGGTGGTGTCGCCGCCAGCCGGTATTGTCGGGACAGCGTCTGCGACGCACGACTGCGACGGGCTGGATAACCTAGTTGCGGCGGTCAGCGCCGGTGTGATGGCATCGAGCGAGTGGGTGACCGGCGCGGGCGCCGAAGACGGGGTTAATTACGACAAATGCGGCAGAAACCACACCGCGCACGTAGTCGAGGATATCGAGAAGAGCGATGGGAATCAGACGCATCTGGATATCTATCAGGGCGCTGTGGCGCAGGCATCCCTCGCCCAGAGCTATCATGATGTTCAAACGAACGTGATGAACCGGTACGGGTCTCTCGTGTGGTCTGATGGGATGGCTGCGTACGCGGAATGTTACGAAGCAGGTCGGACGAAGGCGCACTGTGAGGCGGAGATGCGCAGCACGATTGCCGATAAAATCGCGTTCAAACAGCGAAATATCGTCGAAGAGAGCGACAAGCACGTTGCGGCGCTCGACGCGCTCCGGAACCGTTCCGAGATGGAGGAAGACCTGACTTCGAACGGAGTGTTCGGTAAGGACGATGCGTTTGCGTACCAGTACCCGGCGAACGCGTCCGAATCCGATGCGGTCGGGAAAGCGGGCGTCCACCAGACCGTCGTGCACTACGACGTACAGTTGGCTAACGGGTCCACACAGGAGGCTGACTACATCGTGGCCATTGACCCGCGGTCTGGCGCGAATTATCAGCAGTATCTCGGTGCAGCGCCAGAATCGATGGTCAACGGGCAAGATACGGACCAAATACCCGCTGTTCCGATGGTTGTCGCGCCGCCGAACGACAACTACGACTACCGAGATGTGTACGACCCCGACAAGTACCACTCCAAGCTGACCGAACTCAAGAAGACGAACAGTCGGCTGCAAGACAACGTCGGGAAGTTCTCGAACTCGACGTGGGACGCGCTGGAGTCCGGCAAAATCGACGCGTCTGACCTTATCACGCACGGAAAAATGGTCAGCGACTACTCCAGCAAATACAGCGAAACAGGATACTACGTGCACGCGGTCGCGGCACTGTCGCAGTTAGGTCTGGAGACGCCGAATCTGAACGAGACGGCGCACATGACCATCCGGTATGACGACGCGAAACACACCGGACTGTTGCTGTCTGACACGGCGCCGAGCAACGGGTCGTGGGTCGTCGGCGAGACGTACAACGCGTCGGAAATCGACGGACTGCAGATGTTCGTGACGCAGCAAGGCACGAAAATCGAACTTAGCGGTGAGTTCGAGCTGGCTGCGGCGCAGGGTCCGGATGGCGACGAGAAATCGACGGTCGAGACGCGCAAGACGAACTACGTGACGACCGACGCGACCGAGGTCAAGAAGGTTATTGAGCGGACGGAGGTGACTCGGAAGGTCATTGAGACGCGTGAGCCGGACGGGACAGGGGTTGTGCCGTCCGGGGATGACCTGCCGGTCGATTGGCGCGTGCTTGCTGGTGGTATTGTGGCACTGATTATCGTAGTGTACTTGCTGCGGTCAGCGATTACTGCGAAAATCAAGTACTAACAAGAAAATGACTAACAACAATAACACTACAGATACGGAGCACGACGACGAGTCGTTCTCCTTCGGTTTCGACAGTATCAGCATTTCAAACATCGGAGGTATCGACACGAAGACGATTGCGTTGGCGGTCGTGGCGCTGGTCGTTGCCAGTTCGGTGGCGATGGCGGCGCCGTCCGGCATTACTGCCGGGAGTACGACGAGCGGGATGATCGAGATCACCGCGGAAGACGACAGTATCGAGCAGAACGACACCGTGACGCGCGGTGTGTACTTCGAGGTCAATAACCAGGGTAGTAACATCGCGACGGTTGACTCCGTCACGGTGTACGACGCTGACGGTAACGAGGTGGCGAACGGCTCGTTGTCGGTCGATGTTTCTCCCGGTAGCAGCGCCGAGTTCACGACTCGGTCGAGCTCGGGTTCGGGAGCGAACACGCTTGGTGTTGATGTGCCCGAGCGCGTCGATAACAACGCGACGCTCGACGTCGCGGTGACGCAGGGACCATCGACGCAGACCATCACGCTCCAGCTGGACCTCGACGCTGACGACGACGGCGTCACCGACAGCCTGGACGCGTACCCGCTGACAGCTCCGACGACGCACGACCTGACGGTCAACACGTCCGAGGGCACACCGTCGCAGCTGTCCATCACAGTGACTGACGGACAGAATACCGTGGAGTTCGAGAAGTACAACAGTTCTACCGACGAATATGAGGCGGTGAAGGAGACGACTGTTGGGGCGATGAACGAGACGGAAACAGCGACGTACGACATTAGCGGCGCCGAAGACGGGCAGCAGTACCGCATCGTCAGTGAAGGGATGGCGACCGTCGATAGCACGCAAGTGCTGTACGACACCGCCAGCGGTGGCGGTAGTGACGGTGGCGACGGTAGCAGTGACGGTGCGCTCGTGTCGCTGCCGGCGGTGCCTGACATCCCGACCAAGTTCGTGGTCGGTGGCGGCGCAGTAGCGGTCGTTGTCGCCGCGTTGTACGTGCTGCGCGACGACTACTAACGCCCGCTAACGTGGGTTTCGCCGCTTTTGCGGCGAATTTATTTAGGTGACTGAATATGACTCATAAAATGAAACGAGCGGTCGTGTTGGTCGTGGTTTGCCTGTCACTCTTACTCATAGGGTTCACTGTAGGCGCTTCGGCAGCTCCCGGCACGCCAGCCGGGACCGCGACACCCACATCGACCGCCAACGACACGGAGGCGAACAGTTCAACAACAACAACATCGACGCCGACAGACACGCCTGCAGATACCGCTGATAGTGACGAGAACGACTCCGAGAGCCTTACTCGGGATCGCATCATCCAGTGGGCGATTACGTCCGAGGATGTCTCTGACGAGCGCGCACAGAGCGTGCAAGCGTGGTTCACCGAGCATCGAGCATCACTGTCGGAGCGTGACCAGCGAATCATCTCCCGCTGGCTGGACGTGCAGGTCCCAAGCGATGAGGAGCAGAGTCAGCAGGAGTCGATTGATACGTCGAACCTGACGTTGTCGGGGACGTATCTCGGCGGTCAGGTCGAGATTTACGACGAGCACTGGCAAGGAACGACCTATGAAGCCGTGGTGTGTGCCGATGAGACGACGCGCATTGCGGTGACGGACTCGTCGAATATCGGTGGCGGAAGCGGGTCTGGCAGTGCGCAAATCAGTCGGTACACTATCGAAACCGGGTGTGAGAAGATTTCGATGGTGACGAATCCGACTGAAGAGATCGCGACGATTACTATCGGGTTCGGCGGTCCCCGCCTTCACTACAACAACCACCGTCTAGGTGGCGGTCCAATCGTGCCGGGACCGTACGGTGGGGATGCGATGCAGACGGTCGCGATTCTGAGCACCGTTACCGGCGTGATGGGGGTGCTCGGTATTATCTACCGGACGAAAGAGAAGCTCAAATGGGCGGTGAAGCGACCATGACGGATAGTGCCCGACAATCCAGCGACGACAGCAGTAACGGGCTGCGTGGCGACCTCGTGTACCTGCTCGGGGAGTACTCCACGTGGATTGGCATCGTAGCTATCATCGGCACTATCGCCGGGATTCTGGCGCTCTGGCAGTTCCAGATTAAACTCCCGAGCATCCCGTCGTGGGGCGAACTGCCGACATCGGCGCAATTAGCGGTCGTGACGGTGCCGGGCGCAGCCATCACGACCCTCCTGCTGTACGCCGTGCTCAAAGCTCTCGGGTGCGTGGACTGGCTCGCACAACCCGACTGGATACACGTGTACGAGGTCGATATGGCCAGAGAGCGTGCCGAGCGAGACGGGACTGCGGAGCCGGTAGAGTACCTGCAGCACTACAAATTCGGTCCTGAGTTGTGGTCGAATCGTGTCATCAGGGAAGGGAACTCATACGACGCGCAGTCCGCCGACGGCGAGGTGATGTGTGCTCGCCGGGTGGAGGTCGATGAAGACGAGAAGTCCATTGAGTTGTGGGGTCCGTGGATGGCTGAGGAGACCGATGTGGCGATGTTGGCGGAGAAGCAGAAGATCGAGGCGAACCGTGGGAAAATCCGCGAGTGGGCTGTGTACGGGCAGAACCTGCACGCGAAGCTCCCGAGTGTTGTGCAGGCTATCGAGAGCGCCTATTGGCGGGCGATGACGCAAGAAGACCTGGATGACCAGGCGCTGCACCCGGACATCGTCAGGTCGCACGTCAGCGACGATATCGAGGCGTTCGTGGAGTCAGTCGAGACGCCCGGTGAGAGCACGAGTAGCGGTGATAATGACGATGAGGAAGCCGGTGAGTCGAGCGTGGATGGGCAGCAGTTGATGAATCAGATGTTGGAGGCTGAGGACCTGTCGCCGCCCGACAGTGGGGGTGATGGTCGATGACGGAGTACGACGGGCTCGACATTAAGAACCTGCGTGAGCGCTTGGCGAAGAACGGTGACATCCATGCGTTGCAGGAAGCCGGGTTGCTCGACGAGCGCACTATTAAGAAGCTCTTGAGCTACAAGCGGTCGTATGAGTCGGAGAGTGCGGCGCACTACGACAACCCCGAAGAAACTGCCTACTACGCCCGGAATACGAAGTACTGGCGTGAGACGGTCGAGCGTGAACTGAGTGAGAACTTGCGGAAGGCGGTGCAGAACGGGAACTGGCAGGTCATCGCGTTCGCGCTCGGACGTGGGAGTTCGGAGGAGCAAGTCAGGATGGATTTCGGTGACTACGAAAAGCACCGGTCGTTGTTGCAAGAGCCCGGTCTGGTTGAGTTGATGTTTGCCGGGATGGGTGGGGGGAAGACGATGACTGCAGTGCGGCAGGCGGAGACGTGGATGATGATTTACCCCAACGGAATGGTCGTCAGCAACATCAAGTCGTGGAGCGAGAAGCACGACCGCGTCGAGTATGTCGGCGACCTCCGGGACCTTGTCGAGACAGCGTCAGAGAACCCTGAGCAGCGCGTCTTCGCTGTGCTTGACGAGTTCGGGTTGAAAGGGAGTGCGTACGGCGGTATCAACCAAGAAGCGATGGAAAAGGTGATGAAAAATTTCGTTCGGCTGATGAGGAAAGAGCCGTATAAGCTACAGATTGTCGGTATCAGTCAGCGACCGACCGACATTCACCCGACCCTGCGGAACGACAAGTTAGCCGTCTACGCTATCAAGGAGGGGGCATCGAAGGCGGATAAGCAGAAGCACATGGTCATCTATGACGAGACGACTGATGACAAGTGTACGCAGCCTGATGAGGATGCTGTGAGGTGTGACCTGCGTGGGATTGGGATGCCGACCACGCCGCCAGATACGGACGATAAGGCTGACTGGGACTGGGGTACGCCTGAAGACTGGGTCGAGTTAGGGTTGACGACGTGGGAGGAGTTGGATATGGACGAGGAAGAGGCGTCAGGCGGGTCGCAGCCCGTTCAGTGTGCGTACTTGAAAGATGGCGAGGAGCAGTGTGGAGCGTTGGTGTACGATGGGCACGAGTCTGGGATGTGTCAAGCGCACCGGCATCGAGACGACCGCGAGGAGCGTCGGGTTGAGGCGTAGGGTCGCGTGCGTGGTGCGCGAGTGCGCGTCGCGTACGCGTAGTGGGGTGGAGGTGGGTGGAGGTGGGGGGAGGGGGTGAGAAGGTTTGGCTGAGTAGTGATAGTCACCTGTTATCCAATACCACGCCGGGAAGATGTTGGGTCGCAATGGCAACAATCAGTTCAGACCGAATCGAAGACACAAGTAAAAAGGTCAGAATTGCCGCTGCATGGCTTCTCGACAGCGATTTCCACCGTAAGAGAGCCGCCGAAGTGTTGTCGGTCAGCGGTGAGTATATAAGGCAAGTAGTCAGGGACATGGAGCGCGACGAACGCGAACTTGTCGCCGACCACGAACTCGAAGCAGCGCAGGATAAGATGCTGCAGGCGGAAATCGCACAACGGCTGCGGGACGCGGATGCAATATCGACCGACACCGACCCCGCAACCATCGAAATCCATATCGACGACCTCAACCGCGAAATCCGCCGCCTGCGGACGCTAGAGGAGTCTGCGCGGCGCGGGGACGAGGAGCGAGAGTGGGTTGCCGCGTCAGCAAGAGCGTTCCTCGAAAATCTCGTCGAGGACTCGACCTAGTCCGGCAGGTAGTCTCTGACGCCTCTGACGCCGACTTCAGGGTCGTACTCGACATAGCGCTTCTCCGTAAATTCGACACTTGAGTGCCCGAGATAGCGAGAAATCGAATAGAGGTCAGTCAGGTCAGTTTTGTTAACAAGGCGTGTGGCGGCGCCGTGTCTGACATTATGAGACGAGACCTTCCAGCGGTTCGGCTCGCCATCCGGGCTGTTGGCGTCGGCGTACAGCTTGCGGTTGATGCCGGCGTTGTCGGCTGCCTTCACGATTACTTCGTTGATAGCCTCGCCCGACAGCGGCGCGCCACGTGTGCCGACGAACAGGTGGTCGTGGTCCCTTCCCCCTAGGTATTCGTCGCGTAGTCCGCCGTGCAGCCACCGATGCAGCAACCCATCCAGCGACCGGTTGTACCCGACCACGCGCTTGCGGTTGTTCTTCGTCACGCTCGCCGGGAGCGTGATTTCCCGTTTGTTCTCATCGAGCATATCCAGAGAAATGGCGGCTAACTCCCCGCGACGGCACGCACTGTGCCACGCAAGCCGGATCAACAACTGGTTCCTCACGCGGTCTTCCTCCACAGCCTCCTCCATCGCCTCGATATCCTCTTCATCGACCGCGTACTTCTCGCCGTCGTTGAGGTGGTGGTCCTGCTCGTTCGACTTCGTGAGACCCCACTTTTCGTCCTTCGCGTCGTTCCACCGCGAGAGTGGGTTGTCGTCGATAATCCCCATCGATTCGAGATAGTCGTAGAGCGCGACGATACGGTCCCACCTGTACCGCCCGGTCGTCCCCGAAAATTCGTTGCTGAGGGTGCGCCCGAGCCGGTTCGCGTCAGCAGCCGTCACATCGGTCACCTCGTCTATTCCTTGGTCGTCGAGCCACCCGTCGAACCACCGGAGGTCTTGCTCGTACCGTTTCGTGCTATTGCTATCTCGTTTGTCGTTGTCGGCGTCGTCGGTGCCAGCAGCTAGTTCTTCGGCGTAGTCTACGATGAGCGGGCGGCAGTCGTCGATGGGCTTGTAGCGCGGTGGCATTGTTAGGCGGTTCGGTAGTATCGACGGCTGTCGGTGTTGATTTCGTACCGTTCGTCGTCTACAGGGTCAACTATTGCGTACTCGGCGTCAGGGTACCACTCGACCATGTTCGTGAGTGCAGTTCTGGCTCTCGACACGTCGATGTCGAGGTAGTCAGCCCACGCTTCGGCGGTACTCGCCCGACGTGCGTACTCGTACGAGTCGTCTTCCGAGAGGTCATCGTCGCTGACGATAGAGTGGAACGATTCGAAATCTTCGGGGGAGTCGAGTTCGGGGAGTTCGGTGAGGATGGCGTGTGCGAGGTCTTCGAGGTCGTCGTCGGCTTGCCCGACTGCGTCGAGGTCGGCGATGCTGTCCTCGATGCGTTCGAGGCGAGTTTCGAGCGGGGTGATGGCGCTTTCGACGGCTTCTTCGACGGTGTCTTCGTCGATGCTCGCGGCGGGCTGCTCGCCGTCGTCGTCCGCCATCTCCTTTTTGGCGAGGGTGCGGAGCATCATCGCCATCGAGGAGTAGTCGGGGGTGGCATCGACCCAGTCTTTGAGTTCGTTCTTTTCAGCTGGTGTGAGTGCGACTTCGATTTTCTCGGTTCGGGTTGTCATGTGTATGGGGTGTGTGTTCCGCCTTATTAGGACCATGGTCTGCTTTGTGGCTACTACTCCAGAACCGCGTCATCTAAACAACGGCGTTCCTTCGACCAGGTCTTTTCGCGGAGGCGACGGCGCCGACAGCGCCCCGCCGATCGTGACGCCCCCGGTGCTACCCCCGTTTTCGGGGACGCGTCGACGCTACTCCCGGTCGTTCGGCGTCCAGAGGCCGTAGAGGATACAGCTCAGCCCGACGAACCGGCTGCCCTCGCCGATCACGCCCAGCGCGAACTCCGGAACCCCGGGCACGAGCAGGCTCCCGACGAACAGCAGGACCGGCACCCAGAACACCAGCAGGAACCCGACGGCGACGAACTTCATCGGCCGGCTCCCCTGTCTGTACCCCCGGAACGCGATGTAGCCCACCGCCAGCCCCAGTAGCGTGGTGCCCAGCGTCAGGGCCGTAGTGACGGCCCCGAGCAGCCGGGGATCGATCTGAACGAGCGTGTCGAACATCGTTAGAGCTCCTCCACGAACCGTCTGAACCGTTCGGTCATGCGGTCGCGCCGCGTAACGGAGAGTTCGATCCCGTCGTCCGTGAGCGTGACGACCGCTCGGTCGAGCCGCGCGGCGTACACCTTGTAGTGGTGCCCCTGTTCCTCCGGGCGCCGGCGCACCTCGACCAGGTCGTGCTCTTCGAGCTCCTCCAGCCGGCGGTAGACGGTTGTCTTCGACGCCTCGCACTGCTCGGCGAGCGCGTCGGCGGACTGGGGTTCCCGTGCCGTCGCCTCGACGATGGTTCGCGCACAGTCGTCAGCGAGCAGTGAGCCGAGTGTCGCGGCGTCCATCTCATCACTCACGCGAATCTCTCCCCGCCGTCCGGAAAGCGGTGCGAGCACGACCGCAGCGAGCGCAACTGTGCTCGCCCTTCTTTATAAATACTCCCCGTAGAACCGGCCGCGATGGTCACACTCGACGAGACCACGATCGGCATGGCGTTCGCGGTCGTCGGCGTCGTCGCGACGCTGATCTGGTACGGGCTCGCGTGGTACGGCATCGCCACGCTGCGGGACATCCGCGACGCTCTCGGCAGCAGCGGCGCGGACGGCCGGTGAGCCCCGGCACCGATTTTTTCACCGTCGCCCGGAGCCCCCACGAGTGCCGCTGTACGACCACGGTGCGTGTTCACGGCCGAGTCGCTGGATCCCCCTGTACACTTACTTTGCGACACAAAGCTAATTTACTACACAAAGCTATTTGTCCCTTCGGTCCACACCACCAATCGGTATGGGCACTGACACTCGGCGTTCCCCCCTCCCGGGTCGGTTCCTCGAACAGACCGGCGCGTTCGCCGCCAGAGCACTGCGCACGCTCCGCCGCAACGGCGCCGTCGTCTTCTGGTCGGTCGCGTTCCCGGCGCTGTTCTACCTCCTGACCGTGTACCTGCTGATCAACACCAGCTCGATGCCCGCGGAGGCTGCGGGGATCGTGAAGGCGACGAACGCCATCTCCTACGGGACGTTCGCAGCGCTAGTCGTCTTCCTCAACACGTTCTCCCAGTCGCTGGTCGCCGACGTGGAGGGCGGCAGATACGCCCAGTTCCGCGCGCTCCCGGTGTCGCCGGGCGCGGACTTCTTCGGGCGCTTCGTCGCCGCCTACGCGTTCGCCGTCGTCGCCGTCGCGGTCGTGCTGGCGGTCGGCGTCGCCACGGGCGCGACGTTCGGCCTGCAGTCGGTTATCTCGATCCCCGTCGTCCTGCTCGGCCTGCTCGCGCTCGGCCTGTTCGCGGCGAGCATCGCGGTGGTGCTCGTCGCGGCGGTGCCCGAGCCGAAGTTCGCGAGCATCATCACCATCACGCTGGTGCTGCTCGCCTTCTTCCTGACGGGGTACAACGGCGTTCAGCCCGCGCTGGTCGCCTCGACGGCGGAGTTCGTGAACTACGTCCCCAACGGGCTGGCGACCCGCCTCGCGGTGTACCACCTCGTCCCCGTCGGCGACTGGGCGGCGGCCGGACTGGCCGAGCCGTCGGCACCGACCGCGCCGCGGTATCTCGCCCTGCTCGCCGCCTACGCCGTCGCTGGGGCCGGTGTCGCCGTGATCGCCACCCGTCGCTCGCTCTACCGGGGTGAGATCCAATGAGCGCCGACGCGCCCGCCGCCGTCGAAGCCCGGAACGTCCGGAAGACGTTCGGCGACGACGGCGTCCTCGACGGTGTCGACCTCACCGTCAGGGAGAACGAGGCGCTGCTGCTGATGGGTCCCAACGGCACCGGGAAGACGGTGCTGCTCTCCTGTCTCGCTGGGAGCGTCGAACCGACCGAGGGGGAGATCCGGCTGTTCGGCGACCCCGTCGCCGACGACGGCGGGCACAGCCTCTCGCTGCTGCTCCAGGGCGGCGCGAGCGTCGACAGCCTCTCCGGCCGGGAGACCGCGGCGTTCTACGCGGGTCTCCACCCCGAGTTCACGGACCGCTGGCGCGACCTCGTCGACGAGTTCGGCCTCGCCGAGGAGCTCGACAAGCGCGCCAAGCACTACTCCGAGGGGATGAAGCGGAAGCTCGAACTCGCGCTGGCGCTCGCGGTCGACACGCCGCTGTACTTCCTCGACGAACCCACTGCTGGCGTCGACCTCTCGATGGTGCAACGGTTCCACCGCGCGATCAGGGACCGGATCGAGGCCGGCGGCACCGTCGTCGCCACCAGCCACCGCCCCGTCGACGCGTCGTTCGCCGACCGGATCGCGTTCGTGACCGGCGACGGCGTCACCGCCGTCGGCCCCCCTGCGGACCTGCTCGACGCCGTCCCCGAGACGGTCCGGATCGTCGGCGGTCCGCCCGGGACGGGGACGTTCGAGCCGCACGTCGTCGGGGAGCTGTTCTACCACGGTGACGAGCGCCGTGGGTTCCTCGCCCCCGACGCGACGCTCGCCGACGTCGAGGCCGCCGCGCCCGCCGGCGCGACCGTAGAGACGGTCGAGCCGAGCTACACCGACGCGTTCAACTACCACGTGCACACGGAGCGGAACGATGAGTGAGGACGTCGATCCCACGGAGCTCCAGCGTGACCTCGACCGGATCAAGGACGCGATGGGGATCGCCGAGCGGTACGAGGGCGCGCCGGAACAGTGGCTCGGCTTCGGCGTCGTCGTCGCGCTCGGCTGTGCGCTCTCCCAGTTCGTCGTGCTCGAACGCCTCCCCGGGCTCTGGTTCCTCGTGATCTGGCTCGGCCTGTTCGGGTTGTTCGGTGCGGTGGCGTACTGGCGCTACGACGGCTACTCGTGGGCGCCGGGCGACGGGACGCCCAACGTCGGCTATCTGATCCTGACGATCTACGCCGGCACGTTCGCCGTCCAGTTCGTGGCGGGACCGTTCCTCGTCGAACTCGGCTACCTCGCGGAGACGGCGTTCGTGCTCGGGCTCGTGCTGGTGATGCTCGGGCTCGGCTACCTCGTCGCGGCCGAGAGCCTGAAGGCGCACCGCATCCGCAGCCGCGACCGGCGGGCGTTCCAGGTCGGCGGCGCCCTGATGATCGTCCTCGGCGTCGCCGTCGCGAACGTCGAACTGCTCCACGAGTGGGGGTTCGCGGCGTACGGCGGAACGTATCTGGTTTACGCCGTCGCTTCCTACTGGGTGCTGACTGACTCGTAGATGGACCTCGACAAACTCGTTCACCAGCCGACCCGGCTCGAGATATTCGCCTACCTCTACCGGCACGGCGAGTCGACGTTCACCGACCTGACGGACGACCTCGACCTGACCGAGGGGAACCTCTCGAGCCACCTCCAGCGCATGGAGGACGAGGACGCCGTCGAGATCCGCAAGGAGTTCGTGGACAAACGCCCCCGGACGACCGCGGTGCTCACCGACGAGGGCGAGGCGCTGTTCGAGGACCACGTCCGACAGCTGGAGGGGCTGATCGACGACCTGGACGGGTGAAGGCCAGTTATCTGCCTGCGGGGCACCTCCCCGCATGGCTCGCCTCGGAGAGTCAGACCCAGCGCAGCGACACCATCAGCCCGATCAGCACCAGCTGCAACACGCCCTGCACCCCGCCCAGCTTCGCGTTCCGCGCGCCGATCCGGGAGATGATGCCCGCGTCCGGGTCGGGGGAGGTGATCTGGGCGTACATCCGGATCTCGCCGGGCAGCAGGAAGCCGAACCCTTGCACCGACAGCAGCGTCACGATCCCCAGCGAGAGCGAGACGAGCAGCGGGATCCCCTGCAGGCTCCCGATCGTCGTCGCCACCCACGCCAGCGAGCCGACCGCCGAGACAGCGAACAGCGCCTGCCAGCGCCGGTCGTCGAATGCGTTCAGTCGCCAGCCCGCGAGCAGCAGCGCGGGCAGCAGGTTCGCGGCGGTGAACAGCGCGAGCCAGGGCTCGCTGTTGGGGAAGTGGCCGAGTCGCTGGGCCAGCGTTATCCCGCCGGCGATGGTCACGAGCGCCATCGCGGGCAGGAAAAACGTCGTCTTCGGCGTGAGTCGGGTGAACACCGCGGCGCTCTCCTCCTCGTCCAGCCCGCCGATTGCGGGGCCGAGCACGGCGCCCATGAACAGGTCCGTCCCGGTCCACAGCAGCCCCGCCATCACGTGGACGTACGTGTGGACCTCGACCGACGCCATCCCCGAGGTGACGTACCCCGTCGCCAGTATCGATATCGCGACGACGCCGCCCGCGAACGCGGGGTTGGCCCGGCTCCCCAGTCCGCTGATCGTGCCACGCACCGAACGTGTCGACATACGTGGACGTTCGGTGGGGTGATAATAAGGCTACCTTCTGCGGAACCCTCGATTGCTCCCGCGCGCTCGCTTTTCCCAAACGATTTTGCCGTCGCCGCTGGCGTCGGGGGTATGATCGGCTCGCTGGGGGGCCTCGCCTCGCTCGGCGATCTCGCCCGCCTGCTCGCGGTGCCGCTGCTGGGCTGGGCCGCGCTGCGTGACGTGCGGACGCGCCGGGTTCCCAACTGGGTCTGGTACGTTCTCGGCGGGCTCGGCGCGGTGCTGCTGGCGGCGGAGCTGGCGCGCTCGGCGCCGTTCGCCGGCCGGTACGCCCGCCTCGAACTGTTCCGGATCGCCGTAAGTATCGGCCTCGTCGTCCCGCTTGCGTACCTGTTCTGGCGGATCGGCGGGTTCGGCGGCGCCGACGCGAAGGCGCTGATGGCGCTTGCGGTGCTGTTCCCGACCTACCCCGCGTACTACCCGCCGGCGACGCTGTTCGGCGTCCCTCTCCCGCCGGTGCTCCCGGCCGAACCCACGCTCGTCGGCGTGTTCTCGCTGACGGTGCTGACCAACACCGTGCTCGTCGGCGCACTGTTCCCGGTCGCGCTGGCGGCCCGAAACGCGCTCGCTGGGCGGGTCGAGCCGGCGATGTTCCTCGCCCGGGTCGTCCCGGTCGACGACCTGGTCAACCAGCACGGCCGGCTGTTCGAGGATCGCTCGGGGTTCACCCGCTCGGGGCTGGACGTCGACGCGCTGCGGATGTACCTGCGCTGGCGCGGCCTCGCGCTCGCGGAACTGCGCGCGGCCCCGGAGCGCTACCGCGACCCCGACAGCGTGGGCGAGACGTTCGACGCGACCGACGGCGCGGTCGACCCGACGGCGGTCGAACACGGCACTGCCTCGAACGACGCCGACGACCCGCCCGAGGACCGCGAGCACGACGACCCGTGGGCCGCCGAGCGCTTCCTCGACGACGTCGACGGCTCGGCGTACGGCACCGATCCCGAGACGCTGCGGGAGGGGCTGGAGACCGTCGCCCGGGAGGAGGCTGTGTGGCTCTCGCCGGGGCTGCCGTTCCTCGTCCCGATGTTCGTCGGCCTGCTGATCGGGCTGACGTACGGCGACCTGCTGTACGGGCTGTTGACCGCGCTGGGACTTGCCTGATCGTCACTCCTGCCGCTCGACGACGAGCAACACGGCGAGGCCGAGGATGAGGAGCGTGTACGCCGCCGCGGCGAACAGCGCGGCCTGTTCGGACGCGTACTCGCCGGTCCGGAAGATGATGGCCTTCCGGATCATCGCGATGACGCCGGTGTAGATGACGAGCCTGACGATGCGCCGGGTGGTGCTCTCCTGCGTGTAGGCGACGACGGTCTGGTACACCTCGACGATGATGAACAGCAGCAGCGCCGTGTCGATGAACCCGACGACGACAAGCGGGTCGGTGATGGAGCCGTCGACGGCGCTCTGGACGATCTGCAGGCCGAGGTCGAACACGCCGATGGCGAACAGCGCGCCCAGCACCACCGCCGCGGCGACCTCGGTGTAGCGGATGAGCGCCTCGCTGAACTCCAGGATGCGGTCGTCGAGGGAGTCGCCGGTCTCGAGTTCCCTGCCGACCGGATCCTGTTCCTCGTCGGTCACGTGTACGCTTCCGGGGCCAGCCTCAAGATTCTGCGGGCCGCGGACTTTTCACTTCGAGCGCCCAGACTCCGGGTATGGCTGAAACCTCCGACCGCTCGGCGGTCGATATCGAGTTCGGCGACGACGGGCTGGTCCCCGCGGTGGCCCAGGACACCGACTCCGGCGAGGTGTTGATGCTCGCGTACGTCTCGCCCGAGGCGCTCCGGCGCACCGTCGACACCGGCCGCGCCCACTACTACTCCCGCTCCCGCGACGAGCTCTGGGAGAAAGGCGCCACCAGCGGCAACACCCAGTCGGTCGTCGACGTGCGCGTCGACTGCGACGCCGACACGCTGCTGTACGAGGTCGAACAGGACGGCGGCGCCTGCCACACGGGGTATCGCTCCTGTTTCCACCGTTCCGTACAGGCGACCGATGACGGCGAGACCGTTCGAGTGGAAACGACGGGCGAACGAGTGTTCGATCCCGACGTCGTGTACGAATGAGCGTCGCCGACGAGCCCGTCCCCGAGAACCCGAGCGCGGACGACCTGGTCGCCGAACTCCGCGACGCCCGCGATGAGCGCGAGGAGATCGCCGCGGAGATCGAGACGTACGGCGAGGAGTCCGTCCAGGCCGTCACGGACGCGGTCGAGGAGGCGACCCGGCTGTTCGACCGCTACGCCGACTCCGCGACCGGCACCGGCGACTTCGAGGCGTACCTGGAGTTCCAGAGCCAGTTCGCCGAACTGGTCGAGAACCTGCCCGAGGAGATCCCGGAACGCGACGGGTTCGAGGAAGCCAACGAGGCGGTCGACCAGCGCACCATCTCCGAGAGCGACTTCCGCCGGGCCCGCGAGGCGATCGCCGACGCCCGCGGGATCGCGGAGCTGCTGGACCGCCGCGACGCCGCCCAGCAGCGCGTCAGCGACGCCGAACGCGCGGTGAGCGAACGCCTCTCGGCGATCGAACGCCGGCTGGACGAGCTCGCCGAACTCCGCCGACTGGGCGACGCGGACCTCACCGCACCGACCGAGGAGCTGACCGAGCCCGTCGAGCGCTACGACGAGGCGGTTCGCGAGGCGTTCGACGAGTTCGCCAACGACGCGCCGGCCCGGGAGCTGCTCGAACTGATCGAGACGACCCGGCTCTACCCGCTGATCGACTACCAGCGCCCGCCTCAGGACCTGCTGGAGTACGTCAAGAGCTACCCCGCGGGCGAGGAGCCGCTACCGACGCTGCTCTCCTACGCCGACTACTCGGGATCGAAGCTCTCCCACTACGTCGAGGACACGACCGCGTTCGAGACCACGGTGCCGGTCCACCGCACCTACCTCGACCGCATCGGCCCGGAACCGCTGACTGTCGGCTCGCCCCCGCCCGCGGACCGTCTGCGCTACCTCGCGGCGGAACTCGTGTCGGTCGTCGGCCGGTTCGCCGACGAGGAGACGGTCGCGCTGGCCCGAAATATGCGGGATCTGGCCCGCCGGGACGACTACGACCGGCTGCGGAACGCGGTCGTGGCCGAGGCGGATCTCACCGACGAGCAGCGCGAGGCGCTCCGGAACGGCGAGGTCGAGGCCGAAGTGGAACGACTGCGCGAGGAGCGCGAGCGGCTGGAGCGTGCGCTGGAGGGGTAGAAACGACCCCTGTCCGCGGCTGGCTCAGTCCTCGAGCGCCGCCGCGAGCTCGCGCTCGACGGCGTCGGCGAGTTCGACCGCGCGCTCGCGTTCGCGGGCCTCGGCGTAGATCCTGACTTTTGGTTCGGTGCCGGAGGGGCGGACCAGCACCCACGCGTCGCCGTAGTCGAGGCGGTAGCCGTCGACGGTGCTGGCCTCCACGTCGGCCTCGGCGGCGTACTGCTCGGCGGCGTCGAGCATCGCGCTCAGTTCGCGCTCCTTCCCGTAGCTGAGGTTCCGCCGGACGTTCTCGTAGGCGGTGTAGGGGGCGACGACCGCGCTGGGGGGGTCGCCGCGTTTCGCCAGCAGTTCGAGGAACTTCGCGGCGATGAACGCGCCGTCCCGGACCAGCCGGTAGTTCGGGAAGAAGATCCCGCCGTTCCCTTCGCCCGAGATCGGGACGCGGCGCCCCTCGGCCTGCAGCTCCTGGATCCGGGTGATGATGTTGGTCGCGCCGATCGGCGTGAGTTCGAGATCCGCGCCCACGTCGTCACAGACGTCGACGAGGCGCTGGGAGACGTTCACCGCGGCGACGGTGGCGTCGCCCGGTTCCAGCGCTTCGGCCGCCAGCGCCGCGAGGGAGGCGTCGCCCTCGACGTACTCGCCGTCCTCGTCGAAGAAGATGGCGCGGTCGGCGTCGCCGTCGTGGGCGATCCCCACGTCGGCGTCGCTGGCGCGAACGAGGCGGCCGAGATCGTCGAGGTTCTCCGGGACTGGCTCGGGGTCGCGACCCGGGAAGTGGCCGTCGGGCTGGCCGTTGACGGTGACCACGTCACAGCCCAGGCGGCGGAAGAACTCGGGGCTGGTGAGCGCGCCCGCGCCGTGGCCGGGGTCGAGCGCCACGGTGAGGTCGGCGTCCGCGACCGCCTCGCGGTCGACGTTCGCGAGCAGGTCGTCGACGTAGTCGGCGGCGACGCCGTCGATCGTTCGGGAGGCGCCGGTTTCCTCCCAGTCGGCCTCCTCGAACGTCTCGCCGAGCAGACAGTCCTCGACGCGTTCGAGCTCGGCGACCGGGAGTTCGACGCCGTCGGCGCCGACGAGCTTGATCCCGTTGTACTCGGGCGGGTTGTGGGAGGCGGTGACGACGACGGCCGGGATCTCCTCGACCTCGGCGTAGCGCACGGCCGCGGGGGTGGGGAGCACGCCGAGGCGGTCGGCGTCGACGCCCACGGCAGTGAGGCCGGCGTCGGCGGCGTTGGCGAACAGTTCCCCGGTGGTTCGCGTGTCGCGGGCGATGGCGGCGCGGTCGGCGTCCCAGACGGTGCCGGCGGCCTTGGCGACCCGGAGGACGAACTCGGCGGTGAGCTGTTCGCCGGCGACCCCGCGGGTGCCGCTGGAGCCGAAGACCTTCATTCGCGTGGTGATTGTGTACTGGGGGTCAAAGCGGTTCCGAACGGGAAACGCGGTCGAGCGGCGTTTCGTCCGGTGTGTCGGCGTTCGGTACCTGTGTCGATGCCGCTGGCGTGGTGGGCGAGTCGAACCGCTGCGGCATCGATCGACGAACCGGAAGGGGAGAGATCACCCCCACACGCCGCCGAGTGGACGACGGATTCAGCCCGACCCCCTGACCCCCAGTATCGGCGCTCCCGCCCGGTATCGAACCCACTAAGGCCGGCCCGGGTAAGCTACGGACAATGAGTCTCACGCTCGGCGACGCCAGCGCGGCCCCCGGGGAGATCGCAACCGGGCGGCTCCGCGTCGGCGAGAGCCGCGACGGGAGCCCGGTCTCCCTGCCGGTCTGTGTGGTCAACGGTGCCGACGACGGCGAAACCCTGTACCTGCAGGCGGTCTCGGACGGCGACGAACTCAACGGCCTCGGCGTGCTCACGCGAGTGGTTCCGCGGCTCGACCCCGACGACCTCGCCGGGGCGGTGCTGATCGTCGGCATCGTGAACTACCACGCGTTCCAGGTCGCCGAGCACCGCAACCCCATCGACGACACGAAGATGAACCGGGCCTACCCCGGCGACGAGGAGGGGACCAGCTCCGAACGCATCGCGGCCGCGACGTTCGACGCCGCGAAACGCGCGGACTACGTGCTCGATCTCCACCAGGGCTCCACGTCGCGGATGCTCAACGAGGCCCGGGTGCGGTGTGGCCGCCACCACCGCCTCCACGCCGACTGCCTCGAACTCGCGAAAACCTTCGGCACGGGCTACGTGCTCGACCAGAAAGGCCCCGACGGGCAGCTCGCCCGCGCGGCGCCCGACGAGGGGATCCCCACGATCGACCCCGAACTCGGCGGCTGCGTGGGCTGGGACGAGGAGAGCATCCAGTACGGCGTCGAGGGAACCTTCAACGTTCTCCGGCACTACGGGTTCCTCGACGGCGAGGCCGCCACCGAGGAGCAGACCCGCGCCGCGGGGTTCGACCAGTACCGCTCGCCCGGCGGCGGGCTGATCCGCTTCCGGGCGGAGTTGGGCGAGGAGGTCCACCCCGGCGACACGCTGTTCGACGTGATCGACCCGTTCGGCCAGCTGTCGAGCCGCGTGACCGCCGACAGCGAGGGGATCTTCTGGCGCTCCCGCCGACTCCCGCAGGTCGCGTCCGGCGAGTACGTCTGCTCGGTGGCGACGGGGATCGACGCGTACTGAAAAGAGATTCCAGAATCATGGCCATCGTCGGAGAAACCATCGTCACGAGCGAGGGACGGATACCGATACCAGAGCGCGTCCGCGACGCACTCGATCTCGAGCCCGGAACCGAAGTCGAGTTCGTGCTACTGGACGACGGGAGCGCCCGTATACGGCCGAAGCGTCCCCCGACAGAACGACTCCGCAAAGTCGGAGAAACGCTCGAGGAGCACGACGTGGACGTGTCAGAACTTCGCCGCAAGTCGAAAGACACGTGGGGGTCTCAGTTCGACGAGGAGGACCCGTGATCGAAGAACCGACAGCTACAGGTGCTTTTCGCTTGGTTTCGAAACCATGACCACCCCCACACCGCTCGTCTGTCCGTCCTGCGGCGCCGAGTACGCCGACCGCTGGCGCTGTGAGTGCGGCCACCCGCTGGAGTTCGCCCACCAGCCACTCCCCGACGGCCCCGCACCGGACCCCGCCGCGTTCGACACCCGCGAGGGGCTGTGGGCGTTCTCCGAGTTCCTCCCCGTCGAGAAGCGCGTGAGCCTCGGCGAGGGGATGACGCCGCTCCAGCAGGCCCCGGAGTGGGACGCCGAGTTCAAACTGGAGTACGTGTTCCCCACCGGCTCGTTCAAGGACCGCGGCGTGACGACGACGCTCTCCCGAGCGCTCGAACTCGGCGTCGACCGGGTCGTCGAGGACTCCTCGGGCAACGCGGGCGCGGCGGTCGCCACCTACGCCGCTCGGGCGGGGATCGACGCCGAGATCTACGTCCCGGCGTCGGTGAAGGAGAGCAAACTCCGGGCGATAGAGGCCGCCGGCGCGACGCCGGTCCGCGTGGAGGGAAGCCGGCAGGACGTGACCGACGCCTGCGTAGAGGCGGCCGTCAGCGAGGACGCTGACGCCTGGTACGCCTCCCACGCCTGGAACCCCGCCTTTTTCGCCGGGACGGCGACGGTCGCCTACGAGATCGGGCTCCAGCGCGACTGGACCGCCCCGGACGCCGTGGTGACGCCGCTGGGCCACGGGACGCTGTTCCTCGGCGCCTATCGGGGGTTCCGCGCGCTGGAAGAAGCTGGGTGGATCGACGAAATCCCGCGGCTGTACGGCGCACAGGCTGCGGGCTACGCACCGATCGCCGCCGAACTCCACGACAACACGGAGGAGTCGAACGACGTGGCCGACGGAGTCCAGATCCGCGATCCAGTTCGAAAGGGGGCGATCCTCGACGCGATCGACGCCACGGGCGGCGACGCGATCTCGATCGAGGAAGGACCCGCCGAACGCGAACTCGACCGACTGCACGGGGCTGGGTTCTACACCGAACCCACCAGCGCGGTCGCGCCCGCGGCGCTCGCGGAACTGCGCGAGCGGGGGGAGATCGACGAGGACGAGGACGTGGTGGTGCCGCTGACCGGGAGCGGGCTGAAAGGCTGAGTCAGTCCGCCACCGCGTCGACGCGATCCCGCACCCAGTCGAGCACGCTGAACAGGACGTCGAGGTGGTGGGAGCCCAACGATGAGAGTTCCGCGTCGCCGGCGTCGGGCGGCGGGTGGAAATGCGTTCGCGGCGCGGTCGTTTTCGGGTGACGATCCCACCGGCACTGGTACGGGTCCGATCGGTCCGTTCGCGTCTCGACGTAGTGGACGGAGTAGTCGTCGGTCGTGAACCACCGGAGGTCGATACGCGCCGCCGTCACGGACTGCGGGTACGCGCTCGCGACGAGCGGGAGTTCGAGATGCCGCGGCGAGACGCTCGACGGTTCGAACGTCCAGCCGTCGACCAACGGATGCCCCTCGGCTCGTCGGGCGATCGTCCGGAGCGTCGGGACGTCGAGGCGGCCGCTCGGGAGCCCTTCGTCGTCGGACATCTACGCCGACGCGGAGCGGCCGGTCCGGTCGTCCGTGTTCCGCTCGGCTCGGTGGATCGCCCGCTGGATCACGCCGAGGTCCTCGCGGACGGTCCGCCAGCGGGAGAGCGCATCCCAGCGATCGTGTACCCCCTCGTGATCGGCGTCGTCGAACACGGCCGGCGAGACGGCGTCCGGGTCGGGGGCGTCGAACCGCTCCTGGAGCGACTCGTCCTCCTCGACGAGCGCGTCGAGCTCCTCGCGGAGCGCCGCGGCGGTGTGGTCCTCGGCGAGCCGCTCGATCCGTTTCCAGCGCAGGTAGGAGTCGTTCCGGCGGTACTCCGTCGGTCGGTCACCGCGCTGCTCGGCGATCCTCATCTCCACCAGTTGTGAGAGCGCGTCGCGTGCACCCGTCGTCGAACAGGCGGCGCGGTCGGCGATCTCCGTCGCCGTGGTGTACTCGGCCGTCCCCGTCACCACGTCGTACACGCGCTGGAACGTCGTGCGCTCGGCCTCCCACTGCTGTCGAGCGTCCTCCGGGAGCGCGCCGCGATCCTCGGTCATGATCGAAACGACGAGCCTGTAGACAATATATCTTTGGCAAAACGTAGATATCCGAGAAAACCGTCGCGGGGCCGAACTGTTTTGCCCGTACCGCCGAACGCCCGAACGATGGTCGCCGTCGACGCGAACTACTGTCCGACCTGTGGCGCCGCCCTCCAGTCCCGCACGTTCGAGGGGCGCGACCGCCGCTACTGCCCCGACTGCGAGCAGTTCGTCTGGCGCAACCCCGTCCCCACCGCGGGCGTCGCCGTCCGCGACGGCGACGAGATCCTGCTCGTCCGCCGCGGCGGTGGGCCGAGCGAGGGGTACTGGACGCTCCCCGGCGGCTACCTCGAACCGGACGAGTCGGCGCCGGCTGCCGCGGTCCGGGAGCTCCGCGAGGAGGCCGGCGTCGACGCCGACCCCGGGGAGCTCCGGCTGCTCGGCACGCATCTCCGGGAGCAGAACGGCGGCGCGGCGTACCGAGCGCAACACGTCCTCCTCGTTCGCTACGTCGTCGAGCGCGAACACGTCGACGGGGCCCCGTCGGCGGGGAGCGACGCCGACGCGGCGCGGTTCTTCGAACGGGAGACGCTCCCCGAGCAACTTCGCGACCACAACCGTCGCTTCATCGAGCGAGCGTTGGCACGGGAGGAGCCCGGCCGATGACCGACTTCCCGCCCAGCTTCTGCCCGTACTGCGGCGCCGAACTCCGTGGCGAGGACCCCCGCTACCACTGTCCCGACTGCGAGCGCGGCGTGTACCACTCGCCGGCGGTGGCTGCGGCGGTGGGGATCGTGGACCGCTCGGGTGCGACGCCGTGCGTGCTGCTCGGGGAGCGCGGCGCCGCGCCCGCCGAGGGTCGGTTCTCCACGCCCGGAGGGCACGTCGACTTCGGCGAGGAGCCACGGGCCACGGCCGCCCGAGAGCTCGCGGAGGAGACCGGCCTCCGCGTCGATCCCGCGGATCTCCGACTCCTCGAAGCGCGCGACCTCGAGACGGTCGTCCCCGAACCGGGGCTGACCGACGAGAAGCAGGTGGTCTGTGTGGACTACGCGGTCGAACTGGGCAATACCGACGGCGAACCGTCGGCGGCCGACGACCTCGCGGGCCTGCGCTGGGCGAACGAATCCGAGTTCGACCAAGTGGAGTGGGCGTACACCGACGACGCGGCAGTCTGTCGGGCGGCGATCGCGGCGGTCGATCAGGCGTAGGCGAGCACACCCTCGCCGAACAGTCCGATCCCGGCGACGACGATCAGGACCGCGATACCGCGGTAGAGCCACACCTTCCAGTCCGCCGGCTCGACCTCGTCGGCCGAGGTCGTGCTTCCGATGGCGTCCAGCTGTTCGCTGAAGCGTGCCAGCGGCCGGGCGAACCGGTAGAGCCCGCCCCCGACGGCGACGACGAGGAGGCCGTACAGCAGCAAATCCTGTGACACGACTCCCCATTTCTCGACGATGATTGATCAGTTTTCGGGACCGAACCGTTTTCTCCCCACCGACGAACCCTCGATCGTGATCGCCGTCGATGCAGACTACTGCCCGCTCTGCGGTGCTGCGGTCGAACACCGCGAGGTCGACGGCCGCGAGCGCGCCTACTGCCCGAATTGTGAGCGCGTGCTCTGGCGCACGGCGGTTCCGAGCGTCGCCGTCGCGGTCGTCGACGTTGACGAATCGCGTCGCGATTCGTCCGCCAGTCAGACACAGTCTGACGACGGCGACCGTGTCTGCTGTATCCGGCGCGGGCAGCCGCCCGCCGAGGGCGCGTGGGCGCTCCCTGGCGGCCATCCTGAACACGACGAGCCGCTCGCTGAGGGCGCCGCGCGGGAACTCGAGGAGGAAACCGGACTACACGTCGACCCCGACGACCTCGAACCGATCGGGACCGGGTTCGCAGCGGGGTCGGAGCGCAACCACGCTGCGATCCACTTCGGCGTGAATCGGGCCGCGGCGACTGGGGCCACGGAAGCGGGCGACGACGCCGATGCGGTCGCGTTTCTCACCCCCGACGCGTACGACGAGCGCGAGTCGCTGGTCCACGACCGGGCGAGCGTCGAGGAAGCGCTGAGGCGGTTCTGACTACCGCTCCGGATGCGTCGGCGCGTCGAACCCGCCGCGAACGAGCGGCTTCGCGACGTGGCGGCGGGCACACGGCGGCACCTCGTACCAGCCGCGTTCGAGGTCGCGGTCGACCTCGGTCTCGACTTTCCCCGGCGCGCTCGTCCCACAGTCGCGGCATCGGTACCCCTGGTTCCGGCCCGCGGAGCTCATCGTTGTCTCACAGTCCGGACATTTCGGGTTCCGGAGCGCCGTCCGGTCCAGGCCACGAACGGCGAACTTCTCGAGTTTGAGCGTGCCCGAACTCACCTCCCCGCAGACGGTGAGCTCGTCGCCCGGCCGGAGCGCGCGCACGCGGTGGCGGAACCGTTTGGTCGGTTCGAACGCCGCCGCGTCGATGGTCAACCTACTCTCGACGCCCCTGATCGGCACGAACACGTGGCCACCCTCCCGCGTTTCCGGCTCACCGGCGACGACACAGTCCACGCGGTACGCGCCGCCGTCGTCGAGGGCAGTGAGGTCGGCCACGTCGGCGGCGCGGAGGTGAGCGTCGGTGCCCTGGTTCGTCCGGAAGAGTGCGGTTCGCTCGACCGGCTCCGAGTCGATCCCCCCAGCGACTTCGCGGAGTGCCTCGGGGTCGTCACCCCTGATCCCGTAGAGGATGGGCCCCGGCGCGCTGGGCACGCAGACCGCCTCGTCCTCCACGCGGTCGACGGTGTCCCACGCCGCGGGGTAGGCGTCCTCGGCGGCGGCGAACAGGCTCGCTTCGTCCACCTCGCGTGGCGTGCCACAGCGGTCGAACTCCCGGTAGGCGATCAGTTCGTACGTCCACTCGTCGAAGGCGCCGGCCGCGCCGACCGCCGCGAGCGCGCCGATGCGGCCGTGGCCGCCCGTCCAGCCAGCGGTCTCGAAGCCCGTGTCGTCGGCCAGCGCGAGCGCGTCGTCGAGGTCGTGGAACTCGCGGACCGCATTGCGGGCGAACGCGGTGACGGCGGCCGGCACCTCGTCCGGGTCGCAGTCGGCGACGACGAGCCCGGGCGACGTACGGGGGTCGTCGGTCTCGGCCAGCGGTTCGAGTTCCTCGCGGGCGATCTCGGCGGCGTGGTCGGCGTCGAGATCGGTGTGGATCGCGAGCGCGGCGTTCCCCCGCGTTTTGCGCTCGACGGCGGGGTTGAGGCGGATCAGCAGGCGCTCGTCGATCGACCCCCCGGCGGCCGCGATCCGCTCGGCGATGCGGGCCGCGAGGTAGGTCGTGCACATCCCGCGCTCGCGGGAGTCGGTGTCGTCGACGCCGATGACGGTCACGCCGGGAGGGAGGCGGCCGACGGCCAAGGCGGTTTCGCGTCGATCGACCGAGCGCCAACTCCCGATATATGGAGCTATCGGTCGCTCGAACAGCGAACCGCCCGACTGCGCCGTCCCGGGTCGACACAACGTATATATGCCGTGAGTCGCCTACTTCCCCATATGAGCCGTACAGCGCTGATCGAGAACGTCACGGCGATGCTGCAGGACGCCGGGTTCCTCGTCAGCGAGCGCTGTGCGATCCGGCCCAAGAGCTTCGACGTCGCGGCCCGCCGCGGCGAGGAGCTCGTGCTGCTGAAGGTGCTGGGCAACGTCGACGCGTTCGACGCCGCCACGGGGCGGGAGATGCGTCGACTCGGGGAGTACCTCTCGGCGACGCCGATGGTCGTGGGGATGCGCACCCGCGACGAGGAGCTGAAGCCGGAGGTGGTGTACTTCCGTCACGGCGTGCCCGCGATCCATCCGGACACCGCGTTCGACTTGTTCGTCGAGGACGTGCCGCCGCTGATCTACGCGGCCCCCGGCGGGCTGTACGTCAACATCGACGGCGACCTGCTCTCGGAGAGCCGCGAGGAGGAGGACTGGAGCCTCGGGAAACTCGCCTCCGAGCTCGGCGTCTCCCGGCGCACCGTCTCGAAGTACGAGGACGGGATGAACGCCTCCATCGACGTCGCGGTGAAGCTGGAGGAGCTGTTCGACCGCCCCTTCACGGCGCCGATGAACGTGATGGAGGGCGCCGAGGAGGTCCGCGACGCCGAGCCCACCCCCGACGCGCCGGAAGCCGACCCCGACGACGAGCACGTCGTGGGCGTGCTGACGCGGGCGGGCTTTACGGTCCACCCCACCACGCGGGCGCCGTTCAACAGCGTGAGCGAGGACGAGGAGCGCCGCGGCCGCGACGGCGCGAAGCTGCTGACGGGCCACTCGGAGTTCACCCCCAACGCCGAGAAGCGCGCCCGGATCATGTCCTCGCTGGGGCAGGTCACCCGCACGCGCTCGGTGTACTTCGTCGAGAACGACGCCAGCCGCGAGTCCGTGAAGGGGACCGCGCTGGTCTCCTGTGACGAGCTGGCGGAGACGGACGACCCCGAGGCGGTGCGGGATCTGATCCGCGAGCGCGCCGCAGAGCCTGGCGAAGCCTGATTCTCTCCGTTCGTTGGGTTCGCTGTTCGTGTTTCGGTGGGAAGCAAGAGTAGATCTGGCTCGAACAGCGACAGCAACAGCATCTCGATGCTTGACCACTTGCGACCGCAGGGTGCCGGGCACGAGGCCCATCATCAGAAATCGGAGATTTCTGATTGGCAGACGAGGATCTTCGATTCTCGTCGACGTCGCCGGACTACGTCCGGCTGGCAGCCGAGAGTCAGGGACTCTCGGCGACGCCCGCGAGGCGTCCACCGCCACCGCATCGCCGTCGCTGTCGGCGCGAAGCGCACGCGGCCTCGTGCCGCTTGTCAGAGCAGGATCGAAGATCCCGCAGGCCGTACGGGCGACGCACGGGTCGCCCGTACGACAGCGCGAGGGACGAGTGACTGAGCGACAGCGAAGGAACGAGTCGGCTGGGGAGGTTCGTGGGCTGTGCGGGGCAGTTGCGGTCACAAGTGGCCAACGATCGAGCTACTGTTGCCGTCAATGCCGAAGGATCGAGCTACTGTTGCCGTCAATGCCGAAGGATCGAGCTACTGTTGCCGTCAATGCCGAAGGATCGAACTACTGTTGCCGTCAATGCCGAAGGATCGAACTACTGTTGCTGTCGATGCCGAATAGGAGTAAGATCGTAGCTAGCCCAGTACCACCGAAAACCTCACTAATCAGGGCGCGACGCCGACGGTCAGCAGCGTCCCCCACGTCCGGTAGCGTTCGACCATCGCCTCCCGACTCCCGAACCCCTCGTGGGGGAACTCCGACTCCTCGGGAATCTCCGTCTCGCGGTCCGGGACGTTGTCCTGCTCGGCGACGTGCAGGCCGGCGGCGCGGAACGCCTCGCGGTACTGCTCGCGGTCCCAGCGGGTCATCTCCACCGAGATGTTCTCCTGCCAGTCGTGGGAGGCGACGTTCTCCTCGTAGTAGTTCACCGCGCAGTAGAACGTCCCGCCGGGTTTCAGCACGCGCCGGATCTCCTCCAGCGTGTGGTGGGGGTCGTTCGCGTAGTAGAACGCCTCCATCGTGAACACGTGGTCGATCGAGTCCGTCTCGAAGGGAAGGTGATCGAAGTCGCCGACGAGAAAGCCGATCGCGTCGTCGTCGGTGTAGCTGTCGGCTTTCCGGGCCATCTCGGGTGAGCCGTCGAGTCCGTAGCCGGCGCCGATCCCCCGCTCGCGCAGCGCCCGGAGCGCGTACCCGCTGCCGGTGCCGAGATCCAGCACGCGGTCCCCCGCCTCGACGGGCATCCGTGCAAGGATCGGGCGTGCGGTGTGCCAGTGGCGCTCCTCCATCCCCTGCTCGCGGTCCTCGGTGGCCCAGCTGTCGAACTCCTCGCGAACGCTCATGGGTCGGGTTCGAGCGTGCGGGGCAAAACGGGTTCGGCTCCGGCCGGTCGTCGACAGGAAGCCGGCGCCGCGAGTTTGAAGTCGCCGCCCCCCTACCACCGGATATGGAGTACGACCTCGCCATCGACGGCGCGCCCGACAGCGTCCCGGCCGGGACCGCGCTGCTGCTGTTGCACCCCAGCATCGGGGAGACCGACCGCGTCGACACCGACTTCCTCAGCGTCGACACCGACCGTTTCCTCGTCGTCTCCACCCGAACTACCGCCCGCGAGGTCGAACAGAAACTCGACTACTACGAGGTCGACGAGTCGCGGGCGGAGGTCCTCGACACCCTCTCGATCGAACGGGGGTACTCCCGGCGCTCGGCGCCGCATATCCACTACGCGGCCGGCCCGGACGACGTCGAGGGGATCGTCGAACAGGTCGAGGCGTTCCTGACCGAGCACGACGGCCAGCTCCGCATCACGCTCGACTCGCTCAGCGAACTCGCCTACTACGGCGACGAGGACGCCGCGCTGGAGGCAGCCGAGCGACTGATCGAACTCGTTCGTGAACACGACGCGGTCTGCCTGTTCCACCTCTCCAGCGAAGTCCACGACGACGAGACGGTCGCCGCGTTCACGGAGCTGTTCGACGCGACGGTCCGCCTCCACGACGACGGTACTGTGAGCTACGAACCGCGAGAGTAGGCGGGCGGCGCGGTTTTCCCTTCTCGACCCGTCCCCGTCACGGTGTTCCACTCGAAATCCCGGGGAATCGACGAGGGTGTTTCCAGTCGAAACTGTACGTGGAGTCGAAGTAGTCGAAACGGACGATGGAGTTGAAACAGCAGAAGCCGACGGCTGAGTCGAAACGACGACCGCAGTCGAAGCCGTCCGCCGTTACTCCGCGAGCGCGTCAATCGTCTTCTCGGCCCACCGGACCGCGTACTCGGCGCCGTGGTCGCGGTAGGCCAGCGTGTCGAGTGCGGCGAACGGCGCGGGCAGGTCGAGCCCGTGTTTCACCGCCGAACACGCCAGTTCCGTCGCCGCCGGGAACTCGGTCTCGCCCCGGGCAACCTCACCCGGGAGGTCGTCGATCCGGCCGACGAGGCGGTCGCCGGCGTCGGCCCACGCCGCGTGGAGCTCGTCGTGATCGCCCTCCCACGCGCGGAACCGCTCGCGGGTGTGCAGGCCGACCCAAGCGTCGTACAGCGCGGCCGCGACCTGGTACGTTGCCGCGCCGCCGAGCCCCAGCGCGTCGTCGAGGTCGGCGTACCGCTCGCCGAAGAAGGGGAGGAAGCTCTCCGGAACGCCCTCGTCGATCTCAACCAGCGCCTCGGCGAGCAGGAACTCGCGGAACGACTCCGGCGTCCCCTCGGCACGGGCCTTCACGATCACCGTCGGCGGCTCGGTCTGGCGGGTCCAGACAACCGTGCCGTCGCCCGGGAGGCCGATCGTGAACTGGTCGGAGGTGTAGGCTTCCAGTTGGGCCGGCGCGTTCTCGGGGAGCCACGCGTCTGGGTAGCTGGCGGGATCGAGCGCGTCCACGAGCAGCCCCAACTCCTCCGCGACCGCCGGCGGGAGCGTCTCGAAATCCTGCTCGGCGTCGAGGACGCGAACGTCGGGCGCGAGCTCGCTGTGCAGTCGCTCGACCGTCGGGGAGAGCGTCCGTTCGGCGAACATCAGGCCGAGAGGACGATCTGGAAGACGAGCGCGAACGCCAGAATCGCGGACAGGCCGACTGTGCTGGTGACGATCTTCGTCGCCGTGCTCATACCGCCACCTGCGACCGCGTGGCTGTTAACGGTTGCTGAAGCGGTCGGCGTGGGGGAGGAGAGGGGTAGGGAGGAGCAGTGAGGAAGAGAGGAGCAGGGAGGAAGAGAGGAGCAGGGAGGAAGGGAGCAGAGGTGGGATCGACCCAGCTACTCGTCGATGCCGTAGTCGTCGGCCATCTCGATCACGTACCGGCCGTCCTCCTGGAGCGAGATGATGTACTCCTTCCGGTCGTACAGCTCCATGAGGTTGAGTTCGTACTGGCCGGGCGCGGTGATCTTGATGCTCTCGAACTGGTCGTTCAGCTCCTCGCGCAGCGACCGCAGGTCGGTGTCCTCGTCGCTCACCGGCTCCTCCCGTTCCGGCGCCGAGCCCGCGACGGGCTGTTTCTCGACGTCGTCGTCGGGGCCGACCGCACCCGAGAGGTCGAACTCGTCGGTGTCCTCGCCCGACGGCGTCTCCGTCGGGGGTCCTTGTGGCGTGCCGCGACCGCTGGCGACCTCCTCCTCGGCCGCCTCCATCTTCCGGCGCGCCTCGTCGATCTCCTCGATACTGGCCGACGAGGAGCGCGCGTCGTTCTGGGCACGGTTCTCCTCGCCCACCTCGTCGTCGATTTCGGCGTCGCGGAACGCTTCTTCCCGTTCGGCGACCCCCGACTCCGCGTCGTCGGCCGCCGTGGGTTTCGGGTCCGCCGTTTCGGAGGCTGTAGGTTTCGGATCCGGCGTTTCGGACGCCGACGTTTCAGGTCCGGTCGCGGGCTCCTCGGCGTCGGCCGGTTCGGGTGGCTCGGCGTCGGTGGCCGAAGCGTCGTCCGTGGCAGCGCGGCCGGCCGGCTGGAACTGGAACTTGTTCCCGCCGCAGTTCGGACAGCCCGATAGCATCTCCTTGGAGCCGTCGTCGAACTGCCGGCCGCAGGTGGTACACTCGTGGGGCACGGGACTACTTGCGCGAGACGAGCGTGCTGATCAGGTTCTCGTCCTTGTGGAGCGTCTCGATCTGGTTCGCCGGGCCGATCACCGTCAGCTTCTGTGTCTGCTCCTCCTTCCCCATCAGCCGGTCGAACAGCCCGGGGTTGCTCGAACTCGATTTGGGGTAGGTCTCGATCTCGATGCCGCTGAACTCGTCCGGGCTGATCTCCGTCATCGTGACCTCGATCAGCTTCGACTCCTCGTCGGGGGTGAGCCCCTCCTCTAATATCACGATGTTGCCGTCGCGAACGCCGTCGAGGATCAGGCGGATCTTCTCCATGCTGGTGAGCCCCTCCATCCGGGCGCCGCTGATCATGTCGACCCGGACGCCGTCGTCGAGGTCGTCCTCTTCGGGGGAGGAACCGTCGCCGTCGCCGCTGGTTACTTCGGGCATTGTTAGGAGAAGTACTCCGCGATGTTCTCGTACACTTCGTCCATGTTCTGTCCCTCCAGTGCGGAGAGCGGGATCGTCTCGTGCTGCGGGAACGCGTTCGCGATCCGCTGGATGTCCGACTCCTCCTTGTCGATCTTGTTCGCGAGGATCAGCACCGGGAGCTCCTGGCTCTCGATGATGCCGATCAGCATCGTGTTCACCTGCGTGAACGGGTCCTCGGTGCTGTCGAGCACGTAGATCACGCCGTCGACGTCCTCCCGGAGCCAGTGCATGGCCTCGGCGACACCTTCGGTCGCCTCGCGGGAGCGCCGGACGGCGTCCTCCTTCTCCATGTCGTGGTCGAGGAACTCCTCGTAGTCGACTTTCGTCGCGACGCCGGGCGTGTCGACGATGTCGATCGTGACCTCCCGACCGTCACGTTCGATGGTCACACCCTCCTTCCGGCGCGCACGCCGTGTCTCGTGGGGGATGTGACTCTCCGGGCCCACCGCGTCGCCGGTCCAGTCGCGGGCGATGCGGTTCGCCAGCGTGGTCTTCCCGGCGTTGGGCGGGCCGTAGATCCCGATCCGTTTCGGCTCCTCTGACGCGAACAGGCCGTCCGTGACCCGCGTAATACTTTGTTTCAGACTCGTGAGCAGACCCATCCTTGTCTCCTGCTCCCTGACGGTAGGGAGCCGTTACACCGAGTACCGCCGGCGATGCACTTAAGAATGGCGTCGGACGCCGTGGAACGTTCCGGGAGGGCGCCGACGCCGACCGTAACGGGAAAAACGACATACGGAGTCTCGACACGAAACGGTGGGGTCCGGTCGGACCCCCATCGAACGGGTCCGGTCGAGCTCCCCCCGAACTGCATGGACGAACGATCAGATGTCAGATGTCAGATGCTTCCGGGGGTCTCCACACGAAACGTGGGTGGAGGTTCGTAGCTCCGTTCGGTCGAGGAGCTTCTTCCCACTGGAGATTGCCTGAACGGCCGATCTGCCGAGGGTTCGATCTCGCGATCCCGAACTGTGAACCCCCTCCCCTCCGTTTCGCGTGGAACCACGAGCGAGAGAGGGGGAGGGGTGACGAGCCGTCGCCAGTAAACACAACTAACCACACACGTCACGAACTAAATAAAGGATGGAGATTGCAGTACGGACTAATCTATCGTCGTGTAGTGTAAAACTACCGCTCGAGAGGAGGCGGTTACTGCCGCTTCCCGACCCCCACCCCCACCTGATTCCGCGTTCCACCCGAAACGATGGGGTGGGGGGGTCACTACCCGCCACCGTTTCCCGTCCAACGCGGCGCGCGGCCAGTCCTCGTCTCCGGCTCGACCCGGACGATCGTGAAACTGACCGCGGCTCGCCGCTGTTTCCGGCCGGGCCACCGTTTCGGCTCCAGCCCTCACTGACCCGACACACCCTCTCGACCGCTTCGACTCCAATCGTCGACGCCACACCCGTCTTTCGCCTGCCCGTCCAGTCGAAACAGTGGGGATCAGGGCCGTAGGTCCCGCCTACAGTCGTCGAGAACGTCGGGTGTCACTCGACCCAGCTTCCGGGCCGAACCGTCCACGCGCCGCGACGACAGGGACAGGTTTTTGGTACCCCTATTCATTTGGTTCGAGTGCATCAACTGGACGGCGCTCCGGAAACTCTCGCGACGGATCGGGCCTTGCAGGTGGTTTCCGGCGGAAAATCCCGGTCCCGAGTGCCGTTCTCCACTCGAAACGTAGGGGTATCAAAATGAACGATATGAACGACGACACGGGTTCGGAAGGAGGAGAGGGCGATCCGAACGACGGCTGGCCGATCGCGGACGACGGCGCGGTCGAAGAGGACGCTGACGACGCCGACATCGACAGCGACGATGGATCGAGCGCCGCCGAGCCGGACGACGGCGAGGACACCGACACGGACGAGTCCGAGGTCCTCGACACGGACGGGGTCACCGACGGCGTCGACTCCTCGTTGGACACGGAGGGGATCGACTCCTCGGTCGATCTCGACACCGGCGGCGTCGACATCGACCGGATGCTCGAGGACGACGGCGACAGCCAGGGGCTGTTCGACGACCTGATGGCCGGGGAGCCGATATTCAGCAACAAGGAGGTGCTCAGACCCTCCTACACGCCACACGAGCTCCCCCACCGTACCGACCAGATCAACCAGATGGCGACCATCCTGGTGTCGGCGCTGCGCGGGGACACCCCCTCGAACATCCTGATCTACGGGAAGACCGGCACCGGGAAGACCGCGAGCGCGAAGTTCGTGAGCCAGGAGCTCGAGTCCACCTCCCAGAAGTACGACGTCCCCTGCGAGGTGGAGTACATCAACTGCGAGATCACCGACACGCAGTACCGCGTGCTCGCCCAGCTCGCGAACAAGTTCATCGAGAAGAACCGCGAGATCGTCGGCGACCGCCTCGACGAACTCCGCGAACGCCGCTCGGCCGCGGCCGACGGCGACGAGGACGCGCTCGCGGACACGGAGTTCGACAGCGTCGAGGCCGTCGACGAGAAGATCAGCGAACTCGAGGACGACCGCGAGGAGATGGAGGAGGTGCCCATGACCGGGTGGCCCACCGACCGCGTCTACTCCAAGTTCTTCGACGCGATCGACTACCACGAGCGCGTGGTCGTGATCATGCTCGACGAGATCGACAAACTCGTCGAGAAGTCCGGGGACGACACGCTGTACAACCTCTCCCGGATGAACTCCGAACTGGAGAATTCCCGCATCTCGATCATGGGGATCTCGAACGACCTCAAGTTCACCGACTTCCTCGATCCCCGAGTCAAGTCCAGCCTGGGCGAGGAGGAGATCGTGTTCCCGCCGTACGACGCCAATCAGCTCCGGGACATCCTCCAGCACCGCTCGGACGTGGCGTTCAAGGACGACGCGCTGACCGACGACGTGATCCCGCTGTGTGCCGCCTTCGCCGCACAGGAGCACGGGGACGCGCGACGCGCACTCGACCTCCTCCGGACCGCCGGCGAACTCGCCGAGCGCAGTCAGGCCGAGACCGTCGAGGAGCAGCACGTCCGGCAGGCCCAGGACAAGATCGAACTCGACCGCGTGGTCGAGGTCGTGCGCACGCTCCCGACCCAGAGCAAGATCGTCCTGTTCGCGACGATCCTGCTCGAGAAGAACGGCGTCCACAACATCAACACCGGCGAGGTGTTCAACATCTACAAGCGTCTCTGCGAGGAGATCGACGCCGACGTGCTGACCCAGCGCCGCGTCACCGACCTCATCAGCGAACTCGACATGCTGGGGATCGTCAACGCCGTCGTCGTCTCGAAGGGGCGCTACGGCCGCACGAAGGAGATCTCGCTGTCGGTCCCGATCGAGGAGACCGAACACGTCCTGCTCTCGGACTCCCGCCTCGGCGACATCGAGAACGCCCAGCCCTTCGTGCAGGCGCGCTTCGACAACTGATCACCGTTCGGTACCGAGTTCCACCCGAAACGATGGGGGTCGGGGAGAACGTCTCTGCGAGAAACCGAGCGTTTTAGGCCGCCGATAGCGGACTCGACAAGCTTCTCGATTCGGGACCGACGACCGACACCGACGTTTCGACTGCACCCGCAACGGAGCCGTTGAGGGTGGATGCGGAGTCGTTCACCGCAGGCGGCGACTCATCGACCGTCGCACTCGCGACCCCGGCGTCGATCGGTCCGGGTCCAGTCGTCGCCGCGCCGGAGAAGCCCAGTCGGACCCAGCCGAGGTAGGGGATTCGGACCCGTGCGGTGCCGATCAGCCACTCCGGCTTCACTGGCTCCCGGATGTTGTTGGTCTGGTCGTAGTAGGCGTTGTTGTCGCCTTTGGTGATGAAGCCCGCGTGGGGGGCCGGGCAGTTGTCCATCTCCTCGCAGTTGTCGGCGCCCTGCACCCACGCCTCGTTGGCCTCGTCGTACCAGTTCTCGCCGTCCTCGACCCAGAAGCGCGCGCGGTGGATGATCGGCGGGCTCGACCCACGACTTTCGTACACGATGACGGTCCCGAAGTCGTTGAACGTCTTGTAGTCGACCTCTTTGCCGACTCGGTGGGTTACGACACCGGTCTCACCGCGGGCGGCGTCGGGAGCAAACCGGCCGGGTTCAGTGACGAAGATCAGGTCGCCCGTCTGCATGTTCGGGCTCATACTGGAGCTCTCGACGGCGACCATCGGCGGCCAGACGCCGCTGACCGCGAACAGCAGCAGGCCCACCGCGGCGACGGTCGCGATGCTGGTCAGCATCTCCCGGGCGAACATCAGCGGGCCGGTCTCGGCTGTCAGAAACCGACGAAGCAGGCCGTCCGGCTCGTCGTCGTCGGTCGACGGCTCCGGTGGGGGACCTTCGCCAGCACTCATCTGTGCTCCGCTTGTTGGGGGGTAGCCATAGGCCTTCTGACTGGGTTCGTTCCGGCCGTCACGACGCCGCGTTCGCTCGCTTCCGGCCGCTACCGACACCCTTTCGGTCCGTAGGTCCGCGCGTCACCCCATGGCACGAATCGAGGCCGCGGACTTCCACGAGATCGCCAAACCCGGCGACGCCCGCCTCTCGCCGGACGGCGAGCAGGTCGCGTTCGTCAAGGAACTCCCGGACGACGACGAGCGCTACGAGGCGACGATCTATCTCGTCCCGAGCGACGGGAGCGACGAGCCCCGCCAGTTCAGCGTCTCGGAGGGCGCCGACAGCCAGCCCCGCTGGTCGCCCGCCGGCGATCGCCTCGCCTTCGTCTCGAACCGGGGGAAGGACGACGACCGCCCACAGCTCTGGCTCATCCCCGTCGACGGCGGCGAGGCCCGACAGGTCACGGAGGTGCCCGCCGGCGTTGGGGGGATCGCCTGGTCGCCCGACGGCGACCGGATCGCGTTCACCCAGTCCACGACGGAGACCGAACGCGAGGAAGGAACGGACGTCGACATCTCCGAGGAGCCGGAGTACGAGCGCGAGGAGCCGGACCCGCGAGTGATCGACCGCACCGTCTACCGCACGGGGCAGTCGCACTTCGACGGCGCGCGCTCACACGTCTACGTCGCCCACGTCGGCGACGGCCTCGCGAGCGCCGACGAGGTCGACGTCGAGCGGATCACCGACGGCGACGTCGACTTCGGCGGTCCCGAGTGGGGCGACGCGTCGACGCTGTACTACACCGCCCAGGACGTGGGCGAGGACCCCGACGACTCCCACCGGTACTCCATCTACGCGTACGACACCGACGCCGAAGCGGCCGAGAAGGTCCACGAGTCGAGCGGCTGGGGCGCCGGCCTCGCCGCCACCGACGACGGACGGGTCGCGTTCCTCTACAGCGAGGAGGAGCAGGCCAGCATCCAGCCGACCGAACTCAAAGTGCTCGACACCGAGAACGGCGAGGTGGCCTGGATCACCGAGGCGCTCGACCGCGGACTGGGGTACGAGTCCGCGCCGCAGTGGGGCGCCGACGGCGAGCGGATCTACTTCTCGACGCCCGACGAGGGGAAGACCAGCGTCTGGTCGGCGCCCGGTGGGGCGAGCGAGCCGCCGAGCCGCGTGATCCGCCCCGGCGCCGTCAGCGCCGGCCACGTCGGCGCGGAGCGGTTCGCCTTCGCGATGAGCGAGTGGGACCATCCCGGGGACGTGTTCGTCTGCACGCTCGATCACGCCGACGAGCCGGGACTCGACGGCGGTGTGGGCGCCGAACGCGAGGACTGCGTCCGCCTCACCGAACTCAACGCCGACTACCTCGACGACGTCTCGGTGCAGGAGCCCGAGGAGCTCTCCTTCGACTCCGACCAGGGCGAGGTCCACGGCTGGACCATCACGCCCCCCGAGTTCGACCCCGAGAAGGAGTACCCCCTCGCGGTCGAGGTCCACGGCGGCCCTCACGCGATGTGGACGACTGCGGGCACGATGTGGCATGAGTTCCAGACGCTCGCGGCCCGCGGCTACGTCGTCTTCTGGTCGAACCCACGCGGCTCGACGGGCTACGGCGAGGAGTACATGCAGGCGATCGAGCGCGACTGGGGCGACGTGACGCTAACCGACGTGATGGCCGGCGTCGACCTGCTGGCCGACCGCGAGTACGTCGACGCCGACGACGTCCACCTCACGGGTGGCTCCTTCGGCGGGTTCATGACCGCGTGGACGGTCGGGCAGACGGACTTCTTCCGATCGGCGGTCTCCCAGCGCGGCGTCTACGACCTCACGGGGTTCTACGGCTCGACCGACGGCGCCTACGCGCTCGTCGAGGGCGACTTCGACACCACGCCGTCGGAGGAGCCGGCGTTCCTCTGGGAGCAGTCGCCGACGGGCCACGCCCACGAGGTAGAGACGCCGACGCTGGTGATCCACTCCGACGACGACTACCGCACGCCGGTCTGTACCGCCGAACTCTGGTACCGGATGCTCCGCAAGCAGGGCACCGACACGCGGTTCGTGCTCTACCCCCGCGAAGGGCACGAGCTCTCCCGCTCGGGCGAGCCCGGCCACGTCGTCGACCGCGTCGAGCGCATCGCGCGGTGGTTCGACGGGTACAGCGACCACCACGATGTCCCACGGGCGCTCGACCGCGAGGAGGACGAGGGGCTCTCGGCGAGTGAGGACGACGACGAGGACGAAAACGGCGACGACGCCGAGAACGAGGAGTAGCGCTCCCGAGGACTCCGTATCCCTACGGGGGCCGTTTTCGCCTGGCCGTCAGACGTGCCGTCCGTGCCCGGTTTCGAACTGAAGCGAGGGGGTTGGCGACCCCAACGCCTCGCCGTCCCAGGTCCGGACCGTGGAGGTCACGGTGACCAGTGCGCTCCGCACGCCTCCCAACCGCTCCGGAGCCCTCCGAGGGAGCCTTTCACGTGGTCGTCAGACGCCGCCCAGTGGGTCGGTCTCGAACTGAAGCGAGGGGGTCGTCCGCCGGAATCGCCCGAAACTCCCCGGCCTGACACCCCAGAAGGCACTTACACCGACACCGGCAACCGTCGGCCGATGAATCGACGCCGAGTCGCCCTCCTGCTCGTCGTCGTCGGGCTGCTGTGTCTCCCGGCGCCGCAGTATCTCGGCTGGGCAGCGGAGGCCACGTCCCCGCCCGCACAGACCTCCCAGATATACGTCGCCGAACCGATCGACCTCGACAACACCTCCGACCGCAAACGACTCGTCGGCGCCCACGGCCACGAGGTGACGCTCGCGACCCACGAACTCACCGCTCGCCACGGCGACGAGTACCGCAAGCCGAACGCGACCCGCGAGCTGTTGGTGGCGGCGATGCGCGACGGCTCCGCCACCAGCGTCGGGAACGACGACGTTCGGGCCGACGTGCGTGCGATCGAGGACACCAACCGGTTCGTCAGGGACACCAACGACGAGACCGAACCCGACGGCTACTACCGGTTCTCGGTCAGCGTCGACGGCCCGACGACGAACGTCACCGCCGAACCCGTCGAGATCGCGACCGTCGCCGACGCCGTCGCCGAGCAGGCCCCGCGGTACGAGAGCCTCACCGCAGGCGAACAGCGGACGGTCGACGCCATCCTCGACAACTCCACGGGCGACGACATGGGGTACCGACCCCGAGTGAACGACCCCTACGTCGACCAGCTTCCGACCGCGATCCGGAAGGGCGACACGCTGTACAACATCTCCGTCTACGGCCACGTTGACGACTTCGGGCCCGGCTTCGGCGGCTTCGTCGTCGGGCTCGGCGTGGCGGCGCTGGGGGTCGTGCTGCTACTGGCTGGGGGCGGGCTGTACGTATACGATCGCTGGACGTAGTTCGGTCGCGACGTTTGCCTCCCTCGCTCACCGCTCTCACGGCTCGCTGCGCTCGCCGTTCGCTTCTGAGGCGGTTTGCCGCTCCTTTCAGTCGCGTTTTCCCGCCTCACGTGGTCCGGAACGACCGATCCCCCGCGTCGCCCAGCCCGGGCACGATGAACCCCTCGTCGTTGAGGCCGTCGTCGATAGAGACCGTCAGCAGGTCGGCCTCGGGGAACTCCTCGTTGACCCGGACCAGCCCCTCCGGCGCCGACACCGCCGAGAGCACGAACAGGTCCTCGGGCTCCTCGACGGCGGCGTCGAGAACGTTGTCGAGCACCGTACACATCGTCGACCCCGTGGCGAGCATCGGGTCCGCGACGACGACCGTGTCGTCCGCGGTGATCTCGGGCAGCTTCTTGTAGTCGACGCTGATCGGGAACCGACCGTCGTCGTCCATCCCGGCCTCCTCGTCGCGGCCGGCGGAGATGACTCCCTGCTTCGCGCGCGGGAACGCCTTCAGCAGCCCCTCGACGAACGGCGTCGCGGCTCGGAGAACGTTGATGATCACGACGTCGTCGAGCCCCTTGACGCGCTCGCCGGTCGTCTCGGTCAGGGGGGTCTGGACGGGGACGTACTCCGTCTCCATCGCGCCGTCGATGATCTCGTAGCCGCAGATCCGGCCGAGTTTCACGAGCCCCTTGCGGAAGCCGACCTGCTCGGTCTCCACGTCCCGGATCTTCGAGAGGGTGTCCTTCGCCAGCGCGTGCGTGACCAGCTTCGCCTGGTCGCGATCCTCGATGGGCATTGTCGGCCCTGGGGCTGCGAACGTCATAAACGCGGGCGGTTTCGTGTGGCTACGGGGTGCTGTGCCGCACCGTGGTCAGCGTCCGCGGTGGTCGGCGTCTGGTTCGGTGACCGCCAGTGTGTCGATCAGCGCGAGCACCACACCTCCAACTACGACGGCTCCCCCGGCGCAGAGGCCAACGGCAAGCGCACTCGCCCAGAAGAACGGGATCTCCGACGTGAGCCACAGTTGTCCGAACACGGCGCCGACGGCCGCTAACAGCGGGGCGCCGACGTAGACGTACCACTCGTTGTTCCACGCCTCGACGTCCGTCGAGAGGAGCCGCTCCTTCATGGCGTCTCGCACGGGATGTGATACATCCGTGGCCATCAAAAAATCGACCGCTCACGAGCAGTGACTCTCCCTCACACGAACTTCCGGACTGTCATGTCCAGCGTGTCCAGATCCAGAATGGGCGCGTAGCCGTAGTCGGGGTCGATGTTGACGGACTTCTGGAAGTCGGTCTGCTCCTGCCAGCAGCCGGAGTTCACCGCGAGCACGTTGTGGTACTTCCCCCAGCCGAGCTTGTGGACGTGGCCGGTGTGGAACACGTCCGGCACCTCGTCGATCACGAGGTAGTCCTTCTCCTCGGGCGCGACGCGAGTGTGGCCGCCGTACTGCGGGGCGACGTGCCGTTTCTTCAGGAGCTGGTACATCGCCTTGTGCGGGTCGTCGTAGCTGGCTTTCTCCTCCGGGAGTTCGGCGATCACCTCGTCCAGCGAGACGCCGTGGTACATCAGCACCGAGACGCCCTCGACGGTGACGGTGGAGGGGTTGCCCGTGAAGCGGGCGTCGTGGGCGCTCATGATGTCCCGCAGTTCCTCGGTGAACGCGGGCTGCGGCTCCGCCAGCCGGACCGCGTCGTGGTTCCCGGGGATCATCACGATCTCCATGTCGCCGGGCACCTTCTTCAGCTCCTCCGCGAACGTCTCGTACTGGTCGTAGATGTCGACGACGTCGAGCTCCTCGTCCTGGTCCGGGTAGACGCCGACGCCCTCGACCATGTCGCCGCCGATAAGCAGGTACTCCACGGCCTCGGCCTCGGGCGTGTGGAGCCACTCCGCGAAGCGGTCCCAGGCGTCCTGGGCGAACTCCTGGCTGCCGACGTGAATATCCGAGATGAGGGCGGCCTGCACGTGTCGGTCGGCCGTGTTGGGCTTGTGCGTCCGGGGCACGTCGGGGAAATGGAGCGAGTCGACGAACATGATCCCGCCGTCGTCGGCCAGCGTCCCCTGCACCGCGAGACACTCGTCGAGCAGCAGGTCGTCGACGAGGGGAGCGAACGCGCGGTCCTTCATGATCAGGCAGGGGAACGTCCCCGTGGTGTCCTCCAGTTCGACGATCCAGTGGCCCGACGCGGTCGACCGGATGTCGTCGACGAGGCCGATCATCTCCGCGTCGCTCCCGCCGGGCATCGACTGGATCGCCTCCGCCGGCCGGTGGTTCACGCGCCCGCGGAGCAGTCCCGCGAGCCGGTCGTAGCGGTCCTGGAACGTGCCGACGAACTCCTCGTACTCGCCGGTGCCCGTGGAGCGGCCGGTCACGTCGTTGCGGATCTCCGGCGCGGGCGGCGAGCGGTCGCCGACGGCCTCTGCAGTGGTCGACGGTTCGACGATATCCTCGCCCGTAGACCCCTTCGTTTCGGCTCCACTACCGCTCTCTTCCTGTCGATTATCTCGATTTTCGCTTCCAGTCGAAACGTTGGTATCGTCAGAATCGGCGTCGGGCGACGACTCTTCGTCGTCGTCGGCTCCGAGTGCCGACGACCCTTCGTCCTCGCCGCCTCCAGTTGCCGGCGACCCTTCGTCCTCCTCGGTCAGCAGTTCGTCGGCAGGCGTCGAGTCGTTCCCGGCCTCCATGTCGGTCGGCGCCTTCGCGGCGAGGTCGGGGGCACCCTCGGCCGCCTCGGGGTGACTGGGTTCGTCAGGAGTCGCCTCGCTCTCGGGGTCGCCGCCGAGCAGTGGCCCGTCGAGCGCCTCGCGGGCGTGGGCGGCGGTGACGACGAACGCGTCGCCGGCGGCCTCCGCCGCTGCTTCGGCGGCGAGTTCGGGTTCGCCGGCGTCCGCGAGCAGCGTCACCGCCTCGCGTTCGGCGTTGTACCCCCGGCTCGTGAGCGCCTCCACGAGCCGTCGATGGGACTCCTGTGGCACGGGGACTCCTCGGCGAGGGGGCGGGAAAAGCGTACCGCAAGCCCCCCGGTTCCGGCACGGCTAAGCGAGCGGCGACCCCAGCCCCGGGCGTGAGCCAGTTCCCGACGTTCGAGGTGATCCCGGCGGTGGACGTACAGGACGGCGAGGCGGTTCAGCTGGTGGGGGGCGAGCGCGACTCCGGGAAACGCTACGGCGACCCCGTCGCCGCCGCGAAGCGCTGGCTGGACGAGGGCGCCGAGACGCTCCACCTCGTGGATCTCGACGGCGCGTTCGAGGGCGAGCGCGAGAACGCCGACGCGATCAAGGCCATCGTCGACGCCACTGTCCCGGAGGTGGATGTCCAGGTCGGCGGCGGGATTCGGACCGTCGCGGACGCCACGTCGCTGCTCGATGCGGGTGTCGATCGCGTGATCCTCGGCACGGCGGCGGTCGAGAACCCGGACATCGTCGAGCGGATCTCGGAGACGCATCCGGGGAGCGTGATGGTCAGTCTCGACGCGAAGGAGGGGGAGGTCGTCGTCTCGGGCTGGACCGAGGGGACGGGGCTCGATCCGGCCGAGGCCGCGGCGCGCTACGAGGAGCTGGGTGCGGGCTCGGTGCTGTTCACGAACGTCGACGTGGAGGGGCAGCTCTCGGGGATCGACCGCGAGACGGTGGAGAGAGTGGTCGACGCGGTGGAGATCCCGGTGGTCGCGAGCGGTGGGGTTACTGAGCTGGGGGATGTTGGGGAGCTTCGGGACGCCGGGGCTGCGGCCGTGGTGGTGGGGACGGCGCTGTACGAGGGTCGGTTCTCGTTGTCGGACGCGATGGACGTTTAGGGCGTTTTTGTCGAGTATTGTGGCGTCGTGGGAGACAGCCACCGCAACAGCAACAGCATCTCGATCGTTGACTACTGAAACCGCAACAGCACCTCGATGCTTGACCACTTGTGACCGCAGGTGCGCCGGGCACGAGGCCCGGCGCAGCACGGAGTCCCCACCCCTCCCCCCGCCGGCGCCAAAGTGGCGCCGGCGAGGCGTCCACCGCAACCGCAGCCGGCGGTGGCGCGCGACGTGAGCCCCTCCGTGGACGAACGAGCGCGCGAGGGACGAGTGAACGACCGAAGGGAGTGAACGAGTCGGCTGGGGAGGCGTGAGGGCTGTGCGGGGCGGTGCAGTCACAAGTGGTCATGCGCACTCCGCGGTCGTGTTTGCGGTGGGGAAACCGAACGTCGCGGTCGCGTCCTCAATCCAGTGATCGAACTCAACAACCCAGAACCACCGCCACTTCCACAACCGCTTTGCCCCCGCGGCCCACCCACGGAACCATGACCGACCGGACAGCGACCGTCGCCCGCGAGACGGCCGAAACCGAGATCGACTGCACGCTCACGATCGACGGGGACGGCGAGAGCGAGGTCGACACCGGGATCGGCTTCCTTGACCACATGCTGGACGCCTTCGCCCGGCACGGCCTGTTCGACCTCGAACTCACCTGCGACGGCGACCTGGGCGTCGACGACCACCACTCCGTCGAGGACGTGGGGATCGTCCTCGGACAGGCGTTCGACGAGGCGCTCGGCACCCGCGCGGGGATCCGTCGCTTCGCCGACCGCCGCGTCCCGATGGACGAGGCGCAGGCGAGCGTCGTCGTCGACGTCTCCGGCCGCCCCTACTTCCGGTTCGACGGCGCCTTCTCGCAGGAACGCGTCGGCGAGTTCACCAGCGTGCTCGCCCGCCACTTCGCGCGCTCGCTCGGCCAGCACGCCGGTCTCACGCTCCACTGCGGGATCGAGGGCGACAACGCCCACCACGAGATCGAGGCGCTGTTCAAAGGACTCGCCCGCGCGCTCGACGACGCCACCCGACTCGACGAGCGCCGGAGCGACACCCCGAGCACGAAGGAGACGCTCTAGGGTTCGCGGAGCTGGCCGTTCTCGACGACGAGTCGCTCCTCGGCCTGCGCGTGGGCGAGCACCGCCTCGATCTCCTCGCGCTCGAGGTTGTAGGCGTTCGCGAGCATCGACTCCGCCTCCGTCCGCTCGATCGGGAACGGTCGGTTCGAGAGCATCCGCATCGCCCGGCGGTACTGCGGCGGCGTGTCGTCCGATTCGGCCGTCGACATCGCGCTAGCGGTCGATTCCTCGCCGTCGCTCGCGCCGCCCGCCGTCGAACCACCCTCCGAGCGCTCACCAGGGCTCATCGTGATCCCGTCCGTCGTGGGGGCGGAGTCGCCGTCCGCATCGGCGGTCGATCCGTCCGCCGTCTCGCTCCCGTCGGCGCCGGCTTCCGCGCGCTCGATCAGCGGCTCCATCACCCGCAGTAGCTTCGTCTTGCAGTCCGGACACAGTACCACCGAGCGGTCGCCGCCGCCGAGGCGGGGCGGCACCACCGCGTACTCCCCGAGATCGTCGGGCGCGCCACAGAAGTAACACGACTGGAGGTCGGCCATACTCGGCTGTCACCCTCGCCGGGCAAAAAGCTGTGTCGTGTGGGTCGACCCACCGCTTAAGGCCGGCGAGCGACGACGCCGAAACCGAACACCGTGGACATCCCGCCCACCGAGACAACTGGTCGTTCGATCATCGTCAAACTGTTTCGCCGTCACAGCGTCGAGACCGAGCCGGCGGGGTCGATCGGCGACGCCATCGCGACGGTGAAGGCCGCGGGCGATCTCGACGAGGCGAAGATCCTCCAGGACGACGAGGTCGTCTACCACTCCGAGCGCAACGGGGATATCGAGGAGTGGGAACGCGCCTGGGAACGCGAGCAGCGGCGGCTCTCCGCCGAGGCGTCGGCGTGGGACTGCCCCCACGACGTCGAGCACTGTTTCGTGGACGACCGCTGTATCGACTGCCAGATCGATCGGGCGGCGGGTCGGACCGAGGAGTGAGCCGCGAGGCGGGAAAACTCGCCGGGGGCGAGGCAAACCGCCTCGAGAACGCGAGCGGTGAACGGAGTGAACCGCGAGCCCCGGAGCCGGGGGTTTAACCTCGCTGCCCGCCTGCAACCGACAGAGTGTTCGACGAGATCATGGAGAAGTTCGAGGGGTCGCCCTCCCAGCAGGCGGTCGTGCGCCTGCTGCTGGAGCGCGGTTTCTCGATCAACGACGAGGGGCGGGTCGTCTCCGGGGGGATCGAGATCCCGAACACGGGGATCGCCCGCGAGATCGGCGTCGACCGGCGCGTCGTCGACTCCACCACGCAGGCGCTGCTCGAGGACGACGAGCTCCGGGACATCTTCCAGAACATTTCGGCGGTGCCGAGCCTGATGGATCTCGCGCCCGTGCTCGACCTCTCCGTCGTCACCGTCGAAGTGGGCAACCCCGACGCGTCCGGGCTCGTCGCCGACGTGACGGGGCTCATCGCCGAGGAGGGGTTGACCATCCGCCAGGTGCTCTCGGACGACCCGGAGTTCGCCGACGAGCCAAAACTCTACGTCATCCTCGACGAGGAACCCTCGGGCGACCTGCTGAAGGAGATCCGGGGGCTGCCGTTCGTCCGGAAAGTGGGTTTCTGAGCCGTGCCGGAGAGCTTCCGTACCGTCGACGGCCGTGGGGAGGCCCACTTCACGGTCCGGGGCTCGGAGTTCGTCGGCCACGTGGATCGCGCTGACACCGTCGAGGCCGCCGAGGCGTTCGTCGAGGCCGTCCGCGAGGAGTACGACGACGCCACCCACAACGTCCCCGCGTACCGCGTCCCGGCGGGCGAGGCCTCGCCGGATCGGCTGAACGAGGTCATGATCCGGGAGTACCAGAGCGACGACGGCGAGCCCACGGGGTCGTCGGGCAAGCCGGCGCTGAACGTCCTTCAACAGCGCGAGATCCGGAACGTCGTCGCGGTCGTCACGCGCTACTACGGCGGCACGAACCTCGGTGTCGGTGGGCTCGCCCGCGCCTACTCCCGGGCGGTGAAGGAGGCCGTCGACGACGCCGGCGTCGCGGAAGTCCGGCCGCGCCACCGCTTCACCGTCACCGTCGACTACGACGACTCCGGCACCGTCCGGGGGCTGCTCGAGGGCGCCGACTGCGAGTTCGACGCCGCCTACGAGGCCGAGGTGAGCTTCGACGTGTCGGTGCCGGTCACCGACAGCGACGACCTGCGCGACCGCATCCAGTCCGCGACCAGCGGGCGGGCACGGGTCGAGTAGTCGACCGCGGGCGGTCGCCCCTCACGAGCACAACGGTTTTGCTGCCGTCAGTCGACACGTCGGACATGGTCGAACAGACGAACGTGGTCGTCGTCGGCGGTGGCGTCGTCGGCACGGCGACTGCCTTCCATCTCGCCGAACGGGGGGTCGAGACGGTACTGATCGACGACGACCGCGCGGGCGACGCGACCGCCGCGGGCGCGGGGATCGTCTCCCCGCCGACGAGCAGCCGCCGCGAGGACGACGACTGGTTCGCGTTCGCCGAGGCGGCGGCCGACCACTACCCGACCCTGATCCGCCGGCTCGAGTCCCAGGGCGTCGACGACCACGGCTACGCGGAGGGGGATCTCCTCTCGGTCGCGCGCACCGAGGCCGAAGCCGAGGTGCTCGAAACCGACCGCGAGCGCGCCGCCGCACGCGGCGCCGACTTCGCGGAGATCACGCCCAGCGAGGCCGAGGACGCGTTCCCCGCCCTCGACGGCGTCCAGCGCGCGCTGCGGTTCCACGGCGCGGCCCGCGTCGACGGCGCGACGCTGACCGCGGGGATCCGCCGCGCGGGTCGCCGAACCGGACTCACGACGTTCGAGGGGACGGTCGAGGAGATCCGCGTCGACGCTGGCGCGGTTTCGGGTGTCATCGTCGACGCGGCGGGTCCGACCGCCCGACAGGAGCAGCGGGCCGCCGGCGGCAGCGAGCGGATCGACGCCGACCGCGTGGTCGTCGCCGGCGGCGCGTGGTCGAGCGCGTTCGCCGACGATCTGGACTGTTCGCTGCCGGTGAGCCCGATTCGGGGGCAGATCGTCCACCTCGACGCGAGCCCGGTCGACGCCGTCGCCGAGACCGACGACCTCCCGATCGTCGGGAGCGTCGCCGACGGCTACATCGTCCCGTGGCCGGACGGCCGCCTCGCCGTCGGCGCCACCCGCGAGGACGACGCCGGGTTCGACCCACGGACGACCGCAGCGGGGGTGAACTCGGTGCTCGACTCCGGCCTCAGACTCGCGCCGGGGCTGGAAGACGCTACGCTCGAGGAGGTCCGCGTCGGCCTGCGCCCGGGGAGCCCCGACGGACTGCCGATCCTGGGGCCGATTCCGGGGGTGGACGGCGCGTACGTCGCGACCGGCCACGGCCCGACGGGGCTGACGCTCGGCCCCTACTCGGGCGCCGTGATCGCGGGGTTGATCGACGGCGAGGCGCCCGACAGCGACCTCTCGGCGTTCGACCCCGCCCGGTTCGCGGATCGGTGAGCGGGGCGGGACTCGCCGCTGGGGGGTGACGGCCCGCCGCGACGGAACAGGAAACTTATCCGCCCTACCGCCCCTACTCGGGGTATGACCAGCGGCTCGCCCGAGAACGTCCTCTTCGTGGTGATGGACACGGTCCGGAAGGACCACCTCGGCCCGTACGGCTACGACCGTGACACGACACCCGGGCTGGACGCGTTCGCCGAGGAGGCGACGGTGTTCGACAACGCCGTCGCGCCCGCGCCGTGGACGCTCCCGGTCCACGCCTCGATGTTCACGGGGATGTACCCCTCCCGCCACGGCGCCGACCAGGAGAACCCCTACCTCGAGGGCGCGACGACGCTCGCCCAGTCGCTCTCGGCGGCGGGCCACGACACCGCCTGCTACTCTTCGAACGCCTGGATCACCCCCTACACCCACCTCACCGACGGGTTCGACGACCAGGACAACTTCTTCGAGGTGATGCCGGGCGACCTGCTCTCGGGCCCGCTCGCGCGGATGTGGCAGGTGCTCAACGACAACCCCCGGCTCCGGAAGCTGGCTGACATGATCGTCAGCGCGGGCAACACCGCCCACGAGTACCTGAGCTCCGGCGAGGGCGCCGACTCCAAGACCCCGCGGGTGATCGACCGCACGAAGCAGTTCGTCGACGACGCCGAGGCCGCCGAGGGCGAGGGCTGGTTCTCCTTCATCAACCTCATGGACGCCCACCTCCCGTACCACCCGCCCGAGGAGTTCCGGGAGGAGTTCGCCCCCGGCGTCGACTCCACGGAGGTGTGCCAGAACTCGAAGCTGTACAACTCCGGCGCACAGGATATCGACGACGAGGAGTGGGACGACATCCGCGGGCTGTACGACGCCGAGATCGCCCACATCGACAGCCAGCTCACCCGGCTGTTCGACTGGCTGAAGGAGACCGACCGCTGGGACGACACGGCGGTCGTCGTCTGCGCGGACCACGGCGAACTCCACGGCGAACACGGTCTCTACGGCCACGAGTTCGGGCTGTACGACCAGCTGATCAACGTCCCGCTGATGGTCAAACACCCGGAACTCGACGCCGACCGCCGCGAGGACACGGTGGAACTGCTCGACCTCTACCACACCGTGCTGGACACGTTCGACGCCCAGGCGACGCCGACCCCGGGATCGAACGAGGAGGCGGTGTCGCTCGACCCGACGCGGTCGCTGCTCTCCGAGCGGTACCGTGAGTTCGACGACGTCGACGATGCTGACCCGGCGCAGGCCGCGGCGCCCTCCGGCGAGACGGGGTTCGTGGAGTACTCCCGGCCGGTGGTCGAACTCAAGCAGCTGGAGGAGAAGGCCGCCGACGCGGGGATCGAACTCGACCAGGACTCGCGGTTCTACGCGCGGATGCGCGCCGCGCGGCGGGCGGACGCGAAGTACGTCCGGATCGACCGGATCGAGGACGAGGCGTACCGCCTCGACGAGGACCCGGGGGAGGAAGAGAATCTCGCGGGCGCAGGGGAGGAGCGGATCGAGGCGGTGGAGGGCGAACTCGCGATCTTCGAGAACGAGGTCGGGGGCGCGTGGACGAGTGCTGCTGCAGGTGAGGTGAGTGATGATTCGGTGGAGGAGATGGACGAGGAGATCCAGGAGCGGTTGCAGGATCTGGGGTATATGGAGTAGTTGGGGTTCGAGTTGGCGGGTTTTCTTTGAGTGGTTCTTTCGTTACGGCATTGTCTGTTTCCGCGAACAGCGACGGACCCACGACCGCAAACAGCAACAGCATCTCGAAGCATGACCACTTGTACCGCAACCGCACCACGATGGTCTTCCCCTCATCCTCCCCACGGGCTCGCCGACCGGTGGCGAGCCCTCGCGTCCACCGCGACCGCACCGCCACGGCTGTCGGCGCGAAGCGTTCGCGGCTCCGTCCGCGAGTCAGCGCGAGGGACGAGTGAGTGAGCGCAGCGAACGAGCGAGTCGGCTGGGGAGGCCCGAGGGCTGTGCGGGGCGGTTGCGGTCACAAGTGGTCTACGAACGAGATGCTGTCGCGGTCGCGGTGGCTGCCCGATCAACATACGGTTTCTCTGAACGAAGCAACTCACTCTCCCTCACCGAAAACAGCGACTTCGAAAACGAATCAGTCCTCGGTCCAGTAGTACAGCGCCGTCCGATCGGCCCCACAGCTCGGACACTCGTCGGGGATCTCGTCGATGTCGCCGAGTTCGCCACAGTCCGCACACCGCCACACCAGTTCGGCCTCGCCGAACCCGTGGCCCGCGCGCTCGTGTTCGATCGAGAGCGCCTCGATCCCCTCCTCGGTGCTGACGGCGAACCCGAATTCGGTGATCCCGCGGACCGTCCCGAGTTTCGTCCCGTCCTCGTCGTACACGTCGATACCGATGGTCACGTCGGGGTCGTCGGTCATACACGAGTGTTGGGTCGCTGCAACGAAAAAGACGACGGGCGATTCGGGGCGACTGGAGCCGACGCGTTACATGAAGTCCGCGATACCTGACTGTTTGTTCTTGTCGTTCTCGAAAATCGACTCCAGCGACCGCTCCAGCACCTCTAACCGCTGTTTCGTGTAGTCGCGGCAGCCGTACTCCTCGGCCACCTCGACGGCGATGTCCATGTACTTGTTCACCGAGCCGCGGTGGACCGTCAGCGTCATCCGGCCGCCACACTCCCGACAGTCGCCGGTCAGGGGCATCCGGCGGTACTTCTCGCCGCAGTCGAGACAGCGCGTCTCCTGGCGCGAGAACGCCCGGAGGTTCCCGATCAGGTCCGGCAGGAAGTGGTTCTCGATCACCCGCTCGGCCACGTCGGTCTCGTCGACGGCCCGCAGTTTGCGGGAGAGCTCCAGTTGGGCGTCCATCTTCGTCTCCATGTCGCCCAGCGTCTTGTACGCCGAGAGGTCCGGCCCGAGCGCGAGGTCGGTGGTGTCGTGGGTGTGGTCGAACCCGTGGTACTCCTCCTCCGTGTCGAGCGTGTCCTCGCCGATCTGGATCATGTCCTCCACCTCGCCGGGGTCGGCCATTTCCAGCGTCGCCTCGTAGAACTCCGTCGGGTACTGCCGGACGATGTCCATGTTGTGCGCCTCGTCGTCGATCTCGCTGGGGTCGATCCGTGAGGACATCACGAGGGGGGCGTCCATCTTCCCGCCGCGCTGGTCGGGGAGGAACTCCTTCGAGAAGTTCAGGAGGCCGTCAAGGAGGAGCATGACGCAATCTTCGTCGCCGTCACATTGGCGAACTGATATACCGTTTGCAATTAATGAATGCGTGTCTTCCACAGTGAGACAGTACGTGCTCTCGGTGTCGCTTTCGACGTACTCCAGGGAGGATATACCCTCTATCAGATAGTCTTCATCACCTCCATCAGAGGCAAATCCCCGTTGTGGCTTCTGAGAGCGTATCTGCTCCTCCAGGGACTCTTGTTTTCGGGAGAGATGAAACCCTGCCTGCTCGGCAAACGTAACTGCGTCTGTTCCGCTTGCCGAGATGACGTACCCACGAGCAGACTGCTTACCGTCGTTCTCATCGTAAAACTCCGGGAACCTTTGATGCAGGGGAACGGGATCGGTTACTCTTACGCTCGCAGAGATGTCGAGTCGACTCAACAGTGCGATTACGTCCTCTTTCAGACTCTCACTTATCGTACTTGCAGAGACAGTTGTAGAATAACTCGCTGCTGAGCCATCTCCACTGAAGTATCCTTGCAGAAACGCCCCGACGGTCTCGTCCGGTGAGTCGAATATCGGCTGGGGAACCCGCTTGGTTCCGGCGAGCACACCCGCATCGAGCACGGTATCGAAGAACGCCCGCATGAGCCGTCCGGAGACGGTCACTTTCTTGTCGTTCTCACGGTACGGCTCCGCGCCGAACTCCTCGCTGAGCACGTCGACGAAGAACTCACGTGCTTCGTTCTCGGTGCCACAGACCGTCGTCTGATGGATCGTCCCCTTCGGTGTCTCCTGCTCGCGGGCGAATCCTTCCGCAGCGTAGTATCCCAGAAGCGTCGCGACTCGCTCGTTCAGCTCGACGAAACGATCCATCTCTGAAGTGTCTCGCTTCATCCCGAGGCGCACGTCGTCCGGAACACGCGCAAGCACCTCCTCAGTCGAACCGAACACCTCCAGCAGCAGTTCCGCGGGCACACTCTCCCGATAGAGGTAGTTACTGAGCGCTTTCTTCGTCATGCCGAGATAGTCGGCAGTACTCTGGAGCGGGTAGAACGTCCCCTCGCACTCGTCCGCGAGAGCGTCCGTGAACTGATCGTACAGTAGGTCCTTCCCGACTCCTTTCACCATCAGGCGCTCGGTGTCGACACCGTCGCACGCGATGAACTCCTCCAGCAGGTCGAATCGCTCCGTTTCCTCCGGAGAGACGACGTTGAGGTGTTCAGGCTTGACCAAACTGTCCTCCTCGGTCAGTTCGGACGCCTTCTTCGACTGGATCTCCCCGTCGAACACCTGCATCTCGTGATCCGGCGTCACCGTGATCTCCCGCCCGCTCCGGGTTTCGACGTGGACCATGTGCTCCGGCGCGGGGTGTTTGCTCACGGCTTCGACGGGCTTGACGACCTCGTTCCCGTCGGCGTCGATGGAGGGAACGAACACGTCGCCGTCGAGTTCCTGCACGAGCGTGCCGAAGTCGTCCGTCTCGGCAGTCTCCGGATCGAGGCGCTCCTCGACGAGTGCCTGGATCTCCTCGTGGTGCCACGACTCGGTTTCGTCGCGGAACCACACCTTCGTCTCTGGGTGGAAGCAGTTCCGCCGCTTCGCCGCGTGGAAGTACGGATGCGCGTACCCCACGGCCGCGCTCGTGAACCCCACAACCCTGCCCACAACTGCGGCGGAGGTGTGCGGCGCCATCCCGAACACGAGTTCGCCCACGAGGTCCTCCCGTTCCTCCACCTCGTAGAAGGGGTCCAGCCCGTAGAACCGTTCGAGCAGGTCGTCGACGAAGTCCGCCGTGCGCATCATGTGCTCGGCGGCGCCGTCGGGCAGGACGATGTCCTGCACTTTCAGTTCCACCAGTTGGTCGTCGTGCTCCAGCGGGTCGCCGTCGATGTCGGTCTCGTACCCGAGTCGGCGGAACTCCGCGGCGGTGGTGTCCAGCTCCTCGGGCCGGACCGAGGTGACCGGCAGGTCGGTCATGTCGTAGCGCACTGTGCCGTCCTTGAACGCCGAGACGTCGTGTTTCGCCCGGAGCACCCCCTTCTCCATCGGCTCGGGGGTCTCGTTGGCGGACATCAGCCCCTTCACGCCTTTCAGGATCGAGAAGCTCCCCTCACGCTCGCCGACGTTCTCCATGGCGTCGTGATACACCGCGTTCAGGTCGATCTCGCGCTCCTCGGGGCTCTCGACCTCCCACTCACAGCGCGGGCAGATCACGCGCCCCGACTCGTCGGGGTCGACTTCGACGCCGCAGTCGTCGCACTCGAAGTACGGCTCGGTGTGCGCTTCGCACTCCGGACACTGGTTCCGGTAGGTGTGCTCGCCACAGTCCGGACACTCGCGTTCGCCGAGGCTGACCTCGATCCGCCCGCGCCCGGCGTCGGTGCGCTCCTTCGCGGCCTTGGCCACGTCGCGCTGGCTGCCGCCGGCCTCGCCGATGGGGAACATCGTGTGGACCGCCGGCGAGAGGTCGCGGCTCTCCGACTTCTCGGGGCGGCCCATCCGGTTCCCGATTCTGGTGGGGGCACGCTCCCGAACGTCGAAGGGGGCGACCTCGTTCACCGCCTCGATGGCGTTCGTGCCGGGCAGCGGCGGTGCGTCCGCGTCGGCGGACGGCTCGGTAGCGTCGGTGTCGCCGTCGTCTCGGACCGTCATACCCCCATCCGCCGAGGCTGACGGCGGCGACTGTCGGCCGCCGTCGGCGACCGCGTCGTCGTCGGCGCCCCACGTTCGCGCGCGTTCGCTCAGATCCGCGGGGCTCCACTCCCGCTCCAGTTCGGTCGTCACGCCCAGCGAGCGCAGCAGCGGGCGGTACTCGGGGACGTACAGCGTCTCGTCGGTCGAGGTGTGCTCGACGAGCAGGCGCTCCAGCGCGCGCTGGACGTCGTCGCTCCGATCGAGCAGCAGGCCGTCGTCCTCGATCTCACCCGCGGCCGCCGCGGTCGCGAGCGCGTCGTACTCGGCGACGGTCACGTCGTGCCAGAGGTAGGTGTAGTCGGGGTGGAGCGGACAGTCGTAGCGGTCCGCCCAGTCGAGCGCGGTCCGGGGGCCGGGACTGTCGAGGTCGACGTGAGGGTCGTCCCGGAGCGCCTGCACGTCGGCGCCGGCGTCGTCGAACTCCCCCTCCCACCACTCGACGGCGTAGGAGGCGGGCACCAGCGGGTGGTTGTTCTCGACGAACTCGCCGTAGTTCACCAGGTACTCGCCGAGGTCGAGGATCTCGTCGACGCCGTTGCGGACCTCCAGCGCCTCCTCGGGGTCGTCGATCCGGCGCACGTCGCCGTTCGCGAGGCGGACCGTCGGCCCCTCGATGGAGTCGACAGGGACGACGCCGGCGGCTTTCCCCGGGCGTTCGGTTTTGATCTGGGTCCCGGTCGCGAGGAAGTCGTCGACGAGATGCATCGTCGCCGGGTGGACGCCCGCGGTCGCGAACCCGTGGTTCCGGGCGCGGCCGTAGCGCAGTCGGAACCCGCCGGACTCGGAGGGGTGGCCGAACACGGGTCGGCCGGCGATCAGGTCCCGGAGGTACTTGCTCGCCGGGTCGGCCCGGACCGGGCCCTCGTGCGCGTCGGGTTCGTCTTCTGCGTCCTCCTTGTCCCCCTCGTCGGCCTCCTCCGCTTCCTCACCCTCGTCGGCGCCGTCGTAGTAGGTGCCGTCGATGAGGTCCTGGAGCCACGGCCAGTCGACCTCGTCGAGCTGGCGGGTGTAGCGCTGGATCTTCGGCGCCTTCAGGGCGATCCCCTCGGCCATGACGAGACACATCCCCCCACGGGCGGAGTTGGTGTCGACGCGTTCGAGGTCGCGGAAGCCCGAGACCTCCTCGTCGCCGGTGGCCTCGCCGTCCAGCATGATTGGCATATGCTCGGCGATGAACTTCGTCTCCTTGTCCTTCGGCGTGTACTGGAGCCCGGTCTCCTTCTCGTACAGTTGGATCTCCTCGGCGTAGCGCTCGATCTCGTCGTCGCGCGCGTGGAACTCCTCGATGCCGAGCAGCGAACGGGCGTAGTCCGCGACGAGCACCGACAGCGCCTGTGCGGTCCCGCCCGCCGAGCGGATCGGGCCGGCGTAGTAGACGTTGACGAACTCCGTGCCGTCGTCGTTCTGGAGCAACTCCGCACGGTCGATCCCCTCGATCGGCGCGGCGACGACCCCCTCGGTGAGCAGGGCGACCGCAGTTCGGACCGCGCCCTCGATCTTCCCCTCGCGGCTGTCGTAGTCGCCGACGTTGCCGTCGACGAAGTCCTCCACGAGTTCGAGCGCGGCCTCCTCGCGGCTCATCTCCCCTTCGAGTTCGCGGACGCGTTCGGCGACGCCGGGGATGCCGAGGATGTTCTCGACGCGGTCGGCCATGTCCCGCGCGGTCGGGATCTCGATCTCCGTCTTGGGGTCCCGTCCCTGCTCACGGGCGGCCTCGGCGCGCTCGAACGCGTCGTCGAGCTGGTCCTCGAGCCGCTCGAAGTACCGCTCGTCGTCCTCTCTCACCGCTTCTCACCTCGGAGCGTCGGGGTCACAGCCAGAGATCCAGATCGGTCTCCTCGTCGTGTTCCCGCTCCAGCGGTTCCTCGAACGTCCGCATGTACACCTCACCGGCGAACACCGTGGCGGCGTCGAGATGGCCCGCGATCGCCTGCCCGCTCGGCCGCGAGAGCACGGCGTGGGTGTGCGCGAACCGCTCCCCGTCGAGATACGAGACGTTCCCCACGCAGGCTGCCATCTCCAGGGGCTCCTCGAACTCCACGGACTCGTACTCGCCCTCCTGCTGGTCGTAGAACCAGACGACGGCGTCCTGTACCGCCCCCATCGCGTTGAACCAGGCGGCGTCGACGTCCTCCTCGACCGCCAGCGACTCGATCTCCTCGCGCCAGTCGGCGCCGGTCTCGAGCCGTGCGAGGAACTCGCGGTCGGGCGAGAGTTCGCGGTAATCCATACGAGTGTACAGCGGCGACGAGAACAAAAACACTTGGTTGGCCGTGCCTACCGGACCGACGAACGGGAGACGGCGAGGTGGCGTGCCGGAACGCGACGAGGAACCGATGCGTGGAGGACCGGCCGTCGTGGACGGACTGTGGAACCGTTCGGGGGTGGGCGACTTGTGGAACCGTCCGGGGGGAACGTCGTGGCCACCTCGCCGACTCGGTCGCTGCACCCGTCGCAACGCCCTACCCACGGGTAGGAACGCTCCCGGAACTCCCCGATCCGTCTTCAGCGCTGAGAAAAACGGCAGTGCGGCGGTCGGCCGACCGCGCGTTACGCCCACTCCGCGACGACCGGCGCGTCGGCCTCGGCTACGGAGATCCAGGCCTCCTCCCGACCGAGATCCGCGATAACGAACTCGGCGTCGTCCAGCGAGCCCATCACGTCGTCGCCGCCGTGAACCGTGCCCGGTGCCATGGTACACTATCCCACGCACAGAGATATAAAACCGTCGAAACATTGAGTACCGTTCGCATGGGGCGTTCCTACCGGCCAGTGTTACGCTGTTTCGGGATACGGGGTTGCCAGTTCCCCTTCGAAGTGTACGGTTGCCAGTCCCGTGCACACCTTCGGAGTACGCGATTGCTACTACCGCGAATACCTTCGAGTACGCCCCCGCCAACGCCGCGCACACCTTCGCAGAGTACAAGAGGGGCCCAAGAGAAGTGGACCGCATGAAGATAGCCGACGCCATGACGCCCGCGGAAGAGCTCGTGACCGTCTCGCTCCCGGGCTCGCGTGACGACGCTCTCGAGTACCTGCAGGAGCGGGAGTTCTCCTCCGTGCCGGTCGTCCGCGAAACCGACGAGGGCGAGCGCTACCGGGGGCTGGTCTCCCGGGACGACCTGATCGAACACCCCGACGAGGACGACCTCGCGCTGTTGATGCGCGAGGTCCCGACGACGACCGCCGACGCGACGCTGCACGACGTCGCGGCGCTGATGCTCGACGCCGGCACGCGTCGAGTCCCCGTCGTCGAGGTCGACGACGACGACACGCTCGTCGGGATCATCACGATCACGGACGTGATCCGCGCGCTCGCCCGCGAGGAGGTCGGCACCGACGCGGTGGTGGACGACCTCAGTAACGGGACGGTCAACACGACCTACGCCGGCACGCCGCTCCCGGTGGCGGAGCGCGAGATCGGCCTCGCAGACGTGCCCTACACGGTCGTGCTCGACGACGACGCCGAGATGACGGGGATGCTCACCGAGGCCGACATCGTCGCCGTCGCCGAGATCGTCGAGGGCGAGGAGGACGCCGGCGCCTCGATGGCCGGCGACGACGAGGACTGGAAGTGGGAGAGCGTGAAGGCCGTCGGCAACCGCTACGTCCCCACGCGGAACGTCGAGTTCCCCGGCGAGCCGACTTCGGCGTTCATGACCGAGGACGTGGTGACCGTCTCGAAGCGCAAGTCCGCGGTCGAGGCCGCACAGCTCATGATCACCAACGACATCGAGCAGATCCCGGTCGTCAGCGGCGGCGAACTCGCCGGCGTGCTCCGGGACGTCCACCTGCTGGAGGCGATCTGATGTCCCACCACGCCGACGTCACGGAGCTCGCCAAGCGCCGCGGCTTCTTCTTCGCGGCCGCGGAGGCGTACGGCGGCGCCGCCGGCTTCTACACGTTCGGCCCGGAGGGCGCGGCGCTGAAGCGCAACGTCGAAGCCGCCTGGCGCGACCGCTTCGCGCTCAAGGAGGACAACGAGGAGATCGCCGCGCCGACGGTGATGCCCGAACCCGTCTTCGAGGCGTCGGGCCACCTCGACACGTTCGACGACATGCTCGTCGAGTGCCCCGAGTGTGGCGAGTCCCATCGCGCGGACCACCTCGTCGAGGACGCGACCGACCTCGAGGACGCCGAGGCGCTCGGGACCGAGGAGGTCGCGGAGCTCATCGCCGAACACGAGCTCACCTGCCCGGCCTGTGGCGCCGAACTCGGCGGCCAGGAGGTCGAGGAGTTCAACCTCATGTTCGAGACGAGCATCGGCCCCGGCTCGGGCCAGCCCGGCTACCTCCGGCCCGAGACCGCCCAGGGCATCTTCGTGGAGTTCCCGCGGCTGAAGGAGTACGCCCGCGGGAAGCTTCCCTTCGGCGTCACCCAGATCGGCCCGGCGTACCGCAACGAGATCTCGCCCCGCCGCGGCCTGATCCGGGTGCGCGAACTCACCCAGGCCGAACTGGAGCAGTTCGTCGACCCCGAGACCGACGAGCCCGACCTCGAGAAAGTCGAAGACGTCGAACTCCGGCTCTACGCCGCGCCCGAGCAGGCCGAGGACGCGCCGCCCGAGGCGGGGTATCAGGAGCTCACCGTCGCCGAGGCGGTCGAGGAGAACGTCGTCGCTTCCGACTGGGTCGCCTACTACCTCGGCGTCGCCCAGGAGTGGTACGAACGCATCGGCGTCGACACCGACCAGCTCCGGTTCCGCCAGCATCTCCCGGGCGAGCGCGCCCACTACGCCGCGGACTGCTGGGACGCCGAGGCGAAGATCGAGAGCGCCGGCGGCGACTGGATCGAGATCGCCGGCTTCTCGACCCGGAGCGACTACGACCTCTCGAAACACGCCGAAGCCAGCGGCGAGAGCTTCACCGTGTTCAAGCAGTACGACGAGCCGCGCACAGTCGAGCGGTCGACGGTCGACCCGGACATGTCGACGCTCGGCCCCGAGTTCGGCGGCGACGCCGGCGCGGTCGCCGAGGCGCTCGAGGAGCTGGCGGAGCGCGACCCCGACGCGTTCCACGACGACGACGTGGCCGTCGCGGTCGACGGCGAGGAGTACACCGTCGACACCGACGTGGCGAACTTCGAGATCGTCGAGGAGACCGAGGCCGGCGAGCACATCACGCCCCACGTGATCGAACCCTCCTTCGGCGTGGACCGCACGGTGTACACGCTGATCGACCACGGGCTCCAGCGCGACGAGCTCGGCGGCGAGCCGCGTGACTTCCTCTCGCTCGCCCCCGAGATGGCGCCGACGGACGTGGCGGTGTTCCCGCTGGTCAGCAACCACGAACCGCTGCTCGACACCGCGAGCGAGGTCGTCTCGACGCTTCGCTCGGCCGGCTTCGACGCCACCCGGGACGACTCGGGCTCGATCGGCCGGCGCTACCGCCGGCAGGACGAGGTCGGCACGCCGTTCTGTGTCACGGTCGACCGCGACGGGCTGGAGGACGACCCCACGACGGTCACCCTGCGGGACCGCGACACGGGCGCACAGGCCCGCATCCCGGTCGGCGAGCTGGTCGGCCAGCTCGAGGCGCTGCGTGACGGCGATGCCGACTTCGAGGCCCTGCTGAGCCGGTACGAGACCGTCGAGACAGCCGACGAATGAGCGAACTCGGGCGCCGCGGCGTGCACGCGACCGGGGTGGGGATCCCGGCGCTGTACCTGCTGGGCGCGGTCGACTGGCCGGCGGTCCGCCTCCTGCTCGTGGCGCTCTCCGTCGCCGTCTCGGCGCTCGAGTTCGTCCGACTCGTGCTCGACTACGAGTGGCCGCTGTTCGACACGCTCGCCCGCGAGTACGAACGTAATAACGTCGCGGGGTACGCGCTGTACGCCTACTCCCAGACGGCGGTGGCGTTCGTCTTCGCCCCCGCGGTCGCGCTGCCCGGGATGCTGATGCTGATCATCGGCGACCCCGTCTCGGGCTACCTCGGTGACAACGACGCCGGGAGCGCCAAGCAGGCGGGCGTGCTCGGCGTGATGTTCCTCGTCTGCTTCGCGCTCGCGGCGCCGTTTACGACCGCGGTCGCCGTGGTCCCGGTCGGCGTCGCCGCCGCCGCCGCGGGCGCCGCGGGCGCGACGCTCGCCGATGGGCTGACGCCGGTGATCGCCGGCTTCGTGGTCGACGACAACGCCTCCATCCCCCCGGCGGCCGCGCTGGGAATCACGCTCGTGTTCGTCGCCGTTGGTCCGGGGCTGAACGCGGCGCTGGGGTTCTGAGTCGGCCACCACGCCCTTCAATGTCGACCGCGAACACCGCGTCAGCCATGGAGATCGGACTGGTCGAGATCCTGATCGTCGCGATCGTACTGCTCGTGGTGCTGGGGATCCTCTACGCCCTGCTCCAGAGCGAGGGTGAGTCGCTCGAACTCCTGCTCGAGCTGGTCGACTGATCTCCAGTCGAAACGAAGGGGTGTGAGGACCGAGCCCACGGGGAGTTCCCGAGCGACCTTTTTGAACGTTGGGTGGTGTGGCTGTGTTCGGTAGTCGTTCGTCTTTCGGTTTTCGGGTCGGGGAGACCGCGTGTCCAGTCTGACGCGTGTTCACGAGGTCGTTTACCTCCTCGCTTCGCTCGGCGTTTCCCGACCTCACCCCGGCTCGCGGGTCACTTCGTTCCCCGCTCGCGTACGAGACTGTTTGCTTCCTCCCTGCGGTCGGAGTTTCCCAGTCTCGCCCCTGCTCACGGCTCGCTGCGCTCGCCGTTCACGGTTGGAGACGGTTTGCCGCTCGGTCGCTTCGCTCCCTCGCGTTTCCCCGTCTCCCGCCCGAGACTTTTTGCCCGAGAACGCCCCATCCCCGGTAGTGGCAGAGACGACGCGACGGTTCTTCCCGTACGACAGCCCCTACCCAAACCAGGGCGAGGCGATGACCCGCATCGCCGCCGCGCTCGACGACGGCGACGACGTGCTGTTCGAGGGCGCGCCAGGGACGGGTAAGACGCTCTCGGCGCTCGTGCCGGCGATCGAACACGCCCGACAGGAGGACCGCACCGTCGTCATCACGACCAACGTCCACCAGCAGATGCGCCAGTTCGTCGAGGAGGCCCGCGCGATCAACGAGGAGGAGGAGATCCGCGCGGTCGTGTTCAAGGGGAAATCGTCGATGTGTCACATCGGCGTCGACTACCAGGAGTGCCAGACCCTCCGGGACACGACCCGCGAACTCGTCGAGGACCAGGCTGAGAAGCAGGAACTCGAACAGCAGCAGCGCGAACTGCTCGACGCCAGCCGCGAGGGCGACGCCGCCGCGGCCCAGCGCCGCGAGGCGGTGATGGAGGAACTCGACGAAGTCGAGGAACGCATCGAGGACGTCGAGAGCGCCAACATCTGCGAGCACTACCGCAACAACCTGCTCGGCGACAACGAGGCGTTCTACGAGTGGCTCTACGACGACGTCCGGACCCCCGAGGAGATCTACAAGTACGCCGAGCGGGAGAACCTCTGTGGCTACGAACTGCTGAAGGAGGGGATGGAGGCGGTCGATCTGGTGGTCTGTAACTACCACCACCTGCTCGACCCCAACATCCGCGAGCAGTTCTTCCGGTGGCTGGACCGCGAGCCCGAGCGCGTGGTGACGGTGTTCGACGAGGCCCACAACATCGAGTCCGCCGCGCGGGACCACGCCAGCCGGAGCCTCACCGAGAACACGCTCGACGGCGCGCTCGACGAACTCGACGGCCGGGACGACTCCCGTGCCGACGCCGCCGAGAACGTGCTCCGGGCGTTCCGCGACGCGCTGGTCGAGGTGTACGAGGACGGGTTCGCGTTCGGCGAACGCGAGCAGGTCGACGAGAACTGGTCGGACGTGCCCATCGCCAACGACGACGCCCGGGACGACCTCACGCTCGCCTTCCTCCGGAACTACGAGGGCCGCGGGATCGACACCGAGACCGAACTCGCGGTCCAGTTGGGCGAGACCATCGACGAGGAGTACGAGGAGGCGTACAAGAACGGCGAGGCGACCTCCCGCGCCGAGAGTTCCACGCTCGCCGCCGCGCGCTTCCTCGCGACGTGGATGGAGGAGAACGCCCAACTCGGCCAGTATCCCGTGGTCTCGGTCCGCCGGGACGCCGGCACCGAGGAGGTCTACGGCCGCGCCGAACTGTACACCTGCATCCCCCGGCGCGTGACCGAGGCGCTGTTCGACGAGGTGTACGCGAGCGTCCTCATGTCCGCGACCCTGCGCCCGTTCGACGTCGCCGCCGACGTACTGGGACTGGACGACCCCGTGACGATGGCGTACGGGCTGGAGTACCCCGAGGACCGCCGCCGCACGTACACCGCGGGGACGCCCGCGCTGTTCGCGAACGATCGGAGCGACCCCGAGGTCCAGGAGTCGGTCGCGTCGCTCGTCTCCGACGTCGTGGAGTTCACGCCGGGGAACACGCTGCTCTTTTTCCCCTCTTACAGCGAGGCCGAGCGCTACTACGGCCGACTCGGCGGGTCGGGCCAGCCGGTCGGCGACGCGGACGGGGGCGACGCCACGCTCGTGCTCGACGGTCCGGATGTCGACACGGAGGAGCAGCGGGAGCGGTTCGTCGAGGGCGAGAACGCGGCGCTGTTCACCTCGCTGTGGGGGACGCTCGCGGAGGGGGTGAGCTTCGACGGCGACGACGCCCGGACGGTCGCGGTCGTCGGCGTCCCCTACCCGCACGTCGACGACCGGCTGGAGGCCGTTCAGGACGCGTACGACCGCGCCTACGGCGGCCGCGACGACGCGGGCTGGCGCTACGCGGTCGAGATCCCGACGATCCGCAAGACCCGGCAGGCGCTGGGGCGCGTGATCCGCTCGCCGGACGACTTCGGCGTGCGCGTGCTCGCGGACAAGCGCTACACCCGGGCGGACATGGGTCGGTACTCCGTCCGGGACACGTTCCCCGAGGAGGAGCGCGACGAACTCATCGACATGAACCCCGAGAAGCTGAAGTTCGGGCTGCTGAACTTCTACGGCGACCTGGGCGCGTACGACGGCGAGCGGCCGCGGCCCTGATCGCCACGGCCGAAACGTATATCCATTCCCTACGGTATGTCTCAGCTACAGGCGTCAGACGCTGGGCAGACACTCGGATTGGCACCGGTCGAGGTCGGCCGCCTCGACGGCCGATCCGTGCGGTCCTGTCAGTGCGTTCAGCGCCGGCTTTATCAGACTCCTCCGAGTAGTGGGGGGCGCATGGCCACTCAACCCTCCGACCCAGACAGCGTTCGGGAGAACTGTGCGGACTGTGGCGGGGAGACGCTCCACGACGTCCGGGTCGAGATCCGGACCGAGAGCGATCAACAGGAGAACTCGGAGTTCTCCAGGGAGCCGTACCGCGTGGCCGTCTGCCAGACCTGTGAGTCTGAGTCGGCGACGCGGATGAACAACGCCTAACTACCGGCTGAGTGGCCGTCGAGCGGGCGTGGGGGCCCGTCGACGTTGCACGGCCGGTTTGCGTCGGAACGACGCCTCTTTCGTCGTTTTTCTAGGTCGGTAGTGACGACTGAACGGAAGAACGTCGCGAACCCGCTCGCTTCGAGGCGGTTTGCCGCCTCGTTCCACTCGGCGTTTTCCCGGCCGATGCAGACCGCACCACCCGCTCGGCGGTTCGCTCCGCTCACCGCCTCACGTTTCGAGGTGGTTTGCCGCCTCGTTCCACTCGGCGTTTTCCCACCTCGCGCTACCCGAACAGCCCGTCGGTCAACAGTTCGTACCCGTCCTCGGTCACGATCAGGCTGTGCTCGGCCTGCGAGACCAGTCGCCCTTCGTCCTCCTGCAGTACGGGGTAGCCCGTGATCGCCCCGTCGGCTTTCAGCCGGCGCAGCGCCATCGCCGGCCGGGGGCTGTCGAGCCACCGTTGGGCGAACGGGAGGCCGTCGAACTCCGAGGTGATCTGTTCCATCGCCTGTCGCGCGGCGCGGTCACGGACCGAGCGCTCCTCCTGGAGTTCGAAGATCTGCTCGTGGCTCCCCTCGCCGACCTTCCCGCTGCCGTCGGTGGCGAACGGCTCGATGGCGATCACCTGCCCGGCCTGCAGTTCGGCGGAGCGGTCCACGCCGCGGTTCGGGATCGACGGCCCCGTGTGGGCGTCGTAGCGTTCGAGCCCGTGGCCCGAGAGGTTGAGCACCGGCGAGTAGCCGTAGCCGTCGATCACGTCCTCGATCGCCCCCCCGACGACGCCGACCTCGGCGCCGGCTTCGACCTCGTCCAGCGCGGCGTCGAGCGCCTGCTCGGCGGCCTCGACCAGTTCGTCGCTGTCCGAGAAGTCGACGGTGACGGCCGCGTCGGCGATGTAGCCGTCGACGTGGACGCCGATGTCGAGACACACCATGTCGTCCTCGCCGAAGACGGTCTCGTCGTCGGCCTCCGGGGTCGCGTGGGAGGCCTCGTGGTCGATGCTGATGTTGACCGGGAACGCCGGCTCCCCGCCGAGTTCGACGATGCGCTCCTCCGCGGTCTCGGCCACGTCGAGGTGGGTCGTCCCGGGCTCGACCAGCTCCCTCGCCTCCTGCATCACCTCGACGAGGATCTCGCCGGCCTCGTGGTGCTTCTCCACCGCCTCCTCGCGCAGATCGCCGTAGCTCATGGCTGTTCGGTTCGCCTGTGTTGGGGAAAGAGGTTCCGACAACGACGGGCGTGGCGAGGAGCGTTCGTGGGTGAACGCGGCCTACCGCGTCGCGGTGCTCGTCTGCATCCCGTCGGAGTTGAACGCCGCGCCCGTCCCGTTCTCGCCGCAGACGATCACGCCCGCCGAGGAGCCCGTGAGCTCGTCGAACTCCGCGATCGCGTCGGCAGCTGCCGTCTCTGCGTCGGCGCCGGCCTCCAGCTTGTCGACCGCGCGCTGGCTCAGCGTCACCTTCGCGATCTCCTCGCCCGCACCCGTCGCGGAGGCGCCGCCGGCGGGCGTGCAGTAGAACCCCGAGCCCACCTGTGGTACGTCACCCACGCGCCCTGCGAGCGCCCACGAGCGCCCGCCCGTCGAGGTCGCGGCGGCGAACTCCCCGTCCTCGAACGCGACGGCACCGACCGTGTCGTGGCCGCCGAAGCGCTCCTCGAGCCAGTCGAGGTGGGCTTTCGGCCCCGCTTCCGGCGGGCTCTCGTCAGCGTACTCCTCGCGCTTCTCGGGCGTCAGGAGTTCCACGCCGGTCTCGACGCCGAACTCCGCTGCGAGATCGACCGCGTGCTCGCCGCTCACGAAGATGTGGGGAGTCTCCTCCATCACGACCCGCGCGGCGGAGATCGCCTCCTGCACGCCGTCCATGCTCGCGACAGCGCCGGTCTCCCGATCCGAGGTCATCAGGCCGGCGTCGGTCCGGACCCGGCCGTCGGACTGGACCGCACCCCCGTAGCCCGCGTTGAAGCGGTCCGAGGCTTCGAGCACGTTCACCGCCGCCTCGACGGCGTCGACGGGGTCGGACTCGGTCGCGCCCGCTTCCGCGGCGTCGTCGAGCACTGCCTGTCGCGGTTCGGGCTCGTCGGGCTCGCTCCCGGCGCCGCCGTGGACGATGATTCGCATGGCGGGATTGGTGTCGCCGGGGCGCATGAATCCACGGGAACCGGTCGCGGACGCCGGAACGGGGCGTCTCCCTCTGCCACGGAGAACGGCAAGCATTTGGTCCCGCTGTGAGACGTTCCACCCGCTATGAGCTACGAGCACATCGAACCCCCCGAGTCGGGGTCGAAGATCACGCTCGCCGACGAGGAGACCGGCGAGCTCGACGTGCCGAACAACCCCGTTATCCCGTTCATCCACGGAGACGGGATCGGGAAGGAGGTCGGCCCCGCGGCGCAGAAAGTGCTGACCGCCGCCGCCGAGGCGACCGGCCGCGACGTGAACTGGATGCGCGTCTACGCCGGCGAGACCGCCCGCGAGAAGTACGGCGAGAACCTCCCCGACGAGACGGTCGAGGCGATCCGCGAGCACCGCGTCGCGATCAAGGGGCCGCTGACGACGCCCGTCGGGGCGGGCTTCCGCTCGCTGAACGTCGCGCTGCGCCAGACGCTCGACCTGTACGCGAACGTCCGGCCCACCTACTACCTCGACGGCGCGCCGTCGCCGATGAAGAACCCCGAGGCCATGAACATGGTCACGTTCCGGGAGAACACCGAGGACGTGTACGCCGGCATCGAGTGGGAGGCCGGCACCGACGAGGTCGAGCAGGTCCGCGACTTCGTCGAGCAGGAGATGGGGTTCGACGAGACGATCCACGACGGTCCCGTCGGCATCGGCATCAAGCCGATCACCGAGAAGGGCTCGAAGCGCCTCGTCCGCGAGGCGATCGACTACGCCATCGAGAACGACCGCGACAAGGTCACGCTGGTCCACAAGGGGAACATCATGAAGTTCACCGAGGGCCAGTTCGGCGAGTGGGGGATGGAGGTCGCCGAGGAGGAGTACTCCGACGACGAGGTCTTCGCCGCCCCGGACTCGCTCTGGGAGTCGGAGGGTGAGGTCGACATCCCCGAGGACGCCGTCATGGTCGACGAGCGCCTCGCCGACGCGATGCTGCAGTGGATGCAGCTCCGTCCCGAGGAGTACGACGTGCTGGCGATGCCGAACCTCAACGGCGACTACCTCTCCGACGCCGCGGGCGCCCAGATCGGCGGCCTCGGCATCGCGCCGGGGGCCAACTTCGGCGACGGTCGCGTGCTCGCCGAACCGGTCCACGGCTCCTCGCCGAAGAACGCCGGCCAGAACAAGGCGAACCCGACCGCGCTCATCCTCTCCGGCCGCCTGATGTTCGAACACATCGGCTGGGAGGACACCGGCCAGCTGATCCGCGACGCCGTCGAGAAGACCATCTCCGAGGGCGACGTGACGTACGACATCGAGCGCCACCGCGACGACGCCCGGAAGCTCTCGACCGACGAGTACGCCGAGGCGGTCGTGGAGAACATCGAGGAGCTCTCGTAGAGCCAGCTCTCTCCCTCTGCTCTGCGTTCTTTCGCTGCTCGCCCGCCAGTCGCTACTCCGCCCAGTCGGGGTCGGTCCGCGGCGGGGCGAACACGTCGATCCCGACGACGGTCTCGTCGCCCCGGTTCTCCGCGGCGTGGACCTCGTCGCCGAGCAGGGTGTAGGACTCGCCAGCGCCGACGACCATCTCCTCGCCGTTTTCGAGCACGAACGTGAGTTCGCCCTGCGTGATCAGGCCGGCCTGTTCGTGGTGGTGGCTGTGGGAGGGGACCTCGGCGCCGGGTTCGATGCGGAAATGTTGGACGCTCGTTTCGTCGCCGCTGGCGCCGATCGTGAGGTGGACGTCGTCGACGGCTTCGACGAAATCGTCGTCGTTCGGTGTGTAGATGTCCATGTGGGTGTGTGGCGCGGCGAGGCGTATAGTTCCTGAGTTCCCGGCTATTCGTTTGGTGGATCGCTCGGTTCGTTGTTGTGAGCGGAGTCCTGGCGGTTCACGACTGGAACGACGACCGCGACAGCAACAGCATCTCGACGCGTGGCTACTGCGACGGCAACCGCAACAGCATCTCGAAGCATGACCACTTGTGACCGCACCGCCCCGCACAGCCCACAGACCTCCCCAACCGACTCGTTCGCTCCCGCTGGTCGCTCACTCGTCCCTCGCGCTCGGTTCGCGTCCGTCGACGCGAACGCTTCGCGCCGACAGCGACCGTGGTGCGGTGGCGGTGGACGCCTCGCCGGCGCCGACGGTCGGCGTCACCAGAACGCTCCGCGTTCTGGTTGGCAGACGAGAATCTCCGATTCTCGTCGACGCCCGCGGGGGGAGGGGTGGGGACTCCATGCTGTGCCGGGCCTCGTGCCCGGCACCCTGCAGTCACAAGTAGTCATGCTCGCTCCGCGGTCGCGTTCGCGGTTGCTGTGCGGTCCCGACGAACACCCACTCGAGAAAACCCGGGAATCGAATCGCGCGAACCCACTCACTCCAACAACTCAGACGGCGGCGACTGCCAGTCACTCGCCGAATCCCGCGGCTCGTACCCCAGAAGCTCCTTCGTGTGCTCCAGATCGAACCAGCTCCGGGGGTTGTCGCTCGTCGCGAAGAAGATCCCGAACTCGGTCTCCTCGTCGGTCAAACAGAGATCCACCAACTGCGCCCAGTCACGCAGCGAGAGCCACGTTCCCTTCAGCCGCTTGACCTGCTCCGTGTACGCCTCGCTCCCGCGCTCCCAATCCCCACGCTCGACACCCCGCTCCGCGTCGCCGTAGGGGTTGTCGTAGGGGCCCGTCCGAACGCTCGCGATCCGGGCGGCGTAGAAGCGCTTCGGGTACTCACGCTGTTCCACGTAGTACCGACCCAGATCCTCGCCGTACGCCTTCGAGACACCGTAGTAGGAGTCCGGCCGCTCGTCGTCGTCGACGGTGACGGTCGTGTCGTCGTCGAGTTCGTACACGTCGGGCTTGCCCTCCTCCTCCCACATCCCGGCGGCGTGGATCGAGGAGGCGAACAGCACGCGCTCCACCTCGGCGTCCGCGGCGGCTTCGAGCACGTTCCGGGTCCCGACGAGGTTGCTCCGCTCGACGGACTCCCACGACGCCGAGACCGAGGGGTTGGCGGCGAGGTTGACCACCGCGTCCACGCCGTCGAACGCCGGGCGGATCGCCTCGTACGACGAGATGTCGGCGACGTGGTCCACGTCCGGGGCGTCCTCGCGGTCGAGGTAGACGAACTCGTGATCCGACTCTGCCGTGTCCAACTGCTGCTTGATTCCCGAGGCGACGCGACCCTCCGAGCCAGTGACCAGCACGCGCATACCCGGAGGTGGGCGGAGACCGAGATAAGGGTCGGGATGGCCCGACGACCCGCGGCGAGCGGAGGATTCATACCCGATAGCGCACCACCTCCGGCCATGTATGCGGTCGTCGGCTGCACCGAGTGTGGCACCTACTGGCTGCTCACGGACCCTCGCGAGAGCGACTCCGCGACCTGCCCCAAATGTGGCCGCCGCCACCAGACGAAGAAGCTCAACCGCTTCTACGAGACCGACGACCGCGAGGCCGCCCGGGAAGCCCGCGCAGCACTCCTCGCGAAGAAACACGGCGATAGCGCCGCGTTCGACGACGTGGCCCACGTCTCCGAACTCGAAGAGCGCGTCGAGGAGAGCGGCCTGTCCGAGCGCGACTACCTCGAACAGTCCGGCATCGACCCCGACGAAGTGCAGGACGTGGGCGACACCACCCAGGAACCCTCGCGGAGTCGGGACGAGAAGGTCCGCGACGCGGTTCGAGAGGGTGGCACCGAGGCGGAGATCATCGAGCGGGCCGTCGAGGACGGCGTTCCGCGGGGGGCGGCGGAGAAACTGCTGGAGAAGCTCCGTCGGCAGGGGGAAGTGATCCAGTCCGGCGGGGAGTTGCGGTTGGTGTAGCGGTTCGCGGTGGCGCGTGACGTGAGCAGGGCGAGACCGAAGGTCTCGCTGGCAGTGCGGGCGACGCGTGGGTCGCCCGCACGACGCCTCCGTGCACGAACGAGCGCGCGAGGTCTTCGCGAGTGGAACGAGCGAGGGCACGAGAGAGCTTGCTCTCTCGGAGGACGAACGAGCGTCAGCGAGTGAGTCGGCTGGGGAGGGGTGGCCACGGAGCGGTGCGGTCGCAAGTAGTCAACGACCGAGCTGCTGTTGCTGTCGCGGTTGCTGTCTACCGATCACGTTCCGCTTCCAAAACAGAGGCTTACCCGATCACCTACCGACCCAACTCGGCGTGCGCACTCGACAGATTGCGCGACGCCAGCGCCGACAGCAGCGACAACTCACCCGCGAGCGCCCCCGTCGCGACACACTCCGCGAGCGCGTCGGCGTTCGAGCCCGCCGGATCCCCACCGCCGCGGATCCCCAGCACGTCCAGCCCCTCGGACTGCGTCGGGAGCTTCGTCCCGCCGCCGACCGTCCCCACTTCGATCGACGCGAGCGAGACCGCGGCGTACAGCCCGTCCTCCCGCGCCTCGACGGAGACGATCCCGTTGCTCCCCTCGACGACCTGGGCGGCGTCCTGCCCGGTCGCGAGATAGATCGCGGCGACGACGTTCGCGACTTGCGCGTTGAACCCCAGACTGCCCGCCTTCGCGCTGCCGATCAGGTTCTTGCGTGTGTTCACCTCCGCGACCGCCTCGGGCGTCGTCTTCAGCGTCTCCTCAACGAACTCTCGGGGGAGCAGCACCTCCGCGGTGACGCTGCGCCCGCGCCCCTCGACGGCGTTGATCGCGGCGGGCTTCTTGTCCGTACAGAGGTTCCCCGAGAGCGCGACCAGGGAGGCGTCGGTCTCGGCCTCGATCACGTCGCAGGCCTCGCCGGTCGCGATGGTGGCCATGTTCATCCCCATCGCGTCGGCGGTGTCGTAGCGGAACCGCAGGAACACGTTGTCGCCGACGACGTACGGCGTCACGTCGAGCAGTTTCCCGTGGCTCGTGGTCGACTCCGCGGCCTCCCGGAGCGTGTCGGTGTTCTCCCGGACCCACTCCGCGAGCGCCTGTGACTCGGCGATCCCGCTCGTCCGGAACACGGGCGCGCGGGTCATCCCCTGCTTCGTCACGCGGGCCGTCGCGCCGCCGGCGTCGTCGATGACCGACAGCCCGCGATTGACGGAGGCCAGCAGCGCGCCCTCGGTGGTCGCCAGCGGGAGGTACGTCTCGCCCTCGAACGCGCCGCCGTCGATGGTAACGGGGCCGGCGACGCCCATCGGGATCTGGGCGGCGCCGATCATGTTCTCGATGTTGCTGCCCGCCGCCTCGTCGGCCGGGAAGCTGTACTCGCCGGTCGTCTCCAGTTCGGCGTCGGAGTGGTTCTCGACGACCAGCCGCCGGGCTGCGGCGGCGGTGTCGGCGTCGGCGTGGTCCTCGAGTTCGTACAGCCGCAGGTCGCCGCTCTCGACCCGCGCGGCGAGCGATTCGGCGGCGTCGGCGTCGACGCGGTCGGTCATGGCTCGGGGTTCCGGTGGCGCGGGCAAACCGTTACCGATCCGTGGCGGGGTTGCCGATGTGGGTGGCAGCGTCGCCGACAGAAAGCGTATGCCGGCCCCGGGCGTCGACCCAGTCATGCCCTCCCGACGACAACTGCTCGCCGCGTCGGTGCCGCTGCTCTCCGCGACGGCGGGCTGTCTCGGCGGTGATGCACCGGACGTGAGGCTGGTCAACGAACTCGAACGTGAGGTGTGGGTCCGGGTCACGATCGAACGCGAGAGCGACGGGGAACAGGTGTTCCGGCGAACGATCGAACTCCCGACGGTCGGCGACGATGAGGAGACGTTCCAAAGCCCGGTTGGCGACCCCGACGCCGAACACACGATGCACGTACTCGTAAAGAACGCCCCGGAGTCGACGGAACGCTTCGCTGACACGCTCAGTGAGCCGTTCTCCCCGGAGATCACGTCGGTGTGGATCCGAATTCGGTCGGAGGGGATCCAGTTCTCCCAGGTAACCACGTAGCCCGCCCCGGCATCGACGGCTCCCCGACCGCCCCCGTCCCGCGGTGGCCACGCCTGCGGGACCGCCCCCGTCCCACGGTACCCGCGCCCGCGGGACCGCCCGCTTCCCGAACGGTTTTGCCCGATCCGGCCCGTCCTCCGGCAATGACCGAGGCCGCCGACACCGTCTTCCGCGACGGCGAGATCCACACGCTGACTACCCCCGACGAGACGTACGAGGCCGTCGCGGTCCGGGACGGCGAGATCGTCCGACTGGGCTCGACCTACGACGTGGAGTTCCTCGTCGGCACCGACACCGACACCATCGACCTCGACGGTCGCGTTCTCCTGCCGGGGTTCATCGACGCCCACACCCACCTCACCACCGTCGGGAAGTACCTCGTCCACGCGGACCTCTCGGTGGCCGAGGACTTGGACGAGGCAGTCTCACTGCTCCGCGAACGCGCCACGGAGACCGACGGCCCGGACGACTCGGCGTGGATCCGCGGCTACGGCTACGACGAGAGCACGTGGCCCGAGGACCGCTACCTCGATCGTGAGGACCTCGACGCCGTCAGCGAGGAGCGTCCGGTCGTCGCGTTCCGCGAGGACATGCACGTCGCCTCCGTCAACAGCGTCGTGATCGACCGCTACGAGGCGGAGATGGCCGCGGAGAACGTCCACCACGAAGGAGCGGAGCCCACGGGCGTGCTCGTCGAGGACGCGGTGAACGTCGTCACCGAGGCGGTCGCGCCCGACGCCGAGGAGACGGGTCGACTCGTCGCGGCCGCGCAGGCTCGCGCGAACGAACTCGGCGTCACCGGCGTCCACGACATGGTCCGGGGCTCCTACGCGCCCGAGGTGTACCGCGACATGGATCTCGCCGAGGAGCTCTCGCTACGGGTCCGGATCAACTACTGGTCGGACCACCTCGACGCCCTCATCGAGACCGGCCTGCGGACGAACCACGGCTCCGGGATGGTCCGCGTCGGCGCGATCAAATCCTTCACCGACGGCAGCTTCGGCGGTCGCACCGCGAAGCTCTCCGAACCCTACCACGACGACACCGACGAGTACGGCTCGTGGGTCGTCGATCCCGAGGAACTGAACGAGATCGTCCAGAAGGCCGACGAGGCGGGGTTTCAGGTCACAGCCCACGCGATCGGCGACGAGGCCATCGATGCAGTGCTGGACGCGTTCGAGCAGACCGACGATCCGGACGGGATGCGCCACCGCGTCGAGCACGTCGAACTCGCCTCCGAGGAGGCGATCGAACGCTTCGGCGAGATGGGCGTCGTCGCCTCCGTTCAGCCGAACTTCCTCAAGTGGGCGAAAGAGGGCGGGCTGTACGAGTCCCGGCTGGGCGCGCGCCGGACCGAAACGAATCGCTACGCGCTGCTGGACGGCGCGGGCGCGCCGCTCGCCTTCGGCTCGGACTGCATGCCCATGGATCCGCTGCTCGGCGTCCACCACGCGGTCAACACCGATGTCGACACCCAGCGACTCGCCGTGACGGAGGCGCTGCGGGCGTACACGCTCGGCGCGGCGTACGCGGGGTTCGACGAGGGGCGGCTGGGCACCGTCGAGACCGGAAAGCTCGCGGACTTCACCGTGCTCGATCGGTCGCCGTGGGAGTACGAGGCGGAGATCCGTGACATCGACGTGGCGATGACGGTCGTCGACGGCGACGTGGCCTACGACGACCGGTAGCGGCGTCAACTCCCGGCCATGCCGGCCCGCGTCGACAGCACGGTCGTCGCCGTCCCGCCGAGCAGCAGCACGAACCAGTACGTACAGAGCCGGACACAGAACGCGATCACGGCCGCGGCCGCGAGGTCGATCCCCCCGAGCGTGACGAACCCGGCGGCCAGCACCACCTCGACGCCGCCGATCCCGCCCGGGACCGGGAGGAGGTTCAGGAAGTCGCTCACCGGAACGGCGACGAACGCGACCGCGAGCGCGACCGGCGTCCCCAGCGCCGCGCTCGTGGTGACCGCCGGCAGACAGAGCAGCGCCCACCCCAGCACCGACAGCGCCGCCGCGAGCACCACCCGACGCGGGTCCTCGCGGATCAGTCGCCGCGCCTCGTCGAACTCGCCGAGCCCCCGCTGGATCGCTTCGCGGCTCGTCTTCGTCGCGACGACCCGGGAGAGCCGGCCGAGCGTTCGGTTGATCGCCGCTGCGAGGCCGTGGGCGATCCGATCCACGTCCACGTCGCCGACGAACGCGGCGAGCAGCGCGAGCCAGCCGGCGGTGGCGACCCCGAACATGGCGGCGAGCGGGAGCAGCCCGGTTCGCCCGCCGGCGACGAGCACGGTCGAACCGGCGAGCGCGACGACGGTCGAGCCGAGGAACGTCGCCGCCTGCGCGATGATCGTCGCCGGGAGCGCCCGGTCGGTCCGGATCCCCGTCGCGGAACGCATCGAGTAGGCGATCAGCACCGGCCCCGCGACGTTGCCGACCGGGAGGAGCTGTCGGCCGTACACGCCACGGAGGTAGGCGAGCGCGCCGCCGAGGGAGGGCCGCACCCCGAGCAGGACCGTCAGTGCGAGGAACTGTGAGCCGACTGCGCCGACGACGGCGACGAACCCCAGCGCGAACGGGACGGGGTCCAGTTCGGCGACGGTAGCGGCGACCTGCTCGACGCCGACGAACCAGCCGAACAGCGCCAGCGCGAGGAGCCCGGCGAGCAGGCCGGCGACGACGGAGAGACGGTGGCGCGCGTTGGACACGAACCGATGCTGGGGCCGGGCTGCGTAAAGCGTTCGGGGGAAAGACCCATGGACTGGCGGCCCGAGCCTCCGGCCATGCTCCTCCAACTCCCTGGCGGCCCGGAGCTGCTGATCATCCTGCTCGTGATGGCGCTGCTGGTCGGCGTTCCGGTCGTCCTCCTCGGCGTGTTCCTGTTCGTCCGCTTCGTCACCGGCGGCGGCGACAGCGACGAGGTGGCCGAGCTCAAGGGCCGGATCGAGGAACTGGAAGCGCAGGTCGCGGCCGGCGACGAGGCCGCCAGCAACGAGGTGTCCGTCGAGGACGAGGGTAGCGAGGCGGGAAAACGACGCGAACGAAGTGAGCAGCGGGAAACCGCCTCGGAAGCGAGTAGGGAAGAACGACCCGCGAGCAGCGACGACGACGGGGGCGACCGATGATCCTTCAGGCGCCCGTCCCAGGTGGGGTGGAACTGATCGTCCTCCTGCTCGTGTTGCTGTTCAACCTCGCCGTGATCGCGCTGGTCGTGGTCGGCGGCGTCGCCCTCTACCGGCGGTGGCGCGGCGACGGCTCGGCCGACCAGACGGAGGTCGACGCGCTACAGGATCGGGTCGCCGAGTTGGAAGCGCAGGTGGAGCAGCTCCGTGGGTCGGCCGAGCACAGCGACGAGGCAGTCCCGGACGACGAGGGCGACCGCTGACCGAAACGGCAGCCTTCTTGCCCCGCCAGCGCGCGCTCCCGGTATGTCCTTCTTCGACGACCTCGCCGCCCGTATCGACGCCGCCGACAGCGTCGTTTCCGTGGGGCTGGACGCCGATCCCGACCGCATCCCGGCGTTCCTCGACGACCACGACCTGCCGCGCTGGGCGTTCAACCGCCGGATCATCGACGCGACCCACGAGCACGCCGCCTGCTACAAACCCAACGCCGCGTTCTACGAGGACGCCGACGGCTGGCGCGCGCTCCGGGAGACCGTTGCCTACGCGGGCGGGAAGGACGTCCCCGTCCTGCTCGACGCGAAACGGGGGGATATCGGCAACACCGCGCGCCAGTACGCGAAGGTGCTGGAGGAGGTCGACGCGATCACCGTCAACCCCTACATGGGTCGGGACTCGCTCCAACCGTTCCTCTCGCGGGCCGAGTCGGGCGTGTTCGTGCTCTGTCGCACCTCGAACCCGGGCGGCAGCGACCTGCAGGACCTCGAACTCGCCTCGGGCGAACCCCTGTACGAACGCGTCGCGGCGCTCGCGGACACGTGGAACGAACACGGCAACGTCGGCCTCGTCGTCGGCGCGACCGCGCCCGAGGAGCTGGAGACGATCCGCGAAACCGTGCCGGAGATCCCGTTCCTCGTCCCCGGTGTCGGCGCACAGGGCGGCGACGCGGAGGCGGCGGTCGAGCACGGGCTCGCGTCGAGCGAAGCATGGCCCGTCGACGTCGGCCTCGTGAACTCCTCGCGGGGGATCATCTTCGCGGGCGAGGACGTGGGCCGCAACACGGTTTCGGGCGCCTCGGGCGGCCGGGAGCCCGACGAGGACGCCTACTTCGCGGCAGCGGGCGACGCCGCTGCGCGGCTGAAGAAGCGACTGAACCAGTACCGCTGATCCCGGACGACTCTGGGACCGATGAGCCGGATCAGACGATCTCCGCGCCGCTCCCGGTCCAGGTGCGGTACGCCCGCGCGTTCTCGCCGTTCTCCTCGAACGCTTCGACCATTGCGGCGGCGACGGCGCGCCGGCGCTGTGGCGGGCAGACCGCGAGCACGCCCGGCCCGGAGCCGCTGACGGTGACGCCGTGGGCGCCGGCCTCGTGGGCCGCCGCGGCGGCGTCGTCGTAGCCGGTGATCAGGGCGGCGCGGTGGGGCGTGACAACCTCGTCGGCCATCCCCGCGCCGACGAGTTCGGGGTCGGAGCGACACATCCCGACCGACAGCGTCGCGGCGTTGCCGACGGTCGCGACCATCTCCTCGATCGTGACGTGAGTCGGGACCACCTCGCGGGCGTCGCGCGTTGAGATCGGCTCCTCGGGAAGGCAGGCGACCAGCGGGACGTCCGTGTCGATCGAGCGCACCCCGTCGGCGGTGGCGATCGTGAACCCGCCGAGGAGGGCGGGGGCGACGTTGTCGGCGTGGGCCGCGCCGGAGACCACCGCCTCACCTTCGGCGGCGATCGGCACCAGCTCCTCGCGGGTGAGCCCGCGGTCGTAGAGGTCGTTGAGCGCGAGCGCTGCGCCCGCGGCGGAGGCCGCCGAGGAGCCGAGGCCGGAGGCGGGTCGGACCCCCTTGTCGATCTCGATGTGGGCGGGGGCGTCGAGCGCCTCGGCGACGGCGCCGACGGTGTTCTTCTCGGGGTCCTCGGGGATGAACTGTGCGCCGGCGCCGGTCACCTCGATGGTGGTGCGGTCGGCGCGCTCGACGCGGACGATATCCGCCGGGTGTGAGAGCGCGACGCCGAACGTGTCGTAGCCGCTGCCGAGGTTCGCGCTGGTCGCCGGCGCGCGGACTGTTCGCATGCGGGGTCGTACCGTGGTTCGCGCGAAAAAGCTGGCGCTCGGTCGCTACTCGTCGGCGGTGGCGAAAACCATCGGTCCGATGATGGCAAGCGACAGTCCCAGGAACAGGTAGATCTTCGAGTTGATCGCTTGCGGGGTCATCACGAAGATCAGGCCGAACGCGCCGAGATGTAGGCCGAGCACCTTCTTCGACCCGAGGCCGAGCAGGCCGAGCGTTCCCAGGGCGAACACGAGCAACAGCACCTGCCCGATGTTGTAGTTGAGCAGGAAACTGTCGATGACCTGGAGCGGGAGCATTTCCTTACGCCTTCTCGGTCCGAACGGCGCTTTAAACTTCTGCTCTCGCCCCGTGTTCAGCCGTCCGGCTCGATGAACTCGATCCTGTGGAGCCAGCGGCGCCAGCCCGTAGCCGCCGACGCCTTCGACAGCCGCAGCGAGAACGACGAACGGGTCGCGCCGGGGTGACTGCCGCTCGCGCCACATACATACGCTCTCACACCCTACAACGGGTATGACCGAGACAGCGACCCTCGGCGGCGGCTGCTTCTGGTGTGTCGAGGCGGCGTTCGAGGAGCTCTCCGGCGTCGAGGACGTCACCTCCGGCTACGCCGGCGGCCACACCGAGGACCCCAGCTACCGCGAGGTCTGCTCCGGCGACACGGGCCACGCCGAAGTGGTGCAGGTCGAGTACGACGAGGAGGAACTCGACTACGAGGACGTGCTGGAGGTGTTCTTCACCGTCCACGACCCGACCCAGCTCAACCGACAGGGGCCGGACGTGGGCAGCCAGTACCGTTCGATCGTCCTCACCCACGACGAACAGCAGCGCGAGATCGCCGAGGCCTACGTCGAGGCGCTGGACGAGGAGGGCGGCTACGACGACGACGTGGTGACAGAGATCGAGCCGCTTTCGACGTTCTACCGCGCCGAGGAGAAACACCAGAACTACTTCGAGAAGTCACTTACTGCCGACGGAAATACTAACGACGCATACTGTGCCCGGAACGTTCAGCCGAAGGTTGAGAAGGTCCGCGAGAAGTTCGAGCAGAAAGAGAAAGCACAATCGGATTAGACGCTCCCCTTTCTCACGGTGTAGCCGATGTAGCCGAGGGGGTAGCGATACCCTTCTCTATACGATTCTCTTCACACTTCTACTATAGTGCGACTTTCACTAACCCTTAGGCTACATTGACTACATTAGTTGGATAGTGAAGGACAGGATAGTGTGAAAAAGAAAGAAGTGGGGGAGAACGCCGTGTATATCCCGCATGATCGGGACGCCCTCGTCGGGGCTGCCGCGCGGGTCGGCGCACTGCCGGAGATCTGACTCGCCGAGCGCCCGCGGTGCGCGGACGCCGGTGAACTGTGCCGCACCGAGTTCTTCTTCCGTCGGGATGACGTTCGTGGACATGCTGTCTCTCTGGCAGCACGGGGTCGGTGTCTCAAGCACCGGCCTCGAGCGCCAGCGGGTCAACGACGCACTGAACGCGCTCGAGAATGCCGGCTGGATCGAGAAGCCAGCCCGCGGCCTCTACCGGCTCGTGTACGACGGCGAGGGAAAAGTCGAGCAGGAGATCCGCCACGTCGACGACGTCTAGCCCTCGACGTGCCGCGAGAAGTACCGGTAGCGATTGATCAGGTAGACCGGTAACGGAGCCAGTACGACGAGCAAGCCGCCGACGTACAGCAGCATCGACGGGTCCCACGTCGTCTGTGGGGCGACGTAGCGCATGTCGAAGACCATCGCGAGCGCGGTCGCGAGCAACAGGGTGAAAAACAGAACGTCGCTCACTGGAACAACCACGAAGGTGAGCACCCCAGAGACAGCCGCCACCCAGTTCCAGTGTGTGAACCCGAGGAACGCTGAAGCTGAGTCGGCGACCGACGCACCAGACACGACCCCGTCGCCGGTCTCCTCTTGCTCGGTGCTAGTGGCTATCTCAACCGGTTCGGGTTCGTCGGCGAGTTCTGTCTCCGGCTCCGGTTCCGGCTCGGGTTCGACTTCGACCTCCTCGGTCACGGTGCGCGTGATGTCCAGGTAGTCGTCGACGACATCGTACGCCTCGAGGTCGGCGACCATGCCGACGAGATCGTCACCGTCGACGAGCTTCACGTTCAGGTCCGAGGCCCGCGATTCCCCGCTACTGGTGAACGAGCTCGTGGTGACGACGACGACCGAGTCGGCGTCATCCACCTGCTGTTTCAGCGAGGCGTACTGTTGGATGTCTGGCCCGCCGACGGTCGTCGAGTCACCGTAGCGCTTCGCCTGGATCACCTTCTTCTGGTGGTACGGCGTGTGCTTCTCGGCAACGACGTCGAGCCCGGCGTCGACGGAAGCCTGCGAGACGGTCGTGTCCCAGCCCATCTCACTCCACAGGTCGGCGACGAGATGCTCGAACTCGTACTCGTCCATCGACTGCAGGTGGGCTTTGAGCGCCTGTTGGTCCAGCGAGGACGCACTGACGGACACTTCCTTGGTGACCGTCCGAGTCGTGGACGCAGTCGGCGTGCCAGTCTCCCCATCGTCGCCGTCGGACGGTGCCGAATCGGCGGTCACGAACTCGGAAAGCTTGTGCCCGCACTCGCGGCAGTAGGTGCTGCTGGCGGTTACCTCCGCGTCACAGTTCGGGCAGGTCAGCATACGCGGGTCGTTCTGACCGAGGGGACTTAGTGTCACGTGGCCTGTGAGTTGCGCGTCCTCGTACTCGCTTCAGGCAGACAGTCGCTTGGCCCAACAGTTTAGTGCCAGTCACCCAACCGGTTCGGCATGTCGCGAATGTACGTCGCGGTGCTGGCAGTGATCCTCCTCGCCGGGCTCTCGGGCTGTGCCACCGTCTCGGTCACGGCGGAGGTCGATTCGGCGTCAACGATCGAGTCCTACGACATGAACATCTCGACATCGACGACCGTGTACGGGCTCCTCGAGCGGTCGGCAGAACAAGATGGGTACGACAGTCTTGAGGACGCGATGAGCGCGGGTGGGGCGTTCCCCGAGGAGAAGTTCGAGTACTCCGAAGAGATTAATGGGCGCGATGCCACCATCAACGTCGAGTTCTCCAATATCAACGCCACGACGTTACCAGGGGTCGCGATCCAAGAAGCGGACGGCGAGCTGGCGTACGAGGATACGACGTTCTACAACGCGTCGGCGAGCACTGCTCCGTCCGACGCCGAGATGGGGTCAGAGATGATGTCCGGATTCGTCCTCGAGTACACGCTCGAGATGCCTGGGGAGATAACGAACTCCACTGCCGATAAGGTCGATGGGAACACGGCGACGTGGACTCGAACAGGAGGCGACGCCTACGACAACACACAGATCGAGGCGACGAGTGAGATATCTTCCTCGGTCCTCTCGACCGGGTTCGGAGTGGTACCGGCTGTGGCGGCGCTGCTCGTAATCGGCGGCCTCTACCGTCGCTCTAGCCGATAGTTCGCTGCTGCTGTCGAACCTCTTGTCAGACCCAGTCCGGGACGAACTTCCTCACTCGGCCCGGTCGGCGTCGGATCAGTCTTGGAAACCAGGCCATAACCGAAGTTCCTTGGCGATCTCCCGCTGGCGGCCGTTAATCGCATGGCCGGCGTCGAAGGCCGGATTGGCTTTGCGAATAGCCTCCCCGTTGTGTTCTTCTTCAACCAGAAACCCACGGCCGGCGTCGAAGGTATCCATAGCCGTCCGTCGGTACATGACTGAGAGTGTGGCTTTCTCCTTCAGTAATCGCTCGCGTCGGTCAGCGTCGACGCCCGGCGCGTACTCCTTCGCCACCTCGCGCATACTCTCAATCAGTTTGTGGACATAGGCTCGCGTATCGGCGTCGAACCGTTCATACGCTTTCTCCCAATCACCGAAGCCGCCGTGGATACGTGAATTGGTGTTCAACTCGGGAGCCCCACCGCCGGCGTTCCCCTCGGCAAAGTCGTTCTCTTCGAGATAGTCCGTTTCGTCCGGCCCCGTCGACGCCCCGCCGTGGAACCGGCAGCGGGTCCCACCACTCCCCGGCGTTCCCCACCCGGCCGGGAGGGAACACGGCTCGCCCCGGTTATTCGTCGCCCCGCAAATGTCTGAATACCGTCCGTCCGTATCGCCCGTTTTCTTGGTGCTCATATTTACTTTGGTAGTTAATCACCGTCCGTTATGGGGTACGTGTTCGTTCAAAGACTGGCCCGCTGCCACCGATTCACGCCCGATTTTCCCGGCTCAAAACACCGCTGCCGGGGTACGGAAAATGGTGACTGTGACTGCGTCTCAGAAGAACCCCTATGCTTCGAGTGGAAAAATACGGTTATCGTCCGGTTTGTTATTCTTCCCCGGCTTCTCGGCGTTCGGCTGCGTGAAGGGTCAATAGACAAAAGACGTGAATCAACCCAAGAACCACAACTGCGTGCGTGCCGTTTACGTTCCCCGTCGCCGCCAAGATCACCACAAGGAACGTGGCAAGAAGTGTCTCTGCCACGTAAGACCGGAGCTGTGCAACACGTTCAGGCTCCCGCTTGAGGTCGGTCATTAGCTGAAGGACTCAATGCCCGTGTTTCGTGTGTCGTCGCCGGCGTCGTCGTCGTCGGAAAGCACAGACTCAAGGGATGGAACGTCGCCGGTGAATCCAAGCGCCTTGTAACCGTTCGTCGGCGTCCCCGTTCCGTGCGGGCGGACGCTTGTGGCGTAACCAACGTTTACAGGAGCGTCGCGGAGTGTTGCGGTGAACTTCCGGCGGCCGATGGGATCTTCCCCGTTCTCCCGGCACCACGCCTTATACACGTCGTAGGCTTCGCTTGTGGACAAGTTCTCGGCGTCGGGGTCGTTCTCCACGTGGTTCTCAATGAACGCTTCCACGTTCTCGCCCCACGTTACCCACCGCTTCCGTGTCTCTCCCGTTGGGTCCGAATTGGTGAATCCGCCTTGGTTCACTAACCGACTCCAGCCGTCAATAGCCCAATTCAACACACCGGATAGGCTCTCGTCGGTGGTAAGGCGGTCCTCCAGTTCGGGGTCCCGTTCGCTGGGTGGGAAGTAGCGGGGGAAGTGAACGACAAGCCACCGCCGCCACCATGCCGAGTCTTCGGCGTCCACGTAGTTGCTCACGTCGGGGGTACTGTTGGCTGCATACAGGTGTTTGGCCGTTGGCGTGAAGGTGAAGCTCTCTTCATACAAGCGACGGCCCTCTACCGTATCGCCCCCGGTCAACTCCTTGAATCTCGCCACGCCTTTCGAGGATAACGCTCCTTCGGATAGATCGGCGTGGATGTTCGCAATCGCACCGTGAAGGTCGGCTGTGTGGTTCGGTTCCGACAAGTCGTGAATCGCCTTCGAGCGCGTGTTTCCGCCCCCGAGCATAGCCCGAACCGTGTTCAATACGGTACTCTTGCCGTTCGCGCCGTCGCCGACAAGGAGTAAGGCACGGTTGAACGGCATTTCTCCACGGTGAAGGGTGTAGCCGACATATTCCTGAAAGAGTCGAACCTTGTCCGATTCGACCACTTCCCGGATTGTCTCTTCCCACTCTGTTGCCGTGGCTTCAGGATCATACTCCACGGGGAGCCGGGTTAGTGCGTAATCCTCTGGTTCAAGCGGCCGGAGTGCGTCCGGGGCGTTTGTCGCCGCTGCCTCAAGGTCGAGAAGCCCGTTCTCCACGGCAAGGACCCCGGGGTCAAGGCCCAAGGTATCCCCTTCTACTTCGGCGCGTGGGTCCGACTTGGCTTGTTCCTTTAGTTCGGTGAGAACGTTCTTCCCGTAGTTGGTGCTCCCGAGCGCCTGTCGTGCGGCGTGGCGGAGTGTTCGCTCCCCTTCCGGAGTCCACACGCCGGCGTCGTAGGCATACAGTCGGCCGGTATCCCGGTGGACTCGAAGGTGGAACTCTTCGCTCTCGATAAGCAGATCCCACACTATCGCCGCTTTCTGCCGGTCGCTTAGTCCGTCAATTGCCCCGGAAAGACTGTCGTAGTCCTCGCTGGCAATCCCGGCGCGTGCGACTACAGCTGTCGGCGAGAGTGAAACGGTGTTACTCGAACTGTCGTCGCCGTCGTCGCCGACCCATTCGGGAGGTTCTGTGTGCTCCGGCTCTTCGGTATCTGCCTCCGGGTCGTAGTAGTCCGTAAGCGACTGTTCAGCCGCGTCAAGCGTTCGCTTACGGTAGTCCTGCCGCTCTTCCCACTTCTCCCGTGCCAATCCGGATTGTCCGAACAGTTGTTCGGCACGGGTTCGGTCGCCGCCGGTCCAGAAGAGTAACTGTCGGCACAGGTGATAATCTGCTTTACTGTGGTCGTTCCCATATTCCGATGTATCCCCACGCCATAAGCGGGCGAACTCGTCGCCGTGTGCGGCGTTCTTCGCCTTCTCAAGTAGCTCTTGGTCCGATAGGTCTACCGGCTCGCTCGGGGCGCTAATGTCACTCTCCCCCGCCGTGTCGTCGTTCTCGGCGTCTGTGACATACTCGGCGTGAACATCCCGGAGTGAATCGTTCCGTTGGTTCACCGACTCCGGCGTGCCGTCGACGTGATCGCCAGTTACGGTGAAGAACCGGCTCCGGTCGTATATCTCCACGCCGCCCTTCCGGTTGCCACCTTCAGGGAGAATCCCGTGGATATACACGTGGTAGCCGGTGCCGGAAGGGGATACTTCGGTAAAGGAATCCAGCCGATTGATTATGTCTTCGGCCCACGGTTCCGCTTCCTCTGTTTCGGGATCGCGAGCGTCGTCTAAGTCCACACCAACGAGAGTATCCTCCGGCGTGAACACGAAGCCAAGTCCGTTCGACTCCACGCGAGCGCCGTCCTCTGCCTCCCGCGCCTGCTCGAAGGTAGTCCACGAATCGGGGTCTGTCGCCGACGCATAGCTCCCTGTCGCTGGATCTACCGGGACTTTCGTTGGCTTGTCCTGCCCTTCACGGTCTTCTTCACGCCAGCAAATCCATTGGTCCCGTTCCGCGAGCGTCGACGGAACCGATAGGGCGGTAGTCTGCGTGCTCATTCTACACTCCCCCGTAGCTGCGAGCGTGTTCTTGGCACAGAGCTACGCCGTTCTGCGAGGTATGAGCAGGTCCCCAACACCGGCCACAATACCGCCTGTCGGAATTGTTAATATCTTCTAGAACGTTATTAACAACCGACGGCTGGGACCGTCGCCCTCTCTCCTCTCCGCTCATTCGTCCGCCACCTCCAGTAGCGCCTCGGCAAGCTGATTACACGGGAGGTCCGACTCCGCGAGATCCGCAAGGTCTTCACGTCGATTATTGATTTTGCCTTTACAACTGTCAGATTGCGTATTAACTGCCATTATTAGGATTGAGCGAGAAATGACAGTTGCGTCCGAACTCAAGACGCAACTGAACTACCCGCCGGGGGGACACTCCTACCAAGAAGCAGAACCCCCGTTTGCGGGATTTAGCGTTACTCGAAGAATTATGCATCCAGCATTTCGTCCGGTAGGTGCTCCTCAAGAACGTCCTCGTAGGAACGCCCCGGACCCTTCGCTTCCCACAGCTTGTTTCGTAGTTCGGTGCTAACCTGAATCGTAGTCTTGTCAGTCATAGTTTCTTGATTTTTGAGATAGTTGAGTAGCTACCCATGTTTCGGTTCCAAGAGGTCACAGTTGGAACACCGCGGGGCTGTCGCCAGTCCCCTTCCCACAACCGTCATGTGGCACCTGCGATACAACACCACTTTCCTTCCGAACTTATCACACGGTTTCGTGGGTTCTACTCCACGGCATCACCTATAGCCCGTAGTGGGGAGGTGTCCCGGTTTGCCGGACGTTCAGACGAAGGGGCGGACCTCATCCCGCCTCCACGAACAAGTCAGGATAGGTGTGGCCCTGACTATTTACCAAAAGAAAGGAGCGAACGCCGTTGGGTGGAGGTCCGGGGTGTGTTACGTTCTACTCTATCATTCGCTAGCGTATTTAAGTTTCCGGTGCCATAGGATAGTGGACAGATAGGACATAAAGCAAGAGGAAGAGCTATTCGTTCAGCTTCTCAATGACCTTCGCCTTTAGGTCGGGGTCCTCATCCGCTTCTTCCAGCAGTTCATCGAGCACTTGCACCTTCTCCACCTGTTCCATGTCCTCCGCCTCTTGGTAGGAGTCACGGACTTGTTCGTCCGCCTCTTCCATCGCTTTCTTGGCGTCCGGCGTGAACTCCAGCCCACACCACGGGCAAAGCTTCGCGTTCGCCGGCGGACTATCACCACACCTCGGGCATACCTCAGGAGTTAGCTCGCTCTCGGGATCTTCCGTTTCCAAGTCGAAAGCGTCCCGCGCTTCACGGATATGGTCGCTATCCTTCAGGTGGCTGTAGGTGCTTTCCATTACGGAACTCTCCGGCGCGTGGCCGATTTGGTGTTTGATTGCGGATTCATCCATCCCGCGCCGGAGTGCGATTGTCACGAAGTTATGCCGGAGTGCGTGGGGGTGGGTGGGTTTGCTCTCGATTGACGGCACCTCTTCGGCCGCCCGCTTGGACAGACGCCCCACAATCGCCCCGATAGTCGTGGGATCTAACATCGTATGCGGGTCGGGACCGGCGAACTTCGGCCGCCCGACGAACACGTAGGCGTCACCGTCGTTCGGGGCCGGGTGTTCAGTTTCGAGGTATTGCTTTACCGTCGCCGACGACAGGAGTAGGTCACGCCACTTGCCGTTTTCCTCGGCTGCCTTCAGTCCCTCTACGTCTTCGTTTAGCCTGAATCGGTCGTTTTCCAAGTCCAAGTCCTTGATCCGGAGGGTCCGCGTGGCGGTGTTTCGCTGGCCGGTGTAAAGGAGAAAGTCAAACAGCGCCTTGTCACGCATACAGTTGGCTGCTTCTCGAATTGCCTGAATCTCGTCCCGCTCCAGCATCTCCGCCGGGTCGACCCCCTTCTCTTCGGTCGTGAACATCTTGATGTTCTCGGGATCTACTCCGGCGTCATCAAAGACGTAGTAGAACTGTCGAAGGGCGTTCTGGTACACACGAAGCGTCCCTTTGGACAGTCCGCCGTCCTTGACGTTCTCCACGTCGCCGTCAAAGAACGCCTGCATAAGCGCGTTAAGCTCGTCTGCAGACGTGTCAGTAAACGCCACGTGGGGAGCAATCTTCTTCAGAGCAGAAAGGTAGTTCTTCAGGGTCGTCGGCGACTTGCTCTTTTGCCCCTCCGGAGTATCCTCCAGCATATTGTCCTGCTCGTAGGCGTTCGCCATTTGGAGAATCCGGTCGGCGTCGTCGGGGTCCTCGTAGGGCGGGAAATACTCTTCACGCCCGTTCCACACTTCGTAGGTCCCGCCGTTCCGATGTTCCTTCACACGACTCCTTGTGTCGGCGTACTGCTGGGGGTAGTCCCGCGCCATACTCTCACCACGGGCGGCCAGCGATAAAGTATTTTGGTAGGCAACACCGGCTTTCTTCGAGAAAAACCCCGACGACGCCTACTGTTCGATACACGCCCAGCCGAAGATCGAGAAGGTCCGCGAGACGTTCGAGGAGAAGGCACAGGCCTGAGGCGACGGCGTTCAGCCCGCAAGCCGCCCGAGCAGTTCTTCCCGCAGTTCCGCACTCCCCGCACAGACCACGTCACACGCCGAGAGGTCCGTCTCCGCGTTGTGGTCGACGCGGTAGCCGATCACCGTCGTTCCCGCCCGGTCGGCCGCGAGCGTGCCGTTCCGTGAGTCCTCGATAGCCACACAATCCGCCGGATCGACGTCGAGGCGGTCGGCGGCCGCCTCGTAGATCGCCGGTTCGGGCTTCCCCGGTCCGTCGACCTCGTCGTTCGAGAGAACGAGGTCGAACTCGAGGTCGAAGCGGTCGAGCACGTACCCCATCCACGTCGGCGGCGAGGAGGAGACGAGGCCGACCGGAACCCCGGCGTCGCGGGCCGCCGCCCGAACCGCGGGGAAGCAGTCGAGCAGGTCGACCTTCTCGCGGTAGACGGTCTCGGCCGCCTCGTCGTACAGGTCGACGAACTCGGCTTTCGAGACCCGCGTCCCGTAGTTCGCGTCGAGGTAGTCGTAGATTTCGCGGTACGGCATCCCCGTGATCTCGTCGAGATCGGGCAGCTCGCCGTCGAGCACCTGCGGGAGCAGCTCCTCCCGCTCGGCGGGGTGCCAGTACGTCTCGGAGTCGACGACGACCCCGTCCATGTCGAACAGCAGCGCGTCCATGGGTGCCGTACCGTTGCTCGCGCCATCGTGTTTGGGGTTTCGCGCCGACGCTCAAGGCCGATGCCGGGACCACTCCGCGCGTGACCGAACGGATCCGACTGTTCGCGGGCGACTGCACGATCGAGTTCGAGGGCGAGCGCGAGCGCACCCAGCGCGGGTACGTGGTGGTCGTGGTGAAGCCGGACCGCACCGTGCTGGTCCACGACGCCGGCGGCTACCAGCCCGTGGCGTGGCTCACTCGCGCGGAGGAACTGACAACCGAGACGGAGGGCGACTCCTTCGCGCTCACGGCTCGCAGCGGCGAGCAGACGCTGCGCGTGGTCTCCGAGGCGCCGACGGGGCGTCAGGAGTACCCCGCGAGCGAGGCCGGCGTGCCGCTGGGGGAGTGTCCCGACTGCGGCGACGCGCTGGTGCGCGCGAGCGGGGAGGTGACCTGTCTGGGCTGTGACGCGGCCTACGGGCTTCCTGCGGGTGCGACGGTGCTCGACGAGACCTGCGACGACTGTGGGCTCCCGATGATGCGCGTCGAACGCGGCGAGACCCTGGAGCTCTGTGTCGACTGGCGCTGTGACTCGCTGGCCGACGCCGTCGCCGAGGCGCTCGACGGCCGGTGGGACTGTCCGGACTGCGGCGAGCCGCTCTCGGTGGTGAGCCGCGGCAACCGGCCGTTCCTCGGCTGTGACGCCTACCCGGACTGCGAGACGACGTTCTCCATCCCGGCGGGCGAGGCGGTCGGGGAGTGTCCCTGCGGGCTGCCCGTGTTCGAGACCGCGGCCGGGAGGCGGTGTCTGGACGGCACGTGCGATCGGTATCGGGAGGGGATGGTCGACGGCTGCGCCGGCCCGTGATCGGGGCCGACCACAGTCCCTATACCCGACGGCCCGGGACGTGGCTCCATGGACGGGACGCTTCGCGACGGCGTGGTCCGGCTCTCGGGCGACGCAAGACAGCGGTTCTACGACTCCGGGGGGTACGGCCGCCCGGCCGGCGGGAGCGACCTGGATCTCGCGCCGGTCGAGGCCGCCCACCTGCTCTATCGCGGCGACGTCGACGCGGTCACGAGTGAGGACGGCGAACGACTGGGGTTTCGTGAGTTCCTGACTCGGACCGACGCCGTGCTCGCGTTCGTCGTGTACAAGGACCTCCGCGATCGCGGCTTCTACCTTTCGCCGGCCCGCGACGGCTGGGTCGACGAGGGCGTCGACGACGAGACGGACTTCGTGGTCTACCCGCGCGGGAAGGGGCCGAGCGACGACGAGATCGCCTACCGGCTCCGGGTCGTGGGCGAGCGCGCGCCGCTGTCGGCGGCGAGCATCGACGAACACGTGCTCGCGGTCGTCGACGAGGACGGCGAACTCACCTACTTCGGCACGGAGTGGCTCTCGCCGTCGGGTACTGCCGACCCGCAGCTGCCCGACTCCCTCGACGCGACGCTGATGGACGACCGATTGCTGGTGTGGGAACCGCCGGAATCGCTGTACGAGGGCGGCTTCTTCGGCCAGCGGCTGGCCGGCCGCAACGCGGACTCGGGGCCGCTCCAGCTCTCGCTGCTGGAGGCCGCCTACCTCGCCGAGCGGGACTGCCTCCCCGTGGATCTCGCGACCGTGCAGGGCCACGCAGAAGCGATCGAGGGCGAGCGGTTCCGCCGGCGCTACGCGGCGTACGAGTCGCTGCGGGAGGCGGGCGTGGTGCCCAAATCCGGATTCAAGTTCGGCGCGGACTTCCGGGTGTACGAGTCGTTCGACGGCGTGTCGGATCTGGGCCACTCGGACAAGCTGGTCCGGGTGGTCGAGCCGAGCCACGAGTTCCTCCCCCGGGAGCTGTCGCTGGACGTGCGGCTCGCGGGCGGGGTTCGCAAGCGAATGGTTTTTGCGCTGACCGAGCCGACAGGAGAGATAGATTGGCTCTGCGTCGAGCGAATCACGCCGTGAGCAGCGGCGAGGACCACCGATGACCGAGGACCAACCCACACCGAAGACCGACGGGGGCACCGACAGCGTATCGAGCGACGACGTCGCCCTCGACCCGTGGGGGTCCTCGACCATCGAGGACTACCGGAAGCTGTTCGAGCAGTTCGGGATCGAGGAGTTCGACGCCGAAGAGGTGCCGGAGCCCCATTACCTGATGCGCCGGGGCGCCATCTTCGGCCACCGCAAGTACGAGCGCGTGGCCGAGGCGATGGCGAACGACGAGCCGTTCGCGGCGCTGTCGGGGTTCATGCCGACGGGCGACCCCCACATCGGCCACAAGATGGTGTTCGACGAACTGATCTGGCACCAACAGCAGGGAGGCGAGGTGTACGGGCTGATCGCCGACCTGGAGGCCCACTCCGCCCGCGGAATGTCGTGGGACGAGATCGACGAGCACGCCCGGAGCTACCTGCTCTCCTTCATCGCGCTGGGGTTCGACCCCGAGGAGGGGGAGCTCTACCGCCAGTCGGACAACCGCCCCCTGCAGGATCTCGCCTTCGAGATCGGCTCGACCACGAACTTCTCGGAGTTCGAGGCGATCTACGGGTTCGGCGGCGAGACGAACGTCAGCCACATGCAGTCGGTCGTGACGCAGTTGGCGGACATCCTCTACCCGCAACTCGACGAGCCGATGCCGACGGTGATCCCCGTCGGGCCGGACCAGGACCCGCACGTCCGCTTCGCCCGCGACGCCGCCGCGCGGATGCGCTACTTCAAGGTGACCGAGGCGTTCGCCTCCTTCGAACTGGACGACGACGAGCGGGCGCTGTTCCGGGACCTGTACGACGCGCTGGAGTCGGACGACGGCGTCGACACCGACGACCTGCGGTGTGAGGATGCGGCGAAACACCTCGCGGAGTTCGCGATCGGTGATGCGGACACCGCCACCCGCGAGTCGCTCCACGAGAAACTGGAGAACGGCGGGAAGGAGCCGATCCGCCCGCGCGTTCGCTTCCTCGACCGCAACGCCAGCGAGGCGGCGTTCGACACGCTGATAGAAGAGATCCCGGGCGAGAAGCGGCGCTACGAGGCCCATATCGACAGCTTCGACCTCGATCGCGAGGAGGCCGCGGATCTGGCCCAGAAAGTCGAGATCGAGCACGACGGCTACGGGTTCGAGGCGCCGTCGTCGATCTACCACCGCTTCATGACCGGACTGACGGGCGGGAAGATGTCCTCCTCGATCCCGGCCTCCCACATCTCGCTGCTCGACGACCCGGAGGAGGGGTACGAGAAGGTGAAATCCGCCGCGACGGGCGGCCGGACGACCGCCGAGGAGCAGCGCGAGCTGGGCGGGAAACCGGACGAGTGCCCGGTGTACGAACTGTACGCCTACCTGCTCGCGGAGGGCGACGACGAGTTCGCGACCCGGGTGTACGAGGAGTGCGCCGGCGGCGAACGTCTCTGTGGCGGCTGTAAGGAGCAGGCCGCGGAGCTGATGAAGGAGTTCCTCGAGGAGCACCAGGAGAAACGGGAGGAGGCGAAGGAGTTGCTCGAGGACGTGGATATCGACCTGTCGAGTGATCGGCGTGGGTTGGGTGGGCGTGAGGAAGACGACGCGGTTTAGGTCGGGATTTCTCGTCGGGATCGTTCTTTTGACGTCGCGTTGACGGTGCGGCCGCGAACGGCACTGCGGCGTTCGGTGTCCCGACCGCGAACAGGACCGCGGAGTGAGCATGTCCACTTGTGACCGCAACCGCCCCGCATAGCCCACGAACCTCCCCAGCCGACTCGCTCCCTACGGTCGCTCGTCCCTCGCGCTCGACTCGCGCACGGAGGCGCTCGCGCTTCGCGCCGACAGCGGCAGCGGTGCGGTAGCGGTGGACGCCGCGCGCCGGCGAATCGTCGCCGGCGCGGGGGGAGGGGTGGGGAGTCCATGCTGTGCCGGGCCTCGTGCCCGGCACTTCGCGGTCGCAAGTGGTCATGCTTCGAGATGCTGTTGCGGTCGCGGTTCCAGTAGCCAACGATGGGGATGCCGTCGCGGTCGCGATCACAGTAGCTGTCACAGCAGTCGACTCCGTAACCGAGCCCTCCCAAGTCGAACCGACGCTATCCACCACTGAATCCAGCCCACTCACGGAACCTTTTTGCGCGCTCGGGGGGTTCCTCCGCGTATGGCGCCCGACACCGCCGCCCGGACGCACCGCCACGCAGCCGACGGTCGCGGGGTCGGGTTCTTCTTCGCCTGATCGGTCGGCGGAGCCCGGCGCCGTGCGGATCGGGCGAAACCGACCGAGCGGGCAGCACCACACCCGGAGCGACGACGCCGGGGCGACCACCAATCCACACCACCCACCACATGCGACTCCCGGAACGACAGGTCGCGGCCCTGGAGGCCGCGAGCGCGACCGACGCACAGCCGATCCCCGACCTCGCCGCAGAGGCGGGGATCGACGAGGCGGCAGCCCGGACTGCCGTCTTCGAACTGGAGGAGGAGGGCCTCCTCGAAGTCGAGAGCGAGACCGAGACGACGGTCTCGATCACCGAGGAGGCCGAGACGTACCTCACTGAGGGCCTGCCAGAAGTCCGGCTCTACCGCGCGGCCGTCGAGGCCGGCGCCCGCGACGAACCCGTCGCGATGGGGCAGGTCATCGGCGCCGCCGGTCTCGAAGGGCCGGCGGTCGACATCGCGCTGTCGAACTTCGCCCGCAAAGGCTACGGCGAGATCGACAGCGGCGAGGTCAGCGCCAACCCCGACGTCGACCCCGACGCCGACGCCGAACTCGCTGCACTCGAACGGATCGACACCGGCGAGGCGGTTGACGACGAGGATCTCCTCGACCGCCTCGAGGAGCGCGGGCTGATCGAGCTCGAGGAGCACACCGTCCGCCTCGTGCAGTTGACCGATCAGGGCGTCGACGCGCTGATGGCCGGCGTCGAAACCGCCGAGACCGCCGACCGACTCACCCCCGAGATGCTCACCTCCGGCGAGTGGCAGGAGGTGGAGTTCACCGACTACAACGTCGAGGCCGACGCCACCGAGTCCGAGGCGGGGAAGGTCCACGTGCTCCGGCAGGCCAGCGAGCGCGTGAAGGACGTGCTCGTCGGCATGGGGTTCCAGGAGATGGACGGCCCCCACGCCGACGCGGACTTCTGGATCAACGACGCGCTGTTCATGCCACAGGACCACCCCGCGCGTACCCACTGGGACCGGTTCGCGCTGGACGTCGATCCGATCGAGGAGCTCCCCGAGGATCTCCTCCGGGCCGTCGAGAACGCCCACCGCGAGGGCGTCGGCCCGGACGGCGACGGCTACCACTCGCCGTGGAGTGAAGACTTCGCGCGTGAGGTGGCGCTCCGGGGCCACACCACCTCGCTCTCGATGCGGTACCTCTCCGGCGAGGCCGAGGGCGACCTCGAACCGCCCCAGCGCTACTTCTCGGTGCAGAAGGCGTACCGCAACGACACCATCGACGCGACCCACCTGCTCGAGTTCTTCCAGATCGAGGGGTGGGTGATGGCCGAGGACCTCTCGGTGCGGGACCTGATGGGCACCTTCGAGGAGTTCTACGAGCAGTTCGGGATCACGGACGTGCAGTTCAAACCCCACTACAACCCCTACACGGAGCCGAGCTTCGAGCTGTTCGGCCGCCACCCCGAGACCGGCGAGCTGATCGAGATCGGCAACTCCGGCATCTTCCGGGAGGAGGTGCTCTCCCCGCTGGGCGTCGACTGTGACGTGATGGCCTGGGGGCTCGCGCTGGAGCGACTGGCGATGCTGTACACCGGCGCCGAAGACATCCGCGACCTGCACGGCACGCTCGCGGACTTGGAGTTCCTGCGGAACGCGGAGGTGATCTACTGATGCCCGTCGTCGATATCGACACTGACGAACTGCGCCGGCTCACCGGCCACGAGGAGAAAGAGGACGACCAGCTCAAAGAGGACCTGTTCGGCCTCGGCCTCGAGTTCGAGGGCGAGACCGAGGACGGCGACCTCCAGTTCGAGTTCGCGCCCGACCGACTCGACCGGCTCTCCGTCGAGGGCGTCGCCCGGTCGCTTCGCTACCACTACGGCGACGACCGCGGGGTCGACGTCCCGAACACCAACGACGCCGAGTGGACGATCGAGGTCGACCCCTCCGTGCCCGTCGAGCGCCCGTACGTCGCGGGCGCGGTCGTGCGCGGGGTGGACTTGGACGAGGACGCGCTCGACTCGCTGATCCAGCTGCAGGAGAAGCTCCACGCGACGATGGGGCGCAAGCGCGCGAAGGGCGCCATCGGCATCCACGACCTCGCGATGCTCAAGGGCGAACGCGTCGAGCAGCGCGAGATCGGCGAGGAGAACGAGCTCGAACCGCCGGAGGATCTCACCCCCGTCGGCGGCGACGAGGGACCGACCGACGTGGGCGGCCCGACGATCACCTACCGGGGGATCGACCCCGAGGGCGACGAGTTCGTCCCGCTGGACGCCGACCGGGGGATGACCCCCGCCGAGGTGCTGACCGACCACGCGACCGGCGAGGAGTACGCCGACCTCGTGAGCGAGTACGGGCGCTACCCCGCTATCTACGACGAACTGGGGCTGTTCTCGTTCCCGCCCGTCATCAACGGCCAGCGCACCGAGGTGTCGACCGACTCCCGGGAACTGTTGGTCGAACTCACCGGCACCGACCAGTGGACGATCGACCGAATGCTCGCGATCATCTGCTACGCGCTCGACGCCCGCGGCGCGACGCTGGAGGAAGTCGATGTGGTGTACGACGACGAGGCGGCCGGCGAGCACGCCGGCGACCACCTCGTCCGGCCCGACCTCGACACCCGGGAGAAGACGGTCTCACACGATCAGATCGAGACCACGCTCGGGATCGAACTGGAGATGGAGGAAGTGGTGGACCTGTTCGAGCGTTCCGGGCTGGACGCGACCACTAATCTTGGTGATGAGACGACGTACGAGGTGGAGATCCCGCCGTACCGAACCGACGTGCTTCACCCGATGGACCTCGTCGACGACGTGGGCCGCGCGTACGGGTTCGGCGACCTCGAACCCGAGTACCCGGACATCGGCACCATCGGCGGCCGCCACGAACGCAGCCGACTGGAGCGCGCCACCCGGACCGCGCTCGTCGGCCTCGGGTTCGAGGACCTGCTGAACTTCCATCTCTCCTCGCCCGCGGAGAACTACGAGCGCATGAACGTCGAGGAGGGCAGCGACGTGCTGGGCGGCGGCGAGGCGGTGAACGTCACCAGCGCCTACAGCGAGGACTACACCCAGCTCCGGACGTGGGCGCTGCCTTCGGTCATGCACGTCCTGGAGAACAACACCCACCGGCGCTACCCGCAGGAGCTCGCGGAGGTGGGGTTCGTCGCCGAGCGCGACGACGGGGAGAACACCCACGTCGCGGAACACCGCACGGTCGCGGCCGCAATCGCGCGCACGGACGCGACGTACGAGGACATCAAAGGGAAGCTGCAGGCGCTCGTCTCGGAGTTCGACGTGCGTCTCGAGACGCCCGCGACCGACCATCCGACGTTCATCGACGGCCGTGCCGCGGAGGTGGAGATCGACGGCGAGTCGGTCGGCGTGATCGGCGAGGTCCACCCCGAGGTGCTGGTCGAGCGCGACCTCGAGGTGCCGGTGGCGGCGTTCGAGTTCCGGCTGGACGCGCTCGCGGACTGATTTCCGTCCGTTCTCTTTCAGTCCTCGGTTTTCGAGAACACCAGCGCGTAGGAGTGGTCGTAGCCGTAGCCGAACTGGTCTTCGTCCTCGGCGGCGTCGGGATCGTCCCAGCCGACGACGACCTCGCCGTCGAACGCGAACACGTCGGCGAGGCGGTCGGCGATATCCCACGCCAGCGTGGTCACTCGTCCCTGATACTTCATGTTGGACACGTCGACGACGACGGTGCTGGCCGGCTCCAGCGTCTCGTCGACCCGGGCGAACACCGTCTCGATGTCGTCGAGGTACTGGTCGTAGCTACTCTCGCCCGCGTAGTTCTCGAAGGGGTTGCGGTCGTCGGTCCGCTCCATGAACGGCGGCGAGGTGAAACAGATCGCACAGTCCGGGAACCCTGAGGGGTCGAGTTCGCGGGCGTCGCCCTGCCGAACGTGCTCCGGGTGATCGACTCGCCCGCGGACGTGCTCGACTCGTTCCGGCTCGTACTCGACGCCGTAGGGAACCCTGTCGAGGCGTTCGGCGACGGTGAGCGTCGTCCCGTACCCCGCGAACGGGTCGAGGACGGCGTCGCCCGGCTCCGAGTGGCGCCGGAGGAACTCCTCGACCAGCGCGTCCGGGGTCCGGATTTCGTCGTCCCCGAGCGAGAGCGTCTCGGCGTGGTCGTACTCGAGGGAGAGCCACGTCTGCATGCGTTGCGCGTTCGCGTGTCGGTTGATCGTCGTTTCGGTTCCGTTCGGCGTTCGCTCCGGGTGGGAGCGTCGCCCCGGTTCCGGCTGACGCGCACCTACAGGACCGAGTTCTTTAACAGGCGCTCACGGGAACGTTCACCCAACATGCCCAGTGGCCCGTACGACGCCGACGCCGTCGAGGAGAAGTGGCAGGACCGGTGGCTCGAGGAGGACACCTACGCCTACCGCGGGGGCGAGGCAGACGACCCGAACACGGCGTTCTCCATCGACACGCCGCCGCCGACGGTGTCGGGGAGCCTCCACTGGGGCCACGTGTACGGTGAGGTGTTGCGGGACATCGTCGCCCGGTTCAACCGGATGCAGGGCGAGGCGGTGTACTACCCGTTCGGCTACGACGACAACGGGATCGCCTCCGAGCGCCTCACCGAACGCGAACTTGACATCCGCCACCAGGAGTTCTCCCGCCGGGAGTTCCAGCAGAAATGTCGGGAGGTCTGTGCCCAGTACGAGGACGAGTTCACCGAGAACATGCAGTCCTTCGGCTTCTCGATCAACTGGGACAACACCTACCGCACGATCGAACCCCGCGTCCAGCGTATCTCCCAGCTCTCCTTCGTCGACCTGTACGAGCAGGGGAAGGAGTACCGCCAGCGCGCGCCGGCGATCTGGTGTCCGGAGTGTGAGACGGCGATCTCGCAGGTCGAGACCGAGGACGACGAGCAGGACAGCCACTTCCACGACATCAGCTTCGACGTGGTCGACCCGGAGTCGGCCGGCCAGGAGGAGTTCACAATCTCCACGACCCGGCCCGAACTCCTCCCGGCCTGTGTCGCGGTGTTCGTCCACCCCGACGACGAGGAGAACCAGCATCTCGTCGGGGAGGAGGCCCGCATCCCGCTGTTCGGCCACGAGGTGCCCATCATCGAGGACGACCGCGTCGACATGGAAACCGGTTCGGGGATCGTGATGTGCTGTACGTTCGGCGACCAGACCGACATCGAGTGGTACCAGGCCCACGATCTGGACCTCCGGGTCGCCATCGACGAGTCGGGCCACATGACCGACGTCGCCGGCGAGTACGAGGGGCTGGCCGCCGCGGACGCTGGGGAGGCGATCGTCGCCGATCTGGAGGACGCGGGCGCGCTGCTCGACCGCCGCGCGATCACTCACACCGTCAACGTCCACGAGCGCTGTGGCGTCGGCGTCGAGTTCCTCGTCGCCGACCAGTGGTACGTCGAACTGCTCGACAGCACCGAGGAGTATCTCGAGGCCGGCCGCGAGATGGACTGGTTCCCCGAGAAGATGTTCTCGCGGTACAAACACTGGATCGAGGGACTCCAGTGGGACTGGTGTATCTCCCGACAGCGCTCCTCGGGGATCCCGTTCCCGGTGTGGTACTGTGCGGACTGCGACGAGGAGATCATCGCCGAGAAAGCCGACCTGCCCGTCGACCCGCTCTCTGACGACCCGCCGGTCGACGCCTGTCCCGCGTGTGGGCACGACGAGTTCGTCCCGGAGGACGACGTGTTCGACACGTGGGCCACCTCCAGCCTGACGCCGCTGATCAACGCCGGCTGGGACTGGGACGAGGCAGCCGGGGAGTACACGATGGAGAACCCGGAGCTGTTCCCGATGGATCTCCGGTCGCAGGGCCACGACATCATCTCGTTCTGGCTGTTCCACACGCTCGTGAAGTGCTACGAGCACACCGGCGAGGTGCCGTTCGACTCGGTGATGATCAACGGGATGGTGCTCGACGAGAACCGCAAGAAGATGTCCAAGTCGAAGGGCAACGTCGTCTCGCCCCAGGAGGTCAAATCGCAGTTCCCCGTCGACGCCGCGCGGTTCTGGGCCGCCGGGAGCGCCATCGGCGACGACCTCCCCTACCAGGAGAAGGGGCTGCGCGCCGGCGAGAAGCTGCTTCAGAAGCTCTGGAACGCCTCGAAGCTGGTCGACTCGCTGACGCCCGAGACGCCACCCGAGATGGCGCCGGCGGACCTCTCGGCGCTGGACCGCTGGCTGCTGGCCGAACTCGACGGCGAGGCCGAGTTCGTCCGGGAGAAGCTCGAGAACCGGGAGTTCTCGAAGGCGCGGGACAGCCTCCGGAGCTTCTTCTGGGGGACGTTCTGTGACGACTACCTCGAGATCGCCAAACAGCGTGTCCGCGAGGAGGACGATGTTGGCGGGAGCGAAGCTCCCGCCGGCCAATCGGAAGCGTCCGCTTCCGATGCTGACTCCGCGAAGTACACGCTCGCGGTCGCCCACCGGCGGTTCCTCAAGCTGTTCGCGCCGATGCTCGCCCACATCACCGAGGAGATCTGGCAGGAGATGTACGGCGAGGCGCGACGCGCCCCGGATGCGAGCGGCGAAGCCGCGAGCACCTCCGACGGCGGGTTCGAGAGCGTCCACCGCACCTCCTGGCCCGAACCGACCGGGATCGACGCCGACCACGAGGCCGGCGAGACCGCGATGGCGGTCGTCGGCGCGCTCCGGCGCTACAAGAGCGAGCGCCAGCTCCCGCTGAACGCCGAACTCGACACGGTGTCGGTGTACGGCGAGATCGGCGGGTTCGAGAGCGACATCCGGAACGTGATGCACGTCGGCACGCTCGAGACGCTCGAGACGGAGCCACAGGTCGAGTCGGTCGTCACGGGCATCGACCTCGACTACTCGGTCGTCGGGCCGGAGTACGGCGGCGACGTGCCCGACATCGAGGCTGGCATCGAGAACGGCGAGTACGATATCGACGACGACGGCGACACCCTCCGGGTCGCAGGCCACGAACTCGCCCCGGAGGAGTTCACCGTCGAACGCGAGCGCCAGTACACCGGCGAGGGTGAGATGCTCGAAGCCGACGGCGCGCTCGTGATCGTGCAGGCGTAAGACGGCTCGCGAAACGACTTCTTTCTACAGGTCGACGCCGACGGCCTCGGAGACGTGGTCGAACCCGTCCGCCTCGAGCAGGTCGAGCAGCCCCTCGTTGATCTCGCGGGCGAGGGCGGGCCCCTCGTAGACGAGGCCCGTGTACAGTTGGACCACGTCCGCGCCCGCACGGATCTTCCGATAGGCGCCTTCGGCACTGCTGACGCCGCCGACGCCGACGACGGGGACGTGGGTACGCTCCGCCACGAAGCCGACGAGGCCCGTCGAGCGCTCCTCGATCGGGTCGCCCGAGAGGCCGCCCGGCTCGGCCTGGTTGGGGGAGTGGAGGCTCTCGGGGCGTTCAGTCGTCGTGTTGGCGACGACGACGCCGTCGAGATCCTTCGCGGCGACCACTTCGAGGGACTCCTCGATGGCGGGGCCGGGGAGGTCCGGCGAAAGCTTGACGAGCAGCGGGGCGGCGCCGGCGTCCTGAAGCTCGTCGACGATCGCCTCCAGCGCGTCGCGGTTCTGGAGCGAGCGCAGGCCGGGCGTGTTGGGGCTGGAGACGTTGATGACGAAGTAGTCCGCGGCGTCCGCGACACGCTCGTACGTGTAGCGGTAGTCCGCCGGCGCCTCCTCGAGTGGCGTCGACTTCGACTTGCCGAGGTTGACGCCGACGGGGACGTGCGGGAGCGCGGTGTCGTCGAGCCGTTCGCCGACGGCGTCGGCGCCCTCGTTGTTGAACCCCATCCGGTTGATCAGCGCGCGGTCCGGGCGCAGGCGGAACATCCGCGGGCGCGGGTTCCCCCCCTGGGCTTCGGCGGTGACGCCGCCGACCTCGACGTGACCGAAGCCGATGGCGGCGAGGGCGCGGGGGATGCGGGCGTTCTTGTCGAAGCCGGCGGCGACGCCGACCGGGTTGGGGAAGCGCAGGCCGAACGCCTCGGTCGTGAGTCGGTCGTCGTCGACGACGTAGCGGTCGCGCAGCAGGCCCTCAGCCGGCGTCCCCTGGACGGCCTCGAGCCCGCGGCTCACGAGTGCGTGGGCAGTTTCTGGCGGTAGCGAGAACAGGATCGGTTTCGCGGCGTCGTAGAGCTGCATCTGACCCTCAGAAGTCGTGTTCGACGTCCTCGGCGTCGGCGGACTGGATGATGATCTTCCCGTCGCGGACGCGCACGAACACCTCCTCGCCGATCTCCATGCCGGCGACCTCGAGCTCGTCCTCGTGGAGGTTCACGTGGACGTTGTGGTACTCGCCGTTCTCGTCTTTGGCCCCGCTCGGGCTGAGCTTCTTCTTGCGGACCATCTGGTCTGTCTATCCCCGTTTGGCTTCAGCCGGTACTAAAGTGTTGTCTCCCCGCGCGGCGCGCCCGAGCCTCTGTCGGGTGGATTTCGCCTTTATTTCGATCATCAGGAAACGATCTCATCGTTCGGGTATATAAATGCCCCGGTCGAGTGGGTCGTTTGCCCCGATATTTTTATATCGGACCCTGTGTACCACCCGCATGGAGAGAAACCATGGTACGAGAAGACGGTAAGCGGAACTTCGCGCTTCGGGAAGAGGACGACGAGGACAGCGTGTTCTCCGGTAACACGCCGCGACAGGCGGCGCTGAAGGCGGCTCGACGGCTCGAGCCTGCCAACTCCGAGGACTCGGCCGACCGCGTCCCGATCGAGCTCCGGGAGAAGGGGACGGACAAGGTCCACATCTACGAGGGCTGGGCGTGGGAGGAGGAGGCCCCCGAGAACAAACCCGACTGGATGCCCGAGGTCATCACCGAGGCGAACGTCTCCAAGCAGGGGATCGAGCACCTCGACGAGTAGACCCGACAGGCGTATCACTCCCCGCGTCGCAACGACCCGACGCGCGGTACCACGCGGTCCGACTCCGTACGAGCGCGGGGATGACCGGCCGCCCTCCTGCCGCGCCATATCTACCTCCACAGCGCCAGCGTCGTCGTGTGCCCGTGTGAACGATCCACTCGTGAAACCGCATGACGTGGCGTCGATACTCCGACGGGGTTAAGTAGTTACCTCCCATCGAACCTAATGCGAAGGTCGCCGGGGCGGTCGCCCCCGGTGACACCCGGGCTCGCTCGGTGCGAGCCCGGTACGATCCGACGCCCTTAAGTGGAAACGGGCACTCGGAAGGAATACGCAGAGGGCGGCGAGGTTCGTGCCGAGTTCGACTCGGCGAATCGCCGTCCGCGACGGATGAGGATTCCGCCACCGTGGTCCGCCATAGGACGGTATCTGATGCGAGCCTTGGTAGTTCGGTGTCCCCCGGTTCGGCCGGCGGGCAGCGAACGGTAACCGATACGCAAGACCAGATTGGTAACGATCACATTGTGTGATCCGACCCGCCAAACCCACGTGCGTTATGCACGTACACATTCCGGTTGATCCTGCCGGAGGTCATTGCTATCGGGGTCCGATTTAGCCATGCTAGTCGCGCGGGTTAGACCCGCGGCGTATAGCTCAGTAACACGTGGCCAAACTACCCTACAGACGGGAACAACCTCGGGAAACTGAGGCTAACTCCCGATACGCGTTGACTGTTTGAACACGTCGACGCTCAAACGCTCCGGCGCTGTAGGATGTGGCTGCGGCCGATTAGGTAGACGGTGGGGTAACGGCCCACCGTGCCGATAATCGGTACGGGTTGTGAGAGCAAGAGCCCGGAGACGGAATCTGAGACAAGATTCCGGGCCCTACGGGGCGCAGCAGGCGCGAAACCTTTACACTGCACGCCAGTGCGATAAGGGGACCCCGAGTGAAAGGGCATATCGCCCTTTCTTTTCTGAACCGTAGGGAGGTTCAGGAACAAGAGCTGGGCAAGACCGGTGCCAGCCGCCGCGGTAATACCGGCAGCTCGAGTGATGACCGATTTTATTGGGCCTAAAGCGTCCGTAGCTGGCCGTGCAAGTCCGTCGGGAAATCCACCCGCTTAACGGGTGGGCGTCCGGCGGAAACTGTTCGGCTTGGGACAGGAAGGCTCGAGGGGTACGTTCGGGGTAGGAGTGAAATCCCGTAATCCTGAACGGACCGCCGATGGCGAAAGCACCTCGAGAGGACTGATCCGACAGTGAGGGACGAAAGCTGGGGTCTCGAACCGGATTAGATACCCGGGTAGTCCCAGCCGTAAACGATGTTCACTAGGTGTGACACTCACTACGAGTGAGTGTTGTGCCGCAGGGAAGCCGCTAAGTGAACCGCCTGGGAAGTACGTCCGCAAGGATGAAACTTAAAGGAATTGGCGGGGGAGCACTACAACCGGAGGAGCCTGCGGTTTAATTGGACTCAACGCCGGTAACCTTACCAGCCCCGACTACGGTGATGACGGCCAGGTTGATGACCTCGTCACGACGCCGTAGAGAGGTGGTGCATGGCCGCCGTCAGCTCGTACCGTGAGGCGTCCTGTTAAGTCAGGCAACGAGCGAGACCCGCGTCCCTAATTGCCAGCATGTCCCTTGAGGATGATGGGTACATTAGGGAGACTGCCGCCGCCAAGGCGGAGGAAGGAACGGGCAACGGTAGGTCAGTATGCCCCGAATGGGCTGGGCAACACGCGGGCTACAATGGCCGAGACAATGGGTTCCCACCCCGAGAGGGAGCGGTAATCTCAGAAACTCGGTCGTAGTTCGGATTGCGGACTGCAACTCGTCCGCATGAAGCTGGATTCGGTAGTAATCGCATTCCAGGAGAGTGCGGTGAATACGTCCCTGCTCCTTGCACACACCGCCCGTCAAAGCACCCGAGTGGGGTCCGGATGAGGCCTGTTTCACAGGTCGAATCTGGGCTCCGCAAGGGGGCTTAAGTCGTAACAAGGTAGCCGTAGGGGAATCTGCGGCTGGATCACCTCCACTGACCGGGATCTGCCCTCTGGGCAGACCCACCTTTCGCCGTTTCGGTGCCACCGGTTCCGACCGGGCACCTTAGAACTACCAAGGCTCCATAGGGCTCGTAGCTCAGTGGGAGAGTGCCTCCTTTGCAAGGAGGATGCCCGGGGTTCGAATCCCCGCGAGTCCATCTCGGACAGAAGGAAACCGTGTGGGTTATATGCCCGACGGAAGTACGATGGAGTCCAGAACGATCGATGCACCAGACCGTGAGAACGCGTCTGGGAAGGGTCCGAGTACGCTCCCGTGTCACCCACGGGACGTGCACTGACGACCGTGTGTAAGCGTAGTCCAGGCACCCACTGGACCCGTTCATCCGGGTTGCAGTGGAACGACGATAGACGATTACCGACAGACGGCTACTATGCCGGCTGATGGATTGCTCGGCTCGAGTGCCGAAGAAGGACGTGCCAAGCTGCGATAAGCCTCAGGGAGCTGCATGGAAGCATAGAACTGAGGATCTCCGAATGGGAATCCCCACCGCAATTGCCTCGCGCAATGGGGAACGTCCTGAATTGAAACATCTTAGTAAGGACAGGAAGAGAAAGCAACTGCGATGTCGTAAGTAACCGCGAGTGAACGCGATACAGCCCAAACCGAATCCGCAAGGACATGTGGTGTACCGGCTGGCTCCCAGCACTCGACAGATCACGAGAAGTCTCTTGGAACAGAGCACGAAACAGGGCGACAGTCCCGTACCGTGATTCAGTAGAGTGTGCGCCAGTTCGAGAGTAGCGGGGGTTGGATATCCCTCGTGAATGTCGCGGGCATCGACCGCGAAGGCTAAACACTCCTCGAGACCGATAGCGAACAAGTAGCGTGAGCGAACGCTGAAAAGCACCCCGAGAAGGGCGGTGCAATAGGGCATGAAACCAGTCGGCGATAGAGCGACGGGGCTTGAAAGGCCCTCTTCAAAACGACCGAGGCGCGAGCCTCCAGTAGGACGAAGAGGGAGCCGAAGTTCCGTCGTACGTTTTGAAAAACGAACTAGGGAGTGTATCTCTTTGGCGAGTCTAACTGGATCATCCAGGAAGGCGTAGGGAAACCGATAGGGGCGCAGCATTGCCAGGCCCACCGTGTTCAAGCGCGGGGAGTCGAAGGGATACGACCCGGAACCGAGTGATCTACTCTGGGGCAGGGTGAAGCGTAGCGAAAGCCACGTGGAGGCCCGTTAGGGGTGGTGTCCTACAATACCCTCCCGTGACCCGAGAGTAGGGGTGAAAGGCCCATCGAACTCGGCAACAGCTGGTTCCAACCGAAACATGTCGAAGCATGACCTCTTCCGAGGTAGTGTGCGCGGTAGAGCGACCGATTGAGAGACCCGCCTCCGAGAGGAGTCGGCCTCTCTGTCGAACTCCGAACGTGCGCACGCCGTGGACGAAGGGAGTCCGGTGCCCGGGGTAAGCTTGGGTACCATGAGGGGAACAACCCAGAGCTGGGTTAAGGTCCCAAAGTGTGGATTAAGTGCGATTTGAAGGTAGTCTCGAGCCCTAAACAGCCGGGAGGTGAGCTTAGAAGCAGCTACCCTCTAAGAAAAGCGTAACAGCTTACCGGCCGAGGTTCGAGGCGCCGAAAATGATCGGGGCTCAAATCCACCACCGAGACCTAGCGGCGCTGGTAAGACAGCGATCTCGTAGGTTGGCACTCTGGACGGGTGGAAGCTCGGGCGAGAGCTCGCGTGGACCGTTCAGTGACGAAAATCCTAGTCATAGTAGCAGCGAAAGTCGGGTGTGAACCCCGACGGCCAGAAGAGTAAGGGTTCCTTGGCACTGTTAGTCAGCCAAGGGTTAGTCGATCCTAAGGTCCCTCGTAAGTCGCAGGGATCGAAAGGGCAGCTGGTTAATATTCCAGCACCATCGTGCAGTGAAACCGACGCTTCCGGAACCATCGAGCTGGGCCTTCGCCCAGTCGAATCGAGGAAGTTCGTGGACGCCGTAACGGCAGGAAGCGAGCGAATCTCGAGATAGCGAAAGTCGATGTTACCAGGAGCCCGTGAAAAGGGAGCACGATGTCCGTACCGAGATCCGACACAGGTACTCTGCCAGAGCAAGGCACGGCCTGTCGGGAGAACCGACGTTAGGGAATTCGGCAAGTTAGTTCCGTACGTTCGCAATAAGGAATGCCTGCCTCAAGCGAGGCAGGTCGCAGTGTCTCGGGCGCTCCGACTGTCTAGTAACAACACAGGTGACCGCAAATCCGCAAGGACTCGTACGGTCACTGAATCCTGCCCAGTGCGGGTATCTGAACACCTCGTACAAGAGGACGAAGGACCCGTCAACGGCGGGGGTAACTATGACCCTCTTAAGGTAGCGTAGTACCTTGTCGCTTCAGTAGCGACTCGCATGAATGGATCAACGAGAGCGCCACTGTCCCAACGTTGGACCCGGTGAACTGTACGTTCCAGTGCGGAGTCTGGAGACCCCCAAGGGGAAGCGAAGACCCTATAGAGCTTTACTGCAGGCTGTCGCTGAGACGTGGTCGCTACTGTGCAGGGTAGGTAGGAGGCGTTACACAGGTACCCGCGCTAGCGGGCCACCGAGCCACTCATGAAACACTACCCGGTAGTGACTGCGACTCTCACTCCTGGCGGAGGACACCGGTAGCCGGGCAGTTTGACTGGGGCGGTACGCGCTCGAAAAGATATCGAGCGCGCCCCAAGATTTCCTCACTCGGGTCGGGAACCCGAGGAAGAGCGCAAGAGCAAACGGAAGTCTGACAGTGTCATTCCCAACGAGTGACGCTGACGCGAAAGCGTGGTTTAGCGAACCAACCATGGTCCTTGATGGGCCAGGTTGCTGACAGAAAAGCTACCTTAGGGATAACAGAGTCGTCACGCGCAAGAGCACATATCGACCGCGTGGCTTGCTACCTCGATGTCGGTTCCCTCCATCCTGCCCGTGCAGAAGCGGGCAAGGGTGAGGTTGTTCGCCTATTAAAGGAGGTCGTGAGCTGGGTTTAGACCGTCGTGAGACAGGTCGGCTGCTATCTATTGGGGGTGTTATGGTACTTGACGAGAACGATCGTATAGTACGAGAGGAACTACGATTGGTGGCCACTGGTGTACCGGTTGTCCGAGAGGGCATTGCCGGGCAGCCACGCCACACGGGGTAAGAGCTGAACGCATCTAAGCTCGAAACCCACTCGGAAACGAAGTACCGTTGAGGACACTCGTAGAAGAGGAGTTAGATAGACTCGGGGTGTACGCGCCAAGGCAACGAGGCGTTGAGCCCGCGAGCACTAACAGTCCGAAGCCATCATTCATCCGGTAATCGGATATCTCTGCACTGCACCCGTATCGAACGGGTCCAGGTGCGAACTGGACTACGCTTATTCACACGGTTCGATCATACCGAGCTTGGTTTGCTCGCGGTTCGATTCCGCGACTCGGCGTGAGACGGCCAGAGTGGTGAGGTAACACCCGTACCCATCCCGAACACGGAAGTTAAGCTCACCTACGTGTGGGCGAGTACTGGCGTGGGCGACCCGCTGGGAGAGTCCGCTCGCCGTCTCTCTATTCATTGCGGTATTCTGAGTTACGAAGAGCGAGTCGCTTCGCGATCGTTCCTTGCTCGATCCCGTCGACGCGCAGCGAAAGCGCCCGATACGGTACGCTTAAACGACTGAGTGACCAACGACGAACTGCGCCAAGGTGGCAGAGTTCGGCCTAACGCAGCGGCCTGCAGAGCCGCCCATCGCCGGTTCAAATCCGGCCCTTGGCTTACTTTTCTCGAGATGTTTCCCGAACAGCGTCAGCTATCCCGTTTCGATCCTCGTTCGGCCACGTCGTTTTACCCTACTCCCCGACGAACACGTTCGGATGCATGACCTCGGAGTCAGACACGCCGTCCGGTGCCTCCCTCTCCTACCGGCAGATCCTCGAACGCGAGATGGAGAACGCCCTCAAGGAGATCAACCGCCCGCCGAAGGGGGTGTTCCTCTCCGGGCTGTCCGCGGGGCTGAACCTGAGCTTCGGCGCGCTGCTCATGGCGATGGTGCTGACGTTCTCCGGCGGGTTCGACTCCACACTGGTCCAGCAGGCCGCCCTCGGCGGGATCTCGTCGATCGCGTTCCTGTTCGTCGTCGTCGGACAGACCGAGCTGTTCACCGCCCACTCGACGATGGCGATCCTGCCGGTGCTCGACGGGCGGGCGAGCGTCCGCGGGCTCGGTCGCGTCTGGGGGGTGACGTACGCGTCGAACCTCGTGGGCTGTCTGCTGTTCGCCGGCCTGATCGCGAGCGCCGGGCCGGCGCTCGGGATCGTCGACGCCGCGGCGGTCGGGGCGCTCGCGGGCGCGCTCCTCCCCCATCCGTGGTGGGTGATCTTCGCTAGCGGCGTGATCGCCGGCTGGCTGATGGGGTTGGTCACCTGGCTCTCGGCGGCCAGCCGCGACACGGTCGGCCGAAGCCTCTTCGTGCTGATCGGGACCGCAGTCATCGGCTTCGCCCCGTTCCACCACTGTATCCTCGGGACGACCGAGGTGCTCGCCGCGATGTTCCTCGGCTACCCAGTCTCCCCCGGCGCGTTCGTGGGGTTCCTGCTCCCCACCACGGCCGGAAACGTCGTCGGCGGGGCCGTGTTCGTCGGCCTCCTCAACTACGGCCACGTCGCGCTGGCCGGCGAGCAGCAGAACGTGCAGTTCGACGCGGTCGATCGGGAGTGAGTCACTCCGTCGCGTGTTCCGAGAGCAGCGCCGCACGCTCCTCCCGGCCCAGTCGCTCGTACGCGGCGGCCTCGTACTGGAGCGAGAGCACCGGCACCGAGCGACCGTCGAGATCGACGAACCGCCGGTGTTCGGTGACGTCGACCGGCGGCTCCCACGCCCCGTCCGGCCGCCGTTTCTGGACTGCGCCCATGATCTCGACCCGGACGCCGGCCAGTTCGAGCGCGCCGAAGTGGGACGTGATCCCCTCGGCCGCCGAGAGCGACACCGGCTCGACGACCCGGTCCGCGAACGCCGACTCGATCGCGTCCGCGCCGGCTTCGGTCGTCTGAACGTCGATATCGTTCGGCTCGACGGGGACGCCCTGGAGCGCGAAACTGGCGCTGCCGGTCAGGGCCCACGGTTCGTCGCCGTCGAGCCGCGCGACCAGCGTTCCGATCGCGTTCCGGTACCGCTCGTCGAGCGCCGGCACGCTACCCCTCGACTTCGGTTTTCACGACGACTGCCGGCCGATCCGTCAGGCGGAGCACGCGGTCGGTGACGCTCCCGAGCAGCGCCCGGTACTCGTCGGGGCGGCGTTTCGTCCCGAGCACGAGCAGGCCGGCGTCGATCTCGTCGGCGTAGTCGACGATCACGTTCGACGGTCGCCCGTGGCGCATCACGGTGGTGCAGTCGACCGCCGCGTCGCTCGCTCGCGCCCGCAGATCCGCGAGCGTCTCCTCCCCGTGTTCCTCGAGCCCGTGCTCCGGGCCTTCGGCCTCGTCGACGTACTCGTCGCCGCTGTAGGCGTTGTAGACGGTCTCGTCGACGACGTACAGCGCGTGGAGGGCGGCGTCGTGCGCCGCGGCGAGGTCGATCGCGTGGCGTTCGGCCTCCTCGGAGGCGACGCTCCCGTCGGTCGACAGCAGGATCCGTTCGTACATCCTCACGAACTCGGGGCGGCAGCCACAAAACCGCCCCGGTGGCGGTGCCGTCGTGCCCCGGAGCGTTACCGAAAGAGGAACCGTTTTTACGCCGGGTCTTCCACCATCACGGTATGCAACGACGCGCTGTGGCAGTCGCCGCCGCCCTCTTCCTGATCGTGGGGGCGCTGTCGCTCGGACTCGTTCTCACCGGCGAGACCCCGGAGATGGATCTGCCGGGCGAAGACGCGTACCAGCAAGGGGACGAGTTCAGTGTCGGAGGACAGACGTACACCGTCGCCTCGGTGAACTCCTCCGAGGAGGACGGTGAGACGAGCTACGAGGCCACGATCGAGTGGAACAACGAGAGCCAGAACGGCACACAGAGCGCGACCGTCGCCCAACACGAGAACGTCACGTTGGGCGAGCAGACGTACTTCGCCCACTTCGAGTCGGGCGACGAGGTGATCCTCTCGGACAACTTCGACGCGCTCCGCCAGCACGAGGCCAGCGTCGCCCAGTACGAGGAGCAGACCAACGGGCTCTGGGGCGTCAGCATCCTCACTGGCACCACCCTCATCCTCCTGCTCGGGATGGCGTACCTCCCCTCGCGGTACTGAACTCCCTTCTCACGCCGTTTCGAACAGCGCTTCCGCGAAGTAGCGGTCGTAGTGGCGGCGACAGCCGGGGTTGAACTCCGCGCCACAGTCCGGACAGCGATCGTCGCAGTCGACGTACTCGGCGACGGTCAGCACCGCCCCACAGACGCCACACAGCACTGCGTCGGCGCTCGCGTCCTCCGTCGGTGATCGCCCCGCCGCCTCGTCACCCCACCGTTCCGACTCGTGGTCGGCGGCCGCGAGGTGGCAGTCGTCGCACGCGTAGAACGTCCCACAGCAGGGGAACCGGATCGCGATCACGTCGAGCTCGCTGTCGTAGTGGCGACACCGCGTCTCCGGACCGACGTCGACGCCGCGGACCGTGTGGCCGTGAACCTCCATACGTCCCCTTCGGGCGTCGCGTCGAAAAGGGCTTCCCGCCACGCTCGTCGCTGGCCGTGCAGTGGAGAACACGGAACCGAGAGAGAGAAACGACCGTGCCGCGATCAGGGTGCCTCGCTCGTCTCCAGCGTGAAGTCGTCACGCGGGTAGGCGACGCAGGTCAGGGTGTACCCCTGGTCGAGCTCCTCGTCGGAGAGCATCTCCTGGTTGTCGTGCACCACGAAGTCTTCGCTGGGGCCGTCGGTGATCTGGCCCGAACAGGAGACACACTGCCCCTGTCGGCAGGCGTAGGGGAGGTCGAACCCCTCGTCCTCGCCGGCGTCGAGGATGGGCTGGTTGTTCGGGAGTTCGACGGTCTCGCCCTCCTTGGCGAACTCCACCTCGAAGTACTCGACCTCGTCCTCGGGGATGTCGCCCGGCCCCGAGCCGGCGGCGTCGGTCTCGCCCTCCAGCTCCCCCTCCTCGGCAGCCTCGCCTCCGACCGCGGCCGCGGCCGCGCCCCCGCCGCCGATGGATCGGTTGTACGGCTCCGGGAAATCCGTCTCGGGCACGCTCGCGGCCCGGCGTTCGAGCATCTCCTCGGAGATATCCGGGGCGGACTCCCACTCCGTCCCGCGAACGTAGTGGAACACCGCGGCCGCCCCGCTGAGGAGGACGGCGAGCCCCAGCGCGGTCGTGTTCACAGCCATACTCGGGGTTATTGATTGCCCGGGTTAAGGTGGTTGTGATTCCGCGCGTCCGCTCCCGCCGTTCACTCGGGCGGATACGCGATCCCGTGTTCCTCGAGCAGCTCCGCGAACCTTTCCTCGTCGAGGGTCGGAACCCCCTCCTCGTCGGCGTCCTCCCGTTTGGTCCGTCCCGGGTCGTCGCCGGCGATCAAGTAGTCGGTGTTGCCCGACACCGAGCCCGTCGCGTTCGCGCCGTGGGCCTCGACCAGCGACTGCGCCTCGTCGCGTGCCACCGAGAGCGACCCCGTGAACACGAACGTCAGCCCGTCGAGCTCGTCGCCGACTTCGGTCGACGCCGGCGGCTCGGGCTCGACGCCGGCCTCGAGAAGCCGCTCGATCACTCGGCGGTTCCGATCGTTGCCGAGGAACTCCGCGACGTGGGCGGCGACCGTCGGCCCGAACCCCTCCACCTCGCGGATCGCCGCCTCGTCGGCCGCCATCAGGCTGTCGAGGTCGCCGAACGCTTCGGCCAGGTCCGACGCCATCGTCGGCCCCACTTCGGGGATCCCCAGCGCGGAGAGGAACGACCCCAGCGACGGCGACTTCGAGGCCTCGATCTCCTCCCGCAGCTTCTCGGCGCTTCTCTCTCCCCACCCCTCCAGCGCCGCCAGTTCCTCGGCGTCGATCCCGTAGAGGTCGGCGATCGAGTCCTCGATCAGCCCCGCGTCGACCAGCTGATCGGCCGCCTCCTCGCCGAGCCCCTCGATGTCGAGGCCGCTGTCGCCGGCGTAATGTTCGACCGAGCGTTTGAGCTGAGCGGGACAGGAGAGCCCGCCCGTACAGAACCGCAGCGGGCCGTCGGCCTCCACGTCGCTGCCACAGACCGGGCACTCGTCAGGGAGTTCGAAGTGACCCTCCGAGTTGTCCTCGACGACCTCGGAGACGTACGGGATCACGTCGCCCGCCCGCTCAACTCTCACTACGTCACCCACGTCCACGCCCAGATCCGCGATCTCTGACTGGTTGTGCAGGCTCGCTCGTGAGACGGTCACGCCGCCGACGTCGACGGGGTCGAGCAGCGCGACGGGAGTGAGTCGGCCGGTCCGACCCACCTGCACGACGATGTCGGCGATCCGCGTCTCCTCGGTCCGCGCGGGGAACTTGTAGGCGTACGCCCAGCGGTAGTGCCGCGAGGTGGTGCCCAACTGCCGGCACTGCTCGCGGTCGTTCACCTTCAGCACGGTGCCGTCGATCTCGTAGTCCAGCTCCTCCCGGACTTCCTGGAGGTCGTCACGGAACTCGATGGCGTCGTCGACGTCGTCGACGAGTTCGTGGCGGTCGTTCACCTGCAGCCCCCATTCTGGAAGCTGCTGGTGTTCGTCCCAGTGGGTGTCGAGGCCGTCGAGCGCCAGCCCGCCCACCGAGGCCGCGTCCTCGCGGTTCTCGGGACCGATCTCCTCGACCGGCGCGGGTTCGTCTTCGACCCAGAGCACGTCGTAGAAGAAGCAGTCGAGCGGGCGCTCGGTGGTCACGGCGGGGTCTAACTGCCGCAGGCTCCCCGCCGCGGCGTTGCGCGGGTTGGCGAAGGGCTCTTTCCCCTGCTCGACGCGCTCGCGGTTGTGTTCTTGGAACCCCGACAGCGGCATGTGGATCTCCCCGCGGACGACCAGCACCGCGGGCGGATCACCGCGCAGGCGTTGGGGAACCGACGCGATCGTGCGGACGTTCTCGGTCACGTCGTCGCCGGTCTCGCCGTCGCCCCGCGTGGCCGCGCGCTCGTAGCGCCCATCGACGTAGATGATCTCGATCGAGAGCCCGTCGAACTTGGGTTCACAGACGTAGTCGACGTCGGCGTCGTCGCCCAGTTCGCGGCGCACGCGGTCGTCGAACGAGCGAACGTCGTCGGCCTCGCCCGAGGAGTCGATGGAGAGCAGCGGCACCACCAGGTCGACGCTCTCGAGCTCGTCCATCGGCTCGCCGCCGACGCGCCGGGTGGGCGATCCCTCGGTGTCGAGGTCGAACGCGGCCTCCAGCTCCTCCAACCGTTCGAACAGGTCGTCGTACGCGCGGTCGGAGATGACAGGGTCGTTCCGAACGTAGTAGCGGTAGTCGTGGTAGCGGATCGCCTCCCGGAGCTGTTCGGCCTGCTCGCGGGCCGCCTCGGCCGATAGCTCCCCCGTCGGCGCGAACTCGGTGTCGGGCTCGCGGACGTAGGGGTTGTCCGCGGGCGCGTCCTCGGTCATGTGCGGGGTTGGCGCGCCCACGGTAAAAAACGGCGTCGGGTGGCGGCGTTACTCGTTCGCGATCTCGCGGACCCGTTCGGTGCCGGCGTCGGCGTAGCCGCCGTGGAAACAGATCGTGTGGTCGAACTCGAGTTCGCCCAGCAGCGCGACCGACTTCATCGCCCGATCCATGTCGGGGGTGTGCTGCTCGGCCGGCCCCTGGAGCTCGCCGTCGGCGGCGGTCAGCGCGTCGCCCGCGATCAGCAGGTCCGCCTCGGGGAGGTGGAACGAACTGTGCCCGGGTGCGTGGCCGAACGTCTCGACCAGTTCGAGCGGGCCGGCGAGCGTACTGAAGCCGACGCCGTCGAGCACCTCCACGTCGACGCGGGCCGGCGGGTAGCGCTCGTCCTCCGACTTCACTGGGAACTTCCGGCCGTCGACGTAGGGGGCCTCGGCCCAGTGAGCGAACGTGGGGGCGTCGTTCGTGCGGTCCTGCACGGTCGCGAGCGCGCCGGCGTGATCGCCGTCGTGGTGGGTCAGCACCACGAAGCGGACGTCGCCGAAGTCGAACCCGTGCTCCCCGAGCGCGGTCTCGAGCGCGTCGGCGTGGCCCGGCAGCGTCGTGTCGAACAGGATCAGCCCTTCCTCGGTCTCGACGGCCGTCGGCGTGAACGTCCGCTCGGCGCCGCCGAGTTCGAGCGTCACGGGCAGGCTATAAACGTGGTCGGAAATCTCCATACCCGCCGTTGGGTCCGCGGGGTGGTAGAATTGGCGGTGGGTCCCACAACGGGGACGGCGTCGGGGGTCGCAGGCGGTGTTCCCGTTCGAACCTGCCGTCGACGGCGCCCTCGTAGTCGGCGTCGGGTAGTGCTCGACAAAGTGATTTCTGCGGTTACGTCGTCGCAGAACGCGTCGTGTTCTGGTTGGCAAATAGAGCGAAGCTCTCGTCGACGTCGGCCCAGCCGAGAGATACGTGTCCGGACCGCAGGTCACCGAATCCCCAGATAGCGGGCGAGTCGCAACAGGATGCTGTCGCCGTCCGGGACGTCGCTGCTCCGGGGGCGACTCGTCTCGTGAGCGGTGGACTCCGTCTGGCTCACCGTGAGCGTCGACTCGTCGTCGTGCTCGACCGGTTCCCGTGCTCGTTCGGAGCTGTCGGTGGACATGGGTGCTGGGCCGCGAGGCACCTTCCAATAACGTACTATCCCCTTGAAAACCTACGTCAGACGCTTGTTAGACGCCGTCTCCGTCTGACGCGTGGCATGCCACCCCGTCGAGCCGTCGCCGCGGATCTGCCTACCGAGCCGTCGCCGGTGCCACCGCGGTAGCGGACCGCCGCGCCCCCGTTCGCTACTCGGCGAACGTGCCGACGGAGCCGAACGCTCCGTCACCCTCGCGAACCGCCTCGGCTATCCCCCGGTAGTCCACGTCGTCGGGCATCTCCTGAGGGTACTTCCGCTGGAAGAAGCTCACCACGTTCTCCACGTCGCGTTCGAGCAGTTCGTCGGCGTTCTCGTGGTCGGTCGCGACCGCCTGCGGCCAGTCGAACACCGTCACGCCGCTCTCGGCGACGGCAACGTTGTGCTGGCTCATGTCGGCGTGGACGTACCCCGCCTCGTAGGCGTCGCGGATCTCCCGCAGCACGAGATCGCAGACGCCGACGGCCTGCTCGTCGGGGACCGAGGCCCGCTGCAGTTCGACGCCCGCGAACTTCTCCATCAGGATCGCGTGGCGGTTCTGATCGACGGGTCGCGGGACGGACACGTCGGGGTAGAGATCGGTGAGCACCTCGTGTTCCCGCTCGGCGGCTTTCCGAGCGGTGTAGAACCACGAGACGTGGTTGCGGTCGGCGGTGTACTCCCGCTCTTTGTCGACTTTCCGGAACTCGGTGTAGCCTTCGCGGTGGAACTTCAGCGCCATCGGCTCGTACGACTGCACCTCGTACACGTCGCTCTCCTTCCCGACGCCGAGGGAGGCGCCCATCCCCTCGATGGTGCCGCGCTCGGAGAACGCCCGCAGCGCGAGGCAGTCGTACCCCTCGAACGTGAGGCGGTACCCCTCGTACTGGATCGTCTTGCGCTCGATCAGTTCGCGGTCGGCACAGCGGTCGATCCGGTAGTCGACCTCCTCGGCGGGCATGTCGGCGTAGTCGGGGAGCTTCTCGCGCTGGACCCACTCCGAGAAGCGCATCCCCTGTTCGAGCCCGGAGAGGAGGTAGAAGTCCTCGGGCTCGAGTTCGGCCATCACGCTCGCGACGTTGCCGACCATACGCGTGCTGGGTGGCCCGTGGGAAAAAGGGTGCCGCGTCGGCCCCGCCCGCGTTTCTGGACCTGCAACCCGCCGTCGGTGACTAAGCCGCCGTCGTGTCTCCTCCCTGCCGATGTCGCCCTCCATCCGCCGAACGTTCGGGCCGCCGCCGCGCGGCCGCCGGATCGCCCTCGCGGTGAGCATCGTCGCCGGCCTACTGCTCCCCGTCTACTTCCTCGGCGTCGCCGAGAGCTCCTACCTCGCGCGGGACTTCCACGCCTACCACGCCGCGGCCGAGGCCGCCCTCGCGGGCCGGCCGTTCGTCGGCGTCGACTCGGGCTACCCCGGCGCCGAGTACGTCTACCCGCCGGTCGCCGTCCTGCTGTTCCTCCCCCAGGCGGCGGCCGGCGGGTGGCTGACGGCGTTCGCCCTCCAGACGGCGATCAACGTCGCGGCCGCGACCGGCGTCGCCGCGCTCACCGTCCGAACGATCGAGCGCCACGGCGGCCGGCTCCCGACGCTCGACCGGCTCCTCGTCGCCGGGTTCGTTCTCGGTGCGGCCCCCTCCGTCGCGGTGCTCGGGCTGGGGCAGGTCGATATGCTTGTCGCGCTCGCGCTCGCCGGCAGCTTCCTCGCGCTCGAACGCGGGCAGGAGTGGATCGCCGGCGTCGCCGTCGCCGCGGCGGCGCTGGTCAAACTGTTCCCGGTCGTCCTCGGCCTCTGGCTCCTGTGGCGTCGCTCGTGGCGTGGGCTCGCCGGCGCCGTCGCGACGGGGGTGGCCGGGATCGGTCTCGGCGCGCTCCTGTTCGGCGTCGACGCCTACCGTCGCTACCGGCAGGTCCTCTCCCAGCGGAGCCGGCTCGCGGAGTTCGCCGGCACGGTCTCGCCGGACTTCTTCGCGATGTCGCTGCACCGACCGCTCTCGCAACTGCTCCCGGGGGCGGACCCACTGCTGTACGTCCCGCTGTCGGCGCTGCTTCTGGCACCACCGCTCGCCGTCGTCCTGCGCCGCCGGCGCCGGTTCGTCGACCGCCTCGCGACGTTTCTGGTCGCGGTCGTCGCCACGCTGCTGCTCTCGCCGGCGTCGAACTCGGTGTACGTGGTGTACGTCTACGTCCCCGTGCTCTGCCTGCTGTATCTCACTCCCGACGACCGGAGCCGGCTCCCGCTGGCCGCCGGCACCGTCGCCATCGGCGTCCCGCTCCAGCCGGCCCAGATCGGCGCCGTCCTCGCCGTCCTCGGCGCCCCCGAGCCGGTCCACGCGGCGGTGCTCGGTGCCTCCCGGAGCGTGCTGACGGTGGTCTCGACCCCGCTACTGGGGCTGCTCGTCGTGCTCGCGTGGTGTACGTTCCACGCGACGCGCTACGGGGACGAGCGAGCCGAGCGCGCCCGCCCCGGCGGGGCCGCGACACAGCGCAAATGACTTTCCCGCTGCCCGCCCACCTCCGAGCATGACCACCCACGCCGACCGGGAGTGGCGGCTGATCCGCGAGGAAGCCCGCCCCGGCCCGCTACAGATGGCGCTCGACGAGGTGGCCGCCGAGACGGCCGCTGCCGGGGGGCCACGAACGGTTCGCGTCTACCGCTGGGCACCCTCCTGTCTCTCGATGGGGTACGGGCAGGCCGTCGAGACGGTGGACTGGGAGCACTGCGAGTCGGCGGGGATCGACGTGACCCGCCGGCAGACCGGCGGCGGCGGCATCTACCACGACAACGAGGGCGACGTGGCCTACTCCATCGCCGCGCCCGCCGACGAACTCCCGGGCGAGCTCGTCGAGAGCTACCACGAGCTCTGTCCGCCGATCCTCGACGGGTTCTCGCGGCTTGGCGTCGACGCCGACTTCGTCGACGAGGAGCGCCCGCCGATCTACGAGCCGGCCTGCTACCTCCGGGGGCTCCACCCCGCCCACGACGTGGTGAGCGACGGCGGCGCGGGCCGGAAACTGGCGGGCAACGCCCAGTACCGCCGGAAGGACGCGGTGATCCAGCACGGCTCGATAACCTACGACGCGCGGCCCGAGGATCACCTCGCGGTGTTCTCGGATCCCGAGGTGACCCCCGAGCAGTTCGCCGAGCGCGTGGCGGGGATCACCGACCTCGTGGATGCCAGCCGCGAGGAGACCGTCGACGCGTTCGAGACCGCGTTACAGGAGTGGGCCGACGCCGAGGAGGGGGAGTGGACCGACGAGGAGCTGGAACGCGGGCGGGAGATCGCGGCCGAGAAGTACGAACACGACGCGTGGGTTCGGGAGCGCGCGGCCGAGCGGTAGCCGGGCCACACCGTGCGGTCGCCGGACTGTTCCCCGGCTTCGAACCGCTTTTGCCGGTCGCTCGCGGACTCGAACCATGCTCAAGATCGGCGCGCACGTCTCCATCGCCGGGGGCGTCGACAACGCGGTCGAGCGACAGGTCGAGATCGACGGCAACTGCGGGCAGGTGTTCACCCACTCGCCGCAGGTCTGGGACCACGGCACCATCGAGGACGACGAGGCCGAACAGTTCCGCGAGGAGACCGAGGAGATGCTCGCGGGCCCGTGGGTGATCCACTCCTCCTACCTCGTGAACCTCTGTACGCCGAAGGAGGATCTCCGGGCGAAGAGCCGCGACTCGATGCAGCAGGAGGTCGACGCCGCCGACAAACTCGACATCGAGTACGTGAACGTCCATCTCGGCGCCCACACCGGCGCGGGCGTCGAGGGGGGCATCGAGAACGCCGCGAACGTGATCGACTCACTCGATGTCCCTGACGGCGTGACAGTGCTGGTCGAGAGCGACGCGGGCAGCGGCACCAAGCTCGGCGGCCAGTTCGAGCATCTCGCGACGGTGATCGACGAGACCGACGAGGAGATCGGCGTCTGTCTCGACACCGCCCACATGTTCGCTGCGGGGTACGACCTCTCCACCCCCGAAGCCGTCGACGAGACGGTCGCGGAGTTCGACGACGTGGTCGGCACCGAGTACCTCCACTGCATCCACCTCAACGACTCCAAGCACGAGTGTGGCACCAACAAGGACGAACACGCCCACATCGGCGACGGCTACATCGGCGACGACGGCATGCGCCGGATCGTGAACCATCCGCAGTGGCGCGACCAGCCGTTCGTGCTCGAGACGCCGACCGAGGACGGCCGGAGCTTCGCGTGGAACGTCGACCACGTTCGGGAGCTTCGCGACGAGGAGTAGGCCGCAGGCCGGGTGATCTGTCACCCCGTGAGTAACGCATATACGTCTCTACCGACTCCGTTCGCGCATGTCACGGAGGTGGCGATGACGGGCGCCCCAGTTTCGTTCTCGTTCTCGGACGGCGAGCTGACGGTCCGGGACGAGGCCGGCGGCGGCGAGATGACCCTCACCGTCGACGAGGGCGCCGCCCCGGCCCCTGCCACCGACGCGTGGTTCGACGTGCCGGTCGACGACGCGGTGGGTCTGGAGACGTCGTCGCTCGAGATCCACGGCGGCACCTCCGCCCAGATCCGCCGCCCCGACGGCGAACACTGCGGCGCGGTCAACGACGGCGAGTTCACGATCCGCGGCGAGGCGTACGTCGACGTCTCCGCCGTGCTCAAACTGCTGGTGTACGTCGGCGGCGAGATGACCGGCCGGCTGGTCGGCGACGGCGAGAACCCCGAGTCCCTGCTCGTGACCGCCGACGAGCCGACCCGGATCGTCGTCGGCGCGCGGTCTCCCCACGAGGACCCCATCGCGACGCTGTCGGTGACCGACGACCCCGAGGACCTGATGACGGCGGCGTCGTACCTCGGCTCGTCGATCAAGGAGTGGTCGGCCGAGCGCTCGTGGCCGACGCTGCGGGGCCACCCCCCGGCGATCGAACGCGGCGACGAGCTCCACGTTCCCGACGACCTCTCGCGGCCCGACACCGGCGTGACCGTCGCCGTCCCCCGGAACACGGCCGACGTGCTTCGGGTGACGCCGCTGGCGCACTACTTCGGCGCCGACGTCGTGCCCGGCGACCGCGCGGAGCTCCGGCTGGGGAACCAGCATGTCGAGCAGTTGGGGACGGGAGAGCGGTTGGAGCAGTCCGTCGACGACCTGCTCGGCCACGCGCTCGTGCTCGACAGCCTCGTCCGCATCGGCGGCTACTACTCGATGCCCCGCCTCGAGTACGACGAGCTCGGGGGCGAACTCCCGTTCTACCCGCCGGAGCTGTACGACGAGCCGATCCACCGACAGCTGCTCGAGTATCTCGAAGTGTCGTTCGACACGGTCCGCCCGTACGTCCCCGACTGGCCGGCCGTCGGGACGCTGCGCCCGACGGCGACCGACGCCGAGGCGGTGCCGTACCTCCTGAGCACGCTGGCCCGCGTCCACGTCACCGACGACGGCGTGCCGCGAACGCCGCCCGAGGCCGGGAAGCCGGTCGATCTCTCGACCAGCCTCGACGTTCCCCAGCACGTCGCCGCGCTTCCGCCCGCGGCCCGCGAGCGTGCAGCCGCTCACGAGCGACGACCGGCGGGCGGTGCCTCGGTGCTGTTCGTGGGGTTCGACCGCCCGGCACAGGACCGATTCGCCGGCGTCGACTGGGAGCGGTTCGACATCGACGACCCCCCGAGCGCGGAGTACCGACCCTCGGTCACCCGCGAGGAGCTCCGCGCGCTGCTCCGGGAGCCGTACGCTCACGTCCACTACGGGAACGGCGTCACCCAGTCGGGGTTCGTCTGTGCCGACGGCGTGCTCGGGTTCGACGACCTCCACGACGGCGTCGTCGGCTCCGTGACGTTCCAGTGGGGGCGGCCGTCGACGGCGGAGCTCGCCGGCCTGCACGACGCCGTCTCGGTCGCCTGCCTCACCGACGAGTCGCTCCCGCCGGGGACCGCCCAGGAGCTGGCGGTGTACCTCGCACTCGGCCGCTCAGTCGCGACGAGCGCCCGCCTCGCGGGGGTCGAGGGGGTCAGATACCTCGGCGACGCCACGCTCCCCGTCACCCGTCGCTCCGCCGGCCACCCCCCGTTCATCTCCCGCATCGAGCACGTCGGCCCCGACGAGTACCGCGTCGCTGTCGGGCTGGACTCCCGCGAACACGACCCGCTCGGCCGGGTCGCCACCAGTCGGTTCCGGAAGGCGCCGACAACCCACCAGCTCGCCGGCACGTGGCAGGAGTTCTCACAGCCGATCTCCCGTGCGGAGCTGGAGACGTATCTGGGGCACGACGGTATCTTCCGGTTCGACTGGTGTCCGGAGTCCGAGCAGTCCCCACCCCTGCCCGACGACCTGCTCTCGAAGTAGCCCGGTTCCGAGGGAGACTTACCACGTCGCCCCCAACGCCCGCTATGCGACCGCTCCTCCTCGTCGCGCTGCTCTCGCTGGTCGTCGCGCCCGCGGCAGTCGCGGCCCCCGCCGGGGCGTCGGCGCCCGCGACCCAGACCGACACCACGCTTTCGGGCACCGTCAGCTACCTGAACGGCAGCGCCGTCGCGGACGCGACGGTGATCGTCGGCAGCGGGGATCGCCTCGGGAACGCGACCGAGGACGAACTCCGCGAGATCGCGACCGACCCGCCCGACGACGTGGTGACGGCGACGACGAACGCCTCCGGTGGCTACAACGTGACCGTCCCGGGCGAGATCGACGCCGAGGTCGTCGTCGCCGTCTCCGAAGACGGCGCGAGCCGTCCCCGGAACTACGTCGCCGGCGAGATGGATCTCACCGTCCGCACGACCGAGCGGCTCACCTTCGAGCCGGGCGAGATCACCGCCGAACCCGGCGAGCGCGTCCGCGTCCCGTTCACGCTGAACAACACCGGCGACCAGGCGGTCGAGGGGCTCTCGCTCTCGCTGACGCTGCCCAACGGCTGGAACCACGTCTCCGCGACCTCCGAGACCGGCACGTACCACCAGAGCAACCGGACGTTCACGTGGGATAGCGTCCCCCCCGGCGAGAGCGTCGAGGCGGAGTTCCGGATCTTCGTCGGCCTGGACGCGATCAACGACTCGGCACGGACGTACGAGCTCGCGGTGTTCGCCGACAGCCGGACCCACCCGATCGGGGCGCCGGCGGCGGAGCTGACCGTCCGCTACCCGACCGAGCGAACCGACGCGGAGATCCCCGGCTTCGGCCCGACGAGCGCGATCGCGGCGATCGCCGCACTCGCCGGCGCGGCCGCGCTCGCCCGGCGGGACTGACCGACCCGCTTTTCTCCGTTCCGCCACCATCGGCGCCCGTGCGGGAGTTCACCCCGGAGTATCTCGACCACACGCGCCGTGGGATGTGGGAGTCGACGGCGGCGCTGGCGCCGCTGGATCTCGCGGACCGCGAGCGCGTGCTCGACGTCGGCTGCGGGACGGGCGAACTCGCCGGCGTGCTCGCCGCCGAGACGCCCGGCGAGGTGGTCGGCGTCGACGCCGACACGGAGCTGCTGGCGGTCGCCCGCGAGCGGACGGGCCTCCCGGTGCTCGCCGGCGACGCGACTCGGCTGCCGGTCCGCGACGGCGCGGCGGACCTGGTGGTCTGTCAGGCGCTGCTGATCAACCTCCCCGACCCCACCGCGGCGGTCCGGGAGTTCGCCCGCGTTTCCTCGGATCTCGTAGCCGCCATCGAACCGAACAACGCGGCGGTGGAGGTGTCCTCGACGGTCGACGCCGAGGAGCGACTGGAGCGGGAGGTCCGCGAGGCGTACCTCGCGGGCGTCGACACCGACGTGGCGATGGGTGAGCGCGTGCGCGACCTGTTTGAGAGCGCCGGGATCGAGCTGGTGGATCGGCGCACGTACCGCCACGAGAAACTGGTCGAACCCCCCTACAGCGAGCCGGCGATGGAGAGCGCGGCGCGGAAGGCCAGCGGCGCGGGGATCGCGGAACACGAGCGGGAACTGCGTAACGCCGGCGCGGACTACGACGAGCTCCGGGCGGCGTGGCGCGAGATGGGGCGTGAGGTGGTGGAGGAGATGGGCGCGGAGGCGTATCGGCGGCGCGAGGTCGTGCCGTTCGAGGTTACGGTGGGGCGAGTTTGAGTCGCGTCCCCGGCTATTTTACCGCTCCCGCGGGAGTCCCACCCCATGCCCTCCCGAATCAGCGAGATCGTGTTCAGCGAACCGTCCGGGCGCCTCCACTCGATCGTCATGTTCGCGAGCGCCGTCCTCTTCCTCGGGCTCTACGGCTACGTCCACGCCGACACCTCGGCGGAGTGGCTCCTCGTCATGGCGGCCGGGAACGTGCTCTCTGGGGTCGCGGAGTCGCTCCCGGCGGACCGACGGCGCGCGGCCGGTGCCTTCCGGATCGCGGCGGTCTCTGTGTTCCTCTGTCTGTTGATCGCGATGGTGGTCGCGCCCGAGTTCGTCTTCGAGTAGCCCTCCCTACACGGCCCCCATCGACGCCAGCAGCCGACATTTCCGACACACATCCGCAGACGTCGTCGACCCGCACTCCTCGCACTCGCCCAACTCATCGTCCTCGTCGCCGCCGTACGCCTCGGCGGCCAGCTCCGCCAGCTCCTCGTAGCCGGACATGATCGAGTGCCGCGTCCCGGGGTGGTCCTCCTCCAGTTCGAGCAGCAGCTCCTGGATCTCCCCGCGGTACGCCTCGCTGGCGTGGGGGCACTCGGTGATGTGCGCCGGCAGGTCGTTCACGTGGGCGTACAGCGCCACCTCCTTCTCCGGGATATCCCGCAGCGGCTTCGCCCGGGGGACGAACGCGTCGCTCTCCTCGCGGTCGTCGAACCCGCCGATGGAGGCGTCGAAATGTTTGGCGACCTGCTTCACGTCGCCCTCGAGGAAGTTCATCAGCGCCGTCTGGGCCTCGTCGTCGAGGTTATGGCCTGTCAGCAGCTTGTCGGCGCCCAACTCGTCGGCGTACTCCTCCAGCAGGTCCCGGCGGAACACGCCGCAGTACGCACAGGGCGCCATGTTCTCGGGGTCGTCCTCGACCACGTCGTCCATGCGGACGCCGAACTCCTCCTCGTAGCCGACGACCTCGTGTTCGATCCCCAGATCCTCGGTCAGCTCCTCGCTGGCGGCCAGCGACTCGTCGCGGTACCCCTCGATCCCCTCGTGGATCGACAGCGCCACCAGCTCTACGCGGCGGTCCTCGCCGAACGTATCCGCGAGGATCTCCGTGAGCACGACCGAGTCCTTCCCGCCCGAGAGGCCGATCACCCACGTCTCCGGCGCCTCTGGCGTCGCCTCGCGGGAGATCAGGCTGTCCTCGCGGATTCGGCGGCGCACCCGCTTCTCCACCGATCGCGTGAAGTGCTCCTCACAGAGGTGGGCCCCGGAGTAGGCGGCGTGCATGACCGCCTCCGACCCACACCGGTCACAGTCCATTTGCCCGCGCTAACCGACCGGCGGGGATAGGGGTTCCGCTCGTGGGGGCGGAGGCGACTCCCTGTCGACGCGGCGAGGCGGGTCACGATGCTCGCCCGGCATCGAACTTTGGTTTCGAAAGTACGACGCTTCTCGTACGTACGTTCCGAAGGCGCAAACGCACTAAAGGAGGAGCCCCTACACGTAGACAACCATGGGTACACGCACAGCACAGCTGAACATCACGGGCATGTCCTGTGCCAACTGCTCGGCGACGGTTGGCGACGCCCTGACGGAGCTCGATGGCGTGGTCGAGGCGAACGTCAACTACGCCACTGACGAGGGGTCCGTCGAGTACGATCCCGAGGCGGTGTCGCTCGGCGAGATCTACGACGCCGTCGAGGCGGCCGGTTACGGCGTCGTCTCGGAGACGGTGACGATCGCCATCTCCGACATGTCGTGTGCGAACTGCGCGGACACCAACGAGGAGGCGCTCGAACGCGTCCCCGGCGTCGTCGTCGCCGAAGTCAACTACGCGACCGACGAGGCCCAGGTCACTTACAACCCCGAGGACGCCTCGCTCGAGGCGATGTACGACGCGATCGAGGACGCGGGGTACACGCCGGTCCGCGAGGACGGCGACGCCGGGGACGACGATGGTGAGTCCGCCCGCGACGCCGCCCGGAACGAGGAGATCCGTAAACAGCGCCGGCTGACGCTGTTCGGCGCCGCGCTGTCGGCGCCGCTTCTGTTCTTCCTGCTCGAACACTTCTTCTTCGATAGCCTGCTTACCGACTCGCTGCTTGGCGTGCCGCTTGGGTGGGTGATGTTCGCGCTCGCGACGCCCGTGCAGGTCGTGCTCGGCCGGCCGTTCTACAGGAACTCCTACAACGCGCTCGTCACGAACGGGCGCGCCAACATGGACGTGCTGATCGCGCTCGGCTCCACCACCGCGTACGCGTACTCCGTCGCGACGCTTTTGGACCTGATCGCGGGGAGCCTCTACTTCGACACCGCGGCGCTGATCCTCGTGTTCATCACGCTCGGGAACTACCTCGAGGCCCGCTCGAAAGGGCAGGCCGGTGAGGCGCTCCGGACGCTGCTGGAGATGGAGGCCGACACTGCGACCGTGGTCGACGAGGACGGCAACGAGGCGGAGATCCCCCTTGAGGACGTCGAGGTCGGTGACCGCATGAAGATCCGCCCCGGCGAGCAGATCCCCACCGACGGCGTGGTCGTCGACGGCCAGTCCGCCGTCGACGAGTCGATGGTCACCGGGGAGTCCGTCCCCGTCGAGAAGACCGAGGGCGACGAGGTCGTCGGCTCGACCATCAACGAGAACGGCGTGCTGATCGTCGAGGCGACGAAAGTCGGTGCGGACACGGCGCTCCAGCAGATCGTGCAGACCGTGAAGGAGGCCCAGTCCCGCCAGCCCGACATCCAGAACCTCGCGGACCGCATCTCCGCGTACTTCGTGCCGGCGGTGATCCTCAACGCCGTCTTCTGGGGCGCCGTCTGGTACCTGTTCCCCCAAACGCTCGCGGGGCTCGTGAACTCGCTCCCGCTGTGGGGGCTGGTCGCCGGCGGCCCGGCGGTCGCGGGCGGCACCGTCTCCGTGTTCGAGTTCGCGATCGTCGTGTTCGCCTCGGCGGTGTTGATCGCCTGTCCCTGCGCGCTCGGGCTCGCGACGCCGGCGGCGACGATGGTCGGCACGACGATCGGCGCCCAGAACGGCGTCCTGTTCAAGGGTGGTGACGTGCTCGAACGCGCGAAGGACGTCGACACGGTCGTGTTCGACAAGACCGGGACGCTCACCGAGGGCGAGATGGAGCTCACCGACGTCGTCGCCTTCAGCGGCCCGGAGGGGGCCCGAGCCGACGGCGGCGACGCCGACGCCGCGCCAGATGGGGGTGAGCGAACCGACGGTTCGCGATCCTCGTCGGATCCCCGATCCGACGGCGGCCAACTAGCCGAACGCGAGCGACTCGACGAGGACGACGTGCTCCGGCTCGCGGCGACGGCCGAGAGCGGCAGCGAGCACCCCCTCGCCCGCGCGATCGTCGACGGCGCCGAGGAACGCGGCATCGAGGTCGGCTCCGCCGAGAGCTTCGAGAACGTGCCCGGCCAGGGCGTCCGGGCGACGGTCGAGGGCTCCGAGGTGCTGGTCGGCAACCGGAAGCTGCTCCGCGAGAACGGCGTCGATCCCGAGCCCGCCGCCGAGACGATGGAGCGACTCGAGAGCGAGGGGAAGACGGCGATGCTCGTGGCCTTGCGCGGTTCGGAGCGAAGCGAGAACCGCGATGCGAGTAGCGCGGAGCAGAGCTCCGCGGACCATTCGAGCGGGCAACGCCCGCGAGAAGACGGCGACCAGCCGCGAGCCGAGGGCGAACTGGTGGGCGTCGTCGCCGACGCCGACACCGTGAAAGAGAGCGCCAAGTCGGCCGTGAGCCAACTCCGCGAACGCGGCCTCGACGTGATGATGCTCACCGGCGACAACGAGCGCACCGCCCGCGCGGTCGCCGAGCAGGTGGGGATCGACCCCGAGAACGTCCGCGCAGAGGTGCTGCCGGAGGACAAATCCGACGCCGTCGAGGCGATCCAGGAGCAGGACCGAAAGGCGATGATGGTCGGCGACGGCGTCAACGACGCGCCCGCCCTCGCGGTCGCGTACGTCGGGACCGCGATCGGCTCCGGGACGGACGTGGCGATCGAGGCCGCCGACGTGACGCTGATGCGCGACGACCCCGTCGACGTGGTGAAAGCGATCCGGATCTCCGACGCGACGCTCCAGAAGATCAAGCAGAACCTCGTCTGGGCGCTGGGGTACAACACGGCGATGATCCCGCTGGCCTCGCTGGGACTGCTCCAGCCGGTGCTCGCTGCGGGCGCGATGGCGATATCGTCGGTGTCGGTGCTGACGAACAGCCTGCTGTTCCGGCGGTACGATCCCGACGAGGACTACCGACTCTTGGGTCGATAGTCCCGAAGGCTGTACCCCTCGGTCGCGCACAGCGATTCCGAGTGAGCACGCTTGGCCCCGATACACGCCCGAAGAGGCTACGAACTGCTTGGTGGGTCCGCGTCGTCGCCGAACCCACTCCCGTACGATTCGATAACCTCCGTAACGGTGACCTCGTACGCGTCGTACCACTCTGTCCACCGCTGTTTCGCCCGTTCGTGGACGGGTTCTACCCCGAACGACTCGAGCGCGTCCAGCGATTCCCAGTAGTACGCGACGAGAACCTCCTCGCTTTCGGGGGCGTGCCACGTCCGCTTGCCGAGATACCCTTCCGTGTCTTCGGCGGCTGCCTGTATCGCGTCGTTCAGGTCGTGAAACTCCTCGTCGTACTCCCCCGGAGCGAGACGAAACGTAACGAGATACATCCACCCGGGTCTCTCACCCCCGTGAGAAAGGCGCTTTCCCTCGGAGCCAGCGCTACTGCTCGTCGAAAGCGTGTCACCACGAAAGCGTCGATTACCGTCGCCGGCCGTCGATCTCGACCTCGGTTCAGGCCGGGCTCGCGGCCGTACCCGAGTCCGCGGTCTCGGCGGCCTGGAGCAGCTCCTGGTAGCGGTTGCGGATGGTGACTTCGCTCATGTCGGTCGCCTCGCTGACCTCGCTCTGGGTCAGCGCGTTGTTGGTCAGCACGCCCGCGGCGTAGATCGCGGCGGCCGCGAGGCCGACCGGCGACTTGCCGGAGTGGACGTTCTGGCGCTTGGCGGTCTCGAGCAGTTCGCGCGCGCGGCGCTCGGTCTCGTCGTCGAGCTCGAGGTCGCTGGCAAAGCGCGGGAGGTACTCCAGCGGGTCGGCGGGCTGGACCTCGAGCTTCAGCTCCCGCACGATGTAGCGGTAGGCGCGCTTGAACGTCGCCTGGTCGACGCGGGAGACGGCGCTCATCTCGTCGAGGCTGCGGGGGACGTTCCCCATCCGGGCCGCGGCGTGGAGGCTTGCGGTCGCGATCCCCTCGATCGAGCGGCCGGGCAGCAGATCCTTGTCCAGCGCCTGTCGGTAGATCACCGAGGCGGTCTCGCGGACGTTCTCCGGGAGGCCGAGCGCGGAGGCCATCCGGTCGATCTCGCCCAGCGCCTGCTTGAGGTTGCGCTCCTTGTGGTCGCGGGTGCGGAACCGCTCGTTCCACGTGCGCAGCCGCTGCATCTTCTCGCGCTGGCTGGCCGAGAGCTGGTTGCCGTAGGCGTCCTTGTTCTGCCAGCCGATGTTGGTCGACAGCCCGTCGTCGTGCATCATCTTCGTCGTCGGCGCGCCGACACGGGACTTCTCGTCTTTCTCGCCGGCGTCGAACGCGCGCCACTCGGGCCCGCGGTCGATGCCGTCTTCGTCGACGACGAGGCCACAGTCCGCACAGACGGTCTCGGCCTGTGCCTCGTCGGTCTGGAGGTTACCACCGCACTCGGGGCAGTGGTGCTCCTCCTCGGTCTCTGCCCGCTCGGTCTCGGTTTCGCGGTGGGTGATGTTGGTGCTCATTGGATTGGAACCGAAGGGTACCCGACGCGGCTCGCCGGGTTGTCTTCACTCCAGGGTAGGAGAGTGAAGTATATAAGCCTTTCGTCAGCTCTGATAGCCGTTACCGCGCTTCTACCTCACGATTCTTCGGGGTAGATGCAGTATCGACGTACCGGTAGCTTCTTGAGTGGAGTAACCTTGTGTAAGTCTCACACGAACGACTCGCCGGCCCGTGGTCTCGTCGGGAGGAGAGAACTGCCGACGCCGGCCGTCAGTCGCCCGCGACCTGACAGCCGCCGTCGTAGTCGACGCCGGAGAGGGAGTCGATCCCCTCGTCGCCACAGACCGGGCAGTCGGGGTTCTCGCGGTACGGGACGGTCTCGAAGCTGAGCTCCCGGGCGTCGTAGAACAGCAGTCGGCCCGAAAGCGTCTCGCCCAGTCCCAGCAGCAGCTTCACGGCCTCGGTCGCCTGCAGACAGCCGACGGTGCCGGGGAGCACGCCCAGCACGCCCGTCGTCGCACAGTCCGGCACCGTTCCGGGTTCGGGCGCCTCGGGGAACAGACAGCGGTAGCAGGGCCCCTCGGGCGTGAGGGTGGTGATCTGCCCCTCGAACTTGTAGATCGCGCCGTGACAGAGCGGAACGCTCTCGATCTGACAGGCGTCGTTGAGCATGTACCGCGTGGGGAAGTTGTCGGTGCAGTCGACGACCACGTCGTAGTCGGCGACCAGGTCGCGGGCCTCCTCGGGGGCGATCCGGCGCTCCATCGCCTCGACCTCGACGTCGGGGTTGAGGTCGGCGACGAACTCGGCGGCGCTCTCGGCCTTGGGGCGCCCCACGTCGGCGTCGCGGTGGATGATCTGGCGCTGGAGGTTCGAGCGTTCGACCACGTCGTCGTCGACGATGCCCAGCGTCCCCACGCCCGCGGCCGCGAGGTACTGGATGGCCGGCGCGCCGAGGCCGCCCGCGCCGACGACCAGCGCGCTCCCCTCCAGCAGGCGTTTCTGCCCCTCCGGCCCCACGTCGTCGAGGATGATGTGCCGGGAGTAGCGGTCGAGCTGGGTGGCGTCGAGCGAGAGGTCGGTCATATGCCGTGTTTCGGGTCCGACGAGGGTTAAGCGTACGGACGGCGGCGTTCGGAGCCGTCGCGGCCCGAAACACTGCCACTGGGGACTCAGGCGGAGTACCGGCAAGGATAGCCGCGAATCGCGATACTCCGATCACTCGACACCGCGACTCAAAGCCGCTCAGCCGAACGCTTCCTCCGAATACGGCCGTTCAGCAGCGCACTCGACCGAGGCGCGATCACCCGCGGCGACGCCGTTCATACCGCTCGGGCAGGTATCGATCTCCACCGATGGTTTCGACGCTACTCGTCGCGCTGACAGTCGGCCTCGGACTCGGCGTGTTCCTCCAGAAGGGGCGGTTCTGCTTCGTCCACGCGTTCCGCGACCTGTTCGCGTTCGAGGACACCCGGGTCACGAAGGGCGTGCTGGCGGCGACGACGCTCACGATGGTCTTCTGGAGCATCGCGTACTCGTTGGGCTACTACCAGGGGTTCTGGACGCCGGGCTGGGGGCTGACCGGCCTGCTCGGCGGCTTCGTCTTCGGCGTCGGGATGACGTACGCCGGGGGGTGTGCCACCGGGACGCTGTACCGCGCCGGCCAGGGGTATCTCCACTTCTGGCTCACGCTGCTGTTCATGGGCGTGGGCTACGTCGCCTTCACAGTCGCCTACCCCACGCTGGAGAGCGCCTACTTCGCGCCGCTGACGTTCGGCGAGGGAGTGACACTGTTCGAGACCTCCCCGATCCCGGCGCCCGCACTGGCGCTGCTGATTGCGGCGGGCGTGGTGCTGGTGTACGCCACCGTCGTCGGCCGGAACGCGACGGCCGGCGAGGAACGCGGCGGCGAAGCGATCGCCGACGGCGGCGTGCCGTCGTCCCGCTCGGCGACCGTCACGGGTCTGCGCTCGTTCCTCACCGGCACCCGATCGTACGCGGACGGACTTCGCGAAGCGTGGCGCGACCCGATCGCCAGCAGCAAGCAGCCGTGGGACCCACGGACGGCCGCGCTGGGGATCACCGCGCTCGCGGTGCTGTGGTTCACGCAGGTGTCCATCGTCGGCGTCACCGGGCCGGAGGCGCGCTGGACGGGCTACCTGCTGAACCTCGCGGGCGTCGACGCCGGCTCGTTCGAGTACTGGGGCTCGGTGCTGTTCCAGGGCGCGGGCGTCACGCTGACCGTCGACATGGTGATGATCGCGGCCGTCATCGGCGGCGCCTTCCTCGCGTCGCTCTGGAGCGGCGACTTCTCGGTCCGCGTCCCGAAGCGCCGCCGCCTTCCGAACGCCGTCTTCGGCGGCTTCCTCATGGGTGCGGGCTCCCGGCTCGCGCCGGGCTGTAACATCGGCAACATCTACTCCGGGCTCGCGGAGCTGTCGGTCCACTCCTTCGTCGCAACGGTGGGGATCCTGGCGGGCGTCTACGCGATGACCCACTGGCTCTACCGCGACGTGGGCTGTGCGATCTAGCCGCGTGTCGGCGCCGTAGCCTCCTTCCCTCCGGCAACCCCATCCCGACGTATGGTCACGACCGACCGCTACTTCCTCGCACAGCGCCCCGACGGCGTGCCGGACGACGACACGTTCGACCTGCGGAGCGTCGACCTCGACGACCCCGAGCCCGGCGAGGCCCTCGTAAAGCTCCGCTACCTCTCGGTGGACCCGTACATGCGCGGCCGGATGGACGCCGGCGACTCCTACGCCGAGGCGTGGGACGTCGACGAACCACTGGAAGGCGGCGCGGTCGGCGAAGTCGTCGACGAGACCGGCACCGAGTTCGAGTCGGGCGACACCGTCGTCGGCAACATGTCCTGGTCGGAGTACCACCTCGCGGACGCCGACGCCCTCCAGCGCATCGAGACCGGCGCGCTCCCGGTGTCGACAGCGCTGGGGGTGGTGGGGATGCCCGGCCGCACGGCGTACTTCGGCACGCGGGAGGTGCTGGAGCCGCGTGCAGGGGATACGGTGGTCGTCACCGCGGCCGCCGGTGCGGTGGGGTCGGTCGTCGGCCAACTCGCGAAGATGCAGGGCGCCCGCGTGGTCGGCTTCGCGGGCAGCGACGAGAAATGCGACGTGGTGGAGGAGACGTTCGGCTTCGACGCCTGCATCAACTACGAATCGACCGACGACCACGCCGAGGCGCTCGCCGAGGCCGCGCCCGGGGGCGTCGACGGCTACTTCGACAACGTGGGCGGGCCGATCACGGACGCCGTGTTCACGCAGTTGAACGTCGACGCCCGCGTCGCGGTGTGCGGGCAGATCGCGCTGTACAACGCCGAGGAGATGCCCACCGGTCCGCGGAAGCTGGGGAAGCTGATCGAGACCCGCGCCCGCGTCGAGGGGCTGCTCGTCCAGGACTTCGCGCCGCGGTTCGAGGAAGCGACGGCGGATCTGACGGAGTGGGTGGCGTCGGGGGAGATCGAGTACCGCGAGACGGTGACCGAGGGGCTGGAGAACGCTCCGGAGGCGTTCTTGGGGCTGTTCGAGGGCGAGAACGTCGGAAAGCAGGTGGTGAAAGTTGGGGAGTGAGGCGGTGTCTCGGTAACTGTCGGTACAGCGACCGCCGCGAACGCGACCGCGGAGTGAGCATGGCCACTTGCGACCGCACCGCCCCGCACAGCCCTCACGCCTCCCCAACCGACTCACCCGCTTCGCTCGTTCGTCCCTCGCGCTCGGGGCGCACACGGAGGTGCGCCCGCTTCGCGCCGACGGCACAGCAGTCGCTGTTCGAAGTAGCGTCGAAAGAAAACGGATCGGAGATCGGCGTTAGACAGTCACGGCATGGGTTCCGTGCAGCCGACACGAGGTCGGCTGTTGGTCACGAGCCGTGACTGGTGTTACACGATTACGGCATGGGTTCTGTGGTCGCCGAACGGAGTCGCCGACAGGTCACTCGCCGTAATCGGTGTTACTTCCCGCCGCGGTCGCCCGACGCGACGCTCGGTCGGACCTTCTCGGCACCCTTGCCGCGAGTGCGGAGGCCGCGGTTGGACTTGCCGGCGTTGGTGAGGCCGCGGAACGCGCGACCGGTCTGGGAGTCGTTACAGATCCAGTTGAGCTCGTCGTCGTTCTGGATCGCGGCGTGTTCGGGGTCCACGAGGATCGCCTCGAACCACTTCTGGGAGCCGTCCTCGCCGACCCAGTAGGAGTTCAGCACCTCGAGGTTCGGGTACTTGCGCGCGGCGCGCTCCTCGCCGATGCGCTGGATCGAGGTGCGTCGACCGATGCGGTTGACGCCCTGGCGCTTCGAGCGGCGGCCCGCCTTGTGTCGGCGCTTGCGCGCGCCGCCCTTGCGGACGGCGACGCGGACGACGACGATCCCCTGCTTGGCCTTGTAGCCGAGTTCGCGGGCCTTGTCGAGGCGGGTCGGGCGCTCGATGCGCTCGATGGCGCCCTCGTTGCGCCACTCCTGCTTTCGCTGCCACTGGAGCTCGGCGAGCTTACCGTCGCCGGGCTGCTTCCACGCATCCTTGATGTGGGAGTAGAAACTTCGTGCCATGGTTCTGGTGCGGGCGCTTGCGATTCAGTCGACGAGTCGGCGGCTTCGCCGCCTTTTGGAGGCGCGTAGCGCCTCCGCCGACCACATTTCGTCCCGAGCTATCGGGTGCCCGCTGGCGTCCCGTCGACCAGCGAGTTGGACGTGCGTACTCGGGATTCGGTGGTAAGGGTTTCGAAGCGGGTCGCATTGGGTGTCGTGTTCGTGCCTGCTCTGTTGGAGAAATTCGACGGTCTGGCGTCGTCGACGGCTGTCTCCGTCCGAATTGCTCTTCGAAACTGCTGTTGCGGTCGCGGCTGCTGCTTCAGTCCACAACGACTGTAACGCCGCGACAACCGTCCCAGCTACAACCGACTCTGAAAAATCAGAAACCGCCCACCGATCACCGACTTAAACGTACGTGAACCACTCCTCGTGGTCGTCCGTCCGCCGCTCGACGAGGTCGAAGAAGGCGCTCTGGAGCTCCTCCGTCACTGGGCCGCGCCCGCCATCGCCGATCTCGACGTTATCGACCTTTCGGATCGGCGTCACCTCGGCCGCGCTGCCGGTGAAGAACAGCTCGTCGGCGGTGTGCAGTTCGCCCCGGGAGATGCTGACGTTGTCGTGGACCTCGTAGCCGCGCTCCTCGGCCAGCGTGATCACCGTCTCCCGGGTGATCCCGTCGAGGATCGACTCGCTCAGCCCGGGCGTGAAGATCTCGCCGTCGCGGACGAGGAACAGGTTCTCGCCAGGCCCCTCGGCAACGTTCCCCTCCTTGTTCAGGACGATCGCCTCCTCGTAGCCGTGGCGGCGGGCCTCCTCGCCGGCCAGCATGCTGTTGACGTACAGCCCCGTCGTCTTCGCGTTGGTCGGGATCTGGCTGGAGGCGTGCTTGCGCCAGGAGGACACCTTCACCTCGATCCCGTTCTCCAGCGCCTCGTCGCCGAGGTACGCACCCCACGGCCAGGCGGCGATCGTCACGTCCGTCGGGCAGTCGCCCGGCGAGACGCCCAGCGAGTGGTAGCCGTAGTACGCCAGCGGGCGGATGTACGCCGACTCGAGGTCGTTCCGGCGGATGACCTCGAGCGTGGCCTCGGTGATCTCCTCGCGGGAGAACGGGATCTCCATGTCGTACGGCTTCGCGGAGTTGTAGAAGCGGTCGAGGTGTTCCTCCCAGCGGAAGATGGCGGTCCCCTCCTGGGTGTCGTAGGCGCGGACCCCCTCGAAGATGCCCGTGCCGTAATGCATCGCGTGGGTGAGCACGTGGACCTGGGCGTCCTCCCAGTCGACGTACTCGCCGTTCATCCAGATCGTCCCGTCCTGCTCCATCTCCTCGAAGGCGCTCATACCCCTGTGTGGGTCGGGCGGGGACTTAAATTCGCAAGAAACCGTCGCCTCAGTCCAGTCGCGCCACCAGGTCCCGCCCCTCGACGTACACGAGCCCCTCGCGCTCGGCGTAGGCGCGCGCGTCGGCGGGCGTCCGCGCCCCGCCGGTGTCGCCGTCGAGCATCTCACACACCACCACCGCGGGCTCGCGGTCGGCGGCGTCGGCCAGCGCGAGGCCGAGTTCGGTGTGACCTTGGCGGTCAGCCAGCCGATCCGGCGCCCCACGGAGGAGTGTGACGTGCCCCGGCGAACGGAACGACTCGGCGAAGTCCTCGTCGTCGAACTCGCCGGCCGCGGCGGCGTCGGCCGCGGCGCCCAGCTCCCGGATCGTCAGCGCGCGGTCGTCGTCGGTGATCCCCGTGAACGTCTCGCGGTGGTTCACCGGCAGCGAGAACGACGAGCGGTCGTCGTAGTCCAGGTGGCCCGCCTCGGCCGCGGGATGGTCGAGCGCGTCAGCGAGGAACGGGAGGCCCCACGCCTCGGCGACAGCGTCGTCGATCGCCACGCAGATCAGTCCGCCGGCGTCGTTGCGCAGCCGGCGGACCGCGTCGGGGTCGACTGCCTGTGCGGGGTAGACGATGTCCACCTCGCCCTCGCGGTCGGCGGCGTCGTGGATCAGCACGGGCTCCCCACGGGAGAACGCCGCCCGGGCGGCCGCCACGCTGTCGACGTCGGTTCGGGTCGAACTCATGCGTCCTCGATCTCCACGACGATCTCGTCGCCGTCGGCCAGCCCCAGTTCGTCGCGCAGCATCTCGGGCGCGATCAGCTCGATCTGGTCCTCGTCGTGGTGGGTGCGGTCGGGGACGATCACGTGGACCGGCTCGACGCTGCCGGCGTCGGCCTCCACCCGCGCGGGGTAACAGGTCGCGGCGCCGTACGTGCGCTCCTCGTCCTCCCACTCGTCGATGCGTACCCCCTCGACGGCGGCGAGCTCGCTCCGGTTTCGGGTGCTCTCCTCGTCGAGGTCGACGTTGAGCGTCCCCGGGTACGGCTCGTACCCCAGCCGCTCCTCGAACTGGCGTTTGTACCCCGACAGCGAGATGTAGTGACGCCCCTCGCCCGCGCCGGCGGTCACCGCCCCCGCGAGCGCGAGCGCGGCGTCGTCCTCGAACAGCCGTCGGTAGTCGGCGTACTCCCCGCGGAGGCGGGCTTTCCCGTCCGCCGTGAGCGAGATCCACTGGCCGTCCGCGACGACCTCGCGCTCGATTAGCCCGGCGGACTCCAGGCGCTGGAGCCGTCGGGAGGCGGTCTGGCTCGACGCGTCGAGGCGGTCGCCGAGCGCCGCACACGACACCTTCCGCTCGCCGTCGACGCCGCCCGATAGCGCGATCTCTTTCAGCGCCGCCACCTCGGCGGCGTCGACCCCCGCGCTCGTCTCTTGCATGGCTCGCAGTTCAGGATCGAGACGCTTAACGATACTGGATACGGTACGCTTCCCAGAACCGTGACGCACACCCGTGGCTCAGCAGCCGGGCAGTCCGAAAACGCGTGGTCGTGTCGCAGTAGTTCGGCGGCGCGTCCGCCGGCCGTTCGACGATCGTGCCGCTCGACCCGGGCGTTTTGCAGGTGGACGCACCCTCCGGCTGATCTCTCACGTGTCGACCGTTCTCACAGCTTCGGAAGCCCCTTTATCCACCGGGCGGAACGGTGGCCCATGTTCATCGAGTTCCGGTCGTCGGTTGAGGACGCCGTCGCGGGCGCGCTCGCCGCGCGCGACCTCCCGACCGACGACCTCGGGATCGAGGAGCCGCCGGCGGACGTCGACGCCGTGCTCGCCTCCAGCGCCGCGTTCCGGCTCGCGAGCGAGGTCGGCGCGCCGCCGCCCCAGGTCGCCGCGGAGGTGGCCGCGGAGATCGACCCCGACGAGTACGAGTACGTCGGCGAGATCACGACACAGGGGCCGTACCTCAACTTCGCGCCCAGCGACGACTACTACGCCGACACGCTCGACGCCGCGGGCGACGACGAGTACGGCCAGCGCCCGCCGAAAGGGGAGTCGGTCGTCGTCGAACACACCTCCGCGAACCCGACCGGGCCGGTTCACGTCGGCCGCGCGCGCAATCCCATCATCGGCGACGCGATCGCCAACGCGCTGGACTACGCGGGCTACGACGTCGAGCGCCACTACTACGTCAACGACGCCGGCCGGCAGGTCGCGGTGTTCACGTGGGCGTACGAGACGTTCGACGAGAGCGACCTGCCGGAGCCGGAACGCGAGATGCCCGACTACGAGCTCGTCCGCTACTACCGCAAGGGGAACAGCTACCTCGAGGCGGCCGACGAGGCCGCCGTCGCCGAAGCCGAGGCGGAGATCGAGTCCATCATGCAGGGGCTCGAGGACGGCGACGAGGAGACGTACGAGCGCGTGAGCGAGGTGGTCGACACGGTGCTCGAGGGGATGAACCAGACGCTCTCCCGGCTCCCCGCGCCGTTCGACGAGTTCGTCAAGGAGACGCGGTTCATGCGTTCGGGCGCCACCGACGACGTGGTCGAACGCCTGCAGGCGCTCGACGAGGCGGAGTACGAGGAGGAGGCGTGGCAACTGGACCTCTCCGAGTACGGCATCGACAAGAACTTCGTGTTCCTGCGCTCGGACGGAACGACGCTGTACACCACCCGCGACCTCGCCCACCACGAGTGGAAGTTCGACAACTTCGACCGCGCGGTGACGGTCGTCGGCGAGGACCACAAGCTCACCTTCTCCCAGCTCCGCGAGACGCTCGAACTGCTCGGCCACGACACCGACCAGCTCGATCAGGTGTTCTTCTCGTGGGTGAACCTCCCCGGCGGCGAGGGGATGAGCACCCGCGAGGGCACCGGGATCGACCTCGACGACCTGCTCGACGAGGCGATCCATCGCGCCCGCGAGGAGGTCGAACAGCGTATGGACGACCGCATCCGCGAGGACGACCTCGACGACGAGGACGTCGAGCGCATCGCCCGCCAGGTCGGCATCGGTGCGGTCCGGTACGACATCGTCGCCAAACAGCCCAGCAAGTCGATCACGTTCGAGTGGGACCGCGCGCTCGACTTCGAGGCGCAGTCGGCGCCGTACGTCCAGTACGTCCACGCGCGCTGTCGCGGGATCCTCGACGGCGAGACGCTCCCCGAGGACGTCGACGGCGATCTGCTCGAGACGCCCGAGGAGCGCGACCTGCTCCGCACGATCGCGCGGTTCCCCGCGGTGGTCGAGGCGGCCGCCGAGGATCTCGAACCCCACCGCGTCGCGACGTACACCCGGACGTTCGCCGAGCGGTTCAACGCGTTCTACCGCGAGTGTCCGGTGCTCGACGCGGAGAGCGACGAACTCCGTGCCGCGCGGCTGGCGCTCGTGGCTGCGGCGGCGCACACGGTCGGGAACGCGCTCGACGTCCTCGGCGTCGCCGCGCCCGAGTCGATGTAGCGCTCGCTCGCTCAGCTCCGCGTCCGCGGGTGTGAGACCGCTGCACGCACAGTCAACAGGTACTTACACGCGATAGCACCTACCCTGAAGTAATGAGTACCGACGCCGAAGAGGCAAGCGAGGACAGGCGGAAGTACGAGTTCCGCAAGGTCCTCGAGGAGCTGCAGGAGTACGAGGGATCAGGAACGCAGCTCGTCTCCATCTACATCCCCGAGGACCGCCAGATCTCCGACGTCGTCGCCCACGTCACCCAGGAGCACTCCGAGGCGGCCAACATCAAGTCCAAGCAGACCCGGACGAACGTCCAGGACGCGCTCACGTCGATCAAGGACCGCCTGCGCTACTACGACACCTACCCGCCCGAGAACGGGATGGTGATCTTCTCCGGCGCCATCGACGCCGGCGGCGGCCAGACGGAGATGATCACCCGCACCCTGGAGTCGCCGCCGGAACCCATCGAGTCGTTCCGCTACCACTGCGACTCGAACTTCCTGGTCGAGCCCCTGGAGCATATGCTGGCCGACTCGGGGCTGTTCGGCCTGATCGTGCTCGACCGCCGCGAGGCCAACGTCGGCTGGCTCAAGGGGAAACGCGTCGAGCCGGTGAAGTCCGCCACCTCACTGGTGCCGGGCAAGCAGCGCAAAGGTGGCCAGTCAGCGCAGCGATTCGCCCGACTGCGCCTCGAAGCGATCGACAACTTCTACCAGGAGGTCGCGGGGATGGCCGACGACCTGATGGTCCCTAAGCGCCACGAGCTCGACGGGATCCTCGTCGGCGGCCCGTCGCCGACCAAAGACGAGTTCCTCGACGGCGACTACCTCCACCACGAGCTGCAGGACAAGGTGCTCGGGAAGTTCGACATCGCCTACACCGACGAGTCGGGGCTGTACGACCTCGTCGACGCCGGGCAGGAGGCGCTGGCCGACCAGGAGCTGGTCGAGGACAAGAACCAGATGGAGGAGTTCTTCGAGAACCTCCACACCGGCGGCGAGGCGACCTACGGGCTGGGGCCGACCCGGAAGAACCTCGTGATGGGCTCGGTCGACCGCCTGCTGCTCTCGGAGGACCTGACCGAGGACGTGGTCGTCTTCGAGTGTCCGAACGGGCACACCGAGTACGAGACCGTCGAGCGCCGGCACAACACGCCCGAGCACGAGTGTTCGGAGTGTGGCGAGCAGGCCGAGGTCGAGGAGCGCGAGGACGTGGTCGACCACCTGATGGAGATCGCCGACCAGCGCGGGACGGAGACGAAGTTCATCAGCACCGACTTCGAGAAGGGCGAGCAGCTGCTGAACGCGTTCGGCGGGATCGCCGGGATTCTGCGGTACGAGACGGGTGTGTAAGCGGACGACGGGTCTTTTCTGGTGTCTAGGCGGATTTTCAGGGCTTGTAGAGAGACTCGAGCAGCGACCGCAACAGCATCTCGAAGCATGACCACTTGTACCGCGACCGCACCGCGATGGTCTTCCCCTCATCCTCCCCACGGGCTTGCCGACCGTCGGCGAGCCCTCGCGTCCACCGCGCGGCAGCAGCGACACGGGGGGCGAGGGAGTGAGAGAGGCTTCGTCGCAGAGCAGAAACGATTTTGTTACTCCCGTGAGACCTCGGAACATGGGTCTGTTCGGGACCGTTCTGTTCTGGGCACCGATCGCGTTCGTCTTCCTCGCGACTGCCAGCTACGCCGGGTCGATGCTGGCACTCAAACGCTACCACGACGACGCGGAGTTCTCGGCGTCGGACGTGATCAGGGTCGAGGATCCCGGTGGCGATGATTCGTAACACGACGTAGTGGCCCAGATGCTCGTCCTGAACCGAGATCCCGCTCGACCGACCCGTCATCGTGGCCGTCGAGGTAACTACCGGAACGACGCCAACTGCTGACTCCGGCGGCCGATATCGAACGGCGGTTCCAGTTCTTCCGCGCCCGCCAACCGCTCCAGCGCGAGCGGCACGTCGGTCCCCGCGCGTTCGGCCGCCTCGCACAGCGCCTCGATCGCCGCGCGGTTCAGCGCCAGCGAGTCGAGCTTCCCCAGCGCGAGCGCGAACGCGACGCCGCCGCGCCCACCCGGGAACGACTCGTGGATTATGGTGAACTCGGCGTCCTCGGGGGTGGGGACGTCGTCGACGCCCGCGTCGCTCGCGGCGACGATCTCGAGACAGCGAGAACAGATGGCGGCGTCGTCGGCCGGCGCGTGCTCACGGAGCTCCGGCGGGACGGCGAAGGCGACGACCGGGGCGCCACACGCCGGACAGGACACGGCTTAGTCGGCTTTCGGGGACGCCGGCACGGCGCCGTCCCGCTCGTCGGCATCGATCTCCTCCTCTGCCTTGTCCTCCTCCTCCTTCTTCGCCTTGATCTTCTTGAGCCGGAAGATCTCCTCGCGCTCCTGCTCCTCGAGCTTCTGCTCGATGTACTCCTGGTTCTCGTAGAGCTCGGGCAGGAGCTTGAACTCCAGCGCGTTCACGCGGCGCTTGGTGGTCTCGATCTCCTCGAGCATCTTCTTCATCGCCGTCTCCACCTCGGCCGCGAGGATGATCGAGTCGATCAGCTCCTCGTACGCCTCGGCGGTCTCGTCGATGCGGGCGGAGGAGCCGATCAGCCCGTACCCCCGCTCGTCGATCGACTTCTGCACTTTCGACGCCTCGATCTGGGGCACCACGACGCCCATGATGTTCTTCGACTGGGTCGTGATCTCGGGGTGCTCCTTCAGCGCGGCGGCGGCGCCGCGGACCGCCACGTCGCCCTCCATCGCCCGGGCCATGTCGAGCTTCTGCTGGGCGGTCTCGTAGTCGGTTTCGAGCTCGCTCCGGATGTCCTGGGCCTGATCCAGGATGTCCATGAACTCCATGATGAGGCCGTCACGCTTCTGTTCGAGCGTGTCGTGGCCCCGCTCGGAGAGTTCGATACGGTCCTCGATCTCCATGAGGTTCTTCCGGGTCGGTTTGACGTCCTTCGCCATTCTTGTGGGTTGGTTCCGGCCGAAGGAGGTTAATTGTTGTTAGTCCCGACGGCGGCACGCGAGCGCTCCGAACCGCCGGCGACGCCAAAGAGAACGGCGTGTTACGTGCTCTCGCGGACGTTCCAGCCCTGCTGCATCTCGTTGTGTTTGCGTTCGAGGAACGAGTACACCGCGCCGTGGGGGGCGCCGTCGAGGATCATTCCGGCCGCGCGCCGCACAGCGTCGACCTCTTCGGGTTCGCCGATGATCCCGAGCGTCGAGCCGTAGATCACCACGTTCGCGCCGGTGAGCTGTTCCATCAGCTCCCGGGTCCGGCCGTCCTCGCCGATGAGTCGGCCCTTCTGTCGCTGCAGGTCGTTGTCGTTCCGGGTCTGTTCGGTGAGGTCGATCAGGTCGAGCCGTCGCAGGTCGCTCTCCAGCAGCTCCAGCGCCGTCTCGGGCTTGAACCCGCGGCCGATCGCCTTCACGATGTCCGGCGCCGACATGGCGTCGATCGGGTCGCCGACCGTCTCGATACCCACCGACCCGTCCTCGGAGTCGATGTCGAGGCGCACGCCGGCGCGCTCCTCGATCTCCCGCATCGTCTCACCCCCGGAGCCGATGAGGACGCCGATGCGGTCCTGTGGGACCGTTACGTGTTGCATGAGGCGGGGTACTCGCTGGAGAGTTGTAAGCGTTCCTCGTCGGCCGTTCACGCGGGGCCGTCGGGATCACCCGTCGGATCGGCGTCGGCCTCGGTGACGTACGCCTCCAGTTCGTCGCCGGTGACGTCGATCCCCTGCCGCGAGAAGAAGGCGGCGACGTTCTCACAGTCCCGCACGAGGAACTCCCGCGAGTTCGGGTGGTGGACGGTGACCGCCTGCCCCATGTCGATGATCACCAGTTCGCCCTCGTGGACGATCATGTTGTACTCCGAGAGGTCGCCGTGGACCAGCCCCGCCGCGTACAGTCGGCGCATGTACTCCCGCACCACCTCGTAGGCCTGCTCGGGGTTCTCGACGTTCACCTCCGCGAGCCGCGGCGCGCGGCGCTCGTCGGCCTGTCCCACCAGCTCCATCACGAGCACGTTCCGCTGGACGGCGATGGGTTCGGGCACGCGGACGCCCGCCTTCTCGGCGCGCTTGAGGTTCGCGAACTCCTTGCGGGTCCAGGCGAGCACGGTCGCCTTCTTGTTGTCCTCCAGCCCTTCGAACCGGGGGTCCCCTTCGAGATACTCCCGCATCTGCCGGAAGTCGGAGGCGTTGATCCGGTAGATCTTCACCGCGACGTTGCCCGACTCCCCGCGGGCCTCGTAGACGTTGGCCTCCTTCCCCGTCGACAGCGGCCCGCCGAACGCGCCGACGTGGCCGTCCTGGACGAGCTTGTACAGCGCGCCCAGCGTGGCGTCGTCGAACACGCTCTGCTCGACTTTGAACTGCTCCGTGTTCTTGATCCGCTTGCGGAACTCGTCGAACTCCCGATCCTGCCGCCGGGCGACGCTGTCTGCCTCGGTGTCGGCGACGTCGATCTCCTCGAACTCGTCGCCTGGCTCCGCCATCTCCTCGTCGACGAAGCCGTAGTCCTCGCTCATTCACCCGGGCTTGGGCGCCGCCGCGTAAAAGGGTGGTCCGAGCCGACCTCGGCGAGTGACCTGCTCCAGCCTCCGGGCTGGAGCTACGGAGCGGATGCCGTGGTCGTGCGCGCCGATCACGGCGAGCGATCTGTCGCCGGCTCCGTCCGGCGACCACGGAGCCTATACCGTGGTCGTGCGCGCCGATCACGGCGAGCGACCTGTCGCCGGCTCCGTCCGGCGACCACGGAGCCCATGCCGTGATCGTGTGAGATCCTCCCGCCGATTCAGACGCCGTACTCCGCCACGTACCCGCCCTCCCGCAACTGCTCGGCCTCGCGGTTCTCGTAGCGGTGTTCGATGTCGGCTTTCTCGTCCTGCCAGTCCCAGGGGTCCACGAGCACGAGGTCGCCCTCGCGGATCCAGTCGCGCTTGCGCATCCGGCCGGGGATGCGGGCGGTGCGCTCTTCCCCGTCGGCACACCGGACTGTCACCCGATTCGCGCCGAGCATATCGACTACCTCGGCGAACAGCTCGTCGTCCTCGGGGGCCCGGATCCCCTCGGGGAGGTCGTCGTCGCTCATCGACGGCGGATTAGGGGCTATCCGGGTTAAGCGCTGTGGGACCGCCGACGTTTTCACCACCCCAATCGCAGTCGGCGGCATGTACGACCGACTCGGGGTCGGCGGCGTCGTCGGCCTGCTGCTCGCGCTCGCCGGGATCGCGCTGGTCGCGTGGCAGGCGCCGATCGTCGCCGCCGGCCTCGCGTTCGTCCTCGCGGGGCTGGGGCTGGTAGTCCGCGCGCTCGTGGGGAACGTGATGCGACAGTTCGGGATGGTGTAGCCCGACCTTTTGCTGCGGTCGCTCGCATCGTCGCCGGGCTACGCCCGGCTCCTGGCGGGTCCTTCGGCCCCGCCGTGCTCGCTCCCTGGCAAAAGCTCGACCAAAAGCCTCTCTCTCGTGCTCCCGCTCGCTTCGTCGCACGGGCGACCCGTGCGTCGCCCGTGCTGCCTGCGGGGCCTCCGGCCCCGCTCTGTTCGCGGGAACTCCGGTCGCTCGTCGGCCCGCTCACTCGCTGCGCTCGTTCGCGGTGAGTAGCTCACACCTCGCCCGCTCCCGAGGCGGTTTTACCACTCACTCCGTTCGCGTTTCCCCGCCTCGCTGCTCCCGCAGCTTCGCCCGCCCCGGCTCGATCAGTTCGTCCAAGTACCGCGCCAGCGCCGGCTTCGCGTCCGCAGGATGAAGCTCCCCGGAGGCGAAGTCGGCTTCCAGTTCCTCGTAGCTGTCGTACTCCAGGTCACCGCCGTACTCCTCGGGGCGTTCGACGACCACTTCGTCGAACCGCGGGAACACGTGGTATTCGAAGATCTCCAGCACGGGGTTGTTGCGCTCCTCGCCCTCGTCGGTCGGTTCGGGGTCGACCTCGCCCGCCGGGCAGTACGCCTGATTGACCTTCTCCTCGATGTCCTCGTGTGAGTCCTCCATCGAGATGGAGACGCCGGAGCTACTGGACATCTTCCCGATCCCCGTCGAGAGCTCCGAGATCAGCGGCGTGTGCAGGCAGGTCGGCGACTCGTAGCCGACGCTCGGCAGCGTGTCGCGGGCGAGCATGTGCACCTTCCGCTGCTCCATCCCGCCGATCGCGAGGTCGATGTCGAGGTACTCGATGTCGAGCGCCTGCATCAGCGGGTACACCGCCTGCGACACCGTCACCGAGTCGCCCGAACCGATCTCGCTCATCGCCCGCTCCGCCCGCGAGAGCGTCGTCTCCAGTTCGAGCGCGTGGAGGTCCAGCACGTACTCCTCGTCGAACTGGAACTCCGAGCCGAGCCGGAACTCCGTGTTGTCCTCGTCGAGCCCGTAGGCGACGAACTGCTCCTGCATCCGCGTCGCAGTCTCCCGAATCTCGTCGAACGTCCCCTTCCCGTTGAGGTAGGCGTGGACGTCCGCAAGCAGGATCACGACCTCCATCCCCGCCTCCTGCAGGTCGATCAGCTTGTTCGCACCGAGCATGTGGCCGATGTGGAGCACGCCCGAGGGCTCGTAGCCGACGTAGGCGCGCTTGCCCTCGGGATCGGCTGCCAGCTCCTCGACCTCCTCCTCGGTGACGACCTCCGCGGCGTTGCGGGTGATCAGGTCGTGTGCGTCCATACGTCCGAATTTCGGAGCGAGCGGTTAGGCCTTCTGGATGCGTGCCAACGTCCCGAACGCCGTCGATCCGGCGTGGCGGTCGGGCTTTTTGCCGATGCGTGTGCACGTCCGCGTATGCTCGGCCAAGCCTCGCTCCCTCGCTGGCTGACGGAGATGCTCTCGACGTACGATCAGGTGCTCTCTGAGCTGTTCTGGTTCGTCGTCGGGCTCGTCGGCGTCTACCTCGTCGGCCAGCTCCTCGTCATCCCGATCGTCACCAGGATCGTCGACGCCCGGAACCGCAACAACCCCACCATCGAGTCCGCGACCCGGACGTACCTCCGAGTCGTCCTGGCCGCGTTCGCGACGCTGACGGGCGTCGTCGCCGCCGGCTACGGCAGCCTCCTCTCCGACTCGGCGGTGATCATCGCGGCGCTCACGTTCGCCCTCGGCATCGCGGGCCAGCAGGTGTTCGGCTCGCTGATCAGCGGAACCTTCCTCGTCGCCGACCCCGACTTCAACGTCGGCGACTGGATCGAGTGGGGGAACGGCGAGGGGACGATCGAGGCGATCCACTTCCGGGTCACGCGGGTCCGAACGCCCGACAACGGGACGATCGCCGTGCCGAACACCGAACTCACCAACGGTCCGCTGCGCCGCCCCTTCGGCCGGGACCGCTTCCGGATCACGGAGCAGATCTACGTCGCCTACTACGAGGACACCGAACGCGCCCTCATGGAGCTTCGGCAGACCGCCCAGGACGGCGAGGCGGTGTTGGACGACCCGGCGCCCGAGACGCGGGTCCTGAACCTCGGGGAGAACGCCATCACGCTCCAGGCGGAGTTCTGGGTCGCGGATCCGATGGACGCCGACATCGTGACCGTCCGGTCGGACTTCCGCCGGCGGGTGAAACGCCGCTTCGACGAGGAGGGGATCACGCTGGCGCCGCCGTCGGCGCAGCTGCTCTCGGGCGAGATTTCGGTGACGGAGGAACCGAGCGAGCTAACGGGAGATGACTAACACCGGCGTCGACGCCACCACTGTGACGGTAGCCCCGGCCGACGGCAGAGTTTTACGTGTGTCTATCGGATGTACGTGCGTATGTCGAAGACCGATCGGAGCGATTCGGATCCGGAGATCGACCGGATCAACCTCCGCATCTCCCGACCGTTCCTCGAAGTCGTCGACGAGACGTGGCGCGAGCGAGGGTTCAACAGTCGGAGCGAGTTCATCCGGTACGCGCTCCGGGACTCGGTGAACCACCCCGAGGGTGCGGGTCTCTGGAAGGATCTGGCGATCAGCGAGGCGGAGCTCGACGATACTGACGCCGTGTCGAGCGACGAGATCCGGTCCGAATACGGCACGAATGACGAGTGAGGGGTGGGACTGGGAGTTCTCCCCCCGTGCGGAGACGCAGTTCTCGCAGTTGGACGCGGAGCGGCAACAGCGAATCATCGACAAGCTCGACGAGGTCGTGACTTCGGAGTGGCGCAGTCCCGACGAGTTCCTCGACCCGCTGACGAACTCGCCGTTCCAGAAGCTCCGGGTCGGCGACTACCGACTCGGCTGTCGACTCGTCCCCGAATCCGCCACGCTTCGCGTCGAGAGCGTCAGAAAACGCGAGGGAGCGTACAAGGGCGACGACGACTGATCGCTACGTCCCGCGATCCTCCAGCCGCTCGTCGGCGCGGTGCTCCGAGATCACGCGGTCCATCATGCTCTCGGTCTGTTCGCGCCGGCGCTCCTCAGCACGTTCCTCCCAGTCCTCGATGGCTTCCTCGACCTCGCTCTCGCGGGCAACCGCGAGCTCGTCGACCTCCTGGATCGTCACGGGGTCGGCGGGAGCGACCGGGATCTCGTGGTCGAACAGCACCGCGTCGGCCTCCTCCGAGAGGTTCCCGTTTTTCAGCACCAGCCGCGGCTCCGTCTCGGCCAGCGCCTCCGCGGTCGACGTGCCGGCGCCGCTGGCGTCCCGGAGGTAGATCACGTCGCCGGCAGCGAGCCCGTACTCCTCGTCGGCGCGCTCGATCGCGTCGCGGGTGAACTGTGGGATCGCCTTCACGGCGACGAGATCGCGGTCGCCCGCCACGTCGCTGAAGTCGGAGTGGTCGAGCTTCCAGAGCGTCTTGAGCCGGGCGAGCTTGTCGTGGAGTTCCTCGTTCTCGGCGATCGCTTCGTCGCGCTCGCGTTCGAGCCGTTCCGCGCGGCGTTCGAGGCGGTTCACCTCGCGGCGCTCGCGGGCCTCGCGGCGCTCCTTCTTGCGGGCGTCGCTGAGTTCGCGTTCGTACTCCCGGATCTCGTTCTCCTTCTCCTCGAGTTCTTCCTCGAGTTCCTCGGCGTGCTCCTTCAGCCGCCCAACCTGGGCTTCGAGGTCGCGGATGCGGCGTTCCTCCTCGGTGAGTTCACGCTCTTCGTGTTCCTCCTCGTCCTCGTCGCCGCCGTCGTCGTCGCTCAGGTCGCGGATGACGGCCTCGACGGACTCCTCGCCGGAGACGACGCGGGCGATGACCTCCTCGCGGTCGAACGTGGGTGGGACCTTCGCGGCGATGCGCTCGAACTGGTCCTCGTGGTCGTCGACGGCGAACAGCGCCGCCGCGAGCGCGTCGCGCTCGTGGTCGTTCTCGTACTCGTGGTCGCGGGTGCGGTGGAGCTTCTCGTCGACCGGCAGGTCCGACTCGGGGACCCAGCCCGCGGCGTCGAAGCTCCGGCGGAACTTCTCGACGGTTTCGGGCATCGGCGTCACGTCGGCGGCGACGAGCATCGGCCGGCCGCGCTCGATCAGCCACTCGATGAGTTCGGCGCTGTCGCTCGTCCGCGAGGAGAAGCGGTCGTGGACGGTGCCGTCGAGCCCCACGACGGCGGCGGCGGTCGTCGTGCCCGGGTCGATGCCGACGACGACGTGGTCACGCCGCTTCACGAGCGGTTCGAACTCGATGCCGTCGCGGCGCTCGCGATCGATCTCGATCCGCACGTCGCCGTTCCGTGTCGCGGAGACGGGGATATCCTCGGGCCGGGCCTCGACGGTGAAGATCGCGTTCGAGAGGCCGCCGTACTTCTCGGTGACGTCTTTCTCGTACTCGAGGTTCGCGTCGTCGAGGTCCGACTCGACCTCCCGGGCGGCCTTCCGGACGTTGCCGTGGATGCGGCGGGTGAAGCGATCCTCGCTCCATCCGCCGCCACCGCCCGTCGAGCGGCCGCGGGAGACTTTCACCGTGGTCGTGTCGCCGAAGGCGGTGACGCGCTGGCCGACGTTGTGGTACGCCAGCCGCGCCGCCGCCTCGGCCTCCTTCATGGGCTTCTTCCCGTAGGGGACGCCGTGGCGCTGGGCGACCCGTGAGAGCGGTTCGGGCCGGTTCGCGCCGGTGACCTGCACGAGCTCCGTGCCGGCGGGGAGCGAGCGGAGGAAGCCGACGAGGGCGTTCTTGTCGGCCGCGAGTTCGTACATGTTGTCGACGGCCAGCCGGCTGGGTTCCGCCTGCTCGATCAGCCGGCGGAGCTTCCGGCGCGAGACGGCGTCGCGTTCGACGGCGGCCTCGCCCTCGTCGCCGTCGTCGGGGCGGAGAATCACGAGCGCGTAGGTGGGCGAGTCGCCGCGGACGTCGCCGCTCTGGATGTCGACGCCGAACACCGGCCCGTCGGTGGGGGCGTTCACACCCTGACGGAAGCGGTTCTCGGGTAAATATCCGGCGCCGGGGCTACTCCCTCTCGCGGAGTAACTGTCGTTGCCTCCGTCGTTCTTCGATCGCCGCTCGGAGGGCGTCGGCTTCCTCGTCGTCGGGAATGCCGGCGATATCGAGAAGGGACCGTCCCTCCTCGTTCCGGCCGTCCTCCGTCATACTCAAACACTCGATTCGCCACCTGAAACCTCTTTCCCCCGATTACTCGCTGTCCGGGTACGGGAGCTCCACGGTCTGCCCGTCCTCGGCGACGAAACAGTCGCCGTCGAACGCCGAACTCGCCTCGTGTTCGTGCTCGCGGGCGTCGCCGGGGTAGCGCGAGGAGATATGCGTCAGCGCGAGCCGTTTCGCGCCCGCTCGGCTCGCGATCTCGCCGGCCTCGCGGGCGGTCGCGTGGCCGGTCGAGCGCGCCCGATCGGCCATCTCGTCCTGGAACGTCGCGTCGTGGATCAGCAGGTCCGGTTCGTCGGCGACCTCCACGGTCGCGTCCACGGGCCGGGTGTCGCCGGTGTACACCAGCGACCGGCCGGGGCGGGGGTCGCCGACGACCTGCTCGGGTTCGATGACGCGGCCGTCGTCGAGTTCGACCGTCTCTCCCGCGTGGAGTTTCCCGTACGCCGGACCGGGCGGGATGTCGAGTTCCTCCTCGGCCTTCTCGCGTTTGAACCGGCCCTTGCGGTCGTCCTCGATCAGCGCGTACCCCTGCGAGGTGGTGCGGTGTTCGGTCTCGAACGCGCGGATCTCGAACTCCTCGCCGTCGATGGCGACGCTGCCGGGCGTGACCTCGTGGATGCGGACCGGGAACGCGGTGTCGTGCCCGCCGGCGGTGATCAGGTCCCGGAGTTTCCGGCGCGAGCCCGGCGGCGCGTGGATCGACAGCGCGTCAGTGCGGTCCTGGAAGTCCCACGTCTGGAGCAGGCCGGGCAGTCCGAGGATGTGGTCGCCGTGGAGGTGGCTGAGGAGGATGTGCTCGACGTCGAACCCCGTGTTGAACCGCATCATCTGGCGCTGGGTTCCCTCGCCGCAGTCGAAGAGGAACCGCTCGCCCTCGCGGTTCACCATCACCGCGCTGGGCGCGCGCCGCGTCGTGGGGACGGCGCCGCTGGTCCCGAGGAACGTCGTCCGGAGAGTCATGGGCGAGAGTGGTTCGGGCGGCGGTTTACGGCTGTCGACTCCGTGTTCCGGCGGCGTCGACGCCGGCGTGGAACCCCCGGACCGCGACCTTCTTACCGGGGCCGCGGCTACGCTCCGGTGATGGACGAACCGCTCTGGACCGAGCGCTACGCGCCCGCCATCGCGGACCTCCCCCAGGAGGCGGCCCGCGAGCGCCTGGAGCGGGCCGTCGACGAGCCGATGAACCTCGTCGTCCAGGGGCCGCCGGGGGTCGGGAAAACCGCCGCCGTGCGGGCGCTGGCCCGCGAGGCCCACGAGGACTACGAGAACGACCTCGTGGAGATCAACGTCGCGGACTTCTTCGACCGCACGAAGAAGGAGATCCGGGAGGACCCCCGGTTCGCGCAGTTCCTCGAGGGGCGGAGCCGGATGGCCAAACGCGACATGATCAACCGCGTGCTCAAGGAGTCCGCGAGCTACGCCCCCGTCTCGGGACAGTTCAAGACGATCCTGCTGGACAACGCCGAGGCGATCCGGGAGGACTTCCAGCAGGCGCTGCGCCGGGTGATGGAGCAACACCACCGCACCACCCAGTTCGTGATCGGGACCCGCCAGCCCTCGAAGCTGATCGCCCCGATCCGGTCGCGGTGTTTCCCCGTCCCCGTGCGGGCCCCCTCGGCCGACGAGATCGAGAACGTGCTCGCCGGGATTCTCGATGCGGAGGCGGTCGAATACGACGACGACGGACTGGAGTTCGTCGCCGGCTACGCCGACGGCGACCTCCGCCGTGCTGTGCTGGGCGTCCAGACCACGGCCGCCCAGCACGACGAGGTGACGATGCAGGCCGCGTACGAGGTGCTCGACGACGTGGGTCACGACGACGAACTCGCCGCCGCGCTCTCGGCGGCCACGGAGGGGGACTTCTCGACGGCGCGCTCGACGGTCGACGCCCTGCTCGACGAGGGGTACGACGGCGAGGAGCTCCTGCAGGAGCTGCTGCGGGTCGCTCGCAGCGAGTACTCCGGCGAGAAGCTCGCCCGTCTCCACCGACTCGCTGGCGAGGCGGACCTGGACCTCACGGAGGGTAGCGACGACACGATCCACCTCACCCACCTGCTCGGCGCGTGGGCCGCGGGCCACGAGTCGCTGCGGGGGGAGGCCTGATGGACCTGCCCGGCCCCTCGCTCGCCCCCGGCGCGCTGCGCTACGGCGCGCCGCCGCTTCTCGTCGGCTTCCTGCTCACGCCGTTCTCCGGGCCGATCGGTCTCGGACTGGTCGCGCTCGGGATCGGGACGATCCTGTTCCACCGCGACCCCGAGCGCCAGCCGCCGGAATCGGGCTTCGTCGCCCCCGCGGACGGCAGCGTCTCGGTGATCCGCGACGAGGGTGACCGCGTCCGCGTCGGCGTGTTCATGAACGTCACCGACGTGCACGTGAACCGTGCGCCGGCGGCGGGAACGGTCGAGTCGGTGACCCACCGTCCCGGCGCGAACCGGCCGGCGTTCTCGAAGGATTCGGACCGGAACGAGCGCGTCGACATCGACTGCGGGGCGTACGAGGTGTCGCTGATCGCGGGCTGGTTCGCGCGGCGGATTCATCCCTACGTGGAGGCGGGCGAGGAACTGGATCGGGGGGAGAGGATCGGCCACATCAGTTTCGGCAGCCGCGCGGACGTGCTGCTGCCCGAGCGCGTTGAGCACGGGGATCTGCGGGTGCGCGAGGGTGAGGCCGTTCGAGCCGGGGAGACGGTGGTTGCCGTCGATTCTGCCGAGTAGGTGGTTCGCGGTTTCTGGTGGGCCGGTTTCTAGCACAGCGACTGTAACCGCGACAGCGACGGCCTCCGCAACAACGACAGCATCTCGAAGCATGACCTCTTGCGACCGCAACCGCCCCGCACAGTCCACAGACCTCCCCAACCGACTCGTTCCTTCGTTAGCACTCAGTCACTCGTCCCTCGCGCTGGCTCGCGGACGGAACCGCTCGCGTTTCGCGCCGACAGCTGCAGCGGTGTGGTCGCGGTGGACGCCTCGCGCTCGCCAACGTGGCGAGCGCGGGGGGAGGGGTGGGGACTCGGTACTGCGTCGGACCTCGTGTCCGACGCACTGCGGTCACAAGTGGTCTAGCATCGAGATGCTGTTGCAGTAACCGCCCCGTCGCAGTCACTGTCCGAGCAGCCACAGTCAGAGACGGATCACTCCCTTCGAGTCCGAAACGAACTCCTCGCTACCGATCGTCCAGTTGTTTCTCGAGTACGTGCACGTGCCGCGTCAGCGACCCGTGGACCCGTCGCTCGAAGCGGTCCGTGACCCGCCACTCCGTCGCCGAGACGGCCTCCCGCCAGTCGCGGTCGGCCATCAGCACACAGGTCACGCTCCCACTACTCACCCGCGCCGCCTCCGCGAGCGCCCCCTCGACCAAGTCCTCCAAGCGGTGCGTCGCGATCTTCGACTGCCGGCCGTACGGCGCGTCGAACACCACGCCGTCGACGACATCCTCACGCAGCGGCAGTGCGGTCGCGTCCGCCCGTGCGACCGCGGTGTCGACACCCTCGACCAGCGCCTCCAGGTTCTCCCGCGTCCCGCGGACCATCTTCCACTGCGCGTCAGTGCCGAGCAGATCCGCGCCGACGAGCCCGGCCTCGAGCAGCGTGCCGCCGGTGCCGCACATGGGGTCGAGGATCCGTCGGCCGGACGCCGCACCCGCGATGTTCACGAGCGCCCGAGCGTCCATCGGCGCCATGCTCCCGGGCTGGAAGAACGGGCGATCGGTGGGTCGGCGCTCACCGAAGTCGCGTTCTGACTCGCAGTCGAGCCAGCCCAGTACGCAGACGCCGTCGCCCGCGGGAACCTGCCCCTGCTCGGCAGCCGTGGCGTCACTGTCCGGATCGTCCAGTCCGTCCTCGGCGGAGAACAGCGCCCGGAGCTCGTGATCCGGGTCATCGAGATCCACCGCGAACCCGCGGTCGACGAGCACGCCGCCGAGCCGGCGCTCCGCGTCGCTCGTGCTCACGCCCGTGAGTCCGCGCACGTCGCGAGCCCGCACCGCGACCGTGCCCTCGCGGTCGATCGCGGCGGCGTCGAGCGCGGTCGCGGCGGCGTCGACGCTCGCCGCGCTCCGGGCCACCAGCTCGTCGGCGGCGTGGGTGTACGCCAGACCGCGGAGGCGGTCGCGGTCGACGTGGCCCGCGCGGGCGAGGCCGGGGGCGAGGATCTCGACGCCGGCGGCGGCCGCTTCCGCCTCCCGGGCCGCGAACGCGTCGTCCTCGCCGGCGAGTTCGAGACAGTACACGCGCCGAGGTGGGTCGGGGGTGGGAAAGAGGCTGGCGTTCCGCCGGAGCAGCCCCGCCGCTTTTGCCCCGGGCCGTTGACGCCCCAACCATGGAGAGCTCCCGTTCCTTCGAAGCCCACCTCCGCTCGCTCCGCTCGGTGCTCGCCGCGCTCGTCTTCGCGGTGATGGCCGCGCCACACCTCGACGCCGGGTTCGCGGTGCTGTTCCTCGCCGTCGCGGTGCTGTTGGTGCTCTACTCGTTCGTCCCGACCGCGCGGGTCGCCCTGCGCAGCTTCGGGGCGTAGCCACTGCCACGGCCGACAGTACACGTCGGGGCTTTCGCGGCGGGCGAAAAGAGGCTGCCGCTCCGGGGCTGATCCGGCAGCTTAGTAATGACTTCGGCTAAGACGAACAGCATGTCCCGTTCTTCCCCAAGTCGACGGAAGTTCCTGTTGTCCACGGTCGGTGTTCTGGCTACTGGCGGATGCCTCGAGGGAACAGGCACCGAGACACGACCGGACGCGGTGGGGATTCAAATCGACAATAACACATCCGCCAGCCGTCAGGTTACCGTCTCAGCGACGAACTCGGAGGTTGAGTTCGAAAAAGAGTATGAAGTGCCAGCCGGTGAGAGGATTGTAGACGAGGGAGTGTTGCCCACCGGGATGTACGAGGTGGTTGTCGAAGTGGAAGGGGTCGGAAAGGAGACCGAAGAGTGGTACATGAACGGTTGTAAAACGAACAACATTATCGCAATGTTCAGTGAGAATGGGATCTCTATCGGCGCCACCTGCTACGACGATTGAGCCGAACCGACGGGCCGTCACCCCGGCTCGACGCCGCCGGCCCCGCGCGGGGTTCCAGCCCGCCGACCCACCAACCTATTTAAACCTCACAGTCAACCTTGAAGCGATGACCGATCCCAAGGAGACGATCACCATCGAGAACGTCGTTGCCTCGACGGGCATCGGCCAGGAGCTCGACCTGCAGAGCGTCGCGATGGATCTGGAGGGCGCCGACTACGACCCCGAACAGTTCCCAGGCCTCGTCTACCGCACGCAGGAGCCCAAATCCGCCGCGCTGATCTTCCGCTCGGGAAAGATCGTCTGTACCGGCGCGAAGTCGACCGACGACGTCCACGAGAGCCTCCACATCGTCTTCGACAAGCTCCGTGATCTGAGCATTCCGATCGAGGACGACCCCGAGATCACCGTCCAGAACATCGTCACCAGCGCCGACCTCGGCGAGAGCCTGAACCTCAACGCCATCGCGATCGGTCTGGGGCTGGAGAGCATCGAGTACGAGCCAGAGCAGTTCCCCGGCCTCGTCTACCGGCTGGAGGAGCCCGACGTCGTCGCGCTGCTGTTCGGCTCGGGGAAGCTCGTCATCACCGGCGGCAAACAGCCCGACGACGCCGCCGAGGCCGTCGACGTGATCACCGAGCGCCTCGACGAGCTCGGTCTGCTGGACTGAGCGGCCGTGCTGCTCTCCTTGGACGCCGCCGCGATCCAGGCCGCGCCGTTGCAGGCGACGACGGTCTCGGTGGTCGCGACGTGGCTGCTGTTCGCTGCCTTCCTCTCCTTCACCGCGTTCATCGCTGCACGCAACCTGCTGGGCGACGTGTCGCTGCGCCGGCACGCGTTCGTCGGGCCGCCGATCGCCGCGATCGCCTTCCTCGCCGCGACGTTCGAGTTCTCGCCGGCGCTCGCGCTCGCGGCCGCGCTGGCCGTCGACGCCGTCGCCTTCCGCTACATCCACGATCTGGACCGGCGGCTGCTCGTCGCGGTCGTCGTCATCCACTTCACCGTGAGCGTGCTCCTCGGCGCGATCCTGTTCAGCCTGATCGCGCTGATCGGCTCCGCGCCGGTGTAGTCGGGAGCCTCGCTCCTCGTCCTCCGCCGGCGATGGAACGACGGCTTAACGCCCCCGGCCCCACCACTGCCGGGCATGAACACGCTCCGCGTCGCGAACGGTCGCGTGCTCCGCCCCGACCACTCGATCACCGAGTCGGACGTGCTGATCGACCAGTCGACCGGCACCGTCGAGACGGTCGCTGCGCCGGACGAGATCGGCGCTTCGGCCGACGAAACACTCGATGCGGAGGGAGGGCTCGTGATCCCCGGTCTCGTCAACGCCCACGGCCACGCCGCGATGACGCTCCTCCGGGGCTACGCCGACGACAAGCCGCTCGACGCGTGGCTCCAGGAGGACATCTGGCCCGTCGAGGGTGAACTCACGGCCGAGGACATCCGGATCGGCACCGAACTCGCGGCAGTGGAGATGATCCGCAGCGGGACGACCGGCTTCGTCGACATGTACTTCGAGGAGCCCCACGTCGCCGGCGTCGCCGAGGCGGCCGGCCTGCGCGCGCTGCTGGGCCACGGGTTCGTCTCGGTCGGCAAGTCCGACGAGGACGCCCGCGAGGACATGGAGAAGAGCGTCAACTTCGCCGAGCAGTACGACGGTCTCGCCGGCGGGCTGATCTCGACGGCGGTGATGCCCCACTCGCTGACGACCGTGAACGAGGCACTCCTCCGCGAGGCGGTCGAGCGCGCCCGCGAGGCGGATCTCCCGGTCCACCTCCACGCCAACGAGACTGCGGACGAGGTGGACCCGATCGTCGACGATCGGGAGGTCCGTCCGCTGGAGTACGCCGAGGAGGTGGGCCTCCTCGAAGACGGCGACTTCCTCGCCCACTGCGTCCACGTCGACGACGCGGAGATCGACCGACTCGCCGATAGCGGGGCGGCGGCGGTCCACTGTCCGGCGTCGAACGCCAAACTGGCCTCCGGGATCGCGCCCGTGGCGGAGATGCTCGACGCGGGCGTGACCGTCGGGCTGGGCACCGACGGCGCGGCGTCGAACAACGACCTCGACATGTTCGACGAGATCCGCGACGCCGCGATGCTGGGCAAACTCGGCGCCGACGACGCCGCGGCGGTGCCGGCGAGCGCGGCGGTCCGCATGGCCACCGAGGGGTCGGCGGCGGCGCTTGGGTTCGACTCCGGCCGGATCGAGGCGGGCGCGAACGCGGATCTGGCGGTGCTGGACCTCGATGCGTCGCACCTGACGCCCCAGCACGATCTGGTCAGCCACCTCGCGTATTCAGCGGGGGGCAGCGACGTTCGTCATACGGTGTGTGACGGCGAGGTGCTGATGGAGGACCGGGAGATTCAGACGCTGGATGCGGAGGCGGTGGTCGAGCGGGCAGATGAGCAGGCCGAGGAGCTGGTGGCGCGGGTGGAGTAGGTCCGAAGGTGGATATCGACGGGAGTGTGTTCGATGGAACGGGACGACGGTTCGCTAGGCGATGTTGTAGAACGCGTACAACACGACGAGGCTCCAGAGGAACACGCCGGACCCGTAGCAGAGGTAGACGAGACTGGAGGACGTAGAGGTCACCCCACGCGGCAGGACACCTGTGTCGTCGACCCCTACTTCAGCCCCGTCCGCGGTTTCGACGCCGCCGACGCCCGACGGCCCCGTGGCTCCGACGCCGAGAACGACGAGTAAGAGCCCGCCGGCTGCCGAAAAGAGGACGAAGAACCCCGAATCCGTCGCGAGATGTACTGCCCCAACGGTGAGTGGACCGAGGAGACACGTATAGAGCAGGAACGGCCTCCAGAGCGCCTTGAGGTTCATGTGTACCAGCCGTACCGGGACGTTTCGTCAGTGGTCGTATATCTTTTGGGGCAGAATCGCCCGTCGCCGCGTGGGGGTTCCGAGTGGCGCGGCTGACCGTCGCCCAGTTTCACCTTCGGACCGGCACGGTTGACCGTCACCGTGCCGGACCTTCGTCGGTCCCGGCCGACCGTCGCCGTGCCGGACCTTCGTCGGTCCCGGCCGACCGTCGCCGTGCCGGACCTTCGTCGGTCCCGGCCGACCGTCGCCGTGCCGGACCTTCGTCGGTCCCGGCCGACCGTCGCCGGGACCACTTTCGGAACGGTGCGACTGAACGCCGTCGCACCGTACCTTTCGACACCGTTTTGCGCCCACTCACGAAACTAACAGCCATGAGTTCCTACGAGCGCGTCACCGCGCACGTCGAGGACGTCGACGCCCTCCGCGAGGAGGGGCGCCGGAAGATGGACTGGGCGCTCCAGCACATGCCCATCTGCCGGTCGCTCCGCGAGGAGTTCGCCGACGAAAAACCCCTGACTGGCGAGACGATCGGGATGGCGATGCACGTCGAGGCCAAAACCGCCATCCTCGTCGAGACGCTCGCCATCGGCGGCGCCGAAGTGGCGGTCACGGGCTGTAACCCCCTCTCGACCCACGACGACGTGAGCGTCGCGCTGGACGACGTGGAGAACGTCACCTCCTACGCGGTGCGGGGCGTCGACGACGACGAGTACTACGCTGCGATCGAGTCCGTCATCGACCACGAGCCGACGATCACGGTCGACGACGGCGCGGACATGGTGTTCCGCATCCACCAGGAGCACCCCGAACTGATCGACTCCATCGTCGGCGGCGCCGAGGAGACGACCACGGGCGTCCACCGACTGCGCGCGATGGACGACGACGGCGAACTGAAGTACCCGATGTTCGCGGTGAACGACACGCCGATGAAGCGGCTGTTCGACAACGTCCACGGCACGGGCGAGTCGGCGCTGTCGGCCATCGCCATGACCACCAACCTCTCGTGGGCCGGCAAGACCGTCGTCGTCGCGGGCTACGGCTACTGCGGCAAGGGCGTCGCTTCCAAGGCGGCCGGGCAGGACGCGAACGTCGTCGTCTGTGAGGTCGAACCCCGCAAGGCGCTGGAGGCGCACATGGAGGGGTACGACGTGCTGCCGATGGAAGAGGCCGCGAAGGAGGGCGACGTGTTCGTCACCACCACCGGGAACAAGAACGTGATCACCCGGGAGCACTTCGAGGAGATGGGGGACGGCGCCGTCCTCGCCAACGCGGGCCACTTCGACGTGGAGATCAACCTCGACCACCTCGCGGATCTGGCGGTCGACCGCTACGAGGCCCGCGACGGCGTCGAGTCGTTCGAGATGGCGGACGGCCGCCGGCTGAACGTACTCGCGGAGGGTCGGTTGGTGAATCTGGCTGCACCTGTCGGGCTCGGCCATCCTGTCGAGGTGATGGACCAGTCCTTCGGGATTCAGGCGGTCTGTGTCCGAGAGATCGTCGAGAACGGCGACGAGTACGAGGCCGGTGTGTACGAGGTGCCGGACGAACTGGACAAGGAGATCGCGGAGGTGAAGCTGGCGGCTGATGGCGTGGAGTTCGACAGCCTGAGCGACGAGCAGCGCGAGTACATGGACTCGTGGCAGCACGGGACGTGAATTTGGGGTTCTGAGGCTCGTTTTTCAGTGGTTTTGGTGGTGTCGACGGCTCTTGGATCGACGACTCTCGGACTGATGGCTCTTGGATTGGTGACTCGAACAGCAACAGCAGTTCGAGGCTAGACCACTTGTGACCGTACTGACGGTTCTGAGCCTCGTTTCGATTAGTTTTGTTGGTGTCGCCGACTCCTGGACCAATGACTCGAACAGCAACAGCAGTTCGAGGCTAGACCACTTGCGCCGCACCGCCCCGCACAGCCCTCGGACCTCCCCAGCCGACTCACTCGCTACGCTCGCTCGTCCCTCGCGCTGACTCGCGGACGGAGCCGCGAGTGTTTCGCGCCGACCGCCACCACGGTGCTGTTGACGGTGGACGCGAGGGCTCGCCGACGGTCGGCGAGCGATGGCGAGAGCCGTGGGCTCTCGCCCGCTCTCGTTCGGTTCCCTCACGAGAACCCGTGGGGAGGATGCGGGGAAGACCATCGCGGTGCTGTGCGGTCGCGGTACAAGTGGTCATGCTTCGAGATGCTGTTGCTGTCGCGGTTCGTGCGGTCGGAGCCAACGCCACCAGCCTTGACCAATCGTCGTCCACCCACGAAAACCACCCAGCACCGACCCCCTTTTCACCACCCCACGCCCACTCCCACGTAATGCCGACGAACAAGAAAGGCGACCGGCGCGAGCGCGAGCTCGTCAACCGCCTCGACGAGGCCGGCTTCGCCGTCATGCGCGCGCCGGCGAGCGGCAGTGCGACCCAGCGCGAACTCCCGGACGTGCTCGCGGGCAACGGCGACGCGTTCTACGCGATCGAGGCCAAATCCTCCGCGGGCGACCCCATCTACCTCACCGGCGAGGAGGTCCAGGCGCTCGTCTACTTCGCCCAGAACTTCGGCGCCAAACCCCGGATCGCCGTCCGGTTCGACCGCGAGGACTGGTACTTCTTCCACCCGGGCGACTGCTACACCACCGACGGCGGCAACTACCGCGTGAAAAAGGAGACCGCGCTCGCCGACGGCACCGACATGGCCGAACTCGTCGGCGACACCGAGAAAGTCACGCTCGAGGAGGCGACCGAGCGCGGCACTGCAACGGGGACCGACGGGAGTGACGACGATGACGACGCCGACGAGGGGGTCCGAAAGCTGCTTCAGGCCGTCGCGGACGGCACCATCACCGTCGACGAGGCCGCGGACGCGCTCGCCTGAGCCGCATCGAAGTGCTTTAGGGTGCTCCCGGGCGACTCCGGAGTATGGATATCGAGGAGGGCATGGGGCGGAAGATCGTGCTCTCGATCGTCGCCGTCGTTCTGTTCATCGTCTCGTTCGTCGTCGTCGGCACGACCTTCGGCGTCGACGGGGAACTCACCGAGACCGGCGGCCTCGCGATGCTTGGCGCGCTGGTCGGCTTCATCCTCCTCATGGGGGCGCTGGGGCTGTACTTCGCCAGCCTGAGTCAGGACTGAGCCGCCTCCCGCTCGCGCCAGTCGACGCGTTCCTCCGGCGCCGTCTCCCGTAGTCGCTCGCGGTAGCACACCAGCGGGTGGCTCGCCCGCTCGCGGTGGCCGTTCTGGTTCGTGCAGATCCCGTACGCCGAAAGCGTCTCACACGACGGCGGCGGGTACTGCGCGCCGCGCTTCTCGCCCAGTCGTTCGACTGCGTAGCGGGCCTGCCGCTCGTCGATGGTCGTGTCCGCACAGAACGCCGCCGCGCCGTCGGCGTCGAGACCGATCGCGGCGAGGAAGGAGAGCAGCGCGAACGACTCCACGTCGTCGAGCTCCTCCTCCCGGGCCCGCTGCCGGAGCTCGTCGATACACTCCGGGAACAGCTCCGGCACCACGGCGTCGATATCGCGGACGGTCACGCGCTCGCCCAGCAGATCCCGTAGCGCCGACAACGGCTCCGAGAGTGCCCCCGCCAGCCCCTCCCGCCGGTCGTCGCCGAGCTGGAAGGGGAGCCCCTCCGCCACCCGGCGGCGGACGGCCTCGACGAGCAGCCCCTCGCCGTCGGCGCCGTACAGCTCCCCGCGCTGCGTTCGGACCTCGCCGTCGGCGAGCTCGCGGTTCACCAGTCGCCACGCCTCGCCCCAGTCGCCGCTGAGCAGGAGGAACTGCTCGACGCCGACGCGGTACCAGTCCCGGTCGGTCGCGCCCGCGCTGCGGTTGTTGGCCGCGCCGGCCAGTCGCTCCTCGCGGACTGCGTCCTCGAGGTCGAACTCCCCGAGGATCCGGGGGAGCGACACCGACGCGTCGGTCGTGCTCCGGAGGCCGTCGTCGTCGCCGGTCACGTCCTCGGCGAACCGCGCCGCGGCCGTCGCCGCCTCCGCGGTGGCGTACTTCTCGACGGCCTTCTCCTCCGACAACAGCGAGACGAGCACGCGCGCGACGGGGTAGGAGAGTAGTTCCGCCTCGTCGCTCCACCGCCCCGGCTCGGCGGGCGCGGTGGTGCCCTCGGTCAGCGCGCGCTCGACCCGCTCGCGGCCGCGCTCGACGGCCGGGTCGCCCGACTCCGCCAGCTCGGGCACCGAGGCGCCCAGCCCCCCGACGGCCTCCCGGGCGGCGTCGAAGAACGGGTAGCGGGCGTGGATCGGCTGCATGACTCGCCGTTTCGGAGCGGTGTGAATAAGCGCGACGGTTTGCGGGATGGCCGCGAACGTGGTTCGAAAGCGGGTCCTACTCCTCGTCGTCCAGCGACAGCGCCGCCAACAGCGCCTCCAGTTGGACCTGCTCGTTCGCGCCCTCCGCGATGCGGTAGTCGGCCTCGCCCAACCGTTCGAGCAGGCGGACGACCGCGCGGTCGTCGAGGTCGAACTCCCACGCCGAGCGGTGGAGCTGGTCGACGATGTCGCCGCCGGCCATCCCCACGTCGGTCAGCAGGGTGTCGAGGGTGGCGCGGGCCTTCGGGAAGTCGCCGGCGACGGCGGCGGCGACCATCTCCTCAACCTCCTCGGGCCGGGCGGTCGCGGTGACCGTGTAGACGGCCTCCTCGTCGACCACGTCACCGGTCGTCGCGGCCGCCTGGAGGTTGTTGATCGCCCGGCGCATGTCGCCGTTGGCGGCGTAGACCAGCGCGTCGAGACCCTCGTCGGTGATCTCGATCTCCTCGGCCTCGGCGATCTCACGGATCTGCCCGGCGATCGCCTCGTCCGAGAGCGGCGAGAAGCGGAACACGGCACAGCGGGACTGGATCGGGTCGATGATCTTCGAGGAGTAGTTACAGGAGAGGATGAAGCGCGTGTTGTCCGAGAACTGCTCCATCGTCCGGCGGAGCGCTGATTGGGCGTCGTCGGTGTTGTGAGTCAGGACTCCGTTTGCGAGCATGAAGTTGGGAGTCCCCTCCATCGTGATGTTGTAGGCCTTCCCTCGGTGGCTGTGAGTGATGGACTCCACTTCGACCGTTTCGACGCTGGCCCGTCCGCCGTCGGAAACGACAGCCGGAGAGAACTCGTCCCGGCTGTAGTGTTCGTCGTGTGGGAGTTCTTCGTCACCGACGACGACGAACGTGTACTCGTCGCCGTACGTCTCGAGGAACTCCTCTACCTTCTCGGTCTGCCCCCACAGGGCGGCGACGCCCTTGACCTCGACGACGGTGTCGCCGACGAGGAAGTCGGGATGGAACACCGAGTCGGATAGCTCGAACGATGGCTCGTACTCGTACTCCACCCCGGCCTCCTGCAGCGCGCTCGCGACCTCGTACTCCCAGTCCGAGCGGACGAGGTGGCCGAGTTCCTCGCTGTGTCTGATGTTCCCGCCCGTCGGTTCGTGACCCTGGAGTGCCTCAGAGACCTTTTGGGCGACCTCCGGGTCGCGCATCGGGTTGTTATCCCCGGTTATGTCACACACGGGGTAATCCACGCTCTCCGTGCTCTTGCGGATGAGTTCCTCCCGTTCTTCCTCGTCAAGGCTGTCCCACCAGTCGGCTATCGACTCGCCGATCTCCCGTTTCACGCTCCCGGCATCGGCGTCGACGACCCACTCGTCCCACGTCGTCCCCGACCGCATCTCGCTAAGCAGTTCACGGCACTCCGCTACAGTTTCCTCGTCCATCTCCCAGACACGGTCGCCGTGGAACTCTCCACCGTAGTTTGGGTTGTTCTCGCCCGCGAAGCGACCGTCGGAGAGCTTCTCGACGATCTTCTCGCGTCGCTCGTTGGACCACTCCGTCCCGTGCATCGGGTTGCCCTCGCCCTGCATCTCTTGGCTGTGTGCCTCGTTCTTGCATTCAAGTGAGTAGAACCGTCCGGCGGTCCAGTCGTCACACACCTCGCACGGCGACACACCGATCTCGCTCCCGAAATCGGCGATTTCGTCGCCCGGTGAGAGATCCCGTAGCTCCGTTTCGATGAGTTCGCCCTCCTCACCAACGGTGAAGAACGGATGGCTGAGGCTCGCTTTGACCGTTCTCCCGTCGGATAGCACTAGATCGAAGAAATCCGCGACCCCCGAGTCGACAAGCTTTCCTTTGTCAGATTGGATCTCGTTGGTTTCGAAGTCGACCGACGGCATCGGTTCCCCCTCGGTGCTTACCTCCTCGATTTTCTTGACCTCCGGCGAGGACGGGTAGCCAGTGACGACCTCCGTTCCCGGCGGTACACACAGCGAGTCTGCTTCATCAAGGAAGATGATTCGGTAATCGTGGCTGCCGAACGCCGAGCGCGCGAAGTTCTTGATGCGGTCCCGGACGACGTCGATCCCGCGCTCGTCGGAGGCGTTGAGTTCGAGGAAGTTCCCCCGCCAGTCGTCGCCGTAGATCTCGCGGGCGATGGCGGTTGCCGTCGTCGTCTTCCCGGTCCCGGCCGGCCCCGAGTAGAGCATGTGGGGGAGCTCCCCGCCCTCGACGTAGCTCTTGATGCGCTCGATGGTCTCCTCGTGTCCGTGGATGTCGTCGAGGGTCTGCGGGCGGTACTTCTCGATCCAGATCTCCCGCCCCGCGCTCTCGTTGGCGTCCTCGGCGTCGGCCTCGCTCATGGGTGGAGACGGGCGCGGCCGGGGCATAAACGGACCGGACCCGAGTGCGATTCGTTTTGGTTCGAGTGAGTTCAAACGTCTCAACTTCGACGGAGAACACCGTGAAAGCCCCGAGGCGCTGGGCTCGGGGGGCTCGCTGTCGTTCGAGAGAGCTTCGCTCTCTCGTGATGACGAAAGACGCCTCTGGCGTCTTTCGAACCACGCTCCTCGCTCCGTTCGCTTCGCTCACTCCGCTACGGTGCTTGCGTCGCCCGCCTTCGCCCAGCGCCTCGCCCCTTTCAGTCCCGCCCTCAGCACCATCCACACCCTCCCCAGCCGATTCGCTCACTTCGTTCGCTCATCCCTCGCGCTCGATCGGCGCACGGAGGCGCCGACGCTTCGCGCCGACAGCCGCGGCGGTGCGGTGGCGGTAGACGCCTCGCGGCTGTCGACGAGAATCTCCGATTCTCGTCTGCCAATCAGAAATCTCCGATTTCTGATGACGGGCCTCGTGCCCGGCACCCTGCGGTCGCAAGTGGTCTACGATCGAGCTGCTGTTGCCGTCGCGGTTGCTGTCCCAGTTGCCAACGATCGAGCTGCTGTTGCAGTCTAGGTTGTCGACACACACCTCCAACGTCCAAACCCTCAAACCCGCGGCCCGTCCACCCTCGCACATGCAGCTAACGGTCGAGATCGTCGGCGAGGACGAACGCACCGTCACCGTCCCCGACGACGCCGACTACGCCGACGTGGTTCGCGAGGTGGGGTACAGCCCCCACGAGGTGACGGTCCTCGTCGACGACTCGCCGGTTCCGGAGGACGCGCCCGTCGAAACCGACCACGTGCGGGTGTTGCGGCTGATCGCGGGCGGCTGAGCCGCTGCGGCGCGCGGGCGTCGGCGTTTTGTACTCCCGGCTCCACGTTCGGCCATGGACAGCGGGTTCGTGCTGCCGAACGTCGGGCCTGGCCCCGACCCGCTCTCGCTCTGGGAGTACGACGCCGACTTCGCCGTGCTCCTCCTCCACCGAGATTTCTACTGCAGCGAGTGCCGCCAGCAGGTCCGACGGATGAAGAAGCGCTACGACGAGTTCGAGGCCCGCGACGCCGAGGTGGTGTCGGTGCTGCCCGAGGACCGCGAGACGGCGGCGGAGTGGCAGAAACAGTACCACCTCCCGTTCCCCGTCGTCGCCGACCCCGACACCGAGCTCGGCGAGCGCTACGACCAGCCCACCCGCTTCGGTCTGCTCGGCAAGCTCCACGACGTGATCGGCCGGATGCCCGCGGTGATCCTGCTCGACTTACGCTTCAGCGAGCCGATCGAGACGTACGCCCACCGCGGCGACTCCCGGACCGACCGCCCCCGGATCGACGAACTCCTCGACGCGATCGAGCACGCGGCCACGCTCGACGCCGAGGATCAGGAGGTGGACGACCCCGAACCGGCGAAGATCGACCGCGTCCCCCCGCGTGCCGACGAGGGGCCGCTCGACGACAGGACCGGCCCCGCCGACTCGGAACCGAACTCGACGGCCGCGGCGTCGACAACGGACGACGACCCTGAGGACGAGTCGGTCCGGAACGAGAGCGCGGAGCTGCTCGACCGCGAGCACGCGCCGAAACCCCAGCGTCCGCTGGCGACGCCCGAGAGCGTCGATCTCCCGGAGGACGTCGAACTCCGGCGCGGCACCAACGACGACGTGGTCGCGGCGATGCGGGTGCTTCAGGGCGCGCTGCTCGACGTCGACGGCTCGACGGTCCGGGACGCGGCGCCCGACGGCGAGCTGCTGCTCGCCGAGACGGGCGACTGGATCGTCGGCGCGCTGGTGGTCCGCGACGGCCACATCGAGGGGGTCGCCGTCCGGCGCGAGCGCCGCGGGGAGGGGATCGGCTCGGCGCTCGTGGAGGCGGCTGTCGCCGACGAGAACGGCACCGTCACTGCGGACTTCCGGGCGGGCGTCCGGCAGTTCTGGAAGGAACTCGGGTTCGAAGTGGAGCAGGAGGGGAGTCGGTTCTGGGGCGTCCGTCACCCCTGATCGGTCCGTCAGTCCTTGTTGACCATCACTTCGCTCGCCTTGATCACGGCCTCGACCGCGTCGCCCTCGGTGAGATCGAGTCGGTCGGCGGAGCCCCGCGTGATCGTGGAGGTGATCGTCTGCCCGTCGGGGAGTTCGATCACGACCTCTGCCATGATCTCGTCTTTCTTCACGGACTGGACGGTGCCGGAGACGGCGTTTCGTGCGCTGAGTGCCATACAGGTGTCAACGCTCTGTGGGAAGATATCGCTTTCGTGAGTCGGGGTGGCCCGGTGCAGGCTGCCGCTCAGATCAGCGGCGCGACCAGCTCGCGACCGGCGTCGAGCACCGCCTCGACGCGGGCGGCCGTCGACGCCTCGGCGTACACCCGCAGTTTGGGCTCGGTGCCGGAGGGCCGCACGAGCAGCCACGAGCCGTCCTCACAGAGCAGTTTGAACCCGTCGACGGTGACGGTTCGCTCGACTGGGACGCCCGCCACCGCGTCGGGGATCTCCTCCTCCAGATCGTCGAGCACGCGCCCCTTCTCGGCGTCGGGACAGTCGAGGCTGACCTTGTCGGCGACGATCCCGCCGTGCTCGGCCTCGAGCCGTTCGATCCGGTCGTCGTAGGACTCTTCGGCCTCGATCGCGCAGGCCAGCAGCGCCATCAGGACGCCGTCTTTCTCCCGGACGTGCCCGCGAATCGAGAAGCCGCCGGACTCCTCGCCGCCGATGAGTGCGTCGTGCTCGCCCATCGCGTCGGCGACCCACTTGAAGCCGACCGCGGTCTCGACCACGCGCTCGCCGTGGGCCTCGGCGACGCGGTCGATCAGGAACGTCGTGGAGACGGTCCTGATCGCCGGCCCCGAATCTTTCTCCAGGAGCGCGTCGTACGTCGCCGCGAAGAAGCGGTTCTCACCGAGGTAGCCCGCGGGCGTGATCACGGCGATGCGGTCAGCGTCGCCGTCGTTGGCGATCCCGATGTCGGCCTCGCCGTCGACGACGTGGTCGGCCAGCGCGTGGAGGTTCGACTCGGCGGGCTCCGGCGCGCCGCCGCCGAACTCGGGGTCCGCCTCACACCGCAGGCGCTGGACCTCGGCGCCGGCGTCCTCGAGCACCTCGTCGGTCACGCCCCGCCCCGACCCGTGCATCGCGTCGTAGGCGACCGTGAGCCCGGAGAGGTCGACGCCGCCGTCGTCGGTGCTGAACCCGTAAGCGGCGACGAGCTCCTCGACCGCCTGCATGTGCGGGCCGATCAGATCCTCGCGGACGACATCGCCGTGTTCCGCCTCGGGCAGCGGTTCGGGCTCGCGGAGGTTCGCCTCGATCCGATCGGTGATCTCGGGCATCGCCGGCGTGCCGTCGCCGGGGAAGTACTTGATCCCGTTGTACTCCGGGGGGTTGTGGGAGGCTGAGAGGATAACGGCGCCCGCACACTCCCGGTCGACCGCGTTCCAGACCGCGGTTGGCGTGGGGACGTCCCGCTCGGGCAGAATCACGTCGAACCCGTTGGCGGCGAGCACGTCGGCGACGCTCTCGGCGAAGCCGGGCGAGGAAGGTCGCGCGTCGTAGCCGACGACGACGGCGCCCTCGACGTCTTCCTCCCGGAGGTAGTCGGCGACGCCCTGTGCGACGATGCGCACGCGGTCGTCGGTGAACGTGTCGAGCGTGGCCCGCCAGCCGTCGGTGCCGAAGTGGATCGCGTCGGTGGGGTCGGTCATGGGTCGGCGTTGGTGGGTCGGGGAGAAAAAGCCGCCCCCCAGCCGCGCCGTGGAAAACTTCTTTACCACTGTAGAAAGGAAACTTGACTCGATGGTCGAACTCATCGGTCCCGAGGACGAACGAACGCGGGAGATCGGGCGGCGGGCGGGGCTGAACGCCTTCGTCGCCGTGTCGGCGTTACTGATCTTCGCCGTCGTGCGTCGGGTGGTCACGGAGGGGCTCGGCGCGCTCGGGGCGGTGCAGTTCGAACTCGCCGTCGTGTCGTTGGGTTTTCTCGTCTACGTCGTCACCGGGCTCTACTACACGCGAACGATCTGACGATGGAGAACGATCTCGCGGTCAGGCGGGCCCGCCGCGACCTGACACAGCAGGAGCTCGCGGCGGCGGTCGGCGTCTCCCGCCAGACGATCGGGGCGATCGAGGCCGGCCGCTACAACCCCCGACTGGATCTCGCGTTCCGGCTCGCGGCGCAGTTCGACTGTCGGATCGAGGATATCTTCACCCCCGACGGGGAGTGAGCGCGCGCGTTCCGACCGCCTTTTCTGCCGAGCCGTGGAACGCGTTCGCATGACTCGAGTCGTCGCCGTCAGCGCCAGCCTGCGCGACGGGAGCTACACGAAGGCCGCCCTCCAGTACGCCCTCGACGCCGCCGAGACCGCCGGCGTCGAGACCGATCTGATCGACCTCGGGGCCGTCGACCTGCCGCTGTACGACCCCGACCGCGACACCGCCGACGCCGGCGAGGCCGAGGAGTTGCTCGCGCGCGTCCGCGCGGCCGACGGCGTGCTGCTCGGGACGCCCGTCTACCACAGCTCCTACTCCGCGGCGTTCCGGAACTTCCACGACTACTGTGGGTTCGACGAGTACGAGGAGACGGTGGTGGGGCTGCTGGTCACGGCCGGCGGCGGCACGATCGCCGACACGCTCAACGACATGCGCAGCACGGTTCGCGGCGTCCACGGCTGGGTGCTCCCCACGCAGGTCGGGTTGCGCAGCGCAAGTAGTCGATTCAGGGAGCGGACCCAGGAGCCGGCTCCCGACGAGATCGGTGCCGGCGCCGAGTACGTGTTCGTCGACGACGACCTCCGTGCCCGGACCTGCAAACTCGGCTACCGCGTCGGCACCTACGCCGAGCGTGCACCCGAGTTCATCCGCATCGAGGACGAACCGGACTGGTAGGATCGAACCGCCTGCGGGTCCCCTTTTTAGAGTGGGTGGCGGAACCCTACTCCAGCTCCGGGGTCGGCGACGACTCGACCAGCCGTTCCTTCTCGGCTCGGGAGCGCTGTTTGATCTCGTACTCGCGGGACATCGCCGCCGACTTCGTCTCGAACGACTCGACGTGGACGAGCTCGACCGGCGTACGCCCGCGGGTGTACTTCGCCCCCTCGCCGGCGTCGTGTTCGGCGACACGCCGGGCCACGTCGGTGGTGTAACCCGTGTACAGCGTGTCGTCCGCACACGAGAGGACGTAGACGTAGTGCACGGTGGGAGAAGCGCGGCCGAACGCCTAAGCGGTCCGGTCCGGCGCGGTGCAAAAGTGGATGTGGATCGGGAGCCGGCGCGGCGCCGCACCACGCCGGGAACGTGGCAGTCGTGTGGCGATACCCCGTCAGTGGGTTTCGGTACGGGTCCGGTCCCGGGCGACTTCCGCGATACCGGCGTTCGCAGCACACGAGGGGCAGGCGTCGAGCCGACCTTCCTCGTCCGCGAACACGCGTGCGAAGCGCTCGGAGACGTGTGACCCGCAGTGGTCACAGCGTGACATCGGTTCACCGGTATCCACCGGTACCGGCAGTTGGGGGTACGCCACCCACGGGCCAATAGGTTTATGGCTATTCTCGCCGCTCTGCCGTGAAACGAACGGTTCCGGGCTCGTTCCGCCGATTTCGCCGTCGGCGTACGCCTGTCTCCCACCCGGCAAGCCCGAGCGACGAGCGCCCTAGTCGACTGGCGGACCGTCACACCTAAATGTGCTGATTTCACGGCCTGGCGGGTCCCCTTCGGTCGATTTGGGAAATCTTATTAAGAGGGGTCCAGTAGCATGGGACGCACATGTCCAACCTTATCGTCAAGGCCGCCGTCAAGGAGTACCTCGATGAGAAGAACGTCGCTTCGGACTTCTACGACGCCCTGGACGAGGAAGTCGAGGAACTGCTCGACGACGCCGCCCGCCGAGCCGAGGAGAACGACCGGAAGACGGTCCAGCCGCGCGACCTTTAAATCCGGTAGCAGCCGTTCGGTTCCCGTTTTTCGCGAGCTAGTCCCGTAGCGGCGTCGCCCGCGATCGCTCAGTAGGTGCTGATCTCGACCCCGTCGTCGCTGCCGGTATGGAGTTCGTCGACCAGGTCGACGAACAGCCCGTGTTCGACGACGCCGGGCGTTGCCGACAGCGTCCGCGCCAGCCCGTTCGGGTCGTCGATCCTGCCGAACGCACAGTCGAGCACGAGGTTCCCGTTGTCGGTGACGACGGGGCCGTCCTTTCGCTCGGCGGCCCGGAGCTCGGGGTCGCCGTCGGCCGAGCGGACGGCGTCGGCGACCGGCCCCCGGGCGTCGGGGAGGATTTCGACTGGAACGGGGTGGGAGAGCTGCTCCGACTCCTTCGTGGGATCGGCGACGACCACGAACCGGTCGGCGGCGCTGTCGACCAGTTTCTCTCGGGCGTGGGCCGCGCCGCCTCCCTTGATCAGCGCGCCGTCAGCCGCTACCTCGTCGGCACCGTCGATCGCCACGTCCGGGCTGGCTTCGTCCAGATCCGTCAGCGGGATCCCGACCTCCCGGGCGAGTTCGCGCGACTGGAACGATGTCGGGATCCCCCGAACGTCGAGCCCGGCGTCGACGCGCCGACCCAGCGCGCGGATGGCGTGAGCGGCGGTGCTGCCCGTCCCGAGCCCGACCACGTCGCCGTCCTCGGGGATGTCGGCAGCCGACTCGCCCGCCCGCCGCTTCGCGTCATCGTCGCCGCCGGTCTGCTTCATGCGCCGCCGTTGGATCGGGGGGAGCAAAGGCGCGTCGGCGCGGCGCCCCGGCTCAGCCGTCGATCCCCACGACCGTGACCCGGCCGCCGTCGAACGAGACGGTCCCCCTGCCACCGGCCGCGACAACCGTCAGCGGCGCCGGTACTGCCGGCTGCGCCGTCGGGAACCAGTCCCGCCCCGGCGCCGCGAGCACGAACGCGCCGTCCTCGTCGTCGAGGTACGCGAACTCGTCGTCCGGCGAACCGTCCACGTCGAACACGTCCGCGAGCGCCGCGGCGGCTGTGGGTACGTCGTCGACGACGACACCGATCTCCCCGATATCGAGCAGCGAATCGGGGCCGAACCCGTCGCCCTCGTTCGGTCCCGCACGTCCGCCGCGGGCGAGGAGTTCGAGCACGTTTCCGGCGGGGTCGGCGGCGTAGACGGCCGTGGCGTCGAGGTACTCGTAGCGGAACTGCGTCCGGCCGTCGTCGGCCAGCAGGTCGGCGCGGGCGTCCAGCCACGCCGCGGCGGCGTCCCCGCTGTCGCCCGGGACGGAGAACGCGACGTGGTAGGTCGGGGTTTCGCCGGCCGACGCCCGCCGGAACTCCATCGCGGACGCGCCGACGGCGACGACGAACCCCTCGACGGTGTCGCTGACTGGCAGGCCGAGCGTCTCGGCGTAGAACGGGCGGAGGGCGTCGGGATCGGCGGTCGAAAGCGTGACGTGGCGGAGGCGCATCACTCCAGCCGGTCGAGCACCGCCTCGGGCTCGTACGCCAGCGAGAGCGAGCGCGAGCGCCCGCGGCCCTCCACGTCGGCGTACTCGGTCTCGAGCACCCCGAGCTGTTCGAGCTTCTTCACGATCTCGGAGTAGCGCGTGTAGCCCAGGTCGGTCTCCTCGTGGAACGCCTCGTACACGTCGCCGGCCTGCTCGCCGCCGTGCTCGGCGACGACCCGGACCAGCGCGCGTTCGGAGTCGGAGAGCTCCCGGAGGCTGCGCGCGAGGTGGACGTACTTCGAGCGCTCGTACGCCTCCTCGATGTCCTCATCGGAGATGGTTCGGGAGCCCCGCATCTCGGCGTTCAGCCCGGCGCGCCGCAGCAGGTCGATCCCGACGCGGAGGTCGCCGCTCTCGGCGGTGAGTTCGGCGACGCGGTCGAGCTCCGGCGCCGAGAGCACGCCGTCGTGGAACCCCCGCTCGACGCGTTCCCGGAGGATGTCCACGATCTCGGGGGCGTCGTAGGGGGGGAAGTAGATGTCTTCGGGCCGGAACACGCTCTGGACGCGGGAGTCGAGCTCGTCCATCACCGACAGCGAGAGGTCCGAGGAGACGACGACGACGCCGATGCGCGCGCCGGCGTGGGTCTCGTGGGCCCGGAGGAGCGAGTACATCGTGTCGGAGGCCTCGTTCTCGTAGAACAGGTAGTTCACGTCGTCGAGCGCGACGATAAGCACCTCCTCCTCCTCGACCAGGCGATCGGTCACCTGCTCGAACAGCTTCTTGAACGAGACGCCGGAGGAGGGTGGCTCGTAGTCGAACACGCTCTGGAACAGCCGCGAGAACACCGCGTACCGCGTGGAGTCGACCTGGCAGTTCACCCGGACGGTGCGGACGCTGGGGGCTTCGACGCCGAGCTCGCCGAACAGCTTCTGGACCGCGGTGGTTTTCCCCGTGCCGGGCGGGCCGCGGATCACGGTGTTGAGCGGGCGGGAGCCCCGCACCGCGGGCCGGAGCGCGTACTTCAGGCTCTCGAGCTGGCTCTCGCGGTGTTCGAACGTCTCGGGGACGTAGTCGACTTCGAAGACGGACTCGTCGCGGAACACGGACTCGTCCCACGAGAGCATGCCGTCGGGGTCCCCGGTCATGGTTCGGTGTCTCGGCGGTGAGCACTTAACGGTTTACGAGCGATGGGTGGGGTGTTGGGACTTTGTGGGGTTGGGTAGACATTGCTGGGCTGGATTTGCTGATTGAGGTTGTGGTCGTCGTTGTTGTCCTTCGACTGCCCGAATCAGGGCGCCCAACGCTGTGAAAGCCCCTGTCCGCTCCGGTCGCGCGACTCGCTGCGCGCTTCGCTACGCTGCAGTGCTTACATCGTCGGGCTTCCCGGAGCGGACAGCCCCTTTCAGTCCCACCCGCCAGCACCGCCCACGGACCTCCCCAACCGATTCGCTCACTTCGTTCGCTCATCCCTCGCGCGCTCGTTCGCGCAGGGACGCGCTCACGTCGCGCGCCACCGCGGCGGCGGTGCGGTGGACGCCTCGCGGGCGCGACGGTCGCGCCCGCGGGGGGAGGGGTGGGGATTCGGTGCCGTGCCGGACTCTCTGTCCGGCGCCCTGCGGTCGCAAGTGTGCTACGAACGAGATGCTGCCGGTGTTGCTCTCGTCAAGACCGAGGAACGGACAGTTACACCTATTCCTCATTCCTTCAGTACAGAAATATACAGGCGATACATCCAATACGTTCCACGACAACGAATACGTATGCCCATCGACATCGAGACGTTCGAGTCCTCCTCGGACGATCGACTCCGGAGCGGCGGGGAGACGAACGCCGAACGGGTCATGCGCTTCCTCAGCGCGAACCCCGACAAGGCGTTCACCCAGAGCGAGATCCGTGACGCGACGGAGGTGAAAGCGGGGAGTATCAGCGTCGTGCTTTCCCGCCTCGAAGACCGCGACCTCGTCCGTCATAAGGGGAACTACTGGGCGCTCGGCGACGACGACGCCGTCGCGGCGTACGCGGGCGTCTCCGAGAGCACCCGCGCGGCGAACGAGCGTCTCGGCGAGGAGGACATGGCCGAGTGGCTGGAGCACGCGGTCGAGGAGGACAACAGCGAGGGCGACGAGTGAGCTACCAGCGTGGGGATGTCGTCTGGGGGCCAGACCCGTTCAAGTCCGAGGAGAACCCTCGCCCGTGGTTGATCCTGAACAACGGTTCGCACCCGTTCGGTGGCGAAGAGTACCTCACGGTCACGCTCACGACGACGCCGCATGACGAGGGAATCGAAATCACCGACGACGACTGGGTAGAGGGTGGGATGCCGCGGCGGAGCTTTGCGTCGCCGTGGGCGGTGATGTCACCGAAGGACGCGGCGATCGTCCGACGGCAGGGACGGCTCCGGGAGGCGTTCGTTCGGGAAGTGGCCGAGGGACTGTGGACGTACCTCGAACCACCGGAAGAACAGAACTGAGCTACGCCAACGGCGTCCGCTCGACCACGGTCCACTCCGACCTTTTGCTGCGGTCGGCGCCTTCGGCGCCTCCCTGGCAAAAGCTCGACCAAAAGCCTCCTCGCTCACTACGTTCGCTCGTCGGCCCGCGCTCACTGCGCTCGCGCGGTCGGCGAATCAACACTGCAGAAGATCAAGCCAACGGCGTCCGCTCGACCACGGTCCCGTCGTAGTTGGGGTACTGCTCGACGATCTCCCCCTCCTCAACGTCGCCGTCGTCGATCATCTCCTCCAGCAGCCACCACGCCACCTCGACGTGGTCGGACTTCACGGTGTAGAACTCCTCGGGCACGCCCAGCGCCTCGAAGCGCTCGGGGTCGGCGTAGCTCTTGCCGTAGACGAGCGTCCCGTCGTCGGTGACCTCGTCGAACTCCCGGCGCACGTTCTTGGCCATCCGCTTCAGCCGGCGGCGGTGCTGGGCGGCGTCTTTGAACACCGAGGTGCAGAAGTACACCTTCTCGTGGTCGCCCATCACGTCGAGGATGTCGCCGCGGCTGTCCTCGACGGCGCTCATGTGGCCCTCCTTGCGCTCGAACCCCTCCTCCTGCATCCGGCGGTAGTTCCCGTCGGACATCTCGAACTCGTTGACGTTACAGAACTCGGCGGCGCCCTCGTCGATGAGCTCCATGAACTCCGGCTCGGGCCGGATGCCCGGGATCTCGAACGCCGGCGTCAGCCCCTCCTCGCGGGCGATGTAGAGGATCTCCTCCCACTCGGTGCCGTGCATGTCGCCCCAGAGTTCGAGCGGCGGGTGGAAGCGGATCTCGTCGAGTCCGGCTTCGGCGAGTCGGCGCATGTTCTCCCGGCCGCCCGGGATCCCGGTGTAGAGGTGGATGTGGTGGTCCTCGCCGAACTCGTCTTTCAGCAGTTCGATGTAGTGGCAGGTCCGCTCCAGCACCTCCTGGGGCTCCCCGCCGGTGATGGAGGAGCCCAGCGCGTCCATGCGCTTGGCCTCGGTGAGCACGTCCTCGTCGCTCTCGACGGGCCGCTCGTTGGCGTACACCTGCTCGACGTTCTTGCGGTTCTCGCCGAGGGGACAGTAGAAACAGTCCCGCTGGTCACAGTAGCCGTAGACGAACATCACCATCTTGCCGCCCTTGGCGCACTGTTCACAGCCCTTCGAGATCATCAGTTACCACTGCTACCCCGCCGAGCCTCAAAAACGGCACGATCGGCCGTGTGGCGGCATCTCACGGTCTCGTCCCCGGCGATCACTCCGCACGGAACCGGAGCTCGATGTCGTCCGGCCCCGTGACGGCGACGCCGCCGTCGACCGCCGTCGGCTCGTCCCCGTTCGCCGCGAGTCGGTCCCGGAGCGCGTCGAGCGCGCCGTCGTCCGGAACCACGACCTCGAACCACGCCAGCCCGGCGCCGGACGCCGGTTCGGTGCGACGGTGCCACGTGTTCGCGCCGAGATGGTGGTGGTACCCACCCGCGGAGACGAACCGCGCCGACGGCAGCGTCGTCTGGGGCTCGAAGCCGACCGTGTCGACGGCGAAGTCGGTGAACGCCTCGAGCGAGCACACCTCGAGGTGGACGTGGCCCACGTCCGTTCCCGCGGGCAGCGCCAACTCCCCCGCCGCGGCGCTGGCTACGGCCTCGAGGTCGAGCGGCTCCGTCCCCATCCGGACGCGGCCGTCGTCGCTGTGGGGCCACTCCTCGCGCGGGAAGTCGCGGTAGATCTCGACGCCGTTCCCCTCCGGGTCCGAGAGGTACAGCGCCTCGCTGACGCGGTGGTCCGACGCGCCGGTGAGCTCCCACTGCTCTCGAACCCGGCCCAGCGCGTCGCCAAGCGCCGCGCGCGAGGGAACCCGGAACGCGTTGTGGTAGAGTCCGGCGCTCTCCGCCGGGCGAGCGGCCGCTTCGGCGTCCGCTTCGAGCACGAGCAGCGGCGTGTCCGCGACGCCGAGAACTGCCCGCGACGACGATTCGGCGAGCGTCCGGAACCCCACTACGTCCCGGTAGAACGCGACCATCTCCCCGAGATCGTCGACGCGGAGCGCGGTTCGGCCGATACGTGTCGCCGCCGGCAGCCGGTCTGTGTCGGTGGACATGGTGTCTGGTTCGTCCCCCGTTCGGCCCGGCGCCGTATATCGCTGCGGACGGAGGTTGTCGCCGCCCCGACCGCGCGGTACCCCGCGGTCACCCCTTCCACGCGTACCAGAGCATCGGTCCGGCGAACACCAGCGAGAGCGCGACGGGGTAGAGCAACACCAGTGTCTCGTCCGCGCCGGCGTCGCCGATCAACAGCCAGAACCCCGGCGCCGTCGCGAGCACGCCGAGGCCGAACAGCGCGACGACGACCCGCTCCACGCGGCCGATCGGGTCGGCGTCGGGATCGGCGGCGACGCCGGCATCGAGTCGCTCGCGCACCTCGGCCGCCCGTTCGCGCGGGACTGCGAGCACGCGGGGGTTCCGGAACCCGTCGGCGCCGCGGGCGTACGCGAGCCAGACGATCGTCGCGTCCCCGATGTCGACCGACCGGACGCCGGAGAGCGTCCGCAGATCCACCGCGGTGTACTGTGTCTCCAGCCGGAGATCCTCGTCGATCGTCGCCTCGGTCGTGAGCGTCATCGCGAGCAGCCCCGCCGCGAAGCTCGCGACGGCGACGGCGCCCATCGCCACCCGCGAGTGTAGCGAGGCGGCCAGTATCGCGGCGCCACACAGCACCGACGCCGCGAGTACGCCCCGCCAACTCGGCTGCCAGCCGTCGTACCCCGACGACGTGTCAACCTCGTCGTCCAGGATCGCCGCCAGCACCGGCGGTCGGGCCAGCGCCACGATCACCGCGACGCCGAGCAGGAGAACCAGTCCGATCGAGCCGTTCCGGACCGCGACGAGCGAGAACGCGACACCACCGACGGCGAGCACGAGCGCGATCGCGCCCAGCGGCGCGTACAGCCCGTAGGCGAGCAGGTGGACCCACCGGTTCGTCTCGGGCGTGACTGCCCACGACAGCGGGGAGGGCGACCGCGGGGACTCGGCGGCCATGCTCGCGAGTGGGGTCCGTGGGGCGATAAGCGTACTCACCTCCCGAAAGCAGATATGGCCCCGTGCCGTACCCCCCCGTGATGCTGTTGGTCCTCGCGGTCGACCTCGACGACGACCTCGGTCGCAAGACCGGGATCTCCACGCCCGTGCTGGGTCGGGAGGACGTCGAGGACGCCGCCACGCGGCTCGCGACCGCCGACCCCGAGGACTCCGACGTGAACGTCCTGTTCCAGGCGCTGCACACCCGCGACGAGCTCGCGGGGCAGAGCGAGGAGGTCGCGGTCGCGGCGGTCACGGGCGTCGACGGCAGCGACGTGAAAGCCAACCGCGCGGTCGGCGAGGAGGTCGACACCGTGCTCGCGGCGCTGTCGACCGGCGAGAACGTCCGCGCGGTCGTGATCACCGACGGCGCACAGGACGAGTCCGTCCTCCCGGTGATCCGCTCGCGGGTGCCGATCGACGGTCTGCGCCGCGTCGTCGTCCGGCAGGCACAGGACCTGGAGTCGATCTACTACACGATCAAGCAGGTGCTCGGCGACAAGGAGACTCGGGGCACGCTGCTCGTCCCGCTCGGCGTGCTCCTGCTCGTCTACCCGCTGGTGCTGATCGCCGACGCGTTCGACGTCGCCGGGATCTCCGTGCTGGGCGTGCTCTCCGGGGCTCTGGGCCTCTACACCCTGTTCCGCGGGCTGGGGCTGGAGGAGGCCGTCGACGACGCCGTCGAGGAGGTGCGCCAGCTGCTGTACGCCGGCCGGGTGACGCTGATCACCTACGTCGTCGCGGTGGCGCTCGTGGCTATCGGCGGCTGGCAGGGGTACGGCGCGGTGACCTCGGAGGCGTCGTCGCTCCCGCTCCCGGCGCAGGCGGCGGTGTTCGTCCACGCGGCGGTGAGCTGGTTCGCGGCCGCGGGCGTCACCTCCAGCCTGGGGCAGGTCACCGACGAGTACCTCGACGACGCGTTCCGCTGGCGCTACCTCAACGCGCCGTTCTACGTGCTCGCGATCAGCGTCGTGCTCCACGCCGTCTCGGGCTTCTTCCTCCCCGGCGAGGGCGCGATGGCGATCACCGACCTCGCGATCGCGTTGACGGCGGGGACGCTGCTGGGCGTGCTGAGCACGCTCACGTTCGCCATCGCGGAGAACCGCTTCCCGGCGGGCGCGGAGGCGGCCTGACCCGTGCCCGGGTTCCCGACCGTCGAGGCGCCACGGAGCGGGAAGCGCGTGCGCTACCTCGACGTCCCCGACGACGGGGCGACCGGCCCCGCACGCTTCGAGATGTGGCTCGCCCCGCCGCCGGAGTCCCACGGCCCGATGCGGCATATCCACCCCGAACAGGACGAGATACTCGAAGTCGTCTCGGGCACGCTCGGCGTCTGGCACGACGGCGAGACACGGACGCTCGACGCGGGCGAACGTGCTGTGATCCCCGCTGGCGACCCCCATCGGTTCTGGAACGCCGGCGACGGCGAACTCCACCTCGAAGGGGCGGTAACGCCGGGGCTGGAGACGGAGGTGTTCATGTACACCACCTACGGTATGGCCCGCGACCACGCCGCGACCCCGTCGGGGATGCCGCTGAACCCGCTCCGACTCGCGCCGGTGCTCGACCGGTACGACGACCTGCTGTACCTCGCACACCTCCCGATAGCGCTCCAGAAGGCGGCGATCCGGGCAGTCGCGCCGCTGGCTCGCGGCGTGGGCTTCCGGGCAGAGTACCCCGAGTACGTGCCGGAACCGCGGCGCGAGGCGCTCGGGCTGCCTACCGTTCCCGACTGACGACGTACTCAGCCAGGTCTTCGAGGTACTCCCGAGCCTCGCCGTCCTCGACGGTCGCGGTCGCGAGCGCGTCGAGCGCGCGATCCGACTCCGCCTTCGCCCGCCGATCGGCCTCCTCGGCGGTGAGATCGGTCACCTGGATCAGCGACGGGCGGTCCATCTCGGCGTCCTGTCCCGCGGGCTTGCCCAGGTCGTCGGCGTCGCCGGTCGCGTCCAGCACGTCGTCGCGCATCTGGAACGCGACGCCGACGCGCTCGGCGTACTCGCCCATGGACTCGACGGTGAACCCGTCGGCGTCGGCGGCGATGGCGCCCACCTCCGCGGCCGCACGGAACAGCGCGCCCGTCTTCCGGCGGGCGAGCTCCATGTACTCCGCCTCGTTCTCGGGTTGGGCCACCAGCTCGGTCGCCTCGCCCTCGCCGAGTTCGACCATCGCCTCCGCGACGACGCCCATCGCGTGCTCGTCGGCCGAAAACAGTGCGAACGCCTCGCCGAGCAGGCCGTCGCTGGCGACGATCGCCGGCCCGTAGCCGTACTCCGCCCACGCGCTGGGGGTACCACGGCGGATGTCCGAGCGGTCGATGATGTCGTCGACGACCAGCGAGGCGTTGTGAACCAGTTCGATCCCCACCGCGAAGTCGACGGCGTCCTCGGGGTCGCCGCCGGCGGCCTCGCAGGCCAGCAGCGTGACCGCCGGTCGGACTCGCTTACCGCCCGACAGCGTGACGTGTGACAGTCGCTCGGCCAGCGCGGGGGGCTCCACGGACTCGACGAGCGCCGACAGGCGCTCGTCGACGAGTTCCACCCGACGGTCGAGCGTCTCCATTACCGATCTCTCGGGGCGGTTCACCCAAGTACGTGACGAAAGCCGTCGATCCCACCGCTCCGGAAAACCGCAGCATTATGCCCCGGCCGCCCGAAACCGTGGCCAATGGGAGTTCTGGAGGACAAGTCACGGGCACGTACCTTCTACAAGTACCTCTCGAAGGTGTACGACACGGTCAACCCGCTGGTCTGGAACGAGGAGATGCGCGACGAGGCGCTCTCCCGGACCGGTATCGAGGGGGGCGACCGTGTGCTCGACGTGGGCTGTGGCACCGGGTTCGGCACCGAGGGGCTGCTCCAGCACACCGACGACGTCCACGGACTCGACCAGAGCGTCCACCAACTGGAGAAAGCCTGGGCGAAGTTCGGCAAAACCGATCAGGTGAAGTTCTACCGCGGCGACGCCGAACGCCTCCCCTTCGCCGACGACAGTTTCGACCACTACTGGTCCTCCGGGTCGATCGAGTACTGGCCCAACCCCGTCGACGCCATCGAGGAGGCCCGCCGGGTCACCAAACCCGGCGGCACCGTCCTGATCGTCGGCCCGGACGAGCCGAGCAACAGCCTGTTCCACAAGATCGCCGACGCGATCATGCTGTTCTACGACGCCGACGAGGCCGACCGCATGTTCAGCGAGGCGGGGTTCCCCGAGCGCGAACACGTCGTGATGCAGGCAAACCCCGGCAGCCCGCGGGCGATCGTCACGATCGCGACGGTCCCGGGGGAGTAGTTCTCGGTTCACTCGCTTCCCCCTCCTTCAGCCCACCTGCGTCGAGAGCGACGCGAACCGCTGCCCGCCGTGGAACAACTCGACCGTCAGCCGTGCGCCCGGCTCCGGCGTGGGGTCGTTCGTCCCCGCGACCTCGAGCGTCGTCGTCTCGCCGACGGCCCACTCGTCGTCGGTCTCGGGGTTGAACGCGCCGCTTGGGCCGCCGTGGAACCCTTCGCTTGCGAAGAAAGGCACCGGTGGCTGGTGAGCGATCTCCTCGCCGTCGATACTGATCTCGACCCGCAGCGCGTCGAGGTCGGCCGGGTCACCGCCTTCGTGGCTGAGCGTGATCCGGTCACCCTCGGCAGTCACGTCGAACGACGCCGTCGGCGGCGGTCCGGCCAGCGCGGCGGCCTGCCCGAACAGGGTGGCGCCGACGAGTGCGGCGACCGCGACGGTGATCCCGACGAGCAGCACCGTCCCGAGCGCCGGCGAGACCCCGCGGTCGTCGTCCGTCGGCGAGGGGAGCGCAGGGAGCACGGCGGGGTTGGTCGTGCTCTCTTACTTCAATTCTGGGGGGCTCAGGCGGCGAGCGCCGGCGGGTCAGTCGAGTTGGTCTCGACGTACGCGGCGGTGGCCTCGTCGCCGACCGCGAGGGCGGTGTAGCTCCCGCGCGGGGAGATCGTCCAGAGCGTGCCGTCGTCGCCGGTCCGGCCCACCGCGGTCCGCTCGGCCTGGCCCTGGCTCAGCGTGATCGAGAGGTCGATCGGGTCGCCCGACTCGGCGTCGGTGACGCTGATCCGCAGCGGGCCGCCCGGGTACGTGCGGTTGACGGTGACGTTGATCCCGTTGATGGTGTTCGACGCGACCGCGTCCGACTCGTACTGGTCGAGCGCGAAGCGCTGGTACTCCTTGAACACCGCCTCCTCGCCGCTGTCGACGAACGCCGTCAGCGACCGGCCCGGTGCGGTGACCGTGACGATGTTAGTCGTGCCGGAGGTGGTCGCGGAGGCGTCACCCAGCCGGAAGATCTTCGGGTAGCTCCTCTCGACCACGTCGCTCGCCTCGTCGGGCCCCATCGTCGCGTCGGCGTTGCCCGAGTACTCCGCGCCGCGATACGCTTCGCGGTAGTAGCTGCCGTTGTCAACGGTCGTCAGCTCGTACCCTTCGGGGCCGGTCGTGACGAAGAACTTCGTCGGCCCGTCGATGCCCCGGATCGCGTCGACCGCCCGCTCGCGGACGGGGCCGCCGAACGTGCGGAGTTCGTACTGGATCTCGGTCGGTCGCGAGAGGCTGAACCCGTCGACCTCCTCGGCCAGGTCGGTCAGTCTGCCCATCCGCCGTTCGAGCGCGTCGGCCTTCGCGGCGATGGTCGCGAGTTCGACCACGAACGCCTCGGGCGTGAGTTCGCCGTCGTTGAACGCGGTGATCGCCGCCTGCTGTCGGTCGCGGAGGGTGATGATCTCCGTCTCGACCGTCGACGACGCCTCGATGATGCGCCGGCTCCGCTCGCTGTCGCCCTCCGCGGCCTGGATGTACGCCACGATCGAGGCGGTCTCGACCTCGACGGCGCTGATGTTACCGTTGAACTCCGCTGCCGGCCCGAGGTTCAGGGTCGCGCCGTCGATCGCGGTTCGCTGGACGGCGCTGTCGGGCACGACGAGCACCCGGGTCTGGTTGCTCCCGTTCGCCGGCCCGTCCACCTGTGGGGCGGTGGCGGGCGTCTCCGCGTCGTAGTTCCGGGGGCTATCCGTCGCCGTGTCCGCGGGCGCGCCGACGGCGCCGACGCCGGCCGGCGCCACGAGCGCGAGGGAGAGGGCGAGTGCGGCCAGCAGCGCGAGGGACCTCATCGGACGACCCTACCGCCGCCTCCCCCTTAAATCTCGCCGGAGCGTCTCGACGGGGTGATAGAAAGCGTTTTGCCCGGGGGCTGTCACCCTGAGCACATGCGGTACGTAGTCGTCGCCCTCCTGTTAGTTAGTGCGCTTTCGGGCGCGGCGGTGGCACAGGAGTCACCCGACATCGCCGCGGCGACGACGACGTTCGATGTGGACCTGCAGGCTGACGGCGACGCCGACTGGACGGTCCGGACGACGATCCCGTTCGACACGGACGACGAGCGCGAGGGGTTCCGGACGTACGCCCAGCGCTTCGAGGACGGTGAGGCCGTCGCGGGGCCCGGGGTCGCCTTCTTCGAGTCGGCCGCGAACGCGTCGTCGGCCGCCGCCGACCGGGAGATGACGATCACGGGCGTCGAGCGTGACTACACGGTCGGGAACGCCACAGGGACGCTCCGCCTCCGCTTCCACTGGACGAACTTTCTCGACCCCGAGGGCGACGGTTACGAGTTCGGCGACGCGCTGGTGACCGAGGACGGGACGTGGCTGCGCTCGCTCGAATCCGGCCAGGAGATCGCCGTCCGGACGCCGCCGGGGTACGAGATCCAGCGCAGCGGCATCGAGGCCAGACAGGAGAACGAGTCGCTGGTCGTCGTCGGGCCCGAGTCGTTCGACCCCCAGGAGTTCTCGATCACCTACGCCCCCGAACCGGGGAACGGGCCGGGGTCGCCGAACGGCCCCGAGGAGGCGTTCGACCCGCTCGCCGCGGCGCTGCTGGGGCTGCTGTTCGCGGGCGTCCTCGTGCTTGCGGTGTGGCGCTGGCGCGGCGGCGAGCCTATCGCCGAGGTCGCGAACGGCGACGACTCGCCGCCGGCCGCCGATCCCGAGCCCGAGTCGGCCGAGTCGGAGGAGCCCGGCGTCGACCCCGAACTCCTCTCCGACGAGGAGCGCGTCGAGGTGCTGCTCGAACAGAACGGCGGCCGGATGCGGCAGGCCGACATCGTGAAGGAGACCGACTGGTCGGACGCGAAAGTGTCACAGCTGCTCTCCCGGATGGCCGACGAGGGCAGTATCGAGAAGCTCCGGCTGGGGCGGGAGAACGTGATTTCGCTGCCCGACGGCGAGGGCGACGAGGAGTAGGGGCTGTGGCGTGAGCGTCCGCCTGACGGCATAGCGAAAGGATTTACCCCCGGCCGTGGGAACTCGATGGCGATGAAGATTCTGGTGACCGTCAAGGAGGTGGCAGCCGTCGAGGACGACTTCGAGATCGACGGCCTGTCCATCGACGAGCGGTACCTCGAGTACGATCTCAACGAGTGGGACGACTACGCCGTCGAGGCGGCGGTGCAGATCGCCGAGAACGCCGACGAGGAGGTCGAGGTCGTCGCCGCCACGATCGGCCCCGAGCGCAGCGAGGAGACGATCCGGATGGCGCTCGCGAAGGGGGCCGACCGCGCGGTTCGCGTCTGGGACGACGCGATCGCCGAGCAGACGCTGTTCGACGTGGACGCCAAGGTGAGCGTGTTCGAGCAGGTCGTCGCCGATGAGGAGCCGGACCTCGTGCTGACGGGCGTGCAGGCCGCCGACGACGCGTTCGGCGCCACCGGCGTCGCGCTCGCGAACCGTGTCGGCTACCAGTGGGCGGCGGTCGTCAACGACCTCGACTACGCCGCGGGCGACGAGACCGCCACCGTTCGACGCGAACTGGAGGGCGGCGTCGAGGAGATCACCGAGGTTGACCTGCCGGCGGTGCTCTCGATCCAGACCGGGATCAACGAGCCCCGCTACGCCAGCCTCCGGGGGATCCGCCAGGCCCAGCAGAAGGAGATCGCGCCCCACGATCTGAGCGATCTCGGCCTCGACGCCGCGGCCGTCGACGGCGCGCTCGAACTCACGGAGATGTACGAACCCGAGAGCGAGTCCGACGCGACCATCTTCGAGGGCGGCGCCGAGGAGACCGCCGCGGAGTTGGCTGACGTACTGCGGGAGAAGGGGGTGGTCGGCGAATGACGGACGTCCTCTTCGTCGCGGAACACCGCCGCGGCGACCTGCGCGACGTGAGCTACGAGGGGATCAGCGCGGGCCGCGGCCTCGCGGACGCGCTGGGCGGCGAGCTCCACGTCGCCGTGATCTCCGGCGAGGTCGAGGCGTTCGCGGAGTCGCTGAACACCCCTGAGGTCGACACGATCCACACCGTCGACGCCGGCGAGGAGTTCGACCACGACACGTACGCGGCCGCGACCGAGGCGCTCCACGCGGCGCTCGACCCGACCGCGCTGCTGCTCCCGAACTCGGTCAACGGGCTCGACTACGCCCCCGCGGTCGCGGACTCGCTCGGCCTGCCGTACGCGACCGACGCCGTCGACATGGCGTACGACGACGGGCTGACCGTCACCCGCGAGATGTACGGCTCGAAAGTCGAGACCACCGTCGACGTGGCGGGCGACCAGTACGTCGTCAGCATCCGCGGCGGCGAGTGGCCGGCCGCCGACGGCGCCGGCGACGCCGAGATCACGTCCTTCGACTTCGACGAATCCAGCGTCGACGACGGCGCCCGCGTCCAGGGGTTCGAGGAGGTCGGCGGCGGCGACGTCGACATCAGCGAGGCGGAGTTCCTCGTCTCCATCGGCCGGGGGATCGAGGAGGAGGAGAACCTCGACCTGATCCGCGACCTGTGTGACGCCACGGGCGCGACGCTGTCCTCCTCGCGGCCGATCGTCGACAACGGCTGGCTGCCCAAGAACCGACAGGTCGGCCAGTCCGGCAAGCAGGTGACGCCGAAAGTGTACCTCGCGATCGGGATCTCCGGCGCGGTCCAGCACGTCGCGGGGATGAAGGGCGCGGAGACGATCATCGCGATCAACACCGACCCCAACGCGCCGATCTTCGACATCGCGGACTACGGGATCGTCGGCGACCTGTTCGACGTGGTGCCGGCGCTGATCGAGGAGTTCAACTGAACCTTTTGCTGCGGGCCCCGGAGGGCCCTTGCAAAAGCTTCACCAAAAGCCTCCTCGCTCCTTACAGTCGCTCGTCGGCCCGCTCGCTCGGGCACAGCCCTCGCTCGCGGTGACTACCGGCGACAACTTCCGCTCGGCGCAGCTACCGCTCCGCTCGGCGGCAACTACCGTTCTGCTCGGCGACAGCTACCGCTCCGCGGCCGGGAGTGGCCGCCTCGCTTTCGCAAACACCTTATACGCCCCGGAAAAACCACGAACCGATCAGCTAATGCCCAGACCGGAAGTTCTTGATCGGATCAAGGAGGCGGAGGACGACGCCGACGAGATCGTCGAGGAGGCTCGCCGGGAGAAGGAGGAGCGGATCGAGGAGGCCCGCGAGGAGGCGGCCGAGATCCGCGAACAGGCCGAACAGGAGGCCGACGAACTCGAGGCCGAGCGGCTCGAGGAGGCTCGCCAGGAGATCGAACGCGAGAAAGAGGAGATCCTCGAGGAGGCCGAGGCCGAGCGCGAGGCGCTCGTCGAGTCGGCCGAAGGGAACATCGAGGAGGCCGTGGAGTACGCGGTCGACCAGTTCGAGGAGGCGGTGCATGCTCAGGCCTAAACGGATGAGCAAGCTCTCGGTGACCGGCTCCAAGCAGGTGATGGGGTCGGTCGTCGAGGTCGTCCACGACGCGAACGTGCTCGACGTCTCCGAGTACGACGGGTCGTGGGACGGGTTCGAGCCGGGCGACCCGGAGGGCGAGGCCGAGCAGGCCTCCGAGCGCCTGGTCACCGTGCGGTCGATCGAGAGCATGCTCGGCGTCGACGCCGAGTCGGTCGACGCCGACCGCCCGATCACCGACGCGGAGATCGAGGAGCAGCTCCCCGAGATCCGGGACCGCGTCAACGAGCTCGACGACGAGCGCGACGCGCTCCGCGACGAGCTCCGGGGCGTCGAGGAGCGCCTCGACGAGGCGCGACCGTTCGTCGACCTGGGGATCGATCTGAACCTGCTGTCGGGGTACGACAGCCTCGACGTCGCGGTCGGCCGCGGCGACGAGGAGTCGATCGAGCGCGTACTGCTCGACGCCGACGGCGTCCAGCAGTACGAGATCTTCTCCGGCGACGACGTGCTCGCGGTGTTCGTCTACCCCAGCGAGCACGCCGAGGACGTGCTCGACGACGCGCTCGTGGGCGCGGCGTTCACGGCGATCGACGTGCCGGACGCCGAGGTCGCCCCCGAGTCCTACGTCCGGGAGCTCGAGAGCGAGAAACAGCGTATCGAGTCCGACATCGCGGATCTCGAGGACGAACTCGACGAGCTCCGGAGCCGCCACGCCGAGTTCCTGCTGGCCGCCGAGGAGCATCTCTCGATCCAGGTTCAGAAGGCCGAGGCGCCGCTCTCCTTCGCGACGACGGCCAACGCGTTCGTCGCTGAGGGATGGATCCCGACCGAGGAGTACGAACGGGTCACCGCCATGCTGAAGGACGACCTCGGCGACCGGATCGAGGTCGAGGAGGTCGAGCGCGCCGCGTTCAAGTCCGACGGCGAGGCCGTCCACGAACACGGCGAAGCGGTCGCCGACGGCGGCACCACCATCGGCTCCGACGAGCCCCCGGTCGTGCAGGACAACAACGGGCTGGTCCAGCCGTTCGAGGTGCTGGTCGAGGCGATCGGCCGGCCCAACTACCGGGAGTTCGACCCGACCGCGCTGCTGTTCCTGACGTTCCCGCTGATGTTCGGGTTCATGATCGGGGACGTGGGGTACGGGCTGGTGTACACCGCGATCGGCGGCTACCTCTACACGCAGTTCGACAGTCGCGGCTTCAAGAGCATGGGCGGCGTGACGATCGCCGCCGGCTTGTTCACGATCGTCTTCGGCGTGCTGTACGGCGAGATCTTCGGGCTGCACCTGGTCTCCGAGTGGGTCTGGGGCGGCCACTCGCCGCTGCACAAGGGGCTCATCCCCAAGTACGGCTACTGGGTGCCGGCGTGGATCCTGATCAGCGCCATGGCCGCGCTCGTCCACCTCAACATCGGCTACGTGCTGGGCTTTTTCGAGGAGCTCCAGTTCCACGGGCTGCGTGAGGCCGCCACGGAGAAGCTCTCGTGGATCCTCGCGATGAACGGCCTCTGGGTCTTCATCGCCAGCAGGTGGGCCGAAGGCTCCAAACCCGACTTCATCTTCACCGCGTTCGACAGCGGCCCCGAGGCCGCCTTCGCGCTCGAGTTCAGCGGCTTCCCCGTGATCGTCGGTCAGGCGGGGATCGGCGTGTTCGTCCTGGGCGCCGCGCTGCTCGCGATGGGGTCGGTCGCCGAACTCGTCGAGATCTTCGACACGCTGGTGAACGTGCTCTCCTACGCCCGACTCGCGGCGGTGCTGCTGGCGAAGGCAGGGATGGCGTTCGCGGTCAACCTGTTCTTCTTCGGCGTGTACGTCGACGAGGGTGGCGGCTGGCACTTCGGCCACAGCGGCATGCCCGACGCCGAGGCGGTCGCCGCGCTCGGGCCGGGCGAGACGCTCGGCTACCACGGGTACGAGGTGACCGAGATAATGTTCGGCGGGCTGATGCACGGCGGCATCGCCTCCCTGCTGGGCGGGATCGTCATCCTCGTGTTCGGCCACCTGCTCGTGCTCGCGCTGGGTGTCACCAGCGCCGGCCTGCAGGCGGTGCGTCTCGAGTACTACGAGTTCTTCTCGAAGTTCTTCGACGGCGGCGGCCGCGAGTACGAGCCGTTCGGCCACGAGCGCGTCCACAGCCGCGACGAGTAACCTACTCTCCCCGCGTTTTCCCTTTCCGACGCTCGTCGAGTTTCTTCGAACTGACAGCTCGAATTCTGCTACCCCACCCTGCCGTGTGTGGCAACCTCACACGGCTCTCTCCGGCGCCTTTGGGAAGGTTTATGACCGTCGTGGGGCCAACTACGGCTTGTTCGGAGACGACTGACGACGAATCCGAGTGGATACCCCTATGTTCGAAACCGCACCCCAAGTTGCAAGCCTCGTACTGCAGGAAGGTAGCACCAGCCCGGCCATCACTGGTACCGGGATGGCCGCCCTCGCCGTCGGTCTCGCCGGCCTCGGTGCCGGATACGCCGAGCGTGGGATCGGGTCCGCCGCCGTCGGCGCCGTCGCCGAGGACGAGGATCTCTTCGTTCGGGCCCTGATTCTGACGGTCCTGCCGGAGACGATCCTGATCTTCGCGCTGGTCGCCATGATCCTGGCAGCGTAACCGTTCCTCTCCCTTTCCGCTCATGAGCTTGGAAACTGTCGTCGAGGACGTTCGAGACGAAGCCCGCGCGCGTGCCGAGGAGATACGCGAAGAGGGCGAGAGCCGGGCAGAGGAGATAATCTCGGAGGCGGAGGCCGACGCCGAGGAGATCGTACAGCAGCGCGAGCAGGAGGTCGAGGCACAGATCGACGAGGAGCGCGAACAGGCGCTGTCGAGCGCGAAGCTCACGGCCAAGCAGAAGCGCCTGGAGGCTCGTCGTGACGTGCTGGAGCAGGTCCGCGAGCAGCTCGAGGAGCGCGTCGCCGAGATCGACGGCGAGCGCCGCGAGGAGCTGACTCGGTCGCTGCTCGACGCCGCCGCCGACGAGTTCGACGAGGACGCGGACGTGCAGGTGTACGGCCGCGAGGAAGACGAGGAGCTGCTGACCGACCTGCTCTCGGAGTACGAGGGCTGGTCGCTCGCCGGCACCGAGGACTGCCTCGGCGGCGTCGTGGTCGAGAGCGAGAGCTCCCGAGTCAGCGTGGACAACACCTTCGACTCCGTGATCGAGGAGGTCTGGGACGAGGAGCTCAAACACATCAGCGAACGACTCTTCGAAGAATGAGCACGACCGGCAGTTCCAACCCGGAGTACGTCAACGCTCGCGTGAGCGCCCGGCGTGCGACGCTGTTCGACGAGGAGGACTACCGGAAGCTGGTGCGGATGAGCCCCGACGAGATCACCCGCTACATGGAGGAGTCGACGTACCAGGGGCCGATCAACCGGCTCGGCTCGCGGTTCTCGGGCGTCGACCTGATCGAGTACGCCCTGAACGCGGGGCTGGCAGAGACGTTCGACGAGCTGCTGGCGTGGGCGGACGGCCGCCTCTACGAGCAGGTCGCGCGCTACCTGCGGAAGTTCGACGCCTGGAACGTGAAGACGGCCGTCCGCGGCGTCTACGTCGACGCCGAGAGCGACGCCGTCGAGGACGATCTGATCCGTGCCGGCGAGTTCGACGACGCGATGCTCGACCGGCTCGTCGAGGCCGAGAGCATCGAGGCGATCGTCGATCTGCTCGACGGTACGGTGTTCGGCGACCCCCTCGCGGCGGCCGCCGAGGAGTACGAGGAGTCCGGGACGCTCGTCCCGCTGGAGAACGCGATCGACCGGGCGTACTACGAGAACCTGTTCGAGGGCGTCACCAGCGCCGCCGGCGCCGGGCCGGAGTCGGCGTACGCCGAGTACCTGCAGGCCGAGATCGACTTCCGGAACGCGCGCAACGCGCTCCGGCTCGCCCGCAGCGGCGCCGACGTCGACCCCGCCGAGTACTACATCGAGGGCGGGACGCTGTTCGATCCCGAGGAGCTGTCGACGCTCGCCCGGGACACCGAGCAGCTGGTCGAGCGCATCCGCGGGAGCCAGTACGGCGACGAGCTCTCCGCGGCGCTCGACGAGCTGGCGGAGGCGGACAGCCTCATCGGCTTCGAGCAGGCGCTCGAGGCCGCGCTGCTCGAGCACTCCCGCAACGCGGCACACGCCCACCCGATGTCGGTGTGTCCCGTGATCGCGTTCGTGCTCGCGAAGGAGCGTGAGGCGGACAACATCCGTGCCATCGCCCGAGGCACCGAGGCGGGGCTCGACCCCGACGAGATCCGGGCGGAGCTGGTGGTACGATGAGTCAGGAGATCGCCGTGGTCGGGAGCCCGGAGTTCACGACCGGGTTCCGCCTCGCCGGCGTCCGGAAGTTCGAGGACGTCCCCGAGGAGGAGAAGGAGGAACGGCTCGACGACGCCGTCGAGTCGACGATGGCCGACGACGACGTCGGCATCGTCGTGATGCACGACGACGACCTCGACTACCTCTCGCGGGGGACCCGCGAGGACGTCGAGACGAGCGTCGAGCCGACGCTGGTCACCCTCGGTGGCGGCGCCGGCAGCGGCGGGCTGCGCGACCAGATCAAACGAGCCATCGGTATCGACCTGATGGACGAGGAGGAGTAACTATGAGTCAGGCAACAGACGTCGCCGCGGATGACCGCGGCCAGATCGAGAGCGTGAGTGGTCCGGTCGTGACCGCCGTCGACCTCGACGCCCGGATGAACGACGTCGTCTACGTGGGCGACGAAGGACTGATGGGCGAGGTTATCGAGATCGAGGGCAACGTCACGACGGTCCAAGTGTACGAGGAGACCTCCGGGGTCGGCCCCGGCGAACCCGTCGTCAACACGGGCGAGCCGTTGACGGTCGACCTGGGTCCGGGGATGCTCGACTCCATCTACGACGGCGTCCAGCGCCCGCTGGACGTCCTCGAGGAGAAGATGGGGTCGGCGTTCCTCGACCGCGGGGTCGACGCCCCCGGCATCGACTTAGAGAAGGAGTGGGAGTTCGAGCCCGAAGTCGAGCCGGGCGACGTCGTCGATCCCAACGACATCGTCGGCGAGGTGCCCGAGACCCAGACGATCGACCACAAGGTGATGGTCCCGCCCGACTACGAGGGCGGCACCGTCGAGTCGGTCGAGGAGGGTGCGTTCAACGTCGAGGAGACGATCGTCACCCTGGAGAACGGCGAGGAGATCCAGATGCACCAGGAGTGGCCGGTGCGTGAGTCCCGGCCGGTCGAGGAGAAGCAGACCCCGACCGAGCCGCTGATCTCCGGCCAGCGCATCCTCGACGGCCTGTTCCCCCTCGCGAAGGGTGGGACGGCCGCGATCCCGGGCCCGTTCGGCTCCGGGAAGACGGTCACCCAGCAGAGCCTCGCGAAGTTCGCCGACGCCGACATCGTCGTCTACATCGGCTGTGGCGAGCGGGGCAACGAGATGACCGAAGTGATCGAGGACTTCCCGGAGCTGCCCGACCCTCAGACCGGGAACCCGCTGATGGAGCGGACGACCCTGATCGCGAACACCTCGAACATGCCCGTGGCCGCACGGGAGTCCTGTGTGTACACCGGGATCACGATCGGGGAGTTCTACCGCGACATGGGGTACGACGTCGCGCTGATGGCCGACTCCACCTCGCGGTGGGCGGAGGCGATGCGCGAGATCTCCTCCCGGCTGGAGGAGATGCCCGGCGAGGAGGGGTATCCGGCGTACCTCGCCGCGCGCCTCTCCCAGTTCTACGAGCGGGCGGGCTACTTCGAGAACGTCAACGGCAGCGAGGGGTCGATCTCGGTGATCGGCGCGGTCTCGCCGCCGGGCGGTGACTTCTCCGAGCCCGTCACCCAGAACACGCTGCGTATCGTCAAGACGTTCTGGGCGCTGGACTCCGACCTGGCCGAGCGCCGGCACTTCCCGGCGATCAACTGGGACGAGTCCTACTCGCTGTACAAGGACCAGCTCGACGAGTGGTTCGAGGAGAACGTCGACCCCGAGTGGCCCGACCGGCGACAGTGGGCCGTCGACACCCTCGACGAGGAGAGCGAACTCCAGGAGATCGTCCAACTCGTCGGGGAGGACGCGCTGCCCGACGACCAGCAGCTCACTCTCGAGGTCGCCCGCTACATCCGCGAAGGGTGGCTCCAGCAGAACGCGTTCATCGAGGTGGACCAGTACTGTCCGCCCGAGAAGACGTTCAAGATGCTGGGGGCGATCAAGAAGTTCAACGACGAGGCGTTCGAGGCGCTCGATGCCGGCGTCCCGGTCGACGAGATCACCGACATCGACGCCGCGCCGAAGCTCAACCGCATCGCGACCACTCCCGACGACGAGGTCGACGAGCACGTCGAGGAGCTGAAAGAGGAAATCGAGACGCAGCTTCGAGAGCTCTACTGATGAAAGAGTACCAGACCATCACCGAGATTTCCGGCCCGCTCGTCTTCGCGGAGGTCGACGAGTCCATCGGGTACGACGAGATGGTGGAGATCGAGACCGTCGACGGGGAGGAGCTCCGTGGACAGGTGCTCGAGTCCGCCGACGATCTCGTCGCGATCCAGGTGTTCGAGGGCACGAGCGGTATCGACCGCAACGCGTCCGTGCGGTTCACGGGCGAGACGCTGAAGATGCCCGTCACCGAGGACCTGCTCGGGCGGGTGCTGGACGGCTCGGGCTCGCCGATCGACGGTGGTCCCGACATCGTCCCCGAGGAGCGCCACGACATCGTCGGCGAGGCGATCAACCCCGTCTCCCGGGAGTACCCCGAGGAGTTCATCCAGACCGGCGTCTCCGCCATCGACGGCATGAACACGCTGGTCCGTGGCCAGAAGCTGCCGATCTTCTCCGCGTCGGGGCTGCCCCACAGCGAGCTCGCCCTCCAGATCGCCCGCCAGGCGACCGTCCCCGAGGAGGACGAGGAGAGCGACGACGGCGAGGGGTCGGAGTTCGCCGTGGTGTTCGGCGCGATGGGGATCACCCAGGAGGAGGCAAACGAGTTCATGGACGACTTCGAGCGCACCGGCGCGCTGGAGCGCTCGGTCGTGTTCATGAACCTCGCCGACGACCCGGCGGTCGAGCGGACGGTCACGCCGCGGATGGCGCTGACCACCGCCGAGTACCTCGCCTTCGAGAAGGGGTACCACGTGCTGACGATCCTGACGGACATGACCAACTACTGCGAGGCGCTCCGAGAGATCGGCGCCGCGCGTGAGGAGGTCCCCGGCCGGCGTGGCTACCCCGGGTACATGTACACCGACCTGGCCCAGCTCTACGAGCGGGCCGGCCGTATCGACGGCCGCGAGGGCTCGGTGACCCAGATCCCGATCCTCACCATGCCCGGCGAGGACGACACCCACCCGATCCCGGACCTCACCGGCTACATCACCGAGGGTCAGATCATGATGGATCGGGACCTCGACAGCAAGGGGCTGGAGCCGCCCGTCAACGTTCTGCCCAGCCTCTCCCGGCTGATGGACGACGGGATCGGCGAGGGGCTGACCCGCGAGGACCACGGCGACCTCAAAGACCAGCTGTTCGCGGCGTACGCGGAGGGTGAGGACCTTCGTGACCTCGTGAACATTGTCGGCCGCGAGGCGCTGTCGGAGACCGACAACAAGTATCTCGACTTCGCCGACCAGTTCGAGACCGAGTTCGTCGATCAGGGGTTCCGGACCGACCGGGATATCGAGGAGACCCTCGACATCGGCTGGGAGCTCATCTCGCTGCTCCCGAAGACGGAGCTCAACCGTATCGGCGAGGACCTGATCGAGGAGTACTACGTCGAGGACCCCTCGGTCGACGCCGAGAGCGAGTCCGGGGAAGCACCCGCGGACGACTAAGCCAGTCACGGCTCGTGACCGAGAGTGACCTCCGTGTCACTCTCCCGGAGCGTGCTGCCGTGACTGTGCGGACACCGATCGCGGCTGGCGACCAGCGACCGCTGCCGGGCGGTCGCTCGGAGCGCCACGCCGCGATCGTGTAGCCAGTCACGGCTCGCGAGCGGCGACCGCCGTCGGGCGGTCGCTCCGAGCCTGTTGCCTGATCGTGTCGCCGGACGTGGTTCTCACTCTCCGCTTTGCACCCCTCAGCGCTCGCTCTCGCTTGCGTGCGCGAGGAGGGAATTAACGCCCCAACGTTTCGCTGGTCGCCGATGTCCGCCGTCCTCCGTGGCGTTCCGGAACGGGTACTTAAACCCTATCGTGGGAACAGTTAGCAATGCACTGTACGGGATGTATGCGCCGCAGTCTCACGGCCTGACCAAAACATCTTTATAGAACCACGGACAATCTGTCGCTGAACATGAGTCAGCAACAGCGAATGGGCAACCAGCCCATGATCGTACTTTCCGAGGAGAGCCAGCGAACCTCCGGGAAGGACGCTCAGGAGATGAACATCACGGCCGGGAAGGCCGTCGCCGAGTCGGTCCGCACCACGCTCGGACCCAAAGGCATGGACAAGATGCTGGTCGACTCCTCGGGCGGCGTCGTCGTCACGAACGACGGCGTGACGATCCTGAAGGAGATGGACATCGACCACCCCGCGGCCAACATGATCGTCGAAGTCTCCGAGACCCAGGAGGAGGAGGTCGGCGACGGCACGACGACCGCCGTCGTCGTCGGCGGCGAGCTTCTGGACCAGGCCGAGGAGCTGGTCGAGTCCGACGTTCACCCCACCACGATCGCCCAGGGGTACCGACAGGCCTCCCAGAAGGCCAAGGAGATCCTCAACGAGGAGGCCATCGAGGTCACGGCCGACGACCACGAGACGCTGACCAAGATCGCCGAGACGGCGATGACCGGCAAGGGCGCCGAGACGGCGAAGGATCAGCTGGCCGAGCTCGTCGTCGACGCGGTGCTTGCGGTGCGTGACGAGAACGGTATCGACACCGACAACGTCTCCGTCGAGAAAGTCGTCGGCGGCTCCATCGAGAACTCCGAGCTGATCGAGGGCGTCATCGTCGACAAGGAGCGCGTCAACGAGAACATGCCCTACGGCGTCGAGGACGCCAACGTCGCGCTGTTCGACGGCGCCATCGAGGTGAAGGAGACCGAGATCGACACCGAGGTCAACGTCACCGACCCCGACCAGCTCCAGCAGTTCATGGAGCAGGAGGAGGAGCAGCTCCGCGAGATGGTCGACCACCTCGTCGACGTCGGTACCGACGTCGTGTTCGTCGGCGACGGCATCGACGACATCGCCCAGCACTACCTCGCCCAGCACGGCATCCTCGCGGTCCGCCGTGCCAAGAGTGACGACCTGAAGGCGCTCGCCCGCTCCACGGGTGCGACCGTCGTCTCCGCGCTGGACGACATCGAGGAGGACGACATCGGCTTCGCCGGCAGCGTCGCCCAGAAGGACATCGGCGGCGACGAGCGCATCTTCGTCGAGGACGTTGAGGAGGCCCGCTCGGTCACGCTCGTCCTCCGCGGCGGCACCGACCACGTGGTCGACGAGCTCGAGCGCGCCATCGACGACTCCATCGGCGTCGTGCGCACGACGCTGAACGACGGGCAGGTGCTGCCCGGCGGCGGCGCCCCCGAGACCGAGCTCGCGCTCCAGCTCCGCCAGTTCGCCGACTCCGTCGGCGGGCGCGAACAGCTGGCCGTCGAGGCGTTCGCGGACGCGCTGGAGGTCATCCCGCGCACCCTCGCCGAGAACGCGGGTCTCGATCCGATCGACTCGCTGGTCGACCTGCGCGCCAGCCACGACGGCGGCAACTTCACCTCCGGCCTCGACGCCTACACCGGCGAGATCGTCGACATGGAGGAGGACGGCGTCGTCGAGCCGCTCCGCGTGAAGACCCAGGCCGTCGAGTCCGCGACGGAGGCCGCGACGATGATCCTCCGCATCGACGACGTGATCGCCGCGGGCGACCTCGCCGGCGGTCAGGTCGGCGACGACGACGGCGGGGACGAGATGCCGCCGGGCGGCGGCGGCATGGGCGGCATGGGCGGTATGGGCGGCATGGGCGGCGCTATGTAAGCGAGGCGGGAAAACCGCCTCCGGCGAGGCAAACCGCCTCGGAAAGCCGAGCGGTCGAAGACCGCTCTTCCGTAGGCCGTCGAGCTTCGCTCGACGACGCCGACGAGGCAGGAATACACGAGCGTTCCGCCGCTCGACCGCCGTCCGATCAGAGGTCAGACGTCTCCCCACCCCGGAAACGGGGTAAACGTTTAGCGCGTTTCTGTACGCTTGTCGTATTCTTCGGAATTTATTAGTGAGTACCTGCTGTTCTCTCAACCACCCGACTGGTCCGTCGGGTTGTCAGAGGCAGGCCGGCGGGTCCCATCGGTCCCGCACTACTCTTGTGTCGTCGTTCCGAGTTTTTTCCGCCGCGTTCGGCTGTTAGAACTCGCCGTCGACGATATCGGCGACCCGGCCGTCATCGTAGAGCTGTTCGTCCGTTCCGTAGAGATCCTCGGCCATCCGCTGGGTGACGACGAAATGCGTGATGGGGCCCTGGTACAGCGGGCCGCCGCGGTAGACGTCGCCGTTCCGGACCGCGGTCAGGTCGCTCGCCACGTCGTGGTTCTCCATGAACGCGACGACGGTGTCCTGGAACTCCTCGGCGGTCTGTGCCTCGTGCCCCCGGCAGAGCAACACGTCGGGGTCGACCTCGAGCAGCGTCTCGTAGTCGACGCTGCTGCGGTCGCTGTGGAAGTCACGCACGTCGGTGTCGGCGAACGCGTCGTTCACGCCGAGTTCGCGGAGGTGTTTGAAGCTCGTCCCCTCGCCGATGATGTACGGCGAGAACGACTCGGGCTCGTTACCGCCGGCCCAGACGACCGCTGCGGCGGGGCGCTCGCCCTCCGGCGGCAGCGCGGCCTCGACGTTCGACTGGAACTCGGCGTGGAGGTCGACGAACGCCTCGTAGCGCTCGGTCTCCTGGAACATTTCCGCGACCTTCTCGAACGCCTCGTAGAGGTCGTAGTACTCGTACTCCTCGTGCCAGCCGTAGCCGGTCGAGAAGATGCTGTTGCCGAAGAAGGGGCCGACGTTCTCCTCGATCTCGTCGATGTCGTCCTCGTCCCAGCCGTCGAAGCGGTTCAGCAGGAAGTTCGGATCGATGACGTGGACGTCGGCGCCGAACTCGTAGAACAGCTCCTTGTCCACGCCGCCGTCCGAGAGGTCGTCGATGCCGCTCTTGTCGACGGAGACGCCGTCGATCTCGTCGTAGTACTTCGTGTGGTAGCGGCTGGCGAGCCAGAGCGCCTCCGGCGGCTGCCGGCCCAGCGCGGCGCCCATGTCGGCGTAGCTGCCGTTGTTGGCAACCCACGTCTCCGGCACGGCGTCGAACTCGACCTCGCCCATCGGCGCCATCGAGACGGTGTAGCTGTCGCCGTCGGCCGCTCCGTCCCCTTCGGTCTCGGTCCCGTCACCGCTGGTACAGCCGGCCAGTAGCCCGCTGGCGACCGCGGCGCTCCCAGCCAGATACGCTCGACGCGTCGGCGTCGTCTCTCGACTCATGCGATTTAGGTCGACCTAACACGCTATAAGGGTGGCGGAGTTTAGGCGAGCCGAATCCGTGTGTAGTCGGACACGGTCCGGTGGTGGACGTGGGTTGTTGGGCAGAGAAACGTCGAGGGATGGTGCACTACGTCCGGCCTCGTTCGAACCCCTCGGCACGGCTCCGGTACAGCACGGTCGACGACGCGCCGCGATGAAACGCGGCGCTGGTCGGCGTAGTGCTTCAGAAACGCCGAGGAAGGGATGTTGAACCACGGTCACTCGCTCGCTGCCGCTCGCTCGTTCCCTGATTCAAATCCCTCGACACGGCTCCGATACAGCACGGTCGACGACGCGCCGCGATGAAACGCGGCGCTGGTCGACGTAGTGCTTCAGAAACGCCGAGGAAGGGATTTGAACCCTTGAGTCCGTGAGGACAGTAGATTTCGAATCTACCGCCTTGGCCAGGCTAGGCTACCTCGGCTCACCTAACCATCGGACACGCTCCGGTTAATCCGTTACGATTCAGCGTAGTGCGTTCACCAGCGCGACCGCGCCGGCCACCAGCAGGAACACCGACGCGATGGGCTGCCCGCCGGCCGCGGTGACGTACACCCCGTAGCCGACGGCGACCGCGAGGCTCCCGACGAGGAACGAGGACACGACGTGGACGACCTCCGCCCGCGTCGTGTCGGTCTCCTTCCCCAACTGCTCGCCCACCGAGACGGCGTTGCTGGCGGCGTCCCACGCGAGCACGCCCGCTAGCGCCGCGACGAGCACCGGCAGCGGCGGCGCGCCGGTGTAGCCGGCGTACAGCACGCCGAGCAGCAGGACTCCGCCGCCGTTGGTGACGAGCCGGCGCGACGCCCGCGCCAACCCCGCGACGAGCACGAGCAGCCCGGCCCCCGAGACGGCGGCGGCGGTCGGTGCCGCGACGGCCGTCGCGGTGATCGACAACAGCGCGAACCCGCCCGCGACGGCGATGCCGAAGCGGGACGGTTCTCGAGTAATCTCGCTCATCGGGACCACCTCCGGGTCGTCCGCTCCAGTTCGACCGCGAGCGGCCGCTCACCCCAGTCGATCACGCGAATCCCGTGGCTCCGGAGGTTCCGGAGCCGCAGGTCGCGTTCCAGCCGCGCGAGCCGGTGGGGGGCGGTGTCGTCGACCGTCGGGTCCGGACTGATCAGCGTGAGCTGGTGGCCGTAGGCGTCGAGTCGCTCGGCGACCGAGGCGATGTAGTCGTCGGTGACGGGACTGAACAGCACGATCTGTGCGTCCGCGGGGAGTCGGCGCCGGAGCCGCCGCAGCGAGATCGAGGGGTAGAACGACCCCTCCGAAGGTGCCACCGAGAACGCCGGGTGATCGGCGAGCAGTCGCCGAGCGGTCGCACGGTGCTGTTCGCCCGTCGCGGGCGCGAGCCAGCACTCCTCGGGGCCGAAGCTCGCGATCCCCACGCGGTCGCCGGTCGAGAGCAGCGCCGAGAACGCCTCGCCCGCGGCCTCGACGCTGCGCTCGACGGCGTTGGGCGTCTCGTCGTCCGGCGCGCGGTACGCCGCCTCCCGGCTGTCGATCAGCAGCACCACCGTCGCCGCCCGCTCCTCGCGGAACGACACCGTCGAGAGCTCGCCGCTGCGGGCGTAGCGGTTCCAGTCCACCCGCGAGAGCGGGTCGCCGCGGCGGTACTCCCGGGTGGAGTGGAACTCCAGCCCGGAGCCGGCCACGTCGGTCGCGACCCGGCCGGAGTACGGCGTCGTGAGCCCGCGCAGCGGTAGGTCGCTGCTGGCTTCGAGCGTCGGGAGACAGCGCAGCGTCGTCCCCCCCTCGACTTCGACCGTCCGCTCCCGCGAGCCGCTGGCGTTGCGGACCACCGCCGTCAGCGGCTCCCACTCGTGGGTGCCCCGCGTCGTCGTCACGGTGTAGCTGAACGTCGTGCGCTTGCCCGGGCGGAGCGCGGTGCCCAGCCGCGCGGTGCCATCGGTGACCGAGAGCCCCGGCGGGACGCCGTCGATCAGCCGGAGATCCGGCAGCGTCGACGCCCCCTCGTTCTCGACGGTGACGGTCACCGTCACCTCCTCGTCGGGGTTCGGGGAGTCGTCGGACAGCTCCCGGTCGACGCTGAGCGTCGCGGGCGGCGCCTCGCCGAGGCGGGCGTACGCCGAGAACCCCACGCCGACCAGCGCGACGAGGAACAGGCCGGGGCGCTGGAACGGGAGGCCGAGCGCGAACGCGACGAACGCCAGCGCGCCGATCCCCGCCCAGTGTTCGGTGTCGACGGCGTCGGGGCTCATCGCGCACCCCGCTCGGCGAGCTCGTCGATCACGCGAACCGTCCGGTCGAACGCCGCCTCGTACTGCGAGAACGGTGCCGCCGCGAGCAGGCGCGCCCGCTCGGCTGGGGCGAGACCGACGTCTTGGCTCAGGAACCACGCCGCGATCGGGTCGTCGGTCCACTCCCCGCGCTCGATCCGGTCGCGCGCCTCGCTCTCCGAGCAGTCCTCGGTGTCGGCGACGGCCACGGCCGCGACCGCGACGAGCCGCTCGCGGACCCGGTCGCGGGAGCGGTTCACCCCGCGGCCGCGGTTGCTCGCAAAGCCCATGATCTCGTGGAGGTCGTCGCCGGGGACGGGCGCCTCGTAGCGCCGTTCGGGGTCGCCGGTCTCCGTCTCGTAGATCTCCGTCCGGCGCCGGGCGAGGACGGCGCTCACCGACTGTATCCCGGCGGCGACCGCGACCAGCAGCACGAACACCCAGCTCCCGGGGAGAACGGCGGCGAACTCCTGCTGGAACGAGACGAACAGCCCAACGAGCACTGCTGCCGCGCCGACGCCAGCGAGCGCACGCCTCATTCGTCGGCCTCCTCGGCGTAGCTCGACTCGATCCGTCGCAGCGCCGCGGTCGCCCGCTGCTCGCGCTCCTCGGTCACCTCGTGATCCCCGTAGCGCACCTCCTCGAACAGGTCGGTGAGTTCGCGCACGTCGTCGGGGGACATCCCCGCGTCGACGGCCGCGGCCGCGAACTCCGCGGGCGTCGAGGACTCCGGGTGGTCGACCGCGAGGTGGTGGGTCATCTCGACCCAGGCTCGGAACACCTCGTTGTCGAAGGCGTCGCCCGTCTCGATCCGGTCGGCGGCCTCGCCGGCAAGCCGGCCGACCGCCGCGATGTCGGGCTCCACCGTCTCCTCCTCGTCGCCCTCGCGGTCGATCTGGGAGTTGACGATATCGTCGGCCGAGGCGACGTACAGCAGCACGATCGCCGCGAGCACCAGCACGACCAGCACGACAACGAGCAGGACCGACGGCTGGCTTGTCGCCGTCTCCGCGGCGGCGCCGAGCGAGCCACCGCCGCCGCTGGTCCCGTTCGTGGTCTGTGTGGCGTTGGCCGGCTCGCTGGCCGTCGACGCCTGCTGGAGCGTCCCACAGCTCCCGAGCGCGAACCAGAACATGTAGACGATCGGCCCGTAGAGCACGGCCGCCGCGAGCGCCATCGCCCGCGAGCCAGTTCGCCACCAGACGTACCCCGAGAGCGCAGCGACGGTGCCGGCGAGCAGCAGCTTCGCCGAGAGCGTCTGGAGGACGGCGATACAGGCGCCGCTGATCTCCCCGGTCCACCGCGAAGCGGAGCTGTTGGCGGCCGAACTGCCGTTAGCGGCGCCTTCGCTGCCGCCGCTGCCGCTTCCGATGCCATCGCCGCTCCCGGAGCCGATCCCGGAACCGGAGTCGGTCGCGGCTGGGTTCTCCAGGGTCGCGCCCGCGGCGCCGATCGCGAGGAGAGCGAGGAGGGCGAGGACGATCGCGACTGCAGTGTCCCGCTGCACACTGTGTGGTTGTTCCAACCAGTGTATAGTGGTTTCGTTGACGAAAGTGGGGATGACAGTGACTTGATCGCCGGCGAAGGGCCGGCGTTTACGCGAACGTGAGGATTTCGATCCCCTCCGTTTCGTAGTCGGTCATCGCCGCCAGACGGTCCGAGACGTCGTCGAGGCCCACCTCACGACCGACGAGCGCGCCCGGGTCGAGCGTCCCGCCGTCGACCATAGAGAGCAGTTCGTTGAAGCGTGCGGGCGGCATCCCCCGGGAGCCGAGCCAGTCGATCTCCCAGCGGGTCATCCAGTCGGTCGGCAGCGACACCTCCCCTTTCTCGGCGTCGGTGGTCAGCCCCACCTGCACGTGCGTGCCGCGGGAGCGGAGACAGCGGACCGAGTTCCGCGCGGTTTCGGCGCGGCCGAGCGCGTCGACGCTGACTGCGGCGCCGCCGTCGGTGATCTCGCGGATTCGTCCAACCGCGTCCCCTTTAGCGCCGTTCACCGTCTCGCTGGCGCCCACCTCGGCCGCGCGGGCGAGCGCGTCGTCGCTCACGTCCACCGCGATCGGGCGCGCGCCCAGCGCGTCGGCGATCTGGACCGCCGAGAGGCCGACGCCGCCGCAGCCGTGGACTGCGACCCAGTCGCCGCCGCCCACGTCGGCGCGGTGAGCCAACGCGTGGAACGCGGTCATGTACCGACAGCCGACGGCCGCGACGTCACGAAAACTGACTCCGTCGGGCAGCGTCTGGAGGTTGTGGTCGGCATGGGGGACGGCGACCTGCTCGGCGAACGCGCCGGGCACGTCGCGCTCGAACCCCAGCGCGAGGCCGTTCTCGCAGGTGTTCCCGTGGCCGGTCCGACACTCCCCACAGCCCCCGCAGCCGAGGCTGAACGGGACGACCACGCGGTCGCCCTCGCTGAACCGGTCGACGTCCTCGCCGACGGCGACGACGCGACCTGCGGGCTCGTGGCCCAGCACGTAATCCAGCGGCACCTGGTCGTCGGCCCACTCGCCGTGGCCCTGCCAGGCGTGCCAGTCGCTCCGGCAGATGCCGCAGGCCTCGACCGCGACGACGGCGCCGTCCGGCGCGGGGTCGGGGTCGGGGAGCTCGGTCACGTCGAGCGGTTCACTGTACTCGCGGAGCACTGCGGCGCGCATTTGGCCGGGGTTGGGGTGGGGTGTGGGTAGGGCTGTCGGTGGGACGGCTTAGAGCCAGGGGTACTGCTCCGTGTCCCGGCCCGCGTAGTCCGGGTCGAGGTAGATGAACAGGCGCGCGATCTGGCCGTCCCGTACCTCGAACACGTCACACCAGCGTCCGCCGCCCGGCTCCCCGTCCGGGCGCCACGCCGTCCCGTCGGCCGTCTCGCCGGTGCTCGTCCCCTCGACGACGACCGTGTCGCCGTTGATAACGTAGTTGAACGTCTCGTAGTCGTGGTTCATGGCGTTCACCACCCCGCCCACGTCGCCGAACATCTCCCCGATCTCCTCCCGGCCGGTCGCGATCCCCCACTTCGGGTAGAACACGCGTGCGTCCTCGGCGAACAGGTCGAGGAGGTCGCCGCCGCTGTCGAGCCGACGGAAGTACTCCAGCACGATACCTTTCCGGTCGATGTCCGCCTCGGTTAGCTCACGCATACATGTGTTAACGTTCACCACGAAATAACGCTACCGACTGTGACACGACGGTCGCGGACAGACGGCGCCGACGGTTGTGAGACGCGGCGGACGGCGAACCCGACACAGCACCTAAGCGGCGCGCGAGCCTATCACTCCCATGAACGTTCTCGTCACGGGCGCCACCGGCTTCGTCGGGGAGCGACTCGTCCCGACGCTGCTCGACGCCGGGCACGACGTGTCGGTGCTCGTCCGGGACCGATCGACGTACGACGCCCCGGATGGCGTCGACGTGTTCGAGGGTGACACACTCCAGCCTGAGAGCCTCGCGGCGGCGCTGGACGGGGTCGACGCCGCCTACTACCTGATCCACGCGATGGGCGGCGGCCGCGGCTTCGAGGAACGCGACCGCCGGGGCGCGCGCAACTTCGCCAGCGCGGCAGATGGGGCGGGCGTCGACCGCGTGATCTACCTCAGTGGGCTGGGCGTCGATGGTGACGATCTCTCGGCCCACCTGCGCTCGCGCCGGGAGGTGGAGACGCTCCTCCGCCGCGGCGACTACGACCTGACGGTGCTCCGGGCGGCGATCATCGTCGGCGCGGGCGGCGCCAGCTTCCGGATCGTCCGCCAACTGAGTTCGCGACTGCCCGTGATGATCACGCCGCGCTGGGTGAAGACGCGGGTCCAGCCCATCGCGATCGCCGACGTGATCGCCTATCTCGTGGGTGTCCTCGACGAACCCGAGACCGCCGACGGGACGTTCCAGATCGGCGGCCCGGAGGTGCTGACCTACCGCGAGATACTGTCGACGGTCGGCCGCATCCTCACGGGCCGCGAGCCGTACATCGTCCCGGTGCCCGTGCTCACCCCGCGGCTCTCGGCGTACTGGGTCGACCTCGTCACCGACGTGCCCGCCGGGGTGGCGTACCCGCTCATCGACGGGATGGCGACGGACGTGGTGGTGACCGACGACCGAATCCGCTCGCTGGTGCCGGTCGACCTCACGCCGTTCGAGACGGCGGTCGAACGCGCGCTCGAGGAGGAGGCGGCGGATCGCTGATGGCGCCACACCTGGGCGAGACGTGGGTGTACGAGAGCCTCGTGAGCGCGGTTCCGGTGGTCGATCTCTCCGACCGCACTGCCTTGCTGATCCAGTTCGTCGTCTTCGAGGCGATCATGCTTGCCACGGCGGCGGCCTACGACCTCTGGACGGCGGTGCCGGCCGGCACCGCGGCGATCGTCGTCGCGGTCGCGGGCAGCTGGCTGATGCTGACGTTCAGCCGCACCGTCCGCCACCTCCAGCCGCCGACGGCGTACCGCCGGCTGCTGTTCGGCTCCAGCATCGAACTCGCGCTCAGCGTCGTGGCGTTCGTGCTGTTCGTCACCTACCTGTTCGTCGTCGACCCGCGGGACGGCGGCTCGCTGCTGACCGACCTGCTCGGGGCGGACCCGCCCGCCGTCGCGGTGGTGCTCCTGCTGCTCGTCACCTGGGACGTGATCTACCGCATCGGCGCCTGCTGGTGGGCGACGGTGATGGGGTTCTGGCGCGCACTCCGGTTCGGCTTCGACCGCGAGACGACGCGGACGCTGACCCGTCTCGACGCGCGCAACGTCGCGTTCGCCGGCCTGCAGGTCGCGATGGTGCCGTTCGTGCTCGGCCACCCCGTGCTCGTCGGCGCGGTGGTCGGGCATCTTGTCGCGGTCGTCGTCGTCTCGATCGCGACGGTGGTGCTGCAGCGGCGTGCGGTCGCGGACGACGAGTAACCGCGCCCCACCATCCTGTATTCCGAAGCAAGATCGACTCCAAGTGAGTCCGTTCTCGGATCGGATGGGTCGTTCTCCAACCTGTTTGTGTTATGTATTCGTGGAAAGAACTATTGTATAAAGAAACATAAATAACGATATGGTCTCACGTAGATCGGTTTTGCTTGGGGGTGGGTCGCTGTTGCTGGGCGGCTCCGTTGCCGCAGCGGGTGTATCGCTCTGGCTGGACGATGCTGAGACGTGGGACGCGGGTAATGTAGTTGTTAGGAACGTGAGTGACGCCACAGAACCGGTTCACGTGACTGTCGAACGGTGGTACGAATCGACGGAGTGTAGCGACGGCGAGACAAAAGAGGGAGATCGATGCTTCGATCAAACGTTCTCGGAACGTTCCAACGTCTCACCCGATACTGTGAACGTGTTCGAGGACGCGTACAGTACTCCCGGGCAGTACCGAGTTCGGGCACGAGCCAGCGAGGACCGGACCGACGCGGACTCGAACATCGAACTCTGGACCGAAGACGGTGACGTGACAGGGATGGGAACGGAAGTCGTTATACTTCCCGATGGTGAACTCTCTGTGATGGGTTTCATCAACTCGGGAACTCGAAACCCGCCTCCGAACCACAGTTAGCGCACCCGGAAACAGCGGCGTACCGTCGATGAGGAACCGACATTCGTCGTAATCGGACCTTCCGCGTTCGATCTACTGCCCAGCAGGATGTTTTCATCGATGAATTCTCCGGCAAAACCCTTAAACCAGAGAGCGAGCCACCCTCCCCAAGCTCACCATGTCCACCCCGGAACCCCGGTTCGACCGCGTGCCGGCGCCAGCCCCGCCCCAGAGCGCCGACGCGTGGTACGCGCCCGAGACGCTCGCCCAGTACGAGAGCACGCCCGGCGTCGTCGCCACCGTCTCCCGCCACGACGGCGAGGAGGCCGAGTTCGCCTACGACGCCCGCGAACCGCCGCTCTCGCCGAGCGAGCGGACGGAGTTAGCGCGGGTCCGCGAGCAGTTCGCCGGCACGCAGCGCCGCCGCCCGCTCACGCGGCAGGGCGCCGTCGAACGCGCCGAGTCGGGGCTCCCACCGAAGTACGAGCGGACGCTCGACCGCCTGCTCTCGGGCGGGCCGGGCGCGCGCCGGCGCCTGCACTACCACGCGCTGCGGGACCTCCGACTGCTCGGCGATGTGACGCCGCTGGCGCTGGACGACGACGTCGGCGTCGCCGACAGCGAGGCGGCCGCGGACGGCAGTCTCGTCGTCCACACGACCGATTTCGCGCCCGCGGTGACCGATCTCGACGCGGACGGCGAGTTCGTCGACCGCGTCGCCGCCGAACGCCTGCGCCGCTACGAGGTCGAGTTCGCGGGCTACCCCGTCCCGGTCGTCGTCTACCGCGACGGGATGCTCGGTAGCGATCGGTTCGCCACGCGCTACGCGGTGCTCGAACCCGATCTCCTCCCGGGCGACGAGGCGCTGATCGCGGAGTGCAAGGAGCGCATCTGGGAGGCGAGCACGGAGGACGTGATCGGTGGCGGCACCGACCGCCGCGCGTTCGTCGCCGAACGCGCCCGACAGCTGCTCTCCCGCAGACTCACCGGGCGGAACACCCGGGAGTGGCTCGCGTCGGCGGAGTACCGCGTTCGCTCGGCGCTCGCCGACCTCGGCGTCGGACTGCCGCCGGTCGACGACCGCTACGCCGAGGATCGGCTGGACGACTTGGTGTACCACGTCCTGCGTGATTACGTGGGACAGGGACCGCTGACGGTGCCGATCCGTGATCCCAACCTGGAGGACGTCGAGGCCAACCGCGTCGGCGAACGGGTGAAGGTCGTCCCGCGCAGCGACGTCGCCGACGGCGGCCGTGTGCCGACCAACCTCCAGTTCGACGCCGAGAGCAGTTTCGTCAACGTCGTCACCCAGCTCGCGGCGAGCGACGGCGTCGAACTCGACGCCTCGAACCCCAGCGCGAAGGTGAACCTCGACCCGCCGGACGTCGACGAGACGGTCCGGTGTGCGGTCGCGCTGCCGGTCATCAGCGAGGGCGGCCCCCACGTCTCCATCCGCAAGCAGGCCGCCGAGACGATGACGCCGGTCGACCTGCTTCGGAACGACACGCTGTCGACCGATCTCGTCGCACTGCTCTGGCTCTGCTACGAGCACCAGGGCGTCGTGCTGTTCTCCGGCCCGACGGGGGTCGGGAAGACGACGCTGATGAACGCCCACATGCCCTTCGTCCCCTACGACGACCGGCCGGTCTCCATCGACGAGGGGTCCCGGGAGGTGCGCCTCCCCCACGAGACCGGCGTCTCGCTGACGACGCGGGATCACGAGAGCGAGTACAAGCGCGTGACGATGGCGGATCTGATGACGGAGTCGAACTACCTGAATCCCGATACGGAGGTGATCGCCGAGATCAACACGCCCGAGAGCTTCGAGACGTTCGCCGAGACCGTCAAACAGGACATGGCGTCGTCGGCACTACACACGCCGAGGACGTGCGGACGCTCGTCAACCGCGTGGTCGAGCAGGGTGTCCCGGCCTACCTGCTCGCGGAGATCGACCTCGTCGCCTTCCCCCACCGCTCGGACGGCGATCGCTACGTCGCCCGCGCGGTGGAGTTCCTCTCGCCCGAGCAGGCCGAGCAGCTCCCGCCCGGCGCGGGCGAGGTGATCGAGAAAGGCGACACCGAGATCCACTACAACGAGGTGTTCAGCCGCGACGTCGCCGGCGAGTTCTCGCTCTCGGGGCCGACCGACCCCGCGAGCCCGGACGACCGCGGGTTCCGACTGTTCCACCGGATCGCCGCCGCGACCGATCGCCGGCCGGACGCGGTCGAGCAGGAGTTCCGGCGCAAGCGCCGTTACGTGGAGTTCCTCGCCGACGAGGGCGTCGACGAGTTCGACGAGCTGTTCGACCTGCTGGCGGATCTCCGCACCGACGAGGCCGCGACGGTCGAACGCCTCCGGCGGACTGCGGTGGCCGACGGGGGACAGTCCGACGACGGGGGGACGGTCGATGAGTACTGAGCACGGCAGCCCCGGGAGTGTCGACGGCGACGCCGCGGCCTCCCGGCTCTCGGCGCTCGACCGGGCGCTGTACACGCTGTTCGCGAGCGAGGCCGACGCCGCGCGCCACAGCGCCCACCGCGAGCAGTACCGCGGCACCGACCTCGGCGTCGGCTTCGACGTGTACGTCGCCCGGCTCCACGGGCTCGCGTGGCTGGCCGCGGTGCTGGCGGTCGTTCCGACGCTCGCGATCGCGCTCGCAGCGCCGGAGGGGACGTACGACGTGGTCGCGGGGCTGCTCGCGCGGGTCGCGCCCGTCGGCGTCGCACCGCGACCGCCCCGGCTCCTCGTCGGTGCCGTCGTCGGAACCGTGGTCGGCGTCGCCACCCGCCACGGGGTGATCGCGCTCGGCGGGCGCTACCTCGGCTGGCTGGCGAGCGCTCGGCAGGCCGACATCGGGCGCACCCTCCCCGGCGCCGCCCGCTACCTCCACGCGCTCTCCTCGGGCGCCGACAGCCCCCGCGAGATGCTCCGGAAGGTGGCCGAGAACGACGCCTACGGCGAGACCGCCGTCGCCGCGCGGAAGGTGCTCAACACCGCCGCGCTCACCGGCAGCCTGAACGAGGGGCTGCGCCGGGTCGCCCGCGACACCCCCTCGCGGGACACGCTCGCGCCGTTCCTGCTGAAGTTCCGCGAACACAGCGAGCAGGGCGGCGACGCGCTGGCGAACTACCTCGGTCTCGAAGCTCGGATGCTCGGCCACCAGCGCTCGCAGGCCCAGCGGCGCAACGAGGGGTTCCTCGAACTGGTCGCGGAGCTGTTCGTCGTGCTGCTGGTGCTGCCCGCGCTACTCGTGGTCGTGCTGACCGTGATGAGCGTGCTCGCACCCGGGCTCTCGGCGCAGATACCGACGCCGTTGGGGCCGATCACCACGCGGGCACTGCTGATCTACGGCGCCGCCGCGTTCGTGCTGCTCGTCGGCGCCGGCGCGGCGACGACGGTCGGCCACCTCCGACCGACGGAGCGACAGGTGACGTACAGCCGACCCGAGGGGCCGCTGGAGACGCTCCGTTCGACACTGACGAACCCCGCGAGCGCCGCCGTCGTGCTCGCGCCGCTGGCGCTCGCCGGGATCGGTGCGGGACATCTCGCCCGCATCCACCCGCTCGGCTCGCTGCTCGCGGGCTACGTCGCGTGGGGCGTCCCGGTCGGCGCCGTCGCGGTCCGCCGCGCGCGGATCGACGACGCGAAAGACCGGGAGATCCAGGAGTTCGTCCACGCCGTCTCGGGTCACGTCGGCCTCGGCCGGCCGTTCGGCGAAGCGGTCGAACTGGTCGCCGAGGACGTGGATCTCGGCCCGCTTCAGGAAGACGTTGCCTCCTTGGCGTTCGACCTCTCGCTGTCGGACAGCCCCGACGGCGCCGACCGACGGACGGCGGCGCTCTCCCGGTTCGTCGACCGGGTCGGGACGCCGCTGGCTGCCCAGACGATGGGGCTAGTGACGGGCGCGTTCGACGCCGGCAGCGACACCGAGTCGGTGTTCGAGACGCTCCAGACTGAAGTCGGCCAACTCTATCACGAGAAACGAGCCCTGCGGAGTGATCTCGCGGTGTACGTCGGCGTCGGCTGGGTGACGGCGCTGCTGGTGGTCGCGATCGTCGTCGCGGTCGACCTGTACGTGCTCGACGGGTTCGCACAGCTGTCGGCGATGCCCGGCTCGGCCGGCTTCGCGCTGGATCCGAACGCGATCCGGCCCGAACGCGAGCGGTTCCGCTTCGCGGTCGTCGCCGTCGCGACCTCGATCGCCGCGGGCTGGTTCGCCGGGATGGCCAGCCGCGGCCCCTACGACGCGCTGTTGCACTCCGGCCTGTTGGGTGCGCTTGCCGCCGCAGTGTTCGCGGGGGTGGGGCTGGCGTGAGCGACGGCGACAGCACCCCACGCCGTCGCGCGCAGTCGCACGTCGTCGGGGTCGCACTCCTCATCGCGATCACGACGATATCGATGGGCGCGCTCACGGCGGGCGTCGGCGGGATCGTCGAGAGCAACGCCGCGGCCGCCGACGCGGACCGCGTGGCCGACTCGTTCGCGGACATCGACTCCTCGGCGTCGACGGGCGTCGAGCGCCACGACCTCGCGTTCGGTGAGGGGAGCCTCTCGGTCGAACCCCGGACGGTCAGGCTGTTCGACGGCGACCGCCGCGTCGCCGAACGCGAGGCGAAGGCGCTCGTGTTCGAGGCCGGCGATCGCCGGGCGACCTACCTCGCTGGCGGCGTCGTCCGAGGGGTGGGGAACGCCTCCCGGCTCGGCGAGGCGCCGCCGATCGCGACCGGCGACGGCCTCCTGCTCGTCGGCCTTCCCGTTCTGAACGTCGACGGCAGCGCCTCGATCGCGGGGGAGAGCGTGACGGCGACGCTCCGGACCGACACCAGCCACGAGCGCCGCGAACTCGGCCGAGGCGAGTACCGCCTCGCGGTCGAGACCGCGACGCCGGGCGCGTGGGAGCGCTACTTCGCCGAGTCGAACGCGAGCGTGACCCGCCGGGCGTTCGACGGCGACGAGCACGGGAGCGTCGTTGCCACGTTCCCCGCCGAACGGACGGGGTATCTGGTGGTTCACGAGGTGGAACTGGAGGTGGAGACGTGAGGTTTGATGGCGACGACCGCGGGGTCACCCCGGCGGTCGGGAAGGCGCTGGAGGTCGGGATCGTCGTCCTGTTTGTCGGGGCGATGACGACCGCGCTGTACGGCGGTGCGGTCCCCGACTACCGCGACGCGGTCGGGGCCGAAGTCGGTGATCGGGCGGTCGTCGCGGCGGCCGAACGCGTCGAGAACGCCGTCCCGCCGACGGCGGGCAGCGTCCGGACCGTCCACGAGGTCGACCTGCCGCGAACGATCCGGGGGGAGAACTACCGGCTCGCCGTCGAGGACGGGGTACTCGTCCTCGACCACCCCTCGCCGGCCGTCGACGCCCGCGCTCGGCTCGCGCTCCCCCAGCGTGTCGAGTCGGTCGACGGCGCGTGGCGGAGTAGCGACGACGCGGTGGTGCTGGTCACCGGCGACCGTGGAGGACTGCACGTCGAACTCACTGCCAGTGACGCGCTCGGAGGGGAGCGATGACCGACGCCCGCGGGCAGGCGAACCTGCTCTCGCTCGTGGTCGCGCTCACCGCGCTGGTGTCGGCGACGACGCTGGGGCTGGTGATCGCCGACGGCGCGCTGGCGGGTGCCGATCGAGAGCCGGGCGAACGCCGTGCGGCCGTCGCTACGGCGGAGCGGCTCGTGAGCGCCGACGCGACGACGGTCCGGGAGAACGTGCTCGACGACGACACTGTCGGGGGGCTCTCGTTGTCGGACCTCGACGCCCTCGCTCCGCCCGTCGCGAACCGCTCGGTTCGAGTCCGGCTGGGCGACGAGACGCTACTCGAACGCGGTGATCCCACCGGCGCGACCGTCGAGCGGGTAGTGCTCGTCGCCGAACGGACGACACGGTCCCGCTCGCTCGCCGTCGGCGGTGGCGACGATCTCACGCTGCCCCGTCGGACCGACCGCGTGGAACTGACGTTCGGCGGCGGGTCGACGGTGGAGACGGTCCGGGCCAACGGCCGGATCGTGCTCCACGAACCCGGCGGGCTCACGGGGCAGTTCGTCGTCGAGCCCTCGCGGTACGAGACGGTGACGCTGGCGTTCGAGGGCGGGACGGCACAGATCGCAGTCGAGTCGACGCCCCTGCGGACGGAGAAAGCAACCCTGCGGGTGACCGTCGATGACTGACCGCGGCCAGCTCTCGCTCACGATGGTCGAGGCCGGTGTGGGGGTACTCCTGCTGTTCGCGGCGACGGCGACGTTCGCGCTCGGCCTCCCTGCTGCGGGCGTCGACGAGGCCCAACTCGATCGGTACGCCGACGACGCTGGGACGGTGCTCTCCCGCGAGCCGCCACAGCACGGCGGGCTGACCAGGCTCTCGGAGGTGACCCGGTCCGAGTCGGCGTTCGAACGCGAGCGCTCGGCGCTCTCACATCGCGTCGAGCGGATCCTCCCCGAGAACCTCATGTATCGCGTCGAAACACCTCACGGCGCCGTCGGCTTCCGACGACCGACCGGCGTCCCCACCGGCCGGGCAGCGGTGCCGACCGTGGGTGGTCGAGTGATAATCCGGGTGTGGTACGCGTGAACCGGGCGTCGAGGGTCTGTGGGGACGACCGCGGGCAGACGGTGCTCGTCGCGGCGGCGATGCTCGCGCTGGCGCTGATCCCGCTGGGTTTTGCGTACCTCCAGCTGGGCTACCACGAGGACGTGGCGGCGTCGACGTCGCCGGAGACGCCCGGCAGTGAGACGATCCGGCTGCTCGAACGCGCGGTGTACGACGCCGGCGGCGAGGCGACGGGCCACCCCTGGCAGGGACGGGCCGGCGCAGTCCAGCAGGTGAACGCCTCGCTCGCGCCGCGGGAGCGGGATATCGAGGCCGCGCAGGTGACCGGCGGGACCGTGGTCCGGACCGAACGCAACGAAAGCACTGCGGGCGCGTGGGCGGCCGAGAACTGTCCGAACAGTGCGGGACGGCTGTTCGGTGACTGCGAGGCGCTCGGTGGGATGATCGTCCAGGAGCGGGCCGGCGAGACCCACCTGCTCGCGGTCGCGTACGACATCCGCGTCGTCGACGACCGCGGGGAGACGGCGCTGACGGTGGTGATCCGAGCCGACGGGTGACGTGCTCCGAAGGCGGCTACCGCTCGTCTTCGTCGTTGATCTCGTCGACGTGCTCGGTCGTCTCGCGTTCGGTCTCGGCGATCTCCTCGCGCTCGGTGGTCGCGGGGTCGGCGTGTTCGGCCTCGCCGAGCTCCTCCATGATCGCGTCGCGGGCGGCCTGTTCGTCCTCGAACTCGTCGTCGAGGCGGTCGAGCACGCTGCCAAGCGACTCCTCCTCGGCGACGACCTCGTCGGGCGCGTCCCGGAGCTCCGCACGGATCTCGGCGCTGTTGCTCGGGAACTTCACGTCGTCGACGGCCGACTCGAACTCCTCGATGATCTCCGACTGGCGCTCGCGACGCTCACGCTGTCGGCGCTCGGCCTGTTCGTCGGCGGAAACATCGTCGGACATGCCCCAATGTACGGCGTCGACGATGAAGGGCGTGACGGCCGGGAAGAAGCGAGCGAGGAGTTAGTTCACTTTCTGGGCGAACACGAGGTTGCCCGAGACGTTGTTGACCCGGGCACGGACCGTCTCCCCCTCCTCGGCGCCGGAGACGAACATCGTGTAGTCGCCGCGTTTGGCGACGCCGTCGCCCTTGCGGCCGGTGTCGGTGATCTCGACTTCGTACGTCTCGCCCTCCTCGATCTCGGCGGTCGTCTCCTGGCTGCTGCTGGAGGACTGCTTGGTGACGGGGCGGAACGCCCCACACGCCTCACACCGCAGCATCATCGTGCCGTCCTCGTTGACCAGCCGGGTGTCGGGCAGGCCACACTCCGAACAGCGGACGAACTCCTCGACGTAGCTGTCGATGGCGCCCTGGAAGTCCCGCTCCGAGAAGCTCCCGTTGTACCGCGAGCGCCCGTCGCCGAACTGGCCGGCGGTGCCCAGTTCGCCCTGGATCTCGCGGTGGAGGTGTTCTGGCTCCCGCGAGAGGGCGTCGGCGATCTCCTTGAGGTTGGTGAGCCGCGTGAACGCCCCGTCTTTCTGTACCTGCGGGTCGGGGACGCTGAGACGCTCGTCGCTCCCGCCCAGTTCGGGCACGTTCTCCATCGCCCGATCGAGTTGCTCCTCGTACTCCATACCCGTGATAATCGGCGCAGGAGGTTTAGGGCTTCCGAGGAGCCACCGATGTTGATCTCTCAGTCCTTCAACGCGTGCGCGAGCGCGCGAACGATCGAATGGACGCACAGCCGCCGTTTCCGGCGGTCTGGGGAAACTACTTAACGGGTGCGGTCCAACGCTTCCGCTGTGAGCAAGATCACCTTCCGCGCCGACGACGCGCTCGTCGAGCAGTTGGACGCGCTCGACGCCTCCAAGAGCGAGGTGATGCGCGAGGCGCTCCGGGAGTTCCTCGACCGCCACCCCGACGTGGGCGGCGAGCGGGAGGTGACGACAGCGACCGACAGTGGCCAGCCGGAACCGACGGCGTCGACGCCCGAACTCACCGTCAACATCAACCTTGACGGGGAGGCGAGCGTCGACGCGCCGACGGAGACGGCCGTCGACGTGGTGACGGAAGAGACCGAGGAGGCGTGTAAACAGTGCGGAGCGACCGTGAGCGACGAACACTCCTTCTGCCCCAACTGTGGCGAGGAGCACCGGCGCCGACCGCGCTGTGAGTGTGGCGAGGAGATCGAGTCGGACTGGGCGTTCTGCCCGGGCTGTGGCCGCCGCAGCTCGGCCTCCGACGTGTTCGACCGCGCGTAGCCGGTGTCTGACAACGTCGGCCAGTGTCTTACAACCGGCGGAAGCTTTTTATTAGATAGCTTCGTTAGTGTGGACGCGTAAGACGGTCGTCTTACAGAGCCGGGAGGACGGAGAGCCCGACCGGGTGGGACTGTAGGCGACGGCTCGCGCCGGTTCGTCTTACCGGGGGAAACCAACCATGGAGCGTGTCACACTGCGAATACCACGACAGCAGGTCGAAGAGGTCGAACAGATGGTCGAGACTGGGGAGTTCCCCAACAGGAGCGAAGCGATCCGCTCGGCCGTCCGCGAGATGATCGACGAGAACGACGCGGCCGAGAGCGGCCGCGACCGCGGCTGGGCCAAGGTGTAATACATGCAGGATATCGTTCAGGACGCACTCGACAACGCGGAGGCCGAGCAGCGGTCGATGCAGGACGTCGACAGCGACGACGACGAGTTCGGGGACCCCCGGATCGTCATCGTCGGTGCCGGCGGGGCGGGGAACAACACCGTCAACCGCCTGTACAACATCGGCGTCGACGGCGCCGAGACCATCGCGATCAACACGGACAAGCAGCACCTGCAGATGATCGAGGCCGACACGAAGATCCTCGTCGGCAAATCCCTGACGCAGGGTCTCGGTGCGGGCGGCGACCCCGAGATGGGCGAGCGCGCGACCGAGATGGCCCAGGGCACGATCAAGGAGGTGCTGGGTGACGCGGACCTCGTGTTCGTGACCGCCGGGATGGGCGGTGGGACCGGCACGGGTGCCGCCCCCGTCGTCTCCAACATCGCCAAAGAGCAGGGTGCGATCGTTGTGGGGATGGTCTCCACGCCGTTCAACGTCGAGCGCGCCCGCACCGTCAAGGCCGAGGAAGGCCTGGAGCGACTCCGCGAGGAGGCGGACTCGATCATCGTGCTGGACAACAACCGGCTGCTGGACTACGTCCCGAACCTGCCCATCGGGAAGGCGTTCTCCGTAATGGACCAGATCATCGCCGAGACCGTCAAGGGGATCTCGGAGACGATCACGCAGCCGTCGCTGATCAACCTGGACTACGCCGACATGTCCACCATCATGAACCAGGGTGGCGTAGCAGTCATGCTCGTCGGCGAGACCCAGGACTCCAACAAGACCGACGAGGTGGTCAACGACGCGATGAACCACCCGCTGCTGGACGTGGACTACCGCGGCGCCACCGGCGGGCTGGTCCACATCACCGGCGGTCCCGACCTCACCCTCAAAGAGGCTGAGGGGATCGCCGACAGCATCACCGAGCGGCTGGAGGCCAGCGCCAACGTCATCTGGGGCGCCCGCATCCAGGAGGAGTACAAGGGGAAAGTGCGCGTCATGGCCATCATGACCGGCGTGAAGTCCGCGCAGGTGCTCGGGTCGACCACGCAGCAGCAGGCCAACGAGTCCCGCCGCGCGCTCAGCGACGACGACCTCGATGACGCCGACTTCGACGCCAGGACGAACGCCCAGACCGCGAGCCAGGGCGGCGCCGCCCGCGACGGCGGCGGTCGCGACCACGACGACAGCAACAGCAACGTCGACGTCATCCGCTGACGCGGCGCCGTTCTCCCGTTTTTCCTCGCCGATCAGCCCCGGCTACACTACGTCGCCGCGGACCGTCGCCCCGTCCTGTTCCGCGCGACGCTGTTTGACAGTCTCGGCGGCCGCGCGGGCCTCCTCCTCGTCGGCGCCGAGCATCCCGAGCGCCTCGGGCAGCGTCGGGAAGGCGAGCTCGCCCGCCCGCAATTTCTCGATCGTCTCGGTCTCGCGTTCGCCGTCGATCCAGAGGCAGGCGCCCCGCGGATCGAGCACCTCCTCGTAGGCGTCGCGGTCGAGCGCCCCCTGGAGGCGCTGGGTGACGTTGTCGCCGAAGGGGGCGTTACACACCTCGAGGTGGATCGGCTCGTCTGGGTCGGTGAGGTGGGCGGCGAGACATTTCTCGGGGGCGGCGTAGCCGTTCTCGCTGGCCCGGAGGTGTTCGGGGAACTGTTCGGCCCACTCGGCGCGGACGGTGCTGCCGACGCCTTTCACGCCGTACTCCCGTTCGAACCGCTCGGCGGCCTCGTCGTCGCTCTCGAGCAGGATGTCCTTCGTGAGGTAGACGTCGAGGCGGTCGACGGGGTCGAGGCCGAGTGCGGCGTCGCCGTACAGCCAGATCTCCCGGACCGGCACGGGCATCGTGTCGGACTCGACCGTGTCGAGCAGGGTCTCGACGCGATCCAGCGCGGCGGCACGCTCCATACGGCAGGGAAACGGGGCCGCGAGCAAGAGGCTGACGCTGTCGCCGGCGGCGTTACTCCTCGACTAGCCCCAGGACGGCGTCGACGTCGTCGGCGACCGGCTCGGGGTCGTCGCTCGCGGCGGTCGCGGCCTCGGGGTCCTTCAGCAGGTGGCCGGTCGTCAGACAGACCACGCGCTCGTCGGCGTCGACCACCTCGCGCTCGCGGAGCTTCCGCAGGCCGGCGATCGAGGCGGCGGAGGCGGGTTCGACCCCGATCCCCTCGCGGGCGAGGTCGCGCTGGGCCGCGGTGATCGCCTCGTCGTCGACCGCGACGGCAGTCCCGCCGGTCTCTCGGACGCCGGGCAGCGCCTTCGGCGCGTTTACGGGCTCGCCGATCCGGATCGCGGTCGCGCGTGTCTCGACCTCCTCCCAGCGTTCGACGCTGTCGGCGCCGTTCTCGATCGCTTCGACGAACGGGGCCGCGCCCGACGCCTGCACGCCCGTGAGTTTCGGAACCTCCGAGCGTGGGAGCGCGCCCGACTGGACGAGTTCGCGGAAACACTTGTACAGCGCGGCGGTGTTGCCCGCGTTGCCGACCGGGAGCACGATACGGTCGGGGAAGCCGCCCTCCTCGTCGCGGAAGCGTTCGAGGATCTCGAGGCCGATCGTCTTCTGGCCCTCCAGCCGGAACGGGTTGAGCGAGTTCAGCAGGTACGCCTCGCCGCGGTTGGCGAGTTCCTGGACGATGTCGAGGCAGTCGTCGAAGTTCCCGTCGACCTCCAGGATGCGCGCGTCGTGGATCGCGGCCTGGGCCACCTTTCCGGCGGCAACCTTCCCGGCGGGCAGGAGCACCAGCGTTTCGAGTCCGGCGCGGGCGCCGTAGGCCGCGAGGGCGGCGGAGGTGTTCCCCGTCGACGCGCAGGCGAGGCGGTCGACGCCGACCGCGGCGGCGGCGCCGACGCCGACGGTCATCCCGCGGTCCTTGAAGCTTCCGGTGGGGTTCATCCCCTCGTGTTTCACCCGGAGGCGATCGACGCCGAGGTCGGCCTCGATCTTCGGAACTTCGTAGAGGGGGGTGTCGCCTTCGGGGAGGCTGACGCCACAGGGGTCGGCGGCGCCCTGTCGGCCGCCGTCGCCAGAGGGGTTCTCGGCGTCGATCGGGCCGGTTCGACCAGTCTCGAACGGCAGCGCGGCGGCGTAGCGCCAGACGCCCTGGCCGGAGAAGTCGTCCCAGTCGGGCAACTCGGCGTAGCGGACTTCGAGCAAGCTGCCGCAGTCGTCACAGGCGTAGCGCACCGCCGCGAACGGGGGGTAGGTCTCGCCGCAGTCGATACAGGCCAGCCAGCAGTCAGCGTCGGCGCCGTCGGGGCGGGTCGGCGCCGGCGCGTCGAGCGAGAGCGCGTCGGTCATCGGGAGCGACTCGGGGCGCGGGGGAGAAAAGTGGGTCGGGGATCGCCGGGTGGTTCGCGCGGTCGCTCGTGGGAAATGTCGGTTCGTGACCGAGCGCGAAAGCGGTGGACAGCTGCGTCGACGGTGTGTCCCCTGCGAACACGGACTGCGTGGACTTATGTGGCAGCACAACGTTCGTTCCGGCGAGATGGAGGAGAGCATCGCCGGCTTCAAACGACGCGGCTCGTGGGGCGGCATCGTCGAGCACGGCGAGCGGATCTCGCGTGCGCTCCGCGACGCCGGCGTCGACGGCGACGCGTTCGAGGAGTGGGACGAGTGGCGTCCCAAGACCCACGAGACACTCGGCGAGGACGTGGAGCAGAAAACCGCCGAGCAGGCGAGCATCAAGGAGGGCCCCGGCGAGCGCGAAGGGAAGGAGCCCGAGGACGACATCAAGTCCGCGGGCGAGAAGCTGACCGAGTCCTACGAGAAAGTCGAGGAGGGGGACAACAACGGCGCGCTGGAGCGCTGGCAGGACTCGATCGACTACGCCACCCGCGCGGCCGACTCCGCGAGCCGGAAGGCGATCCGGACCGTCGAGGACACCGTCTACCGGAAGGTGATGACCCAGCTCGCGCCGTACTACTTCGACAACGAGCTGATCAGTGCCAACATCCAGCGCAGCTCCCGGGGTGACGAGACGGCGTTCGTGTTCGAGGTGAACGTCAACGACGACGAGCTGAAAGAGCAGGTCAGCGAGCGACTGTCGCAGTACGACGACGAGGTCGACCGCTGGCACGTCGACACCGAGAAGCAGGTCGAGACCGTCGAGGCCGCCGAGGGCGCGGAGTTCTCCTCCCCCGACAACGAGGGGGAGTCGAAATCGACGACGAACTAAGGTCGCTCACGCCCGACCGGAACCGATTTTCGCCGCTCTCCCGACAGCACCGACGATGGCCGACTGGATCGAACGCGGCGAACCCGTCGCGGTCGAGACCGTCCTCCGGGAGTGGGTCGAGCGCGAGGCCCGGAAGGACGAGTACCCCGACGCCGACCCGTCGGGCTGGAGTCGCGAACGCCTCCTGCGCGAACTCACTGACACTTACGAGGAGCCCGCGGAGCCGGTCGTTGACGACCGACTCGACTGGTACGCGGTCGACCTCGCTGGCGAGGAACTGGGCGAACTGGGGACGTTCCCCGGGTCCGGGTGGGCGTGGCTCTCCGGCGACGGCACCGTCGCGGGTGCGGTCGAACGGCTGGACGACCCCGCGGTCGCCGTGGACTGCCCGGACGCCGCCGAGACAGTCGCGTGGTTCGCGGCCCACGCCGACCGGGCGTTCGGCGCGGCGGTCGCGTGGCAGCGCGACGGCGAGTGGCCGCCCCGCCTGCTCGACGGCAACCACCGGGCCTGCGGCGTCCACCGGGCGGCGCGGGACGGGGAGTCGGTCTCGCTCACCGTCCACCTCGGTCGCTCGACCCCGCCCTGAGCGTCCGGATGGACAGCGTTTTACGTCGAGCGAGGGAACTGGCGGGCACTATGGGGAAGAAGTCGAAAGCGCAGAAGAAGCGACTCGGTAAGAAGGAGCGACAGAACTCCCGCGTGCCGGCGTGGGTGATGATGAAGACCGACATGGAAGTCACCCGCAACCCGAAGCGGCGCAACTGGCGGCGGTCTAACATCGACGAGTAATGAGCGCGAGCGACTTCGAGGAGCGGGTTGTCACCGTCCCGCTGCGAGACGCGAAGAAGGCCCCCAAGCAGGAGCGGGCCGACGCCGCGATGTCGATCATCACCGAACACCTCGCGACCCAGTTCTCCGTCGAGGAGGAGGAGGTCCGTCTGGACCCGGCCGTCAACGAGACCGTCTGGGAGCGCGGGCGAAGCAAGCCCCCGAGCTCGATCCGCGTGCGGGCCGCACGGTTCGACGAGGACGGCGAGACGGTCGTCGAAGCCGAGCCGGCGGAGTAACACGCCGTGTTCCGCGCGGCTTTCGCCGGCTCCTCGTACGTCGGGGTGTTCGCGCGAGCGACCGAGGACTGTCTGCTGATCCGCCCCGACGCCGAGGACGACGTGATCGAGGGGATGAGCGACGAGCTCGGCGTCGACACCCTGCCGACCACCGTCGCCGGCTCCAACACCGTCGGCGCGCTCTCGGTCGGCAACGAGAACGGCCTGCTCGTCTCCGGCCGTGTCACCGAACGCGAGCGCGAGCGCATCGAGTCCGCGATCGACAGCCCCGTCTACGGACTACCGGGAAAGATCAACGCCGCGGGCAACGTCGTGCTCGCCAACGACAGCGGCGCGTACGTCCATCCGGACCTGACCGACGAACAGGTCGACGTGGTCGCTGAGGCGCTGTCGGTCCCCGTCGAACGAGGGTCGCTGGGCGACGTGGACACCGTCGGCACCGCCGCGGTCGCGACCAACGAGGGCGTGCTCTGTCAGCCCGACGCCCGCGAAGCCGAACTCGAGGCGGTCGAGGAGCTGCTCGACGTGTACGCCGACGTGGGCACCATCAACTACGGTGCCCCGCTCGTCGGCTCGGGGCTGGTCGCCAACGACGAGGGGTACGTCGTCGGCCGCGACACGACCGGGCCGGAGCTGGGTCGGATCGAGGACACGCTCGGTTACTTGGACTGAGCCACGGCGATTGACCGCCGTGTCACGCCCGCGGAGCCCGATGCCGCGGCTCCAAGGGGTTCGACGCCACCGGGGGAGTACCCTTTCGGAAGCTACTTCCCGCTCGCCCGGCCATTCTCGGCTATGAGTCAGTTTACTGTGAGCGGTACGTTCGAGGCCCGGGACGGGCGCCAGGCCTTCGAGCGGAGCGTCGACGCCGAGAACGAGTCGGTCGCCGAGGAACACGTGCTCTCGCAGTTCGGCGCGGAGCACAACCTCAAGCGCACGCAGATCGAGGTCAGTGAGGTGCGGAGCACCTCTAGCAGTCGGACGGAGTCCGACGACAACGAGGTGACCGCCGCATGATGGGCGGAGGCCAGCAGCAGCTCCAGCAGCTCTCCCAGGAGCTCGAGGAGCTCGACGCCGAGATCGAGGAGAAGGAAGCCGAGATCGAGGAGTTCCAGGACGAGAAGGCGGGCGTCGACGACGCCATCGAGGCGATCGAGACGCTCGAGAGCGGCTCGACGGTGCAGGTGCCGCTCGGCGGCGGCGCGTACGTCCGCGCGGAAGTGCAGGACATCGACGAGATCATCGTCGACCTCGGCGGCGGCTACGCGGCCGAGCAGGAGCAGGGCGACGCCATCGACGCCCTCGAGTCGAAGAAGGACTCGCTCGACGACCGCATCAGCCAGGTGCGCGACGAGATCAACGATCTCGAGGAGGAGAGCGCCGAGCTCGAACAGCGAGCCCAGCAGATGCAGCAGCAGATGCAGCAGCAGCAGATGCAGCAGATGCAGGACATGCAGGGCGAAGAAGGCGGCGAGTAAGGTCCCATGTTCGACGGACTGAAGGATAAGCTCGGCTCGTTCCGCGACGACGTTGAGGAGGAGGTCGAGGAGAAGGAGGCCGAAGCGCAGGCCGAAGCCGAGGCTGACGCGGAGGCCGAGGCCGAATCGGCCGACGACGAGCCCTCGACCCCCGCCGCGGCGCCGGAGCGCGAGCCGAGCGACGACGACGACGGCGGCCCCGGCCGGCTGCGCCAGGCCGCCGCCTTCGCGACCGGGCGGGTGATCATCGAGGAGGAGGACTTAGAGGAGCCGCTCTGGTCGCTGGAGATGGCGCTGCTCGAGAGCGACGTGGAGATGAGCGTCGCCGAGGAGATTCTCGACACCGTTCGGGAGAAACTGATCGGCGAGAGCCGAAAGCAGGTCGACACCACCGCCGAACTGGTCGAGGAGGCGCTGCACGACGCGCTGGTCGACGTGATCTCCGTCGGCCAGTTCGACTTCGAGCAGCGGATCGCCGAGGCCGACAAGCCCGTCACCGTCGTGTTCACGGGCGTCAACGGCGTCGGCAAGACGACCTCGATCGCCAAGATGAGCGAGTGGCTGGGCGAGCGCGGCTACAGCTCCGTGCTCGCCAACGGCGACACCTACCGCGCCGGCGCCAGCGAGCAGATCTCCAAACACGCCGAGAACGTCGGCCGGAAGGTGATCGCCCACGAGCAGGGCGGCGACCCCGCCGCCGTCATCTACGACGGCGTCGAGTACGCCGAAGCCAACGACGTGGACGTGGTGCTGGGCGACACTGCGGGTCGCCTCCACACCTCCAACGACCTGATGACGCAGTTGGAGAAGATCGACCGCGTGGTCGACCCCGAGATGACGCTGTTCGTCGACGAGGCCGTCGCCGGACAGGACGCGGTCGAGCGCGCCAAGGAGTTCGACGATGCCGCCGAGATCGACGGCACGATCCTGACGAAGGCCGACGCCGACTCCTCCGGCGGCGCCGCGATCTCGATCGCCCACGTCACGGGCAAGCCAGTCCTGTTCCTCGGCACCGGGCAGGGGTACGACGACCTCCGTGAGTTCGACCCCGAGGCGCTGGTCGACGAGCTGCTCGGCGACGAGTAGCCGTTCTCAGTTTTCACAGGCGGGACAGGCGATCAGGTCGTCCCGCCGTTTCACCAGCACCCCGTTGCCCAGCGGCGCGGCCAGCGACACGTCGTCGAGTCGCCAGCGTTCGCTCCCATCGTCGAGAGCGAGCGCGACGACGCCGAGCGTATCTCCGGCCGAGACGACCGCGGTGTCGCCGCCGACGACGGGCCGGCCCGCGCTCTCGAAGTCGACCGACCACGTCTTCTCCCCGGTCTCGGCGCCGAGTCCGTGGATCGTACTCCCGTCCGAGAGGACCAACTGTTCCCCGACCCCCGCGGGTGGCGGGAACGTCGGGCGATCGTCCAGCGTCGGCGTCGTCCACTGGCGTTCCCCGCTCGCGGCGTCGAGCGCCACCAGTTCCGACTTTGCCGGGACGAACAGCAGCGAGCCGATCCGGGCGGGCGCGCGGAACGCGCGCAGGTCCGGCACCGACCAGAGGATCTCACCGTTCGCCCTGTCGAGCGCGTACACGCCACGGTCGCCCGAACTGACGACTGGAACGTACACTCGTTCGTCGTCGACGGCCGGCGGGTAGGGGATCGCGGGCGCCTCCTCGGGGTCGCCGAACGGCTGGCGCCAGCGCTCTCCTTCCCCGGGAGCGTAGGCGTACGCGCCATCGGCGTCGCCACCGAACAGGACGTCGTCGGCGGCTCTGGGCATCGTCGGGCGGTTCGCGAGCGAGTAGTGATCCACCTCGTCGCCGCTGTCGAGGACGCGGAGGTGGGCGCCATCGGACGTCTGGAAGACGGCCACGGTGTGGCCGTCGGCGAGCACCGGCGGCGCGGCGATCGTCGGGGGGAGTCGCTCGTGGGCCGTTCGCTCCCCGCTCCGTACGTCGAACTGGCTCCAGAACCCCGCGTCGCCGCTCCGGCCGAGCGCGACGAGGCGGTCGCCGCCGGCGACGACGCCCGCGAACGCGTCCAGGCCGTCCTCGGGGGCGAGTGTGGTCTCCCAGCGTTCCGCGACGCGTGAGGGGACAGTCAGGTCCGGCAGCGCCGAGGCGTTTGCCGCGCCGCCGCCGGGATGAGGCCATTCGATACCGTCGGGTTCGACGGGCGTGCAGTCGCCCCCGGCACAGCCGGCGAAGCCGAGCGCCGCGCCGGTGCCGAGCGCCGCGAGCAGATCGCGTCGGGAGGGCATTCGCTCCCTGTTCGGTGCGGGGGCACTTGGCCGCTCCGGCGCGGGACGGTTTTCCGTCGGGACGCCCAACCTCGACCCATGCCCACCGTCGTCGCGTTCGAGACCGAGGCAGGCGCCGTGCTCGCGGCCGACCGACTGGTCGTGGAGAACGACCGTGTCAGCAGCAAGAACGCCGAGCGGATCGCCGCGTTCGGCGACTGCGGCGCGGCGGCCGTCGCCGACCCCGACCAGTTCCGGCGCGAACTCGACGGGGAGCGCCGGGCGTACGGCGCCGACCACGACACGGACCCGGGGATCGAGGCGTTCGTCCGGATGGCCACGAACGTCGCTACGGCGGTCGGCACCGACGCCGCCGTGACCGCGCGCGACGACGACGGCCGCGCGCGAGTCCGAGCGGTGTACGCCGACGGGAGCGTCATCGCCGACTCGCCGGTCGCGCTCGGGACGGGTGCGGAGTTGGCGTTCGGGCGGCTGGAGGCCGGCGTCCCCGAGGATCCCGCCGAGGCCGAGTCGTTCGCGCGGGAGGTGATCGAGGGCGTCGCCGAGCGCGATACGCGGACGGGCGACGAGGCCGACGTCTGGACGCTCGCGAACGCATAAGCCATCCGAAACGTAGTTAGCTGGCTGACTGTTCTTGTCGGTATGGACGACCACGCGCAGTTGAACCGACGGGACGTGTTACGGGCGGGCGCCGGTCTCGGCGTCGTCGGCGCCGCCGGCTGTCTCGACGCACCTGCACCGGCGCCGCTGTTCGCCGAGAGCTTCGAGGACGGCCTCGACTGGGAGACGGCGGCCCACATCGGCCCCGAGGAGGAGCTGTCGGAGTTCGAGTGGGCGATCGACCGCTCCGACGCCCAGGCCGCGGAGGGCGAGTGGAGTCTCTCGGCGTTCACCGAGGGCGACCACGACGACGGCACCGCGTGGGCGACGACCGATGTCGATCCGGGCGATGCCGACGCCTTCGAGGTATCCTTCGAGGCGTGGAGCGAGTCGGAGTCGTTCAACGTCCTGCGGAACGTCGTCGCCTCCCTCGGTCCCGAGGCGCCCGAGAACGAGGAAGACTTCCCCGATCCGGGCCAGAACTCCTCGAACGTCGACGGCGCACTCTACGGCGGCCTGCGCGAACCGCTGCATCTGGCCGAGGGCTGGCGGGAGTACAGCTTCACGTGGGAGCCCGACTCGGTGCCTGAGACGCTCTCGCTCGCCCTCGGCGTCACCGTGATCTGGGAGGCCGACGCGACGCACTACCTCGATTCGGTGACCGTCGAACCGTTGTAGCGGCGGGGTCAGGGCGCCTGGGTCGACGCCACTGGGACGGACAAGCGTTTATGGGTCCACCGTCAAGGATGGGGTAAGATGGTACTCGACAACCTCGGGAGCTCCCTGCGGGGCACGATGGACAAGCTCCGCGGGAAGTCCCGCCTGGACGAGGAGGACGTCCAGGAGATCGTCAAGGAGATCCAGCGCTCGCTGCTCCAGGCCGACGTCGAGGTCGACCTGGTGATGGATCTCTCCTCGAACATCGAGGAGCGCGCGCTGAACGAGGAGCCACCCGGCGGCACCTCCGCACGGGACCACATCCTCAAGATCGTCTACGAGGAGATGGTCGAGGTCGTCGGCGACTCTACCGAGATCCCGCTGGAACCCCAGACGATCATGCTCTCGGGGCTCCAGGGGTCGGGGAAGACGACGACGGCGGCCAAGATCGCGTGGTGGTTCTCGAAGAAGGGGCTGCGCCCGGCGGTCATCCAGACCGACACGTTCCGGCCCGGCGCCTACGAGCAGGCCAAGCAGATGGCCGAGAACGCCGAGGTGCAGTTCTACGGCGACCCCGACGCCGAGGACCCCGTCCAGATCGCCCGCGACGGCCTCGACGCGACGGAAGACGCCGACGTGCACATCGTCGACACCGCCGGCCGGCACGCGCTGGAGTCCGAACTCATCGAGGAGATTGAGGAGATCGAGCGCGAAGTGAACCCCGACCGGAACCTCCTGGTGCTCGACGCCGCGATCGGGCAGGGCGCAAAGGAGCAGGCCCGCGAGTTCGACGACGCCATCGGCGTCGACGGCGTGACGATCACCAAGCTCGACGGGACCGCGAAAGGTGGGGGCGCGCTGACGGCGGTCAACGAGACCGACTCCTCCATTGCCTTCCTCGGCACCGGCGAGACCGTCCAGGACATCGAGCGCTTCGAGCCCGACGGGTTCATCTCCCGACTGCTCGGGATGGGCGACCTCAAGCAGCTCTCCGAGCGCGTCGAGCGCGCGATGGAGGAGACCGGCGACGAGGACGAGGACTGGGAGCCCGAGGACATGCTGGAGGGGTCGTTCACCCTGAAAGACATGCAGCGCCAGATGGACGCGATGAACAAGATGGGGCCGCTCGACCAGGTGATGGACATGATCCCCGGGATGGGCGGCGGGATGATGGACCAGCTCCCGGACGACGCGATGGACGTGACCCAGGACCGGATGCGCAGCTTCGAGGTGATCATGGACTCGATGACCGAGGAGGAGCTCGAGGACCCCCGCTCCATCGGCGCCTCGCAGGTCCAGCGCATCGCCCGCGGCTCTGGCTGTGAGGAGGAGACGGTCCAGGAGCTGCTCCAGCAGCACAAGATGATGGACCAGACCCTGAACCAGTTCCAGGGGATGGGCGACGGCGACATGCAGCGCATGATGAAGAAGATGCAGGGCGGCGACGGCGGCGGCGGGATGGGCGGCATGGGGCCGTTCGGGTAGTCCCGCGAACAGTTTTTGAGGCCCTCGCTCCAACCGGGGAGCGTGCCAGTTCTGGACGACCTCTCCGGGTTCGAGTTCGAGGACGTGATGGCCGACGTGTTCCGCAACCTCGGCTACGAGAACGTCCGGCAGGCGAGCAAGACCGCCGACGAGGGGCGGGACCTGCTGCTGGAGGAGGTCGTCGACGGCCGGCGTCGCGGCGTCGTCGTCGAGTGCAAGCATACTGGAACGGTCGGCCGGCCGGTCGTTCAGCATAACACAAGGTGGAGCCTCCGGCCTCAAGGAGTCGTTCGAAAGACCGGCGGTCTTTCGTGATGACGAAAATCTTTGATTTTCGAACCACGACCGAAGGGAGCGAGTAGGCCGGAGAGGAAACCGACATGGGACGACACAAACGGCGCACTCCGGCCGGCAGACTCCCGGATATATAAGTACCGTTGGCCCTTCTCTGAAGTCATGGATGTGCGTCGTACCGCCGTCGTGAAACTCGCCGTTTCCGACGAGCAACGCGACGCACTCCACCGAACCGCCGAGCAATACCTGTACTGCGCGAACCGAACCGCCGACTACTGCTGGTCGGACACCTCCTACACCGAGTGTAAGACCAACAAGCGGGAGGTTCGTGACGCGCTTTACTCCGAACTCCGCAAGGAGACGGACCTACAGGCACAACTCGTCCAAGCCGCGATACGTCGCGCAGTCGAAGCCGTCAAAGGCGTTATCGAACGCTGGAAGAAGGGGCAGCACGTCTCTTCTCCCACGTTCACTGCTGAGACAATGGACTACGACACCCGAAGCGCGACATTCTACCGAAATAAGGTGTCGCTGGCAAGCGTCGAGGGCCGGGTCGAACCCACGTTCGTTCTCCCGGCAGATAGCCCGACGCCCTACGAGCGGTACGTCCTCTCCGAGGGCTACGAGTTCTGCGAGAGTACCCTCCGGTACGACGCGGCGACCGACGAGTTCTACCTCCACATCTCGACACGGCGGATAGACGGTGACGATGCCGAGGTTTCGGTAGATACCGGGCACCCCGACCAAACGGTCCTCGGTATCGACCTCGGCGTCAACAGTCTCGCTGTCTCCTCAACCGGCACGTTCTGGCAGGGAGACGACTACGACCACTGGTGCGGTGAGTTCGAGAAGCGACGTGGAGAGATGCAACAGCGCGGTACGCAAGCCGCGCATAACGCCCTGCTGCGCCTCGGCAAACGTGAAGAAGCATGGCGCAAACAGTACATTCACACTGTCGCTAACGAACTTGTGATGGAGGCCGTCGAACACGACTGCGACGTAATCGTGTTCGAGGACTTGACCGACATTCGAGAGCGGCTTCCGCAGGCGAAGTGGCACCACGTCTGGGCGTTCCGACGCCTGTACGAGTACGTTTCCTACAAAGCGCCCGAGCAGGGCGTCTCCGTGGAGCAAGTCGAACCGAACCACACGTCCCAACGCTGTTCTCGGACGGACTGCGGGTTCACACACGAGGATAACCGCCACGGAGAACACTTCGAGTGCCAGAAATGCGGGTACGAGGTAAACGCGGACTACAACGGCGCGAAGAACATCGGGCTACGGTACGCTCGAAAGCGAACACACAGACTCCGTTCCTCGCCCAAGTCGGGGAGCGGAGACGCAGAAGTAGACCTGCGTGTGAATGGTGGGACGGTGAACGGCGAGAGTCACCAGCCTATTGCTGGCGACTGATTGCCGGGAGTCCACATCAAAGCCCCATCACCAGAAATCTCTGATTTCTGGTTAGCAGTCAGAACGCATCGCGTTCTGACGACACCCTCAAGGACCGAGGCGCGTATGCGCCGAGGGAGTAGGGTGGGGTAGTTTACTACACCGGCGACAACAACGTCACCTACACCAAGACCTGCGAGCCCCGGCAGTCCGACGTGACGGTGCAGTCGATCACGCCCGTCTACCTGCCCGAGATCCGCCAGACGACCGAACTCGGCGAGTACCGCTACCCCTACGAGTACTACGCCGCCGGCCCCTCCAGAGTGACCGTCGAGGACAGGATCCACCGCTGTGTCCACTGCGACGCCGACGCGTCGACGTACACCTACTGCGAGAACTGCGGCAGCGTCAACTGTGGGAGCCACATCGAGACCGAGCGCCTGGAGGGGACACCCGTCTGTACCGGCTGTGCGGTCACCGAGCGGTTCGCACTCAGCAGGAAGTACTTCTACGACGAGGCGAACCGCGACGCGTTCGCCGAGCAGTACGCCGAGATGGGGCTCCACGAGAAGGCGATGGAGAACGTCCCGCTGACCGTCGGGCTCGGCGTCACGCTACTCGTGCTGCTCGTCGCCGTGGCCGCGTCGTTCGGCGTCGTCTAGCGCTCGTCGCGTTCGCCGCATCCCCGCGCTTTTTGCCCGCGGCCGGGGTAGCGCCCCCCGGATGGAGCTTCGCCGCCTCGCGCGCTACGACGCGCTCGTGCTCACGTCGCTTTTGTGGTTCATGGCGAAGTTCGTGCGCTACCTGTTCCCGCCGCTGTTCGAGCCGTTCCAGGCCGCCTTCGGCGTCTCGAACACCGCGACCGGGCTGGCCTTTTCGGCGCTGATGACGGTGTACGCGCTGATGCAGTTCCCCTCGGGCGTGATCGCCGACCGACAGGGACCCGTCCGGGTGATCGCCGGCGGCGCCGTCGTCGCCGCCGCCGGCTCCCTGGCGCTGGTGGTGCCGATCCCGCTGCCCGACCTCTCGGTGCCGCTGGGCCCGATCGAGACGGTGCCGGGCGAGTTCCTCGCCGTCGTCGGCGGGATGCTGCTGATCGGTCTCGGGACGGGGACACACAAGACCGTCGCCGTCCGCCTGCTCGCGGCGGTCCACGAGCACCGGACCGGCCGCGCGCTGGGCGTGCTCGACACCGTCGCGGCGTTCGGCGGCGTCGCGGCGCCGCTGGCGGTCACCTACGCGCTGCCGGACTGGCGGGGCCTGTTCCTCGCCAGCGTCGTCGTCGTCGCCGCGCTGACCGTGCTGTTCGTCCGTCGGACGCCGCGGCATCTGGACGGCACCGGCGCCGTCGCTGCAGCCAGCGGCGACGACAACGGGATCGACGGCTCGCTGCTCGGCTACCTCGAACTGATTCGACCGCCCCGCGTTGCGTTGTTCGTCGGCGTCACCGTCGCGTTCGCCTTCGGCTACAACGGCGTCATCGCGTTCCTGCCGAGCTATCTCGCCGCCGACGCCGGGTTCGGGCTGGAGACGAACGTCGCCAACACGATCTACTCCGTGCTGTTCGTTGTCGCGTTGATCCAGTTGGGGACTGGCGAACTCACCGACCGCGTGGGGCGGCTGCCGATGCTGTTCGCCACCGTCGTCGCCGCCGTCGGCGGCGCGGCGTTGCTGCTCTCGGTCGAGGGCGTGCTCGCCGTCGGCGCCGCGGTCGCCCTGTTCGGACTGGGCTGTCACGGGTTCCGCCCCGTCCGGAGCGCCTTTCTGATGTCGCTGCTGCCCGACGACGCCGCCGGCGGCGGACTCGGGGTGGTGCGAACCATCCTGATGTCCGCCGGCGCCGTCGCGCCGGGCGTGACGGGGTTTCTGATCGACACGCAGGGGTACGACGTCGCGTTCGCGACCCTCGGCGGCGCGCTGGTGGTCTCGCTCGCCCTGCTCGGAGTTATCGCCCTGCTGGGCGGCGAGGAGTGAGCGCGCTGGCGGGCTTTTTTGCCGCGTGGCGTCGACGATCCGCCAATGAGCGTCCTCGCCGTCGCCCGGGAGGCGTACGAGGCCGCGCTGCCCGCGCTGGGCGCGAGCGTTGTCGGGGGGTTGCTGGCGGGGGCCGTGCTCGGCGGGATGCAGGCCGAACTCCGGGCGGTGCCGGGGCTGCTGGTGCTCGTCCCCGCGCTGCTGGCGACGCGGGGGAACGTGTACGGCAGCCTCGGCGCGCGGCTCTCGACCGGGCTCCACCAGGGGCTGGTCGAACCGCGGGTCGACCTCGGCAATCGACGGCTGCGCGGGGCGATGGCGGCCGCGCTGGCCAACGGGCTGCTCGCGAGCGCCGTCGCCGCCGTCGCGGTGTTCTTGATCCTCACGGCGCTGGGGGATACGGTGGCGCCCGTGACGACGCTGGTCGCGATCAGCCTCGTCGCGGGCGTGCTCTCCGGCGTCGCGCTGATCGGCGTGGTGGTCGTCGTCGTGTTCGCGGGCTACCGGCGTGGGCGTGACCCCGACACGCTCGTCGGCCCGGTCGTCACGACGACGGGCGACGTGTTCGGCGTCGCCTTCCTGCTGCTCGCGGTGCGGCTCGTGCTGGCCGTCGGGGGTGGCGCGTGACGACGGAGTGGTCGGTCCGCGCGATCACGCGGGCGATGCTGCCCGTGCTGCTCGCGCTGACGATGGTCGAGGTCGGCTCGGGGCTCGTGTTGGGGTCGTTCGCGGCGTCGCTGTACCGCTACCCGACGCTGCTGGTGCTCGTCCCCGTCACCATCGGCACCGCGGGCAACCTCGGGAGCGTCCTCGCCTCGCGGCTCTCGACGGCGTTCCACCTCGGGACGCTCGAGTTCTCGCCCGCGGACGAGTCGCTGGCGGGCAACGCGGTCGCGACCGTCGCGCTCGCGGTGACGCTGTTCCCCGTCGTCGGCGCCGGGGCGTGGGCGCTGCGCTCGCTGCTCGGCGGGGCGCGGCTGTCGGTCGGGACGGTGATCTGGATATCGCTTCTCAGTGGCGTGGTGCTCGCGGTGCTGGCGGTTCTGATCACGCTCGGCGCGACGTACGTCGCCTACCGCTACCGACTGGACCCCGACGACGTGGTGATCCCGGTCGTCACGAACACTTGCGACGTGCTGGGCGTGGTGGTGCTGTTCGCGGTGGTGCAGGTCACGCTCTAGTCGTCAGCGACCTCGTCGTCGTCGAGCGCGAACAGTGGCCCCGTCTGTTCACGGCGCGGCTCCTCGGTGCCGACGAACCCGACCGAGGGGCCGACGACGAACGACGCGAGGCTCCCGAGGAACACCGGGACGATCGCCGCGCCGTTGGTGAGCGAGATGGCGATCAACGCCGAGGACAGCGGCGTCCCGGTGACGGTCGCGTTGAACGCGGCCATCCCCGTGAGCATCGCGATCGGGGCGGGGAGCCCCGGGACGACCAGCGAGAGCGCCTGCCCGAGCACCGCCCCCATGAACATGTGGGGGATGATGAGACCGCCGTGCCAGTTTCCCTGGATCGTGAGCGCCGCGGCGATCATCTCGCCGCCCAGCACCGCGACGAGGAGCGCGAGCGAGTGGTTCCCGTTCAGCACCGCGTTGATCTGGTTGCCGCCGTAGAAGTAGGTGAGCGGGAGCGCGTAGCCGAGCAGCCCGATCCCGAGCCCCGCCAGCGTCGTCCGGACGATCAGCCGGGGGGAGTAGCGGTTGAACAGTCGTCCGACGGCCGAAAACACACGGTTGTAGACGTGCCCGAGCGGCACGGCTGCGACCCCGACGAGCAGCGCCGCGGCGAGGTGGAACGGGGCGTACTCGTACATCAGGTCCGCCTCCCAGACGTTGAACAGCGAGAGCCCGCCGAGCGACACCATCACGAGGTAGCCGCTGAAGCTGGCGACGAGCGTAGGGACGATCGCCTCGTAGTACTCGATCCCGCGACGGTGGGGGAGTTCCAGCCAGAGCAAGGAGCCGCCGATGGGCGCGCCGAGGATCGTGCCGAACCCCGCGCCCATCCCGGCGAGGGTGAGCAGTTTGCGGCCGCCGGCGTCGAGGCGGTCGCCGACGCGAGTACCCAGCGAGCCGCCGACGACGCTCATCATCCCCTCGGGGCCGGCACCCTGCCCGGCGATCAGTCCGAGGAAGTTCGACGGGACGACCGGAACGTTGTCTCGTGACGGGATGGCGCCGTGTTCGTGGAAGTCGCGGACGACCGCCGCCAGCGAGCCGGGGTAGTGAGTCAGCATCCCGATGCCGCCGATGAGGACGCCGGCGACGGTGCTGACGACGATCCGATGCCACGGGACGACGGTCCCGCTCCAGAGGATATCGAGCCCGGCCTTCCACGCCATCCGGAACCCCGTCGCGAACAGGCCGACGGCGACGCCGACGACGGTCGCTAGCAGGAGCGTCCGGTGGTACCGACCGAGGCGCATCGATCAGTTCGAGGCGTGGTAGTCGTCGGTGTCTCGCCGATCCGTCTCGGGGTCGATCGGTCGCCCCTCCTCGGTCGGCGGGGCGACGTGGTCGATGAACGACTCCACGTCCGGCTCGCGTACGTCGACGCGGACCTTGATGTCGCCGAGTTCGTCCTCGGAGCCGACGGCGAAGTTGACGACACCCTCGAAGGCGGGCTGTTTCTTCAGCGAGAACGCGAACCCCCCATCGTCCACGCCGTTGAAGAACTCCCGGCGCGCGGTGTCGAGGATCTCCTGCTCGTGGAGCACGTCGGAGAACGCGTCCAGCGAGTGGCTCTCGGCGACGAAGCGGTCGGGTTCGCGCCGGAACTCCGCATCGGGGAACAGGTTGGTGACGGCGTCCTCGACGCGGTCGGCTACCTCCGTCGCCTGCACTGGCACCTCGATCGTGACGTCGATACTGTAGATCATCTCTCTTCCTCGTGGATGTCGGTCGTTCCGCGCTCCAGCACCGCCCGTACCTGCTCGCGGAAGCGTTCGAGACTGTCGTCGTTGTCGATGGTGAGGTCGGCGGCGTCGATCACTTCGCCCATCCCGAAGCCGAGTTCGCGCTCCTCGCGCTCGCGGAGCTTCTCGCGGTCGAGGTCGGTCGCCTCGCGCCCGCGGTCGCCCAGTCGCTTCGCACGCAGGTCGAAGGGGGCCTCGATGGAGACGAGCAGGAAGTCCTCGCCGAAGGCGTCGACGAACCGCTCCACTTCGGCCATCGAGCGCAGGCCGTCGACGAGCACGATCGGCTCGTCGTCCTGCCCCTCGGCGGCCTCCCGGACCATCGGGATACAGCGGTCGGCGATGGCGGTCTCGCCCTCCTCCTCGCGGAGCTTTCCGGCGATCTCGCCGTGGTGTTCGGTGGGGTCGAGCCCGCGCCGCCGGGTCTCCGCCCGGATCACGTCGCCCATCGTCACGACGGGGATATCCTCCTCCCGGGCGACCGCGGCGGCCTCGCCCTTGCCGCTGCCCGGCAGCCCGACGGTGCCGATGATACGCATCGGCTCGGGGTTCTCGGCTGGCGGGGTTAAGGGCTACGGGACGAACCCGGCCGCTTTTGCGCGCGGAGGGTAATTGACGGGTGAGGGCGCGTAGCTCAGCTGGACAGAGCGTCGGACTTCTAACCCCGGTGGGCTCGCGGGGGGAGCCATCCGGTGGTCGTGGGTTCGAATCCCACCGCGCCCGCTTCCCGTGTCGAACGAAGTGAGACCGAGAGCGCCGGCGGTGGGATTCCGAATCAGGGAGCGGGAGGTGAGCGAGCGAAGCGAGCGAACGGGAGCGACCGTGGTTCGAATCCCACCGCGCCCGTTCACTCCTTGTCGTTCACGACCGCGAGACTGCTCCACCCGTCGTGTCCGCTTGATCTCTGCTGAAGGTTTTCGTTCGGAGACGTCTGTCTCTCACCGGTTGTCGATACAGGAGACTCAACGTATCGGTCCGTACAGTGGGGATCAATCACGTCTCGCCGCTTGGCGGCTTCCCGGACCCCTCACGTCGGGCGATACCCGCAAAGAGACCAACCCCGACGAGTACGGCGAGTACTCCGGGGAGAAGATAGGCAATATTCGGAGCACAACTGTTCGCCCCGCCAGCAACGTTCGTACACATCTGGCGTTGGAACGCGTACCAGATTCCGATAGTCCCGCCGACGACGTTGAGCGCACCCACACCCTGTAGAAGTCGCGTCCTCATAGTTACAGTATCACCGTTCACTGACAAATGCCTTGCAGAAAGTCAAATAGCTCATTGAGCAATACGCAGTAACAGGTGTTTCCGGGTAGAAAACCTCCGAAACCACGTTTCGACAGAACTCCCATCGTGCACCGCAAGGATCGCATAGTCGCGGAGCGCCCGTCGCTCTCGGACCGTGCAGCGAACAGAACGGGCGAACCGAGTTCTCGTCGTTCGAATCCCCCTCTCCACTGCCCGACGACCCTCACTCCCGATACCCGGCGCTCACCACCACCGTCCCGAACACGAACGTCCCACTCTCCACCCTGTCCATCCGCGCTTCCAACCCACGCCGGGCGGCTGCCGTCCGGCGATCGAGTTGCCCGAGCGCGTTCTCGCCGCCGGCGTCGAACAGCGACGTGCTCAGGCGCGTGAACGCCCACAGCGCCGCGTTCGCCGTGCGGTTCCCCCGCGGCGCGAAACTGGCGACGACGACGCGGTCGGCCAATTCGCACCACTCACCGACCACCGCCGCCGGATCGGGAAACAGCGACGTGACGAACGTCGACAGCACCGCGTCCGCGTCGGCGACCGGCGGGGTGGCGGCGTCGGCCTGCACGAGCGAGACGTTCTGCCAGCCGCGGCGGGCGACGAGCGCCCGCGCACGGTCGAGCATCCGCCCGGTGAGGTCGACGCCGACGACGTGGCCCGACGGACCGACCGCTTCGCGGAGCGCGGGAAGGTTCGGCCCGGGGCCGCAGCCGAACTCGACCACCGTGTCGCCGCGGTTCAGGTCCAGCGCCTCGACGCAGGCGTCCCTGACGCCGCCGACGTCGGCGGTCGCTCGCGCGAACCAGTCGTAGAACCGCGCCCAGCGGCCGTAGCTCTCCCGCACGCGGTCGCGGTGCTCGGGAGCGGTCACGACTCGCTCACCGCGTCGGGCGGCGTCTTCGGCCACCACTGCTCGGGGCTCTCCCGGGCGACCGTCGAGTAGCACTGCGCCGATCCGGCACAGCCTCGCGGCCGCTGGTAGTCGATCCCGCGCTCCGCGAGGTAGGTGACGTAGCCGTCGTCGACGCGGTCGAGCTTCTCGTGACAGAGCCAGCGCTTTCCACAGCGGTCGGCGCCGAGGTTCCGGTACGGGCAGGTGAACGTCGTGCGCTCGGCGCCGTCGGTCGCGGTGTCGTCGATCCGGACGCCGACGAGGCGGTAGGCGAGCCTGAGCCGGCGGACCACGGTCTCGGGTGCGCTGGCGCGGAGGAACAGCCCGTGGGCTACGGCGTAGCCGAAATCGTGCAGCGCGCGCTCGACTGGCGTGAGGTCGTCGGGATCGTCTTCGAGCAGGTCCCGGAGGTCGCCGTACCACGCCGCTACCTCGGCGATTACCGGGTGTGCGTCGGCGGCCTCCGTCAGTCGTCTTCGGCGTTCGCGAAGCGGCGCGGCACCGTCGCTCAGGCGGAACGCGGGGACGGCTTCGGCGTGGGCGAGCAGTTCCTCGCGGAGGGCGTCGCCGTCGGCGTAGGCGTCTGTGAGGTCCCGGAGACGGTCGTACCACGCGCCGGCCATGCGGTCGTAGGCGCCGTCGAGCAGGTCGTCGGCGTGGGCGAACTGGTCGTCGTCGGGTGGCTGTGGGAAGCGGTCGATCAGGCGGCGTAGCTGCTGGGGTTCGGGCCCCGCCATACGTGTGGATGGGTGTCAGGGTACTTGAACGTGGGTACGCGGTTATTCGGAGTTGTTCTTTTCCTCGGCGGTAGTGACTACGTTTTCGGGTACTGCGACGGCAACCGCGACCGCAACAGCATCTCGACCGTTGACTTCTGAGACAGCAACAGCGACCGCAACAGCATCTCGAAGCATGACCACTTGTGACCGCAAGGCGCTGGACACGAGGTCCAGCGCAGCGCTGATTCCCCACCCCTCCCCCCGCGGCCGGCGGCGGTCGCCGGCCGCGAGGCGTCCACCGCACCGCCGCCGGAATTGGCGCGAAGCGTTCGCGGCTCCGTCCGCGAACCGAGCGCGAGGGACGAAGGAGCGAACGAACGTGAGCGAGTGAGTCGGCTGGGGAGGTCTGTGGGCTGTGCGGGGTGGTGCGGTCGCAAGTGGTCTAGCATCGAGCTGCTGTCGCGGTCTCAGTTGCCAACGATCGAGCTGCTGTCGCGGTCGGTTCGCTATCTCGATCGTAAACCAAATCCACTACCATCCAATCCGCCCAACCCCTTTTCCCCCTGAACCACCTCCACACCACCATGACCCCCGTCGTCTACGACCTCGACGGCACGCTCGTCTCCCTCCCCGTCGACTGGAACGCTGCACGCGACGACCTCGCCGCCGACCTCCGATCCCGCGGCCTCGACCCCGGCGACCGCGACCTCTGGGGGCTGCTCGACCTCGCGGAGTCGACCGACACCCGCGAGCGCTTCGAGGCGGTCGTCGGCGAGCACGAGCGCGAAGCCGCCCGCGAGGCGCCCGCGCTGGCCCTGATCGACGACCTCCGCGCCCACGACGGCCCCGTTGGCGTCTGCTCGCTCAACAGCGAGGCCGCCTGCCGGATCGCGCTCGAGCGCCACGGCCTCGACGTCGAGGCCGTCGTCGGCCGGGACACGGTCGGCAGCTACAAACCCGACCCCGAACCGCTGCTCGCGACGCTGTCGGCGATGGGCGTCGACGGCGACGAGGCGGTGTTCGTCGGCGACTCCGAGCGCGACCGGGAGACCGCCGAGCGGGCCGGCGTGCGCTTTCGCTGGGTCGAGGAGTAGCTACTCGTCGCTGTCGTCGGCTCGCTCCTTCCGCCGCGCGTAGAGGTACACACACAGTCCCGTGAGCACCCACACCGGCGCGCCGACCCGGACGGCGAACGACACTCGAGAGCCCCAGTCCGGGAGCGTGGCCTGCGTCGACAGCAGCGTCACGAGCGGCGCGCCGACGACGATGGTCAGCACGAACGTCACCTGCATCACCCAGCCGAAATCCACCCCGTCGGGGTCGGTCGTGGCGACGCGTTCGGGCATCAGAGACGGTCGAGGAACGACGCCAGCGCGCTGTTGAACGCCTCGGGCTGTTCGAGCATCGCCAGGTGGGCGGCGTCGTCGATCACCGCGACCTCGCAGTACGGGATCGCCTCCGACAGCGCCTCGTGGTAGTGCGGCGGCGTGAGCTGGTCGTGCTCGCCGACGACCGCGAGCGTCGGCACGTCGATCTCCTCCAGCCGCTCGCGCACGTCGAACGTGTGGCAGGTCCGGAAATCCCGGGCCGTGACTTCTCGGCCCGTATCGCGCATCGCCGCCTCGCTGATCTCCACCAGCTCGTCGTCGGGGTCGTGGAACAGCCGATCCGGGCCGTGGAGGAACTCCACCGCGCGGTCGAAATCCGACTGGAGCCAGACGAGCAGGTCGTCGAGCACGGGCAGTCGCGCGCCCGTCCCCGCGAGCACGAGACCGTCGAGGTCGAGATCGCGCTCGATCGCGACCAGCATCGCCACCGCGCCGCCCAGCGAGTTGCCACACAGCACGCGATCGCCCGTCGCCTCGGCGACGGCGACGACGTCGGCGGCGTACCCCGACAGCGTCTCATACCCCGCCTGGGCGGTCAGCGACCCGCTCTCGCCGTGGTCGCTCAGATCCATCGCCGTCACCGGCGTCCGGTCGGCCAGCCGCGACTGCGACTTCCAGACGCCCGCGTTCCCGCCGCTCCCGTGAACACAGAGCAGTCCCGGCCCCTCGTCGACCCGTGCCGAACGACGGTACGAGGTCCCCCGGCCGTGGTGCGAAACCCGCTTCATACCTGCGTGTCAGCCGGGGCGAGCATAAATCCGCGGGAGAGCGCCCAGGCCAGTGGGCCGAACGCCGCCCGTGACAGCCGCCGAACCGAACCGCTACATCACCCGTTCCGGTGTGGGTCGTCGCCCTCGTGCGGTTTTCTGGCGAAGTCTTTAAATACGCACACCGATTACTTGGGGTTAGCTAATGACCACTCACCAACGCAGCATTCGTGACGAGGAGTTCGGTCGCGTCTACGAGTACGACGACAGTCTCGTGGTCGCGCTCGATCTCGCCGACGCCGAGGGGGAGGTCGCCGTCGACACCGTCGGCGAGACCGTCATCGTCGTGGTCGAGGGGCCGGAGGGCACCTCGACCGAACGGGAGATCGAGCTCCCCGGCGAACCTCGTGAGAGCAGCGTGAACAACGGCGTGCTGACGATCGAGGTGGAACAATGAAGCTCACTGTCAAGCCGCTGAAGCAGAAAGACGCCGGCCGCCGCCTCGCGGCGGTCGATCGCGTCGCCGCCGACGAGATGGATCTCTCCGGCGGCGACTTCATCCGCATCGAGGGGAAGCAGGGCGCCGCCATCGCTCGCGTCTGGCCGGGCTACCCGGAGGACGACGGCACCGGCGTCGTGCGCATCGATGGCCGGCTCCGCCAGGAGGCCAGCGTCGGCATCGACGACCGCGTTGAGGTCGAGCCCGCCGACGTGAACCCCGCCGAGAGCGTCACCGTCGCGCTCCCCCAGAACATGGGGATCCGCGGTGACATCGGCGGCCTCGTACGCAAGGAGCTCTCGGGCCAGCCCGTCACCGCCGGGCAGGACGTCCAGCTCCCGCTGGGGTTCGGCCTCATGGGCGGGCAGGGGCAGGCAGTCCCGCTGAAGATCGCCGAAACCGACCCCGACGGGACGGTCGTGATCACGGACTCGACTGAGGTCGAGATCAGCCAGCAGCCCGCCGAGCAGATCCGCGACGAGCGCGGCGGTGCCGCGGGTGCCGGCGGCGCCGGGAGCACCGAAGGCCCCGACGTGACCTACGAGGACATCGGCGGCCTCGACGACGAACTCGAGCAGGTCAGGGAGATGATCGAGCTCCCGATGCGCCACCCCGAGCTGTTCAGCCGGCTGGGGATCGAGCCCCCGAAGGGCGTGCTGCTGCACGGCCCGCCCGGCACCGGGAAGACGCTGATCGCCAAGGCCGTCGCCAACGAGATCGACGCCTCGTTCCACACTATCTCGGGCCCCGAGATCATGTCGAAGTACTACGGGGAGTCCGAGGAGCAGCTGCGCGAGGTGTTCGAGGAGGCCCAGCAGGAGAGCCCCGCGATCATCTTCATGGACGAGCTCGACTCGATCGCGCCCCAGCGTGACGAGGCCGGCGGCGACGTGGAGCGCCGCGTCGTGGCCCAACTGCTCAGCCTGATGGACGGGCTGGAGGAGCGCGGGGAGCTGGTCGTCATCGGCGCCACCAACCGCGTCGACGCCATCGACCCCGCGCTCCGTCGCGGTGGCCGCTTCGACCGCGAGATCGAGATCGGCGTGCCCGACACCCACGGCCGCGAGGAGATCCTGCAGGTCCACACGCGCAACATGCCGCTGGCGGAGGACGTGGAGATCGAGGAGCTCGCGGAGAACACCCACGGGTTCGTCGGCGCCGACCTGGAGTCGCTGGCCAAGGAGTCCGCGATGATCGCGCTCCGGCGGTTCCGCCCCGAACTCGACCTCGAGGCGGACGAGATCGACGCGGAGACGCTGGAACGACTCGACGTCACCGAGGCCGACTTCAAGAAGGCACTCCGCGGGATCGAACCCAGCGCACTCCGGGAGGTGTTCGTCGAGGTGCCCGACATCACCTGGGAGGACGTCGGCGGCCTCGAAGGCACGAAGGAGCGCCTGCGCGAGACGATCCAGTGGCCGCTCGACTACCCCGAGGTGTTCGAGCAGATGGACGTCGACAGCGCGAAAGGCGTGCTGCTGTACGGTCCGCCCGGCACCGGGAAGACGCTGCTCGCGAAAGCGGTGGCCAACGAGGCCGAGAGCAACTTCATCTCGGTGAAAGGGCCGGAGCTGCTGGACAAGTACGTCGGCGAGTCCGAGAAGGGCGTCCGCGAGATCTTCAGCAAGGCCCGCGAGAACGCCCCGACGGTGGTGTTCTTCGACGAGATCGACGCCATCGCGACCGAGCGCGGGAAGAACTCCGGCGACTCCGGCGTCGGCGAGCGCGTCGTCTCCCAGCTCCTCACGGAGCTCGACGGACTCGAGGAACTGGAGGACGTGGTGGTCGTCGCCACCACGAACCGTCCGGACCTGATCGACAGCGCGCTGATCCGCCCCGGCCGGCTGGACCGCCACGTCCACGTGCCCGTGCCCGACGAGGACGCCCGCCGCGCGATCCTCGAGGTGCACACCCGCGAGAAGCCGCTGGCCGACGACGTGGATCTCGACGAGATCGCGAGCCGCACCGACGGGTTCGTCGGCGCGGACCTCGAGGCGCTGGCCCGCGAGGCGTCGATGAACGCCACCCGGGAGTTCATCAACAGCGTCTCGCCCGAGGAGACCGTCGAGAGCGTGGGGAACGTCCGCGTGACGATGGACCACTTCGAGGACGCGCTCGACGAGGTGGTGGCCTCCGTCACCGACGACACCCGCGAGCAGTACCAGCAGATCGAGGAGCGTTTCCAGAAGAGCGAACCCGCCGAGGGGACCGAGCCCGCGGCGCCGACGTTCCAGTAACGGCGGCTCGCGGCTCCGGCTTTCCAGTTCGCGGCGTCGATCCCGTTTTCGCCGTTCGTTCCGATCGACTGACTCCGAAGCAGTCACTTCTTCGCGCCCTGCCGGACGGCGTTGACTGCCGCACCGAGCAGCACGACGATGCTGGCGAAGTAGAGCCAGGTGACGAACAGCAGGAGCGCGCCGAGCACGCCGTAGGCGCCGTAGCGGCCAGCGCTGTCGGCGTAGATCCGGAACGCGACCTGGAGGACGACCCAGCCAACGGCGGCGACGACGGCGCCCGGGACCACCGCCCGGATCGACGTGTCGACCGGCGAGAGGACGTAGTAGATCGGGACGAACACGGTCGCCAGCACGACCGCGAGGGCGATCCGCCGCGGGTCGCCGACGACGGGGACGGACAGCGGGACGGTCGGGAGCACGACGTCGACGAACACGACGACCGTGATCGCGAGCACGAGGCCGGCGCCCACGACGATGCCGTTCCGGAACTGCTCGAGCAACGAACTGTCGGGCGCGTCCCGGTACATCTCCCTGACGCCCTGGTCGAGCCCCCGGAACACCCGGAGCGCGCTCCAGGCCAGCACGACGACGCCCACCACCGACGCCGTCCCTCGACCGGCGGTGTCGGTCAGCATCTCGGCCACGGCTCGCTGGCCCGACGACGAGAGCTGCTGACCCATCAGAGCCAGCACGCGGTCGGTCAGGGGTTCGCCGCCGAGGAGCGAGCTGACCGCAACGAGGAGCAGGAGGAGGGGGACGACCGACACGAACGCGTAGTAGGCGACCCCGGCGGCCACGTGCGTGAGGTTCTGCCGGCGCGCGAGAGCGACGACGGCGCGAACGGTCGACGCGGCCGAGTGGAGCCTGTCGGGCACGACCCGTGACACGACGCTCATCGTCGGCGCCACGGGGTGTCGTTATCGTGCCGACAGCACGCCCGTTCGTTCGGCATCCGGGCGGACAGTCCACGAGTCGTCACCCCGGCGAACGGACCACCCCTGGCGGGGAGGCGACGAGCGACGTCTGCCATACACGCACGTCGGGCCCAGCGACGGTTTGTTACGGGAGTCGTACCGGTCTCGAGGCGACGCCTACCGACGCGATCGGCGGGATGTGGGACGCTACGCGTCGGGCAGATCGTACTCGACGCCAGTGAGATCCTCCGAGACCGCCCAGAGGCGATCGGCGGCCGCCTCGTCGGACGACGCGGCGCTCGACTCCTGGATCTCCGGCGCGCCGCGCATGTTCAGCAGGCCGCCGGGACCGACGTACTCGCCGCCGTCGATCCCGTCCTCGGTCGCCGCGTACAGCATCGGCAGCGCGCCCTGAGTGGCCGACTGGCCGAGCAGGGCGTTGGCGGCTTTCATCATCCAGAGCCGCAGCGTCGAGCCCGCCTCCTTGGGCCCGCGAGCCTGGAGGTTCGTGTCGGCGAAGCCGGGGTGGCAGCCGACGCTGGTGACGTTCTCGTCGTCGGCCGCGAGCCGCCGGTCCAGTTCGTAGGCGAAGAGGAGGTTCGCGAGTTTGCTCTGGGCGTAGGCGCCCCACTTGTCGTACGACTCCTCGCCCTGGAGGTCGTCGAACTCGATCTCGCCCTGCTCGTGGACGCCGCTGCTCTGGGTGACTACTCTGGTCTCGCCGTCGGTCGCCCGGAGGTCGTCGAGCAGGTGGCCCGTGAGCGCGAAGTGGCCGAGGTGGTTGACCCCGAACTGGCGCTCGAACCCGTCTTCGGTCTCGCCGCGGGGGACCGCCATCACGCCGGCGTTGTTACAGAGCACGTGCAGCTCGTCGAACCGCTCGCCGAACTGGTCGGCGAAGCTCGCGACCGAGTCCAGATCCGCCAGATCGAGCTCCATCACCGTCAGCGACCCCGCGTCGGGCGCCGACGCCCACGCGGGCGCGTCGGCGAGCGATTCCCGGATCTCCTCGGCGGCCGTCCGCCCGCGGTCGAGGCTCCGGCAGGCCATCACCACGTCGGCGCCGTGGCCCGCGAACGCCGCGGTGGCCTCGTAGCCGAGCCCGCTGTTCGCGCCGGTGACGACGACGGTGCGGCCACGCTGCTCGGATATCGACGAACGGTCCCAGCTCATGGCTGAACGTTTGGTCAGCTCGCTTGGTAACGCTTCCGGTCAGACGCCTCGTCGGAGCGTGAACCCGCCGTCCGTCGCCGTCTCAACGGGGAGGCTTTTACTGGCACGGGCGGAACCCCGAACCATGGCTTCGCTCGTCAGCGCTCTCGTCGTTCTCGGTGGGCTCGGCGGGTGTACGCTGTGTTGGCTGGGGTACCGGGTCCACCGGCTGTCACCACGGTTGGGGCGAGGGGCGTTCACCCTGTTCGCCGGGACGCTCGGCGTCGGCTGCCTGGCAACGGCTCTCGTCGGCCTCGTTCCGGCGGCCGGCGTCGGCATCGGTGGAGCGATATGGCCACAGCTCCCGGTGTGGTTCTGGCTGTTCGCGACGTACCCCTGGTTCCTCTTCACCCTCCAGTACACGGGGACCCGGATCGACGTCGGCGGGCGGACGGCCGGACTGCTGGCGCTGCCGTACGCGTTCGTCGCCCTGCAGCTCGCGCTGAGTCCGGTCGACTCGGGCAACGCCGTCCTGAGTTCGCTGGGCTCGGTGACGTTCATCTACACCGTCGCGCTCGTCGCCGGGGGGAGCTATCTGCTGTGCCAGTCCGCGTCCGCCGCCGGCCACGTCTCGCTCGGTCAGGGTGTCAGCATCGCTGCCGCACCGGTACTCCCGCTGGTCGTGTGGAACACGATGACCCCGCCGGCCGAGATGGCGCCGGGAGGGAGAGCAGCCGTGTTCGCTGCCGGCACCGGTGTCACGACGCTGGCTGTCGCCGTCGCGCTCGCCCGATACGACCTGTTCGGCACGACGCCGGCCATCGGAACGCTCGGGAAACGTGGGCTCGTCGAGGAGACGGACGACCTGATGCTGGTCGTCGACGACCGCGACCGAGTCGTCGAACGCAACGGGACCGCGGCCGACGTGCTCGGAACGGACCGTTCCGAGGCGGCCGGGAGCCCGCTGACCGAGCTACTCGGCCACAGCACCGAGACGCTTCGACGCACGGAGACGGTGTCGGTCGAGACGACCGCCGGCACGCGCCAGTACGACCCGCAGGTGTCGGCGGTCAGTGACCCCCACGGGAACGGGCTCGGCGCGCGCCTCAGCCTCCGGGACGTGACCGATCGCGAACTCCGCGAACAGCGTCTCGCGGTCCTGAACCGCGTCCTCAGACACAACCTCCGCAACGAGGCCGACGTGGTGAAAGCCAACGCCGAAGTGCTCGACGACGAGCCACGGGCGGACGCCATCATCGACGCCGTGGACTCCATCGCCGCGCTCGGTCGCCGGACTCGTCGGATCGACCGGTTCATCTCCGAGTCACACGACGACGCACGGCTCGACGTCGGCCGGGCGGTTGAGCGCGCCGTCGACGACGCCGGCGCCGCGGACGCGGCCGTCTCGGTCAGCGTCGACACCCCTTCGTCCGCGACCGTGGTGAGCAACGAGCGCGCGCTCACCAGTGCCGTCGAGAGCGCCGTCGACAACGCGCTCACCCACGCCGACGACGCCGTCGCCGTCACCGTCACGGAACGGCCGGCCGGGTACACCGTTCGAGTCACCGACGACGGCCCGGGCATCCCCGACGGGGAGCTCGACGCGCTGGCGGCCGGGACCGAACCCAGCCTCGAACACGGCACCGGCCTCGGCCTCTGGCAGCTCAAGTGGGCCGTGATGACGCTCAACGGCGAGCTCTCCTTCGAGACCGACGGCGGGACGACGGTCGAGATCACCGTCCCCGACGGCTCCGAGTCTCACGATCGATAGCCGGCGCCGGACCATCTATCACCCCGCCGGCTGAACGGGCGTTCATGAGCGTGATCCGAACCGACGACCTGCGGAAGTCATACGGCGACGTGGCCGCGCTCGACGGCCTCTCGCTGTCGGTCGAGTCGGGCGAACTGTACGGGCTGCTCGGCCCCAACGGCGCGGGGAAGACGACGGCGATGGAGGTGCTGACCGGGCAGACCCTCGCCGATTCGGGCGAGGCCGCGGTCTTGGAGGTCGACCCCGAGACAGACCCCATCGGCGTCCGCGAACGAGTGGGGATCCTCCCCGAGAAGGAGTCGCCGCCCAGCTTCTCGACGCCGCGGGAGTACTTCCAGTTCGTCGGCGCCGTCCGGGGGATGGCCGACGAGCGCGTCGACGAGGGGACCGAGCGCTGGGCCGAGCGCCTGAGCTTCGCCGAGAAGCTCGACACGCTCTCGACGGATCTCTCGCGGGGCCAGCAGCAGAAGACGATGATCGCCGGCGCCTTTCTCCACGAGCCCGAGGTGGTGTTCATCGACGAACCGCTCGCCAACCTCGACCCCATCGTCCAGGAGCGCGTGAGGCGGTTTCTCACGAGCTACCGCGAGGCGGGCAACACCGTCGTCGTCTCGACACACAACGTCGAGGTCGCGGCGGAGCTCTGCTCGCGGGTCGGGATCGTCAACGCCGGCGAACTGGTCGCGGAGGTCGAACCGAGCGAGCTCGACGAGGACGAGACGCTGCTCGACGTGTTCGTCGCGAACGTCGATGCAGGGGAGTGGACCGACGATGAGTGAGGAGGGGAGCGCGGAGCAGCCGAGCCAGTGGGACCGCGACCGGCGCGTGTTCCGGGAGATGCTGCGCGAGGAGTGGCGCCTGCACAGCGAACTGCTCGGCGGCGGCCGCTTCGGCGCGTTCCCGCTGCTGGTGGTCGCGCTCGTCGCCGGCGCGGTCTGGCTGCTGGACTTCACGGGCACCGACCCCGGCGCCGTCGTCGCCGGGATGCACGCGCTGGCGTTCGTGTTCGGCCTCCATACCGGTTCGATCGGCTTCGTCGGCCGCGACGCGGTGGGGAACGTGCTCGGCGACGTGACGCTGATCGTGTTCTCCGCCCGGACGCTGCCGCTCTCGCAGGCGCGCTTGCTGGGGATCTTCGTGCTGAAAGACGTGATCTACTACGCGATCCTGTTCCTACTGCCGATGGCCGTCGGCGTCGCGCCCGCGGCGCTGGCCGGCGCCGAGGTCGGCCTCGCGACGATCCCGCTGCTGTGGGGGACGCTCGTGGCCACGTTCGTGCTCGGGATCGGTCTCACGATCGCCGGCGTGGGGCTCTCGGCGAACGGACTCCCGGGTCGTGGGCTGCTGCTCCTTCTCCTCGCCGGCGCCGCCGTGGCGTGGTACGCGGGCGTTCCGGTCCTCGGCTACACGCCGTACGGCCTCCACGAGAGCCCGGACCTCGTGAGCGCCGCCGCCTCCGTCGCGCTGATCCTCGCGGCGTACGCCGTCGGCGCGGCGACGTTCGACCCGCAGGTCCAGTCGACCGATCGCTCCGTGGGGCCAGATTTCCGCCGCTGGCTCGCCCGCGTCGACGACCCCGTAGCGGCGAAAACCCTCCTCGATGTCCACCGCAGCTCCGGCGGCTTCGGGAAGGTGCTGTTCTCCGCGGCGATCCTGCTCGGCGTCACCGCGGGACTCGTCGACCTCGCGTCGGACATCACCGGCGTCGCGCCCTCCGTCGGCGTCTCCTTCGGCGCGGTGCTGGGGCTGACTGGCTTTACGACGTACAACTGGCTCACGACGAACGACGACGTAGAGAGCTACCTCGCCCACCCGATCGACGCCGAGGCGGTGTTCCACGGGAAACTCCGGGCGTTCCTGCTGCTCGGCCCCGCGGTGGGGCTGGCGTTCTACGCGGTGGGCGTTCTCTGGCGCGGGACGCCACTGGGGGAGGCCGTCGTCGGCGCGGCCGTCCTCGTCGGCGTCGCCTGCTACGTGTTCGGGCTGACGATCTACCTCGCCGGGCTCTCGCCCAACGAGTTCCTGTTCGACACCGGACTGTACGCCGCCTTCGGTGCCGCCGTCGCGGTCCCGCTGGTGCCGATCCTGGTGGTCGCGTTCGCGCTGGCGCCGGTGTCTGGGGGACTGTTGGCGGCGCTCGGCGTGGGTGGCGTGGCACTGGCCGCGGCGGGGCTGGGGCTGTACCGGCGGTCGCTCCCGAAGTGGGGGGCGTACCACCGGGAGTAGCCGCGCCGCCCGATTCACACCCTTTTTGCGAGCACCGCCGATAGTCCCACGTAATGGACGAGGATCTCCGCGAGCGGGTCGAACGGGAGGCCGAGAAGCACGCCCTGTTCAACGCGCTCGAACACGGCAGCGACGCCGAGGTCGGCCCGATCATGGGGCCGCTGATGGGCGAGAACCCCGACTTTCGCCAGCACGGCGACGAGATCGCGGGCGTCGTCGCCCCGGTCGTCTCCCGCGTCAACGGGATGGAGGAAGCGGCCCAGGAGGAGCGCCTGCAGGAGATCGCTCCCGACCTGTACGAGGAGCTGATGGCCGAGGAGGAGGCGGACGACCAGATCCTGCCCGACCTCCCGAACGCCGAGGAGTACGACGAGATCCGCATGCGCGCGGCACCCAACCCCAACGGCCCGTGGCATCTCGGCCACGCCCGCATGCCGTCGGTGATGGGCACCTACACCGAGGAGATATACGACGGCCACTTCATCGTCCGGTTCGACGACACCGATCCCGAAACCAAGCGGCCGGATCTGGACGCCTACGACGCGATCCTCGACGACATCGAGTACCTCGGCTTCACGCCCGACCAGGTGCTGAAAGCCTCCGACCGCGTCGAGACGTACTACGAGCACGCCCGGAACCTCATCGACGAGGGCGGCGCGTACACCTGCTCCTGCTCGGGCGAGACGTTCTCGGAACTCAAAAACGACGCCGAGGCCTGCCCGCACCGCGAGAAGGACCGGGAGACGGTTCACGAGGAGTTCGATGCGATGGTCGCCGGCGAGTACAGTTCCGGCGAGATGGTGCTCCGGGTGAAGACCGACATCGAGCACAAGAACCCCGCGCTCCGTGACTGGGTCGCGTTCCGGATGGTCGACACCCCCCACCCCCGCGAGGAGGCCAGCGAGTACCGCTGCTGGCCGATGCTCGACTTCCAGTCCGGTATCGACGACCACCTCACCGGCGTCACCCACATCATCCGCGGCATCGACCTGCAGGACTCCGCGAAGCGCCAGCGGTTCGTGTACGACTACTTCGACTGGGAGTACCCCGAAGTGCTCCACTGGGGCCACGTCCAGATCGACGCCTACGACGTGAAGATGAGCACGTCGACGATCATCGAGAAGATCGAGAACGGCGAGCTCTCGGGCTGGGACGACCCGCGCGCCCCCACCATCGCCTCCGTGCGCCGGCGCGGGATTCGGGGGCAGGCGCTCGTCGACGCGATGCTCGAACTCGGGCTCTCCACCTCCGACGTGGATCTGGCGATGTCGACGGTGTACTCCAACAACCGCGAGCTGATCGACGACGACGCCGACCGGCGGTTCTTCGTCCGCGACGGCGTCGAAGTGGCGGTTTCGGCCGGTCCCGAGGTCGCCAATCCGCCGCTGCACCCCGACCACGAGGAGCGCGGCGACCGTGATATTCCCGTCGGCGACGCGGTGCTGGTCGAGGAGCAGGACCTGCCCGAGGAAGGCGGCAAGGTCTGGCTCAAAGGGTTCGGTCCCGTAAAGCGAACCGCCGACGGCTTCGAACACACCGACGACGATCTCTCGGTCGTCAAGAGCGGCGACGTGGACGTGATCCACTGGGTGCCAGCGGGCGAGAGTGTCGACGTGCGACTGCGGACGATGGACGGCGATGAGACCGGCCGCGCGGAGCCGGGGTACGCCGAGTACGACGAGAACGAGATGGTCCAGTTCGAGCGCGTCGGCTTCGCGCGAGTCGACGAGCAGGTCGCAGAGGGGGAGTCGATGGCGTACTACGCCCACCCGTAGTCGCTCGCGTTCGGCAGTTCTCCGGCGTCAGGAGGAGATGAGGACGACGGCGACGATCGCCAGTCCGATGCCGGCGACGTTCGCCGTACTGAGGTCCGCCTCGAAGTAGACGACCCCGACGATCACGGGGATGACGAAGTACAGCGCGGCGATCGCCGACACGACCGCGATGCTCCCCTTCTCGAGCGCGGCGTAGAAGCTGATGGACCCGATCGCGAGAAACGCCCCCGAAAGTAGCGCAAAGCCCACGTCCGTCCCGGTGCCGGAGATCGGCCGGCGCATCCAGAGGACGTACCCGCCGACGAGGGTTATACTCGCCACGTAGGAGAGGAACACGGCGTTCACGGCCGACAGCGACCGGGTCGCGACGCCCGCAGTCACCGCCCACCCGCCGAACAACACCAGCGCGCCGAACGCGAGCACGATCCCGAGACTGATCACGTCGGGGAGAGTCGAACCGGACGGACAAAAACTTCGTTCTCGACGGACTCGGTGGGGTTCACACCAGCCTACGCCCGGTACGCGACCACGTCGTCCAGCAACTCGGCGGTCCACGGCGGCGTATCCTCGTCCTCGACCACGGCGTCGGCGCTGCGCCACTCGACCGCCGCCACCTCCTCGGGGTCGGCCACGCGGGCCTCGCCGCCGGCGTAGTCGGCGGTGACGACGACGTTCAGACACGTCGGGCCGTAATCGAGCTCGAACGTCGTGCTCGTCACCTGCGCGATGTTCTGGATCTCGACGCCGGCCTCCTCGCGGGCCTCGCGTTTCGCGGTCGCTTCGAGCACGTCGGCCTCGCCCGGGCCGGCCTCCACTTTCCCGCCGGGGAACCCGAGCATCCCGGGTGCGTGGTCCTCGTTCTCGCTCCGGACGATCACGAGGTACTTCGTTCCCTCCGTCGTCTCGCGGGCGATCACGGGGTCGACGTTGACGACGTACTGCGGGTCCGTCATTCGCGTGTACTCGTCGCAAGCCACGGCACAGTCTCCGTCGTCTCGGAACGGAGTCCGAGACAGGTCGCGAGCCGTGGCTCACTCATGCGCCGCGTCCCACTCGTCGGGCTTTTTCACGTTGCCACAGACGTTGCACTCGATCCGGCCCATCGCGTCCATCGCGTTGTCGGTCGTCTCGCAGTTGCCACAGAAGTAGCCCCAGCGCTCCTCGCCGGCCTCGGAGACGTAGGCGACGAGGAAGGGCGCCTTCGACCCCTTCTCGCCGTCGGTGTGGTCGACGTACACCGTCTCGCCGTCCGCGGTCCGGATCGCCTCCAGTTGCATGCCCGAGCCAACGCGCGGCGGGGTGAAGAACGTACGGCTCTATCGCGTCGCCTGCTTCCAGTCGGACAAGCCGAGCCGTTCGCCGTCCAGATCCTCGGCGTCGACGCTCGTCGCCGCCCAGCGGAACAGCCCCACCACGTCGGCGGGATCGCGCCCCTGCCCGCCCGTGAGATCGCTGGCGACGCCACCGGGGTCGACGACACCGACGGCGGGCTCGATCTCGGCGGCGAACTGCCGCGCCACCGCTTCGGCGGCGGCTTTCGACACCGCGTAGCCGCCGTAGCCCGGTTTCGCCTCTTGGGCGACCGACCCGGAGGGGACCAGCACCCGCGCGTCGTCGGCGAGGTGGGGTAGCGCTTCCTTGACCGCGACGAACACGCCGCGGGCGTTGGTGCGGTACTCGTCGTCGAAGGCGGCGTACCCCTCGTCGGCCAGCCGTTGCTCGCCGGGATCGCCGTGGAAGACGGCCGCACAGGGGACGACGAGGTCGATCTCGCCGGTCCGGGCGGCGTCCTCCATCAGGTACTCGACGTCGAACTCGTCGCGAGCGTCGACGCGCATCGTCTCGACGCGGTCGGCGTCCGCGAAGCGTCCTCCCTCCTCGTGGACGCCCGCGAACACCGTCGCACCCTCGTCGGCGAACGCCTCGACCAGCGCGCCGCCGATGGCGCCGCCGGCGCCGGTCACGACGACCGTCGTGTGCTCCATAGCGGCCGGTGGGGCGCCGGCGACTTGACGGTGTCCGTGACCACAGGACGTATCAGCACACTCAAGTATCTGAGAATCAATCGACTGGGCTACCATGTCACGGGTACTTCGTACCTCCGGCTACGTCGCGCTGACGGTCCAGATGATCTGGGGGATGATCCAGTCGTACATGATCTCCCCGATGGGGCCGGGGCTCCCGGCCGTCTCGGTCGGCGCCCACGCCCACTTCGGGATCCTCGCGATCCTCGCGGTGGTGTCCGGGTTCGCCATCGAGCGCACGACGCTGTCGGGCACCCGCCGGCAGGTCGCCGTCTGGGGGCTTATCGCCGGCCAGTGGCTGCTGCCCGCGACGGTGCTGATGGAGGGCGTGTTCCCGCCGGCGCTGATGCTGGCGTACGTCTGGGGGCTCCTGCTGACGGTTTCGATGGCGCTGCTCGCGTGGGGGACGATCACCGCCGACGAGGCGACCGCGACCGCCTGAAACCTGCCAGCGTCGGCCGTTTTAAGCCCCACGCGCCCCTGCTGGCTGCATGGACGTAGCCCCGGACCTCGCCTCGCTCTCCGGCCGCGATATCGTCGTGATCGGCGGCGGCGTCGGCGGCCTCTCGACGGCCTGTTACCTCGCTGACGCGGGCGCCGACGTGACGCTGCTCGAACGCAACGAGCAGCTCGGCGGCCGCGCGAGCGTGCTGGAGCGCGACGGGTTCCGGTTCGACATGGGCCCGTCGTGGTATCTGATGCCCGACGTGTTCGAGCGGTTCTTCTCGCATTTCGACCGGGACGTGCGCGACTACTACGGACTGAACCGGCTCGACCCCCACTACCGGATCCAGTGGAAGGACGGCGACTCGCTGGATCTCGCGCCCGACGTGGCGACCAACGTCGAGCGGTTCGAGCAGTACGAGGACGGCGCCGGCGACGCGCTGCGGGAGTACCTCGACGAGTCCGAGTACACCTACGAGGTGGGGATGGAGCAGTTCGTCTACGAGGACCGTCCGCGCCTGCGGGACTACCTCGACCCCGACGTGGGCCGGCAGGCGCGCGGCCTCGCCCTCCTCGGATCGATGCAGGACCACGTCGAGGAGTACTTCGACCACCCCAAACTCCAGCAGGTGATGCAGTACACCCTCGTCTTCCTCGGGGGGTCGCCGCGGAACACGCCGGCGCTGTACAACCTCATGAGCCACGTCGACTTCGACCTCGGCGTCTACTACCCGGAGGGCGGCCTCGCGGCGGTGATCGACGGCCTCGTCGACCTCGGGAGCGAACTCGGCGTGACGTACCGCGCCGGCGCGGACGTCCAGCGGATCCACGGCCAGCGCGGCGGTTTCAAGGTCGACTACGCCGCCGCCGACCCGGCCGAGTTCGCGCCGAGCGATCGCCACCGCGAGCACCGCGTCGACTCGGGGGGCTACGAACTCGCCGACCTCGTGGTCAGCGACGCCGACTACGCCCACACCGAGCAGGAACTCCTGCCCGAGAACAAGCGTCAGTACAGCGAGGAGTACTGGGACTCCCGCACGTACGCACCCTCCGCGTTCCTGCTCTACATGGGCGTCGAGGGCGACCTGCCCGAGCTCGCCCACCACACGCTCGTCCTCCCGACCGAGTGGGACCAGCACTTCGAGACGATTTTCGACGAACCGGCGTGGCCCGACGACCCGGCGTACTACCTCTGTGCGCCGTCGAAAACCGACGACTCGGTCGCTCCCGAGGGGCACAGCAACGTCTTCGCGCTCGTCCCCATCGCGCCCGGACTGGACGACGACCCCGAAACGCGCGAGGCGTACCGCGAGACGGTGCTCGACGACATCGCCGAGAACACGGGGACCGACCTCCGGGACCGCATCGTCGTCGAGGAGACGTTCTCGGTCTCGGAGTTCGGCGCCCGGTACAACGCGCGGCAGGGCTCCGCACTGGGGCTGGCCCACACCCTGAAACAGACCGCCCTGCTCCGCCCTTCCCACGCCTCCAGCGAGGTGCCGGGGCTGTACTTCACCGGCTCGTACACCACCCCCGGGATCGGCGTCCCGATGTGTCTGATCAGCGGGCAACTGACCGCCGAGGCGATGAGCGACCGCGAAGCCTGATGCTTGGCTACCTGCTGACGCTGTCGCGCCCGCGGTTCTGGCTGTACACCGCCGGGCCCGTGCTCGTCGGCGTCGCCTACGCCGCCGACGCGGTGGGCGACCTGCTCGCGCCCCTTCCGGCCCTCCTCTTCTGCTACTTCCTGCTCCCGGCGAACGTCTACCTCTACGGCGTCAACGACCGCTTCGACCGCGAGATCGACGCCGAGAACCCCAAGAAGGCGGCGGAGGGGAGCCCGGAAGCGCGCTGGCGCGACTCGCCGGCGGTGACGGCCGTCGTCGCCGCCTCCGGAGCCGTGGGACTCGCACTGTTCCCGCTCACGCCCCGTGTCGCGTGGCCTTACCTCGCGGGCTTTTTCGCGCTCGCGACCGCCTACAGCGCGCCGCCGCTGCGGTTCAAAGCCCGCCCGCTGCTCGACTCGCTCTCGAACGGGCTCTACCTCCTCCCGGGCGCGGCCGCCTACGCCGCGCTCGCAGGTGTCCACCCGCCCGCGCCGGCGCTCGCCGGCGGCTGGCTCTGGACGATGGCGATGCACACCTACTCCGCGATTCCGGACATCGAACCCGACCGCGCGGCCGGGATCGAGACCACGGCGACCGTCTTGGGCGAGCGTCGAACGTACCGCTACTGCGGTGCCTGCTGGACGCTCGCCGCGGTCGCGTTCGGCCTGCTCGACCCGCGGTTGGGTGCGCTGCTCGGGATCTACCCACTCTTCCTGCTCGCGACCGTCGGCGCCGGCGTCGACGTGGATCGGGCGTACTGGTGGTTCCCGGTCGTCAACGGCGTCGTGGGGATGCTGCTGACGTTCGGCGGCCTGCTCCGCCTCGTGGGGGTGCTCGCGTGAGCGTCGCCGCGTGGCTGCCCGACGACCCGGCGGACCGCCGCTCGTGGGAGACGGCGCTTTCGGAGCTGATCCGCGAGCACCGATTCACCATCGCGGTCGTGTTCCCCGCGGTGGGCGCGCTCTCGCTGATCGCCAGCGCGGAGTGGGCGCCGCTGCCGGACGTGCTCGCGTTCAACCCCCTGTTCGTGCTGACGGGCGTGCTGGTGATGCGCTCGCCGCTGATCGTCGGCGTGCTCCCGGTCGTCGACCGCCGCGCGGCGCTCGGCGCCGCGGCGCTGGCGGCGTACAGCTACGCCATCGAGATAATCGGCGTCACCACGGGCTGGCCGTACGGCGCCTTCGAGTACGGCGTCTCGCTCGGACCGATGCTGGGCGGCGTCCCGATCGCGCTGCCCGTGTTCTTCCTCCCGCTGGTCGCGAACGCCTACCTGCTCTGTCTGCTCCTACTGGGGCCGCTCGCGGATCGTGCGCTCCCGCGGCTGCTCTCGGTGATCGCGCTGGTGCTCGCGATGGACGTGGTGCTCGACCCCGGCGCGGTCGCGCTGGGGTTCTGGGCGTACGGCGGCGGCGCGTTCTACGGCGTCCCCCTCTCGAACTACGCGGGCTGGATGCTCTCGGCGACGGTCGCGGTGGTCGTCCTCGACGCCACGTTCGACCGGGCCGCGCTGCGCGCGCGGCTGGACGCCTGTGAGTTCGCGCTGGACGACATGGTGAGCTTCGTCCTGCTGTGGGGCGGCGTGAACGCCGTCTACGGCAACTGGATCCCCGTGCTGGTCGCCGCAGTCATCGGCGCCGGCCTGCTCCGGACGGACCGGTTCGACGCGGGGATGGTGCCCGGAGTCCGGGGCCGGTAGCCTGCCCGGCGACTCAGCCGCCGAGGAACTGGCGACGGACCGCCTCGTCGTCGAGCAGTTCGTCGCCGGGGCCCTCGTAGCGATTCTCGCCCTGAGCCAGCACGTAGCCGCGGTCACAGCGCCGCAGCGCCGCCCGGGCGTTCTGTTCGACCATCAGCACCGCCGTCCCGGCCTCGTTGACCTCGTCGATACGGTCGAACATCTCGGTCACCAGATCCGGCGCGAGCCCGGCCGAGGGCTCGTCGAGCAGGAGGAGGTCCGGATCGAGCATCAGCGCCGCCCCCATCGCCAGCATCTGCTGCTGGCCGCCCGAGAGCGTGCCGGCGCGCTGGTCGAGCCGCTCCTCCAGCACCGGGAAGCGGTCGTACACCGCCCGGAGTCGGTCCTGCGGGATCTCGTCCAGGGAGTACGCCCCCATCCGGAGGTTCTCCCGCACCGTCAGCGACGGGAACACGTTCTCGCTCTGGGGGACGTAGTTCAGCCCGTGGTCGATCACCGCCTCGGGAGGGAGGTCGTCGATGCGCTCGTCGCCGACCGTGATACGGCCACCCTGCCGGTCGGCCAGCCCGAACACGGCCTTCATCGCGGTCGACTTCCCCGCGCCGTTCGGGCCGACGACGGCGACGTACTCGCCGTCGGCCACCGTCAGATCCACGTCGAACAGGACCTGCAGGTCGCCGTAGCCGGCGTCGAGCCCGGCGACTTCGAGGAAGCTCACCGCACCACCTCCGGCCGTACTCGGCGCCGTCCGCCGGTCGATCCCTCCCGGTCCGTCCCGTGACTCGCTGTCTCCTGCATACTCATGTCCCCAGATAGGCGTCGATGACGCGCTGGTCCTCCACGACGGTCGCCGGGTCGCCCTCGATCAGCACCGAGCCGCTTTCGAGGACCACCAGCCGGTCGACCAGCGCGGTCAGCGTCTCCAGTTCGTGCTCGATCACGACCACGGTCATCCCCCCGTCGTTCAGCTCGCGGATATGCTCGCTGATCTCGTTGGTCAGCGTGGGGTTCACCCCGGCGAACGGCTCGTCGAGCAGGAGCAGCTCCGGCTCCAGCATCAGCACCCGCGCGAGTTCGAGCAGTTTCCGTTGCCCGCCCGAGAGCGCGCTGGCGTACTCGTCGGCCAGGTGGTCGAGCTCGAACGTCTCGATCAGCTCGTCGGCGCGGGCCTCGACGTCACGCTCGACGGCCTGCATCCCGTCGCTCCGCAGCAGCGCCGGGATCGTGTGCTCGCCCGGCTGGTCCAGCGCGGCCAGCCGCACGTTCTCCCGGACGGTCATGGTGTCGAGCTGGCGGGTGTGCTGGAACGTCCTGACCAGCCCGCTCGTCGCCAGCGTCTCGGGCTGCTGGCCCGTCACGTCCTCGCCCGCGAAGGTGACGGTTCCCGCGTCGGGGTGGACGACGCCGCTGACGCAGTTGAACAGCGTCGACTTCCCGGCGCCGTTGGGGCCCATGACGCCGACGAGCTCGCCCTCGTCGACCGAGAGCGACACGTCGTCGAGCGCACGGAGCCCCCCGAACTCCTTGCTCAGCCCGTCGACGGCGAGCAGGCTCACGAGTCCACCCCCAGCTCCTTCGGGTCGCCCCAGATCCCGGCCGGCCGGTAGCGGATGACCAGGATCAGGATCAGCCCCACGGCGACCAGCCGGAGCGCCGCGAAGTCGGCCGCGGACACCGGCGCCGCCTGGTTGGCGAACCGGGAGACCAGCCGCAGCCCCATGATGATCGCCAGCCCGCCCAGCACGGCGCGGTGGTTCGCGGCGCCGCCGAGCAGCATCCCGATCCACACCGTCACGGTCACCTGGATGGTGAAGAACTCCGGCGAGATGGCGCCGTTGTACAGCGCGAACACGCCGCCGGCGAAGCCGGCGAGCGCCGCGCCGTAGACGAACGCCTGCATCTTGTAGGTGAACACGGGTTTGCCGACCGACCGGGTCACGAGCTCGTCGGCCCGGATCGCCCGGAGGACCCGCCCGTACGGCGCCGCCGTCAGCCGTGAGACGCCGGCGAACGCCAGCGCGGTCAGGCCGGCGAACAGCAGCAGCGTCGCGACCATCGTCGTCCCGTACTCGCCGATGGCCTGGTCCAGCGGCTGCGGGATCGAGAGGATCCCCGTCGAGCCGCCGAACACGCTCGAGACGTTGACCGTGATGCTGTGGAAGATCTCCGCGGCAGCCAGCGTGGCGATGGCGAGGAAGTCGTCCCGGAGCCGGATCGACGTCGACCCGACGAGCGCGCCGACCGCGCCCGCGGCGACGACGGCTCCCACCAGCGCCAGCGGCCAGGGGAGCCCCAGGCTCGTCCCGGAGAACGACCCCTGTGCGGCCAGGATGCCGACGGTGTAGGCGCCGACCGCGAAGAAGACGACGTGGCCGAAGTTCACCAGCCCGGTGTGGCCGTACTGGAGGTCCAGCCCCAGCACGAGCATCCCGTACACCGCAAAGAGGATGCCGACCTCGACGAACACCGCGAGCGGGCCCGGAACCGTCGCCCGCAGCGGCGTCACCACGAACAGCAGCGACAGCGCGGCGAGGGCGACGCCGAGGACGGCCGCACGGTCGGCTTCGTCGTCCGGCAGGCGCGTCTCTAGCGCCGCGGGGAGGGTGAACCGACTCACGCCTCACGCACCTCCACACCGGCGATACCGCTCGGTTTCACCAGCAACACGGCCACGAGCACGACGAACGCCATCGCCGAGGCGAGCCCGGTCATGCTCGACGGGAGGAACGCCGTCGAGAGGGCGACAACGACGCCGATGATGTACGCGCCGGCGATGGCGCCGTAGACGCTGCCCGCGCCGCCGAGGATGGCGGCGGTGAGTATCTGGAGGATCTGGCTGAACCCCGTCGAGACGCTGACGTTGGTCTGGATCCCCAGCAGGACGCCAGTGAGCCCCGCGAGCACGCCCGCGAGCACCCAGACCCCGTCCCGGACGAACTGGGTGTCGACGCCGCGGACGCGGGCCAGCGCCTCGTCGTCGCTCATCGCTCGCATCGCGATCCCCACGTCGGTCCGGGTCAGCAGCGCGTGGAGCAGCACGAACACGGCGACCGCACAGGCGACGACGACGAGGTGTTCGCTCGTCACGAACACGTTGCCGAGCAGGTCGACGGAGCCGACCGGGAGTTCCGGCAGCCCGTCGGTCCGGAACGTCGTGGTCGTCGTCTCGTAGTAGCGGGCGCCGCTGCCGGCGAACAGGCGGATGACGTTGCGCAGGACCAGCCCCAGCCCGATCGAGGTCAGCAGCATCGGCACCGGCCCGGTGTCGTTGATCGGCGTGAAGAACAGCCTCGCGAGCGCGAGGCTGACGACGCCGCCGCCGACCATCGCGAGGACGGCCGCCGCCGGCAGCGGGAGGAGGCCGGCCGCGAGGAACCCCAGGAACGCCCCGATGGTGAGGTACTCGCCGTAGGCGAAGTTGATCATGTTCACCACGCCGTAGATGAGGGTGAACCCGATGGCCGCGATCGCGATGTACGACCCCGAGACCAGTCCGAAAACGACGTTCTGGGCCAGTCCCATGTTCAGTACTCGTCCTCGGAGACGAAGTCACTGAGATCGGAGGCGGGGATGGTCTCCACCTGGCTGAACTCCCCGTTCTGTACCTCGTTGACCGCCACTGGCCCGATGACGTTCCCGAAGTTCGTGAAGTTCGTCGGCGTCGCCGCCCCGGTGTAGTTGATCGACTCGCCGTTGTCGAGCGCCTCCTTCCCCTCGGCGAACGTGGCGACCTCCGTCCCCTCGCCGCGGGAGACCGGGCCGAGGTTCCGCTCGATCGACTCCGGCGTCGCCTCGCCGGCGCGGTGGATCGCCAGCGCCGTGACGTTGATCGCGTCCCACGCCGGCGGCGTCCAGCCGTTGATTTCGGCGTCGCCGCCGCCCTGGTAGGCCTCTTCGAAGGTGTCGTAGCTCGGCCCGCTCCGGCTCGGGCTACACGCCCACGCGCCCTCGAGCTGGTCACCCACCTGTTCGGGCAGGGAGTTCTGGGCCAGCGGGTCCGAGAGGATGGGCTGACGACCGTATTCGCCGTCGGCCCAGTCGGTCATGAGCGTGGTCGCGCTCTCCAGGGGCATGCTCACGGCGAAGGCGCTGAACTCCTCGCTGAACAGCCGTTCGAGCGCCGACTGGTAGCTCGACTCACCGAGGTTGACCTCCACCTGCGTGGCGACGGTGCCGTCGTTGTCCTCGTACGCCGTCCGGAACCCGTCGACCCAGCTGCGGGCGCCCTCGCTGGTGCCGTTGATGATGCCGACCGTCCCGTGGTCCTGGTCGAGCGCGCGGAACGCCGCGCCCGCGGTGTGGACGGTGTCGCCGATGACGGTCCGCCAGATCCACTGGTCGTCCGAGATCTCCTCCGGCGTCCCCATGTCGCCTCCACGAGTGTCGAGATACGACGACCCCGGCCAGGGCGTGATCACGGGGGTCTCCTGCTCCTGCAGGAAATCCCAGAGGGGGTTGATCTCGCTGGAGAACAGCCCCAGGATCGCGACGGCGTCGTCGTTCTCGATGAGCTGGGTCGTCACCGAGCGGGCCTCCTGTGGGTCCACGGCGGTGTCCCGGCGCACGACGTCCAGTTCGCGGTCGAGCGGGCCGCCGGCCTCGTTGATCATCTCCAGTGCCACGTCGGTCGCCTGCGAGACACCCGGCTGGAGGAAGTCCCAGTCGCCGGTGAGGGAGGCCGGCTGCCCCAGCACGATGGTGTCGCCGTCGCCGCCGCCGAACCCGAGACAGCCAGCCGTCGCGACGATCGCACCGCCGCCCGTGGCTTTCAGGAACTGTCGTCGGTCTATGTTATCTGATACCATTGCACTCTACCCTACGTGTTGTGCCGTATATATTGATCGGCGGTCGAGGCCCCCGCGACGTGCGGTTCGGCCGGCTCAACTTCGGCCGAGTGGCGGTAGCTGTTCGACGAGGCCGGACGGATCTGGGTAAACCCCGCGTACGACCCCGACGGTACGTGGATGCGAGAGAGCCTCCGGGACCGCCACGGCGAGCGACTCGACCGACTTCGGGACGCCGGCGTCGCGGACGAGTATCTCGCGGACAGGAACGAGTCGCTCGACTGGTGGCCGCCGAACTAGGGCACCGGGAGCCGCCCGGTCGCTCGATGGAGGCGGTGGCCGGTGTCGTCGCTCGGGATCGCGCTCACCGCGCGGAACACCGCGATGGGGTCGGGGCTGCGCTGCCACGCGATCCGTGCCCGCGCCGCCAGCCAGAGCTTCCGGGGCGTCGACAGCGAGGGGGCCGTCGACACCACGTCGTACCCCAGGTTCCGGATCAGTCGGTGGTGGTCGACGTAGAGGATCGCCGCCAGCAGCACCGGGAACTGGCAGTCCCTCGGCAGCAGTTCGATGCCCGCGACGCCGTCGCGGTACAGCGCCTCCGCCCGTGAGAGTTCGGCCTGGACCGCGCGGGCGACGTTCCCGTCGAACGCCAGCCGGGCGATCTGTTCGTGGCTGGCGCCGTGGGTCTCCAGGGTCTCCGCAGGGAGGTAGATCCGGTCGCGCTCGATCACGTCCTCGCGGACGTCCCGGACGAAGTTGGTGAGCTGGAACGCCTCGCCCAGCGCCGTCGCCGCCGGGAGCGCCCGCTCGGCGTGTTCGGGCGCCATCACGGCGGTCATCATCCGCCCGACGGCGGCCGCGGAGCCGTCCATGTACGTCCGGAGCTCGTCGTACGTTTCGTAGCGAGCCGTCTCCACGTCGGTCGCCATCGCGTCGACGAACGTGTTCACGTCCGACGCGGGGATGCCGTGGCGCTCGCGGATCTCGGCGAACGCCGCGAGCACGGGGTCGTCGGTGGGCTCCTCGCCCAGCGCCGCCCGGCGGAACGACTCCAGGCGCTCGGCCCGCTCGGCGGGGTCGAGCTCGTTGTCGCCGTCGACCACCTCGTCGGCGACGCGGAAGAAGGCGTACAGCACGTACGTCGGGTGGCGCACCCGCTCGGGGAGAAAGCGCGTCGCGACGTAGAACGTCTTGCCCGTCTCGCGATGGATCCGTTTGCTGCGGGCGAGCTGTTGTCGTTCGACCATCGTGGGGGCGACACTCGGGGGGTAGGGAGCAGTCGCGTGACCGAACGATGGGTCCGGAGCGGCTTAACAGTGCGGCACAGTGGCATTCAGTAGAACGTGTCCGCGCAGTCGAACACCACGCCGTGCTGGGGACAGACGTACTCGCAGTGGCGGTGGACCATCGGCTCCCCGCAGTGCGGGCAGGGGCGGCCGGGCGCGGTGGTCTCCTCGGCGTCGCTCACGGGTCGTCGTGGGCGCCCCACCGAGAAAGCAGTTTCGAGCGCCGTGCCACGGAGCGAACGCTTTCCCCCACGGAGCCCCACTTCGCGCGCATGTACCGTCCGAGCCGGGAGCGATCGGTTGAGGCCGCCCTCGCGGCCGTCGCCGCCGTCGCGGGGTCGCTGCTCGCCGCCGGCAACACGCCGGCGTTCGTCGGCGCCGGCGCGGCCGCGGTCGTCCGGGACACGGCACCCGGGTTCGTCGCCGCGGTGGTCAGATCGCTCGGCGACCTCGCGCAGCCGCTGTTAGTGGCTGTCACGGGGCTTCTCCTGCTCGGTACGTACGCGGCAGCCACAGTGCTGGCTCGGCAGTACGCCGACGGTACCGCGCCTCGCACGGCGGCGACGCTCGCGCTCGCCGGCGGGGTCACGCTGCTGCTCACCGGGAGCCCCGTGAGCGCGCTCGGCGCGGGCGTCGCGAGTGCGGCGGTCGTTGTCGCGGCGACCCTCTCACTCGGCTCGGACCCGTCTGAGGACACCTCGCCGGCCCGTCGTCGCCTGTTGCAGGCCGGCGCTGCCACGCTCGCTGCGCTGGCGGCGAGTGCGGTCCGCCTCGGCGGCTCGGGCTCGTCGGGGACGGGCAGCCCCGAGCCGCCGGACCCGGCCGCCCAGTCGCTGCTCTCGACTGCAGAGACGCGCTCGCTCTCGCTGCCGAACGCCGACGGGCTGGTCTCGGAAGGGTTCTACACCGTCGACATCGCGACGGTCGCCCCGAACCTCGGCGGCGACTGGGAACTCACAGTCACCGGCGAGGTGCCCGAGGAGCGGTCGTTCAGCCTCTCGGAGCTCCGGTCGTTCGAGGGCGAACGGCGGTTCGTCACGCTGCGCTGTGTGAGCGACCGCCTGAACGGCGAGAAGATCGACACCGCGCTCTGGGACGGCGTGCCGATCGAAACCGTGCTCGACGCCGCCGACGCGCCCGAGAGCTGCTGTGTCACGCTCCACGCGGCCGACGACTACTTCGTCTCGTTCCCCCGTGAGGCGCTCGACCCCGGACTGCTGGCGTGGGGGATGAACGGCCGGCCGCTCCCGCGAGCCCACGGCGCGCCGGTCCGGACGCTCGTCCCGGGCCACTGGGGCGAGACCAACGCCAAGTGGCTCACGGAGATCGAGATCCGCGAGGAACCGGAGGACGGCTACTGGGAGCAGCGCGGCTGGGAGGGGACGGGCGAGGTGAACACGGTCGCCAAGCTCCACAGCACCACCGTTCAGGACGGGACGGTCCGGGTCGGCGGCCACGCCTACGCCGGCACCCGCGGGGTCCGGGCCGTCGAGGTGTCGACCGACGGCGGCGACTCCTGGACCGAGGCGACGCTCTCCGACCCCTTACCGGGCGCGACGCCGCTCGACGCCGAGGAGCCCGACCCCGACGGTGAGGCCGTCGACGCGTGGCGCATGTGGGAACACGAGTACGAGGCGACCGACGAGCACGAGGTGGTGGTGCGGGCGGTCGACGGCGACGGGACCGTCCAACCCGAGGAACAGGGTGGGGCCTACCCCTCGGGTGCGACGGGGTGGGTCAGCGAGACGATCGCGGTCTGACCCCGAAAAACCGCGTTTCGGCCTACGAACACCCGGAACCGGCGTGGGAGTTATCCCGACACGGAGTTAATTCAGCCGACATGGCACGGTCCGAGTCGCTCGGCCTCCTCCTCGACCAGGCGCAGGACAAGATCGCGCTGCTTTCGGAGGACGGCACGTTCACGTACGTGAACGCCGCGGCCGAGCGGATCCTCGGGTTCGAGCCCGACGAGCTCGTGGGGGAGAACGCGTTCGAGTTCGTCCACCCCGACGATGTCGACGACGTCCGCGGCACGTTCGATCGGGCAGTCCGGAAGAACTCCTTCGCCGAGGAGACGGCGGCGTACCGCCACCGGTGCAGCGACGGCGACTGGGTGTGGCTGGAGAGCCGGATGTCGAACCTCACCGACGACCCGCTCGACGGCTACGTGGTCAGCTCGCGGGACGTGACCGACCGCGTGCGGGCCGAACGCGAGCGCGAGGAGACTGCCGCGCGGCTCGAGGAGATCGCGGCCGTCGCCAGCGACGTGCTCTGGATGTTCGACGCCGACTGGTCGGAGCTGCTGTTCGTCAACCCCGCCTACGAGGAGATCTTCGGGGGGTCGATCGAGGACGTCCGGGGGGACCCCGACGCGTTCCTCGACGCGATCCACCCCGAGGACCGGCCGGCGGTCGTGGACGCGATGGGCTGTCTCTCGGCGGGCAACTCCGTCGAGATGGAGTACCGCGTCAACCCCGAGGCGGAGTACAAGCGCTGGGTGTGGGTGCAGGCCGAGCCGATCACGCGGGACGGCGAGGTGGTCCGGATCGCGGGGTTCGCACGGGACATCACCGACCGCCGGCGGCGGGAGCGTCAGCTGGTCGTGATGGACAACCTCCTGCGGCACAACCTCCGGAACGACCTCAACGTCGTGCTCGGGAAGGCCGACATCATCGAGGAGACGCTCCCCGAGGCGTCGGAGCACACCGCGATCATCCGTCGGGTGGGGAAGCAGCTCCTCCAGACCGCCGAGAAGGAGCGCAACGTCATCGACCTGCTGACCGAGCAGCCGGGGCGCGAACGGATCGAGTTCCACGGGACGGTCGCCGAAAGCGTCGAGTCCGTGCGGGAGCACCACCCTGACTGCACGATCGAGGTGGACGGACTCGAGCCGGCGGTCGTCCGCGGCCGGCCGGAGCTCGGGCTGGCCGTGATCGAACTGCTTGAGAACGCGGTCCAGCATGCCGACGGCGAGCCGTGGGTCCGAGTCAGCCTGCGCCGCGTCGGCGCCCACGCCGAACTCACCGTCGCGGACGACCACGCGCCGATCCCGGCGATCGAGGCGGACGTGCTGACCGGCGACCACGACATGACGAACGTCTACCACAGCAGCGGGCTGGGGTTCTGGCTCGTCTACTGGGCCGTCGAACTGTCGAACGGCCACGTCGCCGTCCACTCCGGGGACGACGGCAACCACATCACCGTCTCGGTCCCGCTGGATCGCGAACCGTAGCGCCGCCGGCGAAAAAGAACGGAGAACCGCGCTACCCTAACACTCGCTCCAGCCGCAGGACTCGCAGGTCTTGCAGCCTTCGGAGTAGTAGAGGCTCATCGAGCCACAGTCCGGACACTCCGGGCTCTCGCCCGAGGCGATCAGGTCGCTCGTCGCGTCGTCCTCGGTGGCGGCATCCGCGGCGCCTGCGGCGTCGTCGATGTCGACGTTCGTCGGCTCGCCCAGCGACTCGGCGGCCGCCCCGCCGTCGGTGGAGGGCTCGGCCGACTCCTCGTCGAGCTCGTCGATCGTCTGCTGCTGGGGGATCCCCTTGTCGATCTCGCCGTCGAGGTAGCGCCGCATCGCCGTCCCGATGGCGTCCGGGATCGACTGGATCTGCTCACCCTTGTCCCAGGCGACCTTCGGGCTGCGGATCCCCTGGAGTTCGCTGGCGACCTCCTCGGGATCGACGCCCGAGCGCAGCGAGGTGGAGATGGTCTTCGCCAGCGCCTCGGTGAAGGAGGCGGTGAACCCGCCGGAGTTGCCGATGTTGGCGAACAGCTCGAACGGCTCGCCGGTCTGGGGGTCCTCGTTGATGTTGACGTACAGCTTCCCGTAGCCGGTGTCGATGCGCTGGGTGACGCCGTGGAGCACGTCCGGGCGCGGGCGCTTCCGGCCCAGCGGCGTCTCCTCGCCGTCGGCCTCGGCCAGCAGCTGCTCGACCTGCGTGTCGAGGGCGGCCTGGACGTCCTCGTTCTCGAGGAACCCTTCGAGCCCGCCGAACACCTCGGTGATCTGCTCGACGAGCGCCTCGGCGGCCTCGTCCTCGTCGGCGAACTCGGTGTTGTCGGCGCGGGTGGTGAGCACCTGCTTGCTGCGGGTGCCGTCGCGGTAGTAGGTGACGCCCTTGCCGCCGTTGTCGTACACGTACTCGAACGCCTCCTTGGCGTCGTCGACGCTGGCGTCGTTGGGCGCGTTGACCGTCTTCGAGATGGCGGAGTCGACGCCGGCCTGTGCGGCACACTGGATCGAGGCGTGCTGCTTGGCGCTCAGGTCGCCGGTGACCACGAACAGCTCGCCCAGCGCGTTGGGGACCGTCTCCAGCCCCTCGACGCCGTCGAACTCGTTGTTGGCCATCTGCTCCTGTGCCTCCTCCTTGACGGCCTGCACGTCGATACCGTTGTCCTCCAGGGCGCGCAGGAAGTAGTCGTCGAACTCGACGAGCATCTCGTCGCCCTGCACGTCGCCGGAGACGTTCTTGTAGTAGGCGACGTTGTAGATCGGCTCACAGCCGCCGGTCGTGTTGCCGATCATCGACGTCGTCCCGGTCGGCGCGATCGTCGTCGTGTTGTGGTTGCGAACCGGGTAGCCGTCTTCCCAGTCCTGCGGGTCCTCGCCGGTGTGGTGCTCGAACCAGTCGGGGTAGGCCGTCGGGTCGGCGTACTTCGAGTCGTCCCAGTCGGCGAAAGTGCCCCGCTCCTCGGCGAGCTCGTGGCTGGCGTCCTTCGACCCGTGGTTGATGTGGGTCATCAGCTGGCGGGCGATCTCGTCGGCGTCGTCGGTGCCGTAGCGCACGCCGAGCTGGATGTACAGCTGGGCCAGCCCCATCACGCCGAGGCCGATCTTGCGCATCTCCCGGACCTTCTGCTCGATCTCCTCGACCGGGAAATCCGACATCGTGACCACGTTCTCGAGGAAGCGCGTGCCGTAGGCGATGCGGTGGTCGAAGTCCTCCCAGTTCATCGCTTCGTCGAGGAACGCCGACACCGCCTCCTCGTGGGAGTCGTACTCGTCTTCGTGCTCCTCGGACCAGACGCGCCAGTCCGGCGCGTCCTGTGCCGCGAGCGTGGAGAGGTTGATGTGGCCGAGGTTACAGGCCTCGTACTCCTCCAGGGGCTGCTCGCCGCAGGGGTTGGTCGCGAGGATGCGGTGGTCGGGATGCTCCTCGACGTCGAAGGAGTGGCGCTTGTTGACGCGCTCGAGGTAGATCACGCCCGGTTCGCCGTTCTCGTGGGCGCCCTCGACGATCTGCTCCCAGAGCTCCTCTGCGGGCACCGAGAGCACCTCGCCGACCTCGACGTGCTCGCCGAGACCGAACATCTCGTACAGCTCCTTCGTCTCCGGCGTGGCGACGTGGGGCTCCTCCGTCCGGGGGTTGGTGAACGTGAACTCCTCGCCCTCTTTCAGCGCCTCCATGAACCCGTCGGTGACGCCGACGGAGATGTTGAAGTTCGAGAGGTGCCCCTCGACGGCGTTGCGAAGGTGTTCGGGCACGCGCCCCTCGTCGTCGATGAGCTCGCGGGCCTCCTCCAGCGCCTCCTGGAAGGAGTTGTGCGTGAAGTCGTCTGGGTCGTTCAGCCGCAGCGTGTTCGCCAGCGAGACGTCCTTGTTCTTGGCGTGGATGAACTGGATGACGTCGGGGTGCGAGACGCGCATGACGCCCATCTGGGCGCCCCGTCGGGCGCCGCCCTGGGCGATCGTCTCACACATCTGGTCGAACGTCCGCATGAACGTGATCGGGCCCGAGGCGATCCCGCCGGTCGAGCCGACGGCGTCGCCGTACGGGCGGAGCTTCCAGAACGCGTACCCCATCCCGCCGCCGGACTGGAACACTTCGGCGGCCTCCTTGGCCGTCTGGTGGATATCCGTGATGTCGTCGGCAGGAGAGTCGACGAAACAGGCAGAGAGCTGCTGGAGTTCGTCGCCCGCGTTCATCAGCGTGGGCGAGTTCGGCATGAAGGAGAGATCCGTCATCAGCGTCTCGAACTCCTCGCGGGTCTCCCGGACCGCGCCGGCGATCCCGTCGTCGAGTTCGGGGACGACGGTGTCGTAGGCGAACTTGTTGACGTTGTGTTCGGTGAGGACGGTCTCGGTGTCTGCCTCGGCGTCGAACCCTTTGCCGAACACCTCCTCGGCGAGCTCGTCGCGGCGCGGGTGGTCGGGCTTGAGCTGGTCGGGCGTGACCGTCACCTCGACGTCCCGGCGCTCGGCCTCGTACACCGCCTCGGCCAGCGCGATGTTCTTCGCAACGCGGGCGAACAGCTCCTCCTGGCTCTCGACGACCTCGCCGTCGGCGTCCTTCCGGAGGTAGCGGGCCGGCAGGATGTTCTCGTAGGCGTTGTCGGTCAGCCGGTCCGCCAGCGTGTCGCCGTCGGTGCGCTTGATCGGAAGCGTCAGCTCGTCGGCGCCGAGGTCGGGCGTGCTCACTGCGCGCTCACCCCGTGTGGCCGAATGCGGGTCTCGTCGGTGGTGGGTAGATCGAACATCTGTGACGGACAAGTCCTATTCCGTGGACCCCCATTAACCGTTTGGTTCCCGGTACGGTTGTAGTAGTACAACTCCATTTGTTCTCCCCGAGTGCTGTCGCTGGTCATAGTGTGAGGCGTGTTGCCGCCGTCGCGGCGTTCGTGTGTCGGTTGGGTAGCGGTCGGTATAACCTTGACCGAACCGCGGTGAAACTGAAACCTGGTCGACGGGACCACGGGTACTTCACGTGGTTTTCGACCCGAACAGAAGGGGTGTTGGCGGCGAAGCGCGGCGCTGGCCGGCACCGTTTTGCCTCGTCGGACGGAACTTCTCGACGTGTACGACGACGTACTACTCCCGGTCGCGCTCGGGGAGGCCGAGGAGGACCCGGCGATCGACCGGGCGCTGGACCTGGCGGATCGCTACGACGCAACCCTGCATCTCGTGAGTGCGGTCGATCCCGCGGTGTTCGATCCGATGACCGTCGAGGCGCAGAAGCTTCACGAGCTGCTGGGGGAGGAAGCCGAGGAAACCGTCGAGGCAGCTGCCGAGCGCGCCAGCGATCGCGGGCTCGACGTCGAGACTCGGACCGGTCGCGGCCCGGCCGCGGAGGTAGTCGTCGACTACGCCGAGGACGTGGACGTGGTGGTGATGGCGACGCACGGCCGCGAGGGGCTGGAACACGCGCTGCTCGGGAGCGTCACCGAGAAGGTCGTCCGTCAGTCCCCGGCGCCGGTGCTGACGGTCCCCCGGTAGATGCGCGCGTTCAGGCTGGCCTACGACGGGCGGGAGTTCTACGGCTTCCAGCGACAGCCCGACGTGTCGACCGTCGAGGGGCGGCTGCTCGCCACGCTCGCCGCGGCGGGGGTCACCGACGAGGGCGAGACGCCGCCGGGGTACGCTGCGGCAGGCCGCACCGACGCCGGCGTCTCTGCGATTGCGCAGACGATCGCGTTCGAGGCTCCGGACTGGTGCACCCCTGCGGCGCTCAACGGCCGGCTCCCGGGGTCGGTCCGGGCGTGGGCCGCCGCCGACGTGTCCGACGAGTTCCACGCGACGCACTCGGCCAGCCGACGCAGCTACACCTACCACCTGCACGCGCCGGACGCGGACGCCGGTCACGAATCGCACAGCGATTCGTTAGCCAACCAGAAATCTTCGATTTCTGGTGACGACGCTGCGCGCGAGGCCGCCGAGCGACTCTCCGGCGAGCACGACTTCCACAACTTCACCAGCGACGAGACGGGGACGGTCCGGGATGTCGAGGTGGGCGTCGAACGCGACGGGGAGTTCCTCGTCGTCACCGTCTCGGCGGGCGGGTTCCCCCGAGGGTTCGTCCGCCGGCTGGTGGGTGTGCTCGCGGAGGTCGCCGTCGACGGCCAGTCGCTCGCGCGGATCGACGAGGTGTTGAGCGACGAGTCGCTGCAGGGTGGCCGGGGCGTCCCGCGGATGCCGCCCGAACCGCTGGTGCTGACGGGCGTCGAGTACCCCGACGTGACGTTCGCGGTCGACGAGGAAGCTATCGAGAGCGCCCGGGGCGTGTTCGGCCAGCGCCGCGCGGGCGCGCTGGAGCGCGTTCGCGTGACGGAGACGATACTCTCCGGGCTGGAGTGAGTCCGTCCTTTTTGTCGCTGGGCAGTGTTGGGCCACCGTGATCCGGACACAGGTGTGCTGGGACGCGACGATTCGGATCGTCGTGGGCGCCGCCGTCGTCGGCGGGGGGCTGGTGGCGGCGGCGGCGCTGTTCGGGGTCGCGGTGATCGGCTGGCTGCTCGCGATCATGGTCGCGGCCCCGGCGACGCTGTTCGGGACGTTCCTCGCCACGAAGGGGCTCTGGCTGGTGGTCGAGGCGGCGACCCGGGAAACCGTCGAGGGGGCGCCGCGGAGCGAGTCGCTGACCGAAGAGTGAGCCGTCACGCGAGCGACGGTGTTCGGCACACCGAGCGATAGTTCGGGCGAACGCTTTTGCGAAAGCACGCGGTAGTAACGGTCATGGCCGAACGGGAGAGCCGTCGCGTCGCTCACGACCTCATGAGCGAGCCCCATATCGCCGGACGTCGAGTCAGCGTCCGCCAGGTGTTCGCACTCGTCGAGAAGCGCGGTGTCGACCCCGAAACGGTCGCCGATCGGTTCGACCTCGACGTGGCGGACGTCTACCACGCCCTCGCGTACTACCACGACCATCCGCGCGAGATGAGCGAGGTCGAAGCCGAACGCGACGACGCGTTCGAAACGTTCCGGGAGTCGATCGACCGACCCGAGGACGTCGAACCCGACACCGCCTGAGATGGCCGAATGGCGGTTTCTCCTCGACGAGAACGTCGACCCGAAGGTGGCAAACTACCTCGAGAAAGAGGATCTGTTCGCCGTCCACGTTCGGGAGACGGTCGGGCAGGGAGCAGACGACGAGGACGACGTGCTCCCATACGCTCGAGAAAACGACCTCGTCGTCGTCACGAGCGACGTGAAAGACTTCGGTGCGATCCCGAGTGAGGCGCACGCTGGTGTCGTGCTGCTCTACGACGATACGATGCCCGCCTATCAGGTCGCGTCCGCGCTTCTCACGATGGTCGACGCGTATCCGAGTCGGGACGCGTTCGCAGGCCGGGAAGAACTCGACTCGTGGAGTTGAATCGACCCGCCCTACTCCCACCCCTCGGGCCACAGCGACGCCGCCTTCATCCCCGTCTCGAAGTCGAGCTCCCGGAACGCCTCGACCAGCTCCTCTTGCTCCAGCCGCTCGGCGTCGGTCGACGCCAGCTCGTCGACCAGTAGCGCGGTCAGCACGCCGTGTTCCCGGAGGTTCCGCTCGTCGACCTTGTCCCGCGTGTCGGCGTGGGTGTGCCCCCAGCCGCGGCCGCGCTCCCCGCTGTCGCTGTGGAGTTGGACCGACGGGACGCCCGCGCGGACGAACGGCCACTGGTCGCTGAACGGGTGGGGGTCGGACTCCACCTCGATCGGCTGGTTCGCGCGTTCGCTCACGCGCTCGACGGCCGCGCCGGTCGACTCGGAGGTGTGGGTAAGCGCGACTAGGTCGCGGAACCGCCCGCCGCCGTCGACGTTCACCACCGCGGCGACGTCCTCCTTGTCGACCGACTCCGCGAGGTGTTCCGCGCCGAGTAGCCCCACCTCCTCGCAGCCGACGGCGACGACGCGCACGCCGCGGTCCAGTTCGTTCTCGGCCTCGCTGAGCAGGCGCGCGGCCGTGAGCACCGTCGCGACGCCGCAGCCGTTGTCCAGCGCGCCCTCCGCGATGTCGTGGCCGTCGTAGTGGGCGAGCAGCAGGAGCTCCTCGTCCGTCTCGGGGCCGAGCCGTCCCTGCACGTTCTGGCTTTGGCCGGTCGTCGTCTCGGCGTCGACGGTGAGGCGGACGCTGGCGTCGTCCTCCGCGAATTCTGTCAGCCACGCGCCGGTCTCCTTGCTCACGCCGACCGCGGGCGCCTCGGCCTCGCGGCCGAACGTGAGCGACCCAGTCGGTGGTAGCTGGCCGGGGACGTGGTTGACGAACACGAACGCCTCGGCGCCCTGGCCGATCGCGTAACCGAACTTCTCCATCCGGTGGATGAACCGGCCGCCCTCCGGCGTCGTGGTCGAGGCGACGACGACCTTCCCCTCGACGTCGAGGTCGTCGATCTCCTCGGGCGTGCCGTAGCCCGCGTCGACTAGTTCGCCCTCCACCTCGCCCGCCGGCGAGTACGGGAGCGCGACCGTCTCGAACTCCCGCTCGACCGGCCCGTGAACGCGGAGCGAGGAGTCGCCGCGCTGCCAGGCCTGCATCTCGAAGGGGTCCTGTTCGACCTCGCGGACGCCCGCGTCGCGGAACGCGTCGGCGACGACCTCGGCGGCCCGGGCCTCCCCTTCGCTCCCGCCCATCCGGCTCCCGATGGCGGTGAGGTCGGTGAGGAACTCCCCCGGCCGCTCGTCGGTCCACGTCCGCCCGATCGCGGCGTCGAATCCGTCCATGCTCCGGCGTGTGTAAGCGCGACGCAAAGTCGTTCCGACCGGCGACGACGCGCCCGCTCGGAAGCAGCAAGAACCGCCGAGGGACGCCGCTTCGCCGCCTGAAGTGCGAAGACTTACCACCTGATCCGACACTACGGACCCACGATGAGTACCGTCCCCGAACGCGAGGATATCGAGGAGGAGTACAAGTGGGATCTGGCGTCGATCTTCCCCGACGAGGAGGCCTGGGAGGAAGCCTACGACGACGTGGAAGCGCGCATCGACGACCTGCGGGAGTACGAGGGTCGGGCGACTGAAAGCGCCGAGACGCTGGCCGAACTGCTCGAGCAGTACGAGGACGTGATGCGCGACGTGTCGAAAGTCGCCGCCTACGCCCGCCTGCGCTCCGCCGAGGACACCCGGAACCAGGAGTACCAGGCGCTCGCCGCCAAGGCCGAGTCGCTGCAGTCCGACGCCTCCAGCGCGACCAGCTTCCTCGAACCCGAGCTCCAGGAGCTCGACTGGGAGGAGGTCGAGGCGCTGATGGACGAGGAGCCCGCGCTCGAGGAGTACGAGCACTACTTCGACGACGCGCTGCGGATGAAACCGCACACGCGCTCTTCCGAAGTAGAGGAGCTCCTCGCGGACCTCTCGGAGGTCACGGGCGCGCCGTCGGACATCTACGGGATGCTCTCGAACGCCGACCTCACGTTCCCCACCGTCGAGCAGCCCGACGGCGAGGAGGTAGAGATCACCCAGAGCAACTTCACGAAGCTCCAGAAACACGAGAACCGCGAGTTCCGCCGCGAGGTGTACGAGCAGTACTACGAGACGTGGGACGACTACCGCAACACGGTCGGCACCGCCCTCCAGAACAGCACGAAGAAGGACGTGAAGCTCGCCGAGGCGCGGAACTACGACACCGCCCGCGAGGCCGCCCTCGACGACACGAACGTGCCGACCGAGGTGTACGACACGCTCGTCGACACGGTCCACGACAACCTCGACTACCTCCAGCGCCACGCCGACCTGAAGCGGCAGGCCCAGGGCGTCGACGAGCTCGGGATGCACGACCTCTACACCTCGCTCACCGGCGAGGAGGGGCCCGAGATCAGCTACGAGCAGGCCAAGGAGTGGGTCGTCGAGGCGGTCGAACCGCTCGGCGAGGAGTACCAGGCCCGGATGGAGCAGGGGCTGGAGAGCCGCTGGGTCGACGTGTACGAGAACCGCGGGAAGCGCTCGGGGGCGTTCTCCTCGGGGACGTACGACACCCAGCCGTTCATCCTGATGAACTTCCAGGACGACGTGAACTCGATGTACACGCTGGCCCACGAGCTCGGCCACTCGATGCACTCCGAGCTCGCGAGCGAGGCCCAGCCCTGGCAGTACTCCAGCTACGAGATATTCGTCGCCGAGGTCGCGAGCACGGTCAACGAGACGCTGCTCACCCACTACCTGCTCGAGAACGTCGACGACGACGAGATCCGCGCCCACGCGCTGGATCAGTACCTCGAGCGGTTCCGCTCGACGCTGTACCGCCAGACGATGTTCGCGGACTTCGAGCAGCGCATCCACGAGCGCGCCGAGGCCGGCCAGCCGCTGACTCCCGACACGTTCGACGAGATCTACGGCGACCTGAAGGAGACGTTCTACGAAAACGCCGACGTCGACGACCTGATCGCCAAGGAGTGGATGCGCATCCCCCACTTCTACTACAATTTTTATGTGTACCAGTACGCCACCGGCATCTCGGCGGCGGTCGCGATCGTCGAGGAGATCCGCGAGGAAGGTGAGCCCGCGGCCGCGGACTACCGTGCGGCGCTCGAAGCCGGCGGCAGCGAGTACCCCATCGACGTGCTCGACATCGCGGGTATCGACATGACCAGCGCCGAACCGATCGAGTCCGCGCTATCGGTGTACGGCGACCGGCTCGAGGACGCCGCGGACCTGCTGGATCTGGCGTAGTCGACGCTGCCGCGGCGCCGATTCGAACCCCGGACGAGGAGATTCCCCGACCCAAAGGCACATTTACGCCTACCACCAAACCCGGACAGAGAGATGTCACGCAGCCCGTCCCTTCCCGACCGTCCCCGGCTCGACCTGGATCCCGAGATGTCCCAGGCCGAGCGGCTGGAGGCGATCCGGGAACATTTCGAGCGGCTCGTTCAGGTCAACGAGGAGCTGAGCGAGCGCCTCCACGACGCCGAGGGTCGCAAGGAGGAGCTCAGTGAGGAGGTCGACCAGCTCAAACGCCGGAACGAGACGCTCAAAACGTCCTCGCTCTACCTCGCGACCGTCGAGGAACTGACCGAGGACGGCGTCGTCATCAAGCAGCACGGCAACAACCAGGAGGTGCTAACCGAGCTCTCGCCCGCGTTGCAGGGGGAGGTCGAGGCGGGCGACCGCGTCGCCATCAACGACTCGTTCTCGGTGCAGGAGCTGCTCGACGACGAGACCGACGCCCGGGCACAGGCGATGGAGGTCGAGGCGTCGCCGGACGTGGTGTACGACGACATCGGCGGGATCGACGACCAGATCCGCGAGGTGCGCGAGGCCGTCGAGGACCCGCTGATCAACGCCGAGACGTTCCGCGAGGTCGGCGTCGAGCCGCCCAGCGGCGTGCTGCTCCACGGCCCGCCGGGGACGGGGAAGACGATGCTCGCGAAGGCGGTCGCCAACGAGACCGACGCGACGTTCATCAAGATGGCCGGCTCCGAGCTGGTCCGGAAGTTCATCGGCGAGGGCGCGCGCCTCGTCCGCGACCTGTTCGAGCTCGCCGCCGAGCGCGAGCCCGCCGTCATCTTCATCGACGAGATCGACGCCGTCGCGACCACGCGGACCGACTCGAAGACCTCCGGCGACGCCGAGGTCCAGCGCACGATGATGCAGCTGCTCTCGGAGATGGACGGGTTCGACGACCGCGGCGAGGTGCGGATCATGGCCGCCACGAACCGCTTCGACATGCTCGACGAGGCGATCCTGCGCCCCGGCCGCTTCGACCGCCTCATCGAGGTGCCCAAGCCCGACGCCGAGGGACGCAAGCGCATCCTCGAGATCCACGCGTCCGACCTCAACCTCGCTGACGACGTCGACTTCGACCGGATCGCCGAGGAGCTGGAGGAGTACTCCGGCGCCGACATCGCCGCCCTCACGACCGAGGCCGGGATGTTCGCGATCCGCGACGACCGCGAAGTCGTCCGGCTGGAGGACTTCGAGGACGCCCACAAGAAGCTCGAGGAGGCCTCGGAGGAGGCGCCGACGACCGGCCCGGTCGCGTTCCAGTAACGGCCGATGAGCGCCGGCGGCGACCGTCCCTCGATCACTGGGAGCCGGCCGGCCCGCGGACTGGCGATGGCGGCGCTGCTGCTGTTTCTCGGCGTGCTCGTCGTGTATCTCGACCGCCCCGGCTACACCCCGCTCCGGCTGGCGCTGTTCGCCGTCCTCGGCGGCGTTGCCGTGCTGGGCACTGCTGGGGCCGTCACCGGGCGAGCGTGGCTCGCGGCCGTCGGCGCCGGGCTGCTGGCGCTGCTCGGACTGCCCCAGGCAGTGCTCTGGGTCTTCGTGCTCCCGATGGCGGGCGTGCTTGCCGCGGCTAGCCTGCTGATCGCGCTGGACGACCGCACGGTCGAGGAACGGTAGCACCACAAAGCGTTTCACGGCATCGACACGATGCCGGGTATGGTCCCCGGTATCCTCCCCGACATCCTGCTGTTCCTGCTGATCCTGTGGCTGTTCGACGCCGTCGCCCTCTCGCTCGTGCTGCTCTCCGGCGCGGTCCGGCGGCTGTTTCGGGCGTGGCCGACCGACTACTTCGTCCCGAACTACCTCGTCGGGGCGACCGCGTTCGCGGCCACCCACCTGCTGTGGGTGCTGTTCCCCGTCGCGCTCCACGGCGGGAGTCTGGAGCGGAACGTGCTCGCCTGGCTCGCGGGGATGACGCTGCTGAACGTGGTGCTGTGGTGGGTCGCCGTCGCGATCGTGCTCCCGCTGCTCGGCCTCTGGAGCCCGAAGGAGGGCGACGAGTACGACGGCCGGATCGCACTGACGCTCGGCACGTTCACCTACGCCGTCGCGATCGGCGTGCTGGCGCTCGTCCTCGTCGTGGTCGTCATCGCGGTCGGGTTCCCGGGCTGACACCCGGAAGACACTTACCGGCCCCGTCGCCCATCTCCGCATGGACCCGGTCGCCCTCCCCCTCCTGCTCGGCCTCTGGCTGTTCGACGCCGCCGCGCTGGCGCCGCTGCTGCTGTTCGGATCCACGAAACGGCTGCTCGACGCCGGCCCGACGGACAGTCGCGGGGCGAACTACCTCCTCGGCGTCACGGCGTACGCGGTCGTCCACGTCCTGGTCGCGTTCGCGCCTGGGATCGTCACCGGCACGGTCGGCGGCTGGTGGCTCGTGCTCGCGACGCCCGGACTGCTCGTGGCCGCGTGGGTCACACTGGGCGTGATCGTCCCGGCGCTCGGCTGGTGGGACCCCGCCGAACCGGACGGCTGGGACGGTCGCCTTGCCCTCGGCACCGTCGCCGTCGGCTACGTCGGCGCCCTCGCGGCGCTAGGGCTGTTCGCGCTCGTCGGACTGTTCGCCGTCTTCGCGCGCTACCCCGGCTGAGTCCGTAGCCCCTTTCTCCGCGCGGCGCCGATTTCGCCCGTGAGCAGCAGCATCCACGTCGTCATCGGCGCCGGCACCGGCCCGACCGAGAAGGCCGCCTACGACGCCGCGCTGGCCGACGCGAACCTCCACAACTACAACCTCGTCCCGGTCTCCTCGGTCGTCCCGGCCGACGCCGAGGTGGCCGCCGCCGAGCAGGCACCGGATCTCGGCCCGGCGGGCAACCGTCTCCACGTCGTGCAGGCCGAGTCGAGTGCGGTCGGCCCGGAGACCGTCGCCGCCGGCGTGGGTTGGGCGACCGGCCCCGGCCCGGGGCTGTTCTACGAGGCCGACGCCGAGTCCGAGACCGACGTGCAGGCGCGACTGGAGGCCGGGCTGGCGGCGGGGCGGGAGCTCCGGGAGTGGACGTTCGACCACGAGGAGACGCTGATCGAGTCCGCCGAGGCGGTGCCGGGGGAGCACACGTGTGTGGTGGCGGTGGCGGCGTACGGCGAGAGCGAACCGATCTGTTGAGTTTTCGGTCGATTTGTTGGAGGCGTGAACGGTGGTAGCCGTACAGTGAAAACGCAGTTCTGACTTGCTTCTACCGGCAGACGAGCGGATTGGATCAGTAACGCCGTGAAAGCCCCTGCCCGCTCGGAGTTAGTTCTGTGCTCTGAGTGGCTGGTCGGCGTCAACAACACCGTGAAAGCCCCTGCCCGCTCGGCTCGCGCGACTCGCTGCGCTCCTCGTCGGTCACTTCGTTCCCTCCTGCGGTGCTTGCGTCGTCACCAGAAATCGGAGATTTCTGGTTGGCAGACGAGAGCTTCGCTCTCGTCAACGTCGTGCTTCGCCGAGCGGGCAGCCCCTTTCAGCCCCACCCAGACCGCACAGCCCACACGCCTCCCCAGCCGACTCGGTCGCTCACGTTCGTTCGCTCCCTCGTCCCTCGCGCTGAGACGCGGCATGAAGCCGCGCCCGCTTTCGCGCCACCGCACCGCCAGCGGTCAGAGAGAGGGAAGCGTCCAGAAAGACCAAAACGATCCGCGTGTACCCACATCCATGGAGTGGCTCCCCGTCCTCGCCTATCTCGTTCTCGTCGCGGCGTTCACGGCGATCGGCGCGCCCATCGCCGCCGCCCTCTTCCGGCACCTCCCCCGGAAGGGTGCGGCGTTCGCGCTCCCGACCGCGCTGGTCCCCTTCGCGATCCTGATCTTCTGGATCGGCCAACTCACGTTCGGCCTCCACACGCTCCTGATTGGGCTGGGACTCGTCCTCGTCGCCTCCGTCTTCGCGTGGCGTCGCGGCGCGCGCCCGGACTGGCCGGCGGTGGCGGCGATGTACGGCGTGTTCGCCGTCGGCTTCGGGATCATGCTCGCCTTCCGCGCGGCCGACCCCGCGATCACGCCGGCGGGGGGCGAGCAGTTCCTCCACTTCGCGCTGGTCAACGCGCTCGAGAGCGCCGAGGCGCTCCCGCCCGAGGACCCCTGGTTCGCCGGGAAGCCGCTGCGGTACTACTACGGCACCCAGCTCCAGGTCGCCAGCCTCTCAATGCTGACTGGAACCGCGATGCGCTACGGGTTCAACCTCGGCATCGCGACGTTCTACGGGATGCTGTTCGTCGTCGCCGCGGGCGTCGGCGGCGCCGTGGTCTCCCGCCGCGGCGGCTCGTTCCGCGTCGGCGGCGTCGCGGGTGCCTTCTTCGTCGCGCTCGGCGGCGCGGCGACGACCCCGATCCGACTGGCGACGCCGTACCTCCCCGACGCGGTCGACGGGATCGTCGAACAGGCCGCGTTCGGCTTCGTCGCCGAGCGGTTCGAAGGCGGCGACCTCGCGACGACCGTCGAGAACCTCTCCCAGCCGCTCGACTGGGGCTGGTGGTACACCCGCTACGTCGTCCCGGGGACGATCCAGGAGGTGCCGCTGTACTCCTTCGTGAAAGCCGACCTCCACGGCCACACGTTCGCGAACCCGTACGTCATGTTCGCGGCGGCGCTCGCCCTCGCCTACTACGTCACCCCCGCCGCCGAGCGGAAACGCCGGCTCGCGCTGGTGTTCGGCGGGCTCGGCGCCGTCGCCGGCCTGTTCGGCTTCATGAACACCTGGTCGCTCCCCACCGCCGCGGGGCTGGCAGCGCTGACTGTCGGCGCCGCCGACGCCCACCCCGCGACGCTGCTCCCCGACTCGCTCGCGAACCGTCTCCAGCCCGATTCGGCCCCCGAGAGCCGTGCCGAGTGGCTGGGCCACGAACTTTGGCGGGTCGCCCTCGCGGCGGTCGCCGCCGTGATCGTGCTCGCGATCGGGGTCGCGATCGCCTCGCCGTTCCTGATCTTCGGCCACGTGCCGAACAACGAGGGGATCGGGTTCCTCCCGCCGCGGAGCCCGCTGCCCGCGTTCCTCGTGCTGTACGGCGGGCTGGTGACCACGTTCGCGGCGTACGTCGCCACCCGCGGCTGGCCCGCGGTCGACGACATCCCGACGCCGTGGCTCGGGGCGGCCGGCGTGCTCGCTCTCGGCGCCGTCGCCGCGGCGGCGCTGCTCGAGAACGTCGCCGTGCTGGCGCTGCTCGGCACGCTGATCGTCGCCGGCTGGCTGCTCGTCCGCTCGGGGCGGGCCGGCTTCGGGATGGTGCTACTCGTCGCGGGCGCGGGGCTGCTCGCCGCGCTGGAACTGGCCCACGCCCGCCTGCCGCTGATCGCCAACCCGCGCTGGAACACCTCGCTGAAGGTGGGTGTCCAGGCGTGGACGCTCGGCGCCGCCGGCGCGGCCGTCGCGTCGGTCGCGCTCCTCCGACACCACGGCGGGCGACTCGCGTCACAGGTCGAGGCACTGGGCGAGAACGTCCCGTCGTCGCCGGACTCCGGCGCGGCGTTGACCTCGACGCTGACGGTCCTGCTGGTCGTCGGCGTCCTCCTCACGACTGCGGTGTTCCCCGTGATGATGTTCGCCGCCGAGATTGGTGGCCCCGTCGCGGAAGGGAGCTACGAACCCTCCCTCGACGGGCTGAAAGCCGTCGAGAACTACCACGCCAACGAGTACGAGGCGCTGCGGTGGCTCGAGGACCGCTCGGGCCGGCCGACGATCGTCGAGGCCCCCGGCAGTTCCTACGGCTGGACGAGTCCGGCGTCGACGTTCTCCGGCTTGCCGACCGTCGTCGGCTGGGACCACCAGGCCGAGTACCGCGGCTCCGAGGCCTACGAGCGCCGAGTCGAAGACGTCGACGCGATCTACGCCGCCGACTGGGAGCGCGCGGCTCCCATGCTTTCGCGCTACGACGTGACGTACGTCTACGTCGGCCCGAACGAGCGCGAGCGCTACGGCGACAAACTGCGCTCGTTCGACCGCGAGGCGTTCTCGGTCGCGTTCGAGGGCGGCGCGGTGACGATCTACGAGGTCGACCACGACGCCTTCCCGGAGTCGGACGGCGGCTCCTGAGTGCGGCGCCGTGGGCGGGTCCCGGTCGGTTCCACCGTCGGTGACTTTATCAGTGGATACCGCCAAAGACCGACGAGATGAACGGGACTGATTTCGCCGGAGCTCCGGGTATCATGGGGGGATCGTCGACCGATATCGAGCTCTCCCCCGACGAGAAACGCGGGCTGCGGCGAGCCGTGGCGGGGATCGTCTCCCGTACCGAGTCCTACCTACCCGAGGGGTACGTCGTCGGCTCCGAACTCACCTACGGCTCGGACGGGCCCGAGGCGACCGTCGCCGTCCGCCCGCCGGCGGGCCACCCCGTCAGCGCCGGGTTCCAGCCCGACGCCGACGACATCGAGGCGGGGCTCGACGACGCCGACCGCGACGAAGTGGCGAAGGGGCTCGCGGCCAGCGCTGCCGCACAGGTGATGTACGCGATGGGTGACGACCCGGTTCCGGTCGCACGGTAGACGGTCGAAGTTCCGCGGTCACTTTTCGTGGGAATCAGCAGTTCGGAGCGACGGTCGCTCGTCGGTTTGCTGCTACACGATCACGGCATCGGCTCCGTGCCGGCCGCCGACGCGGCCGGCCGGTCACTCGTCGGTTTGCTGCTACACGATCACGGCATCGGCTCCGTGCCGGCCGCCGACGCGGCCGGCCGGTCGCTCGCCGTGATCGGTGGTACACAGCCGCGGCGTAGGCTCGATAGCCGAGGCATGGAGGCCTCGGCCGGTCGCTTGCCGCGGCTGGTTTTCACTTCCCCCAAAACGGATCGCGCTTCCGCATCTGTTCCAGATACGCGTTCAGCGCCTCACGTTCGTCCGCGGGGATCTCCTCTTTCAGCTCCTGTTCGAGGATCTTCGCGTGTTTCTCCGGCAGGTCGATCCAGAGCTCGTCGCCCTCCTCGATATCCCGACCCACGGTGGGGCCGTCGATGGCGATGCTGACCCGACTACCCGCGCGGGCCTCGTCGACGTCCTCGCCCTGCTCCTGCATCCCAGAGAGTTCGCCCACTCGGACCGACTCGCCGTCCTCGAACTTCGCGACGCGGCGGTTGTTCTCGATCGTCCCCGAGAGGATCTCGACGCCGACGACCGCGGGGTCGTTCTGGCGGAACGTGTGGTCCTCCAGGATGCGGAACCGGGCGGGGCGGTGGATCTTGTCCAGCACGGTCTCCTGCTGTTCGCGCTGGCGCTCCTCGACGAACGCCTCGTAATCCTCGACCAGCTGATAGATCACGTCGTGGTTGAACAGCCGCACGTCCTGCTGGTCGATCTCGCGTTCGGCGTCGGGCAGCACGTCGACGTTGAAGCCGAGGATCACGCGGTGCTCGGCCTCGTTGGCGGTGCTGGCGACCGCGACGTCACGCGGCGCGACGTCGCCCACCTCCGCGCGGAGGATGGGGATCTCCGACTCCCGGAGCGCGTTGGCCATCGCCTCCAGGCTGCCGAGCGTGTCGGCTTTGACCACCACGCCCTCGTCGGCGGTGTCGACCTCGATCTCGGAGAGTTCCTCCTTGACCTCGCCGATCACGTCCTCCAGCGGCCGCCCGCGGACCACGCGGACCGGTGCGCCGGCCATCGCGTCGTCCAGATCGGGCGCCGCGAGCTTCACGCCGGAGGCAGCCTGCACCGAGTCGAGGCGTTCGAACTCCGCCTCGGTGCGGATCTCCGAGAGCGCCTTCGGGCGCAGTAGCGCGCGGACCTCCGTGACGATCGGGCTCTCGACGCCGCCGACGACGATCCGGTCGCCCTCCTCGATCTCGCCGTCGTACAGCACCACGTCCAGCGTGGCGCCGAACCCCTTCTCGTCTTTGACTTCGAGGACGGTCCCCTTCCCGGGGCCCTGGAGGTCGATCTCCATCTCGTTTTTCATGTAGCGCTGGGAGAGCCCCATCAGCACCGCGAGCAGGTCGGGGATCCCCTCGCCCGTCATCGCCGAGACGGGGACGACGCCGATGTTCCCCTGGAAGTTCTGGACCCGCCAGTAGAGGTCCGCCGAGAAGCCGGCGTCGGAGAGCTGGCCGATGATCTCGTAGAGGTTCTCGTCCAATCGCTCGCGGGCGCGGTCGGTCTGGGCCTCGTAGGTCTGCTGGACCGGGGCGTCGGGCTGGGGGTTCCAGCCCGGCGTGGTGTCGATCTTGTTCGCGGCGACGACGAAGGGCGTGCCGGTGCGCTGGAGGATGTCCAGCGCCTCCTCGGTCTGGGGCTGGAACCCGTCGTTCACGTCGACGACGAGCACGGCGATGTCGGCGAGCGCGCCGCCGCGGGCCCGCAGCGTCGAGAACGAGTGGTGGCCCGGCGTGTCGATGAACAGCAGGCCGGGCAGGTCGAAGTCCTCGGCCATCACGAGATCGCCGGCCATCGACGACACGGTGTCGAGCGGGACGGCGGTGGCGCCGATGTGCTGGGTGATGGCGCCGGCCTCGCCCTCGCTGACGGCCGAGCCGCGCACCTTGTCGAGCAGGCTCGTCTTCCCGTGGTCGACGTGGCCGAGCACGGCGACGATGGGCGTCCGGAGCGATCCGGGATCAGCGTCCGCGTCAGTGTCAGGGTTGGCGTCGGGCATCGAAAATCACCGAGAGAACGTCTCTTGGCTGAAGGGAGTCGGGGGCGCCAGTTACCTGTTTCGACTCTCCGCGGGCGTCGACGGACGCCGACGAGTTCCGAGAAGTCACGTCATCGAAACAGGAAGCCTGCCCTCCCGAGAGCAGGATACCCCGCGCCACCGTCGTGGGGTAACATTCAATGCGCCACAGCCTGTTTTGCTGCGCATGGCCGATATACTCGCCGAGAACCTCTCGGGGAAGGCAGTCATGGGATCGGACGGCACCGAGCTGGGCATGCTGTACAACATCACGATGGACCTCAAGACGGGCGAGCTCCACGATCTGCTGGTCTCGCCCAACGAGGACACCCCCCGCGGGAAGATCAACTTCGAGCGCGACGAGGGCGGCCGGTTCCGGGTGCCCGTCTCCCGGGTACAGGCCGTGAAGGACTACATCGTCATTCAACGGTAAGGATGGAGGTCCTCGACACGTCCGCGTTCATCCACGAGTACCACACCGAGGACGATCAGGTTTCGATCCCGCTCGTGAAGGAGGAGCTCGAGGGCGGGAACGAGTACCGCTTCGACGCGATGGAGGGCGCGGGGATGGAGCTCCACCTCCCCGCCGACGAAACCGTCGACCGCGTGCGCCGGGCCGCCGGCGAGACCGGCGACGCCGACGAGATATCCGAGACCGACACGCGCCTGCTCGCGACCGCGTTCGAACTCAGCGCCACGCTCGTGACCGACGACTACGCGATGCAGAACGTCGCCGAGAAGCTCGACATCGACGTCCAGGTGATCGCCCGCGAGGGGATCGAGGAGGAGCGCGAGTGGACGTTCCAGTGTGCCGGCTGTGGCCGCGAGTTCGACGAGGACCGCGAGCGCTGCCCGATCTGTGGCAGCGATCTCACCCGCAAGAACCCCGCCTGATCTGTTCTCACTACCGACGACTACGCCACCTGCCCGTACTGGATCGCGTACAGCGCGGCGTTGTAGCCGCCGTGAGCGACGGCTGGCACGATCAGGTTCCCAGTTCGCTCGTAGAGGTAGCCGAGCAGGATCCCCAGCAGAAAGGAGAACGCGACGTACGCCAGTGCGCCGCTGCCGCCGCCAATGTAATGCAGCGAGCCAAAGAGCGCGCTCGCGCCGACGATCGACGGCCACGGACCCCAGCTCTTGCGCAGTACGCCCTGCAGCCCGCCACGGACTAGCAGTTCCTCGGCCGGCCCGACGACCAGCAGCGAGACGGGGATCATCAGGAGGAAGTACGCCGGCGCGTGGACCTCCGGGTCGAGCGCGGGGTTCCGTGAGGGCGCCACGTCGATCAGCGAGAACGCCCACAGGATGGCGATCTGGCCGACGTAGAGCGCGACGACGGCGCCGATCGCGAGCAGCGCCTCGCGGCGGTCCGGCACGTCCCCGGAGAGCAGATCACGGTCGCCCGCGGCGACGACGAACAGCGCGACCGGGACGACGAAGCCGAGATACCGGACGACGGTGCTCGCGATCTGGTACGCCGTCGTCCTCTCCGCGACGCCCAGCGCCGGCGCGGCGCCGATCCACAGCGAACTGCCGAGGCTGAGACCGAGCACGCCCGCGAAGAACAGTGCGATCGCCTGCCCGACCCGGAGGATTCGGGAGTTCGAGGACGACTCACTCATCGCCCCGATCAAGCCGCTGCCCGGGCAAAGCGGTGACGGTCGGGCGTCGACGCCGGGGGTCGCTACTCCACGACCAGTCGATCCTTCCCGCGGACCGCCTCGGCCTCCGCGAACTCCCCGCCGCCGAGCAGGCCGCGAGCCGCCTTCTTCCCCCACTCCACCGCTGGCTGGGTGAACGTCGAGAGCTCGGCGAGCTCGCCGTAGCAGATGCAGGCCGCCTCCATCCCGAACAGCAGTTCGCCCAGCCCCCGCTCGTCGACGCGGTCGATCTCGATCCGGACGTTCGGACAGTCGGCGGCCGTCAGGCTCGCCTCGGTCGCCTCGAACTCCGCGTCGAGCAGCGTGCCGAGCGACTGGCCGCCGAGGTAGGAGAGCCCTTCCAGATCGGTATCGGGGATCCCCTGGTCCTCGCGCTCGGTCGGTCGCACGAGGGTGACGAGCTTGTCCCGCGGGCCGGCGCGGTACAGCTGGACCTGTGAGTGCTGATCGGTCGCGCCGAGCGCGCGGGCGGGGGTCTGGCCCTGCCCGTCCTTGCCGAGGCTCTCGGCCCACAGCTGGGCGAACCACTCCGCGAACGTCTCCAGTGACTCGGCGTAGGGCATGAACGCGTTCGTCAGCGCGCCGCGCTCGGCCAGCGCGTACGCCGTCGCGCCGTAGGCGTAGGCGGGCGAGTCGTACAGCGACCCCGCCAGCCGCTCGCGCTCGTCGGCGGCGCCCGCGAGCACGGCCTCGATGTCGTGGCCCTGGATCGCCGCCGCCGCCAAGCCGACCGTCGAGAGCACGGAGAAGCGGCCCGGCACGCCCTCCGGCACGTCGAGCGCGGGTAGGTCGTGCTTCTCGGCGAGGATCCGGAGGTTCCCCTCGGGGCCGGTGGTGACGAACGTCCGCTCGGTCCAGTCGACGCCCGCGGACTCCATCGCCTCGCGGACGACGAGGAAGTTCGACAGCGTCTCCGCGGTCGTGCCGGAGTTCGAGACGACGTTGACGGCGGTTCGGGAGAGGTCGAGCGAGTCGAGCAGGCGCGTGGTGTGTTCGGGGTCGACGTTGTCGAGGAAGTAGGCGTCGACGTCGCTCTCCAGCCCCTTGGCGAGCGTCGCGGCGCCGAGGGCGCTGCCGCCGATGCCGACCGTGAGGACGGCGTCGCTGTCCGCGAAGGGGGCGACGGCGCTCCGGATGCGCTCGGGGTCGGCGGTCTCGGGGAGGTTCAGCGATCGGTAGCCGAACTCGCGGTCGGCTATCCCGTCGGCGATGCGTTCGTGGGCCGCGGCCACGTCGGCGTCCAGTTCGTCGAGGGCGTCGCGGGTGAGTTCGGGGTCGCCGCCGAGTGCGTTGCCGATGTCGGTGCGCATGGATGGAGTGGTGTGTGGCGGGCGGAAGTAGCTTCTGAGAGCGTTCGTGATGATTCGGTTCTCGAGTGTTGGATAGATAGATCGCAGACGGCATCCGGTTTGTTGACTGTTGGGACGGCTACGGTGACAGCAACAGCATCTCGATCGTTGGCTACTGGGACAGCAACCGTGACGGCAACAGCATCTCTATCGTCGACTTCTGGGACGGCTACGGTGACAGCAACAGCAGCTCGATGCATGACCACTTGTGACCGCAGGGTGTCGGGCACGAGGCCCGACACAGCTCGGAGTCCCCACTCCTCCCCCCGCGCTCGCCGACCGCTGGCGAGCGCGAGGCGTCCACCGCCACCGCACCGCGGCCGAGGTGGCGCGAAGCAGGAGCGCCCTTCGGGGCGCGATCAGCGCGAGGGACGACTGAGTGAACGGAGTGAACGAAGGAGTCGGCTGGGGAGGTCCGTGGGCTGTGCGGTCGGGCGGGGCTGAAAGGGGCTGCCCGCTCGGCGAGCGAGACGACGTAAGCACCGCAGGGAGCGAAGCGACTGAGGAGCACAGCGAGTCGCAGCCCGGGCGATTCCGAAGGAATCGCCAGCAGCCGGGCGGCGTCGCCGCCCGGCAACGCCGAGCGGGCAGGGGCTTTCACGGTGTTGGGACACCTTCCTTCGGGAACGCTAGCAAACCCGAGACCAAAGCGAACAGCCATCCTTCTGCCGCACACACCAACTGAACCGAACCCGCAGAGAACGAATCAGCCCCGTCGGAGTTATCCCTCACCGCCCGAATCAACCCGTATGTTCGACACCATCGTCATCGCCACCGACGGCTCCGAGAGCGTCCAGCGGGCGGTCGACGTGGCGCTCGATTTCGCGGAGCAGTTCGACGCCGACGTGTACGCGCTGTTCGTCGTCGACGAGGGGCAGATCGAGTCCTCGCCCGAGAGCGTCCGCGAGGAGCTCCGTGCCGGACTGGAGGACGACGGCGAGGACGCCGTCGCCGACGTCGCCACCCGCGCGGAGAGCGCCGTGACGACCGCCGTCCGGGAGGGCCGCCCCGCCGCGGCGATCTCCGACTACGCCCGCGAGGTCGACGCCGACGTGGTGGCCACCGGCACACGCGGGCGCCACGGCGAGAACCGCTACCTGATCGGCGGCGTCGCCGAGAGCGTCGTGCGGCGCTGTCCCGTCCCGGTGCTGACCGTCCGGCAGTTGGAGGGCGAAGGCGAGGGCGACACGGACGCTGCCGAGTCCGCCGCGTAGCGAGACCAGACGTGTCCGGGTTCGAGTGAGTTCTGTGACTTGCTGCTGTAGCGTCGGATCTTTTTCTCACAAGACAGATAGAGTTTTAATGCATACGATCTGTATGGGAAACAATGAAGCGTCGTAATGTACTCCGAAGCGTGTCCGTGGCTGCTGGCACGGCTCTTGCCGGATGTTCGTCAGTCCCCGGATTTGGCGGGTCTGGAACGGTTCTAGGGCGAATCGAGGTAATCAACTACTCTTTCGAACCGAATCAGATTCGGCTATCGGTAAAACGAGACGACGAAATTCTCCTTGACCGAGAGATTTCGCTGACTGCCATCGATAACGATGATGGGGGTGCGTGGACGATCATTGATCCGGTTTGGTCGAACGAGAAGGGCCAGTACACCGTCCGTGCCGTTCACTACGGGAAAGACGATGATCGGGAAAGCGAAGATTGGGAATATACGTTCACGGAGAGAGATTACGAGCAGTACTACGGCGACAATCACGAGGACCCCGGCTGTGTCGGCGCCGTCGTGAAGGTCGGAAGCCTTTCTGAGGACGAAAACGGGACGATCGGAATCGGACCGACGTATATGGAGAACCCATGTGAACTGCCGGCGAACTTCAGCCCGGCGCAGGCGGTCGACGAGCACTGAGCCGGCCTCGAATCGCGCCGATCGACCCGGAGGCGCGGTTCCACGCCGCTTTTACGCGCGGTGGGCGTCGCTCCGGTATGGACGACGAACTCATCGAGACGAGCGAGCTCTCCCTGCACCGGCGCTCGCTGCTGCCTGGGAAGGGCTTCTTCTACCCCGACTCGCTGGCGGAGGATCGCACCGAGGAACGCATTCAGGAGGCCGTCGACGGCGCCGAAGCCGTCGTGATCACCGACTCCGACGCCGACGGCCTGGGCTGTGTCGCGCTGATCCGCGAGGCCCGCGACGCCGCGCTCGACGTGGCCCCCTTCGAGGAGGCGCTGGCCCAGGAGATGGCCGACGAGGAGCCGGACGAGGACGACGACGAGAAGGGCGAGGACGAGGAGCCACACGAGCGCTCGACGGTGGCGCTCGTCGCGTCGGGCCCGGGCGATATCGAGGAGTCGCTGGAGTTCGTCGCCGAGTACGTCGAGGAGGGGACGGACCTGTACGTCTGTGACATCTGCCCGGACAGCTACGAGTACATCGCCGACGACCTGGAGACGCTGGTCGAGCGCTGCGGCGAGGTGCGGTGGTTCGACCACCACCAGTGGGCCGACGAACTCGAGGCGAGCGTCCGCGCGGCGGGCGTCGACCTCGTGATCGGCGACAGCGAGGAGGAGTGTACGACCGACGTGGCGCTGCGCTCGCTCGACTACGCGTTCGACGAGCGCTACGCCGAACTCGCGGAGGTCACGCGCGACCACGACCTCTGGCTGAAGCAGGACGAGCGCAGCGACGACCTCGCGGACTACGCCTACTGGAGCGGCCCGGAGGAGTACGCCACGGTCGTCGGCGAGTACGGCGCCGCGCTCCCGGAGACGGTGCTCGACTACGTCGACCACCGCCGCGTGGAGAAGGAGCGCCGTATCGAGGCCGCAGTTTCGCGGGCCAACGAGCGACAGATCGGCGACTGGACCGTCGGCGTCACGTACGGCCGCTGCTCACAGAACGAGGTCGCCGAGGCGCTGCGGGAGCAGGGCTGTGACGCCGCGGTGATCGTCAAACCCTCGGGGAGCGCGTCGATCCGGGGGTCGGAGGGGTTCGAGCGCTGTCACGAGGTTGCCGGGCAGGTCAACGGCGGCGGCCACCCGAAGGCGGCGGGCTGTAAGCCGGACATCTACGACGACATGCTGGACATGGCCCAGCACTGGACGACCGAGGGGCAGGCCGCGCGGACCGTGATCCGGCGCGCGTTCGAGGAGTTGGCTGAGGAGTCGGACTGATTTACAGGCTGTCGAGGCGAATGCCACGGGGCTTGACCCCGAGGCGGTTCACTCGGTGAGTGCCGTTCGGGAGCGCGCTCTTTTCGGGGATTGGGTTGATGGTGTCGACGACCGCTACGGCAACAGCATCTCGATCGTTGACTTCTGAGACCGCAACTGCGACAGCAACAGCATCTCGTTCGTAGACCACTTGCGACCGCAGTGCGCCGGACACGAGGTCCGGCGCTGGAAAGGAGTCCCCAACCCTCCCCCCGCGTCGGCGACAGGTCGCCGACGCGAGGCGTCCACCGCCACTGCGGTCGCTGTCGGCGCGTGACGTGAGTCCCTCCGTGGACGAACGAGCGCGCGAGGGACGACCGACTGAGCGAAGCGAAGGAGGGAGTCGGCTGGGGAGGTCCGAGGCCTGTGCGTCGCGGTTGCGGTCGCAAGTGGTCTAGCATCGAGGAGCTGTCGCTGTCCCAGTTGTCAACGACCGAGACGCTGTTGCCGTCGCTGTCTGCGGTCGCTGCTCCACCCTAAAACGCAGTTCCGGAACGACAGAACACCCCGAAAACCCGACCCCGAACTACTCCTCGGAACGCGACCCAACGACCCACTTCTCGGAGTACGACTCCCCACACGAGCACTTCGCATACGCATGAATAACGTCGCCGTCGGCGTACATCCCGCCGACCTCCGGGTTTTCGGCCTCGGCGAACGCGAACACGTACTGGACCTCGTGCTCCTCACCGTCCCCTTCCGGACACTCACCACCGGCCAAATCGGCGTCGACGCTGCCGCCCTCGCCCATCGCCTCCTTCGCGAACCCCATCGCGTCCTGCCCGGTGCCGGCGTCGAACAGCTTCCGTCCCTGGTCACCGGGGCGGACGAGCACGACGCCGCCGTCGACCTCCTCGCCGGCGTCGGCCAGCTTCCCCGCCTCGTCCAACTGGTCCTCCGCGAGGAACAGCGCCACGTCCTCCAGCCGCTCGCCCGCGAGGAACTCCGAGAGTTTGCTCATACCCCGACGACGCGCCTGAACGGGAAAAACCGACCGCGTTTCAGTCGAGGTCGAACGGGTCGGCATCGTCGCTCCCACGACCGCCGTCCAGATCGCTCGCGATATCCTGCAACGACCCACCGGGACCGCTCGTGTCGCGGTAGAACGCCCGCTCGCCCGGCAGCCGGAGGCCATAGCGCTCGCCGGGGTCGATCTCGTCGACTTCGACGGGGTCGCCCTGTTCGCGCCCCTGTTCCTGCAACCACTCGACCAGTCGGTTCGCCGCCCGGCCCGGGTCCCGGGCCTCGCTCTTGAGGTCGTACGCGCCACGGAGCAGGAACCCCGAGCGGTCATCCCGGATCTCCGCGTGGTACTCCTCGCCGTCGACGACGACGCGGACGAACGAGCCGGGGTCGAGGGTCAGATCCGCCGGCAGTCGCAGGCAGGGCCGGCGCGTGCCGCCGCTGCGGGCGACTTCCGCCCGTTCGGTGCGAACGCTAGCGTGGTCGCTGGGGATGCGATCGGGCATCGAAAATCGAGTGAGAACTTACTCCTCGTCTTCGTCGGCGCCCTCGCCGAAGGCGGCGGCGACGTCCTCGTCGCCGACGACCTTGGCGTTGACCTGCGCGCTCTCCTCGCTGAACTCGGCGCCACGCACCGTGACGCGGCGGCGCTCGCCGTCCTTCTCGGGGTGGTAGCCGACGCCGCCCTCGAGCAGCAGCTCCTTCAGACTCGAGCCGGCGACGTCCTCCCGCATCGGTCGGCCGGCGGCGTCAGAACCGCCGGTCAGCTTCAGCGTCGACTCCGAGAGCCCGACGACGTCGCCGTCGACCTCCTCGCCGAGCGAGCGCCCGAGGAAGCGGTTGGCGTCCTGTCCGTCGACCTCCGTCTGGTACGTGGTCCCCGTGTCGGGGTCCGACACGACGAGCTTGAGTTCGGCCATATGCGAAAATCTCGGCCGCGGCTGAAAAACACGTCGAAACCGCCCGTTCCGGCGCCCGTGGGCGACCGCGCTACGCCTCGCCCGGTAGCAGCGCCTCGGGCTGTCGCTGCACGAACAGCACGCGCTCGCTGTCGTCCAGCGGCCGGACGTACAGTCGGCTCTCGCCCGCGTCCTCGATCCGCAGCACCGTCTCCTCGGCGTCGTCGATCTCGTAGTAGATCGGGATCAGCACCGCCCGGCCCGCGTCGGCGGCTTTCATCACGACGACGGCGAACACGACGCCGTTCGCTTGCGCGTTGTACGCCTCGTACTCGTCGAACTCGGCGCCGTCGACGGCCTCCTGCACCGCCTCGAACTCGTTGCCCGGCACGAGCACGTCGAACCCCGTTCGGTCGTCCTCGTACCCCTCGTCGGTCGCCAGCCGCGGCAGCGGCGTCACCGCGCCGGGGCGGAGTTCGACGGTGTCCCAGCCCTCCTCCCGGAGCTCTGCCGCGGTGGCCTGCATGTCGTCGATGGTGTCGTCCCAGAGGTCGGTCATCCCCTCTAGCGGGTGTCCGGGGTCCATGCCCGGGTAACGGCCCGTCACGGGTGAAAAGGGTTCGCTTGCGGGACGCCAGCGCTTAACCCCCCGCCGCCCTCACTCGGGAGCATGAGTGACGACGCCAGCCTCACCGACTTCGCGGGGAGTGGGGGCGGCGGGGACGACGCCGGCGACGGGGCGAACGATCTCGAGGACGAGCCGAGCGACGCCGAGGACGGAACGCCCGACCCGGACGACGCTCCGGACTCCGACGACTCTAGCGACGCCGAAACCGCCGAGGAACCCACCTTCACCTACACGTCGACGCCCGACGGCGCCGAGTGTGCATCCTGCGGCGCGGTGGTAGAGAAGCGCTGGCACGCGGGCGAGGGCGGGACGACGGACGATCCGGATCTCGATCCGGACTCGCTGGTCTGTCCGGACTGTAAAGAGTGGTAGCGGTGATTACTCCCGCTCGAACCCCGCAGCCAGCGTCTCCTCGGTCACACTGAGCACCGTCGGCCGGCCGTGCGGGCAGGCGAACGGCTGCTCGCACTGTCCCAGTCGCTCGACGAGCGCCTGTGCCTCCTCGGTTTCCAGCGCGTCGCCGGCTTTCAGCGACGGGTGACAGGCCAGATCAACCAGTGCGTCCTCACGAGCATCATCCGGATCGTCGCCGCTCGCGAGCGCCGCGAGGGTCTCACGGAACGCCCCCATGTCGGCGGGGCGACCCAGCGGCGCCGGGACCGACGAGAGCTTCACCGTCGTGCCGCCGAACGGCTCGGCGTCGAACCCTAGCGCCGCGAGTTCGTCGGCGTGCTCCTCGACGACCGCAGCCTGGGCGGGCGAGAGCGAGACCGTCTCCGGCGGCGAGAGCTCGGCGCGTTCGATCGCCTCGCCCGAAACGGCGGCCTGCAAGCGCTCGAAGTTCACTCGCTCGTGGGCGGCGTGCTGGTCGATCACGAGCAGGTCGTCGTCCTCGGCACAGAGAACGTACGTCTCGCGGAACTGCCCGACAACTTCCGCGTCGGCGAGCGCTGAGTCGTCCTGCTTCGGCGCGAGCGACTCCTCGAGTCCCATCGCGACCTCGCCGGAGCGCCGCAGGTCCGCGGTCGTGAGCGCGTCGTTCACTCCGGTCTCGACCGCCGCCTCGACCGCGTCGCGAGCTGAAAGTGCGACCTCCGCCTTCGCTGGGTGGACGTTGGCGTCGACGGTCTCCGGCGGCAGCGACACCGAAACGACCACGATCGGGTGGCGGCCGTCGGGCAGCAGCGTGCCGTAGCCGCGTTCGACCGCGCGGCGGAGCCCCTCGTCGACGACCGGGCGGTCGTTGATCGCGGTCCGGAGGTGTGATCGATCCGCGCGTGTGGTCGAGGGGTAGGCGAGGATACCCTCGACGTGGACGACCGATCCGTCCGCGTCGTCCGACAGCGTCGTCTCGTGGGTGAACGTCGTCGACCGCGCGGCGACGTGGCGGTCGTAGACGGCCGCGAGCGCGTCGGCAAAGGCGCCGCTGCCGGGCGTCTCGAACACCTCGCGGCCGTCGTGCTCGAGCGAGAACGACACGTCCGGGCGGGTCAGCGCGTAGCGCGCGACCAGTTCGGAGATCTTCGCGAACTCCGCGCCTTCGCCACCCAGCGACTCGCGGCGTGCGGGGCGGTCCGCGAACAGCTCCCGGACGATCACCGTCGTCCCGCGGGCGCGCCCAGCGTCGGACACCTCGATATCCCCGTTCTCGTCGACCACGAGCCGCGTTCCGGGCTCGCTCCCGTCGCTGGTGATCAGTTCGAGTCGTCCTGCATCGGCGATGCTCGGCAGTGCCTCGCCGCGGAAGCCGAGGCTCGTGGTCGCCGGCAGTTCGGCGGCGTCCCGGAGCTTGCTCGTCGCGTGGCGCTCGACCGCGCGGGCGGCGTCGCCGCGGGCCATCCCGTGGCCGTCGTCGGCGACTCTGATCCGTTCGGTGCCGTCGCCGTCGACCTCGATTCGGATCGACTCCGCGCCGGCGTCGAGCGCGTTGTCCAGCAGTTCGCCGACGACCCGCGCGGGCCGGGTGATCACCTCGCCGGCGGCGATGCGGTCGACCGTCGCCTCGTCGAGGTGCTCCACGGTCCGCGGGTCGGCCTCGTCGCTCATTCGTCCGTGACGCGGTTCTGGAGCTCCTGTAGGCGGTTCAACGCCTCGATGGGGGTGGTCCGAGCGAGGTCGAGCTCGCGGAGTTCGGCCGCGACCTCGTCGGCTTTGGCGCCCTCCGGCTCGGTTCCGGGCAGCGTCTGCTGGCCCGGGGGTGGGGAGGGGGCGGCGTCCGGATCGGACGGTTCGGAGCCCGCGCCGGCCTCCGCACCCGAATCGACGCCCGCGCCGTCAGTGGCGGCCTGCGTCGGTTCCGGCGCCGGGTCGGTCGTCGCCTCCGCAGCCGTCTCGTCGTCCTCGACCAGCTCCCGCGAGCGGTCGACGACTGGCTCCGGAACGCCCGCCATCCGTGCGACTTCGACGCCGTACGAGGAGGAGGACGGCCCCTCGTCGACGCGGTGGAGGAACGTTACGTCGTCACCGTCCCGGATCGCGGTGAAGTGCAGATTGAACACCCGTTCGCGCTCGTCGGCCAGCGCGGTCAGGTCGTGGTAGTGGGTCGCGAACATCGTCCGGGCGCCGACCTCGTCGTGGAGGAACTCCGTCGCCGCGCGGGCGATCGCGAGGCCGTCGGCGGTGGAGGTGCCACGGCCAACCTCGTCCAGCAGCACCAGCGAGTCCGCGGTGGCGTCGTGGAGGATGTCCGTGAGTTCGCTCATCTCGCGCATGAACGTCGACTGCCCGCCCGCGATGTCGTCGCTGGCGCCGACGCGGGTGAACACCCGATCCAGCACGGGCAGGTTCGCGGACTGTGCGGGCACGAACCCGCCCGCCTGCGCGAGCACGCAGATCAGGCCGACCTGCCGCATGTACGTCGACTTCCCGCTCATGTTCGGGCCGGTGACGAGCGCGACGCTGCCCGCGGGCAGTTCGGCGTCGTTGGGGACGAACTCCTCCTGGGCTTGTGCGACCACGGGGTGGCGCCCGGCCTCGATCTCGAGTGGCTGGTCGCCGTCGTGGAACGTGGGTCGGCAGAAATCCGGGCCGACGGCGACGGTCGAAAGCGAGAGCAGCGCATCGAGATCGGCGAGGTCGTCCGCGAGCCCCTGCAGGCGGTCCGCCGCGTCGGCGACCTCGGCGCGGACTTCACGGAAGATGTCGTACTCCAGCGCGTCGGCGCGCTCGGCGGCGCCCAGGATCTCGTCCTCGCGCCGGCGGAGCTCGGGCGTGACGAACCGTTCCGAGTTCTTCAGCGTCTGGCGCCGGCGGTACTCCTCGGGCACGTCGTCGAGGTGGCTGTCGGTCACCTCGATGTAGTAGCCGTGGACCTGGTTGTGGCCGACGTCGAGGTTGTCGATCCCCGTCCGCTCGCGCTCCTTCGCTTCGAGGTCGGCGACCCACTCCCGCCCCTCGCGTTCGGTCGCGCGCACCTCGTCGAGCTCTTCGTCGAACCCGTCGCGGATCACGCCGCCCTCGGTGATCTCCTGGGGCGGGTCCTCGGCGACCGCGCTCTCGATCAGCTCCCGGATCTCCGCGAGTTCGTCGAGGTCGTCGCGGAGTCGCCCGAGGCGGTCGGAGTCGGCGTCCTCGAGCGCTGCCTTCAGCTCCGGCACGATCGCGAGCGTCCCGGCGACCGAGCGCAGGTCGCGGGCGTTCGCACGTTCGCGGGAGATCCGTGACACCAGCCGTTCGAGGTCGTATGCGGCGCCGAGTTCGTCGCGGAGCTCCTCGCGGAGGAGCGTCCGGGTCGACAGTTCGTCGACGGCGTCGAGTCTGGCTTCGATCGCCCGGCGGTCGACAAGCGGCCGGCGGAGCCACGACGCCAGCCGGCGGCGCCCCAGCGCACAGACCGTCTCGTTCACCGTCTCGAACAGCGTGTCGCCGTCGCGGTCGCCGCCCGCGCGGTTCTCGAACAGTTCGAGGCTGCGCAGTGCGGCGGCGTCCAGCCGCAGGCAGTCGGCGGGGTCGTAGCGCTGCACCCGCGAGACGTAGTCGAGCGGGCCGTCGTCGCCCTGCGTGTACTCGGCGTACGCCAAGAGGCCGCCCACCGCGCGGACCGCGACCGTCGCGAACCGATCCGGGTCGGCGTAGGAATCGAGCGTCTCCCGGGCTTCCTCGACGGTGAACGCGTCGCCGCCCCAGTCGGTGACCGGGCAGTCGGGATTTATCTCGGATGCGTCCGGGCCCGCGAGCAGTTCCGCGGGGCCGACGCGGGCGATCTCCTCGCGTGCGCCCGCTCGGTCGGCCACGGCGGCGACCCGACACTCGCCGGTGGAGACGTCGACGCTGGCGACCGCGAACTCCTCGCTCTCCTCGGCGCCGACGACCGCCGTCACGTACGTCGAATCCGGCGAGAGCAGTTCGTCGTCGACGACGGTGCCGGGGGTGATGATCTGGGTGACCGCGCGCTCGACGATCCCGTTGGTCTCGCTGGGGTCCTCGACCTGATCGGCGATGGCGACACGGTGGCCGGCGTCGAGCAGGCGTTCGACGTACTCCGCGGCGTTGTCGACGGGGATCCCCGCCGCGTCGTAGGTGCCCGTGGAGTCCTCCCGCTCGATCATCGTGAGCTCGCAGAGCCGGGCGACCTCCTCGGCGATCTCGCAGAACGTCTTGTAGAAATCCCCCACCCGGAACAGCACGAGCGCGTCGTCGTGCTCCCGGCAGCGATCGACGTACTGCTGGAGCATCGGCGTGAGCTCGTCACGGCGCTCGTCGAGCTCCGTTGGGGGCCCGGTGACCGCAGACATGCCCGAAGGAGGGGGGCCGAGGCGGAAGAGCGTTACGCGAACGGCCGCGCTCGGTCGCGTCCACGCCAGGACCCAAACTGCTTAGGTACGGAACTTACCCACTGGGCCCGTGTCAGAGGTACGTGCATCGATGGAGTCGAAATCCGCTTCGGGGGGAGTGGGGACTCTCGCCGACACGAACCGAGTCGTCGTCGTGGGGGAGAACAGCCGGAACGTCGGGCTGATGACCGACGCCCTCGCGGGCTACGAGGTCACCGCCGTGACGGCGCCGGCGGAGCTGAACCCCGTGCTGTCGGGGGCGCTGCCCGCCTGCGCCGTCGTCGTCGACACGGAGACCGTGACCGACGACGTGACCGCGCTCGTCGAGGGCGTGCTCCAGCGGGACCTGCCGGTCGTGCTGCTGGCAGGGGAGGCCTCGCCCGGTGTCCGCGAGGACGCCATCGCCACCGAGGGCGTGGTGTTCCGCGAGAAACCGCTTCGGAGCGCGGACCTCCGGGCAGCCGTACGCGACGCCGTCAACTGACGAACTGCAGGAGTTCGTCGCGCTTGGCGTCGCGGAAGCGCTGTCGGAGGGCCTCTTCCAGCGGCTCGATCGACCCACTTTTCGCGGTGATCGGACAGATCCTCTCTCGGTACTGCTGCCACGGCGGGAACAGTCCGAGCCTGTCACAGAGGTCGTCCAGCCGCTCGTCGCGGTCGTCGACCTTGTCCATCTTGTTCACCGCGACGATGGGGTCGATCCCAACGTCCTGCAGGAAGTGGAACATCTCCACGTCGTGGGGGATCTCGTCGTTGGAGCGGTGGCGGTCGATGATGTCGATCACCGCTTTCCCGTCGACGACCAGCACGCCCGCGAGGATCTTCTCGGCGTTCTCCTCGACGTAGCGCACCACGTCGGTCTTGATCTGTTCACGGTGTTGCTCCTCGACGCCGGACATGAAGCCAAAGCCCGGCAGGTCGGTGAACATGAAGTCCTGGCCGGCCCAGTCGTAGTGGTTGGGCTGGCGCGTCACCCCCGGCTTCCCCCCGGTGTCGAAGCTGTGGCCCGTCAGCTCCCGCATCAGGGTGGATTTCCCGACGTTCGACCGGCCGACGAGGACGACCTCGTCCCCGCGGTCCGGTCGGCTCTCGAACGGCATGGGGAGTCGTAGCCGATTGCCGGGGTTAACGCTCACGGGTCGCCGTGCCGGGTCAGTAAACCGGATAAAGCGATAGGGAATAGCTCGGTACGGACTCGAAGGCGGCCGGCGTCAACAGGGATGGATCTCCTCACGAGGGAGCGTGATCCGGACCGCCTCCCCGACGCTCGGGGGATCCGCACTGAAGGCGTCGACCGTGACCCCGTCGAACGACAGCGTGACACGGTTGGTGGCGTCCTCGCGGACGACGCGTTCGACCGTGGCCCGAACGTCGCCCCCGTCGCCGTCGATCGTGATCGCCTCGGGGCGGATCGCCGCGTGATCGGCGGTGTCGAATCGGTCGTCGTCCAGGAGTGCCCGGAGTGACGACGACTCGGCGAGTTCGACGGTGTTCGCGCCCGTGAACGTCGCGACCGTCGGCGACGCGGGCCGCTCGAACACCTCCTCGGGTGTCCCGCGCTGGATCACCTCGCCGTCGATCATCACGACGATCCGGTCGGCGATCGCCCGCGCAGTCGTCCGGTTGTGCGTGATGTACACCGCGGTCACGTCCGCGAGCACGTCCGCCAGATCGTCCCGGAGCGCCTGCCGCGTCGGTACGTCCAGCGCCGCCAGCGGTTCGTCGAGCAGCATCACCGAGGGGGTTATCGCGAGCGCCCTGGCGAGCGCGACCCGCTGTTTCTCCCCGCCCGACAGCGTCGGCGAGTACCTCTCGGCGAGGTCGCCGACCCCCAGCTCGTCGAGCAGCGCGTCGGCGTCGCGGGTCTGCTCGTGGTAGCGGGTGCCGTACTCGACGTTCTCCCGCACGGACATGTGCGGGAACAGCGCGTAGTCCTGAAAGACGAACCCGAACTCGCGGCGTTCGGGCGGAAGATCGTCCACCCGCCGCTCGTCGGTCCGGACCGTCCCCTCGTGAGCGTGGAAGCCGGCGACGGTCTCGAGTAGCAGTGTCTTCCCGCTCCCACTCGGGCCGAGGACGACGAGCGTCTCGCCGTCGTCGACGTCGAAGCCGGCGTCGACGGTGAACGCCTCCGCGCCGTCTGCGGTGAACGTCGCTCGCACGTCGGCGTGGAGATCCGTCATACGACGCCACCCCCGGCGGCGCCGTCGTCGGTGAGGTACCGAACGACGAGGAAGATGACCGCCGAGACGCTCAGGAGGATGAACGCGACCGCGCCGCTCTCCGACAGCCCGCCTTGGAGGTAGGTGTTGTAGACGAACACCGGCGCGTGCTGGGCGGTGACCTGCTCGCCGGCGATCGGGTAGAAGAACGACACCGAGTAGGCGACGACCGCGACGGCGCCGAACTCCGAGACTGCTCGGGCCCACGCGAGCACGCCGCCGGTGACCATCCCCCGAACCGCCAGCGGGCCGAGGACCCGGCGGAACGTGTCCCACTCGCTCGCGCCGTGGATTCGGGAGGCGTAGCCCAGCCGGTCATCGATCGATTCGAACGCCTCCCGGGTCGCGTTCACGGCGTAGGGTGCCGAGACGAATGCCATCGCCAGCACCATCCCCGCCATCTCCCCGAGGACGGAGACGTTGGGGAACGCTCCGCCCTGCCCGAAGCCGAACAGGATGATGATGCCAGCGACCGAGTGGGGCACCACCAGCGGGAGGTCGACGAGGCTCTCGACGAACGGCTGGCCGGGGAACCCCTTCGAGAGCAGGTACGCCAGCGGGACCCCGAGGACGAGGCTCAGAAGCGCCGCCAGCAGCGGGCCGTAGACGCCGAGGTACAGCATCCGGTGGACGTCCGGATCGAGCAGCTTCTCCGCGACGATCCCGGGCTGCTGGCGCGCGACGAACAGGAACAGCGGGAGCCCGAGCGCCACCAACAGCACGGTCCCGAGCGTCGCCGCCGCCACGGTGAACCCGCCGTCGTCGAGCACGAACGCCGTCGAGAGGATCGCCGCGGCGACGTAGTAGCCGTACCACGCGGGCGTCCCCGACACGACGTTCAGGATCCCCAGGACGAACGAGCCGATACCCGTGGGGTCGGCCGCGGCGACGACGCCGAACGCACCGACGAGCAGGGGCATCAGCAGGGCGCCGACGGCGTAGCCGGCGAGCAGGCTGCCGAACTGGAGCCCGAGCAGCTCGCCCGCCGAGCGGAACGACGGGCCGCGCTCGACGAGGTACGCGACGGCGGTCGCGCTGGCGACCATGAACAGGCCGTACCACGTCGGCCGGTCAGTCAGGTACGCCGCCGCGAAGGCGACCACCTGCAGGGCGCCGAAGCCGGCGACGGCGGCGCCGCCGACACGGGCCGACAGTCGGGCTCGGGCGGGTTCGCCACTCATGGTCGACTGGTGTAGCTCCGGAACATACCGCGCTGGCTCAGAGCTCCAGCGGCCCGAGCGACTCCTGGGCGCTGGCGACCTCCATCACTCGATCCGGGACGGCGTCTTCGCTGCTCGCAGGCACGACGACCGGATCGACGGGCTGGAGGCCTTTGTTCCGCAAGGCTTCGCGGCCGGGTTCGGTGGCGAAGTACCGAACCCACTGGGCACCGAGGTCGGGCGCTTCCGCCACGTCGGGAACGGTAACACCGTACGCGATCGGCGCACCCGTGAACGTCCCCGAGTCGGTCTCGACCTCCGCCTTCGCGTAGTGGTTCGCGTACTCCGAGGTCGCCTTCGAGAGGTCGACCTCGGGCTGCAGGTCGATGTACGGCATGTCCGCCGTGCTGGAGATCGACTGGTAGTAGAACGCGTAGTCCAGCCCCCCGCTTTTGAGCTGACCCTTCAGTTTCGTCTCGGTGCCCGTCGGGACGGTCGAGTTCTCACGGAGCTGCTGGTACGTCGACTCGTCGTACAGCCGTTCGCCGTCGAACTCCTCTTTCCCCAGTTGCTGGGTCATCACCGCGCGGTACCCGCCGGGGTCGACCGCCGGGTCCGCGTGGCCGACGGTGACGTCGTCCCGCGAGAGGATCTCCCACCAGTTGTCCTTCGAGATCTCGTCGGCGCCAGGGGAGTCCTCGCGGTACTGGATCGACATCGCGTTGGTCGTGAAGATGGCGTACCAGCTTCCGTAGTCCGGGACGATCCGATCCCGGATGAGCCGGAAGTCCGAGACGCCGAGGACGCTGGCCGTCCGCCCCAGTTGGGTGATCTTCTGGGTGGAGGCGACCGACCCCTTGGCTTCCCGCGTCACGTCGACGCCGTACTCCTCCTCGAATTGCGGCTCAACGGCGCTGAACGGGGGGGCGAGCGATCCCGCGTGGAAGATGGTCATCGAGTCCGCCGGGGAGTCGCCGCTCCCGGTCTCGGTCCCGTTGCCGCCGCCGGTCTCGGTTCCGTCGCCGCCGTTCTCGGTCTCGGTGCCGTTGCCGCCGGTACAGCCCGCGAGCCCGAGCGCCAATGCGGTTGCGCTACCTGCGAGGAATGACCTCCTCGTTCGTTGTTCTGTCATAACCATAACGGCGTTGTTCTCTTAATTGTATAACGATTGTGCTCTCGTCCATCGGCGGTGGCGTCCATCCCCACCGCCGCCTATTTGCCCGGTCCCCGAGAGACACAGCCGTGCGACTCGTACAGGTGATGATCCCCGCCGGGAAGCGCGAGGCCGTGCTCTCGGTACTGGACGAGAACGGGATCGACTACGCGCTGTCGGACGAGACCAGCGGCCGGCGATACACCGCGCTGGTCTCGTTCCCGCTGCCGACCAACGCCGTCGAGCCGATCCTGGATCAGCTCCGCGAGGAGACCGGGATCGACCGCGACGCCTACACGGTGGTGCTCGACGCCGAGACGGTCGTCTCCGAGCGCTACGAGCGGTTGGAGAAGGAGTGGACCGAGGGGGAGGAGGGCGAACGCATCGCCCGGGACGAGCTGGTCACGCGAGCGTCGGACCTCGCGCCGGACTGGATGCCGTTCATGGTGATGACGGCGGTCAGCGCCGTCGTCGCCACCGCAGGCCTGCTGCTCGACTCGCCGGCGGTCGTCGTCGGCTCGATGGTGATCGCCCCGCTGATCGGGCCGGCGATGGCGACCAGCGTCGGCAGCGTCGTCGACGACCGCGAGCTGTTCCTCCGGGGGATCAAACTCCAGGTCGTGGGCGCGCTGCTTGCGGTCGGGAGCGCGGTCGCGTTCGCGGCCGTGCTGCGGTTCGGGAACATCGTCCCGATGGGGGTCGGTGAGGTGTTCGCGATCGGCGAGGTGCGCGAGCGGCTCTCCCCGGGCGTCCCGTCGCTGGTGGTCGCTCTCGCGGCCGGGATCGCCGGCGCGCTCTCGCTCTCCTCGGGGGTCTCCTCGGCGCTGGTGGGCGTGATGATCGCCGCGGCGCTGGTGCCGCCGACCGCGGTCGTCGGCATCGGGATCGCGTGGGGGCGACCGGGCGCCGTCGTCGGCTCGGCGGTGCTTGTCGCGGTGAACTTCCTCTCGATCAACCTCGTCGCGCTGGCGACGTTCTGGTACCAGGGGTACCAGCCCGAGCAGTGGTTCCGGGTCGGCGAGGCCCGACAGGACACGATCAAACGTATCGGCGCGCTCGCGCTCGCGGTGCTAATCCTCTCGACGGTGCTTGCGGGCGCGACGTACGCCTCGATGCAGCGCGCGGCGTTCGCGGACGACGCCCGCGCGGAGACGGAGGCGCTGCTGACCGAGGAGCCGTCGCTGTCGCTGGTGTCGTTCGAGGTCGAGCACGGCGCCGCGTTCCCGTTCCGGAGCCCCGAACGGGTGGTAGTCGTGGTCGGGCACGAGCCGGGCGTCGATCCGCCGCCGCTGGCCGACCGGCTGGCCGAACGGATCGACGCGATCGAGAACGGGCGTCTCGGGCTCGGAAGCGGCGAGAGCGTGCAGGTCGCGGTGCGGTACACCGCCGTCGAGACGGCGGGCGGTGCGTCGGGGAGCGACGCGTCGACGCCTCAGGCGTTACGGGAGGGCGGGATGTCGGGCTCCCAGTCGACGGCCTCGACGAGGCTGTCGAGCACGCCGTCGACGTTCTCGCCCTCGGTCACGCTCATGTAGGCGTCCGCGTCGACGTCGGTCGACACGTCCGATTTGTTGCAGACGGTGACGACCGGCGCGTCGAAGCGCGCCTCGAGTTCGTCACGCAGTTCGAGCTGGGCGTCGAGCGGGTAGCCACACTGGCCGGAGGCGTCGACGACGAACAGCACGGCGTCGGCGAGGTGGCGCAGCGCGGAGACGGCCTGGGCCTCGATGTCGTTGCGCTCCTCCTCCGGGCGGTCGAGCAGCCCCGGCGTGTCGACGATCTGGTAACGGATCCGGTCGCGGTCGAAGTGGCCGACGTGGACCGCCGTCGTCGTGAACGGGTAGGACTCGATCGCGTTGCGCGCGTTGGTGACCGTGTTGACGAACGAGGACTTCCCCACGTTGGGGTAGCCCGCGACGACGATCGCCGGCTCGTCCGGGCGGATGTCCGGCAGCGTCTTGAGTTCGTCCCGGGCGTCGCCGACCGCGCGCAGGTCGTCCTCGATCTCGTCCATGATGTCGGCCATCCGGGCGAACGCCTGTTTGCGGTGTTTCTTGGCGGTCTCGGTGTCCGAGTTCCGGATCTTCGAGGCGTACTCGTCGCGGAGCTGTTCGATCTGGTTGCCGGCCCAGGTCACCTCGCTGAGCGCCTGCCGCAGGCGGTCGACGTCGACGATGGCGTCGGCCAGTTCGTAGTAGAACGGGTCGACGTAGTCGAAGTCGGGCCAGGCGCCGGCCACGTTCTGGAGGTTGTCCGAGAGGATGTTCCCCGCCGTGCGCAGCATCGCTTCCTGTGCCTCGTAGGGGTCTTTCGCCCGCCCCGTCCGGGAGGCCCGGGAGAACGCCTTGTCGAGGAGTTCCTCCGACCTGGGCGTGGTCGGGAGATCTTCGAAAGTCATCGATTACGGGAGTGTAGCCGGCCAGCGCGTAAAAACGCGTCCGTTCGGGGAACGATCCCGTCGCGACGAACGGCGACGACTGGCCACACGAGACAGGAACGACCAATCTATCACGATTTTACAGTACGAATACGGTAGTTATGACCTTATTATTTGCTATCTCTACCAATATTCACGACAGAAGTTTAGATACGCAAGCGAGTTATTACGTACCACGAACTGCAGAGCTTCGACCGCAATGGACGAAACGAACGTAGCAGTTTTACCCGAAGAGCACGAAAGTTGTGCGGATATCTCTGGATTCAGTGCGTACTTCCGGCAGCAAATCGCGTCCGAGCACGGAGGTGATCGCTGATGCCCGTCGAGCCGGCGGTCGCGGAGGGGATCAACACGGTGTGGGCGCTCGTGGTCGCGTTCCTGATCTTCTTCATGCAGCCGGGGTTCGCGCTGCTGGAGGCCGGGCAGGTCCGGGCGAAGAACGCGGGCAACGTGCTGATGAAGAACATGACCGACTGGACGCTGGGCGTGCTGGCGTACTTCCTCGTCGGCTTCGGCCTCTCGGTGATCGTCGCCGCGCTGACGAGCACCTCGCCGCTCGACATCGTGGGCGCGTTCGCCTACGTCTCCGACTCGGGCGCCTGGATCGGCTGGCTGGTCGGCGCGGTGTTCGCGATGACCGCCGCGACGATCGTCTCCGGCGCCGTCGCCGAGCGGATGTCCTTCGGCGCGTACGTGTTCGTCGCGGCGGCGATGACCGCGGTGATCTACCCGGTCGCGACGGGGCTGACGTGGGACGGCGGCCTGCTGGCCGCGGGCGACAACCCCGGCTTCGTCGCGGACCTGATCGGCGTCGGCTACCTCGACTTCGCCGGCGCGACGGTCGTCCACATGCTCGGCGGGCTCGCGGGGCTGACGGCCGCGTACATGGTCGGCCCGCGCAAGGGTCGCTTCGACGAACACGGCAACAGCCAGCCGATCCCCGGCCACTCGATGCTGCTTGCGGTGCTGGGGACGCTGATCCTCGCGTTCGGCTGGTACGGGTTCAACGTCGGCACCTCGGCGATCTTCGACGGCAGCAACGAACTGCTGAGCGCCCAGCTCGGTCGCGTGGCGCTGAACACCACGCTCGGGATGGGCGCGGGCGCGCTGGCGGCGATGGCGATGTCGGCCTACCGCCAGGGGAAGCCCGACCCGCTCTGGACCGCGAACGGGCTGCTTGCGGGGCTGGTCGCGGTCACGGGTGCGGTCCCCCACGTGACGTGGTGGGGCGGGCTGATCCTCGGCGGCCTCGGCGGCGCCATCGTCCTCCCGACGTACCGCTTCGTCGTGGACGAACTCGGCATCGACGACGTCTGCGGCGTGTTCCCGGTCCACGGCGCCGCGGGCGCGCTGGGGACGATCCTGATCCCTGTCTTCGGCGTCCAGGGCGGCTCCTGGGCGTTCCTCGGCGTCGATCAGCTGCTGATGCAGATCGTCGGCGTCGCGATCCTCGGAACGTGGGCGGTGGTCGGTACCGGGATCGCGTTGACGATCGCCGACGCGCTGTTCGGCCTGCGCGTGAGCGAGGAGGAGGAGGAGCTCGGCCTCGACGAGGGCGAACACGGCGTCTCGGTCTACCCCGAGTTCACCGGCGACGGCGCGCCCGAGCCGACGGTGACCGCCGACGGCGGGAGGCCGTCGCAGCCGACCGACGGGGCCGACGGCGGGCGCGTCGAGACCGACGGCGGTGTCCCGACCGGCGTCCCGATGGGCGAGCCGATTCCCGACCGCGACGGCTCTGCAGCAGGCGGCCGGACTTTGCCGCCGACCGACGGGATCGTCGACTGCGGGAGCGCGCCGCCGGAGATCGCCGATGCGGACGACGCCAACGGAGGTGAGACCGATGAGTGAGGACGTGGAGCTGGTGATGGCGGTCGTCCGGCGGGAGAAAGTCGGCGACGTGAAGGCGGCGCTTTCGGAGGTGGGTGCACCCTCGCTGACGGTGACGGAGGTCAGCGGCCGGGGCTCACAGCCCGCCAAGACCGAGCAGTGGCGCGGCGAGGAGTACACCGTCGACCTCCACGAGAAAGCCAAGATCGAGTGTGTGGTCGCGGACGTGCCCACGTCGGACGTGGTCGCCGCGATCTGCGACGCCGCCCACACCGGCGAGAAGGGCGACGGGAAGGTGTTCGTGCTCCCGGTCAGCCACGCGGTGCAGATCCGGACCGGGAAGGAGGGCCCTGAGGCGGTGTAACGCTACGGCTGGCGGGGGAGTTCCTGCCCGCTCAGCCCGGCGAGCCCGCCGCTCGTCTGGGAGATGTTGAACGCCATCACGAGGTCGGTCTGGGAGAGCAGCCCCACAAGGTTCCCCTCCTCGTCGGCGACGGGGAGGCGACCCGTGCGGTGGGACTGCATCGCGTCGAGCGCGTCCATCAGTTCGCTGTCGGGGTCGAGCGTGGGCGCGTCGTAGTTCATCACGTCCTCGACCAGGTAGGCGTCGCGTTCGACCTCGGGGATGGATTTGGTGTCCTCGAGCGTGACCATGCCGACGAACTCCCCGTTGCGCAGCACGGGGTAGCCGACGTGGCGGTCCTGCAGCATCCGCTGGATGAGTTCGGCGACGGTGGTCTCCTCGTCGACGGTTTTCAGCTCCTCGGCGGGCGTCATGATCTCCCGGACGGTGACGCCCTCGAACGCCGCCTTCAGCACGGTGCGCTGTGCCTCGCTCGAGGCGCCCATGTAGATGAAGAAGGCGACCGCGAGCAGGATCAGATCGAACCCGATCAGGCCGACGAAGCCCAGCAAGATCGCGAACCCCTTACCGACCGTCGCGGCGATCTGTGTCGCGCGGACGTGCGAGCGGTTCCGCGCGAGCAGCGCGCGCAACACCCGGCCGCCGTCCATCGGGAAGCCGGGAAGCATGTTGAACGCCGCGAGCATCACGTTCACCAGCGCGAGGTAGCCGAGCACGAACTGGACCGCGGGGAGGCTCGCGGGTGTCACGACGAACGCGGCGTAGGAGACCACCCCGACCGCGACGCTCACGATCGGCCCGGCGACCGCGACCGAGAACTCCTGTTTCCAGTCCTCGGGCATCTCCGTGAACTGGGCGACGCCGCCGAGCAGCCAGAGCTTGATCGAGTCGATCTCGAACCCGTAGCGCATCGCCACCAGCGAGTGACCCAGTTCGTGGAGCAGCACGCCCACGAACAGCCCGATCGCCGACGCCGTGCCGAGGATCCAGGGGGTGTTCCCCTCGGCCAGCGGCGCCTCGCCCGGCACGGTGGCGGGGAGGATCCCCAGGATCTCGACCCAGAACTCCACTTGCGAGCCGATCACCCACGCGAACAGCGGGAGCACGAGGAGGAACGTCACGTCGATCTTGATCGGGATGCCGTAGATCCGCCCGATCTGGAAACTGGCCATGTGTTACGGTAGCGCGCCGCCGCAGGTAAATCGACTGGTCACCCCCCTACACCGCTTCGACGCGCTCGAACAGGTAGGTGCCGATCGCGACGGTGACGACCGAGGAGACGGTCAGCGCGGCGAGATCCAGCGCGAGGGGGTACGTCGAACTGCCCACCAGCACCGCCCGCAGGGCGTCGACGCCGTAGGTCAGCGGGTTCGCGAGCGCGAGCGCGCTCACGGGGCCGGGGAGGCTCTGGACCGGGTAAATCGCGCCCGAGAGGAAGAAGATCGGGAAGATCACGAACTGCACGACGAGGCCGAACCCCTCGCTGTCGCTGAACTGCGACGCCAGCGCGACGCCGAAGCCGACGAACGTCGTCGCGATCAGCAACAGCACGACGACCGCCATCGGCAGCGCGAGGAGGCTCCGGACCTCGAACCCCAGCGGGATCGAGAGCAGCAGGATCAGCGCCGCCTGCACCAGCGCGGTCGTCGACCCGCCGGCGATCCGGCCGAGCACGATCGACGTGCGGCTGACGGGGGCGACGAGGATCTCCTTCAGGAACCCCACCTCCCGGTCCGCCAGGATCGACATCCCGGCGAAGGAGGCGCCGAACAGCATCGTGAACCCCACCATCCCCGGCACGAGGTACTGGAGGTAGTCGACGCCCTCGGGCAGGCCGGGGATCGCCGCGCCGCTGAAACCGAACCCGAGGAAGACCAGAAACAGCAGCGGCATCGCGATCGAGCCGACGATCCGGGAGGGCGTACGCAGGAACCGCTTCAGGTCCCGGAGCCAGAGCGCGTAGATCGAGAGCGGATCGACGCGCCTCATCGGTCACCCCCGACGGTTGCCTCGGCTTCCCGGCCCTCGCGCTCGCCCCCAGCGGCGTCGGCCTCGCGTTCGGCCATCGTCGCGCCGGTCAGCGAGAGGAACGCGGTTTCGAGGTTGGGCTCGCGCACGTCGACGGCGGTGACCGGCACGCCGGCGTCGTCGGCCAGTCGGACGAGATCCGCGATCCGCTGGCGGCCGTGATCGACCGTCACGCGGAGGGTCGCGCCGTCCTGGGTGTACTCGCTGATCCACGACTGCGCGGCGAGTCGCTCCCGGAGCGCCGCCGTGTCGCCGTCGAATTCGAGACTGACCACGTCGCCGCCGATGGATTCGGTGAGCGCGTCGGGGGAGTCGATCGCCGCGATCTGCCCGTCGTCGACGACCGCCACACGGTCACAGAGCTGTTCGGCCTCCTCGATGTAGTGGGTGGTCAGCACGACCGAGACGCCGGCCTCCTCGTTGAGCCGGCGGATGTACTCCCAGGAGTCCCGGCGCGTGTGGGCGTCGAGCCCGGCCGTCGGCTCGTCGAGGAACAGGACCGCAGGCTCGTGGAGCAGGCCGCGGCCGATCTCCAGCCGGCGCTTCATCCCGCCGGAGTAGGTGCCGACGGGGTCGTCGCGCTCGTCCTCGAGCCCCACGAGGTCGAGGATCTCGTCGATCCGTTCCGCGCGTTCCTCGGCTCGGATCCCGTACAGCCGGGCGTGGAAAGCGAGGTTCTCCGCGCCCGTGAGCTCCTCGTCGAGCGCCCGCTCCTGGAACACGATCCCGATACTGTTGCGGACCGCCGCGGTCTCGTCGACGATATCGTGGCCGTCGACGGTCGCCGCCCCCTCGGTCGGCTGGAGCAGCGTCACGAGCATGTTGATCAGCGTCGACTTGCCCGCGCCGTTGGGCCCGAGCAGGCCGAACAGTTCCCCCTCCTCGACGGTGAACGAGAGCTCGTCCACCGCGACGGTCTCGCCGAACCGCTTGGTGAGCCCGTCGACATCTATCGCCGCCATGTGAACGTGGCTGAATAAACGTTCAAGAGGGAAGTAGCTGCCGACAGCCGAACTGTGGCCGCTGCCCGACGTTCACTATCGCCGCATCCGGTTTACCGATCCAGATACTCCTGCTGGATCGCCACGACTTCCTCGGAGTCCCCACACTCGCTGTACCGCCGCAGCGGCTCCTCGTTGAGTTCGAGGAACGTCTCGCCCCAGGTGAACTTCGAGAGGATCTGCTCGGCCTGGGACTTCTCGCCGAGGATGACGAGGGCGCCCGCGAACGCCTCGACGGTCGTCAGCTGCATCGGTTTCCCGAAGTTCACGGGGTTTCCGGCGACGAGATACGGCAGCGCGCGGTGGTCGCCGTCGATGGTGAACTGCTTCTCGCCGGCGGACTCCCACGAGCAGTCGAGCGCGACCAGCGCGTGCTCGGCGGCCTCGCGGTCGGCGGGCGACAGCGCACGCTCGGCGTGGGGGTTGAGCACCACCCCGTACGGCGTCGCGCGGTCCGAGCGGTGGAGCTCCGCGAGGTCGAACCGCGCGAGCTTCCGGGCGGTGCATTTCTCGGGGTCGTCGTCGCCCTCGTAGCGAACGTGCAGGTCCACACCCCGCCTGCGCGCCGGAGCGCCAAATGCCCCCCGGAGACCGCCCCCTTCTTGGGGCCGCTGGCCGGACTGGGGGTATGAGCGACACCGATCCGGTGGAGCGGTACTACGAGGCGGTCGACGCGATGGACGCCGACGGGCTCGCGGCCGTGCTCGCCCCAGAGTTCCGCCACGACCGCCCGGACCGGACCATCGAGGGCCGCGACCGGTTCGTGGAGTTCATGATGGAAGAGCGACCCCGAACCGACACGGTTCACGCGGTGGACACGCTGTTCCTGCCCGAGGCCGCCGACGACGCGCGCGGTCGGGAGGTCGCGGCCCACGGCCGGCTGTTCGCCGACGACGGGGAGGAGCTGTTCGCGTTCGTCGACCTGTTCACCGTCGCGGACGGGGAGATCGTCGATCTCCGAACGTTCACCAAATAGCGCTCAGTTCCCGTCACCAACCGCGCTCTCCCCGACCGGCTCCTGCCCCTCGACGACCTCCTGCCCGCCCATGTAGGGCTGGAGGGGTTCGGGGACGTCGACGGTGCCGTCCGCGTTCTGGTAGTACTCCAGGATCGCCACCAGCACGCGCGGGACGGCGACGCCCGAGCCGTTGAGCGTGTGGAGGTACTCCGCCGACTCGTGCTGTTCGGGGCGGTACTGGATCCCCGCCCGCCGGGCCTGGAAATCCCGGAAGTTCGACACCGACGACACCTCGAGCCAGCGGCCGCCCTGCTCTGGGCCGTCCTCCATGTCGTCGCCGGGGGCCCACACCTCGATGTCGTACTTCTTGGCTTGCGTGAAGCCCAGGTCGCCCGTGCACATTTCGAGGATGCGGTAGGGGATCCCCAGCGCCTGCAGCACCGATTCCGCCTCCGAGACCAGTCCCTCGAAGCGCTCGTCGCTCTCCTCCGGGCGGACGAAGTTGACCAGCTCGACCTTGTTGAACTGGTGGACCCGGACGATCCCGCGGGTCTCGGTGCCGTGCTCGCCGGCCTCCTGCCGGAAGTTCGGCGAGTACGCCTGGTACTTCAGCGGCAGGTCGTCGTCGAGCAGGATCTCGTCGCGATGGAGGTTCGTGACGGGCACCTCCGCGGTCGGCAGCAGCCAGAGGTCGTCGTCGTCGTACGGCTCGTCGTGGCTGCCCTCGAGCCGGTAGGCGTCCTCGGTAAACTTCGGGAACTGGCCGGTGCCCTCCATCGACCTGCTGTTGACCGGGATCGGGGGGAACACGTCGGTGTACCCCTGATCGCGGTGAGTTTCGAGGAAGAACTGGATCAGCGCGTGTTCGAGGCGGGCACCCTCGCCTTTGGCGAAGTAGTAGCCGCCGCCGCTGACTTTCGCGCCGCGCTCGAAGTCGAGGATGTCCAGCTCCTCGCCGAGGTCGTAGTGCGGGGTGACCTCCTCGGGCAGGTCACGCAGGTCGTCGAACCCCTCGCGCCGGCGCTCGACGTTCTCGCTCTCGTCGGCCCCGCGGGGGACGTCGTCGTCGGGGAGCATCGGGATCCGCATCATGCGCTCCTCGAGTTCGGCTTCGAGTTCGTCGGCGCGGTCCTCCACGTCTTCGAGGCGTTCCTTGAGTTCGCTCGAGCGCTCGATGGCCTCCTCGGCTTCCTCCTCCTCGCCTTCGCGTTTGAGTTCGCCGATGGTTCGGCTGACCTCGTTGCGCTCGTGGCGGAGGTCGTCGCCCTCGGCTTTGAGTTCGCGCCACTCGTCGTAGATCTCGAGGATCTCGTCGAGGTCGACGTCGTCGACGCCCTTCGCGTCGAGCGCGTCCCGGACGCGCTCGGGCTCCTCCCGGAGCGTCTGTCGGCTGATCATGGGCGGGGTTCTCGGTGATTCGGGAAAACCGTGTCGGGTCCGTGGGAGTGAGTTGCGGGCGTGGTCGTCGACTGCTGGGGCGGTAATCGCGGCGAGTACGGTGTCCGGATCGTCGGCTACCGTGACAGCAACGGCATCTTGACTGACAGCGACAGCAACAGCATCTCGTTCGTAGCACACTTGCGACCGCAGGCTGCCGGGCACGAGGCCCGGCAGGGCGCCGAGTCCCCACCCCTCCCCCCGCGGCCGGCGACGATTGCCGGCCGCGAGGCGTCCACCGCCACCGCACCGCCGCCGCGGTGGCGCGCGACGTGAGCCCCTCCGTGGGCGAACGAGCGCGCGAGGGATGAGCGACTGAGCGTAGCGAAGGAGCGAATCGGCTGGGGAGGTTCGAGGGCTGTGCGGGGCGGTGCGGTCGCAAGTGGACATGCTTCGAGTCGCTGTCGCTGTACGGTCGAACCTCCGCAGAAAATCCCGAACCGAGAGCGACCGTCGTCGTGGCCACGTCTTTCTCGCTGCTCCACGCTCAAAACCACCAGAAACGAACTCTCAGTCCTTCGGCGCGAAGAACACATCCAGCCCGTTGCGCGTGATCCGCACGTCGATCGTCCCCGTCCCGGTCACGTCGATGCGCTGGACGTCCTCGTAGGGCCCAGTCACGATGTGGACCCGGGTGGGGATCGGCTCCTCACCAGCGTCGGGCGAGGGTGCCACGTCCGGGATCAACTGCCGTGAACCGGGCGGGACCGTCCCCTCGAAGTCCGGTTCCGGTGGGTCGTCGGCGTCGTACTCGGCGACGGGCGTCGCGGTCGCGGTCACGTCCCGCGCGCCGGAACTCCGGTTCTCGATCGCCATCTCGACCTCGTCGTTGGTGAGCGCCGTACAGCCAGCGAGCGCGACGACGACCGGGAGGGGCAGGAACGCGCGACGGGAGAGCGCCATCATCGTGGATCGGTGGTCGGGAGAGAAAACGGTTGTCGTCGCGGACCGGCATCGGCTGGATATCGGATAATAAAAAATTTACTTGGGCGAAAATAGAACGACTCTACGTTATGAAGATCGATGGGTACACGCTACTGAGGTTGGTCGGCGTACTGATCGTTCTGTATCTCCTCGCTGCACAAGCACTCACGTTACTGTGACTGCGATCTGTTGACAGAAGCTCCAGTTCTCGCCATCGTGTGGAGTCTGGTGCCGGCGTGCGGTCCCCCACTCGGCTGCGTTTCGCCCTACTCCTCGGGATGGGCCCACGTCATCGCCTCGCGGACGGCGTCCTTCCGGCCGATGAACGTGACGCGGTCGCCGCGCTCGAGCGTGAAGTCGGCCTCGGGGACGAACGTTTCCCCGTCCCGGTAGACCAGCCCGATGAGACAGCCCTCCGGGAGTTCGGGTCCGATCTCCCGGATCGACTGGCCGATCAGTGGATCCGCGGTCACTTCGATCTCCTGCACGTCGCCGGTCTCGCCGATCCCCTGCATCCAGCCCGCCAGCGTGGGGCGTTCGATGTAGTCGTCCATCGCCTGTGCGGTGGCCATCGCCGGCGAGATGGTCCGCACGCCCAGCTCCTCGAAGGCGTCGACGTTCTCGGGGTTGTTCGTCCGCGCGATCACGCGGTCCGGCGAGAACTTCGACTGGGAGAGCTGGGAGATCAGCAGGTTCGCGTCGTCGTCGCCGGTCGCGGCGACGATGATCTTGGCGTTGTCCGCGCCGGCGGACTGGAGCACCTCGGTGTCGGTGCCGTCCCCGGCGTGGACCGTGAACCCGGAGTCACGGACGCTCTCGAGCACTTCCTGGTTCTTCTCCACGATCACGACGTTCTCGCCTCGGTCTTCGAGGCGGGTCGCGAGCTCGCGCCCGACCGATCCGCCCCCGACGATGATGACTCGCATGGGTATGACGTTGAGTTTCTCCGCGATCTGGCGGGCCAGTCCCGCCTCGAACAGCACGGTCAGCAGGATGGTCAGGAACACGGTGCCGACGAGCACGTCGGCGGCCTCGGGCATCCCGACCGCCTCGCTCCGGAGTTCGATGGCGAACAGCGTCGCCACCGACGCCGGGATGATCCCGCGCGGGCCGACGAAGCTCATGAACAGCTTCTCCTCCCGGGTGAACCGGTCGCCGACGCTGGAGACGAACACCAGCAGCGGCCGGAGCACCAGCGCGACGATAGCGACGACTGCGAGCTTCGGGAACAGCAGGTCGAGCACCACGCCGAAGTCGAGCAGCGCGGCCAGCGTGATGAACACGAAGGAGAGCACGACCAGCGTCACGTCGCCTTTGAACGCCGCGATATCCTCCTCGTAGGGGACGTCGGCGTTGCCGAGCAGCACGCCCGCGACCGCGACGGCGGCGACGCCGGCCTCGCTGGCGAGGTAGTTCGCGGCCGCGTAGGCGACGAGCGCGCCCGCGAGTACGAGCAGCCGGGCGTTCCGGGGGGCGTTCCCCGGCGAGAGGTCGATGTACTGCAGCGCGTAGTACACTACGGCGGCGACGACGACGCCGACGAACAGCCCGTAGGAGAACCGACGGACGAAGTCGATGACGATCGCGCTGGGGCCGGTGGCCGGGCTCGTGATGATGTTGAACATCACGACCGCCGTGATCGCGGCGGTCACGTCGTTGACGATCCCCTCGGTGTCGAGCGCGACGCCGACGCGGTCCCGGACCGGGACGACGTCGAGGATGGGGGCGATGACGGTCGGGCCGGTCGCCACCAGCAGCGAGCCGACGAGGAAGGCGACCAGCCAGCCGACGCCAAGCAGGAAGTGGACGGCGACGGACGTACCCACCAGCGCGATCAGGGCGCCGACGGTGACGAGGCGGAACGCCGTCTGGGGCGCCTCACGGATCTCGTCGAGCCGGAGGTGGAACGCGCCCTCGAACACGATGATCGCCACCGAGAGCCCGACGATGGCCGTCAGCGCCGTGGTCCCGAACTCCTGGGGGTTGAGGAGGTTCGCCCCCTCCGGGCCGAGCAGGATCCCCGCGGCGATCAGGAACACGATGCTCGGGATGCGGAAGCGGTCCGAGAGCACCTGCGCGACCACGCCGATGCCGATGATGCCCGCGACGACCGCGATCAGCGCGGCCGCTTCCTCTCCGGCCATCTACGGCACCTCGGCTGTCGCTGATTCGTTCGCCCTCACACGATAAGCGTCCGGTGGCGTCGGCTTAAACGTGGCTACCGCGGACTACTCGTACAGCTCCTCGACCTCGTCGCCCCATCGGTCCAGGATCTTTCGACGTTTCTTCTTCATCGTCGGCGTCAGCAGGTCGTTCTCGGGGGTGAACTCCTCGGGCACCAGCCGGAACTGCTTGATCCGCTCGTGGCTCTCGAAGTCCTCGTTGATCCGCTCGACCTCCGCCTGTATCCGGTCGCGCACGCGGTCGTCGTGGCAGAGTTCGGCGTCGTCGTCGGGCAGGTCCAACCCCTCACGCTCGCCCCACGCTCGGACCGCGTCGAACGCCGGGACGATCAGCGCGCCGACGAACTTCCGGCTGTCGCCGACCACCATCGCCTGCTCGATCAGTTCGTTGTCGGCGAACGCGTCCTCGATGGGGCCGGGCGGGACCATCTTCCCCGTCGAGAGCTTCATGAGCTGTTTGGCGCGTTCGCGGAACGTGATGTAGCCGTCCGGCCGGATCTCGACCACGTCGCCGGTCCGGAACCACGGCTCGCCGCCGTCGTCGGCCGCCTCGAACGCCTCGTCGGTCGCCTCGGGCTTCTCCCAGTAGCCGTCGGTGACGTTCGGGCCGCGGACGAGCAGTTCGCCCGTCTTCCCCTCGATGTCGTCGCCCATCACGCCGATGGACTCGTCGAGTTTCGTCTCCACGTCGACGACCGGCGGGCCGATGGTGCCCGGTTTGGGGTCCTCGATGGGGTTGACGCTCACGACGGGCGCCGTCTCGGTGAGCCCGTACCCCTCCAGGATCGGGACCCCCATCCCGTGGAACAGCCGGCAGAGGTCCTCCGAGAGGCTGCCGCCGCCGGAGACGAAGAAGTCGACGTTGTCCCCCAGCGCCTCGCGGACGCTGGAGTAGACGAGTCTGTCGCCGATGTCGTGTTTCAGCGAGAGCAGGGTTCCCGGGCTCTCAGTGCGCTCGTACTCGCGGGCCACGTCGACGGCCCACTCGAAGATGCGCTGTTTGACGGGCGACTCGCTGGCCTGCTCGCGCACGGCGCCGTAGAGCTTCTCGTACACGCGCGGGACGCTGGTGAACGTCGTCGGCGCGATCAGCTTGAAGTCCTCCCGCAGCGTGTCCGGGCTCTCGGCGTAGGCGATGGTCGCCCCGCTCGCGAACATGAGGAAGTGGCCGGAGAGGCGCTCGAACACGTGGGCCAACGGGAGGAAGGAGAGCGCCGCCGTGTCGGTGTCGGTCGTCGGCATGTCGGGGTCGCGGTCCGGCCGCGGGCCGAACCGCCGGTAGCACTGGTTCACGTTCGACCGGAAGTTCCAGTGGGTGAGCTCCACTCCCTTCGGCTGGCCGGTGGTGCCGGAGGTGTACACGAGGCTCGCGAGGTCGTCGCCGTCGCGCTCGTCGAGCCACCCCTCGTAGGCGTCCTCGTCGAACGCCTCGGCGCCGCGCTCGTGCAGGTCGCCCAGCGTGAGCACGTCGTCGCGGTCTCGCACCGCCCCCGCGGCACCGCTGCCGTCGGCGGGTTCGTCCATCACGACGATGAAGGAGAGATCGAGTTCGTCCTCGACGTTCAGCACCGTCCGCAGCAGGTCGTCGTTCTCCACGACTACACCCTCGGAGCCGGCGTCGCCCAGCAGGTACTCGGTCTGGCTCTCGGAGGAGCCGCTGTAGACGGTGTTCACCACGCCGCCGGCGGCGAGCACGCCGAGGTCGCTGTGGGCCCACTCCATTCGCGTGTCGGCGAAGATCCCCACGCGGTCGCCGGCCTCGACGCCGAGATCGCGGAACCCGGCGGCGAGGTTGCGCACGATATCGCGGGTCTCCGCGTAGCGCAGGTCGGCGTAATCTCCTTGGGGCGCCTCAGGGATCACGTCCTCCGCGACCAGCGAGCGGTCGTAGATCCCCCCTTTGTAGCGCTGGGCCACCTCGTCGGCGTTGCGCTCGGCGCTGGCCTCGAACATCGCCGGCAGCGTGTCGTCGTCGATGACGGGGTGGTCGAACCCCCGCTCGGCCTCACGGATGTCCATAAGGTGCGCGTGAGTCGGGAGCCACCATAAAGTTCCGTACACGACGGGGGGGTTGCTCGGGGTTGTGTCGGGCACGAGCGCGACCGGATCTAGCGCGCGCTGGACGCGATCGAAACCGCCACGTGATCGCTATTCCGCCTGAAACGCCCGATTCCGTCGGTCTCGCGGCGTCCTGACTGTTCGCTGACCGTACCGAGTCTCCGTCAGTGGAGAGACACGTCACCAGCGTGTCCGTTCGGCCATCCAGCGAGCCCTGTGTCGGCCGTCGTCGACGCCGGTTCGACCACGTGAGTTCCGTTTCTCGGCGTTGTTCCCGGTATCGGGGTGAATCGCCGAAAACGACCGACAGAACCGGTTTTAGTGAGTGTCTCAAGGCCGGCTTGAGGCGCGGTCAGGGCGGGGCTGTGGGTTCGGGAGTGGTTCTCAGGGATGGTCCGAGACATTCAGGATATCTAACTGGTTAGGTCTGAATCGTGTCAGCCGAGTCATTACTACTTACAAAGGGGGGTATGTGGTGGATGAAGCGTTCCCGGGGCAAGCTCGGGGCGCGGAGACTACGACAATGGAACGACGCAAGTTCATCGCTGGTCTGGGATCGCTTACCGCTGCTGGCGCGGCGGGTATTGGTACGGGCGCGTTTACGAGTGTAACTGCGGAACGTGGTGTCAACGTTAACGTTGCGCCGGACGCTAACGCATACCTTGGACTTGACCAGATCTCCGGCGAACCTAATAGTCAAGATTACACCAGTATCAACGATGGCGAGCTCAAGCTCTTTGATACGGGAACTGTCGACGGTTCTGGTTTTAATCTCGATGCGGTCACGTTAGTCGATAACCTATTTAAGATCAAGAACCAGTCAAGCCAGAAACAGTATGTTTGGCTTTCAGAGATTGGGGATCCGAATGGTCCTGCGGGCGGCTCGCAGTTCACGAGTGGTCAACGGCCTACGGGAATGTTCTTTGTCGGATTCTACGCACCAGGAGACCGCAGCGGGACTTGGGACGGGATAAGTTATGGTAGTTCGCCGGAGGATCCCAATAATCCGAATAACCGAGGCCCCGATCAACCGAACGACAAGCGACCGGCCGATGCGGCCCCATTTAATGGCAACGGTGAAGTGGAGCAGCCAAGCGGGGACAGGGCAGCTGCGGTAGGTATTGCCGCCGGAGACGAAGTCAAAGTCGGGATGGCCGTCGATACGACGATGGCTGGGCAGTGGATTGATTCAGATGTTGAACTTTCGCCAGGGGATCTCCTTGATAGGGTGATCGTCAAATCGGTAGCTGATTCGGCCGATACCCCGGTAACTCTGTAGGCCACTTCCCCCACTCTTTCCATATGGAATTACTTGGCTGAGGTTTATCCAGTAATTCAACTTTCCCACGCTGGCGCACGGCGGTTCGATTCCGCCGGTGGGTTTCCATTGAACAAATTATGAAGCGACGGACCCTCCTCGCCGGCATCGGGTGGAGCGCAGCAACTGGCATCGTTGGAACTGGCGCGTTCACCAGCGTAAGCGCTGATCGCTCCGTCTCAGTTGAAATTGCTACCGATAGTAGCGCATACCTCGCTATGAGTGCTGTCCCGGGAAGCGGGAATTCCGACTATGTAGAGACACAGAATGGTGAGTTCTCCGCCGATTTTTCGGACAGCAATGACGACCTGCTCGGAGACGGTGTGAACCCCAACGCCGTGACGGCTATCGCGGATCTGTTCCGCATCGAGAACCAGGGAACCCAGCCCGTCTACGTCTGGCTCACCGAGGACGGCGGTCGGAACGGCAGCAAACAGCACGCGTTCTACGTCGGTTCGTGGAGCGACGACGCCACGGCGATCAGTCTCGCGAACTTCAACAACGATCTCGACGACCTCCACGGTGACGGTCGACAGCGTCAACCCCAGTACGACGCCGGCATCGACACCGCCGCCGTCGAACTCAGTGTCGGAGACCACGTCGACGTCGGACTCGTCGTCGACACACCCCAAGGCAGCGCGGGGAGCCGCGTGCTCAAGGACGGGCAAGGGCCGACGATCCACGCCACCGCCGAGCAGTCTTCGCTCGCGGACGTGCTTACGCCGAGTATCACGCCCGACTGACTCTCATTCTGTTCGGACGTTCCCGTCCCTGCTCGGCCGACAGACGACAGCAGTCGAATCATTCCCGGCGTAACGTCGATCCGCTGTTGTCGGTGTGGAGGGTGGCCGTTCGGTGGTACGAGCGGTATATTTCCTCGATATTTTGCGGTTCAGGGTTCCTCTGACCGCCAATGTGGATACCGCAGCCGTTGTCTGTTGCTTGTCATTTATATCCATACAGGGTAGCATAGAGCAACAGGTTCGTGCTGATTTCTCTCAGTGAACTCAATACTACCACCCTATGGTGGAATGGACCAAGCGGACAATGGACCGACGCAAATTCATCGCAGGGATCGGAGCGCTCAGCGCCGCCGGAGCAGTCGGAACGGGGGCGTTCACGAGTGCCTCCGCCGACCGAACAGTCAGTGTATCCGTCGCCGGGGACGCCAGCGCGTTCCTCGCGATGGACACCAGTGGCACCGCCAACGGCGAGTTCGCATCGATAAACAGTGACCAAATCGAACTGGACTTCTCCGAAAGCAGTGCCGGTGGTGACGGCCTCGGACTCGACTCCACCTACGAGTTCGACGACGTGTTCCGCATCACGAACCAAGGCACCCAGCCCGTCTACGTCTGGGCGAACTTCAGCGGCGGGAGTCTGGACGACGACGACATTTGGTTCTACCCCGACAGTAATTCGGACCGTGAACTGAACGACGGGACAAACGAGGTCGTCACACTTCCGGTCGGCGAGACGGTGGAGGTGGGCGTCCACATCGACACGTCCACACTCAGTTCGACCGGGACGGAGAACCTGACGGCGACGCTGAGCGCGAGCGTCGGCGTGCCGAACAGCTCCAGCCCGACCGACCCGTCCGGGGAGGACGCCGCAGTCGTGAGCGAGAACCCGGACGACGGGGAATACAGTTCTATCCAGACCGCGATCAACGAGGTAGACGGGACAACCATCTACGTCGAAGACGGCGTCTACGACGAACAGCTCCGAATCGGCAAGGATGATCTCACCATCGAAGGTGAAAGTCGAGACGGCGTCATCATCCGACCCACCAGCTTCGAGAGTGTCAACGCGAGAGGAAAGGAGGCAGTCACTATCAACCCCGTTGTACCTGAAGAGGCAGGCGGCGATCCTTCCCTCACTAACGAGAGTTGGTGGCGGAGCCAACGCGGTCACTACGAAGTGTCGGGTGTGACTCTTCGTAACCTTACCATCGATGGTGTTAACGACGATGACAACCGGGCGGGTATCTACGCGGCGCACGCGGAGGACTACACTATCGAGAACGTCGTCTGTAAGAATCACGGCGAGCTAGGCACTAACGGTGGCGTCGGATCCGGTAACGGGTGGTGTCGGAATGCAACGTTCCGTAATGTCGAGTTCGTAGACAACGGCGACGGAGGCATGCTGGCCTTCCGGAGTGACGGATTCACGATCGACGGCCTCACTGTCGAGAACTGTGGCGGCGACGGCGTCGACATCCACGGCGACGACCACACGCTGACCGACGTCACCGTGTACGGAAGCGGGACGAACGGTATCGAGTTCACGCAGGGCGGCAACAACGTCCTACAGGATAGCGAAGTCTACGACAACGGTACCGGAATCGACATCGAGAAGATCGGGAGCGATTCGATCGATCCGAAGCCTGGCGAGACGGAGATCACCATCGAATCGACCGATATCTACGACAACGGTACCGGTCTCAGGATCGGGAAGGGCGGCAGCCACGATCACGACGACCTCGGTGTCGATGCAGCCGGTAACTGGTGGGGTTCGGCGAACGGACCGAACAGTGCTGAGGGAGACGACATCGTGATCGCGGACGGCATCGATCCCGTCCTCAACCTCGCGACGTGGCTGGACGGTCCGGTTGGCAGCGGCAGTCCGGTCTACGGCGCCGGATTCGTCAAGCCCGGTGCCAACACGCTGGACATCGACGGGGACGGAGTCACGGAGATGGGCGTCGAGTCCGCTTCGGACCCGGCCGACTCCGGGGACGTCGCACACGTCACGTCCGCGGGAAGTGAGACGACCGACTTCGCTACCTCGGCAGTCCAACTGAATCCCGATGACCCGCCGACGCTGGGAGAACTGACTGACGGAACGACGGACCTCGTCTACGAGTATTACGAGGGCGTCGACAACTCGGGTGCCGCGCCCGACGAGGTGTACCTGCTCATCGCCGAGTCCGACGGTACCCGACATGTGGTCTTCCACACCTCAAATGACAACAAGCACCTGAACTCACCGCCTTCGGACGAAACGTGGCTTAGCCGGAACGTCCACAAAGAGATCGCCGGTAACCCGGACCCGGAGGACAACCCGAACTACAACTGGCGAGAGTTCACTGCCGAGGGGTACCCGAGCCTCGGGAGCGCCGATGGAACCGATCTTTCCGACGAGTTCGGGGACGACGCCGAGCTCATCACCGTCGCAGCGGGTCGCGGCGGAACGAGCGGTACCACGGCAGACGTGTACTACCGCGATCTGCAGTGTGACGGGGATACCTACGGGTTCCCGACTGAATGATCTGACTACGGCTATTTGACCCCCACCGGTAGGCGCGGAAACGGTCCGCGACGGCGGTTTGACTCCGCCGTGGGTTTTCCGCGACGTTCCCGTCCGGAACGGTGAGACCTACTTCGGGATGATGCAACACTACCGTTCGAAGAACCTCGAAGGCGACGTAGACGACGTGCGGCTGTACGGCCGAGCGCTATCTGACACTAAACTGAGTAGCTTGTACGACGCGGCGAGGTAGTCAGATCGTCGTCCAGGTCCCGAAATTCAGGGAAAATAGACAACCCTCGTTTTCTACTCCATCGTCGACGTATTTTCTCAGGCCTGACCTGAGGAGTGAACGGAACCGGGGCACAGCAGCAGGTACTGTGTTAGTGATAGCATCTCCCCAGCAAGCGAACCACAGGAACGGGCTGAACTCTATCAGCCGACTCAATACTACCTACCCTTAGTTGTATGCTATTGTATAGCAATCACGGGATTGCTCGGAACCAACGAGGTACGAAATACAATGGATCGACGAAAGTTCATCGCCGGGCTGGGATCGCTTACCGCTGCTGGCGCAGCGGGCATCGGCACGGGCGCATTCACGAGTGTAAGCGCGGACCGAACAGTTTCAGTAAGCGTCGCCGACGACAGTAGTGCGTTCCTCACCCTGAAACAACACGTCGGCGGGAGACCAAACCAAGTGTTCTCCTCGTACGAAGACGGACAGTTGGTGCTCGACTTCGACGAGACGGACGTCGGCGGGGGAGGTGTGAACCAAGATGCAGTCACCGAGTTTGCGAACGTGTTCAAGCTGGAAAACCATGGCACGCAGGCTGTGAACGTTTGGTTCGAACACGACATCCCCGGTGTGACGTTCTATCGGTTCGACCCCGACTCGAACAGTCTCGATAGCCCGTCGAACGCAAAAATCGGCCTCGGTACGGGCGCACACATGAAGATCGGCGTCGAAGTCGACACGACCGCGTCGGGCGCCGGCGACGTCGACTCGCTCTCCGGAACGGTGACGATTCACGCGAGCGCGGAATCACCGACATAGCCGGTACCGTGGGAGTCCGCCCACCCCTCCCCAATCTTACTTCTTCTGCTCCAAGTACGCCAACACCCCCCGCGTGTTCAGCCGCGCCTCCGCCTCGGCCTTCTCTTCGCCCCACACCTCGGCACCCGCCATCTCGTCCGCATGATCGACGAAGTGCTCGATCACCGCCTCGTCGTCCTCCAACGCCGCCCGCTTCCGCCTCACAGCTTCGACCCACTCCATCAGCGTGCGCTTGTACCCCTGCAACATCTCCGCGTCGTACGCCCGCGGGCCGAAGTGCGCGAACGCCAGGATCTCCGGCTCCAGCTCCGCGATCGTCGACGCGTCCCGGCGGGCCTGATCCAGGTCGAACTGCGGCGGCGGGGTGGTCTCCCGGATCGTGTCCACCTCGGGGACGTAGATCCCCGCGGCGTCGCCGGTGTAGACGATCCCCGCGTCGGCGTCGTGGAACACGTGCTGGTGGGGGGCGTGTCCCGGCGCCTCGTGGGCCGTGAGCGTCCGATCGCCCAGATCCACCGCGTCGCCGTCCGCGAGGCGGGTCAGTCGCTCCTCCGGCACCGGCACCGGTTCGGCGTAGTACTGCCACTGGTCGCCGACGGCCTCTTTCGTCCCGGCGACGAGTCGGTCGGGGTCGATCAGGTGCCGCGCGCCGCGCTCGTGGACGTACACCTGCGCGTCCGAGAAGTCCTCCAGCAGTCGCCCCGCGCCGCCGGCGTGGTCGAGGTGGACGTGCGTGAGCACTACCGCGTCGAGGCTGTCGACCCCGAGTTCGTCGAGCGCGCCGACGATCTGCTCGTAGTCGCCGCCGGTGCCGGAGTCCACGACGGCGGTGCGCTCGCCGTCGATGACGTAGACGGACCCGTACTCGGCGGTGTCGTACATCCCGGTGTCGACGTAGTAGACGTCGGTCGCGTCCGCGACCGCCTGAACGTCGCCGATGGCCATACGTTGGTGGCCGGTGGGGCGGGAGAAAACGATTCTGGTGACGATTACTGATGGTCGGTTCAGTAGTTGGTACTTGGAACAGCAACCGCGACGTCTCAATCGCTGGCAACTGGAACAGCAACCGCGACAGCAACAGCACCTCGTTTGTAGCACACTTGCGACGGCAGGGTGCCGGGCACGAGGCCCGACACAGCGTACAGTCCCCGTCCCTCCCCGTCGCCGCCGGCGCTCGCTCGTTTCACTCGCTCGCGCGTTGGCGGCGACGCTACCACCGCGACCGCAACCGCGGCGGCGGTGGCACGAAACGCTCGCGGCTCCGTCCGCGAGCAGGCGTGAGGGACGAACGAGCGAACGGACGTGAGCGAGAGAGTCGGCTGGGGAGGCGTGTGGGCTGTGCGGGGCGGTGCGGTCACAAGTGGTCTAGCCTCGAGATGCTGTTGCTGTCGCAGCCAGCGCCCCCGTCGCAGTCGTTACCAACTCCGCAGACTACTCACGCAAAGACAAACCGTCGGCTCTGTTGAAATCCTATTATCTCGATATTTTATCGCTGAAACAGCCATTAGTTAGTCCTGAAAAATGACCAGTATTCTTATTGACTCAGCAGAAGAAGGAGTGCTATGAACGTGAAAGAGATGTCTCGAACGCGACTGGCAGAGCTGGGACTCTCAGCAGCCTGCTTGAGTCTCGTTATAGCGTTTTTTGCAATCCCTCCAGTTCTTCTTTCCAGTCTCAATAATTCACCAGTTGGACTGCTCTTTGGTGTCGGTATTTGGATTGTTCCATCCCTTCTCGCTCTTATCACGCTCTACTATATCACATCAAGTGATCGGAATATCGAGACGTACATCCTTGGGGGCCTCAGTGTGATTACGATACTGACGTTCCTGTTGAACCTTCGAACAATCCTTACTTCTCCGGGATTTCTCACCTACGGAGGCAGGGGAGCGTTCTTCGGTCCACTTCTCACTCTCCTCATAGGATCGCTAATTGCACTCGTAGTGTTAACCAGTGAGATGGCTACTGTCTTCTCCAATAGAAAACTAACGAAGGCGTCCTGATCAGAATCTTCTTCACCAGATTTCACGGGAGGTACGCAATCTACAACATCAAAGTGTCTGGTCAAGGTTATGAGTGAGACAGCCGATAACAAGTTCGCGGAATTGCTTCCACCAGTGTCGAGAACGGATGAACGTACCGTACTTGCGTTTGAGACGTGAATTTACGGTCTCGTTCTGACTTCGCTGTCCGTACAGATCTGCATCTAATCGTGCATTCCACGCTTTGTGGATCGACGAGAACTCGCGGTGTTTGATCAGCGGGCGTATCTTCTTATCACGGGCTAATGCCCGAACCTTCTGATCGTCGTATCCCTTGTCTCCAAGGAGAATCTCCACGCCGTCGGAATTTCGTTTGATGAGCGATGGCGCGATCTGAGAATCGTGCTTTCTGGTCGTTGTCACGTGTAGGTCCAGAATCGCATTCGCTTCCGTATCAACCAACAGTGTGACCTTCAACTGCTGAATTGTTAGCTTCGCTCGCTTTGTGTAGTGTTTCGAGGCGTGACTACGGTCGAAGCCTGAAGCATCGATACCGACGACACCATTCGTCGGAAGAAGGGTAGCTGAGAGGTTGAGCAGCACGCGCCAGACAGCCATATCAAGTCTATCGAACGCTTTGCACAGCGTTGACGGGTCCGGAAGTTCAGTGAGGTTGATCGCGTTCCGAATACGAGGCATTTCGATGAGTTCGTCAAGGAGTGTTCGATAGGTCGTGTCCTTCCGCACTTTGAGACAGAGCAAGACGATGTGCTGATGGAGCGTGTAGCGTTGTTTCGAGTATTTTGAGGAATATCGTGAGACTGCTCGCTGGGCGAGGTGAAATGCTTGCTCGACAAATCGGAGTAACTGCGACTTTGGGAGGGTCTGCATCCACTCACACTATCGACTGGATATGTAACTCCCCAAGGATTTCAACAGAGCCAAACCGTCCGAAAACCTGGAACCTACACACCCAACGCAGCAAGCGCGGCGTCCGCGTCGCCGTCGAACCGCACGAGCAGGTCGCGCATCTCCGCCCGCGCGTCCTCCGTCACGGGGATCAGCACCATCCCCTCGCCGGGCTGGCCGTAGACGACGCTTCCGCCAAGCGGCGCCGCCAGCACCGCCGGCAGCGTCGCGAGATCCTCCTCGCCCTCGACGACCAGGAGCGTGTCCGCCTCGGCGTCGACGGCCTCCCGCAGCGCGAGCAACAGGTCGCGGGAGAGCTCCGCGGGCTCGTTCACCACGTCGATCCGTCGCTCGCCCGCGTTCTCGAGTCCCTCGCGGACCTCGTCGGGGATGGCGGCGCGTTCGGTCAGCCCGTCGACGACCGAGACGTGTGGCTCGTGGCCCGCCTCCCGGAGGTGGTAGGTGACCATGTCGCCCACCGCGATTATCGGCGGCTCGGCTTCGGCGAGCAGCGTCTCCACGTCGGTGAACAGCGGGCCGAACGGCTCCTTGAACTCCTCCCGAAGCTCCGGCGGCAGCGTGAGCACCTTACCGGACCTTCAGCGCGTAGCTCCCCGGCTCGGTGACTTCCATCTCGTCGGCCACCTCGCTCTCCTCGGGGTGGTTGATGATCACGTACCCCGCCCAGTCCTCGGTGAGGCTGGAGGAGCCACAGTAGTCACAGCTCTGGCTGTCGGGGTCGTTGACGTAGTGACACTCCCGACACGCCAGTCGCGGATCTGCCATCTACGCTTCCTCCTCCTGTCGTTGTTCGTACTCCTCGGCGAGCCACTCGTGCTTGCCGAGCCCCGGCTGCTTGGCCGTCAGGCCGATCTTGGAGTCCCGGGGGTTGCGTTCGTCGATGCTCTTGGTGACGATCCGGACGCGCACGGCGTCGTCGACGCCGAGCGTTCGATCCGAGTCCGAGGAGGCGAGCTGCTGGTTCTCGCCGTCGTACGCCAGATACTCGTTGGAGATCTGGGAGACGTGGAGCAGCCCGTCGATCGGGCCGATCCCGACGAACGCGCCGAACTCCACGACTTCGACGACCGTCCCGTCGACGACCTCCTGCATGTCCGGGTCGTAGGTGATGGCGTCGAACTCCGCCTCGTAGTAGACGCCCGGTCGGTTGGGGAGCACCGCGCCGTCGCCGATGTCGTGGACCTCGACGACGCTCACGACGCTGCCCACGTCCTCGTCCATCCGTCCTTCGAGCTTGTCCTGGAGCAGGGCCCGCACCCGCTCCTCCGTCACGTCGGCCAGGTTCCGCGGCGGCACCTCGACCGTGTCCTTGAGTCGTACCCGTTTGTACATGCTAGGTTTCAGTTATCGCCAGTGTGTTCCGCCCCCTTAAACCGATTACGTCGACGCCCGCGTCGAGCAGGCGGTCTCGGAGTGGGCGGTCGTTGGTCACCGCGTACACCTCGCCCTCGGCCGCGACTGCGGCCGCGACGACGGCGTCGTCGGCGTACGATTCCTCGGTTTCGATCACGGTACAGCGTTCGGCCAGATCGCGGCCGACTGCGGCGGCGGTGCCTTCCTCGCCGTTGTCGTCACGGAGCTTCTCCAGCTCCGCGATCACCGCTCGGGGCGTCACGGCGTCGTACGCCCCGAGCAGCCGGTCGAGTTCGTCGAACACGCGCACGTCGAGTTCGACCGGCATCATCAGGGCGTTGGTGTCCAGCACCGCCGTCGTGCTCATTCCTTCAGCGTGCCGATGCCGATGAGCCGCCAGCGCGCGCCCACGCGGCGGTTGATCGCGATCTTCGCCCCGGGTTCGGCGCAGACGGGGCGCTTGAGCGACACCTCACACTCGCCGCCGCGGGCGCTGGTGACGGCGCCCACCGTGGTGGCGGTGCCGACGGTGAGCATCAGCGGCTCGCCCGTCGAGATCTCTTCGACGTCCTCTCCTTCGCCGACGACGCGGTCGAGCAGCTCCACGTCCATCTCGAACCCCTCGATCGTCGGGGGGAGCGTGCCGGGTTCGCCGGCGACCTGCCCCGCGAGCGCGTCACCCTTCGTGTAGGAGGGGTCCAGCCCGGTGCCGACGCCGAGCAGGCCGCCCGGTGTCGCCTCCTCGACGGGGTTGCCGCCGGCCTGGATCGAGCGAACGGTGGTCGTCATCGGGCGCCACTCGCTCTCGCCGCCCTCCTCGACCTCGCGGCCGGGGCGGAGCTCGATCTCGTCGTCCTCGCTCAGGGTACCCTTCGCGAGCGAGCCGCCGACGACGCCGCCGAGCAGCGAGTCCGCGGTCGTCCCCGGCTTGTTGATGTCGAAGCTCCGTGCCACGTACATCCGGGAGTCCGCAGTCGGGTCGCGCTCGGGCGTCGGGATCTCGCGCTCGATCGCGTCGATCAGCAGGTCGATGTTGACCTCCTGCTGGGCGCTGATCGGGACGACCGGCGCGTCCTCGGCGACGGTGCCCTCGACGAACTCCTGGATCTGGCGGTAGTTCTCCCTCGCCCGATCCTGATCGACGAGGTCGACCTTGTTCTGGGCGATGACGACGTTCTCGATGCCGATGATGTCCAGCGCCATGAGGTGCTCCTCGGTCTGGGCCTGGGGCACGTCCTCGGTCGCGCTGACCACGAGCACCGCGCCGTCCATGATCGCCGCGCCGGCGAGCATCGTCGCCATCAGGGTCTCGTGACCCGGCGCGTCGACGAACGACACGTCGCGGACGATCTCGGTGTCCACGTCGTGCTCGTCGCAGTGCTCGTCGACCGTGTAGCACTCGGGCTCGTCTTCCTCGGGACACCGACGCAGCGTCGCGTCGGCGTACCCCAGTCGGATCGAGATCCCGCGTTTCATCTCCTCGCTGTGCTTGTCGGTCCACGAACCGCTCAGCGCCTGCACGAGCGTCGTTTTCCCGTGGTCGACGTGGCCGACCAGTCCGATGTTCACCTCCGGTTGTGTTGGATTCTCCGTCACCATATGACCTCCTGAGAGGAATTCTACTCTAAATTCGCCCCGAGCGACTGATAAAGGTGCTGTTCTCCCCTCCTCGGGGTGTCGTGCGGATCGGGGACGAGTGGACCGCGCTGGACTGTGCGGACGTGGCGGGAACTCCATAAATTGGGGACTCAATTTAACACTGTGTAGGCACAACCCCGGCGTATGGCAGTCGAGGAAGCCGGCGAGACGACGGTGAACGCCAGCGGCGGCGTGACGATCCCGGCAGCGATCAGGGACGCGCTCGACGTCGAGGAGGGCGACAAGATCAGATGGACGGCTGACGAAGACGGACGGCTCTCCGTCGAAGTGATCCACCAGCGAGAGCGGGTGTTCGAGGAGTTCGAGCCGATGACGCGGGGGGACGATCGGTCGGCGGACGAGGTCGCGGAATCGGCGTGGGAGCGATGAGCGGGCAGGTTCTACTGGACTCGAACGTCATCATCGCGGCGCTGTTCGAGGACGACCAGGAGCATCGCCGAGGGTTCGAGATAGTCGACGGCATCGACAGGGGAGAGCTCCCGGACGGACTCGTCCTCTCGTATGCACTTCCCGAAGTGCTACATCCGGTGCAACAGTCACACGGGTTCGAGCGAGCGTGCGACACGCTTCGACGGTTCGAGCAGAGCCCACGGTTCCACATCGAGTGGCTCCCGAAAGCCCAGTTCCGGGCGTCGCTCGGTGTCTGGGAGCGATCCGCCGGCGCGAACGGCGCCGAGTTCGTCGACACCACCATCGCCCAGTTCATGCGCTCGAACGACGTCGAGTACATCTACTCCTTCGACGACGACTTCGACGATTTCGACGACGTCACGCGTCTGAACACCGCGGTCGACCCGTTCGAACCGTAGCGCCGACCGCCCGGACAGACGGCCTTTTGTCCGCTCCCCGCCCACCCCCGCCCGTGGAGGTCGCGTTCGAACTCGCGCTGTCGGCCCACCTCGAAGCCGAGACCGACTGGCTCCTCGCCCGCCAGCTCGGCGCCGCCGTCGACAACCCCGGCGCTCGCGTGATGGATATCGTCGGCGTCGTGCCGACCCCCGAGGTCACCGACCGCGCCGCTATCACGGGCGAGACGATCCCGCCACTCGCAGTCGAGGGCGACGTCGGCGTCGGCGAGGCGGTACCCGTCACGGAGGCGCTGAACTGCGGCCCGGAACGCGCGGAGTCGGTCGCGGAACGCGCCGCCGAACTCGGCTTCGTCGAGCGTTCGCGCCGCGGCGGCCGCACGTACGTCCGGCAGACCACACGGTACCCCGACTGGGTCGACCGACTAGTGGGGATCGAGAACAAGCCCGACCTCGGCCGGCCGGGCGACCTGGACTTCCAGCTCCGCTTCGACGTCGAACTCGCGCTGTTCGACGAGATCTGGCTCGCGACCGAGAGCTACGTCACCGGCGCGCATCTGAACCGCATCCCCGACCCGGTCGGCGTCTGGCGGTTCGACCCCGGTACCGGGGAGCGCGAGGTCGTGCGGGAGGCATCGACGCTGTCCGTCGACGAGCCGGGGGTCGAACTGCGCGCCGAGGAGGCGCTGCGGACTGACGTGACCCTCGTGAGCGCCGACGCGAAAGCTCGTCAGCGACGACGGATCGCCGAGCGGGCGTGGGGGAAGGGCTGGCGACCCGACGCGTTCCCGGGGTGTACGCAGTGTTCGGCGACGGATGCGGGCGTTCCGTACTGCGCGTTCCACGAGCGGCCGGTCGCGCCGTCGATGGACTGCGGGGCGGGCTGTCCGGGGTACGAACCGGGCGAGGAACCGGAGGTGGATCCCGAGGAACTGCGGGACGAGTGGAGCCCGTGGGTGCGGGACCCCGCGGGCGTCGCGCGCCGGCAGAGCGGGCTGGACCGGTTCTAGCGGCCGTCGACGGGTTTCGCGTCGAGCACCTCGGCGGTGTCGGCGACCGGAACGTCGGTCGAGAGGTGGGTGTGTTTGAACCCGATCGGGTACTTCAGCCCGTAGCCGACGGCGCGGTCGGCGCCGATGTGGGCTGCCCAGACGAGCGCGACCCACGACGCCGGCGGGACGCCCAGCACGACCCCGGCGGTCCCGAGCGCGATCGGGCCGACGTAGGTGTGGAACGCGTTGTAGACGCGACTTCCGAGACGAACGCCGGCGAGATACCCGAGTATCGAGAGGTCGGGCGCCAGCGCGAGGACGAGGAACAGCCACAGCGGTCCGTCGACCGCGAAGTACGCTGCCGTGGCCGCGAGGAAGACGGCGACACCTTCGAGTCTGAGGACGGTTCTGGGCTCCATACGCAGTAGAGGGCCCGCGAGGAGAAATAGCCGTAGTGACACGAGCGGGCACGGCGACACCCGAGCCGGCTCAGAGCTCGTACACCTCGCCGTCGACCGCCAGCGGTTCCTCGAACGCCTCCTCGGGCGGGTAGAAGTGGGCGAGGTGGACGAGCCGTGTCTCGTCGGCGTTCAGGTCCTCGCCCAGCCTGATCGCCCCCTCGCGGGTCATGTGCTTCGTGCCGAACGTCATCGGCACGTCGTCCACGAAGTCCGACCCGCCCATGGGGTGTTTCGGCGCCAGCGACGCCGGGACGATCGCGTCGGCGAGCAGCAGGTCCGGATCGCGGAGCGCGTCGCGGGACGCCTCGGGGATGTCGTAGCTCGTGTCGCCCGAGAGCGAGAGCTTCGCGCCGGTCTCGGGGTCCTCGACGACCAGCCCGTAACACGCCATCGGCGGGTGGTCGACCGGGACGAGCGTGAGGTCGAACCCGCAGGCGGAGAAGGTGGAGAGGGGCTCCTGCCCGTGGACTTCCACCACGTCGAGGTAGTCGTACCGCTCGCGAACGGAGTCAGCCACGCTCTCGCCGGTAAAGGGGTCGACCTCGCTGGCGGCGTGGACCGGCAGGTCGTCGACCAGGCGGTAGAAGTTCCCCAACCCGTCGAGGTGATCGAAGTGGATGTGGGTGATGACCGCCTCGTCGGGCAGGTCCGCGCCCGTTTCGGCGAACTGGTGGCGGAAGTCGGGCGAGGCGTCGATCAGCAGACAGTCGCCGGTGCGCTCGTTCTCGACGTGGACCGAGAACCGCGAGCGCTCGACGCCGCGTTCCCGGGCCCGCTCGCAGGTGGCACAGTCACAGCCGACCGTCGGGGTGCCGGTGGTGTCGCCGGTGCCGAGGAGGGTGACACGCATTCGGGTGGAGGGCGGTGGGCGGAGGACTTAGTGGTCGGGGTCGCGTCCGGAACGGTTCCCCTGTGCGATCTACCGCAGCCACTTCCTGCCCCCAGAAAGGATTTCTCTTGGACACGACACGTGAGACGCGTGTCCCCGATTACCCTCCGTGAGTACGTCCACGCACGACCCCTCGCGTCGAGCCTCGCAGTCGGTGTGGGTCACGCCCTGTTGTCGACCGCCCTGTCCTCGTTCTTCGGGTTCGCGAGTCTCCTTGCTCAGGCCGATACCGAACCGCTGTACGTGTTCTATTCCCTGTGTGGGCTGTTCGTACTGGGGTTCGTGCCGGCGGTACTTTACTCGAAGTACCGCTCCCGTGTGCCGCTCGCACTCTCGGTGTTCCTCTTCGTCGGTTCCGCCTTCGGGACGTACCGAGTCGTCGCCTCCGGGCTGACTCCTGTGGATCCAACGCCGTTCGGCTGGTACCTCCTCCTCTGGCCCGCCTGTGTGGTGCTCTACGCGGCGATCAGCGTGGTCGAGAAGCTAGCTCTGGGCAGCTAGCTCACCCGTCAGCGTGGGCGAACACGAACTACTTCAGGAGTTTCCCCCGCCAGCGCGGCGGCCTACCCGTCGTCGCGGTCGTTCACCTCGACGGTGAAGCCGAACGACTCCATCAGTGCTGTCGAGACAGTTACGTCGTCATGAGGGTTCGTCAGGGGAACGACTCGAACGGACGCGGTGTTCGAGGTAGCCAACCGCGACAGCCGCACCGAGGAGGGGGGGCCAGCCAATGAGGTACAGGTCGTACGGTTTCCCGGGTAACAGCACTCCTCGTGCTTGCATCGCTTGCCACATGAAGTACGTCATCACAGCGTATACGGCTGCGACGACAACGAGCGGGGACAGCAGATCATATCGGACGAACGAGATCGCCAGCACTGCGCCGACCAACGCTCCGCCGAGAATTGCCCACCAGAGCCACGGGCCGACCTGTACTGAGAGCAGGAGTGCCCCCAGTTCCGCGACCGAACCGTAGGCCCAATACCACGAGCCCAGCAAGACCAAGAGGTATCCGAGCGCACCGCCGAGGGCTGCGGTTCGTGTTTCCGACGAAAGGTCCGATGGACGGGGGAGAGTGATTGACACACTTTTGGAAGATGGCAGGCAATGATAAATCTGGTGGAGGTGGGAAAAAAGCCGGTTCGATCAGTGAGCAGGCCGGTCCGAGAACCGTCGCGCCGAGCGCAGGCAGTCCGTTTCAGCCTGAACACCGCCGCCGGCCGGCCTCGACGCGAACTCAGCCCTCTGCGTGCGAGAACACGAACTCCTTGAGCAGTTTGCCCGCCAGCGCAGCGGCCTGTCCGTCGTCGCGGTCGTTCACCTCGACGGCGTCGAAGCCGACGGCGTGTGGCGCGACCTGCCGGACCGCTTCCCGCATCTCCCGGGCTGAGAGGCCGAACGGCTCCATCGTCCCGGTGCCGGGGGCGACCGAGGGATCGGCGCCGTCGATATCCACGGAGAGGTAGACCGACTCGTCGCCGAAGTCGGGCGTCCAGTCGCCCACCGCCTCGGGCGGAACGACCGTCACGTCGTCGCGGTCGGCGCGTTCCCACTCGGCTTCGGAGCCTGTCCGCGCGCCGAGGATCACCGCGCGGTCGGCGGTCCCCGAGACGGTCGAGAGCGGTTCGTCCTCGGGGTCGCCGTCGAGCGCGCGTCGCGTGACGGCCGCGTGGCTCCAGGGGTTGCCGTCGTACGCCTCCCGGAGGTCGAGGTGGGCGTCGAGCACGACCAGCGTGTCGGGGTCGGTCGCGCGGACGCCCGCGGCGGTGACGGTGTGCTCGCCGCCGAGCAGGAGCGGCGTGACGCCGTCACGAACGAGATCGGCGAGGCTACCGCCGAGGAACTCGAGGTACTCGACCGCGTCGTCCCACGCCCGCACGTCGCCGGCGTCGTGGACGCCGCAGTCGGAGAAGCGCTGGTCGGTGCGGCGGTCGTAGTCGTCGAACGTTCGGGCGAACCGCCGAATCTGTTCCGGGCCGAACCGGGCTCCCGGCTGGAACGTCGTCGAGACGTCGAGCGGGGCGCCGACGACCGCGTAGTCGGCGTGCTCGCGCTCGGCGACGGCGCCGGGGAACCCCATCACACGATCTTCCGCTGGCCCTCGTACTCGAGGTACTCGATCTCGTCGTCGGGACTGAGGTCCTCGTCGTCGGGGATGCGCATCGTGAACGTCTCGTAGGTGTCGAGGTCCATCACCTGCGCGTCGTTGCCGTCGACGGAGACGACCTGGCCGCCCTTGCGCTCGACGATGGGGACCCAGATCTTCGCGTCGACCGGCTGGGAGAGGCTGCGCTTCTTATCGTCGAACACGCCCTCCCCCTCGATCCGGGCCTTCGCGCTGCCGTGTTTGCCGGGCTTGGCGGTGCTGTAGGCGTTGATCTCGCAGGGGGACTCCTCCATCATCACGTAGCTCCCCTCCTGCAGTTCACGCACCTGCTTCTGCTCTTTCGCCATGCCTGCAGATTCCCGGGTGAGCGGTATAAACCTCTTGGAACGGGCCGGGAGCCCCGCCGTGGACGCGGTTCCGCGGTCACTCGAAGCCGACCGACCGGTCGTGGAGTTCACGGAAGCGCGCGAGCGTCTCCGAGGCGAGCACGTCCGGCACGACACCGGTGACGTGCCGGAGCCGTCGCTCGCGGGCACGGCTGATGAGGTGTGAGAACAGCCGATAGAGCCGCTCCTCCTCGTTGTACATCAGCAACGTCCCGAGCCCGTCGGCGACGACCCAGCCCGACCCCTCCCGTAGGTAGCGCTCGCCGCGGGCGTACTGGATGCTGATCCCCGTCAGGTCCGACGGCGACACTCGCTCGGCGGTCCAGCAGGGGCCGTCGTAGCGCAGGGGTGACGCCGACACCGGGACGACACCGACGTTCTCGGGGTCGCCGCCGCCCGCCCTGACTGCCTCCTCGACACGCTTCGGGCCGTCGACGGTGACGACGAGCAGGTTCCCGTAGGCGTCCCGCGGGAGGTACTCGACCGGCGACGCGCGGTTCGACAGCCGGGTCAGCGCCGCCTCGGCAGGGGCGAGGTCGAGCGGCGCCCCGGCTGGAGCGCCCTGCTCGCTACTCGCCATCCGCCTCCTCCGACGCGTCGGCGAACCCGCCCTCGGCCGGCTCCTCGGACGCGTCAGCGAACCCGGGCATCGAACCCGGTTCGGGATCGTCGTCGACGCCGAACGCGGTCTCGCCGGGGCGGACGAACTCTCGCGCGAACAGCCAGACGGCGAGGCCGAACGCGACGGCCGAGAGGAGGTAGATCCCTTCCGCGACGACGGGGCGGCCGAGCGCCTGCTCGATAACCGAGCCGACGGTGAACGCGAACGTCGACAGCGCGAGCGCCACGATCGCCTCGGTGTGCAGCACCGACCGCGAGTAGGCGACCACGGGGTAGAGCACCGCCAGCGAGATGCCGATCAGCACGGCCGTCTGGACCGTCAACAGGAGGTGGCTGCTCATAGCTCCCTCCGCCCGCTCAGCAGCAGGATCGCCTGAAACGCGGCCCACGCAATCAGGGCGACGGCGACGGTGCCGAGCAGCCGGCTGGCGGCGGTGCTCGCGGCGGGCGCCACCAGCTTGGTGGCGACGATCGCGAGGTAGGCGGCGGTGATCGGCACGAGCGGGCGAACGACCCGCCCGAACGGCGTCTCGCGGAACCCGCGGGCGGCGACGACGGCGAACGGCAGCGCCGCCGCCAGCACGAGCAGTTGTCCGAGCTGGAACAGTTCGACGAGCGACGGCATACGACCCGGCTGGACCGTGCGGTAGTTAGCCTTTGTGACGTTGGGGATGGCAAGACATTACTTCCCGCCACCGACACTGCCCCTATGGCCACACGGCGACCACCGCTGTACGGGGTCCACGAGGACCGCGGCGCGGGGTTCACCGACTTCGGCGGGTGGGAGATGCCCGTGGAGTTCGACTCCATCCGGGCCGAACACACCGCTGTCCGCGAGGCCGCCGGGATCTTCGACGTCTCCCACATGGGGGAGATACGCGTCGAGGGGCCCGACGCCGAGACCCTGATGCAACGGCTCACGACCAACGACGTGTCCTCGATGGGCAGCGGCGACGCCCAGTACACCTGCATCACCGACGAGGCGGGGATCATCCAGGACGACACGATGATCTACAAACTCCCCGACGGTGACTACCTGTTCGTCCCCAACGCGGGTCACGACGAGGAGGCGGAGGCACGCTGGGTCGACTACCGCGACGAACACAACCTCGACGCGGCGGTCACCAACGAGACCGAGGACTGGGCGATGTTCGCGGTGCAGGGTCCCGAGGCGATCGACCTCGCCGGCGAGGCGGTCGACTCGATCGGCGCGCCGCTGTCCGAGGAGAGCGACGACATCGCCGATCTCTCGCGGTTCACTGCGACCGAGGCCGGGATCGCCGGCGCGGACTGTCTGGTGGCCCGGACGGGCTACACCGGCGAGGACGGCGTCGAGGTGCTCTGCTCGGTCGACGACGCCGAGGCGGTCTGGGGCGCGTTCGACTGCCAGCCCTGCGGGCTCGGCGCCCGTGACACCCTCCGGATGGAGGCCGGCCTGCTCCTCTCGGGGCAGGATTTCCACCCCGAGGAGAACCCCCGGACCCCCTACGAGGCCGGCGTCGGCTTCACTGTCGACCTCGACACGGAGTTCGTGGGCCGCGACGCGCTGGCGGCCCAGAACGAGGCCGGGGTCGACGAGACGTTCACCGGGCTCACGATGCTGGACCGCGGCGTCGCCCGGCACGGTTACGAGATCACCCACGACGGCGAGACGGTCGGCGAGGTCACGAGCGGGACGATGAGCCCCACGCTGGGCGAGGCGATCGCGCTGGGCTACCTCCCGACCGATCTGGCCGAGGACGGCACCGTCGTCGACGTCGTGATCCGCGGCGAGGAGAAGCGAGCGGAAGTCACCATACCCCCCTTCATCGACCAATGAGCTTCGACGTACCCGACGACCGGAAGTATCTCGCATCGCACGAATGGGCGACCACCGACGCGCCGATCCGGATCGGCATCTCCGACTTCGCGCAGGACGAACTCGGCGACGTGGTGTTCGTCGAACTGCCCGACGAGGGCGACGAGCTCGTCCACGACGAGGCGTTCGGCGTCGTCGAGTCGATCAAGGCCGTCTCGGACCTCTACGCTCCCGTCTCGGGCGAGGTCGTCGCCGTGAACGGGGCCCTCCACGACCAGCCCGAACTGGTCAACGAGGATCCCTACGGCGACGGCTGGCTGCTCGAGATCGAGCCCAGCGACGAGTCGGAGTTCGAGGAGCTGATGGACGCCGAGGAGTACGAGGAGCAGATCGCCTGAACCGGCTACGAGAACGGGTTTTCCGCGCTGTCGAGCCGAGTCAGCTCCGAGACGGCGTCGAAGTCGTCGTCGAAACTGTAGAGGTACTCGATCCCTTCGCGACGCATGTACGCGGCCATCGTCGCGTCGCCGAACGCGAGTCCGTCGTGCTGGCGGAACAGTGACCGCCCGCTCGTGAAGTCGCTCCGCGGCGCGTGGACGAGTTCGAACCCCGCACTCTCGACGAGGCGGTCGAGGAGACCGGTCGCCGTGCGGTGATTCATCCGTTCGTGGACGAAGTTCAGCGTCTCCGTGAGCGTGTAGTTCGTGACGTACCCCGTCGGGAGGTCGTCGTTGTCGAACGCGTGGACGATCTCGCTGGCGGCGTCGTGGTGCTGGTCACGCGCGCTCGTCGCACCGATCAGGACTGTCGAGTCCACCAGGGCGACCGCCATCAGCGCGCTCCGTAAGCGTCGTGCTCCTCGACGGCGTCGGTTTCGCCGATATCGACCGGATCGAAGTCGTCGAACGCACCGTATCGCTGCTTGACGACCGTGATCTGCACCCCCCCCTCGTCGTCGATCTCCCAGCGGATCTTGTCGCCGGGCTGAATGTCGAGGCGCTCACGGATCTCGGATGGGACGGTCACGGCCCCGCGGTCGCTCACGGTCGTCTCGGCGCTCATACTGCGGGGTACGTGTCGTAGCCCTTTAATCTCATGTGGTGGCTCATGAGGCACGTCCCGCTGCGTTTGGTACCACCGGTTCGAGGGTCGGGACAACACTGATACGATAACCGAGTGACGGGACCGTATGCGCCGCCGAACCGTCCTCGCGACGGCGGGTGCCCTCCTGACCGGAACGGTCGCCGGCTGTACGTCGGCGAGCGCGCCGACAGCGACCGCGTCACCGACCGACACGCCGGTGGAGGCAACCACGATGCCGGCCGACACGCCGGATGAGACGACCACGACGTCGACCGACCCAGTCTCAACGGACGGGGCGTGGCCACAGGTCGGTCACGACGCCCAGCACACCCGCCACGTCGACGCTCGGGGTCCCCGTGACGGCGCCGAGATCACGTGGGAGGCGCTGAGTTCTCCGTTCCCGCCGGTCGTCGACGACGCGCTGTACCTCACTGGGAAATGGACTAGCGGCGCTACCGTCTCGATCGGGGCCGCCGAGGGGGCTGAACGCTGGACGAACGGGGATCTCCCGCCCTCACGGTTTGCACCGGCGCTCGGTGCGGGTCGGCTGTTCGTGTTCAGTCGTGCCGAGGGGAACGTCGTTCGCCTCCACACACTGGACACCGAAACGGGGGAGCAGGTGTGGGTCCGCGAGGCGGGGATCACTGCCTCCAGCGGTACTCCGCCGAGCGGGCCGACCGTCGAGGGGGAAACGGTGTACGTCCCCTCGAACCGTGGCGTCGTCGCCGTCGACGCCGCGACCGGCGACGTGGAGTGGACGGCGACCCTCGGCCCGCACGTGGTCGACACCGACGGCCCGATGTGGCGGACTGACTGGGCGAAGCCGACCGTCACCGCCGGACGGGCGATCACGTTCGACGTCAACGATAGCTACCAGCAGGGTCGGGAGGTGTACGCGGTCGACACCGAGAGCGGCGAACGGGACTGGACGACGGAGTTGGATCTCTCCGGTGGCTGGTCCCTGAAGTGGCGGGCCGTGGCCGGCAACGGCCGCGTGTTCGTCTCGGCGCTTCGCCCCGCCACGGGGGCGGGCGGCGGTGCTGGTGGCGGAGACGACGACGAGGCGGACGAGTGGACGGGCGCCGAACGCGTGTTCGCGCTGGCGGCCGACTCGGGGACCGTCGTGTGGGATCGGGCGCTCACCGGGAAGACCCTCCGCCCGGTCGCGTACGCCGACGACACGCTGTACGTCGGTGAGTGGCTGCCCGACCCCGACACCGGCCGCCTGCACGCGCTCGACGCCGTCGACGGGAGCGTCGTGTGGCGCTACGAGACCGACGCTGGTGCCGTGCTCTCGCCGACTGTCGCCCCGGATACGGTGTACGTCGGACAGGGGGAGGAGCTGGCCGCCGTCTCCCGGGAGAGCGGGGAGCGCCGCTGGCGGTTAGGGGTCGGCGGCCGTCCCGGTTCGCCGGTCGTCGTCGGCGACACCGCGTACGTCCGGACGAACTCCGGGCTCCTCGCGATCAGGGAGCCGTGACCGACCGTGCGACAGCCAGTCCCGCAATAGCTATCTCCTGAGCCGTCGATAGGGAAGCATGAGTACCGTGAGTAAATCCCCCCAGCGGTCGGTCGGTTTCCTGCCCGTCGTCGTCGCCGCGCTCGGCGTCGTCCTGCTCGGCTACGGCGCGCTCGCGTTCGCGTCGTCGCCGCTCGGCGGCGCGTGGCTCGGGCTCGCGGGCCTGTGCCTGCTGCTCTCGGGCGTCGTCGCGACGCCGTGGGCCGCCGACCGCTTCGACCTGACGCCCGCTCAGCAGCGCACCACCGCGCTCGTCTTCGGCGTCGGCGGCGCCGCGCTACTGGCGCTGTTCGTCCTCGTGAACGTCGCGAGCTTCGAGGGCGGGAGCAGCAGCTCCTGAGCCGTTTCGCCCCCACGACCCTGCACAGCCACCCCCCGCAACGCACCGGAGTCGGCACGTCTTTGTCCCCGAAGTACCTCGCGTTCGAGCATGAGCCACGGCAGTTCGCAGCACGGAACGGACCCATCTCGCCACGGAGGGACACCATGAGCGGAAGCCCGTACGCCCCCCACACCGAGACCGAGACGGCGGCGATGCTGGACGCCGTCGGCGCTGACGACGAGGCCGCCCTGTTCGACATCCCCGACCCCGTCGCGTTCGACGGCGAGTTCGGGATCGAGCCCCGGAGCGAGCAGGCGCTCCGGCGGGAGCTCGGCGACCTCCTCGCCCGGAACGACGACCTGACGGAGTTCCTCGGCCGCGGCCACTACGCGCACTACGTGCCGAGCGTCGTCGACAGCCTCTCGAAGCGCTCGGAGTTCCTGACCTCCTACACCCAGTACCAGCCCGAGATCACGCAGGGGTTCCTGCAGGCGCTGTTCGAGTACCAGTCGATGCTGGTCGAACTGACGGGCCTCGAGATCGCCAACTGCTCGATGTACGACGCCGCGACCGCGCTGGGCGAGGCCGCCCTGCTCGCGGATCGCGTCCGAAGCGCCGACGGCGAGGTCGTGCTCGTGCCCGAGGACCTGCGCGAGGGGAAACGCTCCGTGCTCGCGAACTACGTTGACGGCGCGGACCTGCGGATCGAGGAGTACCCCTTCGCGGAGGGGACCGCCGACCTCGACGCCCTGGAGGACGCCGTGAGCGAGGAGACGCTGTTCGTCTACGCCGAGACGCCGACCGTCCGGGGCTGTATCGAGCCCAGCCTCGCGGAGATCGGCGAGATCGCCGACGCGGACGGAGCGTTGTTCTGTCTCGGCTCCGACCCCGTCGCGCTGTCGATCCTGGAGGAGCCGGCGAGCGTCGGCGCCGACGTGGTCGTCGGCGAGGCGGGCGTGCTCGGCCTTCCAGCGGCGTACGGGATGGGGCTGGGAATGTTCGCCTGCGACGAAGAGTTCCTCCGGCAGGTGCCGGGGCGTCTCGTCGGCGCCAGCGAGGACGCCGACGGGACGCGGGCGTACACGCTCACGCTCCAGACCCGCGAGCAGCACATCCGGAAGGAGCGCGCCACCTCGAACATCTGCACCAATCAGGCCTGGGTCGCGCTGCGGGCGGCGATGCACGCCGCATATCTCGGCGCCGACGGCCTCGTCGACCTCGCGGAGGACTGCGTGACGCTCGCCCGTGAGTTGGCCGACGAGATCGACCCCATCACCGGCCTGCGCGCGCCCGTTGACGACCGCCACCACTTCCGGGAGTTCGTCGTCGGCACCGACCAGCCCGCGCAGGCGATCGCGGACGATCTGGCGGCGGAGGGGTTCGCGGTCCACGTGATCGGCGACCACCGGCTGCAGGTCTGCATCACTGACGCGAACGCCCACGCGGCCGAGGACCTCGTCGCGGCGTTCGAGGAGGTGGCAGCATGAGCGACGACGGCGCGGCCGGCAACGGACACGACACGGGGCCCGGCGCCACGGGTGGCCGAACCGACCGCGACGCCGGCCGCACGTACGACCAGGCGACGTACGCGGTCAGCGACGAGGAGAACGAACCGCTCCTCAGCGAGAAGCGCAGCGAGACGGTCGAACCCGGCGACGCGCTCCCCGACGACCTGACCCGGGACGAACTCACGCTCCCGAACCCGGCGGAGCCGGAGGTCGCGCGGCACTACACCCGGCTCTCCCAGATGAACTGGAGCATCGAGTCCGGGCCGTACCCGCTGGGCTCGTGTACGATGAAGTACAACCCACCCGTGACGGAGGACGTGGCTGCCGACCCCAACGCGGCGATCCACCCCGACCGCCCGGACTCGTCGATCCAGGGAACGCTCGGCCTGCTCGCGGGGCTGCAGGACTACCTCGGCCGCATCGGCGGGATGGACGCCGTGACGCTCCAGCCGCCGGCGGGCGCGGCGGGGGAGTTCACCGGCATCGCCATCGCCCGCGCCTACCACCGCGCGAACGGTGAGGACCGCAGCGAGGTGCTGATCCCCAGCTCAGCGCACGGCACCAACTTCGCGACGGCCGCGCTGGCGGGGTACGACGTGGTCGAACTCCCCTCCGCCGAGGACGGCCGCGTCGACATGGAGGCGCTCGAAGCCGCCGTCTCGGAGGACACGGCGGCGCTGATGCTCACCAACCCCAACACGGTGGGGCTGTTCGAGCGCGACATCGAGGAGATCGCGGATATCGTCCACGACGCCGGCGGCCTGCTGTACTACGACGGCGCGAACCTCAACGCCCTGCTCGGCCGCGCACGGCCCGGGGATATGGGGTTCGACATCATGCACTACAACGTCCACAAGACGTTCGCGACGCCCCACGGCGGCGGCGGGCCGGGTGCGGGCCCGGTCGGCGTCGTCGAGGAGCTCGAACCGTTCCTTCCGAACCCCCGCGTCACCGAGACGGAGTCGGGGTACGAACTCACCGGGAGCGAGGACGCCATCGAGCGCGTCCACGGGTTCCAGGGGAACTGGCTCGTGCTCGTGAAGGCGTACGCCTACATCGCCCGGCTGGGCGACTCGGGGCTGCGCGACGCCAGCGCGAAGGCGGTGCTGAACGCCAACTACCTCGCCGAGCGGATCGACCTCGACGTGCCGTACGGGCCGTTCCACCACGAGTTCGCCGCCACGTCGGGCGACGCCGAGGCCGCGGACGTGGCCAAGCGGATGCTCGACTTCGGCGTCCACCCGCCGACGACGAACTGGCCGGAGATGGTGCCCGAGGCGATGCTGACGGAGCCGACCGAGATCGAGAGCAAGCAGTCGCTCGACGATCTGGCTGCGGCGTTCGACGCCGCGCTGGGCTCGACCGACGAGGAGCGCCACGAGGCGCCGAGTCGGACGACCGCGAAGCGGATCGATCAGACGAGCGCCGCGCGGGACCCGCGGCTCTCGTGGCAGGCGCTGAGCGAGGAGTAGCGGCGCGAGAAACGAGCGATCCGGTTCAGGCGGTCTGCTGGGTGCTGATCCCGTCGATCTGGATGAAGCCGTAGTCGCAGTCCTCGCACTGCCACTTCGTCTTCTTCCCGAGGTGGAGGTTCATCGCCGCGGTCTTCCAGAACGTCCGTGTTCCCCCACACTCCGGGCACTCGTGTTCGGCTTCGAGGGTCATGACTGTGGAGTTCGGTCGTGGGCGTGTTGAAGATATCGCTTCAGTTGTTGGTTGGTGTTTGTGGATGGTGTTCTGCGGTTGTTCGTGGGCGACTGCTGGACAGCGACGGCGACAGCAGCTTGATCGTTGGCTACTGGGACAGCAACCGCTCCGGCGACAGCATCTCGATCCTGGGTTACTGGAACAGCAACCGCTACGGCGACAGCATCTCGTTCGTTGGCCACTTGTGACCGCAAGGTGCCGGGCACGAGGCCCGGCACGGTATGGAGTCCCCACCCCTCCCCCCGCGGGCGCGACCGTCGCGCCCGCGAGGCGTCCACCGCCACCGCACCGCCGTGGCTGTCGGCGCGAGGCGTTCGCGGCTCCGTCCGCGAACCGAGCGCGAGGTCCTCGCGAGCAACGCGAGCGAGGGCACGAGAGAGCTTGCTCTCTCGGAGGACGAACGAGCGAACGGATGTGAGCGAGTGAGTCGGCTGGGGAGGTGTGAGGGCTGCGCGTGGCGGTTGCGGTCACAAGTGGTCATGCTTCGAGATGCTGTTGCCGTTCGCAGTCGAAACACCGGAACTCCGGATCGCGTTCGCAGTTACGGTCGACCCACTCACGTCGTCGATTCACTGAACAGATCCACTCCACCCCACACCGCCGTAACAAGCTACTTCCCCCGTCCCACCCAACCACGGCCCATGTCCGTCACACTCTACGCACTGGACGGCTGCCCGTGGTGTGAGAAAGCCCACGACGCCCTCGAGGAGCACGACGTCGAGTACGACACGGTCTGGGTCGACGCGCTCCACTCCGAGCGCGACGAGGTCGCCCGCGTGAGCAACCAGCGCGCGGTACCCGTCCTGATCGACGAGGCCCACGGCGTCACGATGGGCGAGAGCGCGAACATCGTCGAGTACGTGAAGCGCACCCTAGCGTGACGGTCTACACCGGCCGCGGCGACGAGGGCCAGACGGACCTCGGCAACGCCGAACGCGTCTCGAAGACCAGCCACCGCATCGAAGCCTACGGAACCGTCGACGAGGCCAACGCGCTCGTCGGCCGCGTGCGCCCGACGGGCCACGACGACGTCGACGACCAGCTCAAACAGGTCCAGAACTGCCTCCACGTCGTGCAGGCGGAGTTCGCCAACCCCGACACCGGTGAGGACGACCCCCAGATCGACGAGGACGACGTCGAGCAACTGGAGGACTGGATCGACGAGGCCGACGAGGAGCTCGAACCGCTCACCTCGTTCATCCTCCCCGGCGGCGGCGACGCCGGCGCACGGCTCCACCAGGCTCGCGCCGTCACCCGCCGTGCGGAACGCCGCGCGGTCGCGCTCGGCGAGCAGGACGACGAGGACGTCAACGCCGAGGCGATCTCCTACCTCAACCGCCTCTCGGACTACCTGTTCACCGCCGCACGCCTCGTGAACCAGCGCGAGGGCGTCCCCGAGGAGTCGCCGACGTACTAAGCCGGCCTCAAGGCTTTTTGACCTCGCGGAACCAACGTAGGGTATGGCCAACCACTTCGAGGACGCACGCTACTACATGGGTCGTGCCGTCGACCACGCGAAAGCCGGGATCAAGGAGGAGCTCGAACCGCTGGAGCAGCGGGTCCGGGAGCTCACCGGACAGGAGAAAGAGCCCGAACCCGGCCGGCTGGAGAAGCTCCAGGCCGACCTGAAGGAGCTCGAGGACCGCGCCTCCGGCGAGGCCCGCGAGGCGGTGCAGAACGCCCGGAAGCGCGTGACCGCCTACCGCGAGCAGCGCGAGCAGTGAGACAGTACGCTTAAGTCTGCCCTCGACGTTGTTCGTGGTGAAGGGTCGGTGGTCTAGTCCGGTTATGACGGCTCCTTCACACGGAGCAGGCCCCAAGTTCAAATCTTGGCCGACCCACTTCTCGCGGAACCGATCGACGAGCCGTCGCCGTCGCTCCGCCGTCTCGGCCGTTCGCGACACCCTCGAACGCGACGGTAGCGGGTAGGCTCCTCACCCAAACATCCATTCCGCTCTCGCCACAACGGGGAGCATGGACCGCCGTCAGTTCCTCGCCGCCGGCCTCGCTACCGCCCTCGCCGGCTGCAACGGGAGCCCCACGGAGACCGCCACGTCCTCCCCGTCGCCGTCGGCGACCGCCACCGAGACGGCCGGAGCGGAAACCGAGACGTCCGGGACGGAATCCCCGACACCCAGCGTCCCTGAGTCCGTCGGCCTCACCCCAATCGCCACTGGACTGGAACGCCCACTCGACCTGACGTTCGTCCCCAACGAGAACCTCCGGTACGTCGCCCAGCAGGGCGGGGAGATCGCGGTCGTCGGCAGCGACGGGCGCCGCGAGGCGCCGCTGCTGGACGTCGCCGGTCGGCTCTCCACGGGGTACGAGAAGGGGCTGCTCGGTATCGCCGTCCACCCCGATTTCGCGAACACTCGGCGGCTGTTCGTGCGCTACTCCGCCCCCGCCCGGGAGCGTACGCCCGAGGGGTACAGCCACACGTTCGTGCTCTCGGAGTTCCGGGTCGACGTCGGCGGCTACCGGGTCCAACCCGGCTCCGAGCGGGAGATCCTCACCATCCCACAGCCCCAGCCCAACCACAACGCCGGGTCGGTGCTGTTCGGCCCGGACGGCTACCTCTACGTCGGCGTCGGCGACGGCGGCGGCGCGGGTGATCAGGGCCAGGGCCACGTCGACGACTGGTACGACGCCGTCGCCGGCGGGAACGGGCAGGACGTGACCGAGAACCTCCTCGGGAGCGTCCTCCGCATCGACGTCGACGCGGAGACGGACGGGCAGCCGTACGCCGTCCCCGAGGACAACCCTCTCGTCGGCGAGGACGGCCTCGACGAGCAGTACGCGTGGGGGTTCCGGAACCCCTGGCGGCTCTCGTTCGACGGCGAGGAGCTCTACGCCGGCGACGTGGGCCAGTCCGCCTACGAGGAGATCGCCCGCGTGGAGCGGGGCGGCAACTACGGCTGGAACGTGAAGGAGGGGACCCACTGCTTCCGGGCCGAGGAGTGTCCCGACGAGACGCCGCCGGACGTCCGCGGCGGCGAACCCCTGCGCGACCCCGTCATCGAGTACCCCCACGACGGCGCGCCCGTCTCCGGCATCTCGGTCGTCGGCGGGAACGTCTACCGCGGCGACGACGTGCCCGGGCTCCGGGATCGGTTCGTGTTCGGCGACCTGAACGCCCGCGGGGAGCTGTTCCTCGCCGACCCGACCGAGGAGGGGGTGTGGCCGACGGAGCCGCTCCCGATCGCCGAGGACGACGCCGACAGGCTGCGACAGCTCTACTCCGTCTCCCGCCACAACGGGGAGATCTACGTGCTCTGTCGCGGTGCGGAGACGGACGGCGTCTACCGGCTCACGGGCTGACCGGGAGGTCTCGACGCCGGCTCGAGAGCCGACGCTTTATCACTCCTCGTGGTAACCGGTAGCTATGAACGGTCCAGAGGACGACCAGGAGCCTGGAACGGGGGAGGTCCACGCCGCCGAGCCGGACGACAAGCACGGCGCGCTCGTGACGCCCATCTACGCCAACGCGACGTACGAGTACGACACGACCGACGCGCCGCGGGGCGCTCACCGCTACTCCCGGATGTCCAGTCCGACGCGGGACAGCCTGGAAGCTGCCGTCGCGAAGCTTGAGCGCGGGGACCACGCTTCCGCGTTCGCCAGCGGGATGGCCGCCATCGACGCGACGCTCTCGCTGCTCGACCCCGGCGACCACGTCGTCACGGGGCGGAGCCTCTACGCCGAGACCCACGAACTCCTGACGGGGGTGTACACGGAGTACGGCGTCGACGTGTCGGCCGTCGACGTGACCGACCCCGAGGCGGTCGCCGCGGCCGCCGGGCCGGAGACCGCGATGATCTACCTCGAGACGCCCGCGAACCCGACGCTCCGGATCGCGGATATCGAGGCCGCCGCGGCGGTCGCCGACGAGCACGACGCGGTGCTGGCGGTGGACAACACGTTTGCCTCCCCGGCGCTCCAGCGCCCGCTCGAACTGGGGGCGGATATCGCCATCGAGTCGCTCACGAAGTATCTCGGCGGCCACTCCGACGCCATCGCGGGCGCGGTCGCCACCCGGGACGACGACCTCGCCGAGGCGATCGCCTACTACCAGTACGCCCGCGGCGGGATCCCCGGCCCGTTCGAGTGTTTCCTCGTCCTCCGGGGGATCAAGACGCTGTCGGCGCGGATGGAGCGCCACTGTCGGAACGCGACTGCCGTCGCCGCGCTGCTCGACGGCCACGACGCGGTCGATCGCGTCCACTACCCCGGGCTCGAATCGCACCCCAACCACGAGGTCGCGCGCCGGCAGATGCGGGACTTCGGCGGGATGGTGAGCGTCGAGCTCGCCGGCGGGCTCGAGGCGGCGACCGCGTTCGTCTCGACGCTCGACGTGTTCACGCTCGCGGAGAGCCTCGGCGGCGTCGAGAGCCTCGCCGAACACCCGGGGACGATGACCCACCAGGACCATTCAGCGGCGGAACTCCGCGAGGCGGGCATCCCGCCGGGCCTCGTCCGCCTCAGCGTCGGGATCGAGGGCGAACGGGACCTGCTCGCCGACGTCGAGCGCGCACTCGACGCCGCGAGCGAGGCGTCGCGGTAGCGGCACCGCGAGCCCCAGCACGACGACCAGCAGGAACGAGAGCAGCAGCGTCAGTGTGAACAGCGTCGCGATCCCCTGCGCAGACCCACCGATGCTGGCGCGGGCGAGATACCGCTGCGCCGGCCGGCGGTCGAGCGCCGGGGAGGGAGGTTTGCACGCTCGGCAACTCGGCCGAAGCTATATCCTTCCGCTCGCCGAACATCTCTCCCATGACTCCCCGAGACGGTCGTCCTGACCCCTCCACGACAGCACAGCACGCGTGCCGCTACCGCCGGAGGGCGAGCCGATGACGCTGGCTGCCCTCGACGACATCGACGACGCGATCGACGCCACGCGGTCGTTCCTCTGGCCGTTCGACCTCGGCCGCTGGCTCAAACTCGTGTTCGTCGTGTTCTTCCTCGGCGGCACCGGCTTCGTCAACCCCGTCCAGTTCGGTGGGGGGATGCCGCCGAGTGATACGCCGAGTGATATGCCAAGCGATCCCGGACAGCTCCCGAACGTTTCGGAGATCATCAGCTCCATCACCACGACCGAGTGGCTGATCATCGGCGCCGTCGTCGGCACGTTCCTGCTGATCGGCCTCGCGTTCGCGTTCGTCGGCGCGGTGATGGAGTTCGTGTTCGTCGAGTCGCTCAGACACGAGCGCGTGTCGATCCGGGAGTACTGGGGCGGGCGCTGGCGGCAGGGGAGCCGGCTGTTCGGCTTCCGGCTGGTCGTCGGCCTGCTCTCGTTCGCACTCGTCATCGGGCCGATCGCCGCCGCGCTCTGGCCGCTGCTGACCGGCGGCGGCTTCTCGCTCGTGACCCTGCTGCTCGCCGTGGCGCTCGCGATGATCGTGGCGATGGTGAGCGCGCTGTTCAACGGGTTCACGACGCAGTTCGTCGTCCCCGTGATGATCGCGGAGGACCGGACCGTCCTCGGCGCGTGGCGGCGGTTCTGGCCCACGATGACCGGCCAGTGGAAGGAGTACGTCGCCTACGCGTTCGTCCGGATCGTGCTCTCGATCGCGGTGTCGGTGGTCGTCGGCGTCGTCACCGCGATCGGCGCGGTGCTGTTCGCGATCCCGTTCGTGATCGTCGGCCTGATCGGCGCCGCACTGCTCGGCGTCTCGGGGATCGTCGGCTGGGCGGTGATCGCGCTCGCGATCGTGCTGTTCACGCTGACGATGATCGCCGTCTCGCTGGTGGTCGCCGTCCCGGTCCAGGCGTACCTGCGCTACTACGCGCTGCTGGTGCTGGGTGACACCGAGGAAGCGTTCGACCTGGTGGCCGAGCGCCGGCGGGCGATCCGGGAGTAGGATCGCTACTCCCCTATCGCCGTCTCGACGACCGACAGCGACTCGTCGACCGTCACCGTGAGCTCGTCGCCGTCGATCTCGTAGCTGACGCTCGCCCGAACGGGATCGCGTCGCTCGAAGCGCACGCTGTCGGTGTCGAGCGCCTGGCGGTGCCAGATCGGGACCGCCGTCACGTCGACGCCGCGCTCGTAGTGGAACGAGACGACGGCGGGGTGCTCCGAGAGCGCCGTCCCGAGATCGACGACGGTCCGCTCCCCGCAGCGATCGCAGTCGAACTCGCAGGTCGGCACCTGCTCGACCCACGCCGGGATTTCGGGGAGCTCCGCGAGATCGCCGCGGATCGTCTCGACGATCGGCAGCACGGTCGCCCGCACCTGCCCGTCGCACAGCGGGCAGAACCCGTCACGGCTGCTCCGGACGAACCGCCGGCCGTAGCGCGCGGCGACCTGGGGGAGCTCGTCGGTGTCGTAGCCGGCGAACGCCCCCGGCGGGATCCAGAACCGGGTGACGTGCGGGCAGTTGTCACAGGAGACCGTGGCCGTCCCCTCCTCGTAGGCGAACTGGAGCGGCGATCCACATTTCTGACAGTCGTCGTTCACGTCGATCGTCCCCACGTCGACGGTCTTGGTGTACGCGCCGCTCAACAGCGCGCCGACCAGCTGGGTTCCCGCTGTCGTGAGCCGGTAGCCGTCGTCGTCGTCGGCGACGAACTGCCCGTCGAACTTCCCGAGATGGTAGTTGAACCGGCCTGAGTCGTGTGCCCCGACGGCCTCGCGGAGCTCCGAGAACGCCGCCGTCCGGTCGTCGGTCGCCCAGAGCGCACGCATGATCTCGATCCGTGTCTCGTCGGAGAGCACGGCGAACGCGTCGTCGGGGTCGACGGCGTCCGCGACGGTCGTGTCGCTCATACCCGGGGAGTACGGCGACGACGAATTAGTTCTACTGGTGACATCCCGCTCAGTCGGCTCCCGTCGCCGGCGGGAGGTCGCCCAGCGCGACCACCCCGTCGCTCTCGTTGCTGGCGTAGAACACCGCGCCCTCGGCCAGCACCGGCGCCGTGCTGGGGGACGCGTCGAACCCCTCGATCTCGTGCTCCCAGCGCGGCGCGCCGTCGTCCCGCTCGTAGGCGGCGATCCCCGCGAGATCCCCCTCGGGGAGGTCGGTCACCGACGCGACGACCGCGTCCCGACCTACGCCCACGCCGGTTCCGGCGACGACGCCGACCGCCCGTCGCCAGCGCTCAGTCCCCTCGTCGATCTCGACCGCGACGAGATCGCCCTCGCTCGACGTGACGAACGCCGTCCCGTCGGCGACCGCGGGCGTCTCCGGGATGCGGTCGCCGAACGTCCCGAGCGTGCGAACGCGCTCGCCGTCCGCGGGGTCGTGGAGCGCGAGTGTCCCCCCGTCGCCGACGAGGACCCCCGCGTCCGCGACGACGGGGGCCGTGTCGGGGCCGTCGAGTTCGCGCTCCCACTGTCGGCCGCCGTCGGTCACCGAGAGCCGACGGAGAACGCCGGTGTTCCCGTCCTGCAGGTACCCCGTGACGGACACCGCGTCGCCGTCGATCGCCGTGGCACGCGCCGCGAGCGTGTCGTCGGCCCACAGTCGCTCGCCGGCGGTATCGTACGCGACGAGCCCTGCCGCTCCCCGGCGGCCGGCGAGCGGGACCGTGATCGTTTCCGACGCCGGATCGACTGTGAGCGCGGCGTCGGCGGGGCGCGGGAGGCCGACGTTCCAGCGTTCCTCGCCGTCCGCGCGATCGAGTGCGAGCAGGCGGTCGTCCGCGGCGACGACGAGCAGGTCGTCGGTCAGCACTGGCGTCCGGTCGGCGGTCGCCGGGAGCTCGGTCGCCCACAGTTCCTCGCCGGTCCGGGCCTCGAGCGCCGTGGCCGAGTCGGCGACCGAGTAGACGGCGTCGCCGTCGACCAACGGCGTCGCACTGCCCGCCGCGCCGCGGTCCCACGCGGGCGTGCCGCGCGGCGGAACGCCGACGGTCGCGGCACCGCTGTTGCGGGCGTCGTGAGCGTGGTGGGTCCAGTCGCCGTCGGGCGTCGAGGGGAGCTCCCGCCCCGTCCCGCTCGAGCAGCCAGCCAGCGCCGCCGCCGCGCCGACGGCGGTCGCGAGGAACGCGCGCCTTCGCATACGGCCCGCTTGGGGGAACGCCACCATCAGTCTCGTGGTGACCGCAGTGGCTACTTGTCCGACGACCGCGGCGTCGGAGCGACAAACGGTAAGGGGTGGGGGCGCGAACCGCCGCACATGTACGATCACATCCTGGTCGGCGTCGACGGAAGCGAGGAGGCAGAGCGAGCGGCACGCTACGCGCTCGAACTCGCCTCGCGGGTCGATGCGTCGGTGACCGCGCTCCACGTCGTCGAGGCGGGGACGCTCGACCTCGCGAGGGGGTCGGGCGAGGAGACCGAACTCCGGCGGGAGCGGGCGGCCGTCCTCGCGGATATCGAGGCGGTCGCGGAGGAGGTCGGTCACCCAATCGACGACGAACTGGCCGAGGGCGATCCCGCCACGCAGTTGACCGAGCACGCAAGCGAGCGTGACGCCGATCTCGTCGTGGTCGGCCGGCAGGGGCTGACGGGCGTGAAGCGGCGCCTGCTCGGCGGCGTGACCGAGCAGGTGCTCCGGCACAGCGCGGTGCCGGTGCTGGTCGTCCCCGACGAGGCCGACGTGTTCGCGGCCGACCGCCTGCTCGTGCCGACCGACGGGAGCGAGAACGCCGAACGGGCGCTGCCCCACGCCGCCGCGCTCGCACGGATCGACGGCGGCGCGGTCGACGTGCTGAACGTGATCGACCTCCACGACGCCGGCGGGGCGTTCGACGCCGGCGGCCTCCCCCCCGAGTTCGTCGAGCGACTGGAGGAGCGCGGCGAGGAGGCGGTCGACCGCGCCGCGGACGGGATCAGAGCGGAGTACGCCGAGGCGGCGGTCCGGACCGCCGTCGAGCGTACCACCGCCATGGGCGGCGTCGCCGCCGAGATCGAGGAGTACGTCGCGGAGAACGGCGTCGACGCGGTCGTGATGGGGTCACACGGCCGCGGGAACCTGGAGCGGGCGCTGCTGGGGAGCGTGGCGTCGAAGGTGCTCCGGAGCGTCGACGTGCCGACCCTGGTCGCGGTCCGGGACGGGCGCTGAGCGCTACTCGGTGGCGGTGATCTCGAAGCGGGCGCCGCCGTCGTCGCTCTCGGTCAGCGAGACCGTCCAGCCGTGGGCATCGGCGACGCTCCGGACGATGTTCAGCCCGAACCCCGTCCCGTCCGAGGCGGTGGAGTACCCCGGATCGAACACCTGCTTGCGCTCGCCCTCCGGGATACCCGGGCCGTCGTCGGCGACGTAGAACCCCTCGGGGAGCGCGCCGACTGTCACCGTGCAGTCGGGGCCGGCGTGCTCTACACTGTTCCGGAACAGGTTCTCGAACAGCTGACGCAGCTGGTCCCGATCCGCCTCGATCCGGCGATCCACGTCGACGACGAGCGATGCGCCGCCGGTCTCGACGGTGCCCCACGCCTCGCGGGCGACTTCTTCGACGGAAACGTGCTCGAACTCCATCGCCTCCGTGCCCTCCTGGGCGATCGCGAGCAGGTCGTCGATCAGCGTCCCCATCCGGTCGAGGGCGCCGCGGATGTCGTCGACGTGCTCGCTGTCGACCTCCTCGGCGAGCAGTTCGAGCCGGCCCTGTGCGACCTGCAGGGGGTTCCGGAGGTCGTGGCTCACGACGCTCGAGAACTCCTCTAAGCGCTCGTTCTTTCGGAGCAGCTCCTCCTCGCGGGCTTTCCGCTCGGTGATGTCGCGAATGATCGCGACGAACCGCTCCTCGTCGTCGATCTCCACCCGGATCAGGTGGATCTCGACGGGGAACGTCGAGCCGTCGGCGCGTTCGAGCCGGCCCTCGAACCGCCGTGGCGTGTCCATCGGCAGGTCCTCCCAGAACGAGAGCGCGCGGTCGGGGTCGGCGGTCGCGTCGATGTCCCAGATCGACGTCCCCACTAGCTCGTCCCGGTCGTAGCCGAGCTCCTCGCAGGCCTGGCGGTTCGCGTCGAGGACGGTCCCCTCGACGTCGTGGACCACGAGGATGTCCGGCGAGAGCTCGAACAGCGCGTCGCCGCGCTCCCCCCGGCCGATCTCCTGGGTGATACAGACGTGACCGCCGTCGGCCATGCGCGTCAACACGAGCCGTTCCGGCACCCGCTCGCCGTCCTTGGTGAGCCCGGTCGAGAGCCCCCGCCACGACCCCTCGTCCTCGAGTTCGCCGAGCACGTCGTCGTGGAAGCGCTTGATCTCCTCGTCGGGGTAGAGTCGCTCCCAGCTCTCGCCGAGCAGTTCGTCGCGTTCGTAGCCGTGCATCGAGGCGTACGCCCGGTTGAGGTAGCGATAGATCCCGTTCTCGTCGATGATCCCGATCCCCTCCTCGGCCGACTCCAGCGCTCGGTACCCCCGGCGGACCTCCTGCTCGGCCCAGTGTTTCTCGACGAGGTTCTCGACCGCGTTCGCGAGCACGGGGTACTCCTCGGGGCCGCCCTTCTGGAGGTACTCGTCGACCCCGGCGGAGATGGCGCGGCTGGCGATCTCCTCGCTCCCCTTCCCCGTGAACAGCACGAACGGGAGCTCGAACCCCGCCCCGCGGACCCGCTCTAACAGTTCGAGCCCGGAGAACGGCGGCATGTCGTAGTCGCTCACGATACAGTCGAACGACTCCGCTCGCAGCAGCGGGACCGCCTCGTCCGGATCGGTCACCGCCGTCGTTCGAGCGTCCGCGAGCTCCCGTTCGAGGAACGTCGCCGTCATCTCCGCCACCTGCTCGTCGTCGTCGACGACCAGCACGTCGATACGGCGTTCGCCCGCCTCGAACGGGATCAGTTCGCGCAGCGGGGCCGTCGGCATGGCCCGGTCTCTGGGCTCCCTGTACAAATAAACCGCCTTCGGCGGACTGCACGGCGAGAGGGAGAAAGTACTTGCCCGCAGAACACCCGCGTTCGGAGGTGTCCCGTCTCCCCGCCGTGGCCGTCGTCATCGCGCTGCTCGCCCTGAGCGGCTGTCTCTCGGGCGGACCCACCGAGACCCCCTCCCCCACGCCGAACACCGACTGCCCGTACGTGCTCTCGGTCGACCCCGCGGGCGAGGCGTCGGGCGACCGGATCGAGTACGCCGACCTCCCCGAGCAACGCCAGGGGGAGTTCGACCGCGCGCTCGCCGACGGCTCGGTCGAACTCGGTGAGACGCTGCCCGAAGAGTGGAGCGAACCGCGGATCGTCGAGTACGAGGGGGCGGAGTACTACGCCGTGGCGTCGGTCTGCTGACCGGACCCTTCTTGCGCGGGCCGCCCAGAACAGTCGCCATGACCCGCGTCTGCTGGCAGTGCGGGAGCCGAACCGACGACGACCGTCGGGTCCGGTGTGGCTGCGGCGAACCGCTCTGGCTCGACACCGCCCCCGGCGCAGTCCCCGACTCGTGGCCCGACCGCGTCGAGTCGATGTGGGACGTCCTGCCGCTGCTGGGGGTCGAGCAGCCCGAGCCGTCCGCGGGGCTGTCGACCGCCGCCGGCGGGACGCCGCTGCTCCGGACGCCGTCGCTCGACACCGACGGCGTCGCCGTCCACGTCAAACACGAGGGGGTGAACCCCACGGGGAGCTTCAAGGACCGCGGGACGGCGTTCGGCGTCGCCGCCGCCGCTGCCCGCGGCGAGTCGCGGATCGGCACCGTCTCCCACGGCAACATGGCCGAGAGCGTCGCCGCGTACGCCGCCGCGGCCGGGATGGGCTGTACGGTGCTCGTCCCGGCGGATATCGCCGACGAGCGGTTGGCCGCCATCGCGCGCTACGACCCGCGGCTGGTGCGCGTCGACGGCGACTACGGACGACTCTACCACGAGGCCCTGGAGGTGGGGCGGGAGGCGGGCGTGCGGTTCCTGAACAGCGACGCCCCGTGGCGCGTGGCGGGGCAGGCGACGACGGCGCTGGAGGTGCTGGCGCAGTTCGCTCGGACGGACGAGATAGCGGACGCCTCCGGCGCCGGCAGGCGGTCGCCGGCGCCCGACGTGCTGATCCTCCCGGTGAGCAGTGGCGGCCACGCGAGCGGCGCCTGGCAGGCGGTGCGGGCGCTGACCGCCGCCGGCCTGCTCGACGCGGCGCCGACGCTCTGCTTCGTACAGGCGGCCGCCTGCGCCCCCATCGCCGAGGCGTTCGAACGCGGTGACGACGAGGTGACGGCTGTCGACGGCGGTGAGACGGTCGCCTACTCGATCGCCAACGCGGACCCGCCGAGCGGGAACCGGGCGCTGGCGGCGGCGCGGGCGACCGGCGGCGCCGTCGTCGCGGTCGACGACGACGCGATCGAGCGGGCGGGCGAGCGGTTCGCGGGCGCGGGGCTGGCGGTCGAACCCGCCTCCGCGACGACGCTCGCGGCGCTGTCACCCCTCCGGGAGAACGGGACGCTCGCGGCTGGCGACACTGTCGCGCTGGTCGCCACCGGCCGGGGGTTCGGCGGCGCCGACGCGTCGGTCACGGCCGACTGCGTCGACCTGTCGGCGCTGGGGTCGCTGTTCGGCTGATCTCCCCTCGTGCCGGGTGGCTACGTCTGCCAGCCCGTCCGACCACCTTTATGACGGGGAGCCGAACACTCAGTCAATGAGCCTGATCGCGGAACTCCGCGTCGCCGGCAAGCCGTTCGCGCTGAGCGAGGCGCTCGGGGCAGCTCCCGGGATGCGTGCCGAGACCGAGTACAGCGTCTCCGCGCCCGCGGGCCCCGTCGTGTTCGCCTGGGTGTGGGGCGGCGACTTCGACGCGTTCGAGTCGGCGTTACCCGAGGACTCCACGGTCGAGGCGTTCGAACTGATCGAGGACGATGGCGACCGACGACTCTACCAGATCGTACTCGCCGACGTCCCCGCGCTCATCGATCCCGGACGGCTCCACCGGCGGGCAAGCGCCTCCCAACTCCGGATCGTGACGGGGCCGAACTACTCGATCGTCACCGAGCGGCTCCCCGACCGCGAGTCGCTCGCGGAGTACATCCGGCTCTGCCGGGAGCACGGCTACGACGTGGATCTGCTCCGTGCCCACCCTCCCGAGGAGGAACACGCACAGTACGACCTCTCGGAGAAGCAGGTCGATGCGCTCGGGGCGGCGCTTGCGGCGGGCTACTTCGAGACGCCCCGACGAACGGATCTCGACACGCTGGCCGAGGAGTTCGACATCTCCGAGCAGGCGCTCTCGGAACGGCTCCGCCGCGGGGTCGCCGCAGTGTTGGAGTCGACGATCGGCGAGCTCTACGAACCCCCCGGTGATGAACGGGCCGACACGCCGGGAACGCTGTCGGGTTGAACCAATCGCCCGCCGGTAGCTTATAAAACCCGGATTAGACAAGCCAAAGGACTACGCCGGTCCGCACGAAACAGTAGTTCGTCCTCCGACGGCCGTACGTCGGATGGGCTGCCTCTGACAGCGGGGGTGTGACCCCCTTCCCGTCCACCCCTTTTCGTTTCCGCCGCATAACCTTAGTAATTGGACGACGAACAGGAACTGTGTGAGCCTCATCGCCGAACTCCGCCTGACCGACGCGCAGCTGGTGCTGCGCCCGTCGCTGCAGGCGGCCCCCGGGATGACCCTGGAGCGGGAGTGGGCGACTGCCGCCGACCGCGCCGCCGACCCCGTGCTGTTCGTGTGGGCCTCGGGTGGCGACTTCGAGGCGTTCGAGGCCGCGCTCCCGGCGGACCCGACGATCGGTGACCACGAATGTATCGACGACCGCGGCGCCCGGCGGCTCTACCGCGTCGTCGTCAACCGCGACGTCACCACGAACCCCGCGCCGATCGACCGGGAGACCGGCGCCTCCCGGCTCTCGGTCGAGACGACCGTCGACGGCGCGGTGCTCGAGGTCCGGCTCCCCGACCGCGGGTCGCTGCGGGAGTACATCAGCCTCCTCCGGGAGCACGGGTTCTCCGTCGAACTGCTGCGAGCCCACGACGCCGCCGACGGCGACCGGGCGTACGACCTCTCGGAGAAGCAGGCCGAGGCGCTGCGGGCGGCGCTGCACGCGGGCTACTTCGAGGTGCCCCGCGGGACCGACCTCGCAACGCTGGCCGGGCAGTTCGACATCTCCGAGCAGGCGTTCTCGGAACGGCTCCGGCGTGGCGTCTCGTCGGTACTCGCGTCGACTGTCGGCGAACCGAAAAAGCCCCTGTCGGGGATCGACCCCGGGAGCGAGGCAGCCCCCGACGGCGGCACCGACGAGTAGCTTAGAGGAAGCTCTCGACGTGGTCGGCGACCTCCTCGGGGGTGTCGCCGACGGGGACGCCCGCGTCGTTGAGCGCGTCGATCTTGCTCTGGGCGGTGCCGGTGCCGCCGCCACCGGAGACGATGGCGCCGGCGTGGCCCATCCGCTTGCCCGGCGGCGCCGTGCGACCGGCGATGAAGCCCGCCACGGGGGTGTCCATGTTCTCGCCGATGAACTCGGCGGCCTGCTCCTCGTCTTCGCCGCCGATCTCGCCGCACATCACGACGGCCTCGGTCTCCTCGTCCGCCTCGAACAGTTCGAGCGCGTCGACGAACGAGGTGCCGATGATCGGGTCGCCGCCGATGCCGACGGCGGTCGTCTGGCCGATGCCGCGCTGGGTGAGGCTGTCGACCACTTGGTAGGTCAGCGTGCCCGAGCGCGAGACCAGGCCGACGTTGCCGTCGGCGAAGATGTTCCCCGGCAGGATGCCGAGTTTGGCCTCGCCGGGGGTGATGATCCCCGGACAGTTCGGGCCGATCAGGCGCGTGTCGACCTCCGAGAGGCGCTTGTTCACCTTCGCCATGTCCTGGGTGGGGACACCCTCGGTGATCGCGACTGCCAGGTCCAGCGACGCGTCGAGCGCCTCGAAGATCGCGTCGCCCGCAAAGGCCGGCGGCACGAAGATCACGGAGGCGTCGGCGTCCTCCTCGACGGCCGCCTCCTCGACGGTGTCGTAGACGGGGACGCCCGCGGCCTCCTGTCCGCCCTTGCCGGGGACGGCGCCGGCGACCACGTTGGTGCCGTACTCGATCATCTGTTCGGCGTGGAAGTTCCCCTCCCCGCCCGTGATGCCCTGCACCACGACTCGGGTGTCGTCGTCGACGAGAATACTCATTGGTTCACCTCCTCGGCGTCGGCAACGGCTCGCTGGACTGCGTCCTCGAGGGTCTTCTCGACCGTCACGAGGTCGGTGTTCAGGATCTCCATCCCCTCCTCGGCGTTGGTGCCCGCCAGCCGGACGGTGACCGGCTTGGGGATCTCGTCGAACTGCGAAAGCGCCTCGTTGATCCCCTTGGCGACCTCGTCGCCGCGGGTGATCCCGCCGAAGATGTTGAACACGACCGAATCGACGTTCTCGTCGGAGAACACCAGATCCAGCGCCTTCGCCACGCGGTCGGCTTTCGCGCCGCCGCCGATGTCGAGGAAGTTCGCGGGTGTGCCGCCGTAGTAGTCGACGAGGTCGAGCGTGGCCATCACGAGGCCGGCGCCGTTGCCGATGATCCCCACGTCGCCGTCGAGGCGGACGTAGTTCGCGCCTTCGAAGCCGTACTCGCTGGCCTTGCGCTCGAGCTCGTCCTCGAAGCTCTCCTCCTCCATCTCCGCGAGGTCGGGGTGACGGAACAGCGCGTCGTCGTCGATGTTCATCACCGCGTCCGCGGCGACCACGTCGTCATCGGCCGTGATCATCACGGGGTTGACCTCGATCTCGGAGGCGTCTTTCTCCTCGTAGAGGTCGAACAGCGTCCGGAGGATCGACGCGACCTCGCCGGCGAACTGCTGCTCGACGCCGGCCTCGTACACGACCTTCCGGGACTCGTAGGGATGCATGCCGAAGGCGGGGTCGACGTGCTCGCGGGCGATCGCCTCGGGGGTCTCCTCGGCGACCTGCTCGATGTCGACGCCGCCCTCGGTCGAGACCATCGCGACCGGCTCGCCGGCCGCGCGGTCCATCGTCACGCCGACGTACAGTTCGTCGACGAAGTCGACGCCAGCCTCCACGAGCACACGATCCACGGTGTACCCCTTCAGGTCCATGCCGAGGATCGACTCGGCGGCCTCGCGGGCCTCGTCCTCGCTCGTGACGATCTCGATGCCGCCGGCCTTGCCGCGGCCGCCGACGTGGACCTGTGCCTTGATCGCGGCGGGATACCCGATCTCGCCCACCGCATCGACGACCTCGTCGACCGAAGAGGCGAGCCGGGAGTCCGGCACCGGGATGCCGGCCTCGGCGAACACCTCCTTCGCCTGGTACTCGTGTAGTTTCATCGCCTAAAGGAACTCGGGACCGTCGGGCGCATAATCCCGTCGGTACGCGACGGCGTGACGGGTGTCAGGAGTGGCCACGCCCTGCCGCGATCGACGGCCCCTTGTAGCGGGCGACGGAGATGCCCACGATGGCAGACGCGCTGGCCGCGCCGCCGGTGGTGTACGCGCTTGCGCTGCTGCCCGCGCTTTTGTGGGGGTTCTCGCCGGTGCTCTCCAAGCGCGGGATGGCCGCCGGCGGCGGCTCGCTGCAGGCGTCGCTGGTCGTCGTGATCGTCGACAGCGCGCTCTACCTCGTCGCGCTCGCCGTGCTCCAGGGTGGGAACGCGTTCGCCGACCTCTCGCCCGAGACGCTGGGCATCTTCCTGCTGGCCGGCGTCGTCGGCACCGCGCTGGGTCGGCTGTCGACGTTCGCGGGCGTCGACCGCGTGGGCGCGAGCGTGAACAGCGCCGGCATCTCCGCGCGACCGCTGTTCGCCACGCTGCTGGCGGTCGTCTTCCTCGGCGAGCCGGCGGCGCTCACGACCGCCGTCGGCGTCGTCGTGCTCGTTGTCGGCCTCGCCGCGCTCGCGCTGGCGAAAGGCGGCGACATCGGCGGCTGGGAGCCGTACGAACTGCTCTTTCCCGTGGCCGCGGCGGTCTGTTTCGCGATCGGGAACGTGCTCCGGCGCTACGGGCTGACCAGTTCGAGCGTGAGTTCGCTGGAGGCGGTCGCGCTCAACGAGCTGGCCGCGCTGGCGGTGCTCGCGGGGTACGCGGTCGCCCGCGGGCGGCTGCGCGACCTCCGGGAGGCGCCGAAGGAGACGTGGGCGTACTTCGCGGGCAGCGGGACGATCACCGCGTTCGCGCTGCTGTCGCTGTTCGCGGCGCTGGGCCACCCGCAGGGCACTGTCGCGGTCGTCGACCCGCTGGCGGCGACGGCGCCGCTTTTCACTACGGTGTTCGCGTACTTCCTGCTGGGCGATCTGGAGCGGGTGACGCGCGGCGTCGTCGTCGGCGCGGCGCTGATCGTGCTCGGCGTCGCGTTGGTGACGGCGGGGCCGGCGCTGCTGCCGTAAACTACCCCGTCCTACTCGCTCCCTCCCGCCTTGCGGCGGTCGGTCACTCCTTGAGGGCGGGGCTTTACCGCAACGACATTGTGCCCCACAACCTCATGCATGGGCGCGGCCCGGCTTCCTCTTACCGTCCTTGCCTCGGCGTGGGCGCGATTTGATACGCCTCCCACTCCGACCGAGGCCGGGATGTCCCGCCGATTTAATTCCCGGTGTTCTCGCGCTCGATCCCCAAACGGGGAACGGGAGTCGAACCCGTTCGCGGTCGTCGTTCCCGAGTGCAGGGCGCGATACACTCGCGCCACAGGAGCCAGTTTACTCGTGGCTCCTGCCGTCCTCGACGTGTGCGAGGGCGACAGTAGCACGGGGTACGTCGCGGGCAGAGTTAAACCTGTGCGAACGCGCTTCCTCCCCGACCTGCTCGCTCCGCTCGCTGAGGCCGGAGGCTCCGCGCTACCGTTTGGTGAGCCGAGTTTGCGGGTTCCGGCGACCACGATTTAATACCGGGCGGGAACGTAGTCGATCCCATGACCAAGTACTCGACCGGCGGTGGCGGCGGCGGCGACGACGGCGACGCGTGTGAACTCTGCGGGACGGCGTCGTCGTCGCTCCGGAAAGCCAACGTCGCGGGCGCGGAGCTGCTCGTCTGTTCGGACTGCGAGCCGATGGGCGCCAACCGCAACAAGGACGAGAAGAAACGCGAACAGCAGGAGGGTACCCGGGACGGCGAGCGCACGAACCGGAAGAAGCGCGCGGCCCAGAACACCGCGAAGCTGATGGACTCGAACCAGCCCGACACCGAGTGGGTCGAGGGCGCCGAGTACGACGAGGACAGCCTCCCCTACCTCGTCTCCGACTACGGCGAGCGCGTGACCGAGGCCCGGCAGGACGCCGGTCTCACGCCCGAGGAGGTGGCCGACGAACTGGAGATCGACGAGGACGACCTGCTCGCCGTGGAGGAGGGACGGGCGATCCGCGCCGACGTCGGCGGGAGCGTGATCGCGAAGCTGGAGGATCGGTTCGGGCTCGAGTTGGCCGAGTAGGCTCACCGCGACGATGGCCGGAGCCCACGGGTTTTTGCTGGCCGCGGCGTTTCCCGCAGCCATGGAGACGCTCGCACCGGACAACCCGGAGACGCTATCCTTCGACACCGAGGTCGCGGCCGTCGACGGCCGCGAGGTCCTGCTCCACGAGACGTACTTCTACCCCGAGGGCGGCGGCCAGCCCGCCGACCGCGGCGTGATCGACGATATCGACGTCGTGGACGTCCAGAAATCGCCCGCAGGCGTCGCCCATACGCTGGCCGAGGAGCCCGAGTTCGAGACGGGCGAGACGGTCCACTGCGTCGTCGACGCCGCCTTTCGCACGTACTGCAAGCGCGCCCACACCGCCAGCCACGTGCTGTTCGGCGCCGGCCGGCGCGTGCTCGACGACGTGGGGTACGCCGGCTTCGACATCGGCGAGGAGACCGTCCGCGTCGACTTCACCGCCGACACGGAGATCACCGACGAACGCATGGTCGAGATGGAGCGCCTCGCCAACCGCGCGGTGTGGGACTCCCTGCCCGTCTCGTGGGAGTACGAGGATCCCGAGACCGCCCGCCAGCGCGAGGAGGTGGCGTTCAACACGAAGACCGAGGAGGGCGCGATGGCCGAGTCCGACGAGGTGCGCATCGTCACCGTCGAGGGCTGGGACGTGGCGGCCTGTGGCGGCACGCACGTCGCCAACACCCAGGAGATCGGGCCGATCCACGTCATCGATCGCTCGAACCCCGGCGAGGGGGCGACCCGCGTCGAGTTCGCCGTCGGGCCGAAAGCCATCGACGCCGCCGCGGAACTCCACGAGGCCGCCCGCGAAGCCTCGCGAGCGCTGGACGTGGCGGTGCCCGCGATCCCCGGTGCAGTCGGTCGACTCACGAGCGAGCGCGACGAGCTCCGGGCGGAGGTCGCCGATCTGAAGTCCGAACTGCTCGGCCACCGGCTCGACGACCTCGACCCCGTGGAGCGCGACGACGGGCGCTGGCTGATCGGCACCATCGAGGACGCGGCGCCGAACGACCTCGATGGCGAACTGGAGGGGTACGTCGACGAGGAGATCGACGGGGTCGCGGTCGCGGGCACCTCCGGCGAGACGTTCGTCGTCGTCGCGACAGACGGCGACGCCGACGCCAACGCGATCGTCCAGGACGTCACCGACGAGTTCGGCGGCGGTGGCGGCGGCAGTCCGACGTTCGCCCAGGGTGGCGGCATCCCGGTGTCGCCCTTGGAGGTCGTGGGCTACCTGCGGAACGGCGACTGAGCGATAGCTGCTAGTTCTGCTAGGGGATTTCGAAACGGTTCTTGGCGCGAAACGGGCGCGGCCTCGTGCCGCGTCCCAGCGCGAGGGATGAGCGACCGAACGAAGTGAGGGAGCGAATCGGCTGGGGAGGCGTGTGGACTGTGCGGGCGGGTGGGACTGAAAGGGGCTGGCCGCTCGGGGAAGCACGGCGACGCAAGCACTGGAACGACCGAAGGGAGTGAAGGGCGCAGCGAGCCGCGCGATCCGAGCGGCCAGGGGCTTTCACGGTGTTGGTGGCCAACGAACGGTCCCCGACACCTCCGAATATTCAGAAGTCGGACCGCTTTTGCGCCGCCCGGCCCACCACCCGCCCATGCACGTCCAGACCGACTCCGCGCTGACCGACGAGCAGCGCGCGTTCCGGGACGCCGTCGAGGAGTTCGCGCTCGAGGAGCTCCGCCCCGAGGCCCAGCAGCTCGACGCCGACGAGACGTTCCCCGAGGACGCGTGGGACGACCTGGCCGAACTCGACCTCACCGGGCTCACCGTGCCCGCGGAGTACGGCGGTTTCGACGCCGACAAGACCACCTACGCGGTCGTGAACGAGGCGGTCGCCTACGGCCACCTCGCGGTCGCGACCGCGCTCTCGGTCCACTGCCTCGCGACCTCCTGTATCGCGGAGTTCGGCAGCGACGACGTCAAAGAGGAGTGGCTGCCGGAGATGGTCGACGGCCGCCCGGTCGGCGCGTTCTGTCTCTCCGAACCCGGCGCGGGCTCGAACCCCGCCGAGATGACCACCACCGCCGAGAAGACCGACGACGGCTACCGCATCTCCGGCGAGAAGCAGTGGATCACCAACGGCCAGCGCGCCGGCGTGTACATCGTGTTCGCCAAGACCGACCCCGAGGACGAGGGGTCGATCACGCAGTTCCTCGTCCCCGCCGACTACGACGGCGTCGAGGTCGGGAAGAAGGAGCACAAACTCGGCCTCCGAGCCAGCGACACGACGGGGATGACGTTCGACGGCGTCGAGATCCCGGAGAAGTACCGGCTCACGCCGGAGGGGAAAGGGCTCTCCGCGGCGTTCAAGATCCTCACCGGCGGCCGACTCGGCATCGCCTCGCAGGCCGTCGGCGTCGCCCAGGCCGCGCTGGACGAGGCGATCGCCTACGCGGGCGAGCGCGAGCAGTTCGGCAAGCCCATCGGCGACATCGGTGCGATCCGGCAGAAGGTCGCCGACATGGCCACGCAGGTCGAGGCGTCGCGGCTGCTCTGTCGGGAGGCCGCCCGGCAGGCCGACGCCGGGGAGGACTCCCGCGTGATCGCGTCGATGGCGAAGTACTTCGCGAGCGAGGCCGCGGTCGACGTGACCAACGAGGCGGTCCAGATCCACGGCGGCTACGGCTACATGAGCGAGTTCGACGTCGAACGGTTCTACCGCGACGCGAAGATCACCACGATCTACGAGGGGACCAGCGAGATCCAGAAGACGATCATCGCGCGGGCGCTGCTCGATTAGGGGCTAAAACTCGGTCACTTTCGACTGGATCCGGCCGTCGTCGACGGTTTCGTCGTCGGCGACGTAGCGCGCCAGCCGGTCCCGGCTCACGTCGTCGTGGCCGTGGAGGTACGCCAGTTCCGTCAGTGACAGCTCCTCGCCGTTCTCCAGCTTGTGGAGCAGGCTTTCGGGGCTCAGTCGCTCGTAAGTCACGTCCAGATCGACCGCCGCCGCCCGCCCCTCGCCGGCCTCGGCGACGTTGACCGCCTCGTGGAGCGCCGCCTCGAACTCGAGGCCGGCGTCGTCGATCCCCTGGTACAGCAGCGCGAGCGCCGACACCAGCGCGTCGAACGCCGCCGGCCCGTTCGCGTTCCCGAACCGCTTCCCGAACACCAGCTCCCGGTCGTGGTCGTCCAGCCCCTCGACGAGCAGTTCGAAATCCCTGACCCCCTCGTACAGCCGGTCCCGGATCCGCGCCCGGGCGTTGCGCTCGGACTGAACGCTCGAGAACGTCGACTCGCCGCGCAGGTACGCGCGGTCGGCCTCGCTCAGGATCCCGCGTTCTCTGTCGCCGTCGGTCATAACTCGAAACAGAGTATGAGTGTCGATAAAGGTGGCGTTCAATACTCGAATATCGATTATCTACCGGACAGCTGTGAAAAACGCTTATGCGCCATCCGGCCACGGATCCCTCCATGCCCGAAGCCGTCTCCCCCACCGTCTCGTTGCCTCAGGATCCGGCCGTCGACGCGACGATCGACGCCGGGCGACTGGACGACACCCTCGCGGTGCTCGGCGCGCTGGTCGACGAGTGTCGGCTCGAACTCGCCGACGCCGGCCTGCGTGTGCGCGCGGTCGACCCCGCGAGCGTCGCTGCCGTCGCGCTCGACCTGCCCGCCGACGCGTTCGAGGCGTACACGGCCGGCGGCGAGACGGTCGGCGTCGACGTCGACCGACTCGCCGACGTGGTGGGCCTGGCCGACCCGGGCGACACGGTGCGTCTCGTGCTGGACACCGAACGCCGCCAACTCCACGTCCTCGTGGGCGAACTCGCCTACACGCTCGGCCTGATCGACCCCGAGGCGATCCGCGAGCCGCTGGACCCCGCGGAGATGAACTACGACTGCCCGGCCGAGCTGACGATCGCGGGGCGGGACGTGTCGCGGATCGTCGACGCCGCCGACATGGTGTCGAGCCATCTCACGCTGGGCGTCGAGGGGGAGACGTTCTACGCCGAGGCCGCCGGCGACACCGACGACGTGGCGCTCGCGTTCGGCCGCGACGACCTCGCGGCGCTGTCGCCGGCCGACGTCGAGTCGCTGTTCAGCCTCGACTACCTCCGGGAGATGGTCCGTCCGATCCCGGCCGAGAGTGAGGTCGCGATGGAGCTGGGGACCGAACAGCCGGTGACGCTCTCCTTCCCGGTCGCCGACGGCGCGGGGGAAGCGACGTTCCTGCTCTCCCCCCGCCGTTCGGTGGCGTGAGTCGGCCGGGGTTTGATAGTCCTGCCCCGAGAACGTCCGGTATGAGCATCGAAGAGCCGACTGAACAGTGCTACTCCGAGATCGTCTCCAAGCTCGAGGAGGGGGAGCGGGAGACGGTCGCGGAGGCGGCGGCGCTGCTCGCGAGCACCGCCGACCGAATGGCCCAGGTCAAGAGCGACGAGGATGCCGAGGGGATGGCGGTCGAACTCCGGCGGATCGCGAACGAGCAGGCTCGGATCGAGGAGATCGCCGTCTCGCCCTGCTCCGGGGCGAACTGACTCTCCCCGCGCTCGATGGGGTTCGCTCCGACCACGTACGTCGAGTACCGGGTGAGCGTCGGGTTCCTCGGCCGCGTCCTCCAGTATCTCGGCCTCGCACCCCTCGTCCCGCTGCTGGCTGCACTGTACTACGGCGAGAGCCCCGTCCCGTTCGTCGCCACGAGCGCGGTCATGCTCGGGGCGGGGCTCCTCTTCGAGCGCGTCCTCGGTCGTGAGGACGACCTCGGCCGGCGTGAGGCGTTCCTGCTGGTCAGCCTCGCGTGGTTGGTCGTCCCGCTGGCGGGCACCGTCCCCTACCTCGTCGCCGGCACCGGGACGGTCGCCACGCCGATCAACGCGCTGTTCGAGAGCATGAGCGGGTTCACGACCACCGGCGCGACCGTGCTGGGGCAGATCTCCGTCGAGCGCCACGGCCACGCGATGCTGCTGTGGCGACAGCTCACCCAGTGGCTCGGCGGGATGGGGATCCTCGTCCTCATGGTCGCGATCCTGCCCGAGATCTCCGTCGGCGGCGCGCAGGTGATGAACCAGGAGGCGCCGGGGATCTCGCTGGAGAAGCTCACCCCCCGGATCCAGGAGACCGCCCGCGCGCTGTGGGGGATCTACGCCGGATTCACGCTGCTCGCCGCGCTGGTGTACGCCGCCCTCGGCGCTGCGGAGATCGCGCCCAACATGGGTCTGTACAACGCGCTCGCCCACGCGCTGACCACCCTGCCCACTGGCGGCTTCTCGCCGGAACCCCGCAGCGCGGAGGCGTTCGCGCCGGCGATCCAGTGGGCGATGATGCCGTTCATGCTGATCGCGGGCACGAACTTCGCGCTGTTCTGGCACGTCCTCCGGGGGAACCCGCGCAAGCTTACGGACAACGCCGAGTTCCGGGCGTACCTGCTCGCGGTGCTCGGCGTCGGCGCCGTCGTCTCGGCGGTGCTGTACTTCGGCGTCGGCATCGCCGAGACGCCGACGAACGTCGACGCGATCGCGGGCAACGTCGAGAACGCGCTCCGGCAGGGGCTGTTCCAGACCATCGCGATCGTCACCACCACCGGCTACGCGAGCATGGATCTCAACACCTGGGACGCCTCGGCCCAGACGATCCTGCTGTTCGCGTACTTCCTCGGCGGCTCGGCTGGCTCCGCAGCAGGGTCGATCAAGATCGTGCGCTGGGTGATCGTCAAGCGGGCGACCGACCGCTCGCTGTTCGTCGCCGCCCACCCCGACGCCGTCAGGCCGGTCCGGCTGAACGACGGCGTGGTCGACGAGGAGACGATCCGGGAGGTGCTCGTGTTCGTGCTGCTGTTCCTCGCCCTGTTCGCCGTCTCGACGGTGCTGCTCTACCTCGACAGCTTCCGGACGCCCGACCTGACGCTGTCGGGGCTGGAGGCGATGAGCGTCGCCATCGCCACGCTTGGCAACGTCGGCCCGGGGTACGGTCCCGTGGGGCCGATGGACAGCTTCCTGCGGTTCTCCGACACCGCGAAGCTGTACATGACGTTCCTGATGTGGATCGGGCGGCTGGAGATCCTCTCGGTGCTGGTGCTGTTCACGCCGTCGTTCTGGCGGCGCTAGTAGCCCAGCCCGTCCAGCGTCTCCCGGATCGGATCGAGGTACTCCCCGCCGAAGTGGCGCAGATGCACGAGTAGTGGGAGCAGCTGGTAGATCGGCTGGCGCTCGGCGACCCCGTCGGGGAGCCCCGCCCGCTCGTGGTAGCGCTCGAAGAACGCGTCGCCGCCGACGCCGGTCCAGTGGACGTACGCCAGCTCCACCTCCGGATCGGCGTAGTAACAGGCGGGGTCGAGGAACGCACACACCGCCTCGCCGTCGGTGAGCAGGTTCTCGGCCCACACGTCGCCGTGGATCAGCGTCGGGTTCGGCTCGTGGTCAAGCAGCGCGGGCAGATCGTCGACGAGGGCGTCGATACGGTCGGCGCAGTCCGCCGGGAGAACCCCCTCCTCCTCAGCGTGGTAGCGCATGTAGCCGAGCCGGTGCTGGCCGAAAAAGGTCGCCCAGTCCCCGGTCCGGGGGTTCGGGAGGTCGAGCGCCCCGGTGAGCGTGTCGAACGGGAAGCCGAACGTCGGCTCCTCGTGGGTGTGCAGCGTCGCGAGTCGGTCGGCCAGATCCCGCTCGACGGCCGGCGTGACGGTCGACTCGCCCTCGACGAACGCGAGCACCAGCAGGTCCTCGGTCACGTGATGGACCTCCGGCACCGCGAGGCCGTGGTCCGCAAGGTAGCGGAGCATCCCCGCCTCGACCCGGAGATCCGTCCCGGCGGTCTTGACGGCGACCCGCCGACCGTCCGTGAGGTCGACGCGGTAGACGCTGCCGATCTCGCCGCCGCCGAGGTCGCTCGCTGTCTCGACCCGCGTGTCGGCCCACAGCTCGACCGCTGCGGTGGTTTCTGCGTCCATTCAGGCCCCCTGTCCGTTCGTCCCGGCGGCGATCGTCCCCTCGTGCTCGCTCATACACGCCACTCGTGTCGGCACTGGCTTGAAGACCCCGACGGCGATCAGAGCCCGGTCGGGTGATCCACGAACGCCGTCTCCAGCCCCCACTCCTCGACGAGTTCCTGCAACGACCGGACGCCGAACGTCTCCGTCGCGTAGTGGCCCGCCAGCACGACGTTGATCCCCGCCTCCCGCGCTTCGTGGTAGGCCTGCTGTTTCCCCTCGCCGGTGATCAGCACGTCGGCGTCGGCCGCCACGGCCTCGTCCAGCCAGTCGACGCCGCTACCCGTCAGCACCGCGACGCGCTCGATCGTCTCGGGACCGAACGCGAGCGTCTGCACGCCCTCGCCGCCCGTGTCGAGTTCGTCGGCCAGCAGCTCCGACAGCGCGCCGAGGTCGATCGACTCCGCGCGCTCGCCCAGCAGTCCCACTGTCTCCGGGCCGATCTCGCCGAACGGCTCCCGACCCGTGAGGTCGAGCAGGTCGGCGACGCCGGCGGCGTTGCCCAGCGTCGGGTGGCCGTCGAGCGGCAGGTGGGAGACGTACAGCGGGAGGTCGTTCCGGATCAGCGGTTCGATCCGGTCGTACTCGCGGCCGGTCACGCGATCCAGCCCGCCCCAGACGACCCCGTGGTGGGTGACCAGCGCGTCCGCGCCGGCGTCGAGCGCGGCGTCGATCGTCGCTTCCGCGGCGTCGACGGCGAACGCGACGCGTTCGATCTCGCCGTCGCGGCGGCCCACCTGCAGGCCGTTGGGGCTGGCGTCCACGTCGGCGTAGTCGTCGGTGCGGAGCTCCTCGTCGAGTTTGTCGAAGAAGTCGGCGCGGTCCATGCCCGGCCGGTGGGACGCGGGCGGTTTGTACCCCGCGGCTCGGCGTCGCTAGTGGTCGTGATCGTGCCCGTGCTCGTGCTCCTGGCCGCCGTCGCCGGCGATCGCGGCGCCCTCGCCGTCGATCATGTCCATGTTCTTGAGGTTGTCACGCTCCTCGAACCCCTGGACGGCGTCCATCACGTCCTGCTGGGTGAGTTCGCGCCGGCCCTCGGTGAGCGCCTGGAGCACGGCTTCGCGCAGCACCATCCGGAGGTCCGAGCCGGTGAGCCCCTCGGTCTCGTCGGCGATCTCCTCGGGGTCGAACTCGGCCATCTGCATGTCCCGGGTGATGATCCGGAGGATGTCCGCCCGCATCTGGTGGTCGGGTTTGGGGAAGTTCACGACCTCGTCGAAGCGGCGCCAGGCGGCGGCGTCGAGCTGGTCGGGGTGGTTCGTCGCGGCGACGGTCAGCACCTCGTCGCGGACCAGCGAGATGTCGTCGATGCTCTTGAGCAGCGTGTTGACGGCGCGCTTGAGCGCGGCGTGCTCGTCGGATTTCCGGGTCTTGGCGACGGAGTCGAACTCGTCGATGAACAGGATACAGGGGGAGAGCCGCTTCGCGACCTCGAACGTCTTCTCGACGTTCTTCGCGGTCTCACCCAGGTACTGGCTGGTGACCATCGACAGCTTCACCTCGACGAAGGGGAGGCCGAGCTCGTGGGCCAGCCCCCGGGAGATGGTGGTCTTCCCCGTCCCGGGCGGGCCGACGAACAGGATCTTCCCGATCTCGCTCAGCCCGATGCTGGCGAGGTAGTCGCGGTTCTCGATCGCGGTGACGATCTTCTGGACCTCGTTGCTCTGGTCCTCGGTCAACACGAGGTCGTCGAGCGTGGTCTCGATCTCCTCGGGCGCGAGGATCTGGACCAGATCGAGCATCTCCGCGTCCTCGTCCTCGTCGAAGTACTCGTCGAGCAGCGAGTCGATCCAGACGCGGTCGGCCTGGATCGGCTGGTTGTCCTCGCGGGCCTGCTCGCGGCTGACGTCGACCTCGATGTCGTCGGCGTTCTCGGCGGCGTACGCGACCGTCGGGTTGGTGGCGAGGCGGTCGTCGTCGGCGACGCGGTCGAGATACCACTCCAGCGCCATCTCCGGTTGGGTCAGCGAGATCTCGCCGGAGAACTCCGTGCGCTGGGTGAAGAGGAGATCGGAGACGGCGTCCCAGGGGTGATCGACGCTGGTGGCGGTGCGTGCGCGGTCCTGCGTGACTGCCAGCGGACGCTCGATCGACCCGTCGGACCAGAACACCTGGCGGTATCGTGGCGGGAGGTCGTCCTCGTCAAGCTCGTCCTCCTCAGTGTAGGTGTGGGCGGTCAACAGGAACTCTACGACGTCGACGGCGGGGTCGCTCATCCCGATAGGGTTGCCGGGCCAGTCGGTTAAGCGCGTCGAACGCCCATCCCCGTTCAGGACTGCACAGATCTGTTCGTCGGGCCGTCGTCCAGTCTGGACTCGTCGACGAACATCACCACCGCCTGCTCGTGGTAGAGGCCGAGGTCGTAGCGCGTTCGCTCGTAGCCGCGCTCGGCCAGCACCGGCGCCGCACCGTCGGCATCGGGGGGTGCGGCGAACACGACTGGCGGGATCGACTCCCGCTCCCGCAGCGCGTCGGCGTCGCGGGCGTACGACGACGGCGCGTCGGCGCGCTCGACGTACCACGCCATCGGCAGGCGGTTCAGCCACCAGCCCAGCCAGTCCTCCCCCTCGGTCGGCGGGTCGTCGTCGATCGACTCGTTGGGGAGGTAGTACTCCTCGCCGTAGAACAGCACGCCGCCGTCGTCGGACTGCGTCCGACTGCCAGCCGAGCTCCGCTCGGCGACGTCGTCGGCCGCGTCCGCGACGGTCGTCTTCACCGGCGAGAGATCGTCCGACGGCTGGGCCGACTGGGCGAGCACGTTCACGTACAGCGGCGGCGTGACCGAGGAGGCAGCGATCACGAGCGGCACCTGCACTGCCGAGAGCACCACCAGCGCGGCCAGCGCGTAGCGGGCGTAGCGCCGGCGTGTCTCGGCGTCGGGAACGTCGGGCGGATCGAGTTTCCACGCCCGATCACGAACGATCGCCACCCACCCGACTCCGGCGGGGACGAGCAGCGGGAGGACGATGTGGATCGAGATCCAGGGCGCGGGGATGTCCGTCGCCAGCGGGTAGCCCAGCATCGACGCGATCCCCCACGCGACGAGCGGCACGACCAGCGGCCGCGACGGCGAGCGAAGCTCACGGACGAACGCGTAGCCGGCGCCGACGACGGCCGGGAGCGCACCCACGAACAGGTAGCCCAGGAGCTTGCCCGCGTAGATCGGGTAGGAGTGGCTCCGGCCGCCGGTCCAGAGGCTCGACCGGAACGTCTCCCACGTCCCGACGGTCGCGCGCTCGATCAGCGCGAGCCAGCCCGCCTCGCCGGCCAGCGCGGCACCCAGCGTTGGGTCGCCTGTGGGACCGCGCGGCGCGAGGAAGAACACGACCGGGACGAGTCCGAGCAGGAGCGCCAGCGGCACTGCGGGCAGGTGACGGGCGAGCACAGCACGGGCACGGCCGAGGGAACCCCTGAACGCCGTCGTCGCCGCGTTCCGTGGCTGGTCCGCCTCGCGCCACGGGAGCAACGGAGTCACGGCGGGCCAGCCGACCGCGACCACGGTCGTCCCGGCGGCACAGGCGGCGTACAGCAGGACGTTCTCCTTCGTCGGGATCGCGAGGCCGACGAACAGCCCCGCGGCGAGAACGTTGCGCCGGCGTCCGGTCGCGAGCGCGCGAACCGCGAAGCCAAGCGCGAACAGGGCGAAGATCGCGAGCGGGATATCCGAGCGCATGAACCGCGAGTAGTAGACGAAACTGGGCGTGACCGAAAGCAGCGTAGCGAGCGCGACTGTCTCGGCGTCGTCGAGGCCGATATCGAGCGCGCTCGGGTGGGAGGGGGCGGCAGGGCGGCGGAACAGCAGCGCCGACAGCGGCGCGAGCCCGCCGACGACCGCGACCGGGAGCCGGGCCGCGAACGCCGTCGGGCCGAGGTGTTCGAACAGCGGCGCGACCGTGATCGGGACGAACGGGCCGTGGATCACCGGCCGGTAGGCGAAGCCGGCGCCGCGGACGTACCGCAGCGTCCAGTAGGCGACGCGGGCCTCGTCCCAGTGCATCGTCCGGTCGCCCAGCGCGACCAGTCGGAGGAGGAGGGCGAGCGCCGTCAGCGCCAGCACGGCCGCGACGGGGCGACGGCGCGCCCAGCGAGCGGGGCGGGACACGTCCGGAACGGTCCCGGCCGCGCTGTAAGTACTTTCTCCGTCGGGTCGAAAACCCTCGACCACGCACGCCGCGTTCGGTCGGATTTATCCCCGTGCCGCCCGCATCCCGAACCATGTCGACACCTGTCGTCGTACACGCTCGACGGACCCCGCAGGGGAAAGAGGACGGCGTCTTCGCCGACACCAGGAGCGAGGACCTCTCGGTTCCGCTGATCGAGGACGCGCTCGACACCACCGGCGTCGACCCCGAGCAGGTCGAGGACCTGATGTGGGGCGTCGCCCAGCAGCGCGGCGAGCAGGACAACAACGTCGCCCGCGTCATCGCGCTGCTCTCGCCGCTGGGCGAGGGGACGCCCGCGACCAGCATCAACCGCTGGTGTGCCTCCTCGATGCAGGCGATCATCTCCGCCTCGGACGCCGTCGCGGCGGGCAACCGTGAGTGCATCATCGCCGGCGGCGTCGAGAACATGAGCCGCGTGCCGATGGACGGCGACTCCTACGAGCATCTCCACCCCGGGATGTCTGAGCAGTACAACGTGTTCCAGCTCCAGATGGGGCTGACCGCCGAGAAGGTCGCCGAGGAGTACGGCGTCTCCCGGGAGGCACAGGACGAGTACGCCGCCCGCAGCCAGCAGCGCGCGGTCGAGGCCACGGAGTCGGGTCGCTTCGCCGACGAGATCCTCCCCATCGAAACCGAGGACGGCGTCGTCGAGGAGGACGAGGGACTGCGACCCGGAACGACCGCCGAGAAGCTCGCCGACCTCCCGCCGGCCTTTACGGGTGACGGCACCGTCACGGCCGGCAACTCCAGCCAGATCTCCGACGGCGCGTCGCTGGTGATGGTCACCTCGAAAGCGTTCGCCGAGGAGAACGACCTCGACGTGATGGCCGAGATCGGCACGAACGAGGTCGTCGGCGTCGACCCGACGGTGATGGGGATCGGTCCCGTGCCGGCGACGAAAGGGTTGCTCGACCGCGCCGGGACGGATATCGAGGAGTACGACCTCGTCGAACTCAACGAGGCCTTTGCCTCCCAGTGTGTGTACGCCCAGGAGGAGCTGGGGATCGACGACGACCAGTTCAACGTCAACGGCGGCGCCATCGCGATCGGCCACCCGCTGGGCGCCAGCGGCGCGCGACTCCCGGTGACGCTGCTGCACGAGATGGAGAAGCGCGGCGACGACCGCGGGCTGGCGACGCTCTGTGTCGGGTTCGGCCAGGGTGCCGCGATCGAGTTCCTGATGGAGTGAGGGCGACGCGGTCGCCGTCACGCGGCCGACAGGAGCCCTTCGAAATCCTTTTGCCGTTTTCCGGCCCATCTTCGGGCAACTGACCATGGAGATCGAAATCGTCGACGAGACCGAGAACCCGATGTTGCACCGCACCGACGTCCGATTCGAGCTGACCCACGAGGACGCCACGCCCTCGCGCCTGCAGGTCCGTGACAGCCTCGCGGCGACGCTGGACAAGGACTCGGACGAGGTCGTGATCCGCAAGCTGGACACGAAGTTCGGCATGCGCAAGACGATCGGCGACGCGAAGGTGTACGACTCGCCCGACGACGCCCGCGACGTCGAGCAGGACCACATGCTCGAGCGGAACAAGATCGAAGCCGACACCGACGCCGAGGCCGAGGAAGCCCCCGCCGACGGCGAGTAACGCCGGATGCGCGTTCTGGGTGTCGAGGGCACGGCGTGGTGTGCAAGCGCCGCCGTCCACGACACCACGACCGACGAGACGTTCATCGAGTCCGACGCGTACGAGCCCGACAGCGGCGGCATTCACCCGCGCGAGGCCGCCGAGCACATGGGCGACGCGATCCCGCGGGTGATCGAGACGGCGCTCGAGCGAGCCGACGGCGAGATCGACGTTGTCGCGTTCTCACAGGGCCCCGGACTGGGCCCGTGTCTGCGCGTCGCGGGCACTGGCGCGCGCGCGCTCGCCGGCACGCTCGACGTGCCGCTCGTCGGCGTCAACCACATGGTCGCCCACCTCGAGATCGGGCGCCACGAGTCCGGCTTCGACTCGCCGGTCTGTCTCAACGCCTCGGGCGCGAACGCCCACCTGCTCGGCTTCCACGACGGGCGCTACCGCGTGCTGGGTGAGACGATGGACACCGGCGTCGGCAACGCGATCGACAAGTTCACGCGCCACCTCGGCTGGAGCCACCCCGGCGGGCCGAAAGTCGAGGAGGCGGCCGCGGACGGCGAGTACGTCGACCTCCCCTACGTCGTGAAGGGGATGGACTTCTCCTTCTCGGGGTTGACGAGCGCCGCGAAGGACGCGGTGGACGACGGCACGCCCGTCGAGAACGTCTGCTTCTCGCTGCAGGAGCACGTGTTCGCGATGCTCACGGAGGTCAGCGAGCGCGCGCTCTCGTTGACGGGCAGCGACGAACTCGTGCTCGGCGGCGGCGTCGGGCAGAACGACCGCCTGCGGGAGATGCTCGCGGGGATGTGCGAGCAGCGCGGCGCCGAGTTCTACGCGCCCGAGCCGCGGTTCCTCCGGGACAACGCCGGGATGATCGCCGTCCTCGGCGCGGAGATGGCGGCCGCGGGCGACACGATCGCCATCGAGGACAGCGCGATCGACCCGGACTTCCGCCCCGACGAGGTGCCCGTGACGTGGCGGGAGAACGAGTCCGTCGCCGTCGGCCACGGCGCCGGGAGCGGCGCGTCGGGGCTCACCGATCCCCGGCGCGGCGCGGAGGCGGTCGTCGACGTGCAGGACGGCGTGGTCGTGAAGCGCCGGATCCCCAAGGAGTACCGCCACCCCGAACTCGACGCGAAGCTCCGCCGGGATCGGACCGTGCTGGAGGCACGCCTGCTGAGCGAGGCGCGGAAGGCGGGCGTGCCGACGCCGCTGGTCCACGACATCGACGTGCCCGAAGCCACGCTTCGACTCCAGCACGTCGGCGACACGGACCTCGCGGACGCGCTCACGACCGAGCGGGCCCGCGAACTCGGCGAGCATCTGGCACGGCTGCACGGCCGGGAGGTGGTCCACGGCGACCCGACGACGAAGAACGTCCGCGTCGGCGACCGGCTCTCCCTGATCGACTTCGGGCTGGGCTACCACTCCGGCCACCCCGAGGACCACGCGATGGATCTCCACGTGTTCGAGGGCTCGGTGGCGGGGACGGCGACCGAGCCGGAGTCGCTCTGTCGGGCGTTCGAGGCGGGGTACGCCGCCGTCGGCGACGAGACGGTGCTGGAGCGGCTGGCGGAGATCCGCGGGCGCGGCCGGTACCAGTAGTCGCCGGACCAAAACGATTTATCGCCGCCGGCCCACGGTTGGGGTATGGAAGACAACGAGAGCGGCAAGCCCCAGTCCGGCGAGCTGTTCGGCGTCCCGTACAACTTCGAGCAACCGAGCGTCAGCCGGATGCTTTCGTCGTACTGGCAGCCCGGCGAGGGGATGCTGGTCGAGAAACCGTTCGGCGTGGGGTACACGCTCAACCTCGCCAACTGGCGCTCCTGGGTGATCGGCGTCGTCGTGCTCGGCCTGCTCTGGCAGGAGAGCCAGAAGGAGCGCGACGGCGAGGCCGACGAGGGCGAGGATCCGGTCGAAGTGATCGTGGACGACGACTGAGCGGCATTTTGTCAGCCGCGAAGTTCGACGACTGAGGCGCGGCGACGGTCAGCCGCGCCTCTGTGACGACTGATCTCGCCGGCGAGGTGAGCCGGCAAGGGCGACTGAGGCGCGGCGACCGATCTTACTGACTACCGAACCGCACCCTTCTTTCCGGAACCACCCCGACCCCCGGTAGATGCTGCGCTACGTCACCACCAACCCCGGGAAGGTCCGGGAGGCCGAGGAGTACCTCGGCGACGATTCCGTCGCCCAGCTCGACTACGACTACACCGAGATCCAGAGCGACGACCTCGGCACGATCGCCGCCCGCGGCGCGCGCGAGGCGTACCGCCACGCCGGCGAGCCAGCCCTCGTCGACGACGCGGGGCTGTTCGTCCGCGCCCTCGACGGGTTCCCGGGTCCGTACTCCTCCTACGTCGAGGATACCGTCGGCATCGAGCGGACGTGGGAGCTCGCCAGCGCCGAGGAGGATCGCGCCGCGTCGTTCCGCTGCGTGCTGGCCTACTGCGACGGCGAGGGGTTCGACGCCTCGCCCGACCCCGTCGACAAGGACGACCGCGTCGCCGCTGCCGCGGCAGGACCCGACGAGGACGACGAGGCGGAGGCGCTCCCCGTCAAGCTGTTCGAGGGGCGCGTGCGCGGGACGCTCGTGGAACCGCGCGGCGAGGGCGGGTTCGGTTTCGACCCGATCTTCGAACACGAGGGGACGACGTTCGCGGAGATGAGCGAGGCCGAGAAGAACGCCATCTCCCACCGCGGGCGGGCGCTGGCCAAGTTCGGGGAGTGGTACGCCGAGCGGTAGCGTTCAGCGTGAGGCTGTGGTACACCGAACGGTAGCGTTCAACGTGAGGCTGTGGTACGCCGAGCGGTAACCGTGGACCGCGAGGCTGTGGTACGCCGAGCAGGCGAGCGATTTTTGCCGAACCCGGTCACGGGTCCGGTATGGAGACCCGTTCGCTCCACGCGTCGGAAGTCCCCGCGTTCGTCGACGACCTCTGGGTGCCGTTCTGCCGGGAGATGGCCGAACACGACCCCTACCACGCCCTCGCCGACGAGTACCGCGAGGGCGTGATCGAGTTCCGCCGCGAACGACTGACCGAGGACGATCGGATCGACCGCGTGACAGTCGTCGACGACGAGCTTGCCGGCTTCGTCTCCGCCGAGGTTCAGGAGGCGCCGCCGGTGTTCGCTCACGACGACACTGCCCACGTCAACGAGATCTACGTCCGGCCGAGGTTCCGCCGTGAGGGGATCGCGGACGAACTGATGGCGACTGCCGAGTCGTGGGGCGAGCAGCGGGGCTGTGCCCACGTGACGCTCAGCGTCGACGCCTGGAACGAGTCCGCACAGGCGCTCTACGAGGAGCGAGCGTTCGACGTGACGCGACACACCATGCGCAAGTCGCTGGAGTGACTCCGGACGGACCGCTCAGGACCGTGGGTCCCGATCCGGGCCGGGGTACTCCCCGTCCACCACTTCGGGGTAGAGCTTCGCAGGGTCGAACAGGCGGGCGAACGCGTGTGGCGTCCGGACTGTGGTCTCGACGCGGTCGCGAACCATCCGGTTCCCCGTCGTGCTCGTGAGTCGGTCGTCGAAGGAGAGCACGTGCATCGCGCCGCCGTGGTACGCCGACGCCAGCGCGGGGTGGTCATCGTCGGGCTGGTCGACCGGCTCGCGGAGCTCCTCGATCCGTTCGCGCCAGTCCGCCGCGAGTTCCGCGTCGGCGAGGCGTTCGATCACTTCCTCGGCGTCGTCGAGCAGCGGGTCGCTGGCGACGAGCGTGACCCAGGAGTTGCTGCGGACGTGGTCGAGACACGTCCGCGCGTCGCCGCCGACCAGCAGATCCGCCGCGAGCACGTCGCTGTCGGCGACGATCCGTGCGGGGGATGGCTCACTCATCTCGGACCTCCGCGAGCGCGTCCCTGACGGCCGCCTCGTCCACCTCGTACTCGGCGCCGCGGGCGAACAGCGACTCCCAGCGTTCGGGCATGCCTCCGTTGTCGGCCGGCCGGCGTATCGGTGTTGTGGGTCCGGACGTTCGACGCGGATTGTGAGCGAGGCGGACGTCTGACGCGGTTCACGGCCGGGAGCCGTGAGCAAGCCAGTCGTGAGCGAAGCGGACGTCTGACGCGGTTCACGGCCGGGAGCCGTGAGCAAGTCAGTCGCGAGCGAAGCGAGCGTCTGACGCGGGTTTAAGTCGTCCCAACCGCTGTACCCGATTGGGCGCACACACCCCATCCATCTCTTGAGGTGCGCCTGACACGACTCCCCACGGACGACGCCCACCCCGTCGACCTCTCCCCACTCCCCCGGTGACGGACCCGGGCGTCGTCGTCTTTCCCACGTCGGCGTGAACGTTATCCGGAACTGGCGCCTATCTCCGAGGAGATGATGGCCACTACCCACGCGTTGGCGGGGCTCCTGCTCGCGGTTCCGGTCGCGCTGGTCGCGCCGGAGTTCGCGGTCGTCGCCGCCGTCGCGGGGTTCGCTGGCGGGGTGTTCCCGGACCTCGACATGCCCGGCGAGCACCGCCGAACGCTCCACTTCCCGGTGTACTACACGCTGGCCGCCGGAGCGGTGGGTGTCGCTGCCCTCGTCGTCCCGTCGGCGTGGACCGTCGGCAGCGTGATGTTCCTCGCTGCCGCGGCGGTTCACTCTCTCAGCGACGCGCTCGGCGGCGATCTCGAACTCCGGCCGTGGGAGGGCACCGGCGACCGCGGGGTGTACAGCCACTACCACCGCCGGTGGTGGCGGCCGCGGCGCTGGGTTCGGTACGACGGCGCGCCGGAGGACGCCGTGGCGACGGTCGGGCTAGGACTGCTCGCGCTGCTGGCCTACGACGGCGCGTTCGACGCCCTCGTCCTCGGGACGATCGCCGTCGGGGTCGTGTATGCAGCCCTCCGGCGCCGGATCGTCGACTGGGGGGAGCAGGCCGTCGACGCGCTCCCCGAGGAGACGGTCGATCGGCTGCCCGACACGCTGGTCGAGGACCTGCGCTGAGTTCGCTGCCGACGTGCTTTTCGCCCCGGATCGCCGTCATCGACCATGGAGACCGTCGATATCGACGCCGCGTTCGACAGCTTCGAGGAGCGCTGGGCGCCCCGACTGCTCGCCTCGCTCAACGGGCAGGCGCTGAAAGCCGCCAAACTCGAGGGGGAGTTCGTCTGGCACAGCCACCCCGACGCGGACGAACTGTTCTGGGTGATCGAGGGGGAGCTGACGCTCGAACTCCGGGGCGAGCCCGACAAGCAGCTCTCCGGGGGCGAACTCGGCGTCGTCCCGGCGGGCGTCGAGCATCGCCCCGTCGCCGACGGGTTGGCGAAGGTCGTCCTTTTCGAGCCCGCCGGGACGGAGAACACCGGCGACGCCGACGCCGAGGAGCGGAAAAGCGAGGTACGGACGCTGGACGAGAGCTAGAGCGGGTCGACCCCGTCGTCTTCCTCGCCGGGTAGTCGGCCGAGTGCGAGCGCGCTGCCGAGGACGGCCGCGGCGACGACTAGCCCGCCCACCGCCTCGTCGACGGTGTGGGCGTCGGTGGCGATCCGGCTCCAGATGAGCAGCGGCGCGACGAGGAACAGCGGCGCGAACCGTCGATCGACGGCGGTCAGCGCGCCCGCCGGGACGGCGGCGTAGATGACGTGGCTCGACGCGTCCCATAGCGGGACGACGACGAGGTGGAGCAGCGAGGTCGCGACCAGGAGGGCGGCGTACGGCGGCAGCAGCGACCCCCACTCGAACCGTCGCCACGCGAGCGCGATGCCGGCGAAGGCGGCGATCAACCCGACTGCAGCGAAGAAGTCGTCGCCGCCAGGGATCGCGGTGCCCAGGAGTTCGGGACCACCCTGATAGACGGCGAACGCGACAACCCACGCGCCGGCAACGACGCCCAGACGCGCGGCGAGTGGTTTCGCTGCGAGGTCGCCGCGTCGCTCGTAGCCGAGAAGCAGCAGCGTCGCGAGGAGGACGAACAGTTCGGGCGCGAACACGGTGGCGACGGTGTCGGCGACGCTCATACGCGTGGGGGTGGGGCGAGCCCGAAAAGGCGTTTCGTCACGGCGTGGCTGCAGCTCGTGGGTTTCGAGTGACGGGGACTACGAAGACCGGCAGAACCGCATCACTCGATCGACAACTGTCAGCCGAAGGTCCCAACTAGATAGCGCCGCTCTGACGACGCGCTCCCGCTGTGGCGAGAGGACGCGTGCCGTGGTCATCGGTGCGGTCAGCCGTTCGTAAACCGGTCCAACCACGGGCTACCCTGGCCACGTATTTGATACGCTATCGACACGAGGAGCACGACGAGTGCGCCGGACGCATACGCCGCCGGATCGAGTGTGGCCAGCACCGGCGTATCGATGACGCTGGCGAGCGTAGCGACGAGGCCGAGTACGACAACCCCGAGATGATACTCGCTCCAGGAGAGATGGCCGCGTTCGACGGCTTCGAGATAGATGTCGATTTCGTTCGCCCGGCCGCCGAGCGCCACCATCTTCGACGTATCGTCGTACTGGACGAGATCTAGCGAGTCGAGTTTCGGAAGGTGGTTCTGGTGCAGCGTTACGTAAACGCTTTGTCGTACTTTCCGCGGCGCGGGCGACTTACCCGATTCGGCGGCGGCGATGTCGTTGGCGAGCGATCGGAGGTCCCGTGGATCTTCGTCGCTGAGGAGATTAAGAACGTGATACCGACGGTTGTTACTCAACACATCGTGAATCTCTGCCCGATTTAGCGGCTCGTTCCTTCTTCGTTGTTTGAGCATTTTGTGTTTTCCTCATATACGGTTCTGCCTCCCACTTCCCTATCCCAGAGGGACTGGTACTCTTCCCATAATTGTACGTTGAGTAAGAGATTGTATAGTTAATTGCTGAGAGTAGTGTCACCTTGTGAAATTCCACCCATAATTGGTATGAAATTGACACGAGGAACTATTGCAGGTGTTACAAATATCTTGGGGTATGGGAGACGGCGATGCGGCTCACATCCTCCGAACTGCTGCCCGTCGGCAGCGGGTGTTCGCGGAGTTCGAGGAGGGGAACGCGACGCGATCGGATATACAGGACGCGCTCGGCGTGTCCCGTTCGACTGCATTTCGCGTCGTCAACACCTTCGAATCTCTCGGGCTGATCTCCCGCCAGAACGGCACCTATGAACTCACCCCGTTCGGCGACGTCGTTCACTGTGAGACTTCGCGAGCGATAGGAACGATCCGCATCGCCCATAGCCTGTCGCCGCTTCTGGGCGAACTCGAGGAGACCGAGGAACCGATCGAAATCAGCGCGTTCGACGATGCGACAGTTACCGAACTCGAACCTGGTGATCCGTACAAACCGATGCGGCGGTTTCTCTCGCTCACCGAGGACACGTCTTTCATCCGAGAGTTCACGCCGACAACTCCGGATCCAGCCTATCAGAACACGCTTTACGATCGCGTTCGTGACGATCTCTGGGTCGCCGTGCTCTACCCGCCGTCGGCGGTCGACCAGCTGCGGCAAGAGGACGACGGTGAGTTCGAACGCGCGCTCGAGGAGGGGGAGTTCCACGTACGCGTCGGCGACCCGCCCGCGTTCCGCCTCGTCGTGACGGACGAACGTGTCTACGTCGGTGGGTACAACGACGACGCATCGCTCCTCCAGCTCGTCGCCGACACCGCCGACCCCGACGTACAGGAGTGGGCGACACGCTGTTTCGAGACCCAGTGGGAGCGGGGGACGCCGTTCGACTCGTACGTCGAGAACCTCCGCTGAGGCTACCGAAACGGACGCCAATACGCCTGCACTCACTCGGCCGGCGTCGTCTCGGTAGCTGTTGAGCTATCTATCGCAGTTCCGTTCGGCGTTTCGGTGGTACTGGGTGTTGCTGTCGCGGTTCCGTTCGGCGTTTCGGTGGTACTGGGTGTTGCTGTCGCGGTTCCGTTCGGCGTTGCTGTCGGTGTCGTATTCTGGCCGACTTTACTCGGTGTCGCCGGGGTCTCGGTTGCCGGCGCTTCGTCGACGCTGACGGACATCCCGACTGTCTCGGTGTCGGCCAACGAGGCGACGGTAAATCCGCCCGTAAACCCGGCCAGCAGGACTACCACAACGATAACGAGCACGCCGGTCTTACTCGCCATCGTTCTCACCTCTGGACCCGACAGTGCCGACAGCTGCCGGGAGGCTTTCGCCACCGTCGGTCACCTGGCGGTTCCGTGGCTGGCTACTGGTCGAGGGCGCTTCACGTCCGGCGACGAACACCGCGGCAACGAACGCGACGACAATCGCCGCGCCGGCGAAGACGCCAACGCTCACCGGCTGGGGGTCCTGGTACGCGATGTAACCACTGTACACCGCGAGGGCGCCGAACCCGACCGTGCTCAGCTGGAGGTCGCGGGTCGTAATCACGAGGCCGTCGTCGTCGGCCACCTCCGCCGGCGAGCCGAATTCACCGACATGCTGGCGGTCGGCTGGCTCAGGCTGTTCCTCCGGCGCGTCACTTCGCGTGAAGGCGTAGAGTTCGGAGACCACGAATGCGATCACCGGGAGCCCGATCAGGAGGGCCATCCCCCTCGGCGTGTTCGCGAACATCACCACGTAACCGACGTACGGGAGTACCACCCAGACCTCGCCCGTGACGTTCTCGGCGGGGACGAGCGCGGGGTCCGGGTCGTCGTTGGCATCGCCTTTCGTGCGGAACGCCTGGCCCCCCTCGGTTTCGACGGCTTCTACGACACGGTGTGTCACTGGCGTCGATTCCTCGGCGCGCACGAACGTGATGACGTCACCGGACTCGATGTTCGCGGGGTCGACGCTTTTCACGATGACGGCATCGCCGGCCGATATCTCCGGCTCCATACTGTCCGAGAGCACGACGTAACTGGCGTCGGCGCCGACTATGCCGGGGACTGCCTGGACGACGAAGACGCCGACAATCAGGAGTCCCAGGATGGTGACGGCGATTCCCGCCACGCGCCGAATAGAGGGGATCACGCGGACCACCCCGCAAGCGCCGGTGCAAGCGACCGTTTTCGGTTGTGTGTAGTTACTGCCATGGGTTTCTCGGATTCGTGTGACGGCATTGGCTGGCGAACAGTTCCAGATCGAACGACACCGACTCACCGGCGACCGGTTTCGGGTTCGGGAGTCGCCAGTCCAGGGTGAGACACGCCGGCTCGCAGCCGACACAGCTGTCGCCGGCGCACTCGAAGATGACGAAGTGACTGAGGCCGCTCGGCCTCCCGGCTGGGTTCGATTCGGTGACCAACTCTTTCGCCGTGGCGGCACAGTCAGGCCGGTAGGTCACGACACCCGCATCGGGCCCCCCGCCGCCTTTCACGTCCACGCGGCAGAACTCGAACGCGTCCGCCCGGAGGTCGACACCACGGACTTCGTCCCCGTCGTCCTTCCAGTGGAGCCCCGTAATTTCGACGTCGACGGGGCCGTCAGGCCCGTCGAGAGTCAACGTCCCGGGGACGGCGTCGATGGGCAGCGACTCCCCGGTTCCTTCGGCGACGAACTCGGCAGGATCCTCGGTGAGCTCGATTTTCCCGAGTTCCCGGCAGTTACCGGCACCGAGCAGGCTGCCCTCCCCGTACGCGTCGAAAAGTTCGGAGAGGGATCCCTCGTAGAGAGTGTCACCGGCCTCCTCGGCCGCAGGTGCGTACGTGAGCGTGACCTCCATCGCGTCGGCAAGTGTGCCGGATTCGCCGTCCTGCAGCCGCAACCAGACGCGGCCGGGGTTCTCACACACGCGGAACGCGACGGTCGTCGACCCGGACGTTTGGCCCTGGCTCGGGTCGATAGCCGGGAACGCGACGGTGATCGTCGACTCCGGAACGAACGTCGACGGGAACGAGCCGTCCTGTTCCGGGGTGTACGACGTCGTGGACTCGGACTCGGTACGCGTCGCGATCTCGAGATCGAGCGACCCCCCCGCCATGGCGTTCGAACGGAACAGTTCGCCGTCGGTGAGGTACGCGTACGTGCCGACCCCGGAGGCGCCGCCGAGGCTCGCCGCCCCAGCGAACGTGACGCCACGCAGGATCGAACGCCGCGAGACGTCAGGCATCGTCGATTCCCTCCGTTTCTGTCCGGGGCACGCCCACGCGTACGTCCATTGTTGACATACTTATTGGTCTATTTAGGCGCCGAGCTGGCTGTTTAACTGGTCGTGAAACAGTCACGTCTCATCACACGGTTCGACCGTGAAGCTGAGCGACGTCTCGACGCTGTCTCCCTGTATTCGGTTCCCGACCGACCGGGGCAACGACCAGGAGATGCCGACACAGACCGCGCTCGTCGGGTCGAGGCAGTCGCCGCCGAGCGGAACCCCCTCGGCGAGTGCAGTGTCCGCGTCGACTAGCGACCCGTCCACGAGCACGGTCTCCGCAACGTCCAGGTCCCCGTCACAGCCGCCGAGCCCGGAGACGCCGAGCGACCCCGTGTCGTACCAGACCGCGACGTCGAGGGCGTCGGCGAGTTCGCCGCGATCGGTGGTCGTGTCGCCGGCGCTCCGCTCGGGCTCGTTCCGGCCGTTCTCGCTGTTCGCGGTGAGCGCGAGCGACATGCTGGCGCTCACTGCTTGATCGTCGTTTTCCGGCGTCACTCGGAACGCTAGCGTCCCGGAATCTCCTGGGTGGGCGTTTCCGACGTTGAGGGCCGGTTCGTCGGTCGTCTCGTCACCGGCGTCGACGACCGTGCCGTTGTACGTCTCCCGCCAGTCCACGCGAACCGACGGGTCGCTGCCGACCGTCGTCGACGACTGGTAGGCGACCGCGTCCGAGGTGAGCGCGGTGAGGCCCGCTACCGACGCCGCACCAGCCAGCGCAACGGACCCGAGCAGTCGACGGCGGTTCAACTCCACGGCTACGCCTCCGTGAACGGGCTCGTCGCCCCGTCGTTGTTCCGGCACTGTACTGCCGCGAACGTGAGGTCGAAGGTCACGCTGTCGCCCTGCACGACGTTCCCGACGCTCGCGGGGAGCGTCCACTCGAAGCCGAGGTACCGGGCCTGTTCGTCCTCCGGCTGGTCCTGCGGGAAACAGTCGCGGTCGGCAGTTTCGGGATGTCCGTCCAGTGGTATGCCGTCGTCGACTGCCGCGAGCAGCTCCCCGAGCGTTCCCTCGAAGACGAGCGGGCGCTCGGGCGGCGTCTCGTCGCTCTCGCGGTCCTCGTCGCCGTCGTCGTACCAGAGCGTCACCTCGATGGCGTCGGGGAGCTCGCCCGCGCTGGAGCCGTCACCGGGGTCGTCCTCGGCCGCGGCGTCGAGCTCCGGCTCCACGACCGCGCCCTCACTGTTGGCGTCCAGCGAGCCGCCGAGCCAGACGTACCCGGGCTCGTCGAACAGGTGCATGCTGTAGGTGACCGATCCGAAGTCGCCGGGTTTCACGTCGTCGAGGTCGATGACCGGCCCCTCCACGACGAAGTTCGGAGAGTTCGCGAACTGTTCGCGGTACGCCTGCTCGACGGCGACGCGGTCAGCCTCGTCGAGATCGCCGTATGCCGTTCCGTGCATATCCTCGACCACGTCGTCGCGAGTCCGTATCGGGTCCTGGATGCCGTCGGGCTCCTCGACCGGCGGGCTGTTCGTGTCGAGTTCGTCGGGATTGTTTGGGTCGTTCTTGTACCGGTCCGGAAACGCGTTGACGTACTCGGTCCCGTTCCCCCGGTCGTACTTCTGTTGCCAGTCCAGTCGCGCGTCCATCGCCCCCGCCGTGATCGTGTTGTCCTCGAACGTCTCGGAGTCACTGAGAAGGGCGGTCGTGCCGAGGCCGGCACTAGCCGACGCCAGCCCGACGCCGCCCAGCCCAGCAAGTACGGTGCGCCGCGAGAGTCGGTAGTGTTGCCTGTCGTCGCTCATGGTTGCTCCCCGAACGGGAAACCCACCGGCGGAGTCGAACCGCCGTTCCGCGGCCGCGTACCGACGTGGGTCGATTCGGACCGCTTGGGTCCGAACGATGGTGGTCGATTATGGGTCGCTACGGCTGCATCGAGACGTTGTCGAGGTAGCCCTTGTCGGAGCCAGAGCGGTACTCGCCGCGGATCCGGAGTTCGGTGAGGTCGGCGAGGACTGTCTCAATCTCGGTCTGGGTGGCGGCGCTGCCGCTGACCATCCAGTTGTCGCTCTCGTCGAGCGTGACGTTGTAGGATGTCCAGTTGCCGGACGTGCCGTTCCCGGGATTCTGGGCCGTATCGTAGGTCAGCGTGAGGCCGCCACCGGATAGCGTGATGTCGTCGTTGTCGAACTGACTCGGACTGCCGGAGAACTCCTGCATGAGGTCGAACGACAGGGTTCCGCCGTAGAACCCTGACTTGCCGCCAAGGAACTTCCCGGGCGCCTCGAAGTACCAGGTCCCGCCCTGGACGTCGTCCGTCGCGGAGATCGATGGAGCCGGGTTGCCCGCCGACGGCTCGTAGTCTGGGACGGACGCGCCGCCCTGTGCGTCGCCGGTGATCTTCCAGCCGTCGTCGTCCTCATCGAAGGTACTGCTAACCGGACCGGGCGTGGAACTCGGGGGGACGAGTGTGAGCGTCCCTGGTCCGATTTCTCCGCCGTTGACGTCGACGACGACGGAGTAGTCGTCCGCGGACGAGGCGTTCGTGGCGTCCCGGTATTCGACGAAGATCGTGTCGCCCGTGGCGACCGTGACGCCGCCAGCCAGAGAGAACTGGATAGCGGTGTCGCTGTCGCTCGCGGTGGTCCCGGTGACGGTGACGGCGTCGATGCTGCTGTCCGCGCGTTCGACACCCGCACCGAGGACGTCCCCAGTTCCCACGCCGCCCACGTCGAAGTCGCCCGGATAATCCACCGCGAACGACGAGAGGGAGTCACCTCCCAGGCCGGAGCCGACGGGCACCTCGACGCGGTGGATGCTGTCGGTCGCGCCGGCGGTGTCCGGTGTCGCGCTGATGGAGACGGCGTCGGGTACCTCCTCCTCGCCCGTGCACGGATTGTGCGTGCCGTCGTTGTTTCGGCACTGCTCGGCGTGGAACGCCAGGTCGAACTCCAGTGAGTCGCCTTGGATCTCGTTGCCGACGGAGGTCGGAACCTCCCAGTCGAGGCAGAGACAGGGGTTGGACGCTTCGGCGGCGCCCGTGCCGGCGAAACAGGCCTGCTCACCCGGCACGTCGAACCCGCCGTCGCTGGCCGGTTCCCCGTCGCCGTCCAGAGGGACGCCGTTCTGAGTCGACGACATGAGGTCGGCCAAGCTTCCGCTCCACACCTCCGCGAGCGTCGAGACGTCCTCCGGGTCGAAGCTGTCCCCGACTTCGCCAACGTCGCAGTAGTTGACGGTGACGCTGATGCTCTCGGCCAACTCACCCGCACCCTCCGGATCGCCGGGATCGTTGACGTCCCCGTTCTCACTCGTTTCGGGTTCCGGCTCCGTGTACCCGTTCTCGCTGTTCTCGGTGATCTCCCCACAGAGCCAGAGGTACGCGGGGTTTGTCTCGACGACGGGACAGAACGCCAGGAGCCCACTGTCGCCCGGCTTGACGTCGCCCAGCTCGGCGCTGACGGTCCCGCTCCCGTCCTTGCTCCCTTGGACGCTGCCGGAGCCGGCCATCCCTTGGTCCCAGTAGGAGTAGTAGCCGACCAGCAGGTCGAGCGTGCCCGCGGTGATGGTGTTGTCTTCGAACGATTCGGTGTCGTTGAGATACGCGCTCGTTCCGAGGCCCGCGCTCGCCGACGCGATACCGGCGCCGCCGAGCCCGGCAAGCACGGTCCGCCTCGAGAGGCGGTATCGGTTGTTACGGTCACTCATGGTTGTACCCCTCTCGGGGGAGGCCCACCGGCGGAGTCGAACCGCCGCATCGCGGCACGGCTGTGGCGCAGCGACTGGCTGCGCGCGCACCGACGAAGGCCGGCGTGGGCGGAGAGAGCCATCGCTACGAGCCGCCGAACGGGGCGTCGTTGTTGCGGACCTGCTCGGCGTCGAACTGGAGCGTGAACGTCACCGAGTCGCCCTGGATCTCGTTGCCGACCTCCGGTGGAAGCTCGAAGAGCTGGTAGTAATGGACATCCGCATAGTCGCTGACGCTCCCGACCTCGATCGGCGTGCCACTCGAATCACTGAGCACCACGCCGTCGAGATACTCGCTGTGGGCTTCGTTGAGGGTTGTGTAGTGCGCCCCGCTGGTCGTGACGCCGTCGAGGTCCGGCGTTTCGTACCCGGACAGCCACGTGTCGTTGTGGTCGGTGGTCTCGTCGAGATCCTGGAGCCCCCCACGGTCAGACCCGGCCGTGGAGTCCGTGCTTCCCCAGATGGTCGTGAGCAACGCGGCGCCGAGGTCGCCCGGTGCGGCGGTGTCGGTCTCCGCCTCGGGGTTGGCGCCCTCGGCGTTGCTGTAGTCCTCGTCGACCGACGTGACCTGCACGTAGCCGGGGTTGCCGTCGATCTCGACGTGCCAGTCGAGGACGAACCAGTCGCCCGGTTTCATATCGTCGACGGTGACGGTGATCTCGTTCCCGTCGGCCGTGTCATCGGCGGCTTCGTCCGTGGAGTCGACGACTGGGTCCGGGAGCTCCGGGCTCTTGTCGTGGATGTCCACGGACACGAGCATGTTCAGCGCGCCTGCGGTCAAGCTGTTCCCCTCGAACGACTCGGTGTCGTTGAGGTACGCAGTCGTACCCAGGCCGGCACCTGCGGACGCGAGTCCGACGCCGCCGACGCCAGCGAGCAGTTTCCGCCGTGTGAGTTCGAGTCGTTTGTCCGTCATTTTTGGTCGCTCCCCTGTCGGGGGAAGACTCACGAGCGGAGTCGAACCGCTCGGCACGCTGCTCGTGCCGCACCTGCGTGAGTCGAAACCGCCGGAAAGAAGTTGGGCCCGAGCTTGGATTAGCTCCCTCCTGGGTTGTCGTTGTTCCTGCACTGCTCCGTGTAGAACCCGAGGTCGAAGCTCAGCGAGTCGCCCTGGATCTCGTTGCCGACAGTAGTCGGCACCCACCACGCGAACCCGACGTAATGGGTCACGCCTGGCATGAAGCACTCGCGGCTGTCTGCGAACGGGTCGCCGGCCAGTTCGTCGAACTCGCTCGCACGATTCCCGTCCAGTGCGATTCCTTGCCCGGACTCGAGCAGGTCGAGGTCACCAGCGAGTGTCCCGCGCCGGAACACCTCGCCGCAATACGCGCCGGCGGTCATGTCGCCGAAGTCGTACTCGTAGGGCTCGTTGTCGAGCGTCATCGCGTACGACTCGGTGATACTGCCGTCGGTCCGATCGACGACGTGGATCTCGTCGTTGTCGCGGTCGGAGGCGACGAGGTTTCCGGTGCCGGCGTCACGGATGGCCAGTCCGGTGATACGCTCGTCTTTCACGCCGATGTTATCCTCGTCGACGGGAACGGCCGTCGGATCGTTGCTCGGATCGTTGACCTGGTAGAGTCCGTCGTCGTCGGTGTTCGCCGTCCAGATGTACATCGTCCCGTCGGAAGAGAACACGAGGTCCGCCCCCGAGAGATCGATACCGGTGTCTCCCTGAGACGTGACCGAGGGAGCCGACGGATCCACGGTGTAGAGTTCGTCCGTGTCTTGGCTCGCCGCCCAGAGCGTTCCACTCGGCGAGTATCCGGCAAGGACGATTCCGCCGGGGTCGCTGGAAATCGGCCCTTCGTCGGTGAATGTGTCGCCGTCGATGTCGTACGTTCCCAGGTGTCCGGAGTTCTTGTCGTAGAACAGGATCTTGTCACCGTTGGGTGTCGTGGCGATCGCGTCCGTCTGATCGAAGTCGTTGTCGCTGTACTCACCGGGACCCAGGAGCTCGGTCAGCTCTGCCTCGCCACTGTCGTCGTCCAGCGTGACCTCGAACAGGGTGGTCGGACTGGTTCCGCTGTCAGCAAGGTACAGCTTCTCCTCGCAGTCGGTCTGGAGGACGTTGTCGCCCCGCGAATCGTACCACCAGACTGTTTGGATGTTCTCGGCGAGCTCCGGCATCTCGGACGTCTCGTCGACTTCACCCTCCGGGTCGTTGATGCCGTTCTCCGCCTCGGAGAAGCCCATCGCCTGCAGCCACACGTACCCGGGGTTGTCACAGAGGTGGAAGCTCAGTGTTAACTCCCCGAAGTCGCCGGGCTTGACGTCCTCGAGACTGATGAGGGGTTTCGGCTCGCCTTCGGTGCCGACCGTGCTGTCGTTGTTTGTGCGCGTAGCAGTCCCCTCCTCGCCGGGGTCGAGGTCGTCGTTGAGGTCCGCGCCGTGGTCGCACGGCATGTACGTGAACTCTCCGTCCTCGACTTCCTGCACGCCATCGTGGTTTGGGTCCGGGAACGCCTCGATGGACGTGTTCATCATGTACGTCCCGAGGTCGTCCTCGTGGACCCAGACCTGCGGATTCGATGGGTCGGGCATCCCGACGTAGTTGTCCGGTTCGTCGGGCTCCGAGCGGTGGACACCGTAGTCCAGCCCGTTCTCGGGGTCGTCGAACCCGTAGAGCTGGGGGTAGGAGTAGTGCTCCTCCCAGTCGACTTTCAGGTCGAGCTCGCCCGCGCTAATCGTGTTGCCCTCGAACGACTCGGTGTCGTTGAGGTACGCGCTCGTTCCGAGGCCCGCACCCGCGGAGGCGAGGCCGACACTGCCGAGGCCCGCCAGCACCTTGCGGCGGGAGAGTTCGAACGACGTGGATCTATCACTCATCGTTCACCTAGGTGTCCGTAGTGTTGCCGGTGCTGTTGTCAGCGAACGGATCTCCGTTGTTTCGGGACTGTTCGGTGTCGAAGACGAGGTCGAAGCTCAGCGAGTCGCCCTGGATCTCGTTGCCGACTTCCGTCGGGATCTCGAGCAGCAGGCAGAACTCTGGATTGAACTCGTCACCGTCGTCCCCGATCTCCATCGGCATTCCGTCGCTGTTCATCAGGGTAACGCCCGTGCTGTACGTGTCGTAGGCCTCCTGAAGCGTGGTGTAGTGTGGTCCCTCAGTGATTTCACCGCCCTCCGAGCGTGACGAGTCCCAGCTGTGGGTCGGTATCGTATCGCCCGCGTTGTTCGTTGTGTCGTCGAGACCCGTGAGGTCACTACGACTTTCACCGTCGAAGCTCTGCCAGACAGTCGCCAGAATGGCCTCTTCGAGTTCACCTTCACCGTTTTCGTCCTCTTCCTCCGGTTCCGTGTAGCCGTTCTCGGACGACGTGAGGTTGGCAGTGCTGACTTGGACGTAACCGGGGTTATCCCCGATGTCGATGTCGAAGCAGATGATCGCCCAGTCGCCGGGTTTGACGTCGTCGACCACGAGGCCAGTAACGGCCTCGCCGTCGGCCGTTTCGGACATCGGGAATTCTGCTTGGTCCTCCCAGTAACCGTTAGCAGCCTCGATCTGTGCGGTAACGCTCATGTCGAGCGTGCCCGCGGTGATTGTGTTGTCTTCGAACGATTCCGTGTCGTTGAGGTACGCGGAGGTGCCGAGCCCGGCGGCGGCACCGGCGACACCGATGGTGCCGAGACCGCCCAGGACGCGACGTCGCGTGAGTTCGAGTTTCTTTTTCGACATGGTTTCAGTCGGCCAGCCACCGTGGCAGGCCTTGCCACAACCCACTATCCCCCACCCACATAGCTAATCGCGGAATTTGGAGAGAAACGACCGGTTTGGCGCTTCTTAGTCAGATATTGAGGTTTTAATCGGGGGCTCAGCGCCAGCTAAGTGAACCGCTAGGAGATCGACATAGTGGTAAGACAACCGATAAATAAGCGGGTGGGCGTTTTGGGGTCGGTGTATGAGCCTCTCCCGGTCGTCGCGGCTCGCGGAGACGGATATTCACGACATCCTTCGCAATGACCGGCGGCGGCGCGTCATCGAGCACCTGCAGGCGTCCGTGGGGACTGTGACGCTGCGCGAGCTCGCGGAGACCATCGCCGCCCACGAATCAGGCGACTCGCCGCCGCCGAAGTCGGTCCGGGACAGCGTCTACAACTCCCTCCACCAGACCCACCTCCCGAAGCTCGACGATGAGGGCGTCGTCGAATACGACGAACACAGGAAGACTATCGAGCTGCGTCCGGGGGCCCGCGACGTCAATGTGTACATGGAAGTCGTGACGAAGTACGGCATCACCTGGGCGGACTACTACCGGACAGTCGCGACGCTCACGCTCGTGATCGTGGTCGCCACCGAACTCGGTACTCCCGTCATCGGGGACGTTCCAACGCTCCTCTGGGCGAGTATCTCGCTCGTCGTCGTCGCCGCGTCGACGGCGTATCAGCTGTGGACACGGCGATGGACGTACCTCAGGGCGCTACTGGACTGAGTGTCGGCCGGACGTGATGCGGCGAACCCCTACGACAACGACTCGTCCGGGAGCTCTGCCTCGAAAATGCGAGCCCCACAGGACGTGCAGGACGCTTCGACCACGTTGACGGACCGACAGCACGACTCGACCGTATCCTCGCTGAGTTCGACGCTGCCGTCACAGATCGAACAGCGGTCGAGCCAGAGGCGGAGTCCGCCGAGCAGTTTCGTCCGTTCCTGGAACCCGCGGTCGGCCCACTTCGAGTCGACCTCGGCGAGCGCGGCGGCGCCTGCGGCGTCGGCGACGAACGCCGCGCGTGAGGGCCACTCTGCGACGGTCGTTCCGGACACTTGGGTAACGACAGCGCCCCCGCGGAACCCGACATCCACGGAGTCGTCGAACGACGACGGAAGCAGACGGTAGATCGCGTCGTCCAGGTCTTCCGCGGCTGGTGCCATCTCTGAGCGCCACGACGTGCGAAACAACGAGTCCAAACAGAGGTCGTCACGGTCGAGACAGGGAGCCAACGCCCCGGCTGTGAGGAGTTCCGTCTCAGGGTCGAACTCGCTATCGCCGCCGTTCGCTGGGGTGGTCGTTTTCGGCCCCCCGTGTTCGAAGTACCTGAGCACGGCGTCCGGGAGAAAGCGCTGTGTCAGAACTGGTGTCCCGGGAACAACGTACCCGCGAAGATAGATGAGCCCGAACCCGACAGTCACTGCGGCGATGCCGACGACTGGTTCGTACAAGGCACCGAAACCGAGGCCGACGGCGGCGACCAACACGACGTTCAGGACAGTACAGGGGAGACACCGGTTCTCACCCGTGTACTTCGGTTTCCGGAGTGCCTCGACCGCGCGCCGAGCCTGCATGCCAGCCTCTTGGTAGGAAACAGTGTTAGGTATTAGCGTGCTAAGTCCCCCTGAACAGTCGATTAAACGGCGAATACTGCCGATATTCCGATTCGTGGGATCCGGTACGTGTGCGATTCATCGCTACCGGGATAGAGAAAACGCGGGAAGCCTAGGCGGGGATTTGAACCCCGGCTCTCGTCCTTACCAAGGACGCGCTTTACCGCTAAGCTACCCAGGCGCGCACCTTCTCGTACTGCGGTTCCGTGTATAGGGATTTCGGTTCGCCCCGACTCATGGATCGGTTCCCGCACCGCGTGGGGCGGATCCGACGACGCCGTCGGAGAACCCCGCCAGCCGGTCCCGGGTCGGCCCGGCCAGCAGCTCCGGCGCCGACGGGAGCGACCCCTCGTAGGAGCGGGCGAGCTCGGCTGCGAACGCCAGCAGCTCCTCCGGGGGTGACGCGTCGACGGCGGCGACGCCGGCGACGACTGCGAGTTCGAACACGTCGGCTTCGAGGTTCCGGTCGATGTCGGCCGTCTCCTCCGCCGTCTCGCGGACGGTCTGGTCGCGGCCGAACGCCCGCACGGTCTCGACCGCACGGTCGGCCGCAGGCGTTCGCGCGAGCAGCGAGAACCCCCGGGAGACCAGCACGTCGGCGGCGACGACTGCGAGGTCGGCGTCGATGTCGTTCTCGGGGTCGCTCGCCCACGGCTCGTCGTGGGCCAGCTGTCGGGTGAGCGAGAGCCCTTCGTAGATGAGCTGGACGCCGGCCGCGAGCTCGCCGAGCGCGGTCACGTCGATCCCGTCGTCGAACGCCCGGGCGGTCGACAGCGTCAGCGCCCCGGGAACCATCGACGCTGTCGCCAGCCGTTGGTCGAGCGTCTCACGGAGGGGTTCGGGCTCGATCTCCCCCAGCGCGTTCCGGGCAGAACGGCGGGCCACGGCGGCGTCGTCCATCGTCCCGGATAAGTCGGGGCGGAGCCAAAGGCCTTTGGAAAGCCCCCGAAAGCGCCAGGAACGCCCGCCAGCCACGCCGGCTCGCCGATGCCGGACGACTGCCAGAGAACGAAGGGTTATGGGCGCCCGGAGCAGTGTAGGGGTATGGTCGAGTGTGAGTACTGCGGGGCAACCTTCGACGACGAGGACGCCCACCTCGAACACCTCGGCGAGGAGCACGCCAGGGAGCTCGGACCGATCGACCGGCGACGTGTGGAGTCCGCACAGGACGACGACGAGGGGCTCCCGATCGTCGGCCTGCTCTCCGGCGCAGCGGTGCTGGTGGTGTTCGTGATCGCGATCTGGTTTTTCTTCCTGGCTGGCGGCGACGGCGGCACGGATCTCGACGCCGAGCCGGCGGGGATGGAGGACGAGCCGCTGCCGAACAGCGGTGCCGACCAGTGGATCTCCGAGGTCGAGAGCTTCGAGAGTCAGGGGCGTGACCACCGCTCGGGCGATATCGACTACGACCCCGTCCCCCCGCTTTCGGGCCCCCACTGGGACGACTGGGAGACGGCAGGGTTCTACACCGAGACGCCCCGGCTCGAACGGCTCGTTCACTCGCTCGAACACGGCGCGGTCGTGATCTACTACGACGAGGACGCGCTCGACGACGAGGCGGAGGCCAGCCTGCGCGCCTGGGCCGCGAACAAGGACGGCCAGTGGCAGAGCGTCATCGTCGCCCCCAACCCCAACGACGACCCGCGCGGTGACTACGTGCTGACGGCGTGGACCCACCGGCTCGTGCTGGAGGAGGACTACGACGCCGAGGCGGTGCAAGCGTTCGCGGCTGAGTACCTCGGCCGCGGGCCGGAGAACCCAGTGCGGTAGGCGCGGGGTCCGCTACACAGTCACGGCATCGGCTCGGGGACGGCAGCACGGAGACTGCCGTCGCTCGCTCGCTCGCCGTCACCAGAAATCTCCGATTTCTGGTTGGCAGACGAGAGTCTTCGACTCTCGTCGACGTGACTGGTTTCACTCCCGAACCGAGAGCTCCGGCGAGGGCGGCATCGACCGCTTGTGGGCGCTCCCCTCGACCAGTTCGTCGACGCGCTCGACGTGTTCCTCGGTGACATCGTCGACGTAGCGCACCGTCGCCGCCTTCGACAGCGGGCCATCGACGTGCAGCGCGAGCACGGCGTCGAGGTGGTCGTAGTTCAGCCCCATCTCTTCCTCGTCGGTCTGGCCCTCCCACATCCCGGCGGTGGGCGTCTGCATCACCAGTTCGTGCGGGACGCCGACGTGGGCGGCCAGCTGGCGGACCTGCTGTTTGTACAGGTCGCCGATGGGGTTGCAGTCGACGGCCTGGTCGCCGTACTTCGTGAAGTAGCCGGTCATCGCCTCGCTACGGTTGCCCGTCCCCAGCACGATCCGGTTCTCGGTGTTGGCGACGTAGTAGTTCATCACGCCCCGCGTCCGGACGCGGACGTTCCCGGCGGCGGTTTTGTCCTCGGTCCCCTCCGGGAACGCCTCGTCGAACTGCTCGGCGATGGGTTCGATCTCGATCACGTCGTAGGGGATCGAGAGCGACTCCGCGACCGCCTCGGCGTCGCTCATCAGCGCCTCGTCGCTGACGCGGGCGGGCATCGTCAGCCCGTGGAGCCCCTCCTCACCGAGCGCCTCGACGGCGAGGTAGGCGGTCAGCGTCGAGTCGATCCCCCCCGAGAGGCCGAGCACGGCACCCTCCGCGCCGGCGGCATCGACGGTGTCCCGGATGAACGAGACGATCTCCTCGCGGGCGGTTTCGAGCTCTGCCTCCGAGAAGCGGATGTCCAGCGGTGCGTTCTCCGTCAGGACGTCTTCGGGCATGGGTCGGCGTTCTGCCGCAGGCGACAAATAGGCACTCCCCGATCCCCGGAGCTGGACGTGCGTCCGGTTTCGCCGGCGTCGATGCGCTGGGGGTGGTCGAATCCGAAACCGACTTACCGGACGCGGGCGTTCTGTCGAACGCGAGCGCCGTTGGTCCAGTGGTAGGACAGTAGCTTCCCAAGCTACCGGCCCGGGTTCAATTCCCGGACGGCGCATTTCTGCCGAGCGAAGCGAGGCGAAATCGCCGACGGAATTGAATCCTGCCAGTCGCAGCGCGAGCGGAGCGAGCGACCGTCTGGCTCTGGTTCAATTCCCGGACGGCGCACTCTCTCCCTGCGGTCGTTCGTGCGCCCTCCGTAGTCTCACTCGCTCGGCCTTCGGCCTCGCTCGCCTCCCGGACGGCGCATTTCTGCCGACCGCGCATTCTTCACACTTCCAACCGAAAATCCCGAGTATGCACACCGTCTTCCACGCCTCGACCGTCGACGCCTACCGCACCGCGGAGCCGAAAGTCCGGAACCTCCTCGACGACGAGACCGTCGACATCGACGCCGTGGCGGTCGTCGTCGACAGTAGCGAGGTCATCGACGCGGCTGCCGACGCGGAGTCGGCAACGACCGACGCACTCACCGACCTCGGCGCGACAGTGAAGCTCTGCTCGAACGCTGCTCGGGGTGCCGACGCTGGCGAGGATGCGTTCGGCGACGGAGTCGAGTTCGTCTCCTCCGGCGTGGGGGAACTGACGCGGCTGCAGGATTCGGGCTGGGCGTATATCCGGCTGTAGGATCACCGTCGGGTCAACCCTTGTCCTGCGGGTCGAAGAAGTAGTAGGCGGCCGTCATCGCGATAGCCATCGTGATCGCGTCGAACAGCATCCGCTCGCCCACCAGCGCGCCGAACGCGAGGATCCCGAGCGCCGACCCCAGCCCGACGACGGCCGCGAACCCGGCCCGGGAGCGGTTCCGGAGCCACCCGTTGACTCGTTCGTACGCGAGTCGAACGTCGGTCACGGTCCGGCTACGCGGCCCCGGTGGATAGTGCTTCCGAGCGACACGTTCCTCACTCCTCCCGGGCGGCTTCCAGCGCCGCGAGCAGCTCCTCGGTCGTCGTCTCGCTGTCGGCGTATGGATCGGCCACTACCTCGAACGGCTCCTCGCCGTTGAGCGCCGCCGCACGCTCGACAGCGTCCTCGAGCCGCGACGAGAGTTCGCCCAGCCGCTCGGCAGCGGTCTCGGGTGTGACCCACTCCGCTCGCTCGTGTTCGTCGTTCAACGTGACCTCCCGCTCGTCGGTCTCACAGCGGTAGAGGATCGTCACCATCGGCGTCCCGTCCTCGTCGGCCCAGAGCCCGTAGTTCGCACCGACTGGCGGACCGATGCGGGCGTCGACGCCCAGTTCCTCGCGGAGCTCTCGTCGAAGCCCGCCGACGAGCGTCTCGCCGAACTCGAACGTGCCGCCGGGGGGTTCGGGGCGGTCCACACTCCCGGCGAGGAGCACGTCGCCGTCGGGGCCGAACAGGATCGCCTTCTGGGTGATCTTCCCGACGAACGGCTCGTGGTCGTCGCGCATACGTTCGGCTCCGGCGGGGGGCGTATCAATCACACGACGGGTGTGGGGCGAAACAGTCCGTCAGATGTCGTCGCCGGGCGGCTGCAGATCGCGCTGGAACTCGTCGAAGTCGTCCAGGTCGTCGGGCAGGTCGTACTCGATCCGGCGCTCCTCCTTGTTGCGCTCCAGTCGGTCCTCGACCGGTTCGGCGACGTCCTCCCAGCCCGGCTTCACGCGGACTGATTTCGCGGGCTGGCCGACCGCGACGTGGTGGGCGGGGACGTCGCCGTCGACGACGGCTTTCGCACCGACGACGGAGTTCTCGCCGAGCTTCGAGCCGGCGCGGACCATCGCGTCGTACGTGAGGCGGGCGTCGTCCTCGATGATCGTCCGGTAGTTCTTCACCTCGGTCTGGTCGACGATGTCGTGGTCGTGGCTCAACACCTGCGCGGAGTCCGAAATCGAGACGCGGTCGCCGATCTCCAGCGCGCCGCGGTCGTCGAGGTGGACGTCGTCGTGGACGACCACGTTGTCGCCGACGGAGATGTTGTGGCCGTAGGTGAACGTGATCCCCTTGAAGAAGCGGCAGTTCTCCCCGACCTCGTCGAACAGGTGTTCGGCGAGCATCTGGCGGAACCGCAGCGCGAACTCGATGTTGTCGGCCATCGGCGTCGCGTCGAACTGGCGCCAGAGCCACTGGAGGTGTTTCGACCGCTGGAAACGGTCCTCGTCTTTCTCGGCGTAGTACTCGGACTCCAGCGTCGCGTTGCAGGGGTCGTACCCCTGCAGGCGGACGCGCTCGGCCGGGCGCACGTCGCCGCCGTCCTGCCAGCGCTCGTAGGCGTCGCGGTCGCCGAACAGGTCCACAAGGGTGTCCTGTACCACGTCGCAGGTGTCCTCGTCGGAGGCGAGTCGCTCGTCGACGTCCTCGATGAAGGCGTCCACCCCGGCCTCGGCGTCCGGCGGGAGCGAGGCGTGGCGTTTGGTCATGTCGGGAGGGTGGAGTGGCGCGGCCATATGGGTTCGGGTGTTCGCATACGGTGGACGACCACGCCGGGTCAGATCTGTTTGGTACTCGCGGGTGGTACGCGATCGATGGTCACGGACGAACTGCGACGGGCATGACCTGTGGGAGCTATGAGTCGATCGTCGTCAAGGGCGCCGGTGGTCTTGACGGTGTGAGCTGATACGCGGGAACGGGATGCTGAGGTAGGGTTGAGGAATCGTTCTCGAGGCTGTGAGTTTCGGTTTTCGACCGGCGGAACAGCGACCGCGACAGCAACGGGATCTGGATCATTGGCTTCCGAAGCAGCAACCGCGACAGCAACGGCATCTCGACGCATGACCACTTGCGACCGCCCAGCACCGCGATGGTCTTCCCCGCATCCTCCCCATGGGCTCGCCGACCGGTGGCGAGCCCTCGCGTCCACCGCGACCCACCGCTACAGCTGTCGGCGCGAAAGCGGGCGCGGCCCTGTGCCGCGTCTCAGCGCGAGGGATGAGCGAACGAATGTGAGCGAATCGGCTGGGGAGGCGTGAGGGCTGTGCGGGGCGGTTGCGGTCGCAAGTGGTCTAGCAACGAGATGCTGTTGCTGTGTCGGTAGCCGTCGTTCTCACTGTCGCATCCGTCGACGACTGATCGCCCGAACACGAGAAACGTCGAGAAAGAGACTCGAAACTCGACTCAGGCCAAGAACACGTGCCGGGGCCGATCAGCCAGCACGTCACGCCCCCACTGCACCGTGTCACGGAACGCGTCCGAGCGGAAAAAGCCCATCGCGTCCTCCTTCGAGCGCCACTGGCTCGCGATGAACATGTCGTTCTCGTCGGCGACGTTCACCATCAGGTCCGTCTCGAAGTGGCCGTCCATGTCCGAAAGCAGGTCACCCACGGTGTCGAACTTCTCGACGAAATCCTCCTGGTGGTCCGGTTTCACGGTGTAGAACATCCCCATCGTCCCGAACCCGGACTCCTCGCCGGCGCGCTCGACCACGCCCGGCAGGTCCGAGAGAAAGCCCGCCGCGGTCTCGGCGGCGCTTCCGGTGTCCCAGATGCTCACGACCGCGACGCGGTCGGTGTAGGTTCCCTCGTACACCGCCGTCTTCACGTGGGTGTCGTAATGCTCGAAGTTGCCCCGGAGCCCGTCGACCTCCTCCGTGATCGCCTCGGGGTCGGCCTCGCTGTACAGCACCGTCGCGTACACGTCCTCGCCGTGGGGCTGGCCCGCGTAGATGTCGAGATCCTCGAGCTCGCCGCGGATGTCGTCCTCGTCGGCGGCTTCGTCCTCCTCGTCGCCCCCGTCGCCGTGGTGGTCGCTCTCACCCTCGTGGTGGCCTTCACCCTCACCGTGATGGTGCCCGTCGTCGTCGCCGGCCGGGACCGTCTCCCCGCGCAGGTACGCGCCCAGATCCGCGGGCGGGAACCGCCGACCGATAAAGAAGGAGCCGAACTCGCCGTACTTCGAGGTGGCGTCGTCGAACCGGAGCTCGTAGACGATATCCTTGATGTCGGTCGCGTCGCCCGCGAACAGGGTTACACCCCACTCGAAGTCGTCCAGCCCCAGCGAGGAGGAGATGATCTGGTCGACTTTCCCGCCCCACTTCCGGGCGGTCTCGCCGTGGCCGGCCATCAGGTCCGCGCGCTCGTCGAACGGCAGGTCGTACCAGTTCACCTCCTCGCCGCGGCGCTTGTCCATCGGGTAGAAGCAGACGTACTCGTCGTCGGGCAGGTCGGGCTTGATCTTCCCCTCGATGTACTGTTTCAGCCCCTCGTCGACCTCCTCCTCGTCCTCCGAGAAGTAGGCGTCGGAGACGTACCCCGACACCTCGGTCACAGAGACGTAGGAGGTCGCCTGCTCGGTGTACTCCCCCAGCGCGGTGTGCTCGAACCGGCGCTCGGCCGTCGAGAGGTGGTCCAGCGTCGGCCGGAGATGCAGGATCAGCAGGTCGGCCTTGTCGCCGACGACGCTGAACACCGCCGACGTCCCCTCGTCGGCGTCGACGACGGCCTCGTGGTCCTCCAGGTACTCGACGCCCTCCGCGATCGCGTGTTCCCGGTCCCGCTCGGGAGCGTCCCGCCATGCGTCCCAATCGACGTCACGGAAGTCGTGGAGGACGAACCAACCCTCTTCGGTCTGCGGTGGCTCGGTCATGCCCGGGAGTCGGGACTGGGGGGGCTTGGGCGTTGCGTGTCACCGCGCCCACGAACGACCGAGCCGACGGATATTCCCGTTTCCGCCCGAATTAGTCGCTGAACCGGCGATTCCCGGACCGAAACCCTTTCAGAGAGCCCCCTCCGTACGGGGAACGATGCGGAAGAGCGGCCCCCCGAAAGGCCTCATCTCGTACATCGTGCTCGAACTCCTCGAGGAGAAACCCCGCTACGGCTACGAGATCCTCAAGGAGATCGGCGACATCAGCGGCGGTCACTGGGAGCCCTCCTACGGCTCCGTCTACCCCATCCTCTATAAGTTCGAGGAGAACGGCTGGGCCGAGCGGATCGAACGCGAGGACGAGCCCGACCGGAAGTACTTCGAACTCACCGAGGCCGGCGAGGAGGAGCTCGCGGAGAAACGCGTCGAGACCGGCGCGAAAGCCCGAGAGTTCGCCGACGTGATCCTCGGCTTCTACCACGTCTACGTGGGGTTCGCGACCGACGAGCGCTTCGAGGTCGAACAGCCCGCCGACCACTGGCGCTTCGACGAGACGTTCTCCCGGTGGATCTGCGAGCAGGTCGTGCGCCACCACGAGTACTACTTCGACGATTTCCAGCGCATCGACGACACGCCCGAGGAGTTCTACGAGCGGATGGGCGTCGAGGAAGACCCCAACGAGTAGGTCGGCGGCGCCAGCTCAGTTGAGCAGCTGCGGCCCGAACACCACGAGCAGCAGGCACGCAAGCATCGCCAGCCCGACGCTGGTCGTCACCGCCCGCGTCGCGGTGTGTTTGTCCTCGATCGGGAGCCGCGCGACCACCGCCTCAACGCAGGCCCGGAGGATCCGCCCGCCGTCGAGCGGGTAGCCCGGGATGCAGTTGAAGAAGGCGAGGTTGAGGTTGATCCAGCCGGTCCAAAAGAGGAGGTTCGCCAGCAGGAACACCCCGCCGCCGAGCGGTTCGAGCGGTCCGGTGATCTCGTAGAAGTTGCGGTTGGCCGCGACGAACCCCGCGAAGTTGTAGCTTCCGCCGCCGACCGCGCCGATGAACGGGAGCAGCAGGACGACGAGCACCAGCCCGAGCATCGATCCGCCCGCCGCCACGACGCCGACGCCGCCCTCACCGTTCAGCAGCGAGAGGAACCCCTCGGCCGGGTAGTAGTCGACGCCGAGGCTGCTCGTGCCGACGCCGGCGTACTCGCCGCCAGCGATCGGTGCGATACCCAGATAGCCGGACCCGTCCCCGCGGTAGTCCTCGGCGAGCGTCACCGTCGCCGTCCGGCGTTCGCCCTCGACGACCGCGACGACCTCGACCGACTCACCGGGCTCGCGGCCCTCCAGTGCGGCGGTCACGTCCGCGGGCGTCTGCGTGGGCTGGCCGCCGAGGCTCACCAGCGTGAACGGCGTTCGGGACGGGAAGCCGGCGGAGTTGTTCAGCGGGTGGTCGGCCGGCTCGCCGCCGACCCCCGGCAGATCCGGCGCGGTCGCCCGGACGACCACGCCCATCGGCCCGGTCGTCGTGTTCCCGTCCTCGGTCGTGATCGCTACGCTTGTGCGGTTCCCGACCGCGTCGCGGAACCCCCGCTCGGTGCGGACTGCAGTACCGTTGACCGCGGTGATCGTGTCGCCGACGTCGAGCCCGGCCGTCCCCTCGCGATCGAACGGCGAGCCGGCCGCGAGCCGGGTCACGAGCAGCGAGCGCTGGACGGTGGTCTCGGTGCCGTCACCGAGCGTGACGCTCAGTTCACGCTGGCTGCTCTCTGCGAGGTAGGCGTCGAGCTCGCTGCCGTTCGCGATCTCGCGGTCGCCGGCCATCACGATCCGGTCGCCGCCGTCGATCCCGGCCTCGTCCGCCGCGGACCCCGGGAGGGCGCCGCCGATCGCCGCGCCGGGCGCGAGGGCGATCGAACCCACTATCGGCCCGAGCAGCAGCGCGAACGCGACGATCGTCACCACGTAGTTGTTGGTGACGCCGGCGGCGAACATCCGGGCGCGGGCGCCGCGGTTCGCCTCGCGCTGGCTCTCCTCGTCGGGTTCGACGAACGCGCCGATCGGGATCACCGCCAGCGTCACCAGCCCCATCGAGTCGATGTCGATGTCGCCGACGCGGCAGAGGAGGCCGTGACCGCCCTCGTGGACCACCAGCCCGACCAGCAGGCCGATGACGATCTCCGGGGCGACCGACAGCGGGAGGAACTCGTTGACCCCGGGGATCACCAGCACGTTCGCTGGCTCGTTCACCGGCGACGGCGCGGGCGGGCTCTCGAGGATCAGCTGCCCCTGTCGGAGCAGCAGAACGAACATCCCCACCATCACCACGAGCGTCGCGCCGAGACCGACGTTGGTCCAGGCCCGCCAGAACCGCTTGGGGCCGGCGAGCCAGTTGAGGAACACCCGGCCGCGCTTGGTGTGGATCGTCGTGATCGGTCCCGAGACGTGGACCCCCTCGGGGATCAGCCCCTGCCCGTCGAGCCAGAAGGCCACCAGCGAGTAGGCGACGATGCCGACGAGTATCCACGTCAGGGGACCGAACGCGGGAACAGCCTGTAACAGCCCGTCGATCATCTGTCCGGGAATCCGGTCCCGCCGGGCAAATGCGTTCGGGTACGACGCTGTGACGACCGAGCCACCCGAAACGGGCTGTGACCCGCTCCGGATCCCCGTTCGAGGGCTCTAGCCTTCCCGGCGGAGGCGCTCGACCACGAACGAGCGGTCGAGCTCGCCGAGGAACTCGCCCAGCCGGGGGCCCTGCTCCTTGTCGAAGAACAGCCGGTAGCCCGCCGCGAACAGGTCGGCCGTCTCCAGGTCGTGTGCCTCCGCGAGCTCGTAGATCCGGCCCTGGATAGCTTCGCCGTCGTGGCCCGCCGCGACGAACTCTGCGAGGTCGTCGAGTGCTGCCTGCTCGTCGTCGGTCAGCGCCACGTCGGGGAGGTCGGTCTGGAGCCGGTAGTTGTAGGCGTTGTCACAGCGCTCCGCCCACGCGCGGGCCCGCTCGACGCGTTCGAGCGCGTCGTCGATCACCCACTCCGGGGCGTCCTCGGGGATGTGGCCCTCGTTGCGGGCCATCTGCACGCGCAGGTCGCGGTCGTCGACCATCCCCAGCACCGCGGCGAACGTGTAGGGCAGCCGAACGCGCGACTCGCGCACCTCATCCATCACGAACGGGTAGGCTCTGTTCGCGAACCGTTCCAGCTCCTCGTCGTCGACTTCGCCGAAGTACGCCCGCTCGAACCGGTCGAAGTCGTCGACCAGCTGATCCAGCCGGGAGACGTCGAAATCCCGGGCCTTGTTCGGGTCGAGCGCGAAGAAGTACCGCAGCACCTCGGGTTCGAGCAGTTCGAGCACTTCGGGCACCGTCACCACGTTCCCCTCCGAGGAGGAGAGCGGTTCGCCGTTGAGCGTGAACCACTCGTACGTCATCGGCACCGGGGGCTCGATGCCGAGCACTTCGCGGGCGATCTCCTCGCCGGAGGGCCACGACCCCTCGGCGTGGTCCTTGCCGAACGGCTCGAAATCCACCCCGAGCAGGCTCCACTGTGCAGGCCACTCGAAGCGCCAGGAGAGCTTCCCGTCCCGGAGGGTCGCCTCGCCGTGGTGGCCACAGCCCTCGATGTCGCGGTCGCCCGCGGTGATGCCCGTACACTCGTACTCCACGAGCCCTTCCTCCAGATCCGCGACGGTCACGTCGGTGGTGACGATGCCACACTCCGGACAGATCACGCGGAACGGCGAGTACGTCTCGTCGACGGAGTCCTGGTACTTCGCGAGCACCTCGCGGGCGGTGTCGACGTTCTCGAGGATCGTCCGGATCTCGGGCTCGAACTCGCCGGTCTCGTACAGTTCGGTGTTCGAGAGCACGTCGACGGGCACGTCCACCATCTCGGCGGCCCCCGCGAGCAGGTCCGCGAAGTGCTCGCCGTAGGAGCCGTGGCAGTCGCCGAACGGGTCGGGGATGTCGGTGTACGGCGTTCCGAGGTTCTTCCCGAGCGCGCCGGCGTCGACCTCGCCCAGTTCGACGACGTTCCAGTCCGCGTCGGCCAGCCGCCGGGGGAGCTTCCGCAGCGGGTCGCGGTCGTCGGAGGTGAACACCTGCCGGACCTCGTGACCCCGCTCGCGGAGCACCTCCGCGACGAAGTAGCCACGGAGGATCTCGTTGAAGTGGCCGAGGTGGGGGATGCCGGAGGGGGAGACGCCGCCCTTGATCACGATGGGGTCCTCCGGGTCGCGGGCCTCCACCTCGTCGGCGACGGCGTCGGCCCAGAACGCGTGGTACGACTCCTCGCCGCCATCCTCGCCGGCGTCGCTGCCCGTGGTCGGGCCGGAGGAGGGGCCCGAAGCGTCGGCGTCCGGATCGGGGGTCTGCTCGCTACTCATGCTGGGTCCAGTAAGTGGGCTCGTCGGTCCCGCCCGTGGGCACGATGTCGGTGCCGCTGTGCTCGCCCCGGAGCACGGCGTCGACGACGGCCTCGGGGTCGGTGCCGTCGAGAACGATGGTGCGCAGCGACGAGCGCTCGATGAGCTTGGCCGCGAGCAGGTCGACCGGGGCGGAGGCGCCCGCGCCGCGGTCCATCGGCGCGATCACTTCCACCAGTTCGCTGGGGGTGAGCTGGCCGTACTGCTCGGCGTCGTCGTCGGTCTCCGGGTCCGCGTTGTACACGCCGTCGGCGCTGGTCGCGAACACCAGCAGTTCGGCGTCGATGTACTCCGCCAGCGCGGCCGCGACGGCGTCGGTGGTCTGGCCGGGCGTGATCCCACCCATCACGACGGTGTCGCCGCCGCGGATCGCCTCGCCGGCCTCGTCGTAGCTCGTGGCGGGCGTCCGCTGGACGCCGTGGCCCATCGCCGCGATCAGCAGGCGGGCGTTGAGCCGCGTGACGCCGATGCCGAGCTCGTCGAGCTGGAACTCGTTGGCCGCCAAGTCGCGGGCGGCGCCGATGTACTGTCGTGCGACGGTGCCGCCGCCGACGACCGCGCCCAGTTCACAGCCCTCCGCCGAGAGCGTGCCGAGGGCGTCGGCGAACCCTTCCACGCGCTCGGGGTCGAGGCCGGGCGCCAGTACGCTACCCCCGATAGAGACGACGACTCGCATTAGGTGAGGTTCCGGGGGTGGCGCTCTTAAGAGCGGTGGTCGGGCGCCGCCGCGAGAAAAGGCCTAAGCCGGTCGCCCACCCCGATAGAGGTATGCAGCCCCTCTCGATCGTCGGCCCCGGCGCCGCCGACGTGCGCGACGCCGTCGCCGCCCGCCTGGACGGCCGGGTCGCGACCGTCGGTCGGACCGAGGCGGCCGGCGTCGACGACGCGACCGACGCGAACGCCCGCTTCGAACTCTCGCCGGACGGCGACTGGACCGCCGCCGGTGACGACCGATCGTTCGCCGACCTGCTTGACGACCTCGCGACCGAGTACGAGTACGCGGTGATCTCGGGGTTCTCGAAGCTCCGGCTCCCGACGGTCGTGATCGGCGACGAGGACGTTCCGGGTGACGTGCTCCGGCGCGTCGACGACGCGAACGAACTCGACCCCGACGCGCTCGCGGCCGAAATCGACGAGCTCGACCCCTACGTCACGCTGGAGTCGCTGGTCGCGAAGGCGAAACAGTCGCCGCTCGCGGAACGCTCGGGTGCCATCGCGACGTTCACCGGCCGCGTGCGGGCGAAGGACTCCGAAAACGACAGCCGCACGACCCACCTCAAGTTCGAGAAGTACGAGGGCGTCGCCGAGCAGCGGATGGCCGACATCGCCGCGGAGCTGGAGGCGCGCGACGGCGTGTTCGAGGTGCTGTTCCACCACCGGACCGGCGTCGTCGTCGACGGCGAGGACATCGTGTTCGTCGTCGTGCTCGCGGGCCACCGCCGCGAGGCGTTCCGGACCGTCGAGGACGGGATCGATCGGCTGAAAGACGAGGTGCCGCTGTTCAAGAAGGAGACCACGGAGGACGAGCAGTTCTGGGTCCACGACCGCGCGTGACCCCGCGTCGGGCGACCGTACCCGGCACCGCGGGCGGCACTCGACCCCGATTCGTCGCCCAAACCGGGACGGATCTCGGATTCGAGATGGAACCGGATTTGCGGCTTCAGATCGGTTTCTAAAACGTCTAAAAGATTCTGAGCGTCTCGTGAACGATCCGTTTTACGCCCGTTTTCGCTTCGATCCGCCTGAAACGGTTCGAATTTCGGGGCATGGTCTGGAGTTTATATCCTCCCCTAGGCCGTTGCCCGGAGTGAGGCGAACATCAATGAGCGCAACCCGAAACCCCTCCACCGACGGCGTGGCCGCGACCGACGAGCTCTCGAAAGAGGAGCGCCTCACGCGCTACCTGCGCGAGAAGGCCGAGGACGGCGAGATGTACTTCAAGTCGAAGTTCATCGCCGACGACGTCGACCTCTCGCCCAAGGAGATCGGCGCGCTGATGGTGAAGCTCAGCGACGCCGCGTCGGATCTCGAGGTCGAGAAGTGGTCGTACACGAGCGCGACCACGTGGCGCGTCGAGACCGCGTAACCGATCAGTCGCGTCCCGACCCGACTACCGCCGGGCTGCGCGCCGCCGCCGGCGGTCCCCGCTGACTCCCACCCTCCTTCGGTCCCCGTACCAAGCCTTATGCGCGAGCGTCGGTTATCGCGACCGATGGCAGACAGGTCCGGGTCCGACGAGATCCCCCGCCCGGAGGCGCTCGACGCGTGGTTCCACCTCACGGCGATCCAGCGCGACGGCGACCGTATCCGCTACCACGGCGAGTCGTTGGTCCCCCGTTCCCGGCTCGCGGACGAACTGATCCCGGCGTTCGAGGAGGCGGGCTACGAGCTCCGCTTCTCCGTCGACGAGGCCGGCAACGACGTGCTGGTCGCCCGGCCGATCGGCGCGGCCGCCACGTCCGAGACTAACCCCACGCTCAACGTCGCGCTGCTGATCGCGACGGTGTTCACCACCATGTTCGTGGGTGCGACCGTCTGGTACTACATCCCGCTCTCGGCGATCGCCGAGAACCCGCTGCGGGTGCTGGAGGCGTGGCCCTTTACCGCCGCAGTGCTTGGGGTGCTGTTGACCCACGAGATGGGCCATTATCTCGCCGGCCGCCGGCACGGCGTCGACGTGAGTCTCCCCTACGTGATCCCGTTCTACGTCCCGTTCGGCACGATGGGCGCAGTGATCCGGATGCGGAGCCGGGTGCCCGACCGCGAGGCACTGCTCGACATCGGCGCCGCCGGGCCGCTGGCGGGGCTGATCGCGACGATCGTCGTCACCGCGATCGGCGTCTCGCTCGATCCGATGACGGTCCCCCAGCGCGTGCTCCAGGGGAGCGGCGAGGCGATCATCTTCCACAACCCGCCGCTGCTGGACCTGATCGCGAACGCGCTCGGGCAGGAAACCGGCTACGACGACCCCTCGCGCGCGGTCCACCCGGTCGTGATGGGTGGCTGGATCGGGATGTTCTTCACCGTGTTGAACCTCCTGCCCGTCGGCCAGCTCGACGGCGGGCATATCCTCCGTGCCGTGCTCGGGGACCGACAGGAGACCGTCGCCGCGCTCGTCCCCGGCGCGCTGTTCGGCCTCGCGGGCTACCTCTGGTACGTCCGCGATATGGGGATGCAGAACTCCGTGGGGCTCTGGCTGCTCTGGGGGTTCATCACGCTGCTCGTCTCCTTCGGCGGCGCCGCCGACCCGATCGACGAGACCCCGGTGGGGTGGAAACGCGTCATCGTGGCCGGGCTGACGTTCGCGCTCGGCGCGCTCTGTTTCCTCCCGGTGCCGATCGAGATCGCGACGGTCTGAGCGGCGCTCGGCGCCGGCTCGCTCTCACCCGTCGCCGTGGGTGTACCCGCGATCCGGGAGCGGTTCGCCGTCCGCGGTCACGCCCTCTTCGACGACTTCGCCGACGACGGTCGCGTCAGTGCCGGTCGATTTCACCGCCTCGATCGCCGCTTCCGGGTCCGGTGTCGTGAACACCAGCTCGAAGTCCTCGCCGACGTGGGCCGCACACTCCCGGCGGTCGGACTCGCTTTCGGCCACTTCGTCGACGGCCGGGTGGACCGGGAGTCGGTCCCACTCGATCGCGAACCCGCAGTCGCTCGCCCCCGCCAACTGGTGGAGCGAACGCGCGAGGCCGTCGCTCGAGTCCATCATCGCGCTCGCGGTACCGCGGAGCGCCCGGCCGGCGGCGACGCGGGGCGTGAACCGGAACAGCTCGTTGCCAGCATCCGCGTCGCCAGCGGCGAACTTCCGGAGTGCGGCCGCCGTCCGCCCGAGTTCACCCGTCACACACACCGCGTCGCCGGGGCTGGCGCCGTCGCGGTAGATCGGCTCGTCGACGCGGCCGACGGCGGTCGTGGCGGTCGTGAACTCCGAGTGTTCGTCGAGGTCGCCGCCGACGTACTCGGCGCCGACCAGCTCACAGACCTCGCTCGCGCCCCGGACGAACGCCGTGAGTTGGCGCTCCTCGAACTCGGGGGCGGCGTACACCGCGACCGCGCAGGTCGCGTCGGCGCCCATCGCCGCCAGATCCGAGAGCGACGCGCCGACCGCGCGCCAGCCGGCGGTTTCGCGGGTCGTCCCCGCCGGGAAGTCCGCGCGCTCGTGGAGCATGTCTGTCGTGATCGCGAGGTCGTCGACGACGGCCGCGTCGTCGCCCGCGGCCGGGACCGTCCCCGAAAGCGCCGCCAGCGCGCTTCGCTCGTTCATATCTCCGGGTGGGCGTGGGGGCCGATAAAGCCCGTCGACCGCCACCGGAGGCTTCAAACGCGTGCCGGGAGTTCCATCCGGCATGGACACCGACCAGCTCAAGGCGACACTGGTTGGCTTCGCCGGCGCGATCGCCGTGCTCGCGCTCCTGCTCTACTTCGTGGGTGTCGGTGATCTCATGGTGTACCTCGGTGACGCCGACGTGGGCACCGTCGGTCTGGTCGTCGCTGTCACGGTGGCGTGGCTGTTCGCGTGGGGGCTGGCGCTCCGGACGGTGCTGGGCGTACTCGGCCGGCACGTCTCGCCGATCAAAACGTTCCTCGTGTTCTCGGGGGCGATGTTCAACAACAACGTCACGCCGTTCGGGCAGGCGGGCGGCGAGCCGGTGACCGCGCTGCTGATATCGGAGGTGACCGACAGCGACTACGGCACCGGGCTGGCGGCGATCGCGAGCGTAGACACGCTCAACTTCGTCCCGTCGATCATGCTGGCGCTGCTCGGGATGGGGTACTTCGCGACCCAGACCACGTTCAACGCGCGCCTGGAGTCGGCGTCGATCGTCGTGGTCGGACTCACGGCCGTCGTCGTCGGCGGCCTCGTGTTCGGCTGGCGGAACCACGAGCGGGTCGAGACCGCCGTCGTGGGCGTCGGCGCGCGGCTCGCTCGCTTCGCCGGCGAGTACGTCCCCCGCGTTTCCGATCCGGGCCGGGAAGCGGTCGAGAAGCGCGTCGGGCACTTCTTCGAGGCGATCGAGCGGGTCGCGACCAACCCGCGGGGGCTCGTGCTCGCGTTGACGTTCTCCGCGCTGGGGTGGGCACTCCAGATGTCGGGGCTGTGGCTCGCCTTCCAGGCGATCGGGGAACCGGTAAGTCTGGGCGTGGTGATGTTCGTGGTCCCGATCGGTGCGATCGCCGGAATGACGCCGCTTCCCGGCGGTGCCGGGGGGATCGAGGCGGTGCTCGTCTTCCTGCTCGTCGCGGCACCGCTCGACGGCGTCACCAAGTCGGTCGCGCTTGCGGCGGTCGTGATCTATCGCGGTGCGGTGTTCTGGGTACCGGTCGTGCTCGGCGGGATCGTGATGGGGACCGTCGGTGCGGGTGCGCGTGCCGGCCCCTGAGGCACACCGATACGATGGGTTTATCCGGAACAGGGCAGAATTCCTCCCTATGGCAACCCTCTACGACGTTCCGGCCGAGGACCTCATCGAGGCTCTCGCCGAGGAGCTCGACGGCCGTATCGAGGAACCCGAGTGGGTGGAGTTCACCAAGACGAGTGTCGACCGCGAACTCCCGCCCCAGCAGGACGACTTCTGGCACGTGCGTGCGGCCAGCCTCCTGCGGAAGGTGGCGATCCGCGGCCCCGTCGGCGTCGAGCGACTCGCGACGGAGTACGGCGGCTCGAAGTCCGGTACGACGCGCTACCGCGTCTCGGGCAACGAACACACCGGCGGCTCCCGCAAGATCATCCGGACCGCGCTCCAGCAGCTCGAGGACGAGGGCCTCGTGGAGACGGCGAAGGGTGAGGGTCGACGCGTGACCGACGAGGGCCAGAGCCTGCTCGACACCATCGCGGGCGAGACGCTCGAGGACCTCGACCGGCCGGAGCTCCAGAAGTACGCGTAACGACGCCGCAACCGTTTTGCGCCGAGAGCAGTAACACACGCCTATGAGTGACAACCCCGACGAAGACCGACTCGACGAGCTTCGACAGGAGCGACTCGAGGAGCTACAGGACCAGGCCGGCGGCGAGGACGCACAGCGCCAGGCCGCCAAGGAACAGCAGGAGCGCGCCAAGGCCCAGCAGGACGCGCTGCTGAAACAGCATCTCACCGACGACGCGCGCCAGCGGCTCAACGCCGTCGAGATGAGCAAGCCCGAGTTCGCCGAGAAAGTCAAGCAACAGGTGACCGCGCTGGCCCAGAGCGGCCGAGTTCAGGGCCAGATCGACGAGGAGAAGATGAAGCAGATCCTCCGCGAGCTGAAGCCCGAGGAGAAGAGCTTCGACATCCGCCGGCGCTGATGGAGCTGGCGCTGCTCTACAGCGGCGGGAAGGACTCCTCGCTGGCGGCGCTCGTTCTCGACCGGTTCTACGACGTCACCCTCGTGACCGCCCACTTCGGCGTGACCGAGGAGTTCGAGAACGCCCGTACGGCCGCCGACGCGCTGGGGTTCCCGTTCGATACCGTGGAGCTCGACCGCGAGGTGGCCGAGGAGGCCGTCGACCGCATGCTCGAGGACGGCTACCCGCGGAACGGGATCCAGCGCGTTCACGAGCACGCGCTCGAGGTCGTCGCCGACCGGAACGTGGTCGCCGTCGCAGACGGCACCCGCCGGGACGATCGGGTGCCGACCGTCTCCCGGGCGACCGCACAGAGCCTGGAGGACCGCCACGGGATCGACTACCTCTCACCGCTCGCGGGGTTCGGCCGCGGCGCGGTCGACCGGCTGGTCGAACAGGAACTCGACGTCGAGACAGGGCCGAGCGAGGAGATCGCCCGGGCCGACTACGAGGGCGAGCTCCGGGCGCTCATCCGCGAGCGCGGCGGCGAGGACGCCGTCCGGACGGTGTTCCCCGACCACGACCAGACGATCGTCCGCGGGCTGGCCTAACACAGGATTCAAGCGCCGGCGCCCGGAACGCTCGGCCATGTACGACCGGCTGAAGGGGTTCAAAGACTTCTACCCCGACGAGATGGCGGCCCGCCGCGAGGTCATCGACACGACCGAGCGGGTGGCCCGCCGCTACGGGTTCCGGGAGATCGCGACGCCCGCGCTGGAGGACGTGGGGATGTACGTCGACAAGTCCGGCGAGGAGATCGTCGAGGAGCTGTACAACTTCACCGACAAGGGTGGCCGCGAGGTGACGCTCACGCCCGAGCTCACGCCGACGGTCGCCCGGATGGTCGTCGCCAAGCAGCAGGCGCTCTCGAAGCCGATCAAGTGGTTCTCCACGCGACCGTTCTGGCGGTACGAGCAGGTCCAGCAGGGGCGGTTCCGGGAGTTCTACCAGACGAACGTCGACATCTTCGGCTCGAAGGAGCCGGAAGCCGACGCCGAGATCCTCGCGTTCGCGGCCGACATGCTCTCGGAGCTGGGGCTGCCCGCCTCGGAGTTCGAGTTCCGCGTCTCTCACCGGGATATCCTCGGCGAGCTCCTGCGCTCGTTCGACGAGGACGTCGACGTACAGGAAGCCATCCGCGCGGTCGACAAGAGCGAGAAGGTCGACCGCGCGGAGTACCTCGGCCTGCTGGCCGACGCCGGCCTCTCCATCGAGGACGCCGAGGCGTTCGACGACCTGCTCGCGGCCGGGAACGAGGACCTGGACGCGCTGCTGGCCGAGACTGACCGGGGGACGCTGACCGACGCCGTCGAGAACCTCCAGGCGGTGCTGTCGGCGGCCGAGGACTTCGGCGTCCGGGAGCACTGTGCGGTGTCGTTGCGGACCGCACGCGGCCTCGACTACTACACCGGCGTGGTGTTCGAGTGCTTCGACACGCAGGATCGCGTCTCCCGGGCCATCTTCGGCGGCGGCCGCTACGACGACCTGATCGAGTCCTTCGGTGGGCAGCCCACTCCCGCCGTGGGCGTCGCGCCGGGCGTGATGAACTCGACGCTGCCGCTGCTGCTGCAGGAGGCCGGCGTGTTCCCCGAGGAGTCGGTGTCGACGGACTACTACGTGCTCACGGTCGGCGACACCCGCGAGGTCGCCTCCCGGATCGCCCGCGAGCTCCGGGCGGCGGGGAACGTCGTCGAGACCGACGTCTCCGACCGCAGCTTCGGCGCCCAGATGGGGTACGCCGACTCGATCAACGCCGAAACGGTCGTGATCGTCGGCGAGCAGGATCTCGCGAACGACGAAGTGACCGTCAAGGAGATGGAAAGCGGGGACCAGACCACCGCGCCCGTCGACGAGTTCCCCGGCGATCGCGAACAGCCACGCTACGAGGACTTCGCGTAGCGCCGCTGTTCGTCGGCGAACAGGTGACGGCTGCTACACGTCGGGGGTCGTCACGCTCCCGCCCCGTTCCCGACGCGGTCGGTCTCAGCTCACGGGGGGGCTGGTCGCGCTTTCATACTTGAAGTCGGCCCCCAGAGTTATGCTGTCGGGCAGCCCACTGCCGAGTATGTCCACCATACTCCCGGCGGCGTCGATGGCGCTGCTGCAGCTGCCGCTCCCCGACGGGATGCTCGGGCAGGCGCTTCTGGCGTTGCTCGCCATCGCCGTCGTCATCGTCGTCGGCCGGGTGATCCTGAGTATCGCGTGGAAGCTGGTGCTGATCGCGTCGGTCGTGATCGGCGCGCTCTGGCTGGTGAGTACGGTCCTCTAGCCGAGTGCGCCGTCGAGGAAGTTCCCGATCACGTCGTGGCCAACCGCGGTTAGCACCGACTCAGGGTGGAACTGCACGCACTCGATCGGGTGCTCGCGGTGGCGAACCCCCATCACCAGCGCTTCGCTCTCCTCGTTCCCCGACTCGTCGGGCGTCGTTGCCGTGATCTCGAACTCATCTGGCAGTTCTGTCGCGACGAGCGAGTGGTAGCGGCCGGCCTGGAACCCCTGTTCCAGTCCCCGATAGACGCCCTCGCCGTCGTGGTCCACCGGGAACGCCTTCCCGTGGATCGGCCGCGGCGCGTGCCCGACGTCGCCGCCGTACTCGAACACGGCGGCTTCGAGGCCGAGACAGACGCCGAGCGTCGGCGTCTCGGGGCTGACCTCCCGGAGGACGTCCATCGTCAACCCCACGTCGCGCTCGTTTCGCGGGTGGCCCGGCCCCGGGCTGATCACGACGGCGTCGGGATCGACCGCTCGAACCTCGTCGAGCGAGGCCGTGTTCCTGAGGACTTCCACCTCGGCCTCGGGCGCGCCCTCGCCGACGTACTCCACGAGGTTGTAGGTGAACGAGTCGAAGTTGTCCACGAACAGCACCGTCGGCGCCTCGCCGCTGTCGGCAGTCGGGGTGCTCATTCTGCACCCCCTTCGATTCGCTCCAGCGCATCCAGTACGCCGCGGACCTTCTGTTCGGTCTCCTCGTACTCGCTCGCGGGGTCGCTGTCGGCGACGACGCCCGCGCCCGCACGGACGCGGACCGCGTCCGGCTCGTCGCCGTCGCCGTGTTCGACCGTCGCGGTCCGGATCACGATCGCCGTGTCGGCGTCGCCGGTCCAGGAGAAGTAGCCGACGCCGCCGCCGTACACGCCGCGGGGGTTCACCTCCAGTTCGTCCAGCAGCTCCATCGCGCGGACCTTCGGTGCGCCGGTGAGCGTCCCCGCGGGGAACGCGGCTCTGGTAGCGTCGAACCCGTCGAAGTCGGGGTGAAGGCGGCCGGTGACGGTCGACTCGATATGCTGGACGTGGCTGTACTTGAGCACGTTCATGAACTCCTCGACGCGCACCGAGCCCTGCCGGGAGACCTGTCGCACGTCGTTTCTCGCGAGGTCGACCAGCATCGTGTGCTCGGCACGCTCCTTGTCGTCCGCGAGCAGTTCGCCGGCCAGTCGGCGGTCCTCGACGGGGCTGGCGCCGCGGGCGCAGGTGCCCGCGATGGGGTTCGAGACCACGCGCTCGCCCGTGACCGAGACCAGGGTCTCGGGGCTGGCGCCGACGACCGAGCGGTCGCCGAAGGAGAGCAGGTACATGTACGGCGAGGGGTTCACCGCCCGCAGCGACTCGTAGAGGCCGAGCGTGTCCAGTTCGCCGGTGATCTCGTGGCTGCGGGAGACCACGCCCTGGTAGACGTCGCCGTCGAGGACGTGCTCCTGCATCTCGGCAACGGCGTCCTCGTACGCCTCGCGGGGGCCGGCGGTGGCCGTCTCGCGTTCGAACCCGCCCGTTTCGGGTGGGATCGCGGCCGCCAGGTCGCCGGCGACGGACTCGGCCTCGGCGACCAGTCGGTCGTACACCGTGCCGGCGTCGTCGTCCGCGGCGACGACTGGGGTGAACACCAGTTCGACAGTCCCCTCGCGGTCGTCGAACGCGAGCGTCCGGGTCGTGAGGACGAACTGCGCGTCCGGGACGACGGGGTCGGGGCGTTCGACGCCCACTTCGTCGAGGTGGAGATCGTAGACGGCGTCGTAGGCCAGGAAGCCGACCAGCCCGCCGTCGAGACGCTGGCGGTCGCTGGCCTCGAACCCGACGCGTTCGACGCCCGGGAGCGCGAGTCGCAGGCGGTCGAGCGTGTCGGGATCGTCCAGACCGTCGCCGCAGGTGTCGACCTCCTCGCCCGCGTCGGCGTCGAGGCCGTCGAGGAAATGCGCGGCGGGGCCGAACCCCTCGACCTCCGTGCGGTCCGGGTAGACGGAGACCAGCGCCTCGGGATCGTAGCCGACGAAGGAGAAGCGGGCGTGGCGGTCGGCCTCGTCGTCGGTGGCGGCGTCGCTGTGGCCGTCCGCGGGGGCGAACGCGCCCGCAGGGTCGCTGGAGGCGACCTTCTCCGCGCTCTCGAGCAGGAACGTGTGGTCGCTGCGGTCGGAGAGCGCGGCGTAGGCCGAGAGCGGTTCGGTGTCGGTGTCGAGCGTCGCGGTGAGCCGGGCAACTGCGGGACCGTCGACGTCGGCGAGCAGGTCCTCGAACGCCTCCCGGGAGCGATCGAACGACGGCATCAGGCGTCCTCCGCCGTGGGCTCCGGTTCCACTGCACGGGTGGCCTCTTCGACGAACGCCGCCAGCGCGTCGTGATCCTTCCGGCCGGGTTCGTCGTCGCGTTCGACGCCGCTCGCGACGTCGACGGCGAACGGATCGACCGTCGCCACGGCGTCGCGGACGTTCTCGGGCGTGAGCCCGCCCGCGAGCACGAGCGGGGTCGAGAGTTCGTCGCGGAGCTCCCGGGTTCGCTCCCAGTCGTGCGTCTCGCCCGTGCCGCCGGCCCCTGACTCGGTCAGCGAGTCGACGAGCAGTGCGTCCGCGACGCCGTCGAGGGCGTGGGCACGATCAGGTTCGTCAGCGCCGACGGCGACGATCACGTCGACGCCCGCGCGATCGCGGATCTCCCGGACGTCGTCGGGGCCGAACTCGCCGTGGATCTGGAGCGCGTCCGGGGCCACGCGGTCGGCGACCTCGACGGCCGCGCCGACGCTCTCGGGGATGGTGACGGCGACGGTCGTGACGAACGGCGGGACGCTCTCGGCGAGGGTGGCGGCGCGTTCCGGCGCGACCTCTCGCGGTGTATCAACGTCTACGTCCGTGACGAACCCCAGCGCGTCGGCGCCGGCGTCGACCGCCGCCCGGACGTCCGTCTCCGTTCCGAGGCCACAGAGCTTCGCCCGGACCATCACTCGGCCTCGATCGGCTCGCCACAGAGCGCGTCGAACTTCTCGGCGGCGGCACCCTCGTCGATCGCTGCGGCGGCCTGCTCGACGCCGCCTGCGAGGTCGTCCGCGAGGCCGGCGACGTAGATCGCTGCGCCGGCGTTGGCGAGGATCACGTCCCGCTTCGGCCCGGTGACCGTTCCCTCGACGATCCCCCGCAGATCCTCGGCGTTCTCCTGGGGCGTGCCGCCCGCGATGGCGTCGACGGGGGCGCTGTCGAGGCCGAGATCCTCGGGCTCGATGGTGTACTCGGTGACTGCCTCCCCTTCGACCTCGGCGACCGTCGTGGGGCCGTGGAGCGCGATCTCGTCCATCCCGTCGCCGTGGACGACCAGCGCGTGCTCGACGGGCATGTGCGTGAGCGCCTCCGCGATCTGGGGGACGAGCGCCTCGCTGTACACGCCGAGCACCTGTGCGTCGGCGCCGGCGGGGTTGGTCAGCGGGCCGAGGACGTTGAAGATCGTCCGCATCCCCAACTCCTTGCGCGGGCCGATGACGGCCTTCATCGCGGGGTGGAACACCGGCGCGAGCATGAAGCCGATCCCGTCGCGTTCGATGGCGGCCTCGACGGCGGGCGGTTCGGCCTCCACGTCGGCGCCGGCGACCTCCAGCACGTCCGCGCTCCCGGAGGAGGAGGAGACCGAGTAGTTGCCGTGTTTCGCGACGGCGACGCCCGCGCCGCCGGCGACGATCGCGCTCGTGGTCGAGACGTTGATCGTGTCGTAGTCGTCGCCGCCAGTACCGCAGGTGTCCACCAGCGGCCCGCCGTCGGGGTCGATCGTGCGCGCGGCGTCGCGCATCCCCTGGGCGAAGCCGGCGATCTCGGCCTCGGTCTCGCCTTTGGCCCGCAGCGCGGCCAGCAGCGCGCCGATCTGTGCCTCCGTCGCCTCCTCGAAGACCTGCGTCGCGGCCGTGCGGGCGTCGTCGACGCTCAGGTCCTCGCCGTCTGTCACGCGTCGGATGAGTTCCTGCATGGGTGGGGGATCCGAATGTACGGATTGGGTGTATAGTGTACAACTCTGTTCATCGACTTAACGCTGTCGTGTGTCGGAGTAGCACGCGACTGCGAGGCTGCCGAACACGTTCGGCCCAATGAGTTTGGCCGTGGCGGCTCGTGAGGTAGTGATGTCTCAGCAGTCTCTCTACGCGGAGATCGGTGGACGGGAAGCGGTCGAAGCGGTGGTCGACGACTTCTACAGATAAGCAAGGCGAGTGCCCCGGGGCTTGACCCCGAGGGTGAAGCCGACACTCAAACGTGTTCTGTACGTTCGATATACTGTTCAATCGTCCCGCTAGAAACCTGACCCGCCGTCCCGATGCAGTACGACTGTTCCCAGAACCCACCACCCCACAGATACTCCTCCAAGTACGACTCATGCTGTTCCCACATTTCCCGCGCCGTGATGCTCTTAACAGTCCGTGCAATCTCGCTCGGCGCGTGTTTCGGGTGGGAGGAGAGGAACAGGTGTACGTGGTCGGGTGAGATGTGGAGTCGTTCGAGAGACTTCGTCTCTCGTGATCACGAAAATCGAAGATTTTCGGACGACGACAGTATCTCGTAGTCGTACTCGTCGCACACGTCGCGGAAACTCGCTTCCAACGAATCTTCGATTGGTTCGAGAATCGCGTGGCGGTACTGAGCGGGATCTTCGATCCCGCGAGGTACGCAAAGCTTCGCTTTGCTTGACTTCGGGCACCACACGAAGTGGTAGTTGACGTTGTACACCGTGTGATTCGACCGCTTCTCACCCATATCGAACCCACTCCACCAACACAGTTAAGTATATCCAAAATATATACTCTTGTATGACGAATCGTTTTGAAATCGACGGCGAGGAAGTTCTTGACGGCGAAGTCAAACCGTTCGGGAACAGCGCCCACGTCACCGTCCCCAAACGCTGGCGTGGAGCCGACGTGAAAGTCGTCCGAACCTCAGAACCTACCGAACAAGACGAAGAATGACCGACTCACAGGCACTCGTCAAGACTCTGGACTTCCAACTCGACATCCAGAGTGACAACGAGAGCCTGCTGTACGACGCCACGCTCGAAGCCCGCAAAGTGTACAACGAAACCATCCGTCTCGCCAAAGAAGGCGTAGACTGGAACGTGATTCCTGACCGCGTGGCCGACGACGCCAACCTCGTGAAGAACACGACTCAGCGCGTTGTCGCCAAGGCTCTCGGTGCGATGGAGAACTACTACGAGTACGACGACTTCAGGCTCCCGAGTCACACCAAGGTCGGTGCGTACCCGCTCCGAGCGAACTACGAGGAGGGGTACAACCTGTCGCTCACCGACGATGGCGACGTGGCGTTCCGAATCAGCGCAAAGCCGTACAAACACGTCAAGGGTGTCCTTGAAGGAAGTGATGCTCACCTCGATATTCTCAAGACCGCACTCGAAAGCGATGAGTGGAAGATTGGGACGGCAGAATCCCTGTTCCACAACGACAACGCCGAGTTGCACGTCAACATCACCAACACCGAACAGACCGTTCGGGACAAACACAACTCACGGACGGTCATCGGTGTGGACGTGAACGAAGACAACGTGGCTCTCACCGCACTCTCTGAGAACGGTGTGAAAGACACGTTGGTTATTGACTTTCCCGAAATTAAGTTCGAGCGTCACCGCTATTTCACGATGCGGAAGCGCGTCCAGAACGCGGGGAAAGATAGCATCCACAACACACTCGAAGGGCGCGAAGAACGGTTTGTCCGTGATAGACTCCACAAGGTATCTCGGCACATCGTGGCGTGGAGCCAGCAGTTCGAGAAGCCGTGCATCGTCTTTGAAGACCTCAAAGAGATGCGCGACAGTATCGACTACGGCACGCGGATGAACCGACGCTTGCACCACCTCCCGTTCCGCGCCCTTCAGTTCTATACATCGTACAAGGCCGCGTTCGAGGGGATTCCGACTACGTGGATTAACCCCGAATACACGAGCCAGCGGTGTCCGATGTGCGGGCATGCGGAGCGTGCGAACCGCAACAAGAAACGGTTCAAGTGTCGGTCATGTTCTCATCAAGACCATAGCGACCGTGGTGCAAGCGTCAATATTGCCGTGAAAGGCGTCAAGAAACTCGATTGGAATGTGCCTGCTCTCAACAGCCTTCCCGTTGTTCGGAAGGTGCGACGGCAGGCATCGGGGGCTGTGGACGCCCCGACCGTGACCCAACCGACCGTTCGAGGCTATCAGGCCGATGGTCGGATGGGAGTGTCCGACTAAACCACGGGAAGCCTCGGGGCTTGACCCCGAGGCAGTTCACGATCGCGTGCTCGACGACGAGCTCCTGGCGCCGTACTTCGAGGGGGTCGACATGGACGAACTGTACGCCCACCAGGTGCAGTTCGTGAGCGCCGTCGCCGGCGGGCCGGTGGAGTACGACGGCGCGGATATGCAGACCGCCCACGAGGGGATGGGGATCACCGAGGAAGCGTTCTCCCGTGTGGCGACCCACCTCGACGCCGCGCTGCGCGCCAACGGCGTCGACGACGAGGCAGCCGAGGCCATCATCAGCGAGGTGGCGGCGCTGGAGGACGACGTGGTCGGGCAGTAGCGCTCGGGGAACGGGCGAGAATCACCTGCGGGAGCGGACTTTCGAAACCTTCAACTAAGGCCACCGGGTAGTGAGGGTGGAGGCAAGCCCGGTCGGGTTGGTAGTCTAGTCCGGTTATGACACCTCCTTGACATGGAGGAGGCCGGCGGTTCAAATCCGCCCCAACCCATCTTCTTCCGACGCCCAACGACGAGCGACGCGACTGTAAGGAGCGAGCGAGGAGCGGGCGTCGGATGTGATGGTCTCGAAGGATTTGAACCCAGAGGACGAGCGCCAGCGAAGTCCTCGCGGTTCAGAATCCGCCCCAACCCACTTTCTGATTCCTCGCAACGACGAGCGACAGCGAGGGGTCCACTTCGCCCACGCACTACGACTCGTTACTACCCGACGAGTCAAGCAGTAACTGCCCCCTCCCACCACCTTCTCCACCAACCGCACCGCCAACGGCTCCTCGACGCGAATCTGGCAGGAGGGACGCGGATACTCAAAGTACGCCGTTCTGCCTCAATCGCCACACCACACTCCAGCCGCCCCAGTCGGCGTGGTTCGAGACGTGCACACTACGAGCGCCGAACACCGACGCCCAACCACCCGAGCCGTGCGTGTATCGTGGAAGCTTTACCCGCTCCGCCGCTCCGTATCCAGTAATGCAGGGCGAGGACACCGCGACCGGCCGACGCACGTTCCTCTCGGCGGTCGGCGGCGCGGCGGCGGCGGCGATGGCCGGCTGTACCGGCGGCGACGGCACGCCCACCGAGAGCGGCGTGCCGTCCGGCACCGCGACCGAGGCGTCGACGCCCGAGGGCGGCCCCCAGTCCGGCGGCACGCTCCGGGTCGGCTTCGAGTCCGAACTCACCGGGCTCGACCCCCACCAGACCGAGAGTGTCGTCTCGTGGGTCGTCGTGTTCAACGTCTGCGAGACGCTGATCACGTTCGAGGACGGCGCGCCCGCGAGCCGGCTCGCGACCGACTGGGAGATCGGCGACGACGGCCGCACGTACACGTTCACGCTGACCGAGGACGCCCGGTTCCACCCGCCGGTCGACCGCGGGATGACCGCCGAGGACGTCGTCTACTCCTTCGAGCGGATGAACCAGGACACCGCGATGGGCTCCGATCTCGCCGCCCTCGAGAGCGTCGAGGCGACCGGCGAGTACGAGGTGACGTTCACCCTCTCGGAGACGTTCGCCCCGTTCTTCAACTTCCTCGGGCGCGTCCCGTGGGTGGTCGTCCCCGAGGAGGCCGTCGAGGCACAGGGCGGCGAACTCGGCGACTTCCAGGAGCCCGTGGGGACTGGCCCGTTCCGGTTCGAGGAGCACCAGCCCGGCGACCAGCTCACGCTCGCGGCGTTCGAGGAGTACCGCGAGGACGACACCCCGCTGCTGGACGGGATCGAGATCACGCCCATCCCCGACGCCGACTCCCGCGTCGCCGCGCTGCGGGGCGACGACGTGGACATGGTCCGGGGCGTCTCCGGCAGCGACGCGGGGACGCTCCGCGAGGACCCAGAGACGAAGCTGTCCCGCCAGCGCGGCACCGAGTGGGGACAGGTCCACATCAACTGCAGCGAACCCCCGTGGGACGAGCCCGCGGTCCGCCGCGCGGTCGCCCACGCGATCGACCGCGAGTCGATCGTTCAGGCCGCCGTCTCGGGGTACGGGCAGGCGGCGTGGCAGCCCTACGCCGAGGACAGCATCTGGCACTACGACCTCGGCGACAGCCGGCGCACCCACGACCCCGAGCGCGCCCGCGAGATCCTCGACGAGGCGGGCAACCCACTCGACGGCGAGACGCTAACGATCAAAACCAACTCACGGTACCAGCTGATGGAGACCACCGCCGACCTGCTGGTCGCCCAGCTCGCGGAGGCCGGCGTCGACGCCGAGACCGAGACGCTGGAGTGGGCGACCCAGCTCTCGGACTTCGTCGGCGGGAACTTCGGCGCGATGGCCTTTTCGGTGCCGTTCAAGATCGACCCTGATCGACACTACTTCGGCTTCGTCCACCCCGAGGGGACGCAGTTCAACCACTACGGCGAGGACCAGCCCGACGCCGAACGGATGTACGAACTGCTCGAACGCGGCCGCAGCGAGACCGACGAGGACGCCCGCGTCGAGGCGTACACCGAGTTCGAGAAGCTGGTGAACAAGAACTGCCCGTGGATCTCGGTCGCGCGCGCGGACGGCATCTCCGGCCTGCGCTCGAACGTCTACGGGATCCAGCCGTGGCTGCTGCCGTACACACGCTACTGGACGATGTGGAAGGGGGAGTGAGCGTCGAGGGCGATGGTCTCACGGCTGCAGGCGTTCCTGGTCCGGCGGCTGCTCTGGGCGCTGCCGGTGCTCGCGCTGGTGTCGGTCACGATCTTCGGGCTGATCAGGCTCGTCCCCGGCGATCCGGCGATCGTGATGCTCGGCGCCGACGCTCCGCCCGAGCAGCTAGCTGCTGTCAGGGCCGAACTCGGGCTGAACGACCCCCTACCCGTACAGTACGTCGACTACGTCACCGACGCCGTGCAGGGTGACCTCGGACGCTCCTACGTCAACGACCGCGCGGTCAGCGCCGCTATCGCCGACCGCCTGCCGACGACGCTGTTTCTCACGCTCGCGGGCTTTCTGGTCTCGCTGACCATCGCGATCCCTGCGGGCCTGCTGAGCGCGACCAACCGCGGCGAGTGGCTCGACGGCGTCGGCCTCGGCTTCGGCCTGCTGGGCGTTTCGATCCCGAACTTCTGGCTGGGGATCCTGCTCCTACTCCTGTTCGGCGTCAACCTCGACTGGCTCCCCGTCGCGGGCTACACCTCGCCGCTGAAGGATCCGATCGCGGGGATCCGCTACCTGATCCTGCCCGGAATCACCCTCGGCACCGCGATGGCCGCCGTCGTCACCCGGATGCTTCGCTCGGAGCTCCTCGAGGAACTGCGCCGGGAGTACCTCGACGCCGTCCGGATGAAGGGGACCAGCGAACTCCGGGTGCTGGCCCACGCGACGAAGAACGCGTTCATCCCGGTCGTGACGGTGATCGGGATGCAGTTCGGCTACCTGCTCGGCGGCTCGATCGTGATCGAGCAGGTGTTCTCCATCCCCGGGATGGGCCGCCTGTTGATCGACGCGATCGGGAGCCGGGACTACATCATGCTCCAGGGCGTGGTGCTCGTCTACACCACGTTCTTCGTCGCCGTCAACATCGTTGTCGACGGCGCGTACTTCTACCTGAACCCGAAGCTGCGGGGTGAAGAATGAGCGAGCGTGACGCCGCTACCGACGCCGCAAGCGAGAACACCCCCGACCGCCCCGACTCCCCGCTCGTCCGCCGCGCCCGGACGTTCGCCGCGCGGTTCCGCCGGAACAGCCTCGCGATGGGCGGGCTGATCGTCACGGTCGGCTTCCTGCTGATCGCGCTGCTGGCGCCCGTGATCGCGCCGTACGATCCCGCGGCCGTCGACGTGCCCGCGCGGCTGCAGGGGCCGAGCCTCGCCCATCCCTTCGGCACCGACCGCTACGGCCGGGACCTGTTCTCCCGCGTGCTGTACGGCGCCCGGATCGCGCTGCAGGTCGCGGTCGCCACGCCGCTGCTCGCGGCGACGGTCGGCGTCCCAATCGGCCTGACCGCGGGCTACGTCGGCGGCCGCGTCGACGACGCGCTGATGCGCCTGATGGACAGCATCTTCGCGTTCCCGGCGATCCTGCTCGGCCTGACGCTCGTGGCGGTGTTCGGCCAATCGCTGACCAACATCGTCGCCGCGCTGGGGATCGTCTACATCCCGCAGTTCGCCCGCGTCACCCGCGGCAGCGCGGTCTCCGTCGTCGAGGAGGAGCACGTCCGCGTCGCGCGCTCGCTGGGCGCCTCCCACGTCCGGATCGTGCTCGTCCACGTCCTGCCGTTCTGCCTCTCGGCGATCCTCGTGCAGGCGACAGTGACGGCCGCGCTGGCGATCGTCCTCGAATCGTCGCTCTCCTTCCTCGGCGTCGGCGTCCCCTCGCCCCGGCCCTCGTGGGGGTCGATCCTCCGGGTCGGGAAGGGGTACGTCGACAGCGGCGAGTGGTGGTACAGCGTGTTCCCGGGCGTGGCGATCGTGATCGCCGTCCTCGGGTTCAATCTGCTCGGGGACGGCCTGCGCGACGTGCTCGACCCCCGAACCGACCCCAACAGGTGACTCACGATGGCTGACTCCCACTCCACGACCGACGAACGCACCGCCCCCGCGAGCGACGAGCCACTCCTCCGCGTCGAGGACCTCCGCACCAGCTTCGGCCGTCGCGACCCGCTCGTCGCCGTCGACGGGATCAGCTACGAGCTCGGGGCCGGCGAGACCCTGGGGATCGTCGGCGAGTCCGGCGCCGGGAAATCCGTCTCGGTGCGCTCGCTCGTGGGACTGATCGACGAGGGCGAGGTCGAGGGATCGGTCGAGTGGCGCGGCGAGGAACTGGTCGGCGCCCCGCAGCGGAAACTCCGGTCAGTCCGGGGATCGGGGATCGGGATGGTGTTCCAGAACGCCGAGGCGGCGTTCGACCCCACCGAGACCGTCGGCGCCCAGATCGTCGAGGCGGTCCGGGCCAGCCGCGATCTCTCGAAGCAGGAAGCCCGCGCCGAGGCAGTCGAGCTGCTCGAGGAGGTGGGGATCGGCGACCCCGAGGGGCGGTTCCGGGACTACCCACACGAGTACTCCGGCGGGATGGCCCAGCGCGCGGTGATCGCGATGGCGCTGGCGGGCGAGCCGGACCTGCTGATCGCCGACGAGCCGACGACGGGGCTGGACGTCAGCGTCCAGGCCGGCATCGTCGACCTGTTCCGCGAACTCGTCGCCGAGCGGGAGATGTCGCTGCTGCTGATCAGCCACGATCTGGGGATCGTCTCCCAACTCTGTGAGCGGATCATGGTGATGTACGCCGGCCGGATCGTCGAGCGCGGCAGCCGGAAGGCGCTGCTCGGCTCCCCCCGCCACCCCTACACGCAGGCGTTCCTCCGGAGCGTCCCCGACGTCGACGAGCGCCGCGACCTCGAACCGATCGGCGGCTCGCCGCCCAGCCTCGACGACCCACCCGAGGGCTGTCGGTTCCATCCGCGCTGCCCCGCCGCTGAAACGGGGCTCTGCGACGGCGAGGCGCCGCCGACGGTGCGGTTCGCCGACGAGGAGGCGGACGCCGGCGGGCGCGACGCCGACCGCCACGAGGCGACCTGCTACGCCTACACCGACGCCCACCCCGGCGGCGAGGCGTACGACCGCTCGGCGGTCGAGTCGATCGACTGGGACGACGGAACGGAGGGCGAGCGATGACCGACCCCCTGCTCTCGGTCCGTGACCTGAAGCGCCACTACCCGGTTCGCTCGGGCATCCTCAAGCGACAGACCGGCGCAGTCCGGGCGGTCGACGGCGTGAGCTTCGATCTCCAGCGCGGGGAGACGTTGGCGGTCGTCGGCGAGTCGGGCTGCGGGAAGTCGACGCTCGCGGAGACGGTGATCGGGCTGGACGAACCCACTGCTGGTGAGGTGACCTTCGACGGAGAACCGATCGCCGGCACGCAGTCAGGCGGCGGGTGGAAAACCATCTCGGGCGGCGCCGACAAGGCGTTCCGCCGCCGGGTCCAGATGGTGTTCCAGGACCCGTTCTCGACGCTGAACGAGCGGATGACCGTCGGCCGCATCGTCGCCGAACCGCTGGTGATCCACGGCGAGCGCGAGGACGACCGTACGGGGTACGTCCGGGAGCTCCTCGAGACGGTGGGGCTCGACCCGGAGCACCACTACGACGCGTTCCCCCACGAACTCTCGGGCGGGCAGCGCCAGCGCGTGGGTATCGCTCGGGCGCTCGCGCTCGACCCCGACCTGCTCGTGCTCGACGAGCCAGTCTCCGCACTGGACGTGAGCGTCCGCGCGGGCATCCTGGAACTGCTCCGGGACCTGCAGGCGGAACGCGGGCTGACGTACCTGCTGATCAGCCACGACGTGAGCGTCGTCCGGCAGGTGGCCGACCGCGTCGCGGTGATGTATCTCGGCGAGTTCGTCGAACTCGGCCGGCTCGGCGACGTGCTCGACGAGCCGGCCCACCCCTACACCGAGGCGCTGCTGTCGAGCGTCCCACGGGTCCGCGCCGAACCGGAACCGGACGAACGGATCCACCTCCCCGGCTCGCCGCCGGACCCCGCGGACCCGCCCGAGGGCTGTCGGTTCCACCCGCGCTGTCACCTGCGCGAGCGGCTCGGCGACGACGACGCCGCGCGGTGTGTGGCCGAAGATCCGGAACTCACAGAACGCGAAGACGGCGGGGAGCCCCGGCGCGGGGCGGACGACGGTCGGACGGTCGCGTGTCACTTCCGGCCGGAGTAGCGACGGCCGGCAGTTGTGAACCGTTCGCGAGGCACGCTCGGATTGCCTTCGCACAGTCATCCACCCGACGATGAGCGAGCACGCCGACCCCGAATCGTTCTACCACGAGTACGACGTCGCCGAGCGGGACCGCATCGCCGAACTCCGGGCCGATCCCGCACGGATCTCTCGGTCCACGTGCTGGCGGTCGGGCACGCGCCGGACGGGTAGCTCGGTCGCCGAGCGACGCCACGATCTTCCCATCGCCGACGATGCGGCTGCTGTCGGGTCAGTACGAACACCGTACCCGCCGACAACGTCCCCCTGCCCGGCGGCCGGCCGAGCCGAACCACCCGTTCGGTCGAGGGGTGTCCACTCGTAACTAATCCCGTCGGGGGGGAGGTCAGCAGCAACCGATCGGGGCCGACGGTCGACGGCGACCCCACCCCGTTCGGACACCAACAATGACCGACGACAACCCAATCAAACTGTCTCGACGGAAGGTACTCGGCGGTGTCGGAGCGATCGGGCTCGCGAGCGCGGGCGCCGGACTCGGCACGACTGCCTACTTCAACGACACCGAATCGTTCGCCGGGAACAGCCTCGAAGCGGGCGAACTCGACCTGTTCGTCCACGTCGACTACACCGAAGACCAGGGCGACTACGCCCAGTGGAGCACGCCGCCGGGCACGTTCATCGACGGTGATGTCGTCGGTGGCGGCGACGGCGAGCCCCTCAGCATCGAAGTGACCGACCTCAAGCCCGGCGACTCCGGGGAAGGGGAGTTCTGTTTCTCGATCGTCGACAACCCCGCCTACCTCTGGATCTGTGGCGGGCTGACCGAGAACGCCCAGAACGAAACGACCGAGCCCGAGGAAGACGCGCTCGAGGAGCTGTACGGCTCCACACCTGCCGACGGCCAGCTGGCCGACGCGATGACGGTCACGCTCTCGTACTGCACCACCGAGCTGGACGAGGAAACCGAGGAGGAGACCACGGTGATCGGCGACGAGGTCGTCTCGGGCTCGCTCGCGGAGGTCATGGCGATGCTCGCCGCCGGCGTTCCGCTCGCGGGCGACGGCGACGGCGAGGCGCCCCTCGCGGACCGCCCCGTCTTCGAGGGCGTCGACGATCAGACCGACACCGCCGAAACGTGCCTCTGCTTCGAGTGGTCGGTCCCCACCGACGTCGGCAACGAGATCCAGACAGACTCCGTGGCGTTCGATCTGGAGTTCTACGCCGAACAGGCCCGCCACAACGACGGCACGACCAACCCCTGCATCGACGCCTCCTACAGCGCCGACTACGTCAACCCCGACGGGATCGCCCAGCCGATCCCCGAGGGCGCGGCCCGGGTCGACGTGACCTACGGCGACGAGAACGTCGTCTACGGCGTCACGTTCGACGAACCCGACGGCAGCCAGCACAGCCTAGCCGACCCGAACTTCGCGAACGCGAACTTCTCGCTCCCGTTCGACGTCGAGGACGACGGCGCCTACGACTTCCAGGTGGCCTGGAATGCCGAGGGGAACGACGCGTTCCGGTACTCCGGCGTGGAGAGCGGCCCCAACTGGGAGAAGGACACCTCGGCCGGCTGGTCCGCGCTCCCCTCGGGGTTCACCGCCGTCAAGTCGGGGTCGCAGGCGTTCATCAGCGTCCCACGTTCCCAGCTCGAGACCGGTGGGGCCGCCTACGGCTTCGGATTCAACGCAAGCGCCGGCGGCGAGCAGCCCTCGGTGTCGATCCCCAGCGGCGGTCCGTACTCCTCGAACGCGAACTGGACGTCGAGCGAGAACAGCCAGGAGGAGACCGTCCAGTAGGCCGGACCGTGGTTCACCCACCGACGGTTCCCCCTCGCCCGGACTCGCGACAGCCTGAGGCGGCGGCATGAAGCCGTGCCGGCGGTTGGCCGGCCGTATCGCGCCGTCTCTCGCTGCTGGTCGCGGCGTCCAGAAACGAACGGTACTCCTCGCGCTCGCGGCGTTGTTCCTCCTGCTGCTCGTCGTCGGGTGGCTCGTACGACTCTGACCCCGCCCGACGGTCGTCAGTCCTCGCCGAGGTACGCCGCGATCTCCTCGTCGTCGATCGCGTCCAGCACCGCGGTCGTGTCCAGGTGGCCGGCGAGCCGACGGTGCCCCTCGTGGCGCAGTTCCTCGATCTCCTCGGGCGAGCGTTCGGTGGCGAACGCGCGGTCGATGTAGCGCTCCCGGAGCCGTTCGATCGCCTCGTCGTCGAGGTCGCTGTCCTCCATCTCGTTGTCGAACCACGTCTCCCAGCGCTCGCGCTCGGCCCAGTCGCCGCTGAACTCGCTTTCGGGCCGGAGCCAGTCGTAGACGGGCGCGACCTCGCCCGCCAGCCCCTCGGCCTCCCGGCGGTCCTGCAGCAGCGTCCGGGCGACGTGGGCGCCGTGGCCGGCGGCGGTGATCGCTTGTGCGTTCCGGTGCTCGGTCGGGGCGGCGACGTACAGCCCCTCGATCGGCGTGCTGCCGTCGCTGTCGGGGAACGACCGGTCGAGCAGTTCGTGCTCCTCGCCGTGGTGCTCCTCGGTCTCGAACATCCCGCCGTCGGTGTCGAGCGGTTGCAGGTACGAGGCGTCGTACCACGCGGCGGCGACGACGTAGCGTGCCGTCAGTTCCTCGCCCTCGGCCGTCTCGACGCGGAACGCCTCGCCGTCGCGCTCGACGGACTCCACGAGATCCGGGACCCGTGTCGCGCCGACGGCGTCGATGTGGTCGTGAAACAGGTCAGTCAGCGTCTCGGGATCGATCCCCCCAGGGAACCCGGGGTAGTTCTCGACGAACGCTGCGCGGGCCAGCGCCGCGTTCCCGCGGTCGTAGACGACGGTGTCGAGCCCGTACCGCGCGGTGAACACGGCGGCCGCGCTCCCGCTCGGGCCGCCGCCGACAATCACGACGTCGCGGTCGGGCTCACTCATCGAACTCTCCGGTGACGATGTCGGCGACGCGCTGACGGTCGAACAGCTCCTCGCCGCCGAACTCCTCGGGGTAGAGCCCCCGGGCGGCGTTCTCGAGCTGGAACAGGTGGATGATCGGACCCTGATACGTCAGGCCGCCGTAGATCACGCGGTCGTTCTTCACCGCCGTGAGTTCGCTGGCCACGTCGTCCTCCTCGAGCGGTTTGCGGATGTTCTCGTCGAAGTACTCCTCGGAGATCTCGCCCTGGAGGCGGATCGCGAGCGCGTCGGGGTCGATCTCCAGCAGGCGCTCGAAGTCGATCGTGCCGCCGCCGGCCTGCGCGTCGGTGACGCCGTTCCGGGCGAGCGCGTCGCCGACGCCCAGATCCCGCCACTGCTTGGCCTGGGTCCCCTCGCCGATCAGGTACGGGTAGAACGACTCCGGCGGGATGCCCGCCGGGTACAGCAGCGCGATATCGGGACGCTCCTCGGGGAGTCGCTCCTCGACGTCGGCGAGCACCTCGTCGTGCAGCGCCGCGAACGCCTCGTAGCGCTCCCGTTCCTGGAAGATCTCGGCGACTTTCTCGAACGCCTCGTACATCGTGTGGTACTCGTAGTCGTGCCAGCCGTAGGCCCGTGAGAACGTCGTGTTGCCCGCGAACGGGGCGACGTTCTCGCCGATCTCGGTCACGTCGTCCCGGTTCCAGCCGAGCCGGTTGACCATGAAGTTCGGGTCGATCACGTGGACGTCGGCGCCGACCTCGTAGAAGATCTCCTTGTCCGTCCCGTTGTCGTACAGCGCTGTCAGTTCGTCCTCGTCGACGGCGACGCCGGGCAGGTCGTCGTAGTAGTGGGTGCCGTAGCGGGCTTTGAGTCCGATCCCCTCCAGCCCGTCGGCCTGCCCGAGCGCGACGCCCATGTCGGCGTAGTCGCCCGTGTACGGCAGCCAGTCCTCGGGCACCTCGTCGAACGTGACCTCACCGACGGGCGCCATCGTCACCGAGTGCCCCTCGTCGGGCGTCGCCGTCGCGGTTCCGGTCTCGCTCGGCGTCTCCGTCGAGGAGCCGCCGATACAGCCTGCGAGCAGCCCCGCGCCGACGGTGGCGCCCGCCCCCAGCAGTTCGCGTCGCGTCGGTCCGAACTCGTCCATACGCTTTTTGGCCGCCCTAAACGAATTTAGTCGTTGCGGTCTTTCGGCCGGCCTAATCCTCTCGAACACGGGCCGTTATTACCTAAAGGAATATATCTGAGTAACAATTATTAAGCTACTGCATGCACTACCGACCTCCATGACCGAACGAGTCGCGACCACGCTGGGGCTGTACCCGCTCCCGGACTGGGCGAAAGACGAGCTCTCGGACCTGAAAGGACACCAGAAGGGTGACCTCGTCGACGGCAGCGAGGGCCCCGAGATCCGCGAGGCGTACGGGCGCGTCCGCGAGGAGTTGATCGACGACCAGCGCGACGCCGGCCTCGACCGGATCGTCGAGGGGCAGGGCCGCTGGGACGACTTCCTCGCCCACCCGCTCGCGGTCCACGACAGCGTGGAGACCGGCGGCATCGTTCGCTACTACGACAACAACAACTTCTACCGCGACCCGCAGGTCGTCGACGAACTCACCCACGACAGCGATGTGGCCGCGGAGTTGGACGCCGCGACGGGGCTCCTGCACGACGACGAACCGCTCCAGGCCGTCCTCCCCGGCCCGTACACGCTCGCGGAGCTCGCGACTGACGAGTACTACGGCGACGAGGCGGAGTTCCTCGCCGCCATCGCGGAGTTCCTCGCCGGCGAGGCCGAGGCGCTGCCCGCCCACGAGACGCTGTTCCTGCTCGACCCGTCGCTGGTGACCGACCCGCCTGAAGACGACGAGAACGAGCGCGTCAGCGACGCCGTCGACACCGTCGCGAGCGCCACGGACGCCGACGTCGTGCTCCAGAGCTACTGGGGCGCCCACGAGGAGAGGACCTACGCCCACCTGATGGACGCCGACGTGGACGCGTTCGGCTTCGACTTCGTCGCCGGCGACCGCGACGCCCACCTGTACAACGTCACGGAGTTCGGCACGAAATCGGACGTCTCGCTCGGCCTCGTGGACGGGCAGAACACCGCCGTCGAGAGCGCCGACACCGTCGCCGAGCGGATCGAGTGGGTTCAGGACCAGATCCCGAGCCAGACGTTCGACACCGTCTACGCGACGCCGAACACCGAACTCGCCTACCTCCCGACCTCGACGCACCGCGAGAAGCTCTCGGTGCTGGCTGAGGCGGCCGAGATCGTGCCGGAGACGGAGGTGAGCGCCTGATGGCCCGCGACGCCGACAACCGCGAGCAGTTCCGCCCCGACGACCACGAGCACGACCACTTCCTGCTGACCAGCGTCGTCGGCTCCTACCCCAAGCCGACGTGGCTCAACCGCGCCGACGACCTCGTCGACGACCCCGAGTCCTCCTTCGACGAGGACGACCTCGAAGAAGCCCACGACGACGCCTGCCGGCTCATCACCGAGGAGCACGAGCGCAGCGGGCTGGATACGGTCGTCGACGGCGAGATGCGCCGCAACGAGATGGTGGAGTTCTTCGCCGAGCGCATCGACGGGTACGAGTTCAACGGCCCCGTGAAGGTGTGGGGGCACAACTACTTCGACAAACCGAGCGTCGTCGAGGCGGTCGAGTACGACGAGCCGTGGCTGGTCGACGAGTTCGAGTTCACCGACGCGGTGGCCGAGCGCCCCGTCAAGGTCCCGATCACGGGGCCGTACACGCTCGCCAACTGGGCGTTCGACGAGCACTACGGCGACAGCGAGGCGCTCGCCTACGACCTCGCCGATCTCGTAAACGAGGAGATCGAGAAGCTCGTAGATGCGGGCGCCCGCTACATCCAGATCGACGAGCCGGCGCTGGCGACGACGCCCGACGACCACGCCATCGTCGGCGGCTGTCTCGAACGCATCGTCGACGGCGTGCCCGACGAGGTCCGCGTGGGCGTCCACGTCTGCTACGGCGACTACTCGCGGATCTACCCCGAGCTCAACGAGTTCCCGGTCGACGAGGTCGACCTCGAACTCTGCAACGGCGACTACGAGCAGATCGAGACGTTCGCCGACGGCGAGTTCGCGCCTGACCTCGCGCTGGGCGTCGTCGACGCCCACACCGCCGATGTCGAGAGCGTCGAGGAGATCGAGGCGAACATCCGACAGGGGCTGAAGGTGGTCCCGCCGGAGGAGCTCACGATCTCGCCGGACTGCGGGCTGAAGCTCCTCCCCCGCGAGGCCGCCTACCAGAAGACCGAGAACCTCGTGACGGCCGCCCGGAACGTGGAGGCCGACCTCGACGCCGGGGAGATCGACGTGCCGGTTCGGTCCGCCGCGACCGCAGACGACTGATCCGCCCGGCACGCGGTCAGCCGGGCGGGGCGACTGATCTCGCCGGCGAAGTGAGCCGGCGAGGACGACTGATCGTCACGGTGCCGGTCTGCCGCGACGGACGACTGACCGTCGCGGTGCCGGTCTGCCGCGCCGGACGACTGATCGTCGCGGCGCCGGTCTGCCGCGACGGACGACTGACGCCGACGCCCTCTGCGTTTCGGGCCAAACAAATTTACCTGTGATCCGTCAACGAGTGAAACGACTATGCCAGCGATGAGCACGCTCGACTGGCTCGGAGTCGTCGGACCGTACGCGATCTTCTTCGTGATGTTGATCGTGTACTACGTCTGGGAGGGGCGCCGTGAACGCGCGCTTCGGGAACAGTACGAGGAGGGGGAGCATGCTTAGCGGCCTCCCCCTCCAGGGCGGCGGTATCGCGGGCGGGGCAGGGGTCTGGGTGCTCGGCACGTTCGCGCTCTACCTCGTCGTACTCGTCGGGATCGGGCTGTGGGCCTCCCGCTTCATGGACTCCGTCGGCGACTACGTCATCGGCGGACGGGAGATCGGGCCGGTGGTGACCGGCTTCTCCGAGCGCGCCTCCGAGATGAGCGGCTGGCTCACGCTCGGCGTGCCCGCGGACGCCTACGGCACGGGGATCATGGCGTTCCTCAACGGGCTGGGGATGGTCCCGGCCGACCTGTTCGCGTGGGCCGGCATCGCCAAACGCCTGCGGAAGTACACCGAACTCGTCCGGTCGGTGACGCTGCCGACGTTCTTCGAGACACGGCTGGGCGACGACACCGGTTCGGTGAAAGCCGTCTCGGCGATCGTCCTGATGCTGTTCGAGGGCGGCTACGTCGGCGCCCAGATCGTCGCCGCCGGCACGCTGCTCCAGGTGCTGACCGGGATCCAGCCCTGGGTCGGTATCATCGTCGGCGGGATCATCGTGATCGGCTACACGTTCCTCGGCGGCTACTTCGCGGTCGCGTGGTCGGACTACTTCCAGGGGGCGATCATCCTGATCGCGTTCATCATCCTACCCGTGCTCGCGTTCGCGGAGATGGGGCTGCCGTTCGAGGCGGTCGCGGCCACGGCGGGCGAGTCGGCGACCAGCATCACCGCCGGAATGGCGGGCTGGGCCGCCGTCTTCGGCGTGATCAGCTACGCCGCCATCGGGCTGGGCATCCCCGGCAACCCTCACATCATGGTCCGCTTCATGGGGATCGACAGGGTACGGAACATCCGGCTCGCGGCGCTGGTCGCCCAGCTGTTCATGTTCGTCGCCTACATCGGCGCCGCGCTCGTGGGGCTGTACGCCATCGCCATGTTCGGTGACGGCGCGCTCGCGGACCCCGACAACGCGATGCCCCGGCTCACGCTCGACCTGCTGCCCGGCGTGATCGCCGGGATCGTGCTCGCGGCCGCGCTGGCGGCGATGATGTCCAGCGCCGACTCACAGCTGCTCGTTGCGACGAGCGCGGTCGTCGAGGACGTCTACCACGGGTTCCTCGACCGCGACGCCAGCCAGGAGCAGCTGGTTCGTTACTCCCGCTACGTCACCTTCGCGCTCGGTGCCGCCAGCGTGGCGTTCGCCTTTATCGCACAGGGCACGCCGATCTACACGCTGGTGCTCGACTACGCGTGGGGCGGCCTCGGCGCGGCCATCGGGCCGACCGTGATCGCGACGCTCTGGTGGAAACGCGTCACGGCGAAGGGATCGGTCGCCAGCATGATCGTCGGCACGGCGACGATGGTGCTCTGGACGCAGCTCTCGACCGTCCTCGGCTGGCTCGGGATGATGCCGCCGGAATCCGCCGCGTTCTGGTACGGGCTCGTGACGGTGTACGGGCTGTTCCCGGCCTTTATCCTCTCGGTGATCACGCTGGTCGCCGTGTCGCTGGCGACCGAGCCACCCGAGAACGTCGACGAGCATTTCGACGCGTTCGACAAGCCGCTCTCGGCGATCGTCTCCGAGAACGATTCGGCGGGCACGCCCGAGTACGTGGCCGACGGCGGGACGAGCGTCGACAGCCCCGCCGCGGCGACGGACACCTCGCCGAAGGTGCTGACCGAGAGCGACAACATCCGCGCCCACGTCGCCGCCTCGGGTTACTGGAACGATGACGACTGAGCAGGGGGCGGACGACCCGCTCCCGCCCGCCGACCACCCGCTGGTCGGCGACCGGCACGAGGCGGTCGACCTCCCGGTGATCGAGCCCAGTGTCGCGCGCGAGTCGGTCGATTCATCGGGCCGCGTCGGCGCGGTCGCGTACCCGTTCCGGGTGTACGAGACGGAGATCGAGGTCGACAGGCCGCTGTTCGCCCCGCGGAAGGATCGACGGGTGATCAGCGTCGACCGCTCGCGGCGACTCGCGGTCCGGGCCGACACGCTCCCCGAGGTCGCGGAGAAACGGGTCGAGGACGTGCTGGTACTTCCCGGGGAGCTGTCGCCGGAGCAGGCCGACGAGAAAGCCGAGGAGGCCGCCTTCCAGTGGACGCTCCGGGGGTCGATCCTCGCGGAGGCACCGGAGATCGAGTTCGAGGAGGTCGTCGACGCGTACAAGCTGTTCTGGCTGGCCGAACGCCCGGACGGCGACGTGATAATCGACAGCGTGCGCGACGACCAGCGGCCGTTCGAGGGGTAATAGCCGAGAAAATCTCAGTCGTCGCTCGACTCGATCACGTCGACGACGGGACCCGGCTCGGCCGCGTCGTCGTCCTCATCTTTTTCACTCCCCGGCGTCGGCAGGAACGGCGCGATCAGCGCGGCGACGGCCAGCAGCACGGCGACGTACCGGACGGCGTCGACGTACCACTCCTCGGGTTCGAGCTCCTCGGGGTTCTCGTAGCCGACGAGCATCGAGCGGTTCCCGATCTCGATCGCTTTCTCGGGGAGGGCGGCGCCGGCGACGCCGGCGACGAACGCGAAGGCTCTCTTGAGCATACACCGGGCGTTCGGGCGCCGGACAGGTGGCGTTTGTGGTTCCAGTTCCCCAGCCCGGCAGACTATCGATCCACGACCCGATTAGCGACCTCGGCTGCTAACCCCCATCTCGGGCGGGCATTGGGTTGTTTTAGGTGGGCCAAAATAATGGGCAGATTTTTAACCTGTGAACTGCCGATACGGTTCGTGCTACGAACAGAATCGAGGTCGGGTCGGCAGAGAGATCGGCAGAAACTGGCGGACTGTCGACGATGGGGCGGAACCGCGGCAGGGATCGGGGCGGCAACGCCATCGAGTCCGAACGAGGACGAGGGATGAGTTCGTCGGTGGTCACCCGAGCGCTCGCGGTCGTGTTCGCCCTCCTGATGGTCTCGGGGGCAGCCGCCCCGGCGATGGCGGCCGGCGGAATCGAGTCGACGACGGATGATCCGGTCGTCGACGCTGTTTCCGGGTTGTTCTCTTCGCAGAACGATACTCGGGACAACGCATCGACTGAGACGCCGAACGCTACGGCGACGGCGACCGCTACGGCGACGGCGACGCCGACCGCTACGGCGACGGCGACAGCCAGCAATACGTCGGCCGAGTCGTCGAACGATACGTCGACGGCGAACACCTCCGTCGGGACGTCCGAGGTCGACGGATCCCTCTCGACGCTCTCGAACGCCACTGTGGCTAACGACACGGAGTCCGGCGTCGTTGAAGTCATCGTCCGCGTTGAGGAGTTCGAGGTCCCCGAGGTCTCGACGATGACCAGCGAGGACGTCGTCGAGGGGATGAAGAGCCACGCCGAGACCACCCAACAGCCCATCGTCGACTACGCTGAGTCGACCGACGGCGTCGCTCTCCTCAATCAGTACTGGATCACGAACGCGGTGTTGCTGCGCGTCGACACGCGGACCGTCGACGCGGAGTCGATCGTCGGCCAGCCGGGCGTCACTGGCGTCCACAGTAACTTCCAGGTGAACGCGCTCGCCGGGAGCGAGAACGGGACCGCGTCCGGGGGGGCCAACACCACCGACGCTCCCACCGGGAACGTCACCTACGGTCTCGACCAGTTGAACGTACCGGAGGTCTGGGAGGAGCACGGCACCCGCGGCGCTGGCGTGAAAGTTGCCGTGCTGGACACCGGGATCGACGCCGGGCATACGGATCTGAGCCTCTACACCGAGAACCCCAGCGACGAGACGTACCCGGGTGGGTGGGCGGAGTTCGACGATGACGGCGAGCGTGTCGAGGGGTCGACACCACACGCGACCAGCCAGCACGGGACCCACGTCTCCGGCACCGTCGCCGGAGGTGACGCGAGCGGCGCGGCCATCGGCGTCGCGCCGGACGCGCAGTTGATGCACGGACTGGTGATCCCCGGCGGGAGCGGTTCCTTCGCTCAGATCATCGGCGGTATCGAGTGGGCAGTCGAGGAGGACGCCGACGTGATCGGCATGAGCCTCGGCGCGGAAGGGTACTACACCGCGATGATCGACCCGATCCGGAACGCCGAGGACGCCGGGACGATCGTCGTCGCGGCCTCCGGGAACGCGGGGCCTGAGACGGTCTCGTCGCCGGGCAACATCCACGACGCGCTGTCGATCGGCGCGTCCGGCCCGGACCGCGACATCGCGCGCTTCTCCAGCGGCGACGTGGTTCAGACTGACCGCGACTGGGCCGACGCCGCGCCAAGCGACTGGCCGAGTTCCTACGTCGTTCCGGACGTTTCGGCGCCGGGTGTCGACACCTACAGTACGCTGCCCGGCGACGAGTACGGCGAGAAGTCCGGCACGTCGATGGCGACACCCCACATCGTCGGCGTCGTGGCGCTGATGGAGTCCGCGGCGGGCGGGGAGATCTCCGCGAACGAGGTCAAAGCCGCACTGAAGGAAACCGCGACCAAGCCCGACGGCGCGCCCGCCGGACAGGATAGCCGATACGGACACGGGATCGTCGACGCGCTCGCAGCCACCACCACGGTCGCCGCCGATCAAGGGATCGATGGAACGGTCACGAACACCGACGGAACGCCGTTGGTCGACGCGACGGTGACCGTGGACAACGGTGCCGAAACGACGACCAACGAGACCGGTCAGTACTTAGTTCGGACTCTGCCGGGCACGTACAACGTAACCGTCTCCGAGTTCGGTTACGAGACGGCGAACACGACGGTGTCGGTGAACGACAGTCTACTGGCGACCCGAGACGTGAGCCTCGCGCCCACGCTCGCTGCCGGAGTGATCGACCCGCAGGACGACCAGGTCGAGTCGGGCGGCGAGGCAACCGTGACCTACCACACCGCCCACGCCGACTCGCTGACCGTGACGCGGGTGGGGACGATGGACGGGAACGCGACGCTGTTCGTCGACGGGACCGAGTACGCCTTCGGCGAACCCATCGATCTCGACCCTTCGGACGACACGACCGTCAGCGTGCGGGTCGAGATGTCGGCCGAGGCGAGCGGCGAACTGATGCTCGATAACACCGTCACTGGCGACGGTGAGACGACGACGCTCACCACCGGACCGACCGACGTGGTCCCCGACCCGACCTACGTCGGCATCGTCGACAGTACCGGGTCGCAGTACGCCGACCAGCTCTCCAGCGCCGTCGAGGCGAACGTCCCTGGTGAGTACTTCGTCTCGGTCGTCGACCCGTCGGCGGCGATGACGAACACCGACCAGTACGACGTGCTCGCAGTCCATCGCGTCGGGTCGGAGATCGACCTCGGAGCGTTCGTCGCGGCGACGAGCGACCCCGACACTGGGGTCGTCTACCTCGACCAGTGGGGTGTCGCGAGCAACGGCATCACGGCGCTGTCGGACGCGACACAGAACCCTGTCGTGACCGGTCAGTCGACGGAGACCGACGGCGCGGTGTACGACGTTGTCCGGAACCACACGCTGTTCGACGGCGTCGCGTCAGCGGGCGGGACGATCACGATCCACAACCAGTCCCGCGGCGACATCGCGTGGTTCCAGCGCTACGACGGCACGACGCTCGCGACGGCGACCGACGGCGGCGACGAGGTGCTCGGAACCGGCGTCGCTGTCGACGAGTCGACCCAGACCGTGCTGCTCTCCTCGCTCGGGCGCAGTTCGACGGTCCGGAACCAGCAGATAACCGACGACGCGAACGCGCTGTTGGGGAACGCGATCACGTACGTCGACTCGCTCCCACCGGCGTGGTTCGAGTCCGAACAGCCTGCCCACGTGACACCGGGTGAGTCGTTCACCGTCGACGTCGTCGACGACGATCTCGAACGCCTCAACGTCACGCTCGCGGACGACTCGACCGTCGATACGGCGAACCTCACGCTCACCATCGGCGGTACCGAGCGCGAGTTCGGCGAGTCCTACGCGGTGAACGGGAGCGGCGATCCCGTCCCGGTCGAGGTCACCACCTCGACGGGCATGGTCGGGACCGCGGCGCTCTCGATGGCAGCGGAAGGCAGCAACGAGACAGTCGAACTCCGCAGCGGCGAGACGGCAGTGTACGCCAAACCGCTGGTCGTCCCGGAGGACGTGGGGACGATCCAGCAGGCGGTCGACCTCGCGCCCGCGGGAGCGACCATCGAGATCGCGAACGGCACGTACACCAACCCCGTCGAGGTGACGACGCCGGGCGTGACGCTGACTGCCCACGGCGACGAGCGCCCGACGATCGAGACACGGATCAGCGGCTTCTACGAGCCGGTCGTCCACGTCAACGCACCGGACGTCACGGTCGAGCGACTCGACGTCGTCGCACAAGGGATCGCACCCGACGGGATCGCCGTCGAGCGGTCGAACGCAACCATCCGACACGTCTCCGTCGGCGGTGCGGCCAACGCCATTCTGATCGGTGGCGCCGGCTCGACCGCCGACGGCGCGGTCGTCCACGACGTGACCGTCACGGAGGGCTCCGACCTCCTCGCACGCGGCGTCTCGGTCGGCGAGGCCGACGACGCTCACGTGTACAACGCGACGATATCCGGACAGAACTCCGGGATCGACGTGTACGACTCCGCGAACACGGTGATCGAGAACAACACTGTCACCGACAGCGGCGTCGGCTACGCATCGTTCGAGACGGACAACCTCCGGCTGGTGAACAACCAGGTGTACGACGGCGACGGGACGAAGACGCGGGCGGCCACCGTCGGCATCCAACTCGAAGCGTTCGTCACTTCGGCGACCGTCGAGGGGAACCGGATCGGGAACGTCGAAGAGGGAATCTTCGTGAGCGGGGTGAACACCGGCGCGGAGATAACACGGAACGAGGTGACCGGCGCCGAGTACGGCGTCTGGATCGAAGGCGGCGACCTCCCGGCGCTCGACGTGCAGTACAACGACCTCGCGGCCGCGAACGTCTCGGTGGGCAGTAATCTCGACCGGACACTGTCGGCCACGCTGAACTACCACGGCGACCGCGACGACGAGGCGTTCGTCGAGGGTGACGTGGCCTACGAGCCGTTCCTGACCGCGCCGCCCGAGCAGGTGGACACGAACGAGACCCGGCGTTTCGGCGTCGATCTGACGCTCGAAGCCGGCAACGTCTACGGTGTCGGCGTCCCCGGGGCGACTGATCAGACGGTTTCTGAGCTGTTCAGCGACGGCTTCGAGGGTGCCGTTTACGGCTTCGACGCGACCGACCAGTCGTGGACGCTGCTCTCCGGTGACGACCCGGTCGGCGCCCTGCAGGGGCTCGCGGTCGTCGCCGACAGCGACGGGCGGATGACGATCACTCACCACGTGGGGACGGGCTCCCCGACCGCACCCGGACAACAGACGCTGACCGAGGGGTGGAACTTCGTCGGGGCACCCGAGTACGACGGCCTGAACGAGGCGTTCGGGGCCGGGACGGTCGACCCGACGCTCGCGATGTCGCCGTTCGCCTCGCCCGAGACCCAGCCCGGTCCGAGCGGAGGCTTCGACGGCGTCTACCGTTTCGACGGATCGGCGAGCACGGCCCCGGAGGCGAGCGCCTACCAGGGCTACTTCGTCTTCGTCGAGGAGGAGAGTACGCTGCCGTCCTACGTGGTCCCGAACCCCTCGGTGACCGAACTCTACCAGGGGATCGGCGTCTACGACTCGAACGCCACCGCTGATGCGAACACGTCGGCGAACGGCTCGACGACCGCGACCGCGTCGGTCGAGAGCGTCCTCGCCAATGCGAACGGAACTGACCGTGATCTGACTCGGGAACTGCTCTCACAGGTGATCTCCCGTGAGATCCAGGCGCAACTCGGCGGCGAGATCGACTCGCAGGCGGAGCTCGACGCCGCTGTCGACGCGATCGTCGACGACGCACCCGCCGACCGACGGGATCTGGTCGCGGCGGCGGCAGCGGACGCGATCGAACGACTCCGCGGAGGGACGAGCGAACGCCGTGACGCGGTTGTCGACACATCGACGACCGCGATCCCCATCACCGGCTGATGCACGACGACGTGACTCACCTACCATGACTCGGAACACTCGAACGCTCGTCGCCGTGGCGGCCCTCAGCATCGCGCTCGTCGCGGCCGGCGGCGTGCCCGCGGTCGTCGCGGCCCAGGACGACGGTCCGCCGCCGACGCCGGCGGCGTACTACGGCGACCTGACGGTCGACGGTGACCCGGCACCCGCCGGCACCGTCGTCACCGCGGAGATCGACGGCGAACTCCGCGGTCGGCTTGTCACCGAAGAACGGGGCGCCTACGGCGGTCCGGGCGTCGGCGACGAGAAACTCACGGTGAACGGCACCAGCGGCGACGATGGCGCGACCGTCACGTTCTACGTCGACGGCGAGCGGGCGACGTCGACGGACGAGTGGTCGTCCGGGGAGGTCACCGAACTCGACCTGAGCACGTCCGAGGGCGGGGATCCGACGCCAACGCCGTCCCCGGCGCCCACGCCATCCCCGACACCAACGCCATCCCCGACGCCCACGCCGTCCCCGACGCCAACCCCGTCATCGACACCGACGTCAACACCGACACAGACCGCCACACTGCAACCGGGTAACGGCGGCGGTGGCGGCGGTGGCGGAGACACTTCGTCGACACCGACCGCCACGCAGTCGTCGACGGGATCCGCGACACCAGCGCCGACGGCGACGCCGGAAACGACAGGAACGACGGCCGGCACCGAAACGGCGGCCGCCACACGGACGCCAACGGCTACCGCGACATCGACGTCTGATCCGACGAGCACCACCGTACCCGGGTTCGGTGCAGTGACCGCGGTACTCGCCTTCGTGGCGCTCCTCGTTCGGGCGCGGCGCTGAGCCCCGCGTGGGCCTTCGTCAGGATCGACCCGCTTTCGGCCCGACTCGGCGGACGACGGCGACGGGGCTATTGCACCGAAGGGAACGGAAGAAGCAGCACTGCAGAACGGTTTACTCGTACAGCCAGGCTTCGTTCGGGCGCTCGTAGTCGTACAGCTCCTCCTCGTCGAAGAAGAGGTCGATCTCGCGCTCGTTCGAGCCCGGGTCCTCGTGGTCCGAGGCGTGGATCACGTTGCGCCCGAGATCCAGGCCGAGGTCGCCGCGGATCGTGCCCGCGGGCGACTCGGCGGGGTCGGTCTCGCCGACCATCTTCCGGACCTGCCGGGTCGCGTCCTGGCCCTCCCAGACCATCGCGAAGACGGGACCGGAGGTGATGAACTCGACCAGGCCCTCGAAGAACGGCTTGTCCTCGTGCTCGCCGTAGTGCTCCTCCGCGAGGTCACGGTCGATCCGCGTGAACTTCCCGGCGACCAGCTTCAGGCCGCGGTCCTCGAACCGGGAGACGATCTCGCCGATCAGCCCGCGCTTGACGCCGTCGGGCTTGACCATCACGAACGTGCGCTCGCGGTCGCTCATTCCTCGTCCTCCTCGTCGTCGTCAGCCGCGGACTCCTCGTCCTCGGCCTCCTCCGCTTCGACTTCTTCAGTCTCGGATTCGGCGTCCTCGTCCGCTTCGTCGGCTTCGTCAGCCTCCTCGGCTTCCTCCTCGACCGCCTCGGTCTCGGACTCTGCCGCTTCGGCTTCCGCTTCTGCTTCTTCAGCCGCTTCAGCTTCTTCCGCTTCGTCTTCGGCGGCCGCCTCGGCTTCGACGCCGTGGTCGCCGCCTTCCTCGGTCCACTCGAGATCTCGGGGCTCGCGCCCGAGGTCGGCGTTCTTCTCGCATTTCGCCGAGCAGTAGTGGACGACGCTACCGTCGGTGTGGACGAACATCGTGCCCGTGCCGGGCTCGACGTCGTCGCCACAGTAGTCACAGTTTCGGTTCTGGGGCATCAGGCACCTCCGATGGAGTCGGCGTCACGCTGGGTCTCCCGCAGCTGGAGGATGTCGCCCTCCCGCACGGGACCCAGCACGTTCCGCGTGATGATTCGGCCCTGGTTCGAGCCGTCCTGGATCCGGCACTTGACCTGCATGGCTTCGCCGTGCATGCCGGTCTTGCCGACGATCTCGATCACCTCGGCCGGCGTCGATTCCGTGCCGTTCTCCTCTTCTGCGCTCACGCGAACCACCCCTGGTGAGCGTGAGTAAACGAGTCACAGCCCGCGAGCGCACGCGAGCCGGAATGTCTCGTGGAACTCATAAGTTATCGAAGTTCCTCGACCTTCTCGGAGATGTCCTCGACGTCGTCCTCCGCGTCGCCGGCGTCGACGATCCCGGCGGCGGCGCTGCCGACCTCCAGGCCGGCGGCGTGACCCAGGTCGTCCTGAGTCTCGACGAAGACGACCGCGATGCCCTTCTCCTCGGCGAGTTCGGGCAGATGCATGACGATCTCCTCGGGCTGGACGTCCTCGGCCACGAACACGAGCTCCGCGTTCCCGCGCTCGACGGCCTTGGTCGTCTCGTTGGTTCCTTTCTTCACGGTGCCGGTGTCCCGGGCGACCTCGAGCGCGTCGAGCGCGCGGTCGGCGAGGTCGGCGGGGGTCTCGTAGTCGACGTAAACTGGCATTGTTGTAGTACCTCGTCCTGCCTGCGGGCTCGACTGCCCCACCGGAACCGCGTCCCTGACGGTGGGGAGTATCATCAACCCCTGACAGGCTTCGATCCTCGATTCGACAGGGCCACGTAAAAGCGTGTTCAAACTCCCGGGACCGTGTCAGCGGCCGACACGGGCCGAAACGCGCAAACCGACGGCGGGCGAACTCGGCCCGTGACCCTCGCCTCGCTCGCTATCGACCTCCGCGCGGAGGCCGACCGCGCGAACGAGCGCCGCCTGCTCGTGCTCACCGGCGACGCCGACGCGACCCGACGAGCGGCCGTCGACGCCATCGAGGAAGCCGACCTGTCGATCCCGGACTGTACCGCCATCTCGGCCGCCGACGACTGGCCGTTCGAACGCGTCGGCCCCCGCCACTCGCGCGAACTCCTCGGCCGCACCCAGCAGGCGATCGTGCTCGACGGCCACGACGAGTGCTCGCCCAACGCGATCGGCCGCACCGTCGGGGCGGTCGACGGCGGCGGCCTCTACGTGCTGCTCGCGCCGGATCTCGATTCGTGGAGCGACCGTCGCGACGCGTTCGACGAGACGCTCGCCGTCCCCCCCTTCGGCGTCGACGACGTGAGCGGGCAGTTCCGCGGGCGACTCGTCGAGACGCTCCGAGCACACCCTGGCGTGGCGATCTGCGAGATCGGCAACGACTACGCTGGCCCGGAGAGCGAGACGGTCGAGATCCGGGACGACGGACGAACGGACCCGTACCCTGCCCGACCACGGGAGACGCCCGAACCGCCCGAAGACGCTGTGTTCGGCGACGACATCTACCGCGCGTGCAAAACCACGGATCAGGCGGAGGCGGTTCACGAACTCGAAGCGATCCGTAACCGCGAATCCGACCCTGCAGTCGTCGTGGACGAGGACGACGACCCGCCAGCCGTCGTCGTCGAGGCCGACCGCGGCCGGGGGAAGTCGAGCGCCGCCGGGCTCGCGGCGGGCGCGCTCGCCCGCGAGGGCCGGGACGTGCTCGTGACCGCGCCGGAGCGCCGCGGTGCCGACGAGATATTCGCCCGCGCTCGGGAACGCTTGGCGGCCGCCGGCACGCGGTCAGCCGGCGGCGGCGAGGGCGCCACCGACGCGCTGCTCGCCGATTCTGCGAACGCCGTCGACGCCGAGTCGGGCGGCTGCGTCCGGTTCGCCCGCCCGCCCGAGGCCGCCGACCTCCCCGGCGACCCGGACGCGGTGTTCGTCGACGAAGCCGCGGCGCTCCCCGTCTCGCTGCTCGAACGCTTCCTCGACGGCCCGCCGGTCGCGTTCTGCACCACCGTCCACGGCTACGAGGGGGCGGGGCGGAGCTTCGACGTGCGCTTCCGCGGGAGCCTCGCGGAGTCGGAGCGCGAGGTCGTCGACGTCCGCCTCGACGAGCCGATCCGCTACGCCGCCGGCGACCCCGTGGAGTCGTGGGCGTTCCGCGCGCTGCTGCTCGACGCCCGGCCGCCGGTCGAGCAGTTGGTCGCCGACGCGACGCCCGAGACGGTCAGCTACGAGGAGCTCACTCCCGAGGACCTGCTCGCGGACGAACACCTGCTCCGGGAGGCGTTCGGCCTGCTCGTGCTCGCCCACTACCGCACCGAACCGGACGACCTCGCGCGCCTGCTCGATGCGCCGAACCTCACCTGCCGCGCGCTGCTCCACGAGGGCCGGGTCGTGAGCATCGCCCTCCTCGCCCGCGAGGGCGGCCTGAACGAGGGGACCCGAGAGCGCGTCTACCGCGGCGACCGGGTCCGCGGGAACATGCTCCCGGACGTGTTCACCAGCCAGCTCCGCGATTTCGACGGCGGCGTCCCCGTCGGCTACCGTGTGATGCGCATCGCGACCCACCACGCAGTTCGCTCGGGGGGACTCGGGTCGATGCTGCTCTCGGAGATCGAGTCGGAGTTCGCCGGCGATGGCGGCCACGAGGCCGATCTGCAGGGCGAGCGCGTTGACTACCTCGGCGTCGGCTACGGCGCTACCCCCGAACTGCTCGACTTCTGGCGCGAGAACGGGTACGGAACGGTCCACCTCTCGACGACCAGAAACGACACGAGCGGCGAGCACTCCGCGCTGATGGTCCGACCGCTCACCCAGGAGGGCGCCGACCTCGCTGCCCGCCACGCTACGTGGTTCCGCGAGCGCACCCCGGGCGTGCTCACGGGCCCGCTCTCGGACGTCGACCCGGACGTCGTCCGGCGGGCGCTGCGGGCAGTGGACGACAGCGCGGTGCCCGAGGAACTGGGGCTCTCCGAGCGCGACTGGCGGGTCGTCGTCGACGCCGCCAACGGGATGGGGAGCTACCACGCCGCGCCCGCGGCCTTTTCCGAACTCGCGCTGCGGGAGCTGATTCTCGGGAACGCGGGGCTGGCGCCGTCGGCGGAGCGCCTGCTGGTCGAGAAAGTGCTCCAGAACCGCGAGTGGGACGCCGTCGCCGCCGACCTCGACCGGGTCTCGACCCGGATGACGATGCGTGCCTTCGGCGATGCCTGCGAGCCGCTGGTCGAGGTGTACGGCACCGAGGCGGCGAAAGAACACCGCGAGTACTGGGAGCGGGACGATTAGCCGCCGGTACACAGAAGACCACGCGAGCCCACGGGCCGACCGTGCCGACCTGTTCAGAGGCGGACTGTGACCGCGAGGCCGCCGTCGTCGTCTACGTCCCGTGGGCGGAGGACCGACCGGTCTGTGCACCCCACGGGCGCGTGCTGGTCCGACAGGACGGCGTCGTGGCGGAACCGATCACCGACGCCCCCGAGTGGGCGTGATCAGTCCCCGTCGACCGCCTGCGGGTCGACGGCCATCATCACCTCGTCGACGTACTCGTCGTCGATGTGGTAGTGGTCCGCTCGAACCGCCTCGATCTCCCACCCGTGGTCCTCGAGGAAGCTGATGGCCCGCTCGTTGGTCGCCGGGACGGAGTTGTAGAGCTTCTCGTAGCCGTGTTCGCGGGCCCAACGGACCCCACGGTCGAGCAGCAGTCGACCGATACCCTTCCCCCGGTACTCGGGGACGAGCCCGACCGTGAGCTGGGCGGTGTGGGCCAGCTTCTCCGCTTCGGGCAGGTCGAGGTGGACCCAGCCGACGGCCTCGTCGTCCCCGTCGTCGTGGCCCACCTCCGCGAGGAAGAACAGCCGTGACATCACGTCGTTGTGCCGGATGACCGCCTCGTCGTAGTCCAGCGCGGCGGCGACGGTTTCGGCCTCGATGTAGCTCCCCTCGCTGGCTACCGTGTCGACGACCGCCGCGAGCGCGTCGCGGTCCTCCTCCTCGGCCGTGCGGACGGTCACGGTCTCGCCATCGACCGTGCGCTCCTCGCGCTCGTCGACCGTGTGGGCGATCTGGAGCTCGTCGCCCACCTTCCGGATGTACCCCTCCCGTCGGAGCACCGTCAGGTGGTGGCCGAACGCGCTCGGGTCGAGGTTGAGCCCCCGCCGGACTTCGGCCTCGGTCACCCGGCCGTGGCGCTCCACGTAGTTGTACAGGTCCTCTCGGTCGCCGTCGTCGAACGTCAGCCGGTCGGTGAGTTCCATGCTCCTTGGTAACGGGTGTCAGCACATAAGGGTTGCCGGGGGGCTACCCCTCCGGAACGCCGGTCAGTAGCTCCGCGACGGCGACGACGTCGTGAGTCTCCAGCAGCAGTTCCGCGGCCGCCCGCACCGTCGCGTCCGAGTCGTGCGCGACGCCGTGGCACCGGGCGAAACACTCCAGCCAGTCCCGCGTCGCCTGCCGGAGCAGCCGGTGTTCGCGCGCCGAGAACCGCGGCGGGTCGTCGCTCGTCCGCGCCTCGACGTAGCAGGCGACGACGGGGCCGAGGCCGTCGCGAGCGACTTCGAGGGCACGCTGTTCGTCGGGGTCGGTAGCGGCCAGTTCGGCGTCGTCCGGCCACTCCCGGCGGGCCGCCCGCGCCTCCCGCGCCAGCCGCTCGATGCGGTCGGCGTACCGGGACGGCGGTGGGCCGTCGCCCTCGTCCGGATCGCTGCCGTCAGGTGGGGCGTCCGCGACCCGGGACTCCCCGTCGAGGTCGGCCACCAGCTACCCCTCCTCGAACTCGACGCCCTTGCCGCCGCGGGGGTGTTCCCACTCGGTGTCCGCGACGATCGCGCAGGTGCCACACTCGATGCAGGGCTGGGTGTCGAGGCTCACCACCTCGCTCGCCTCGCCGTCGGTCTCGACCGCCTCCCGGCGGTAGCAGCCGCCGCCGAACCCCTCCGCGCTGACCGGACAGGCCGTGACGGCGGTGCCGCTGGCCGCCGCCGAGTCGTCCAGCAGTTCGATGTGTGGGTTGCCGACGTCGGTGTCGTAGGTCAGGTCGCCGATGCGGTCGGCCAGGCTCGGCGGCTCCACGTCGTTCGTCTCCTCGACCGGCGCGCCGAGCTCCTCCGCGATGACCGTCGGCAGCGTGACGTAGGGCGTCTGCGTGTCGGGCACCATCATCGACAGCGCCGGCGAGGAGTAGAGGCGTTCCAGTCGGTCACCCAGCAGGCGGACGCCGAACCGCCCCACTGCCGAGTCGATCACCGCGTCGGCCAGGTTCGCCATCGGTTCGGGTTCGCCCAGCGCGCTGGCGACCTCGTAGCGCCGGGGTCTGAGCTTCTTCATCACTCCTTCCTGCTGGAGTTTCTGCTCGTAGAGCTCGCCGGCTCGGTCCGTGTCGCCGCGGGTTTTCGCCTGCGCGTACGCCTCCGCCGCGAGCCCGCCGGCTGTGACGGCGTGGTTCATCCCCTTGATGATGGGGCCCTGGGCCTGCATCTGGCCCGCCGCGTCGCCGACGAGGAGGAGCCGCCCCTGGTGGGGCGACTGCAGGGCCACCTTCTTCGAGTCCGGGACGAGCTTCGCCGAGTACTCCCGCTCCTCGTACTCGTCGTCCTCGAGCCACTGGCCCAGGAACGGGTGGGTCAGCAGCGCGTCGAGCAGTTCGTGGGGCTCGGCCTGCTCGGCCGCGAGCGAGTCGAGGTGGAACACCGACCCGATCGAGAGCGAGCCCTCGTTGGTGTAGACGAACCCGCCGCCGCGAACTCCCTCGAACAGGTCGCCGGAGAACAGGTGGGCCGCGCCCTCGCCGTCTTCCACGTCGAACCGCTCCGCGATGGCGCCGTCGGGCACGTCGACGACGGCCTTGACGCCCTGGAACCACTCGTCGGGCTCCTCCCAGTCCATCAGCCCGGCGTCGCGGGCGAGCGCCGAGTTGACGCCGTCGGCCGCCACCACTAGGTCCGCCCGGATGGGGTCGAGCTCCTCGCAGGTGACGCCGACGATCTCACCCTCTTCCCGGAGCAGGCCGTTCACGCGCACTTCGGTGAGCAGTCCGCCGCCCGTCTCGCGGGTGCGCTCGTGTACCCGTTCGGCCAGCCACGAGTCCATCTTCCGGCGCAGGACGGCGTCGGCCCACTCCGTGTCGTGCTCGTGGAGGTCGGTGATGTCGAAGCTCTTGACCTGCGAGCCGGCGACGTTGTGGAGGTGGTACTCGGTCACCGGGCGCTCGGCGGCCGCCTCGCGGAACCCCGGGAACAGGCCGTCGATCGTGTAGGGTGCGGACTCCTCGGCGTAGATGAGCCCCCCGGAGACGTTCTTCGCGCCGGCGTCGACGCCGCGCTCGAGCACCAGCGTCTCGACGCCGTTGTCCGCGAGCGCCGCCGCCGCGGCCGCACCCCCCGGGCCGCAGCCGACGACCACCGCCTCGTACTGTTCGTACTCGCCGTCCGCCTCGGTCGCCTCGTCGATAGGTTCACTCATCGAGAATCACCTCCATCCGCTAACGCCTCCATATCGATTTCGCCGCCCTCCAGCGCGTCGATCAGCCGCGGGAGCACCTCGAACAGGTCGCCCTCGACGAAGTAGTCCGAGAACTCCCGGATGTCGGCCTCCGGGTCGGTGTTGACCGCGACGATGGTGTCGGACTCGTCCATCCCGACCTTGTGCTGGATGGCGCCGGAGATGCCCGCCGCGACGTAGAGGTCGGGCTCGACCACCTGCCCGGTCTCGCCGATCTGGCGCTCCTCGGCCGTGTACTGCTCGACGTGGCCGTCGAACTGGTAGGAGCCGGTGACGATCCCTCGCGAGACGCCCACGTCGGCGTCCTCGAAGCAGTTCGCGAGGTCGAGCGCCAGCTCCATCCCCCGCGTGGGGTCGTCGCCGATCCCTCGGCCCATCGCCACGATGACGTCGTGACCCGTGAGATCGACGCCGCCCTCCAACTGGTCGTACTCCGTCACCTCGACGCGGAACCACTCGTCGTCCAGATCCACGTCGCGTTCGACGACCTCGCCCTCGCGCTCGGGGTCGGGGTCGGGCACGTCGAAGCTCCCCGGGATGACCGAGGCGCCCTGCGGATGGAACTCCCGGCCGGGGTTGTCCAGACAGAGGATGGTCGAGTACTCGAACCCGGAGAAGTCGGGCCGCTTCATGTGCAGCACGCGCTCGAACGTCCGGTTGCTCCCGCCGGTCTTGACGGGGTTGGAGATCACCGCGTCCTCGATGTACAGCCCCGAGCAGTCCGAGGCCAGCCCGGAGTCGAGTTCGGCCTGCACCTGCGCCGAGAGGTCCCGCCCGTTGTTCGTCGCCGGGAACAGCACGTACCGTGGCTCGTCGTAGTCGCGCCAGTCGGCCGGTTCGGGGTTGCTCTCGCCCGGGTCGGCGCCCCAGCGCGCCATGTCGCAGACCACCTCGGCGTAGGGTTTGTGTTTGAACCGGTCGAGGCGGTCGTCCTCGTGGTACACGACCACGTCGGCGCCGTAGGCGACGCAGTCCTCGGCGAGGCCGGCCACGTCGTCGCCGACGAGCACCGCGACGACGTTCTCTTCGTCCTCGTACGTCTCGTTGTACCCGTCCATCATCTCCCGGGCCTTGCCCAGCATCTCCCGGGAGACGTCGACGAGGTCGCCCGCCTGCGTCTCGCAGTAAACCCACATGTCGCCGAAGCTGCCGTCCTCGAGCGCGCGGACGTGGCGCTTGTCCGCGGTGGGGTGGTCGAGGTCGGGGTGTTTCTCCTCGGGCGGAACGTCGGGTTCGAGATCCTGCTCCTCCTCGCCCTCGACGGAGTCGATACGGCCCTGGATGAGGCTCTTGACGCTGTCGCGGTTCTCGCCGTCCTCTTCGCGGTCGATCAGCTCCCGCAGCACGTCGCCGTCGTCGATGTCCTGGACGGCGTTGCCCACGTCCGCCGCGGACATCTCGGCCAGGTCGAGTTCATCGGTGTCCGGCTCCTCGTCCTCCTCGGCGAACTTCTCGATGCGGGACTCGATCACCGTTTTGACCGGCGTGCGGTTCTCGCCGGCCTCCTCCGCGTCGAGCAGCGCCCGCAGCGTGTCGACGTCCTCGACGTCGTTCACCTTCGGGCCGATCTCCGAGACGTCGTGCTCGCCCGGATCGAACGGGAGGTCGCCGTCTCCTTCGCTGTCCTCGCTCTCGCCTGCCGCCTCGTCCCGGAGTGCCTCGAGACGGCCCTCGATCGCGTCGGTGGCAGTCTTGCGGTTCTTCCCGTCGCGTTCGGCCGCCAGGATCGACTCCAGTTCGTCGACGTCGTCGACCTCTTCCAGTTCCGCTTTCAGTTCGTCGACGGAGTAGTCGGCGGGGTCGAGCGCCACGATCAGTCACCCCCCGAGAGCGGCGCCATCTCCTCGACCAGTTCCTGCATCCCCTCGCCGTCCGCCGGGTCGATCATCGTCGCCTCGCGTTCGGCCGGGGCCCGCGGGATGGGGTCGACCGAGGAGACGATGGTGGGCGAGCCGTCGAGGCCGACGTAGTCGGGGTCGAGGTTGAGCTCCTCGTGATCCCACATCGTGACGTGGTCCTCATGGTTCTCGGCCCGCTCTTGGGTCTCCTCCCGGAGATCCTTGTGTTTCAGCCGGTGGGCGGCCTTCCGGTAGGTCGGCTCGAACTCGGGGTCGGCGACGACGAAACAGGGCAGCGGCGCCTCGACGGTCTCGATCTCCTCGATATCGCCCTCGACGAGACGCTTGGCGCGGACGGTACCCGCGTCCTCGTCGATGTCGAGCGAGACGACGTGGGTGAGGATCGGCCAGTCCAGCCCCCAGCAGGTCTGTGGGCCGGTGTGGCCAGTCTCCCCGTCGGCGGTCTTGAACCCCGCGAACACCATGTCGACGCCGCCCTCGGCGACGTGTTCGTTCAGGTGTTCGATGGCAGTGGCCAGTGCGATCGACGTCGCCCACGTGTCGGCGGCGGCGAACTGCCGGTCGGAGACGAGGTAGGCGTCGTCGGCGTACACCGACTCCATCCCCTCCCGCAGTACGTCTTTGAAGCCCGGCGGCCCCATGCTCATCAGGCTGACGTGGCCGCCGTTCCGGACTTTGGTCTGCAGCGCCGCCCGGAGGGCGTGTTTGTCGTTCGGGTTCATCACGGTCGGCGTCGCCCCCCGCTCGAGGTGGCCGTCCTCGTCGAAAGCGACCTGCCCCTCGCGGAAGTCGGGGACGCCCTTGGTCAGAACTACTGTGTGCATAGGGAACTACTCACAAGACAAGTTAGCGACAACCCTCTTAGTTGTTTGTTCGATATCCCCCACTGTAGCGCGCCGACTCGGCGTGTCAGGAGACGGGAACGACCCGCGAGCAGAACGAGGGTGGTCGGGCGGCGTGGTCGGTCAGGTCGGACGCGGTCACGTCAGATGCGACCTGCGCGGCCGGGATCGACGTCGATGGCGTCGACCGGACAGACGTCGACACAGAGCATGCAGTCGATGCACTGGTCCTCGTGGGTCGGCTCGACTTTGAGGTCGCTCGTCGGGTGGTCGGGCGAGTCGACCCAGGTGAACACGTCGACCGGGCAGTCCTCCAGACACGCGCCGTCGGCGATGCAGATGTCGTAGTCCACCGCGACGTGGGTGCCGTGGATGCCGAGCTCCTCCGGCGGCTCGACCGGCCCCCAGACCGCCACGCCGTTCTCCTCGTCGACCTTCTCGCGGTTCTGCTCGAAGTTCGGGTCGATGGGCATGTGTCGAACAGGCCGCGCGACGCACATAAGTGTTCGCCGGCGGTCCGGAGCGCTCGGACGGGCCCCAACCCGCGACGGCGGCCTCGTCCTGGTCCTCGCTGCTCGCCGCCCGGCCGCCTCGCCCTCGACGTGTATCCGCCGGTGTGCCCGTTCAGTAGTGCCCCATCACCCCCTCGCGGCGCGCCCACCGCTGGCAGTAGTGGAAGGCGGCGTACCCGACCCCGAGGTAGCCGACCGCCGTGACGACGAGCACGGCGAGGTCGCCCGTCGGGAACGCCCAGATCGGCACGCCCTCCTGCATCGCCGTCCGGAGCATCCGGCTCCCCTGTGCGAGCGGGAGCCACCGCAACAGCGGGTACTGCTCGACGGGTGCGGCGATCAGCCCGATCAGGAGGAACTGGACGAGCTGGAAGGCGTTCTCGATGCGCTTGAAGCGGATCGCGAGCCCGCCGAACACGAAGCCGATCCCGACTGCGGGCGCGATCGCCAGCGCGCCGATCGGGATCACGGTCAGCGGATCGACCGCGAGCCAGCGGTCGGTCACCGCCATCATCACGAACAGCGTCGCGGCGCCCCAGAGGAACGACTCCAGCACGTTCACGACGGTTTTGGTCGCCATGACGGGGCCGAACCCGAACGGCGACATGAACAGCTGTTCCAGCGTTCCCCACTGGGCTTCCCGGGCGACACCCCACGACAGCCCGGAGTACGCCGTGATCGACATGCTCCACAGCAGGTAGCCGACGATGATCCCCTCGATGCTGTCGCCGATGGCCGCCGGCGCCACGGCCCGTCCGCCGTAGAAGATGACGCCGAACACGAGCAGCACCGTGCCGAACTGGGAGAGCGTGTTGACGGGGTAGCGCACGAGCAACAGCAGCTTCTTCCGGAACGACGCGAGGAAGAAGCGGAGATACCCACGCGGGCCGGTGTCGATCCCGGACTCGGCAGGCTGGCTCGTCGTGCTCATTCGTCCTCACCCCCGCTCTCGTCCGGGGCTCGGTCGGTCACGTCGAGGAACACGTCCTCCAGATCCGGCTCCAGCCCGTCCACGTCGAGCAGCGCGCAGTCGCCGGTCCGGAGCACGCCGAGCACGTCGTACAGCGCGTCGTCCTCGGCGAGGGTCACGTCGAAGCGCGTGCGGTCGTCGAGACGCTCCCAGTCGTCGACCTGGTACGACGCCGTCAGCTCGGTCCGGACCTGTTCGGGCACGCGTCCGTCGACGGTCAGGCGGTAGACCTGCGTCTCGAACACCCCGACCAGCTCCTCGACCGGGTCGTCGGCGATCACGCGGCCGTTCGAGAGGATCACCACCCGGTCACACACCGCCTCGACGACGTCCATGTCGTGACTGGAGAGCACGATGGTGATCGCCTCCTCGTCGGCGAGCCGGCGGAGTTCGCGTCGGAGTTCGACGGAGGCCTCCACGTCGAGCCCCAGCGTCGGTTCGTCGAGGAACACCACGTCGGTCCCGCGGGCCAGCGTCGCCGCGAGCGAGACTTTCTGTTTCTGCCCCCGCGAGAGCTCGTTGACCGGCTCGTCGGCCTTGTCGGCGAGGCCGAACTGGTCGAGCAGTCGGTCGTGCCGGTCGCGTGCGGCGTCGGGATCGTTGCCACCCAGCGCGGCGAAGAAGTTCAGGTTCTCGCGGACGGTTAGCCGCCAGTAGACGTTCCGTGCGCCTTCGAGCATCGCGCCGACGTGGCGGTAGACGCCGCGGGGGTTCTCGTCGGCGTCGACGCCGGCGATCGTGACGGTCCCGCCGCTCGGCACCACGAGCCCGAGGATCGACTTGATCGTCGTGGTCTTCCCGGCGCCGTTCGGCCCCAGCACGCCGACGACCTCGCCGCGACGGACGGAGAGGGAGACGCCGTCGACCGCACGGACGGCGTCCTCACCGTCGCCGTAGCTCTTTCGGAGGTCGTCGACGGCGAGCATCTCCTCGGCCGGCGCCTCGCTCGCCCGCTCGGTTCGTGACTGCTGTTCCTGCTCGGGGACCTGACTCATCGATGAGTGCCAGCGAAGCTTCGGAGTTAATGGTTTGGTGAACGATCGTTCTGTCCGACGGCTTTCAGAACACGACTCCTCTCGCAGAACGAACACGTCGGCTTTTTACTGAGTCGGGGAAGAGGTCGGCGTATGACCGACGCCGAGGCCGCTGCCGACGCGTTCGACGCCCTCTCCGACGCCACGCGAGTCTCGATCCTCCGTGAGCTCGTGAGTCGGTTCTACGGGAACGACGGCGATCCGGTCGGGTTCGCGGATCTCCGCCGGGCCGTCGGCGTCGACGACCCCGGCCGCTTCAACTACCACCTCGACGTGCTTCGGGAGCGGTTCGTCGTCAAACACGAGGCGGGCTACACGCCGACCGTCGCAGGGCTGAAAGCGATCGAGTCCGCCGAGGCGGGCGTGTACACCCCGAACGCCGAGCCGATGTCGGGACCGACCGACTACGACTGCCCGGAGTGTGGGGCCGTGCTCACGGCGACGTACGAGAACCACTGGCTCTCCGTCTCGTGTGACGAGCACGGGCTCCGGTTCAAGACGCTCGTCAACGGCCCCGTCGGTGCGGAGGGTGGGATCTCGGCACTGCTCGAGTACGCCGTCGGGGAGGTCTGGCGGCGCCTCGACAGGGTCACCGACGGCGTCTGTCACGTCTGTCGCGCGCCGGCGCTCTCGCTCTCGTTCCGGGAGACCGACGGGCTGATCCTCGCGGACTGTGTCTGCGGGGAGTGCTACTTCGAGGAGACGAACCCGGTCGTGATGTTCGCCCTCACCCATCCGGCGGTGCTGTCGCTCCTGCGCGACCGAGGGGTCGACGTTCCACAGGCGCTCCCCTTCGAACCGATCGACGACTGGATGGACGACGGGCGGTTCGTCGACGGCCGGCGAGCAGTCGAGTTCACGGCCGCGACCGACGAACAGCGCGTTACGGTTCGAGTCCGCGACGACCTCACGGTCGAGACTGCCTAACGAGCGTCGACACGGCCGCCGCGCAGGTTCTTGTACCCCCCGCCCGTCCGGGCTCCTATGGTCGAGGTCGTGACGCTGGTCGCGCTGGCGCTGCTCGTCGGCGCCGTCGTCGCCAGCGTCGTCCCGGGCGTCCCGTCGGGGCTGCTGGCGCTCGCGGGCGTCTACGTCGAGTACCTGTTCGGCCCCGGGCGGATGGGGCTCTGGCTCCTGCTGAGTTTCACCGTCGTCGGCGTCCTCACGATCGTCGTCGACCTGTTCGGCGGCGCGATCACGGGTAAAGCCAAGGGTGCGAGCACGACGACGACGCTGATCGCGGCCGCCGTGGGGTTGGTGCTCCTGTTCGTCCTCGGGCCGCTCGGCGTGTTGCTGGGGATGTTCGGTACCGTGTTCCTCTCGGAGCTCCGCCGCGACGACCGCGACGTCGAGGCGGCGATGGACAACGCGCTCTGGGCGACGCTGGGGATGCTCGCCTCCGGGGTCGCCGTCTTCCTGCTCTCGGCGTCGATGCTGGTGGGTTACGTGGTGTTCGTGCTGTGGTTGGGATGATCGTGTGGTGGTGTTCGGTGCCTCGTTGCTGTCGACGGCCGAGACGGTATCCGCAACAGCATCTCGATGCTTGACCACTTGTGACCGCAGGGTGCCGGGCACGAGGCCCGGCACAGTGCCGAGTCCCCACCCCTCCCCCCGCGGGCGCGACCGTTGCGCCCGCGAGGCGTCCACCGCCACCGCACCGCGGTCGCAGTCGGCGCGAAAGCGGGCGCGGCCTTGTGCCGCGCCTCAGCGCGAGGGATGAGCGAACGGACGTGAGCGAATCGGCTGGGGAGGGGTGAGGGCTGTGCGGGGCGGTTGCGGTCGCAAGTGGTCATGCTCACTCCGCGGTGCTGTTCATGGCTCAATAAGCGAACTTCACGATACCGTTCACGGGGCAACAAGCGAACTCCACGATGCCGTTCGCGGTCGCTTCTCCGCGCAAAGCCAGAAACTGCTGTCGCGGTCGATCGTCCGTCAGAACCTCCCTATCGCTTCCCTCTCACCAAAACCAGAAACTACCCAACTACGAACCGAGCGCCCGCTCCACCGACTCAGCGACCCGCAGCAGGTAGCCGTCCGCGCCCGGCGGCCCCACCAACTGCAGCCCCACCGGGCGGCCGTCCACCTCGCCGCAGGGGACCGACACCGCGGGCGCGCCGGTGGCGTTGAACGGCGCGGTGTTCTCGACCGTATCGAGCACGGAGACGCCGCCCTCGCCGGGGACCGCGCCGAAGGGGGGCGCCGTGATCGGCGTCGTCGGCATCGCCAGCACGTCCGCCTCGGTGAACAGCGCCTGCTGGCGCCGGACGGTGCGCCGGCGGGCGTCCCACGTCCGGCCGTACGCGTCCGGCGCGCGCTCGAGCAGTTCCCGCCCGGTTTCGATCAGGTTGCGCACACGGTCGGGGAGCGCGTCGAGATGTGCGTTCGCCCGCCGGAGCGCCGCCCGCAGGTCGGCCGGCTGGCCGGTCCCGAGCAGGCCGCCCCGCTCCAGGAGCGCCGCGAACTCCATCACCGTCCCCGCGTCGTTGGCGTCGACGGCGGCTTCCGCCTCCGGGAACTGCACCGAGCCGACCTCGGCGTCGAGTTCGACCGCACACGTCGTCACGGCCGACTCGACCGCGGCCTCCATGGCGGGCGCCGACGCCTCCATGAACTCCGCGGCGACGCCCAGTCGGAGGCCCGAGGGCGCCGCGTCGAGATCGTCGACGAAGGAGAGCCGCGAGGGCGCCGTCAGCGAGTCGGGTCGGGTCGCCTCGCGGCCGGCGATCGCTTCCAGCACCGTCGCGGCGGTGGTGACGTCCCGGGCGATCACGCCGACGTGGTCGTTCGACGGCGAGAGCGGCACCACGCCCTCGGTGGGCACCATCCCGTAGGTGGGTTTGTAGCCGACGACGCCACAGAACGAGGCGGGGATGCGGACGCTGCCGGCGGTGTCGGTGCCCAGCGCGGCGTCGACGTCGCCGCCGGCGACCGCCGCGGCGCTGCCCGCGGAGGATCCGCCGGGGACGTGCCCCTCGACCGCGGGGTTCCGCGTGCGACCGCGCGCGCTCAGCTCCCCGGTCGTGCCGAACGCGAACGGGTCCATATCCGTCGTGCCGACGATCGCTCCGCCCGCCGCCCGGAGGCGCTCGACGGCGATCGCGTCGACGTCGGGCGTCCACTCGAAGCAGTCGGTGCCGCAGGTCGTCGGCACGCCGCCGACGGCGACGTTCTCCTTCACTGCCAGATCGAAGTCGGCTAGCGGCCCCGAAAGCGGGGCGTCGGCGATGAACGTCTCGGCGAAGGCGTCGTAGGGGTCCGTGCGATCCTGGGGCTCGGGCGGGTCGAACGCGCCGGCGACGCTGTCGGCTGGGAGGGATCGAACACGATCGAGGTAGTCGTCGACCCAAGCCCGGACTCGTGGCGGGTCGGCGTTGTCCATATGCGGCCGTTTTCGCCGTACGCATAAGGGCTGTTCGGCCGTCGCGACTCCCCGCCCGCGACGGCGCCAGCCGACCCGGAACGTGTCGGATCAACTACGGAAACATCTATTTACCAGCCTGTAAAACAGGGGAGCAATGCGTACGATGAGCGATCCGAACCGGCGTGACGGGAAGGGAGCGGCGGCCGCGAGGCTCCGCTGATGGCGTTCGAAGCGGAGTTCCTGCTGGCCGGGCGGCTCCTCTTGGGGATCCTCTTCCTCTACAACGGGTACAACCACTTCGTCGACTTCCAGGGACGGAAGGGGTACGCGGAGTACAAAGACGCACCCGCGCCGGGGGTCGCGGTCATCGCCTCGGGCGTGGTGCTGGTCCTCGGCGCGGCCGGGATCATGCTGGGGATCTACCCCGTGATCGCGGCGGGCGCGCTCGCGACGTTCCTGATCGTCGCGACGCCGCTGTTCCACGACTTCTGGAACGCCGGCGAGGAGGAGAAGCAGAACGAACTGAACCACTTCCTCAAGAACGTCGGCCTGCTGGGAGGGACGCTCGTCCTTCTCTCGACCGGCGGCGAGGCGTGGGGGTACGCGGTCAACGTCGGACTGTTCTAGCTCACGATGGAACTCGGACAGTTCACCACGGCTGACGGCGACGAGCACTGGGTCGGCGCGGTCGTCGACGAGGGGGTCGTTTCGCTCCCCGAGGCGGGCGCGGCGACGGGGATCGACCTCCCGTCGACGCTCACGGCGCTGTTGACGGTCGAGAACTGGCGGGAGAAGGCCGAACTCGCGGTGCAGTCGGCCGTCGACGCCGACCGGGCGATCTACGCGCCCGAGTCGCTCGACACCGCGGCGCCGGTGACCGACCCCGAGAAGGTGGTCGCGATCGGGCTGAACTACTCGAAACACGCCGACGAGGGGGGTGAAGATATCCCCGACGTGCCGCTGGTGTTCTCGAAGTTCCCCTCCACCATCGTCGGCCCCGGCGACGCGATCGAGTGGGACCCCGACCTGACCGAGGCCGTCGACTACGAGGGCGAACTCGTGGCGGTCATCGGCGAGGAGGCACGGAACGTGAGCGAGGAGGAAGCGCTCGACTACGTCGCCGGCTACACGGTCGGCAACGACGTCTCCGCCCGCGACCTCCAGCTCTCGGACGAGCAGTGGGTCCGGGGGAAGAGCCTCGACACGTTCGCGCCGATGGGGCCCCACCTCATCACGCCCGACGAGATCGACGACGTGACCGATCTCGACATCTGGACGGAGGTCGACGGCGAGCGCCTGCAGGACTCCAACACCGACCACCTGATCTTCCCGATCAGCGAACTGATCGCGTTCTGTAGCCGCTCGTTCACCCTGAAACCGGGCGACGTGATCTTCACGGGTACGCCCGACGGCGTCGGCTACTTCCGCGACCCGCAGGTGCTGCTGGCGGACGGCGACGAGGTGACCGTCGGCGTCGAGGGCGTGGGCGAACTCACCAACCACTGTCGCTACACCGACTGATGGCCTACCCGACACAGCGACCCACCGATATGGAAGACGGCGACGGGATGGAGTCGGTCCCGTCAGAGTTGAACAGCATCCCGTGGATCGACGTCCACAACCACGCTCACACGCTCTCCTGGAACGACCGCGAGCGGTACGCGCTGAGCGGCTGTGCGGGGATGGTGATGATGGCCGCGGCGTACTACTGGACCCCCTACAAACCGGTCCAGCCCGGGGACGTGCGCTACCTCTGGGACGACGCGCTCAACCGCCTGCCGCAGATCCGCGAGTCCCACCTGCTCGACGCGAAAGTCGGCGTCGGCATCCACACCGGCGCGCGCGTCGAGAACTACGAGGCGCTGCTCGACGTGTTGCCCGAATACGCGGAACTCGATGAGGTCGCCGCCATCGGCGAGATCGGCATCACCGAGGCCCAGCACGTCGCGGGCTGGTCGCTGGACGAGCAGAAAGAGGTCACACGGCGGCAGTTCGAGGTCGCCGCCGACCACGACCTCCCTGCGGTCGTCCATACGCCCGCAGACCTCTCGGACGTGGAGTTCCCCGAGCGGGTCAGCGGGAACCTCCCCGGCTACGAACTCGACCTCGCGCGCCAGCAGGAGCCGGTGCTGACCTCGGAGTACCCCAAACGCGAGGCGGTCGACATCGACGCCGAACTCGCCGATGAGGCCGGCCTCGATCACGAGCAGGTCGTGCTCTCGCACATGGACCCGGAGATCGCGCCGTACGTCCTCGAGAACACGGACTGCTACCTGAGCTTCACCGTCAGCTACCCGTGGCTGCTCGGCGTCTCGCCGACCGACGTGGCCGAGGTCGTCGCCGAGTACGGCCCCAAGCGAATTCTGGTCGAGACCGACAGCGCGGGGATCCTCCGCAGCGACGTGTTCGCGTTCAAGCGGACGATCCACGAACTGTACCGCCACGGCGTCGATATCGACGCGATCCGGCAGGTCGTGTACGAGAACCCGCAGGCGCTCCTCCCCTGAACGGGGCGGAGACGGTTCTCCTGTCGATTCGCCGAGGGGTGTATGGTATGCAAACGATTATTACGATATCGGTTTTACCAATTGGTGAACCATGCCAGACGTACCAGGGCTACACCACGTGACGGCGTTCTGTGACGACCCGCAGGACAACTACGACTTCTTCACGGACGTGCTCGGCATGCGGTTCGTGAAGGAGACGGTCCGGTTCGACGTGCCCGAGAAGATCTACCACCTCTACTACGGCGACGAGGTGGGGACGGCGGGCACCATCATCACGTTCTTCCCGATGACCAACATGCCGATGGAGGAGGGCCTCGTCGGCAAGGGGATGACCAGCGCGGTCGGCCTCACGATCCCCGAGGGGTCGGTCGACTTCTGGACGGACCGCTTCGAGGACCACGACGTCGACTACGACGTCGAGGAGCGGTTCGACGAGACCGCCATCGCGTTCGAGGCGCCCGACGGCGTCCCGTTCGAACTCGTCACCGGTGACTCCGACATCGAGGCGTACACCGAGAACGACGTGCCCGAGGAGCACGGCGTCCGCGGCATGTACAACGCGACGGTCCACTCCAAGGACCCCGCGGGGACGATGGACGTGCTCGAGACGCTGGGCTGGGACCGCATCGGCGAGGCGACCCACCCGCAGGCTGGCGACCGCATCCGGTACGAGGCGCCCGGCGACGCGCCGTGTGCCCGGAAAGTCGACGTGCTGATCCGGCCGAACGCGCCCGACGGCGTGATGGGGATCGGCACGTACCTCCACATCGCGTTCCGCGTCGCCAACGGCTGGGAGCAGGACCAGATCAGCGACGAGCTCCGCGCGAACGGCTACATCACGACTTCGACGAAGGACCGTGACTACTTCCACTCCCGCTACATCACCGAACCCGGCGGATCGGTGTTCGAGTTCGCGACCGACGGCCCCGGCTTCGGCATCGACCAGGACGTCGAGGAGTACGGCGAGGAGCTGAAAGTGCCCGACTGGCTCGACGTCGACGTGGAGCGCATCAAGGAGATGCTGCCGCCCCTCGAGAAGAACTAGCGCGCCGTCGTCCCCTTCTTTCGGTCGCTACTCGTCGACGATCAGCGAGTCGATCACGAACTCGTTGATCGCCGCGAGCGCCTCCTCGGGGGCGTCGTCGTGGCCCAGCGAGAGCTTCCGCCCCCGGGCCGCGTGGATCACGTCGGTGATGAGTTGGCCCGTCCGCTCTGGGTCGGTCTCGCGGAAATCGCCCTGCTCGATCCCCTCGGCCACTACCTCCGTGATGCTGCCCCGGAGCCGTCGGTGGTGTTCGTCGAATATCTCCCGGTGGCGCTCGTCGTTCTGGGCGTGGGTGAACAGCTCGTGGTACACCTTCATCCGCTCCCAGTGGTCGAACTCCTCGAACTCCGGCCCGAACAGACACTGCCGGATACGGATCTCCAGCTCCTCACAGGGCGGCACGTCCCGATCGACCTCGACGCTGCCCTCGTACTGCTCGATGATGTACTCAAGGAACTGCGCCAGCAGGTCGTACTTCCCGTCGTAGTGGTAGTGGATGATCTGGCGGGTCTTCTCCATCTCCTCGCCGATGTCGCGCATCCGGAGGTCGGCGTAGCCGTGCTCGCTGACGGCCCGGAACGTCGCCTCCATGATCTCGGTCCGGGTCTCCTCGGGGACCGCCCCTTCCTCCAGCTCGGTCATATCCGCTATACCCCGGTGGGATATATAGCGCTTTTCTCGGACGACGGCTGTCCTACAGTTCCGAGTGCTCGAGCAGCGCGTCACCACCAGCGCGGCGAACACCCCGCTCAGGTACGCCTCGGCGGTCGCCAGCGTCGTCGCTGTCACGCCGACACACACAGGCGGGAGATTTTTGCGTGATTAGGCCCCACTATCGGTTCGTGTTCCCCACTCGTCGCCGCGGTATGCACCCCCAGTAGCGACGGGTGGACCCTTCTCGGCGCTGGCGTTCCGTAGCAGGCACGGCGGCCCCTCCGGCGAACCCCGTCGCGTTCGGGCACCGATCGATCACCGAAACCGGCGGGCTTTAGGCCCGCATCGACAACTTCCACCCAGATGAGCCACGAGGAGTTCCCGACCGACCGTCCCGCGGTGGTGACGTGTGGACTGCCGTACGCCAACGGCGACCTCCACATCGGTCACCTCCGGGGGTACACCGCCGCCGACGCGGTGAACCGTTCGCTGAAGAAGCTCGGCCAGCAGTCCGCCTACGTCTGCGGGTCGGATATGCACGGCACGCCCATCGCCGTCAACGCCGCCGAGGAGGGCGTCTCCCCCGAGGAGTTCGCGATGGGGTACCACGAGGAGTACGCCGAGGCGTTCCCGAAGTTCAACGTCGAGTTCGACAACTACGGCCACACCCACGACGAGACCAACACCGAACTCACCCGGGAGTTCGTCGAGCGCCTCGAGGACGCGGGCTACGTGTACGAGGACGAGATCATGGTCGCGTGGGACCCCGAGGAGGACCAGCCCCTGCCCGACCGCTACGTCGAGGGGACCTGCCCGTACTGCGGCGCGCAGGCCCGCGGCGACGAGTGTGACGAGGGCTGTGGCCGCCACCTCGAACCCGGCGAGATCGAAAACCCCGTCTCGACGCTGACGGGCAACCCCGCGGAGTACCGCGAGCGCGAGCACAAGTACTTCGCCGTCTCCGAACTCGCGGAGTACCTCTCCGACTTCCTCGACCGCCTCGAAGGGACGTCGAACGCCCAGAACCAGCCCCGCGAGTGGCTCGAGGAGGGGTTACAGGACTGGTGTATCACGCGAGATATGGACTGGGGGGTCGACTACCCCGGCGAGGACGAGCTCGTGCTCTACGTCTGGGTCGACGCCCCGATCGAGTACGTCTCCTCCACGAAGCAGTACTCCGAGCGCGTCGGCGCCGACGAGTACGACTGGGAGGAGGTGTGGGGCCGCGACGGCGGCGACGGCGGCGAGATCGTCCACGTCATCGGCCGCGACATCATCCAGCACCACACCATCTTCTGGCCGGCGATGCTCCACGCCACGGGTCACGCGGAACCGCGTGCGGTCTGTGCGACCGGTTTCGTCACCATCGACGGCAAGGGGCTCTCGACCAGCCGCAACCGCGCGATCTGGGCCGAAGAGTACCTCGACGAGGGGTTCCACCCGGACCTGCTGCGCTACTACCTCACCACGATGGGTGGGTTCCAGCAGGACCTCGACTTCACGTGGGAGCGGTTCCAGGAGCGCGTCAACGGCGAACTCGTCGGCACCGTCGGCAACTTCGTCTACCGCTCGATGCTGTTCGCCGCGCGGAACTTCGACGGCACGCCCGACGCCGCGGTCAGCGACGACGTGCAGGAGCAGATCGACGCCGCAGTCGAGCAGTTCCGCGAGGCCGTGCAGGCGTACGACGTGCGCCGCGCCGGCGACGCCGCGGTCGAACTCGCGCAGTTCGGCAACGAGTACATCCAGCAGCACGAGCCGTGGCAGTTGGCGGACGGCAGCGACGAGCAGGCCCAGGTCATCCGCGACTGCCTGCAGGTCGCGACGGCCGTCGCCGTCCTGCTCGAACCGATCTGCCCGGAGAAAGCCGAGACGGTCTGGGACCAGCTGAACGTCGACGCCGACGTCCACGCCGCCGAGACCGACGCGGTGTACGCCGAGCCGGGCGCGTTCGACGAGCCCGACGAGCTGTTCGAGAAGATCGAGGACGACCGCGTCGACGAACTCGACGCGGCGCTGGAGGCGAAGATCGAGGAGGCCACGGAGGACGAAGACGACGAGGACGACGACGACACCGAGATGGCCGACACCGAACTCGAACCCCTGATCGACGACCGCATCGATTTCGACACGTTCGAAGGGCTGGACATCCGCGTCGGCCGCATCGAGTCGGCCGAGGGGATCGAGGGCGCCGACAAGCTGGCGCGACTCGAAGTGGATATCGGCGTCGAGACCCGCCAGGTCGTCGCCGGCATCAAGCAGCTCCACGATCTGGACGAACTCGAGGGGAAGAAAGTGATCGTGCTCGCGAACCTCGAGCAGGCCGAACTGTTCGGCGTCGAGTCCAACGGGATGGTGCTCGCCGCGGGCGAGCAGGCGGATCTGCTGACGACCCACGAGGACGCCGAGCCGGGGACGAAGGTACGGTGACGGCGATTGGCAGCCGTCCCGTGACGAAGGTACGGTGACGGCGTCGGACAGCCGTCCCGTGACGAAAAAGCTGTAGAAGATCGCTACCCGCGTTCTCTCTTTTTCACACGAACGTCCGATAGCCAATCCAGGCGGCGATCGCCAGACACGCCACGCCGAGCGCCCGCGCGGTCCAGGCCCAGCGGTCCGGAACCGGCTCGTCCGTCCCGTACTCGCCGCGGCGCCGCCGGTTCGAGCCCGCGAACACGGAGAGCTTGATCGCCGCACGCGGCGCGGCCAGGAGTCCGAGCCCGACCAGCGCGCCGAGGACGACCGCGAGCAGCTCCCGAAGCATCAGGAGCGGAGGCGTTCGATGCGTTTCTCCATCGGCGGGTGGGTGGAGACGATCTTCTGGAGGAACCCGCTGTCCGGGCTGGAGATACACAGCGCGCTCACCTGCTGGTCGACGCCGCCGTCCTGCTGGCGGCCACCCCGGCCGCGGCGGCCGGTTCGTGAGGACTCGGCGCCGCGCTGGTTCCCCTGCTGGATCTTCTCCAGCGCCCGCGCGAGCGGGTCACCGCCGCCGATGGCGCGTTTCGCGTCGGCGTCGGCGACGTACTCACGGTACCGCGAGATCGCGAGCACGAAGATCATCACGATGAACTGGACGACGTTCCCCACCACGATGGCGAGGAAGAAGTCCGCGATGTCGTTGTCGCCGGTGAGCAGCACCGCGAACTGCGCAGCGATACCGACGATCGAGGCGATCCCCTGCCCGAGCTGCATCGTGATCACGTCCCGGTTGGCGATGTGGGCGAGTTCGTGAGCCAGCACGCCCTCCAGCTCCTCGCGGTCGAGGAGTTGGATCAGCTCCTCGGAGACGACGACGATGCCCGCACCTTTCCGCCCGACGGCGAAGGCGTTGGGAACGCCCATCCGGGCGATCTTGAGTTCGGGTTTGTCGATCCCCATCGCGTCGGAGTGTTTCTCCACCACGCGGTGGATCTCCGGATGCTGGCTCTCGGAGAGCTCCTCGGCGCCGACGCTGCGCAGCGCCGCCCACTTGCCGATCTTGTACTGGACGCCGACGAGCAGGACGCTGCCGGCGATGGCGAACGGGACGATTCCCGTACCGTACATTACCATCGCGGCCGCGACCACGACCAGATAGAACGCCGCGAGGATGCTCCCCACGACGGCCATCCGGAGTTTGAGTCCCGGGTGTCGCATACGGGATGGGCGGGCTTGGACACGGATAAATGGCTCACTGGGGCGACGAACCAGGGCGTGGCTGGCGCGGCGGCCGGAACGCACCACTTACCACCCGACACGACGAACGCCCGCCCATGCGAATCGAGTACGACCGGGACACCTGTATCGGGATGTTCCAGTGCGTCGCCGAGTGGGACGCGTTCGAGCGCGACGAGGACGCCGGGAAAGCGGTGCTCGTCGATAGTGAGGAGGCCGAGGCGGACCTGTTCGTCCGCGAGGTGCCCGAGGACGCGGAACTCGACGCGAAGTTCGCCGCGCGGGCCTGCCCCGTCGACGCGATCGCCGTCTACGACGACGACGGCGAGCAGATCGTCTGAGCGGCCCCGAACCACCCTCGTTTCAGTTCCACCTCGCTCGCCGAACCCTTATCGGCGAGCGCGCCCCAGTAGGGCCAAATGGCGGCCACCGACGACGTCGGCCGGATCGACCACCCGCTGCTGACCCCCGACTTCCTCGAGCAACGGCGCTACCAGCTCGAGCTCGCGGGCACCGCGAAGGCCGCCCACACGCTCGTCTGTCTCCCCACCGGCCTCGGGAAGACGACGGTCTCGCTGCTCGTCACGGCCGAACGGCTGGACACCGTCGGCGGGAAGGCACTGATGCTGGCGCCGACGAAGCCGCTGGTCCAGCAGCACGCCGAGTTCTACCGCGAAGCCCTCCAGGTTCCGGACGACGAGATCGTCGTGTTCACCGGCGACGTGAGCCCGGACGACCGCGCCGAACTCTGGGACTCCGCGACCGTCGTTATCGCCACCCCGCAGGTCGTCGAGAACGACCTCGTGGGCAACCGCGTCTCGCTGTCGGACGTGACCCACGTCACGTTCGACGAGTGCCACCGCGCGACCGGCGACTACGCCTACGTCTACATCGCGGAGCGCTACCACGCCGACGCCGCCGACCCGCTCGTGACGGGGATGTCCGCCTCCCCCGGCGGCGACGAGGAGGAGATCCTCCAAGTCTGTGAGAACCTCGGGCTCTCGGAGGTGGAAGTGATGACCGAGGAGGACGCCGACGTCGACGAGTTCACCCACGACACCGACGTGCAGTGGGAGCGCGTCGAACTGCCCGAGGAGATCTTGGAGATGCGGGAGCTCCTGAACGAAGTCATCACGGAGCGACTGGAGGATCTGAAGGAGCTGGGCGTCACCAACACCACTCAGCCGGATCTCTCACAGAAGAAGCTCAACGGGATGCGCGCGGAGCTGCAGAAGCTGATCAACAACGACCAGAGCGAGGGGTACCAGGGGATGAGCACCCACGCGGAGGTGATGAAGCTCCGCCGCGCGGTCGAACTGGTCGAGACCCAGTCCGTCGAGTCCGTCCGGCGCTACTTCGAGCGCCAGCGCGAGGACGCCCGCTCCTCCGGCGCCTCGAAGGCCAGCCAGCGCATGGTGAGCGACCCTCGGGTCCGCCGGGCGATGCGGAAAGCCGACACGTACGACGGGCTCCACCCCAAGTTCTCGCAGGCCCGCATCCTGCTCGCCCAGACGCTGGGTATCGGCGACGGCGAGCGAGTCATCGTGTTCACCGAATCGCGCGACACCGCCGAGGCGCTGACGGAGTTCCTCGGCGAGAGCTTCGAGACCCGGAAGTTCGTCGGGCAGGGTGACAAGGAGGGGTCGGACGGGATGACCCAGAAACAGCAGCAGGAACGGCTCGAAGCGTTCCGCAACGGCGAGTTCGAGGTGCTGGTCTCCACCTCCGTCGCCGAGGAGGGGCTGGACGTGCCCGAGGTCGACCTCGTGCTGTTCTACGAGCCCGTTCCGACCGCGATCCGCTCCATCCAGCGCAAGGGCCGGACCGGGCGACAGGCCGAGGGGAAGGTGGTCGTCCTGCTCGCTGAGGACACCCGCGACGAGGCCTTCTTCTGGATCGCCCGCCGGCGCGAGCAGGAGATGGAGGAGGAGCTCCGGGAGCTGAAAGGTGTCGCCGACGAGGTGGAGGAGGAGCTGGACGACGGTCAGCAGGCGCTCTCGGCGTTCGACGGCTCGCCGGCGATGGGAGGCAGTGGGGGTGACGGGTCGGCGTCCAGCGCCGACAGCGCCGACGCCCGCGACGAACGGCTCTCCCCCGGACTCGACGACTTCGCCGAGCAGGACGGCGAGGACGACGCCGATGCCGAGGCGGCCGACGATGCCGGGGCCGACAACACCGAGGAGGGCGTCGTCGCCACCGCCGAATCCGACCCGGACGAGGCGGAGATCGAGATCGTCGTCGACCAGCGCGAACTCGACTCGCCGATCGCGAAGGAGCTCTCCCGGCGCGAGGGCGTCCGGACCCGCCTCGAAACGCTGGAGGTCGGCGACTACGTGCTCTCGGATCGCGTCGCCGTCGAGCGGAAGTCGGTCGCCGACTTCCTCGACACGCTGACCGGCGGCGACCGCTCGATGTTCGAGCAGGTGGGCGACCTCTCGCGGGCGTACGCCCGGCCGGTGGTGATTCTCGAGGGCGAGGACCTCTACAGCGAGCGCAACGTCCACCCCAACGCGATCCGCGGCGCGCTCTCCTCGCTGGCGATCGACTTCGACGCCAGCGTGCTCCGCACCGAGGACGAAGACGACACTGCCGACCTCCTCGAAGTCGTGGCGGGCCGCGAGCAGGAGGAGAGCGACCGCGAGGTGTCGGTCCACGGCGAGAAGTCAGGGAAAACGCTGGCCGAACAGCAGGAGTACGTTGTCGGCAGCGTCGCCGACATCGGCCCCGTCACCGCGCGGGCGCTGTTGGCGGAGTTCAAGACCGTCGAGGCGGTGATGACCGCGAAGAAGGAGGATCTGATGGAAGTGGACGGCGTCGGCGAGGTGACGGCGGACCGACTGCGGGAAGTCGTCGGCTCCGAGTATACTGGCTGACGCTCCCGGCTACCGCTCCAGCGCTTCCAGTGCCTCGGCCGCCTCTTTCGACGCTTCCAGCCACTGTTTCGCGGTCCGGGGATCGGTCGCCTCGTTCGCCTTCCGCGCCGCCCGGGTCACGGCACGCTGGAGTTCGGCTCGCGGATCGGCGCCGGCGGACTGCGCGGGGTCGGACGACTGCCGGCCCGCCGACTGTTCGGCGCTCCCGGCACGCTGCACTCGTTCCGTCACGTCGGCACGGTTCGACGGCTCGGCCGTCCCGTTCGACCGATCGCCGGCCGGTCGAGTCGCCTCCGGAGTCTGCTGGCGCGGCTCCTCGGACGCCTGCTGTCCGTCGGGCCGGGGCTGATCAGTCGTCTGCTGTCCCGCCTGCTGAGGCTGCCCGGCCGCCTCGTCGGGCTGTTCCCCCGCGCCGGAACCGCGACAGGTCGGACAGAACGTCTCCTCGCCGTCGCGGAACAGGGGGTCGCCGCAGTTCTCGCAGTGCTCGTTGGTCATCGTCGCCCCCTGCAGCAGGAGTTCGCTCATGCGCTGGGTCTCCTGGCGCTTCTGTTCGTCTTTCTCCAGCTTCTCGCGGAGCTTCTCCCGTTCGGCCTCCTTGTCGAACTCCTCGCTCATGGGGGTGGGTTAGTGCTCCGCGGTGAAAGGCGTTGTACTCCGAGCGGCGCGGCCGCTACGGGGTCGAAAACACGGGAACTGGACGCTGGCGAGTTAGAACGGGGCCTGCGGCCCTTCGTCGTCCTCGCCGTCGTCGTCGCCCTCGCCGGGGAAGTCGGGACTCATGCTGCTGCCGCCGGTGCCGCCGAGGTCGCCGTCGGCGCCGGCGTCCATGCCGGTGTCGGCTTCGACTTTCTCGATCTCGGGGATCTCCTTGACCATCCGGGACTTGATCGCCTGGATCGTCATCGGCGAGATGCCACAGCCCGAACACGCGCCGCCGAGCTTGATGTGCACTTCGCCCGACTCGCGGTCGAGGTGGGTGATCGAGGACGAACCGCCGTGCATCTGGATCTGCGGGAAGTTGCGCCGCAGGAAGTTGCTGACGCGGTCGCGAAGGTCGTCGCCGGACTGGCTCTCCGTGCTCATACTCACGCTTGGCGAGCGCGCCGTTTATAGGTTTGGTTGACGGCCGCGTCTCGGCTCAGTCGCCGTTCTCGGGCTTCTCGACGCCGAACAGCTCGTGGAGCTCGGCGACGATCTCGTCGGTGTACTGATCGAGCGTCTCGCGCAGCCGTTCGGCGTCGGGGTTCACCGCTGTCAGGCGGTCTTCCGGGCTCTCGGGAAGGTCGACCTCGAAACGGCCGTCGACGAAGTGGGGTTCGGACTCGTTGAGCACCTGCTGGTCGATCGCGTGGATCAGGTCGGAGTCGTACCGACCGTTCATCGTCTCGAACGCGTTCTTGTAGGCGCGCTGGAGCTCGGTGAAGTGCTCGGTGTACTTCTCCTCCTCGAACGTCTCGGGGTCGAACTCGGCCATCGACGGCGGTTGGCGCGGCGGCGGCAAAAGTGGGGCGACTCGACCGCCGTCGGCTCAGAACGCCACCCACTCGCTCGGCTCGCTCCCCGAATCCTGGTAGCGGAACGAGCGCCCGCCGTCGTCGTCGCGCCGGGTAGTGATCACGGCGTCGAACGGCTGCGTGAGCGTGGTGACCGCCTGCTCGCCGGCGGCGTCGTCGTCGATCACGGCGACGGTGGGCCAGTCCATCCCCTGCGACTCGGCGAGCAGCACGCGGATGAACTGGTACACCTGCTCGGTCCCGTCGTACATCAGTAGCTCCGACAGCGAATGGACGCCGACGGCGGCGTGGTCGACGCCGTCGTCCTGAAAACTGTCGACGAGGTCGGTGAACTTCACGCCCACCTCGGTGAGGTTGTTCGGCGAGGAGGCGTAGCGAACGAGGTCGCCCTCGTCGTCGTCTCTCCCCTGCACCCGGCTCGCGCAGTCGACGATCCCGAAGCAGTCGGGGTCGCCGTACTCGGCGAAGTCCTCCCGCGCGCCGCGCTCCTGACGGCTGGTGGAGACGAGGATCGAACAGTCCGCGAGCGAGCCGAGCAGACGGAGGAGCAGGTCGTACTTCCCGGACATCGCGGGCCCGCGGACGAGCACGCTTCGGCCCGCCGCGAGCTCGCCGAGGGGGATGGCGGAGTCCGGAACGTCGACTGTGGGCTCCTCCATTTTCATACGTCCACCTCGCGCGGAAACCACAAAACGCTGTTCCCTCTCCCCTCACGCTCCGGGACGTTGATGGTTAGGCGGGAACACCCCCGGGTATGGCAACCGACCCACGCACTGACGCGCCGACGCGGGGGTGGCGCTGATGCGCTACCTCGCGAGAACCACCGACGGCGACCCGTTGCTGGGCGACGACGACGGGTTCGTCCCGCTCGACGCAGCCACGCCCGAGCACGCGAGCGTCCGCGACGCGCTCCTCGCCGCGGCCGGGGGTGATCTGCCTGCCCCCGACAACGCCACCGCCGAGAGGATCCCTCGCGAGCACCTCTCGCTGGGCGCGTTCCTCGACGATCCGGGCAAACTGTTCGGTATCGGCCTCAACTACGTCGAACACGCCGGCGACCTCTCGGAGGACGCGCCCGAGGAGCCGGCGAGTTTCTTCAAGCCGGCGACGGCCGCGACCGGGCCGGGTGGCCCGATCCGGCTCCCCCCGGCGTCGATCAGCGAGCGCGTGACCGCCGAGGCGGAGTTGGCGGTCGTGATCGGCCGAACGTGCCGGAACGTCGACGTCGGGGACGCAGCAGACGTCATCGCGGGCTACGCGCCGGTGATCGACGTGACCGCCGAGGACGTGCTTCAGCGCAACCCTCGCTTCCTCACTCGGGCGAAGAGCTTCGACACGTTCCTCGTGCTCGGCCCGCATCTCGCGGTTCCGGAGTCGGGGACGAATCTCTCCGGGACGACGGTTCGGACGGTGATCGACGGCGAGACGGTCGCGGAGAACGTCGTCGGCAACATGACGTTCCCGCCGCGGGAGCTGGTGGCGTATCACTCCGACGTGATGACCTTGGAGCCCGGCGACGTGATTTCGACGGGCACCCCCGGTGCGGGCGTGATCGAGCCCGGATCGCACGTTCGCGCCGAGGTCGAGGGGATCGATGGTGTGGAGGCGGACGTAGTGCGGTAGTGGGTGGTCGATGTGGGTGGACGGTCGGACACTCGGGTGAGAGGTCGGATGCGTCGACGAACACGGCCAGTCGTCGGTTCAGTCGGGCCTTTTAGCGCGGATACCGCCGCCAACACGACCGCGGAGTGTGCATGACTACTTGCGATCGCACCGCCCCACACAGCCCTCGGACCTCCCCAGCCGACTCCTTCCCTCGTTTCCCTCGGTCAGTCGTCCCTCGCGCTGTCGTACGGGCGACCCGTGCGTCGCCCGTACGGCCTGCGGGATCTTCGATCCCGCTCTGGCTCGTCCACGGAGGGACTCGCGCTTCGCGCCGACAGCGACGGCGGTGCGGTGGCGGTGGACGCCTCGCGCTCGCCAGCGGTCGGCGAGGCGGGCGAGAGCCGCAGGCTCTCGCTGCTTCCCGCTCGCTTCGCTCGCGGGAACGCGGGGGGAGGGGTGGGGACTCGGGGCTGCGCCGTTCACGGGAGCGAAGTGGTTCGAGAGAGCTTCGCTCTCTCGTCATGTCGTCAGAACTCTTCGAGTTCTGACTGCTAACCGGAAATCTCTGATTTCCGGTGATGCCGAGAGGCGCAACGCGCCTCTCGTAGCACTCCCGTTAGCCAACCAGAACGCTTCGCGTTCTGGTGACGTCGCCGAGAGTCAAAGACTCTCGGCTGCCAGCCGGACGTAGTCCGGCGACGTCGACGAGAATCGGAGATTCTCGTCTGCCAATCAGAAATCTTTGATTTCTGATGACGGACCCTGTGTCCGGCACCTCGCGGTCGCAAGTGGCCAACGATCGAGTTGCTGTCGCGGGTGCTGTTTCTAGTTGCCAACGATCGAGACACTATCGCAGCTCTCGCTGCCGCGTGCTGAGACAGCCCCACCGACGACCACCCTTGATCGCTCGACCACGTCCGCTACATTCATCCGCCCGACCGCGTACCACCAAACAGAGTGGATCCCGCCCGCATCCCCGACTCGTTCCCCGCGCCCTCCTTCCGTGGCAACCAGGAGCGGGCGCTCGCGGAGATCCGCGAGGCGTTCGCGGCCGGGAACGACGTGGTGCTCGTGCGCGCGCCGACGGGCAGCGGCAAGTCCCTCCTCGCGCGGTCGATCATGGGCGCCGCCAGAACCGTCGAGGAGGCCGACCCCGCCCAGCCCACCGGCGCCTACTACACCACGCCGCAGGTCAGCCAGCTCGACGACGTGGAGGCCGACGAGCTGCTCGAGGACTTCCGGGTGATCCGCGGCAAGAACAACTACGACTGCATCCTCCCCGGCGAGCACGACACGCCGGTCGACCAGGCCCCCTGCGTCCGCAAGAAGGGGTTCGACTGCACGGTCCGTCATCGCTGTCCGTACTTCTCGGACCGCGCGATCGCGAGCAACCAACCGATCGCGGCGATGACGCTCGCGTACTTCATGCAAACCGCCGGCAGCGACGTGTTCCGGATGCGCGACGTCGTCGTCGTCGACGAGGCCCACGGGCTCGCGGAGTGGGCCGAGATGTACGCCGCCGTCGAACTCACGCCCCGCCGGGTCCCGGTCTGGGACGAGGTGGACGTGCCGGACGTGACGGAGGCGACGGGCGATCCGGTCGAGGGCGCCGTCCGCTTCTCGGAACAGCTGCTCGAACGCTGTGAGGCCGAGAAGGACGAACTGCTCGCCAACCCCGAACTCACCCCCGAGGAGGCCGCCCGGCGGGATCGCTTGCAGGAGCTCATCAGCGAACTCTCCTACTTCGTCGAGGAGTACCGCGACCCCAACTCGCCGACGACGTGGGTCGTCGATCAGCCCGACGGTGCGGGCGGATCGATCACGATCAAGCCGCTCGACCCCGCGAAGTACCTCCAGCACACCGTCTGGGACCGCGGGTCGAAGTTCGCGCTGCTGTCGGCGACGATCCTCAACAAGGAGGCGTTCTGCCGCGGCGTCGGTCTCGATCCCGAGGACGTCGCGCTCGTGGAGGTGGGCCACACGTTCCCCGTCGAGAACCGCCCGCTGTACGACGTCACGCAGGGGAAGATGACGTACGAACGCCGCGACGAGACGCTGCCGAAGATCGCCGACCTCGTCGTCCGGCTGCTGGCGAAACACAGTGAGGAGAAGGGGCTAGTTCACTGCCACTCCTACGGGATCCAGGAGCCGCTCGCCGACCGACTCGCCGCGCTGGGCGTCGGCGGTCGCGTGCGCGTCCACGACCGGGAGAACCGCGACGCGCAGCTGGAAGCGTGGAAAGCCAGCGACGAACCCGAACTGTTCCTCTCGGTGAAGATGGAGGAGGCGCTGAACCTGGAGGGCGACCTCTGCCGCTGGCAGGTGCTCTGCAAGGCGCCGTACCTCAACACGAAGGACTCCCGGGTCGAGCAGCGACTGGAGGAGGGCCAGTGGGCGTGGTACTACCGCGCGGCCCTGAGAACCGTGATCCAGGCCTGCGGTCGCGTCGTGCGCTCGCCGGAGGATTACGGCGCCACCTACCTCGCGGACGACTCGCTGCTCGAACTGTTCGACCGCGCGAGTACGGACATCCCCGAGTGGTTCCAGGAGCAGGTCGACCGACTCTCCCGGCCGGATCTCCCCGAGGCCGACCCCGCAGCCGCGCTCGCGGGCGTCGACGCCAGCCCGAGCGCGCGTTCGCAGGGGGGCCAGAGCGGACGGCGACAGCAGTCGAGCGGTTCCGGGACTCGGTCGAGTTCGTCGTCTTCGACGGGGGCGTCGTCCGGTTCGGGATCGAGTTCCGACGGCAGTTCGCCGGCGAACAAGACCGAGGCCGAGGCGGAGAAGCGTGAGAACCATCCGCTGTCGGACGTATGGGGTGACGGATGAGCAGTCACACCAGTCGGGACGTATGGGGTGACGGATGAGCAGTCACACCAGTCGGGACGTATGGGGTGACTCGTGAGCCGTCTCACCGACGCCCTCCGCGCCCGCTTCGGCGAGGACATCCTCCGGCGGATGGCGATCGCCGCCGTCCTGACCGTCCTGCTCATGGGCGCGGTCGGCGTCGCCGACCCGTTCTACTCTACCCCCGAGTCCCAGTCGGTCGACACCGACGCGCCGCCCGAGCAGGTCGCGTTCGCGGCGCTGAACGCCACGGGCACCAACGACTACCGGATGGACTGGGTCACGCCCTGCGACCGCGAGAACGTCACGCGCCGCGCCGGGGGGTGTGTGTACATCCGCTACCTCGTGGAGCACACCGCCCGCGAGTACGCGACCGACGCCGGCGAGGGGTACGTCGCGACCGGGCCGGACACCTACGCCGACGAGGTCAGCGCGACGTTCACCGACTTCCCCGACGACGCCGACCGCACCGAATCGCGCGCGCTGATCCTCTGGCGGAGTGCGGACCGCCTCGACCGCGGTGATCTGGCGGCGACGCTCGCGAGCGACGCCGTGGAGACGACCGTCTCGGAGTCGAACGGCACGATCCGGCTCCGGACCGACAACGACACGGTTGCCAGCCGCCTGCTCGGCACGTCGGCGGGGGCGCCTGCCCCGCCCGAGTCGTTCGACGGCAACGTCACCGTCGCCGTCGACGCCGAGTCGGGCTGGCTGCAGTCGATCACGATCCGCACGAACCGGAACGGGGGCGACTGGCAGCGCTACGAGTACGACCGGTGGGGCGAGGTCGACGTCGAGCGCCCGGAGGGGACGAGTCGGCCGCTGCTGGGGTGGGTGTACGACGCAGTGAACGTGGAGTACCGCCCTTAGAGCGCCAGCGCGTACGCCATCGAGGAGCCGAGCATCAGGGCGACCATCGTGATCGCGAGCAGCTGCTTCCAGTCCATACTCGAGCACGCCGGTCCAGGGGCTTAAACTCCCGCGTCGGCGCCGCTCAGTCGTCGGCGCTCGCGGACCCCTCGCCGTCCGCGGGCACCATATGCAGCCCCGAGCGGGATTTCAGCACCGCCACCTCGTCGGCCTCGGCGTCGAAGAAGTCGGGTCGCGGGATGCTCACCGTCTCGAACGTCTCGGGGTCGAGCACCTGCACCGCGTGCTCGTCCTCGACGGCGACGACGGTCGTGTCGACGGCGTCGTCGCGATCGCCGAGTCGGATCGCGTCGGGGGCGTCACCCTCGTCGAACCGGGCTTCGTAGCGCTCGCCGGAGGTGAGTCTGATCCCTTTGAGGTTCCCGCGGACGGAGCTGACGAGCACCGGCCCGTCGCCGTCCTCGGGGTCGATGATCTCGTCCGGCCGGTAGCGCGGGAGGCGGACCGCGAACGTCACACGGTACACCTCGTTGCCGTCGGAGTCCTCGGTCACGAGGGTGGCGTACTCCTCGAAGTCGCCGCCGAACTCCTCCACGAGGCGCTTCGAGAGCGCGCGGCCGAGCTTGTTGGTCGAGAGCTTGATGTCGGCGCCGTCGTCGACGGGTTTGGCCTCGGTGACGAACGCGTCGCGGTCGCCGTCGGCCTCCCGCTCCCGCACCATCTCGTCGGCGATCTCCATGGCGCGCTCGCGCTCCTGCTTGGTGGGTTCGCGCTCCTCGGCGCGGACCTGCACCTCGCCGGCGTAGGCGCCGCCGGAGATGCGGCCACAGCGCTTGCAGGTGCCTCGGGAGACCTTGACGGGGACGACGACCTGCTCCTCGACGGGCGTCCCCCGGACGATCCCGGAGAACGTGCAGTGCATACGGATCGTGTTCTGGTCGACCTGTTCGGGGTCGACGCCCCACTGGACCTGTTCGGCCTTGAGGTGGACGCCGAGCGCTTCGGCGACCTCGTCGACGGCGACGTCAGTGTAGTCTTTCGCGCCGACGTCGACCCAGCGGTTGCCGCGGTGGACCGCACCGCAGCGCGAGCAGACGAGCACTTCGATGCGGTCGGGCGCGTCGACGAGGTCGAACTGCTCGAAGTAGCAGGCGTCACAGAGTGCGGCGTCGCGGTCCCGCGGCTCCCCGGGCAACGGCTCGGGGCGCTCGGGCACGTCGTCGCCGCAGCGAGGGCAGAACTCGCCGGACTTACTCATTACTGGGAAGTGGTCGGTTCGGACTGATAAGCGCCGCGCTACGTGTTGTGAGCTGTGTGGTGATGGATCGGGACTCGACTGGTGAGCGACTCGGTGATCCCGACCGTGGACAGTAACGGTGATTCGGAGATTCCGACCGCGAACAGCAACAGCGTCTCGAAGCATGACCTCTTGTACCGCGACAGCACCGCGATGGTCTTCCCCGCATCCTCCCCACGGGCTCGCCGACCGATGGCGAGCCCTCGCGTCCACCGCACCGCGGTCGCTGTCGGCGCGAAGCGTCGGCGCCTCCGTGCGCCGACCGAGCGCGAGGGACGAGGGAGCGAACGGACGTGAGCGACCGAGTCGGCTGGGGAGGTCTGAGGTCCGTGAGGGGCGGTGCGGTCACAAGTGGTCATACTTCGAGATGCTGTCGCGGTTGCTGTCCCAGTTGTCAACGATCGACCTGCTGTCTCGGTAGTCGAGTACCGAACCCCTGTTACCGTCAAAACCACCACCAACAGCAACTCACCGACCGAATCCGACTACTCCACCGAATTCCGCAGCGTCCCCACTCCCTCGTACCAGATCTCCACCTCGTCGCCCGGCTCGATCGTCCCCGGATTCCCCGGACTCCCGAACGCGATCACGTCCCCCGGCCGGAACGTGAACCGCTCCGAGAGGAACGAAATCAGTTCGTACGGCCCCCACAGCATCAGCTCCGTGTTCGCGTCCTGCCGGCGCTCGCCGCTGATGTCGGTGTGCATCTCCAGACTCCGCGGATCCACGTCGGTCTCGATCCACGGCCCCAGCGGCCCGGAGCCGTCGAACGCCTTCCGCGAGGTGAGCCCCGGCTGGTCCAGCGCGTCGACGTCGTTCATGATGGTGAACCCCTGGACGACGCTCTCCGCCTCCGCCGGGGAGAGATCGTGACAGCGCTGCCCGATCACCGCCGCGAGTTCGCCCGCGTACGTCACCTCCTCGGAGAACGTCGGGTACGGGATCGGCGCCTCGTGACCGATCACCGACGCCGGCGGCTTGATGAAGAAGGTCGGCTGCTCGGGGCGCTCGTACCCCTTCCGTTCCAGGTTCTCGGCGTAGTTCCGCCCGATACAGTACACCGCCGAGGGGTCACACGGCGGCGCGAGCGTCCCGTCCTCGCCCACCACGTACTCGTCGCCGTCGCTTCGCACCACGCCGTCGTCGTACTCGCCGGCGACGACGCCGTCGCCGGTCGAGATCCGTGCGAGTCGCATGGATAGGGCTGTGCCGGCGAGGGCAAATGCGTTCGCTTCGCGGCGACGGCCGGGCGTCGACCCCCGACCTGTTCAGTCCCGAACCAGCGTCGGGCGCGGAACGTTCTCGTCTGCCGCCTCCCGCCACGAGTGCTCTGGCGCCCACCCCAACAGCTCCTCGGCCTTCCCGACGCTGTACGCCGAGCCGTCGCCGTCGACGCCCGACCCAGCGTCCGGAACGTCGCCGTAGTAGCGTTCCAACAGTTCAGCCAGCGGTTCGCCCAGCGCGTTGTCCGCGGCGACGCAGTTGAACGCCTCGTGGCCCCCCTCGGACGCGAACTCGGTCGCCAGCGCCGCCTCGACCATCGACGCCACGTCGCGGGCGTCGACGTAGGACCAGTAGTTCCCCGCGCCGGCGTCGAGGTCCTCGGTATACTCCGGCTCCCGACACGGATACCCCCCGGGCTCCTGAATCCACGAGGGGCGGATCGACACCGCCTGCACGCCGTGGCGGCGCGCGACGCCGGCGGCGACCTCCTCGGCGGCGACTTTCGAGAGCCCGTAGCCGTCCGCCGGCCGTCGCGGGTGTGACTCGGTGATCGGCAGTTCGTCCGGCAGCGGCGTCTCCTCGGCGAAGAAGAAGCCGTACGCGCCGTCGCTGGAGGCTTGGACGATCCGGGCGCCCGCCTCGCCCGCCGCGGTGAGGACGTTGTACGCCGCGACGGCGTTGTTCTCGAACACTTCACCCTCGGGGTGGCGGCCGAGCGCGGGGATCGCACCCCAGTGGACGACAACATCGGGGTCGATGCCCGCGATCAGTTCGCGGACGGCGCCGCGGTCCGTGAGGTCGGCGGCCCGGAAGTCGACGTTTCCGACCGGTTCGGCGCCGAAACCGGGGTGGTCGCGGTCGACGACGACGACTTCGTCCTCCTCGCGCAGGCGGTTGACGACCCAACGCCCCGAGGCGCCGCGGCCACCGGTGACGACGACGGTGTCCATACCCTCGCTGGCGTCGCCGAGGGGAAAGCCTCCCCGGTGGCGGCCGCGCCCTCGGTCGGTGTCGACGCCGACGGGCGGGGAGGGTTTAAACCCCTGAACGCCCATTCGACGGTATGGAGTGGAAAGCGGACTGGGGGCTGCGGGCGCGCATGGCCGTGACCATGCTGCTGCTCGGCCTCCTCTACGTGGTCTTCATCGGCGCCCTCTCGCTGACGGATATCGGCATGACCGGTATCGTCGTCGTGATGGGGCTGTTCATGGTCGGGCAGTTCTTCTTCAGCGACAAACTCGCGCTGCGGAGCATGGGCGCCCACGAGGTCGAACGCGAGGAGTACCCCGAACTCCACGCGACGATCGAGCGCCTCTGCCAGCAGGCCGACCTCCCCAAGCCCAAAGTCGCCGTTTCGGACATGCGGGTGCCCAACGCGTTCGCCGCGGGCCGGTCGAAGAAGAGTGCGACCGTCTGTGTGACCCGGGGGTTGCTGCGCACCCTCGACGACGAGGAGCTGGAGGGCGTGCTGGCCCACGAGCTCGCCCACGTCAAGAACCGCGACGTGATGGTGATGACCATCGCCTCGTTCCTCTCGACGCTGGCGTTCATGGTCGTCCGGTTCGGCTTCCTGTTCGGCGGCGGCGGCCACGACCGTCAGGGCGGCGCGCCAGTCCTCGTCGCGGTCGTGATCTCCTTCGCGGTGTGGCTGCTCTCGTTCCTGCTGATCCGCCTGCTCTCGCGGTACCGCGAGTTCGCGGCCGACCGCGGCGGCGCGGCGATCACGGGCAAACCAGCCGCGCTGGCGTCGGCGCTGATGACGATCGACGGCAGCATGGACCGCGTCCCCCAGGAGGACCTGCGCGAGACCTCGGAGATGAACGCCTTTTTCGTCATCCCGATCCGGTCCGGCTTCGTCGGCAAACTGTTCAGCACCCACCCGAGCACGGAGAACCGCGTCGAGCGCCTGCGCGAGCTCGAACGCGAGATGGAGACGCAGTAGACGAGCAGCGTCCCGATTTCGACCGCCATCTCGGCGAGTTCCGAAGCCTTGAACTGCGGTACTCGCTCGGGATGATACGCGTTTCGCCTCCGAAAGACGTATGTGAAAACACGCTCTCGGCCGATCCGAGATGGGCAGATACGGATCCATCGACTACCCGGCGTTCGTCAAGCGCGGCGTCCTCCTCGGCCTCGCCCTCATGGTTCTGGGCGAGATCGGGGGGTACGCCGCAGAGAACTACGTTTCGGTCCCCGCGTGGGAGGAGACGCTGTTCCTCGTGGCCGCGGGAACCGGGCTGTTGCTGTTCGTGCTCAGCCCGATCCTGTTCGGGATCGTGCTGCCGTTGGCGGAGTAGGTGAGTAGGTCTTTCACTCCCCAACCCGTGGCGCGACTATGCACGTCGTCATCATCGGTGCCTACGGTAGCGCCGGCGTCGCGGTCGCGGACGGACTGGTCGACCACGTCGGCGGGGAGATCGATCGTCTCACGCTCGTCGACGACGGCGAGCCCGGCGGCGGGCTCTGTATCCTCCGGGGCTGTATGCCGTCGAAGGAGGTGCTCTCCGCGGCTGCCCACCGTTACCAGGCCCGCGCGGACCACCGCCTCGACGGCGGCGCCCACGAGATGGATCTCGAATCGATCGTCGACACGAAGGACGATCACGTCCTCGGTTTCGCCGAACACCGCCGGGGGCACGTCCACGACCTCGCCGAGCGCGAGGGCGTCGAGTTCGTCCACGCGACCGCGCGCCTCGACGGCGCCGACCGCGTGGAACTGTACGAGGACGGTCCCGGGAGCGACCCGACCCGCACGCTCGACGCCGACTACGTCGCGGTCAGTACCGGCAGCACGCTGAACGTCCCCGACCTCCCCGGGATCGAGGACGTCGAGTACATGGACTCCGCGGACGTGCTCGACGCGACCGAGCTCCCGGACTCGGGGGTAGTGATGGGCTTTGGCTACGTCGGGCTGGAGATGGTCCCCTACCTGGCGGAGGCGGGCGTCGATCTGACCGTGATCGAGCACGACGAGCGACCGCTCGACGACGCGCCGCCGGCGTTCGGCGACGAACTGCTCGAGATGTACCGCGAGGAGTTCGGCGTCGAGATCCTCACGACCACCGACGAGAAGGCGCTCGAACCGACCGACGACGGGGTTCGGCTCACCTGCGAGACGGACTCAGGAGCGGAACGAGTGATCGATGCGGAGGAACTGTTCCTCTTCACGGGCCGCCGCCCGAACGTCGACGGTCTCGGGCTGGAAACCGCGGGCGTCGACGTCGGCCCCGGGTTCGTCGAGGACACGATGCAGGCCGCGGACGCCGAGACGCTCTTTTTCCCCGGCGACGTGAACGACAAGGAGCCGCTGCTGCATATCGCGAAGGAGCAGGGGCAGCTCGCCGCCGAGAACATCCTCGCACACGGCCGGGACGAGGAACTGGAGGCGTTCGAGTTCACCCCTCACCACGTGATGTTCACCGGCGCCGGCGTCTACCCGTACACCAGAGTGGGCCACACCGCCGAGACCGCCCGTGAGGAACTGGACGATCCGATCGTCACGCGCCGGCAGGCGTCGGACGACGGGGTGTTCAAGACCAAGGACGCGTCACGCGGCCTCGCGGAACTCGTCGTCGCCCGCGACGGCACGGTCGTCGGCTATCAGGGGCTGCATTACCACGCCGATGCCATGGCCAAGACGATGCAAGTGATCGTCGAGATGGGGCTGGATGCCCGGGAGATCCCGGATCGGGCGTTCCACCCGACGACGCCCGAGATCATCGACGGGCTACTGCGCGACGCGGTCGACCGCCTCGACTAGGCGATCCCGTTCTCGACCAGCCACTCCCGCAGCACGGTCGCCGACGCGGTCTCGCCGGTCGCGACGTAGTGGCTCGCACACGCGTTCCCGCAGGCGAGCGCGACCGGCCACTCCCAGTCGGCGCCCAGCCCGACCGCGAGCCCGCCCGCGAAGCGGTCGCCACCCCCGATCTGCCGGCGGTCCTCGACCACGGGGTTGTCCACGCGAACGATCCCCTCCTCGGTCGCGGCTAGCGCCTCTTCCTTCCCGTGTTTCACGACCGCGGCGGCGTCGGTCCCCTCACGGATCGCGATCACGCGGTCCTCGTCGTCGACGGGCGGCGCCGGCGGGTCGGGGAGCGCGGCGGTGATCGCCTTCAGTTCGGTCCGGTTCACCGAGAGCGCGATGTCGACGCTGTCCCCGAGTGCGCGGACTGCTTCCCGGAGTTCGCGGTGAGCTTCGGGATCGCTCCCCAGCACGTCGCCGGGGTCGAACACGAACGGCACGCGCGGGAGCGACGCCTCGCCGAGTTCGTGAAACGCGTCGGCCATCCCCGGGGTCGACACCCAGTTGGCGCAGGCGACCGCATGACCGGGCGACGCCCGGTCGCTAGAGGGACTCCGTCCCTCGCTGTCGGCGCCGAACACGACCGGCAGCGGCGCGGCCTCGCGCAGGTCGGCGAGTTCCCACTCGGGGATGTCGGGCGATGCTTCGACCAGCATCAGGTCCTCGTCCGCGAAGTCGAGCACGTTCACGATCGCCGCTCGGCCCATCGAGACGGTGTCGAACGGCAGGTCCGCGAAGGCGTCACGCCCCGGTTCGGGGTCGTCGAGGTGGCCGTAGCAGGTCGCGTCCGCGCCCAGCGCGTGGGCCTGCTGGGCGGTGTTGACCGCCTGCCCGCCGGGTTCGACGAACTCCGGGTCGAGCCCGAACCCCTTCCGGCCGCCGCGTTCGGTCTCGCGGACGAACGTTTGCCGGCGCTCGATGGGGTCGAGCGCGCCCGCCGAGAGCCGACAGTAGCGGTCGACGCTCCCGTCGGGGAGCGTGCTCACCGTCGGGGCGGGGTCGTCGGCCAGCCGTCGGGCCAGACGCTGGTAGGGCACGGGTCAGCGTTCGCGCCCGGGGTGGAAGGGTGCTACGCTCCGCCGTAGTGCTGGCCGAGCGTCGCGAACACCCACACGAGGACGTGCGCGCCGGCGACGGGGAGGAGGGTGCGCCGACGCAGGTAGACGACCGTGAGCACCGCGGCGACCAGCGCGGTCTGGAGGAGGCTCCCGAGCGGCCAGTTCAGCGCGTGTGCGGCCGTGAACACGAGCCACGTGACGCCGCCGGCGAGCAGCGGACTGTCGGTGGACGCGAGGAGCCGTTCGATTGGGTAGCTCCGGAAGAGGATCTCCTCGACGACGCCGTTGGTCACCGACCGGGCGATCGCCACGCCGATCCCGGCGCCGGCGCCCATCGCGCCGGCACCCGATCGGACGGGCAGCCCCAGCGACTCGATCAGCGGCGGCGTCACGACGTACACAGCCAGAACGACGACGGTGGTCGCGACGAGGTACGCGAAATCGACGAGTTCGGGCCGCCGGAAGCCGATGTCGGCCGGCGATAGCTCCTCGCCGTACAGGGCGACGCCGACGACGACGGCCGCGAACGCGCAGTAGACGCCGATGGTCGCTATCGGGTGGAGGTCGGTGTCGGTCACTCCCAGGAGGACGACGAACAGCGGGAGTCCGAGCAGGGCGAGCGCGACGTTTCCGAGGGTGAGGGGTGGGAGGGTGGGGACCGGATGCTCTGCCATACGGGTTCCCGATTCCTCGGCTGTGTTCAGTGTTCTCGTAGAATTCGGACAGGTACGGAACTAATCAAACAGCTGATCGATCCTGCAGGTGACCGTTCGATCGGTCGGCGGCGAAAAGGACGCGGGCGGTTACCGGACGAGCAGCTCCTCGCCGCGCTCGACGACGATGCGGCAGGGCGGCGACATCTTGTTGTAGGCGCGGCGGAACGCCTCCTTCACGGCGTCGGCCTGTTCGACGTCGCAGTAGGCCGTGAAGACGCTATCGCCCTTGTCGACGCGGGCGGCGGTGCCGACCGGCTTCCCGAACGCCTGCCGCATCCCGTCGGAGACACGGTCGGCGCCGGCGCCGGTCGCCTGCTTGTTCTCCCGGAGCACCTCGTGGGGGAACTTGCGGAGCACCATCTTGTAGTTGCCCTCGCCGAGCTCCTTGATCAGGTGACGGTTGGCAGAGAGCCGCGCGGACTCGAGCGAGCCGTGGCGGATCTGCAGCGTCTCCTCGGGGCGCAGGGAGATCTTGACGGGGTAGTCGTCGGGATCTGCCTGCAGGTCGCCCATGTTGTGCTGGGCGATCTTCGATCCGGGGATACCGGTGATGTACTCGCGCCGGGTGTACGACGGCTTGTCGATCTCCCGGTACATGGAGGCGGGCTTGTCAGACATAGCTACTTGGCTGTTTTGACGCCCAGGCAGCGATTAAAGCCTTCGATGCACGCCCGCCCCGTCAGCCGTCTTCACGCTCGACCGGCGTGGAGGCCCCCCCGACCGTGCCGTCCTCCGACGGTCTCGCTTCGTCCGGCGGCTCGACGGCGACGTGTGCGAGCCCCTTCTCGGCCAGCAGCTCCCGGGCTCGGTCGGTCACCGACGGGGCGACGAGAATCCCGCGAACCTCGACATCGTCGGGGAGTTCACGGGAGAGTGCCTCGACGTAGCGGCCTAACTGCCCCGCCGCATCCGGGCCGACGCGGCGTCGCTTGAGTTCGACGATCACGGGCCGCCCCTCGTCGTCGTGGCCGAACACGTCGACGGGGCCGGCCGCGGTCTCGCGTTCGGTGGCTTCGGGTTCGAACCCCGGCTCCACGAGGTCGGGGTCGTCGAGGATCCGCTGTCGGAGGTCCTCCTCGCTGCCGTACACGTCGACGCTCCGGCCGCCGGTGACCGGGAGGGCGGACACCTGCTCGACGCGCTCGAACCGCACGTCGAGCGTCTCGTCGGGGTTCTCGCGCTCGCTGCGCACGCGCAGGCGGCCGTCGCGGACCGCGACGTGGTGTTCGGAGCCCGGCGGCTGCCAGTTCACTGGCGTGCGCTGCTCGTCGGTGTGGACCAGCGCCGTCCCGTCGGGTTTGAGAATCAGCAGGCGGTCGCCCGGCCCCAGCGAGGAGGCCGCGCGGCCGTCGTACTCGACGGTACAGCGGCCGAACACGGTGACCAGCTCCCCCCGGTCGAACGCGACCGACAGCGCCTCCAGCGCGTCGCGGTGGGCGGGCCGGTGGAGAGTGGTCGCGCTCACACCACTCGTTGGTCGCGGACGGACAAATGGCCGACGGTCGGCGAGGCGGTCCGCGCGAAACGCCGCCGCAGCCGCCGAACGGAAGCCGTAGCACATACAGTCCCCCCGGAGGTAGAGGGAGGTATGGTCGACCCCATATTCACCTACGTCGGCGGTATCGGCTTCCTCGTCCTGATCATCGGGTCCATGCTGTACCTGATGTACAACTACGAGGGCGTCGACGAGGAGGACACCCCCAGCGAGAGCGTCGTCCGCGGCGCCGGCCCCGTCGCGGCCGAGAACGAGGCGAACGAGCCGGTCGACGGCGCCGCCGCCGACGCGATGGACGCCGTGGAAGCGGCCGAGAGCGACGAGGCGGCTGCGGAGGAGGACGAAGCGGCCGAGGCGGAGGAAGGCGACGAGGAAGCTGAGGGGACCGTGGAGGAAGGCGACGAGGCAGCCCCGGCGGACGACGAGGAATCGGCTGCGGAGGAGGACGAAGCGGCCGAGGACGGTGAAGAAGAAGCTGCGGCGACCGAGGAGGAAGACGAGGAGACGGACGCAGAAGCCGAAGAAGCCGACGAGGGAGCGGAAGTCGACGAGACGGACGCGAACGACGCCGAAGCCGACGAGGAGAACTGAGCTACCCGTCGAGGAACGCGTCGACGCGCTCCCGGCGCTCCGAACTCTCGAACTGTTCCCACCACAGCGACGCCTCGCGGGCCCGCGCTGCCGCGGGGTCAGGCGCCGCGACGGCGGCGTTGATCGCCCGCTTCGCCCGTTCTCTGGCTTCGTCACCCACTTCGCTCATCGACGCTACGAGTTCGGCGACCCGCTCGTCCAGCGACTCCGCGGGGACGACGCCGTTCAGCAGGCCGGCCTCCCGGGCGCGGGCCGCGTCGATCCGCTCGGCGGTGAACACCAGCTCCTTCGCGGTCGATTCGCCGACGGCGTCGACCAGTCGCCGGGTCGCGCCGCCGGTGGGCAGCAGGCCGACCGCGGCGGTGGGCAGGCCGAACGTCGAGCGCTCGCTGGCGATCCGGAGATCGCAGTAGAGCGCGAGCACGAGGCCGCCGCCGACGCAGAACCCGTCGATCTTCGCGATCACGGGCGCGTGACAGTCGTGCGGGGCGCGGAAGATCTCGTGGAACCGCTCCTGTCGCTCGCGCTGTGTGGGGTCGTGCTCCTCGGTCGGGCCGGCGTACTCCGCGAGGTCGGCGCCGGCGGAGAACGCCGCCTCGCCGGCGCCCTCGATCACCACCGCGTCGACCGAGCGGTCGCTCCCGATCTCGGCGAACGCCCGGTCGATGTCGTGCATCGCGGCGGTGTTCAGCGCGTTGTGCGTCCCGGGGCGGTCGATCGTGAGCGTGGCGAGACCGTCCTCGACGGTGACGTCGAGGTGGCGGTAGGGGCCGTACTCGGGCATGCCCGGCGGTGGTCGTGGCGCCGGCAAAGAGCTACCGGGGTGAGATCAGTCGCCGCTCCCGTCCGGTCGCGTGTACAGCCACGCCCAGCCCACCAGCACGGCCTGGAACGGGAGCCGGAGCCACGCCGCGACGCGGGCAGCGTCGGCGAACCGGTCGGGCACCAGCTCCGGCGCCACGTCGTCGGTCACGGTGTACACGTTCGCCGGGAACACCGCGATCAGCAGGGCGACGATCCCCCACGCCGAGCGCCGGCGCGTTCGCTCGAACAGTACGCCGATGCCGAGGACGATCTCGGCGACGCCGGAGAGATACACCAATGCTTTCGGCCGCGGGAGCTGTGGCGGGACCACCCGTGCGAACGCCCGCGGCGCGAGGAAGTGGCTCACGCCCGCGACGGCGTACAACAGCCCCATCACGTACCGGAGTGGCCGCCCCTCGCGGTCGGAGGGGGCGTCGGGGTCGCTCATCGAGCAGAGGTGGGTCGCCAGCGCGAAGAACGTTCCCCCGCGGACGGCAAGACCCCGTCGAGGTGTCGGCATCCGGCGTGTCGACTACCGGTACAACGTCCTTCGCACCAGCCGTGGAACGAACTCTGGACGCCTGATCGGGAGCGCTAGCCATCGGGCAGGGGCTACGACTCGTCGGCCTGGGCCGCAAGCGCATCCGGGGCCGCACGCAGCAACGTCTGGAGGTGGTCGGCGTCGTCGAGGGCGTGGAACTCGGCCGACGGGATCCGTTCGTACAGTCGACGCGCGCTCGCAATCGGGACGTTGGTGTCGTTCCCGCCGTGCCGGAAGCGAACGTCGGCGTCGAGCGCGTCGAACGGAACGCCCCACGCCGCCGCGGTGTTGCGGAACTCGGTGACGGTGCCCGATCTCGATTCGGCGAACGCTTCGAGGAACTCCTCTTTCACTACCGTCCCTGCTCGCTCCGGGATGGACTCGGGGTCGTCGGTGTACTGCGTGAGCACGAACGAGGGGTCGAGCCGTTCGGCGAGCCACGCCTGCCCACGGAACAGGCCGCCGAGCAGCGTCGGCGTCGCGCTCGCCAGTGCCGAGAGCACGCGCTGTGGTGTCGGCGTCTTCTCCCGGGTGCTCGGCGGCGTCACGCCGGCGACGACGTCGACAGCCCCGACGCGGTCGGGATGCGTCGCCGCGAGGGCGAGGGCGTGAGCGCCGCCGCCGGAGAACCCGATCACGCCCGCCGTCTCGACGCCGGCGTCGTCGAGAAGGTCGGTGAGGTACGTCCCGGCGTCGGCGATCGAGCGCTCGGGCCACGGGTCCGAGCGGCCGTACCCCGGACGGTCGGGCGCGATCAGTCTGACACCTAGATCGCGGGCGTCGGCGTGGAACAGTTCGCCGAGCTGACGCGATCCGGGCGTCCCGTGGAGGAAGAGCACCGGAACGCCGTCTGGGTCGCCGTACTCGGTGAAGGCGACCTGTCGGTCCTCAACTGTGCTGAACGTCGACCACTGCGTGGTGGAGGGTGTCGTCATGCGGAACCCGCTGCGACTACGCGGTCGTGCGGTCACCGTGAACAGTGTTTCAGTGACCTGAAAGAAGTAGCGGTTCGCGGATCCGGGACGGTCTCGGCGAGGGGAGCCACAGTCGCGTTCGCCCGGAACACCTTTCTTGGCTTGACGTTCTCACAGCCGGCGGAGACGGTTGCTGTTCCCTGTAGCCGGCCGTCCAACCGTGCCCCGACTGTCGCCTCGGGGCTCCCCGGGTGTTTCACGTCGAGAAACCGCCCCGGGCCGTTTATTCCCTCTCGGGTGGCCCCTTCGGACGGACCATGACTGCTTGGACTCCCTGCGACGGCGACTCCCCCTCCAGACGGACGGTTCTCGCGGCGGGCGGGACGGCGATACTGACGGCGACGGCCGGCTGTACGGCCGCGGTGGATTTCCTCGGCAACCAACTGCTGGGTCAGGTCAACGTGTTCAACGAGACCGACCGGCAGCTCGGCGGTTCGATCGTCGTCGTTGGGCCGTCGGACGAGACGGTTCTCGACACGACGTTCGACCTCGCACACGCCGACTCGGAGGACAACGACTCGACCGCGGTGTACGACGACGTGTGGGGCGACGCAGGTGCGTACGAGGCGACGATCGAACTCGACGACGCGGAGATCGAGGGCGAGTCGGAAGCGAGCGAAACGGTGACGATCGACGACCCCGAGGAGCAGATGCTCGCAGTCGCGCTCGGCTCCACGGAGGTCGACGAATCGATCGGGTTCCGCGTCGGTACGAGCCTCTCCGAGTTCGCGGCCGGGAACTCGACGAGTTCGTAGGGGCTCCGCGATTCTGAACTCCGGAAGACAGTCGACCGTCGCTGTCGAACTTGATTCGTGTCGAAAACGGGATGCCACCTCCCCGATTTTGAACTCCGGAAGACGGTCGCGCTCACTGCGTTCGCGTGCTGTGACTTCCGTGCTCAAATCGGGTCGGGAGCATTTTCACTGCTCACAGCTCGGTCGCTCCGCTCCCTCGTTGGTTCGCAGGAAAATGCCGCCTCCCCGATTTGAACCACCGGAAGACTTCGCTCCGCTCGTCTTCCGAGCCCCCGCTCGCTTCGCTCGCGGGGAGGGGGACAGCTCGATCTTCAGTCGAAACTCTCGAATGCGATTCGTGTGAAAAAGCTATGCCGCCTCCCCGATTTGAACGGGGGACAGCTCGATCTTCAGTCGAGTGCTCTCCCAGTCTGAGCTAAGGCGGCGCAGACGAACGAACGCCCGATCCAGCATTAAGGATTTCGAAAAACCGCGACCCGGCGACGATCAGCTCACGTTGCGCTGGTCGCTGAACACGTACGTCGTCTCGTCGGTTCGGACGTACGTCTTGACCCTGATCTGCCCGTCGTTCTGGCGGACTTTGAACGCCTCGCCGTAGCTGAGCTTGACGCGCTTGGTGTCGGTGTAGGACTCGCCGGACGCGAGTGCGCCGGCCTCGGAGGTCCCCTCCCAGATCAGGTCGCCGTCGGTGTAGATCTCGGAGTGCACCTCGACGCCCTCGGCCGTCTGGTCCTGCTGATTCGTGATGGTGGCGTTCACGTCCCGACAGGTCTGACCGCATTTGGTGATCTCCTGGATCACGAAGGTGAACGGCTGCTGGGACTCCGTGGCGCCCCCGTCACCGCCGCCGTCGCCCGAGCCACCCCCTCCGACGACGACGGTGTCCTCGTACGGCGTCGACGGCCCCGCACTCCCCTCGTCGCCGCCGGGGAACGGGCCGATCCCGGTGATCAGCGCGCCGGCGATCCCTCCCAGTGCGACCACGGCGACGACTGCCGCGATCGCGATGTGTTTCCGATCCATGTGTATCGCGTCGAACTGGCCTCACTGGGCGGTCATCCCCGCCGCCAATAGGTCTGTTGGGCACGGTGTGGTTGGGGGAGTGAAGGGTTGGAACGGTGGTGGGGTCGATGGGAGGGGCTCGGGCGGATTTGGAACCGGAGCAAGACTCACTGCGTTCGTCTTGCAGGGTACAAATCCTTCGACACCATTCAGACGCCGCAGGCTCGTCGCTTCACTCCTCGCAGTTGCGGCGTCAGAAGTGGGCTCGGGCGGATTTGGAACCACGGTCGGACGTGCTCGCTTCGCTGCGCGCGACCTCCCTGGTTCAAATCGCCCTCGCTGTCACTACTTCGTGCTCGCTTCGCTCGCACAGAAGTAGTGGGCTCGGGCGGATTTGAACCACCGGCCTCTTCCTTGTAAGGGAAGCGTCATAACCACTAGACCACGAGCCCGTACCCCGAAACACCCACGCGGCGCGAATAACGATTTCGCTCTGCGTCGCAACGCTTAGCACCCCGTAACCCCACGTCGTACCCGTGCGAAACCGTTCCTTGCTCGCGGTCCTCGTGGTCCTTGCTGCCGTCGCCGGCGCCGGCGCGTACCTCCTCTTCGACGACACCGAGCAGACGACCGTCACGTTCGTCGACGGCGAGAACGGGACCGAACTCGCCACCGTCACGGTGAACGTCTCCGACACGTGGGACGAGCGCTACACCGGCCTGAGCGACCACGAGTCGCTCGGGCCGAACGAGGGGATGCTGTTCGTCCACCCCCGTGAAGCGACCCACGGCTACGTGATGCGCGATATGGCGTTCCCCATCGACATGGTGTTCGTCGCCGAGAACGGCACGATCACGACGATCCACCACGCCGAGGTTCCGCCTGAGGGAGAGGAGAGCCCCACCTACGAGGGGTACGGGAAGTACGTCGTCGAGGTCCCCTACGAGTTCACGACCGAGCACGGGATCGAGGTCGGCGACCGTGCCGAGATCCCCGAGGGGAACCGGACCGCCGTGCCGACCACGGAGGCCAACGCATGAGTGAACACGACGCCGTCGACGCGCTGGCCGACCGCGAGGGCTGGGTCGCCGAGGAGTTCGCCGCCCGCGTCCACTACCGCGGCGACGGCGACCGCTACAGCGTCGAGTACTACGCGCCCAGCGACTGCGTGCTCTACTGGAAAGTCAAAGGCGACGGCGAGACCGCCGTTCCCGTCGGCCGCGACACCGTCCCCGACCCGCTGCGTGCGCGGATCCGCGAGGACCTCGACGCTGTCGGCGTCGATCCGGCGGTCGAGCAACGGTCGCTGTGAGTGTCGTCCACGCGACCCACACCACCGGAAGCTACTTTCTTCCCCAGAACGCTCGACCGATACCGGTGATTTCCGCCGCGTCACTCCCGAACGACGTGTTTCGATTCGTAAAGGTTTTTGAATACCCCTCGCGTCTCGGAGAGTAAGTAATGTCACACCCCGCTGACGAAGACGACCCCTTCGAGGATATCCGTCAGAAGACGGATAACCCCATGCGGCGGCTGTTCGAGGAGTACGGCGTGCCGAACGCGTTCTACTTCGTCGTCGGCTTCTTCGGCAGCGTCGCGGCTCGCGTCCTCGACCTGCTTCCCCCGCTGATCCTCGGGATCGCGATCGACGCCGTGTTCCGCGACGACGCCCCCTACGACCTCCCGCTAGTCCCCCAGAGCTTCATCCCGAACGGGACGACCGAGCAGTTCTGGTTCAGCATCGGCATCCTCGCGTTCGCCTTCTTCGGCGGTTCGGCGTTCCACTGGGTGCGCAACTGGGGCTGGAACTCCTTCGCCCAGCACATCCAGCATCAGGTCCGAACGGACACGTACGACAAGATGCAGCGGCTCAACATGGACTTCTTCGCCGAGAAGCAGACCGGCGAGATGATGTCCATCCTCTCGAACGACGTGAACCGGCTCGAACGGTTCCTCAACGAGGGGATGAACTCCATGTTCCGGCTCACGGTGATGGTGATCGGCATCGCGGCCATCATGTTCTGGATGAACCCCCGACTCGCGGTGGTGTCGCTGGTGCCCGTGCCGGTCATCGCCGTCATCACCTGGAAGTTCATCGACATCATCCAGCCCAAGTACGCCGACGTGCGCCAGACGGTCGGTCACCTCAACAGCCGCCTCGAGAACAACCTCGGCGGCATCAAGGTGATCAAGACGTTCAACACCGAGCGCTTCGAGTCCGACCGCGTCGACGACGTCTCCCAGGAGTACTTCGACGCCAACTGGGACGCGATCGAGACCCGAATCAAGTTCTTCCCCGCGCTGCGGGTGATCGCCGGCGTCGGCTTCGTGATCACGTTCGCGGTCGGCGGGCTCTGGGTGCTCGGCGAGGCGCCGGTGTGGATCACCGGCGGCCAGGAGACGCTGCGGGCCGGGACGTTCGCCTCCTTCATCCTCTACACCCAGCGGTTCATCTGGCCGATGGCGCAGTTCGGCTCGATCATCAACATGTACCAGCGGGCTCGCGCCTCCAGCGCCCGGATGTTCGGGCTGATGGACACGCCCTCCCGGATCGTCGAGGACCCCAACGCCGAGGAGCTCGAGGTCACGGAGGGCCACGTCGAGTACGACGACGTGAGCTTCGGCTACGACGAGGAGGAGACCATCATCGAGGACATCAACTTCGAGGTCGAGGGCGGCGAGACGCTCGCGCTGGTCGGTCCGACGGGCGCCGGGAAGTCGACGGTGCTGAAGCTCCTGCTCCGGATGTACGACGTGAACGAGGGGTCGATCGAGATCGACCGCCAGGACATCCGCGACGTGACCATCCCCTCGCTCCGCCAGAAGCTCGGCTACGTCTCCCAGGACACGTTCATGTTCTACGGGACGGTGTCGGACAACATCGAGTACGGCACGTTCGACGCCGACCACGAGGAGGTCGTCGAGGCCGCGAAAGCCGCTGAGGCCCACGAGTTCATCATGAACCTCCCCGAGGGGTACGAGACCGAGATCGGGGAGCGCGGCGTGAAGCTCTCGGGCGGGCAGCGCCAGCGGCTCTCGATCGCCCGCGCGATCCTGAAGGACCCGGAGATCCTCGTGCTCGACGAGGCGACCTCCGACGTCGACACGGAGACGGAGATGCTGATCCAGCGCTCCATCGACAAGCTGACCGAGGACCGCACCACGTTCGCGATCGCCCACCGGCTGTCGACGATCAAGGACGCCGACCAGATCCTCGTGCTGGAGGACGGCCAGATCGCCGAGCGCGGCACCCACGAGGAGCTGATCTCGAAGGACGGACTGTACGCCCACCTCTGGGGCGTGCAGGCCGGCGAGATCGACGAGCTCCCCCAGGAGTTCATCGAGCGCGCCCAGGAGCGCCACGCGCAGGCCGACGTCGACGTGGACGACGACTAGGGAACTTCGTTGGCGCAGACGCCTTTCTCGGGAACCGTTCTTTCCTCGTTTCGACTGCGAACAGAACCACGGACTCCGTTGGTTCGACCGCGAACACGACCGCGGAGTGAGCATGGCCACTTGTGACCGCACCGCCCGCACAGCCCACACTGCTCGCGGCTCACTTCGTTCGCCGCTCGCTATCGAGGCGGTTTGCCTCGCCTGCGGCGAGTTTTCCCGCCTCGCTTCCTCCCCAGCCGACTCCCTCCCTCGCTGGCGCTCGGTCAGTCGTCCCTCGCGCTGTCGTACGGGCGACCCGTGCGTCGCCCGTACGGCCTGTGGGACCTTCGGTCCCACTCTGACTCGCACACGGAGGTGCTCGCGCTTCGCGCCGACCGCCGCCGCGGTGCGGTCGCGGTGGACGCCGCGGCCTCGCAACGGTCGCGAGGCCGCGCGGGGAGGGGTGGGGACTCGGTGCAGCGCCGTTGACGAGAATCTTTGATTCTCGTCTGCCAATCAGAAATCTCCGATTTCTGATGATGGACCTCGTGTCCGGCGCACTGCGGTCACAAGTGGTCAACGATCGAGATGCTGTTGCTGTTGACTGGGTGAGACACCGTGGCGATACGCCGCCGAACCGAGAAAACTGCTGTCGCAGTCACCGAACGAAAAACGACCGCCTCAGTCGTCCAGATACTCCCCGACGAACAGCTCCACGCGCTCGCGGGTCTCCGGGGGAATCGCCTCCGTCGGCGTGTTGATCGTCCCCTCCAGCGAACTGTGACAGCTACACTCGTGGTCCTCGGGGAACGCCCGGATCGCCTCCTCGATGGCGGCCTTGATCGCGTCCTCGTTGGCGCTGGCGTTCTCCAGCACCTCCTGCAGCGTCACCTCGTGGTCCTCCTTCCAGACGTCGTAGTCGGTGACGCCCGCAAGCGTCGCGTAGCACATCTCGGCCTCCCGAGCCAGCTTCGCTTCGGGGATCGCGGTCATGCCGACGATATCCCACCCCTGCTCGCGGTAGAACTCCGACTCGGCCTTCGTGGAGTACTGCGGCCCCTCGATACAGACGTAGGTGCCGCCCTCCTCGACGCCGGCGTCCGTGTCGACCCGCTCGGCGGCGTCGCTGAGGTGGTCGACCATCTCCGGGCAGTACGGCTGGGCGAACGGCTGGTGGACGACGATCCCGTCGCCGAAGAAGGAGAGGTCGCGGTGTTTCGTGCGGTCATAGATCTGGTCCGGCACGACGAGCGTCCGCGGCGGCAGGTCCTCGCGCAGGCTCCCCACCGCGTTGGTCGCGAGCACGTGGGTGACGCCGACCTGCTTCAGCGCGTAGATGTTCGCGCGGTAGGGGAGGTTCGTCGGCGAGTGCTGGTGGTCCGGGCCGTGCCGGGGGAGGAACGCGACCTCGCGGTCGGTGTCGCCGAACTCGCCGATGGTGACCGGCGACGACGGCTCGCCGTACGGCGTCTGGATGGTGATCTCGCGGGTGTTGCTCAGCGGGAGCGCCTCGTAGATACCCGATCCGCCGATGAAGCCGATGGTCATGGGCGACCGTTCTCCCCCCAACGGAATAAACGGGGGCGGTTCGGCGGCAGTCGGGGATGCACCGTGCTACCGTCTGTTGCTCGTGTTCAAGACCCCCCGCGACTTTCGATACGTAATGAGTTCCTCCACGCACGCCGAACGCTCCTCGCTCACGCGGGGATCGCTGCTCCGCCCGCTGCTCGCCCTCGCGTGGCCGCTGGTGGCGATCCAGCTCCTTCAGGTCGCCTACAACCTCGTCGACACGATCTGGCTGGGCCGGCTCTCGGCGGACGCCGTCGGCGCGCTCAGCCTCGCCTTTCCGCTCGTGTTCCTCGTCATCTCCATCGGCGGCGGGTTCACCGCTGCGGGCGCGATCCTGGTCGCCCAGCACACCGGCGCGGGCGGCGATCGCGCGGCCGGCCGGATCGCGGGCCAGACGCTGGGCTTCGTGAGCCTCGTCGCCGTCGCGGTCGGCGCGGTCGGCTTCCTCGCAACCGGTCCGCTGCTCGCGATGCTGCCGACCGACCCCGCGACCGCCGAGCGGGTCGTCCCCTACGCCGCGGAGTACATGCGGGTGTTCTTCCTCGGATCGCCCGCGCTGTTCGGCTTCTTCGTGTTCACGGCGCTGATGCGCGGCGTCGGCGACACCCGCACGCCGCTGGTGGTGATGCTGCTCTCGGTCGTCGTCAACGTCGCGCTCGACCCGTTTCTCATCTTCGGCTGGTGGGCCTTCCCGCCGCTGGGCGTCGAGGGCGCCGCGATCGCGACGGTCACCTCACGCGCGATCGCGACGGTCGCGGGGCTGTACGTGCTGTTCGGCACCGATCTCGGGCCCGAGATCCACCTCCGCGACCTCGTCCCGAAACCCGGCCCGGTCCGCGAGATCGTCGAACTCGGCGTTCCCACGGCGCTGGAGCAGTCCGGCACCGCACTCGCGATGGTCGCCGCCACCGCGATGGTCGCGACGTTCCCGCCCGCCGTCGTCGCGGCCTACGGCCTCGGCAACCGCCTGATCTCGGTGGTGACGCTGCCCGCGATGGGGCTCTCGCAGGCGATGGATACCGCCGTCGGCCAGAACCTCGGCGCCGACGAGCCCGAGCGCGCGACCCGTGCGATGAAACTCGGCGCGGGGCTGGTCGTCGCCGTGCTCTCGGTCGTCGCGGTCGTCGTTGCGATGGTCCCGGAGCCGATCGTGGCGCTGTTCCTCCCCGCGACGACGGCCGGGGCCGTCGAGACGATCGACCACGCCGCGACGTACCTCCGGATCGCGAGCGTCGCGTTCGTGTTCTTCGGCGTGTTCCAGGTCGCGATGGGGACGTTCCGCGGCGCGGGCAACACCACGACCGCGCTGGCGCTCTCGCTGCTGGCGCTGTGGGTCGTCCGCCTCCCGGCGACGTACCTGCTCGCGTTCCCGATGGGCTGGGGGCCGACGGGCGTCTGGACCGCGGTCGCGCTGGGCGATATCGTCGGCGCGATCGCCGCCGTCGCGTGGCTCTCCCGGGGGACGTGGAAGTCCGCGGTGGTCACGACCGAGCCGATGTCGCCGACGCGGAACGTCCCGCCACCGGGGGACGATTGACGAAAGGTTTCACTGCGAGACGAGCGTGAGTACGTTCACCGTCGCGTGGGCCAGCACGACGACGTAGACGCTCCCGGAGAGCACGTACAGCACCGTCATCGCCAACGCCGGCGCGCTCGTGAACAGCGTCCCCTCAACGGAGAACCGGCCGGTCGCGTAGTGGACGGCGGTGAACGCGACCCACGCGACGGCGCCGGCGAGCAGCAGACTCCCGGTGAGGTCGGCGAGCCGCCCGATCGGGTACCCCTGGTACAGCACGGATTCGGTGACGCCCGCCGTCGCCGCGGTGAACAGGAACGCCGGCGTGGAGCGGTCGGCCTGCTCGGCCGCGAACTCCGCGGAGGTGTCGAGATCGAAGTGCCGGAAGACGTTGTAGGCGACCGTCGAGAGCACGAGCGTTCCGAACACGCCGAGTATCCACCAGCCGAGCAGGCCCGCCACGCCGTCGACGCCCAGCACGGGGATCGGGTCGGGGAGTCGAGCGCCGATCGAGCGGACGCCGGCGTTCTCGACGAACAGGACGAACGCCAGCACCGCACCGGTCACGAGCCACTTCAGCGTGTCCTCGCCGGTCGTCTCGTCGCCGGGCAGTCGGCTGAGCAGATCGATCCGACCCGCGGCGTTCCGGAGGGCTGGGTAGCCGCCGAACGCGACCGCGACGCCGGCGAGCGTGGTGAGCGGGGGCATCCGTCGAACACGGTGTCCCACTGTCACGAAAAGGCCGGGGTTCGCGGGCGCTTCTCGACGCGGAACGTCGACTGGGGGAACGACCGCGTGTCGGCTGCTCAGCCCTCACCAACCCACGCCGGCGTGTCGACGCTGGTGTTGCCGACGGCGGTCACGCGGTACCGAGTCCGGACGCGGACGTCCCTGTCGAACCGAGTCGTGTCGTACGCGACGGTGTACTCGTGGATCAGCCCGTCAGCGTCGACGAGCATCGTCATCCGGTACGCCGAGACGTTCCGGAACGACTCCGCGGAGGGCTCGCCGGCGGCGGCGAGTCGGTAGAGCGTTTCGCCGTCCCGCTCGACGGTTCCGTTCAGTTCGACGTCGGTCGCGGTCAGCAGCGTGTAGATCCGGTCGAACGAGTGACCCGCCTCGGGGTAGGGGGTGACGTTCACGCCCCGCCGGACCTTGACGCTCCCGTTAGGGTGAACGACGCGCTGGCGGCGCGCCGAGTCGTTCCTGAACACGGTGACGTTCGCGGGGCGTCGAACGTCTTCGGCACCGACGGAACTGTTCTGCCGGAACAGCGAGCGCTCGCCCGCTCCGACGGCGGTCACGGCCGTGACCCGGCGCAGCTCTGTTCCGTCGTGGGTGATGAGGGTCGTTCCGGTCGTCGTGTACGTCGTCGCCGCCAGTACGTTCCGGTGTGACTGTGCGAGTTCGTAGGAGTCGACGACGCCGGACTCGGTCACGCCGGGCGCCAGTCGCTCTGGGGTTTCCGTGGCTGTCGTTTCGGTGACGGTCCCCGTGGCCGTGGCGGGCTCGCCGTTCACCGTCTCCGTATCGGGCACAGCCGTCGGCGTGTCGTCCGCGGCGATACCGCTACAGCCGGCTGTGAGTGCCAGCAGGAGGGCGACCAGTACCGCGAGCGTCCGGCGCGAGGGAGCTGTGGGGCGGATCATGGCTGATCAGCGGGGTGTCCGTTTTTTTCTCCGGACGGTTACTTCAAAGTTATCACTGATTATTCAAACTGTTCTGGTTTCTCGATCCACTCACGGAGTATCGAAGATAAATGATCGGCCCGACTCAGATCAGCGTGCCCGACTGCAACAGCGAGATCAGCAGCGTCAGCAGCGGCACCGACAAAAGCGTCGTCACCGCCACCGTCGTCGAGACGAACTCCGGCGCCGTGACGCCGCCGACCTCCACGTCGTCGGCGAACTCGATCAGCAGCACCAGCGGCGTCACCGCCGCGGGCATCGCCGACTCCAGCACGAACGTCCGGGCGACGGTCGGCTCCTCGAAGCCGAGCAGCAGCGCGACGCCAACCGCGACGACGGGCGCGACGACCATCTTCCCGACGGTCGCGACGGTGAGCTGTGGGAGGGCGGTGCCGAAGTCGGTGTTCGCCAGTTGGATCCCCATGATCAGCAGCATCACCGGGATCGAGGCGTCGCCGACCAGTTGGAGCGTCTCCATCGCCGTCGAGTCGCTCGCGGGTACGAGGTCGACGGCGCGCAGGAGCAGGCCGCCGGCGACCGCGTAGATCAGTGGGATGCGGAACACGCGCTTGAGCGCGCCCACCCCCGCGCTCCCGCCGCCGCGGGAGGCGACGTACACGCCGACGGTGTACATCAGCACCGACTGGACCGCGACGTACAGCACCGCCACGCCACGGCCGACGCTGCCGAACGCGAAGTCGCTGACGGGGATCCCGTAGTTGCCGGCGTTGGGGAACGTCGCCACCAGCACCAGCGCCGACAGCGTCGCGTCGTCGACGCCGAGCAGGCGGCCCGAGAGCTCGACGAGGCCGGCCATGGCGAGCGTAAACGCCGTCACCCCCGCCGCGATGCGGAGCAGCGTCCCGCTGCCCAACCCCGTGTCGAGCAGGCTGTGCAGCACCAGCGCCGGCGCGAGCACGTACACCGTCGCGGTGTTGAGCGGGCCGGGCTCGACGTCCCGCGCTCGGCCGAGCACGACGCCGACGCCAGCGATCAGGACGATCGGGAGGATCGCCGACGCGAAGATGGAGACCAGCGACACTACCGTAGCGTGGCGGCGGGCGAGTCAAGAGGGGTTCGGTTCCGGCGATCAGTGGTTGTGTCGGGCTACTCCTCGGCGACCTGCATCCCACGGGCGACGATGTACATCAGGACGATCCCGGTCCCGACCGCGAGCACGAACTGCGTGAGCAGCACGAACCCACGCCCGATCGTCGAGTACTCGCCCAGCAGCAGCACGACCGCGAACGGGACGAGCGCGGCGGCGACGACCAGCCCGACGAGCTTCGCGAGGGGGATGGCTTCCGCGAGAACTCGGTTCCTGTCTATCGCTCCCGTCTCCGGATCGACGAACGGCATCTGCGAGGACATGGGCGCCGGTGCTCACGCTCACCACATACGCTTTTCCAACGCTGGCGACCCCTCAGAGCCAGCCGCGCCGCCGGAACTGCGCGAGCATCAGCGCCGCCACCAGCGTCATTCCGAGCATCGTCGCCGGGTAGCCGTACGTCCAGCCGAGTTCCGGCATCGCGAAGGGAGTGCCCGAGAAGTTCATCCCGTAGACGCCGACGACGAACGTCAGCGGGATGAAGATGGTCGCGACCACGGTCAGCGTCTTCATCACGTCGTTGGTCGACTGGGAGACGGCGTTGAGGTAGATATCACGCGAGCCGCCGGTCAGGTCGCGGTACGTCTCGATCAGGTCGACCACCTGGACGAGATGGTCGTACACGTCCCGGAAGTACTTCTCGTTGCGCTCGGCGACCTGCGGGATGTCGCCACGGGAGAGCGAGGAGACGGCCTCGCGGGCGGGCCACGCCACTTTCCGGAAGGCGAGCAGGTCCCGGCGCACGCCGTTGAGTTCCTCGAGGATCTCGGGTTCCGGGTGGTTCAGCACTCGCTCCTCGACGGCCTCGATGTCGGTCTCGATCTCGTCGAGCACGTCGAAGTAGTCGTCGACGATGGCGTCGAGCACGCGGTAAGCGAGGAAATCCGCGCCGCGGTCGGCGACCCGGCTGCTGTTTCTGGTCCAGGCGGGCGCCGTCGGTGCCACCAGTTCGAGATCCGGCGGCGCGATCGTCACCAGCCAGCCGTCGCCGACGAACAGCCCAACCGACTGGGTGTGGATCTCCTTCCCGAACGCCACGTCGTCGCGCTGGCTGAGCTTCGTCGTCTTCACCAGCACGAACGTGTGATCGGCGTACTCCTCGGTTTTCGGCCGGGTGTTCTCGTCGAGCGCGTCCTCGACCGCCAGCGGGTGGATGTCGAACCGCTCCCGGAGCGCCGCCAGATCGGACTGCTCCTCGCCGGAGGCGTGGACCCACGTCTCGCCCGGGGCGTCGATTGCCGCGCCAACGTCGTCGTACTCCTCGACGCCGTCGCTCGTGTAGACGACCGCCTGGAGCGTCATGGTTCCCCCTCCATCGCCGCGCCGTCGCCGATGGCCACGAGCACGACCCCGACCATCACCGCCGTGAGCGAGAACGCCCGGCCGGGGTAGGGGGCGTAGATCCCGGCGACGTAGCCACAGAGGCCGGCGACCAACAGGCCGCCGCCCGCGACTCTCCGTCGTTCCATGCGCTCGCGTTGGAGGGACGGGTAGTTGAATTTACCCCGCGCACGGTGGCGCGAGGTATCCTGTTCTTACGAGGGCAGGCTTCCTGTTTCGATGACGTGACTTGCAGACACAGACTCGAACTGAGTCGTGTCCGTAGCGGTCACAGTCTCCACAGGCGTTGTTTCGGGCCATCCCAGCCCTAGTTCAGCAAAGCCGCGTTGGAGGACGTTCATCGCGGCGTTTGCATCTCTGTCCGTCTCGAATCCGCACGACGGGCAGGAGTGTTCTCGCACCCAGATGGGTTTCGCTGTCTCCACGCCACAAGATGCACACTCCTTCGTTGTTCCCTCAGGTTCGACCTGTACGACGTGCGTGCCGTACAGATCGGCTTTGTATTCGAGCAAGGTGATGAGTTGTCGCCACGCTGCGTCCTGCTTGTTCCGAGCGTTGCCGTCGCCCTGAAGCATCCCCGCTACATCGAGGTCTTCCACGAACACGGCATCGTGCTCGTTAACGAGCCACGTCGTCAACTTGTGCTGGTAGTCCAGCACCTTCCGCTGGATACGACGCTTGACCTTCGCAACTTCTTGGCGTTGCTTCTCCCAGTTGTTTGACCCGTGGTTTTTCCGCGAGAGCTTGCGTTGCTCACGGCACAATCGCTCGTACTCGTCTTCGAGATCGAGCCAGTCCACGGTCTTGCCGTCGCTAGTGTGGATGTAGTTCTGGATCCCGAGGTCGATACCCACGCTGTTGCTCGCGTTCAGCGAGCCCACGTCGGGTTTCGTCGGCAGGTCAGCATCGTCGGTTTCCAGTCCGAAGGAGACGAACCACTCGCCGGTTGTCTCCTTCTTAAATGTGACTTCCTTGATGGTGGCGTGGTCGGGGATCGGGCGGGAGTACCGGATTTTCACCCAGCCAATCTTACTGAAGCGGACGTATGCGTACTTGCCGTGGTCCCTCTTTTCATCGAGGTCGAAACCAGACTGGTTGTACGTCACGCTCCGATACTCAGTGGGTGCTTGCCGTTTGAGCCGACCAACCTTGTGCCCGTTCGCTTTCTTCTTTTTGAGGGTCGAGAGATTCCGATGGAAGCGGGCGACGGTGGCTTGCGCGGCCTTCGAGTGCAGTTCACTGAACACCGGCCACCGTTGCTTCCACTCCGGGAGCTTGTTGTTCTGGTCGTACTCGGACGGTTTATCGTCCGCTGGGGCTTGTTCGTAGTCCCAGCGGACGTGGTTGTAGAGTTGGCGATGAACGTCGAGATGGTGGTCCAGTCGCTCCGCTACCTCTCCTGTCGGATAGGCGTGGTAGCGGTGACTGTACTCCATCGCTGTCGCTTGATTACCGATGTATTCACTTAATGATTTGTGTCACGGGCTGTGGTAGTGTTCAGATAAGGAGTTTGCAGCGGTAGCGTTGCCGGCAACAACTGAAAGCCCTCGGCTGTCTCGGCTCCCGCGGCTCGCTGTCGTCCGAAAATCGGAGATTTTCGTGATGACGAGAGAGCTTTGCTCTCTCGAACCACGCGCGTTCGCTCGCGTTGCTCGTCTCGTGCTTACGTCGTCACCAGAAACCGCCGGTTTCTGGTTGGCAGACGAGAGTGCTACGAGAGGCGCTTCGCGCCTCTCGGCATGACGAAAGAGCTTCGCTCTTTCGAACCACTTCGCTCTCGTCGACGCCGGGGTTCGCCGAGCAAGGAGGGAGCGGAGCTCCCTCCAGCGGCCGGGCGGCGACACCGCCCGGCAAACGCCTCGCCCTTTCAATCCACCAAGATTGCCGGCTGAAACGCCGAGCGCGACCAGCCAGTTTCAGTGCTTATCTGAATACCGCCCGGGCTGTCGGCTTCATCCCCGACCACAGTGGGTCGGGGTATTCGCCTCGCTGACCAGTATAAAGCCGGCCGCGCCTACGCCGACTCCAGGAACGTTCCCAGCCGGTCGTTCACGACTTTCGACGCCTCGACGCCGACGAGGTGGCCGGCGCCCGCCACCTCGAACAGTTCGGCGTTCGGCAGGTCCTCGGCGAGTTCGCGGCCCCGATCGACCGGGCAGAGTCGGTCGTCGGTGCCGTGGACCACCAGTGCGGGCTCGGTGATCTCGTACGGCGCCTCGACGGCGAAGGCGTCGAGCGCGGTGGCCTGTCGCTCCCAGGACTGGCGGTCGGCGTCCTCGGCGGCGCGCCACTCGACGAACTGGCTGATCGCGTCGGCCTGCTCGTCGACGAACTCGCGGGAGAACACGGCTTCCATCGACGTCCGCAGCGCGGCCTCGTCGGTCGGTGGCGCGAACATCGGCTCGGGGTCGTAGCCGTCGCCCGCAAGCGCGGTCCCGAGCAGCGTGAGCGAGCGCACGCGCCCGGTCGTGCGGGCCAGTTCGAGCGCGACCATCCCGCCGAGGCCGGCGCCGACGACGTGGGCCGACCGGACGCCGTGATCCCGGAGCACGGCGACAGCGTCCTCGGCCAGCGTCTCGACGGTGCAGTCCTCAGGGGGGTCGTCCGAGCGCCCGCAGCCGCGGGTGTCGGCCACGATCACCTCGTACGGGCCGGCGAGGGCGGCGTGCTGCCAGCCCCACTGCCACGCGCCGAGGCCGACGTCGCCACAGCACAGCACCGCCTCCCCGTCGCCCTCGGTTTCGTAGTACAGCGAGACGCCGTCGTTGCTCGCGTAGGGCACGCCCGGCGGTTCGGGCGGGGCGGTGTTGACCGTTCCGGCGGCGTTCGCCCATGCCCGAGTGCGAACGCTGTGGCGCGCTGCGCTGTTCGGACTGCTACAATGACCGAGCTCGCGGGCGCCGCGCCGAACCGCTGTCCGCAGTGTGACGGCCGGCTGGCGAAGCGGTAGCGGTTGACCCCCCTCACTCGACTTCCTCGACGGTCACCACCGTCGCCCACGCGTCGCCGACGGCGTAGCCCGTCTCGTAGGTCCGGTTCTCGTACCGCACGTACTCGGCGTCCTGCAGGGATTCGGGGAGCGAGCCCCATTTCCCGTACGGCGCGTAGTACTCGCCCTCGATGATCGCCGTCCGGACCTCGTCGCGAACGCGGTCAGGGAGCTCTTCGAGCGCGACGACGGTCGCGTTCTCGTCGGGCGAGCCGACGGATGTTCGGATCTGGTAGGACGCGTACAGCTCCCCCTGGGTGGTCGAGATCCGGTACTGGTCGCCGTCGTACCGAACGTACTCGTGTTCCTGGAACGGGTCGACGTGCTCGAACTCGTACCCTGCGGAGTCGTTCACGTACGACGTGTTCGGGACGAAGCTCGCCTCGCCGTCGATCGCGTCCCGGAACGCCGCCTGCTGCTGGTCGTTCAGGTCTTCGTACGCGACGACGCGCTCGGACTCGTCCGTACTCGTGGGCGGTGTCACGGTCGGCGTCTCAGTCGCCGTCTGCGTGGCGGTCGCCGACCCGTCCGTCCCGACGCCGCCGATGCAGCCGGCGAGGAGGATCGCAGCCGCGAGCGCGACTGCGGGGACCGGTTTTCGCATACCGACACTCCCGCGGCGTCAGTTGAAACCTTTGTGCCGGGGTCGGCAGAAAAACCGCTCAGGCCGTCTGCTTCTTCCGCAGCACGTCGGGCGCCTCGTCGAGCGCCTCGTCGAGCGCTTCCACGTCGGGGCCGCCGCCCTGGGCGAAGTCCGGCGGGCCGCCGCCGCCGCCGCCGACCTTGCGGGCGAGCTCGCCGATCACCTCGCCGGCGTCGACGTCGACGCCGTCGGGGACGCCCACGACGATCTGGGCGGAGTCGTCGGCGCCGGAGCCGACGACCGCGATCTTCCCCTCCCCGACGAGCGCGTTCGCGGTCGCCTGGAGTTCGTCGGCGTCGGCGTCGATGCGCTGGATCACGGCGGTCGTGCCGTCGATCTCGACCTCCTCGGCGTCCTCGCCGCCGCCCGCGCGGGCCTCGGCGAGCTGCCCTTTGAGCTCCTCGATGGTCTTGCCGCGCTCCTTCCACTCGGTGAAGAAGCGCTCGGCGGCGTCGGGGACGTCCGCGGGGTTCACGTCGAACGTGTCCGCCGCGGCGTACAGCGCGTCCTCGGTGTCCTGGGTCGCCTCGATGGCGGCTTCGCCCGCGGCGAACACGAACCGCTCGACGCCGTCCTGCACGGGCTCGGTGTTCAGGATCTTGATCGCGCCCACGTCGCCGGTCCGGCTGACGTGGGTGCCGCCACAGGCCTGCACGTCGTCGCCGACGTGGATCAGCCGGATGTTCTCGCCCGGCGGGATGCCGCCCTGGTAGAGGTCGAACCCGTGTTCCTCCTCGGCCTCGTGGCGCTGGGGCCACTCCTGGCGGACGCTGGTGTTGTCGGTCACGATCTCGTTGGCGACGCGTTCGATCTCCTTGACCTCCTCCCGACTCACTCGCTCGTAGTGGTTCACGTCCAGCCGCGAACTGTCGACGCCTTTCTGGGCGCCGGCCTGTCGGACGTGGTCGCCGAGCACCTGCCGCGCGGCGGCGCCGACGATGTGGGTCGCGGTGTGGTGCTGCATCAGGCGCCGGCGGCGCTCGGCGTCGATCTGCCCGGTGACGAACTCGCCTTTCCCGGGGCTCTCGGTGGTGCGGTGGAGGATCACGCCGTCGCGCGACTGCACGTCGACGACCTCGACGCTGCCGTCCTCGCTGACGAGCGTCCCGTGGTCGGCGGGCTGGCCGCCGCCCTCGGGGTAGAACATCGTCTGGTCGAGCACCACGTCGTACCCCTCCTCGCGTTCGAGCACGTCGAGAACCACCGCCTCGAACTCCATGCGGTCCTGGTCCTCGTAGTAGAGCTGATCGGTCTCGGGGAGGTCATCGACGCGGTCGGCCGTCCCCTCCCCTTCCTCGAGCGCCTCCTCGGCGTCGTGGCGCTCGGCGACCAGCGAGTAGAAGTCGTCGGGCTCGTTCACCTCGGCGCCGCGCTCCGCGGCGATCTCGGCGACCATCGACGGCTGGATCCCGTGGGAGTCGTACAGCTCGATCAGCTGTTCGGTCGGGATCGGCGTGCCGGCTTCGGCGTGCTCGTCGGCCAGCTGCTGGACCTTCCGCCGGCCGCGTTCGAGCGTCTCCTCGTACTTGCGCACCTCCGTGCGGACGATGTCGCGGATCGTGTCGCGGTTCTCGTACCCGAGTCGCTCGGCCTCGCGGTCGACCAGTTCGTCCAGCGGCACGTCGACGCCGACGTCGTCGACCAGCCGCTTCGTCCGGCGGAGCACCATACGGGCGAGGTAGCCCGTCCCCACGTTCGAGGGGACGATCTCGTCGCCGAACATGTAGGCCAGACAGCGCGCGTGGTCGGCGATCGCGTAGATCGACTCCAACGGCTCCATCAGCTCCTCGAGCCGCTCGACGGGGACGTCCAGCCGCTCGGCGATGGTGTCGCGGGCGGCCTCCATGTCCTCGGCCTCGTCGATGTCCATGTGGCCCGCGAGCTTCGAGGCGCGGTGGACGAGCTCCTGCTCCGCCTCGGTCATCTCGATCCCGGCGTTCTCCTTGAGGAACTCGATCGATTCGGGGTAGATCGCCTCGTACACCGTGGGCGTGCCCTGGCTCATCCACGTCCAGCGCTCGATCCCGTACCCAGTGTCGACGACTCGGCGGTCCATCTCCGAGTACGTGTTGCCGTCCTTCATCTCGTACTCGCCGTCGGGGTCCTGCTCAAGCATCATGAACACGAGCGTCGCCAGCTCGAGCCCCTTGTAGATCACCTCGAAGGCGGGGCCGGCGTTGCCGCCGCCGACCCACGGGTCCTCGATGAACGTGATCTCCTCGCGGGGGACGCCCATCGACGAGAAGAACTCCTCGCAGTACTCGACACACTGGTCCTTCCAGTACACCTCGCCCTCGTAGGCGTAGTCGGTCCCCTCGTCGGCGTTGAACGCGTGGTGGCCGCCCATCTCGAACGCCATCGTGTGGCGGCCGGTTTTCCCGACGTTGTCGATGTCCTGCATCCGGATGCAGGGCTGGGAGACGACCAGCGGGTTCGCCGGCGGCGGCGACTGGCCGCTGGTGACGTGGGGCTGGAAGTCGTAGATCGACGCCTGGGTCAGCAGCACGTCGTCGCGCCAGCGGTTGGCCGCGACGGGGGCGGGGTCGACCCGCTCGTGGCCGTGCTCCTCGAAGAAGGAGAGGAACTCCTCGCGCATCTCCACCAGCGAGTACGACTCGTCGAACCCGGGGTCGTCGATGAACCCGTAGTCCTCACAGGGGGGCTCGCCACAGGTTTCGCGCTCGACGCGGCTCCAGAAGTGGGCGCCACACGACGAACAGGTCTGGCGTTCGAACCCGTTCTCCGCGAAGTATTCGAGCCGGTACTCGCTCTCGAGCTCACTCATTACCGGATGTGGTCAACCGCCGGGCAAAAGGATTCCGGGCTCCGGGTGGGCCCGCCCGACCCACCGAAACACATATGCGACCGTCTCGCAAGAAACACAGTAGCTGTCTAGATCGTGCCACATCGAACGGATATCCTCGTGGTCGGGGAAAACCCCTGTCGGGCGGCGGGGCAACTGCTCGATCGGGACGGGTTCGTCGGCCGCGCCGAACCGCCGTCGTCGGCGTACGCGGCGTTCGAGGAGTCACATCCGGACTGTCTGGTCGTCTGTGGCGACTCGCTCCCGACGCCGCTGGCGGCCGCGGCCTCGGAGGCCGGCTGTCCGATCGTCGACTGCGAGGGAGGCCGTCCCGCGACACGGGGTGACGACGAGAACGCCGACGCGTCGGGTGATCTCGGTGACCGCGTCACGGCGGCCGTCGGCGCCACACCCAACCGCGAGCGCATCGCTCGCCTCCACGAGGGCTCAGCCGAACTTGTCGGGGTCGACGACCGGGGGGACCTCTACCAGCGCGTGGTCGATATCGCGGCGGACGTGCTCGATTTCGACACCGCCGTGTTGTACTTCCGCGATGGGGACGGGTTCGCCGCCGCTGCGGTGACTGGGAGGGCGGATCCCGACCGCGTCCCGCCCGACCAGGGGGTGGTGGCACACGTCGCCGAGACGAGAGAGCCGGTGATCGTCGACGACGTCGAGCGCCATCCGATCGCCGAGCCGCGGGACGAACGCCACCGATCGGCGCTGGTCGTCCCCTTCGGCGGCGACGGCGTGTTCACCGCTCTCTCGACGTTGCGTGGGGGGTTCGACGAGGTGGATCTGAAGCTCGCGGAGCTGTTGGTCACCCACGGCTCGCAGGTCGACGCCCGGCTGCGCGCCGAGGCGGACCTCCGGGACCGACAGGAGCGCATCACCCGACTCCACGAGGCCGCGCCGTCGTTGATCGGCGCCGAGTCCGAGTCGGCGCTGTTCCAGCGCGTGGTCGACATCGCGGAGGACGTGCTCGAGCTCGACCAGTCGGTGCTGTTGATGATGCAGGACGGCGATCTGAAGCCGGTCGGCGGCCGGACCGACAGGCTGGAGAACGTGTCGACCGAGGCGGGTATCGTCGGTCGGACGTTCAACGAGGAGCGCTCGTTCCTCGTCGACGACGCCGAGGCGAACGTCGACGCCGAACCGGCCGACGAGACGGTCAGGTCCGCGATCAGCGTCCCCGTCGGGAGCTCCGGCGTGTTCCAGGTGATCTCCAGTGAGACGGGAACGTTCGACGAGATCGATCTCGAGCTCGTTGAGCTGTTGATCGGCTACGCGGAGTCGACGCTCGACCGCATCCGGTCGGAGGCCGCGCTCCGGGAGTCCCGCCGGGTGATCGAGCGGCTCCACACGACCGCGATGGAGCTGGGCGCCGCCGAGACCGAGGCGGCGCTGCTCGATCACGCCATCGACGCCGCCGAGGACGTCCTGGATATGGACATGTGTAAGCTGGACCTGCGCGACGGGGATATGCTCGTCCCCGTCGTGGAGTCGGGCGGCGTCCCGGAGGACGCGGGGCGGAAGATGCACGTCTCGGAGGGGATCGCGGGCAAGACCGTCCGTACGGGCGAGTCGTTCCTGCTCCGGGACGTCACCAGCGACCCCGACTCCGAGCCGACCGACCCGGAGTTCGAGTCGGCTATCTCCGTCCCGGTCGGGGAGCTCGGCGTGTTCCAGGCGGTCTCGAACGAGCCCGAGGCGTTCGACGAGGAGGATCTCGAACTCGCGGAGCTGCTGATGGCCCACGTCGCGGTGGCGCTGCAGCGCGTCCGCGCCGAGGCCGACCTCCGTCGCCAGCGGGACAGTCTGGAGGCGCTGTTCGAGAACATCCCGGGCGCCGCCGTCGCCTACGAGATGATCGACGGCGAGCCGATCGTCCAGCGCGTCAACGGCGCGTTCGAGCGGACGTTCGGCTACGACGCCGACGATATCGAGGGGGAGTCGCTCGACGAGTACATCGTCCCGCCCGAGGGCGAGGACCAGGCCGACTCGTACAACGAACGGCTCGCGAACGGGGAACGGGTCCAGTCCGAAGTCGAACGGGAGACTGTCGACGGCAACAAACACTTCCTGCTGCAGGTGACGCCGCTGGAGGTCGGCGAGGAGAACGCGCCGGGGTACGCCATCTACACGGACGTGACCGAGCAGCGCGAGCGCGAGGCCGAGCTCCGGCGGCAGAACGAACGCCTCGACCAGTTCGCGAGCGTGGTCTCCCACGACCTGCGCAACCCCCTCAACGTCGCCTCGGGCTACCTCGACCTGGTCAGGGAGACCGGCAACCTCGACAAGCTGGACAACGTCGAGAACGCGCTCGACCGCATGGACGCGCTGGTCACCGACCTCCTCACGCTGGCCCGCGAGGGGAAGGACGTGGGCGAGACGCGCTCGGTGGCGCTGGACAGCGTCGCCCGGACGGCGTGGGACCACGTCGCCACCGACGGCGCGACGCTCGCTGTCGAGACCGACCGCGAGGTCGACGCCGACCCGGACCGGCTGATCGAACTGTTCGAGAACCTCTACCGGAACGCGGCCGAACACGCCGGCGACGCCCCCACGGTGACCGTCGGCGCGCTCGCCGACTGCGAGGGGTTCTTCGTCGCGGACGACGGCCCCGGGATCGACGAGGCGATCGACCCGTTCGACACGGGCGTCACCACCAGCGACGAGGGGACCGGGTTCGGGCTCCCGATCGTCGAGAGCATCGCGGAGGCCCACGGCTGGTCGGTGTCGGTCACGGAGAGCGACGAGGGCGGCGCGCGGTTCGAGTTCGAGACGGCGTGATCACAAAAGCGGCTAGAGCACCTCGGATATCGGTAGAGCGGGCGACTGGTCGCGTGTGTTGGTCGTCTACTGAGTCGCCTCTCGCCGCCCCCGAAGAAACGTTTCACCACGGTCACCTGCGTCCAGTTGGGACACCGCTAGTCCTGCCTCCTCGAGGCGGTCGCGAACGTCTTCATCGCTCACGCCGTTGTGTACCTCGACAAAACAGTCGCGTACCGTAGCCAACCGTTGTTCCATCCCGTCGAGGACAGCGACCTCAGTCCCCTCAACGTCGATCTTCACGACATCCGGTGACGGAACATCGATCTCGTCCCCTCGCTCGACCGGAACCGTGGTTCCGCTCCCCCCGGAAAGAGCTCGCGTCGCGGTTTTGTCCCCTCGAGAGAGCGTTGCAGTCCCGGACTCGTTACTCAACGCGATCGGGACGGGGTCTATCTTGTTGTCGAGATCGTTCCGCTCGGCGTTGGCAACCAGCTGTGCCCGGGCTTCTGCTCCTGGCTCGAACGCAACAACCTCGGCACCGGATTTCGCGGCCAATAGTGCGTACGATCCCATGTTTGCGCCGACGTCCCACACAACATCCTCGGCGTCTACAGCCTCCACGAACGCCTCGAGAACGGGTTCCTCACCGTGACCGCGAGCACGCCAGAGCGCCTCTTGATTGTTTATCACCAAGGAGACGGATACGGAGCCAACGTCCAACTCCGCCGTTCTGATCAGTTTGTGCAAGCGGAATTTGTAGTACGCGTAGTCCTGAACGGCACGGGCCACCCCCCGAACCCCCTCTTGGCGGTAGTGTTGAACCAACTGTGCGGGTTTCGAACCCATGTATTCATCACGACTCGCAGGCGGGATAAGTTATCGCATGGGTCGCCTGATATCTCATCTGACCCAACTACTCACAAACTCGATATCCACCCCCCGAGCTGGCCGAAGAGCTTCCCCCCACCAACAGCCGACCTCAGACCGCCGCCATCGCGGTCCGCACCGAGTCGATCGCGCCCTCGACGTCGGCGTCGCTCACGTCCCAGTTCGTCGTGAACCGAACGGTGGTCTCGCTGAACGCCACCGCGAGCACGCCGTGCTGTTCGATCTCGCCGACGAACTCGTCGGCGTTCAGCCCCGTCCCCTCGACGTCGGCGACGACGATGTTCGTGTCGGGTGCGGTCGTCTCGATCCCGTCGATCGAGCCCAGCCCCTCCGCGATGCGGTCGGCGCGGCGGTGGTCCGCGTCGAGATGGCTGCGGTTCTCCAGCGCCAGCAGGCCGGGCGCGGCGATCATGCCGGCCTGGCGCATCCCGCCGCCGAACAGCTTCCGTGTCCGGCGCGCGCGGTCGATGAACGCCTGCTCGCCGACGAGCACCGAGCCGACGGGGGCGCCGAGCCCCTTCGAGAGACAGAACATCACGCTGTCGGCGCTGTCGGCCAGTTCGGCGGCGTCGACGTCCAGCGCGGCGGCGGCGTTGAACAGCCGCGCGCCGTCGAGGTGGACGGGCACGTCGTGGTCGTGGGCCACGCTGGCCGCGGCGTCGATCTGTGCCTTGGAGACGGCGACGCCGCCGCGGTAGTTGTGGGTGTTCTCCAGACAGAACAGCCCCGTGCCGGCCTCATGGAGGCTCTCCTCGACGACCCCTTCCTCGACCTGCTGGGGTGTGGGGACGGCCGACTCGCCGAAGTCGAGCAGGCGCGTCTGGAGGCTACTCAGCTGGGCGATCCCGCCCAGCTCCCACTTGAGGACGTGGGCGTGCTCGTCGGCTAGGAGCTCCTGCCCGCGGTCGGTGTGGGTCCGGATCGCGACCTGGTTCCCCATCGTCCCGCTGGGGACGAACAGGCCGGCCTCCTTGCCGAGGATCTCGGCGGCCCGGGCTTCGAGTTCGTTGACGCTCGGATCGTCCTGGTAGACGTCGTCGCCGACCTCGGCGTTCTTGGCAGCCTCCCGCATCGCGTCCGAGGGTTTGGTGACGGTGTCGGAGCGTAAGTCTACGACCATGGAGTGGCTGGGAGAGGAGGAGGAATAAGGGATACGGTGGCGTGAGAACGCTTCCGGATTCAGGGTGGCGGGCGGGGTCGGTGTTTGGTTAGGTGCCGGTGCTGTGGCCGTCAAGGTTAGCAACTTCGTGAAATCCCCTACTGGATCGTGATCGTTGACTAGCAGGGCCAGCAACACCGTGAAAGCCCCTCACTGCTCGACTCCCGGGACTCGTTGCGCTCCTCAGTCACTCCGCTCCCTGCGGTGCTTACTTCGTCCGGGTTCGCCGAGCAGTGAGCCCCTTTCAGTCCCACCCACCAGTACAGTCCTCGATCCTCCCCAGCCGACTCGCTCGCGGTGCTCGCTCGCCCCTCGCGCTCGGCTCGCGCACGGAGGCGCGAGCGCTTCGCGCCGACAGCCACCGCAGTGCGGTCGCAGTGGACGCCTCGCGGGCGCAACGGTCGCGCCCGCGGGGGGAGAGGTGGGGACTCGGTGCTGTGCCGGACCTCGTGTCCGGCGCACGGTGCTGTCGGGCGGGACTGAAAGGGGCTGTCGCCTCCGGGAAGGCGGGCGAAGTAAGGACCGCAGTGGAGTGAGCGAAGCGAACGGAGCGAGGACCGCAGCGAGCCCCCCGACCGGAGGCGACAGGGGCTTTCGCGGTGTTCCTGATTCCGTCGTTCACCCTACAACCGGGACCGCTCCTGAGCGAGTATCGGTAGCAATGGCGCACCCCAAAGACGACGAGAACTTCTACAACTTCGCGTACGGGCCGCCCTTCGCCTCGGTCAGCCGGTCTACCTGCTCCTCACTCAGGTCGATCCGTGCCGCCCCGAGGTTCTCCTCCAACTGCTCCACCGTCCGCGCACCCACGATCGGCGCGGTCACGCCGTCGCGGTGCATCAGCCACGCCAGCGCGGTCTGTGCCGGCGACGCCCCCACCTCGTCGGCGACCTCGTCCAGCACGTCGTGGACGTCGAAGTTCGTCTCCGTCAGGTACGCTTTCTCGAACCGACTCGACTCGGCGGCGCGGGACTCGCCGGTGAGGCCGTCCTCGCGGTCGTACTTCCCGGTCAGGAACCCCTGACCGAGCGGGCTCCACGGGCAGACCGCCAGCTCCTCCTCGCGGGCGAACTGGAGGTAATCCCCCTCGATCTCCCGGTCGACGAGGTTGTACCGCGGCTGGAGCACCGTGAACGGCTCCCAGCCCTCCGCGCGGGCGAGTTCGTTCGCCTTCGCGACGCGCCAGGCGTTGGGGCGAAGCGTCGACGCGCCGAGGTAGTGGACTTTGCCCTCCTCGACGAGCGCGTTCAGCGTCTTCATCGTCTCCCGCGCCGGCGTCTCGCCGTCCCAGCGGTGGAGGTAGAGCACGTCGACGTACTCCGTGCCGAGTCGGTCGAGGATCTCGTCGACGCGGTGCCGGAGGTTCTTCCGGTTCGTGCCGCGGCTGTTGGGGTCGTCCTCCCGGATCTGCCAGTAGATCTTGGAGGCGACCGTGTAGCGCTCGCGGTCGCGCTCGGCCAGCCAGTCGCCGATCCACTCCTCGGCCTGCCCGCCGCCGTACACGTCGGCGGTGTCGATGTAGCGTCCGCCGGCCTCGGCGTAGGCGTCGAGCAGCTTCTTCGCGCGGTCCTCGCCGATCTCGAGGTTGCCTGCCTCGGTCTCGCGCCCGAAGCGCCACGTGCCGAACTGGAGCTCGCTGGTCTGGAGGCCGCTGTCGCCGAACGGGACGAAGTCGAGGTCGGTGTCGCTCATGTGTCTGCCCGTTGGGGCGAACGGGGCAAAAACGTTGAGCAATCGGCGATACGACGACCCGCGTCGACGGATCTGCCGAACATCTTCGGGAACGAGGGGTTACGGGCGTAGCTCCAACTGCTCGGTATGAGCACTGTCGAGACCGAACAGGCGACGACGACCACTGTCGAGGTGAACGCGACCGGCCACGTCCGCCGGGAACTGGGCGAGCACGAGTTCTCGTTCACCTTCGAGGGCGACACGCTCGGGGCGTTCCTCGACGCCTTCTTCGCGGAGCACGGCTGCGAGGAGCTCCTGCTCGCCGAAACGGAGGCCGAGGAGACCGCCCACGGCTGGGCCGACTACCCGGGCGACCCACCGGGGCGCTGGGAGCGCAACCCCGAGGGCGAGCGCACCCGCGCCTTCGCCCGCGTGATGGTGAACGGCCAGTTCAACGAACTGCTGGACGGGTTCGGGACGGAGCTCGAGGACGGCGATCGGGTCGCGCTGCTGTACCCGTTCATGTTCTGCCTGTAGGCCGGGGATCAGCTACTCCGAGCGAACCGTTTCCGCCACTTCCTCGAGCGTCCGGTACTCCGATTCCGAGTACGCGATCACGCGAACGTCGGTCAGCGTCGAGGGGTCGTACGCCCAGACCTCTTCACACACCAGCCGCGCGCCCCTCTCGAACTCGAACCCCGCGGCGCCGGTACCGAGGACCGGAACGACGACCGACTCGCATCCGAGGTCGTCGGCCTTCGCGAGCGCGTTCCGGGTCGCGTCGCGGATGCTCTCCTCGGTGGCCCGGCCGTCGCCGTAGTGGGGCATGGCGGCGGCGTGGATCACGTACTCGGCGTCGAGGTCGAACGCGTCCGTGACCGCGACCGCGCCGAGGTCGACCGGCCCCTGCTCGACCGCTGCCTCGTTGATCGGTCCGTTCGCGCTCCGGCGGAGCGCGCCCGCGACGCCGCTGCCCATGTGGAGGCTGGTCCCGGCGGCGTTGACCAGCGCGTCCGCCGACTCGGCCGCGATGTCGCCCTGGACGACGGTGAACTCCATGGGCGAGGGTTGGGACGTGAGCGACTTAGCCGCTCGGGGGGCGTCGACCCGTGGGCGAGTCCCGTCCGCGTCGCCTCTACCCAAGCCCTCTTGGTCCGGACCGTCGGAGCCTCGGGTGATGTCTCGTCTGCTCTCCGTCTGGCGGCGGGCCGCCTCGCTGGGCTGGCCGGTCGCCGTGCAGCAGACGCTCAACACGCTGATGCGGACGGTCGACCTCGTGGTCACTGGGCTGTTCTCGCCGGCCGCCGTCGCGGCGGTCGGCCTCGCGGATCTCTACGCGCAGATCCCCCTCCGGGTGGGCCTGGCGCTGGGCACCGGGTCCATCGCGCTCTCCTCGCAGGACACCGGCCGCGGCGCCGACCTGACACGCGATCGGTCGATCACGCAGGCGCTGCTCATCGGCGCGCTCTGTGGCTTGCCGCTGGTCGCCGTCGGCCTCCTGTTCAGCGGCCCGCTGATCGCGCTGCTGGGCGCCGAACCGGCGGTCGTCGCGGACGGCGGGCGCTACCTCGCGATCGTGTTCGCGGCGGCGCCGATGCGGATCGTCGGGCTGATCGGCGCCCGCTCGTTGCAGGGCGCCGGCGACACGCGGACGCCGATGTTCGTCAACGGCACCGCGAACGCGCTCAACATCCTGCTGACGGTGAGTCTCGGCCTCGGGCTCTGGGTCGCCCCCGAACTGGGGATCGTCGGCGTCGGCGTCGCGACCGCGGTCAGCCGGACGCTCGAGGCGGTGTCGCTCGTGGTCGCGCTCGCGGGCCCGTGGACCGGCCCCTCGCTCGCCCGGCCACGGGAGCTCACGGTCACCCGCCAGCTCGTCGCGGTCAGCCTCCCCAGCTTCGCGGAGGGGATGAGCAGCACGCTCGCGAACTTCCCGTTCAACTCCCTCACGCTGCTGTTCGGCACCGAGGCCAACGCCGCCTACCACATCGGCCGCCGGATCTACCAGCAGCTGACTGGGCCGCTGTACCGCTCGTTCAGCACGGTCTCGAGCATCACCGTCGGCCAGCTGCTGGGCGACGGTGAGGCGGGCGACGCGCGCTACGCCGCGGGCGCGATCCTCGCGCTGAGTCTCGGCACGCTCGGCGTCGCCGGCGCGGGGATGTTCGTCGCGGCCGAGGAGCTGGTCCGCGTGTTCACCCGCGACCGGACCACGATCGGGTACGCGGTGGGGTTCACCCGCACGTTCGCCGTCTCGATGCTGTTCTTCGGGATCTTCTTCCCGCTCGCGGGGACGCTGCGCGGCGCGGGCGACACGCGGACGCCGTTCTACGCCCGGCTGCTCGGCTCGGTCGTGTTCATGCTCGGGGTCTCCTACCTGCTGGCGTTCGTGCTCGACTACGGGATCGTCGGCGTCTACGTCGGGCTGGTGCTCTCCTACGCCTCCTGGGCCGTGGTGGTCGTGGCGGGGTTCCTCCGCGGCGACTGGGTCGGGACTGCGGAGTCGATGATCGCCGACCGGGCCGCGATGGAGGAGGAAGCGGAGGACTGACGGGCGCTATCCGATGTGCCTTTCCGGGTCGGCGGCGTCGTGTCCAGTATGAACGAGCGTTCACGCACCGTTTCTCGGCGGGAGCCGGGGGGTCGACGATGACCCGGAAGGACGACTACTACAACCGCGCCAAGCAGGAGGGGTACCGCGCCCGCTCGGCGTACAAGCTCCAGCAGCTCGACGACACCGCGAACCTGTTCGACGACGGCGACACGGTCGTCGACCTCGGCGCCGCCCCCGGGGGCTGGCTCCAGGTCGCCGCCGAGGAGGTCGGCCCGCAGGGGAAGGTGGTCGGCGTCGACCTCCAGCGCATCGACGATCTCGAGGCCCACCAGGTGAGCACGATCCCCGGCGACATGACCGAGGAGGAGACCCGCGATCGGCTCCGCCGCGAACTCGGTGGGTCCGACGCCGACGTCGTGATCTCGGACATGGCGCCGAACATGACCGGCGAGTACGAGCTCGACCACGCGCGTTCGGTCCACCTCGCGCGGATCGCGTTCGAGACCGCCGAGGAGGTGCTCGCTCCCGGCGGCGACTTCGTCGCCAAGGTGTTCCAGGGGAAGGATCTGGACGACCTCGAGGCCGATATCGAGGGGTCGTTCAAGTACGTCCGCCGCGTGAACCCCGAGGCCTCCCGGGACTCCTCCAGCGAGGTGTACCTGGTCGGGAAGGGGTACACCACTGCACCCGTCGCCGAGGGCGATCAGCGCTCGGTCGAGATCACCGACACCGGCGATGAGGGTGACGGCATCGCGAAGGTCGAGGGGTTCACCGTGTTCGTCGCCGGCGCCGACGAGGGGGAGACGGTGGAAGTCACGATCACCGACGTGAAACCCAACTTCGCGTTCGCCGAGCGCGTCGACTGACCCGCTGGAGTCGATTAGCTGGAGATCCAGGCGTACGTCTGGATCGAGCCGAACAGCAGCGCGAGCACGCCGTTCTGGACGAGAAGCACGTGCTCGGCGTTCGCTGGGGGCGCGGTCCGGACCCACAGCGTCAGCAGGCCGAACAGCGTCGTCAGCACGAGGTTGTACTTCGCCAGCACTAGCCAGGTGTCCTGGTCGAGGGAGACGAGGCCGTCACTGCCCATGCTCGTTCGTGGTGATGCGACGGGAGGAAGCTGTCGGCCGACTCAGTCGAACCGGAGGAGCTCCGAGCCGGTCCGCCAGTTGTACAGTTCGACGACTGCGGCAGCGCCCATCAGCACCGCGAACACCGACAGCACGACCGACCCGTTCCGGACCGCGCTCGCACCCACCGCTCCGGCACAGACACCGAGACTGATCGGTGGGGATGCGGGGTGGTCGCGGACCGCAGGGATCAGCCCCGCGAGGAGGAAGAGGGTCACGAGTCCCGCCACCACGTACTCCAGCGTGGTGACGCTCCCGTAGCGGATCTGGAGCGCGAGGAACCCCAACCAGAGCAGGAGGAAGCCGACGCCGGTCGCGATCCGGAACTGTTCGGCGGAGGGCACACCGCGATCGACGCACGCTCCTGGCAAAACGCTGCCGGAGGTCAAAGCCGCATGTACTCGGTGCCGGCCCGCCAGTTGTACAGTTCGACCAGCGTGCCGACCGCGCTGAACACGGCGAGGATCCCGACCAGCAGCGTCCCGCTCCCGACGTAGCCGACGGTACAGACCGCCGCCGCGAACGCCGCGCCGAGTGCGTTGTACGCCTCGTGCTCCCGCACCCGTGGGACCGCGCTCACGGCGAAGAAGACCGTCCCGAGCGCGACCAGCCCGTACGCCCACGCCGCCGAGTCGCCGCGGCGGACGACGAAGGCGCCACCGACGACCGCGATCAGCACCGCCGCGGCGGCGTACAGCCCCGTCTGGACCCGTTGCTCGTCCATCGACGGCCACTCGGGGCGCCGGCGAGAAAAAGCCACGCAGTCGGCGCCGCTACTCCGGTCGGCGGTGGCTGGCGCGGCGGTAGCTGTACAGTTCGACCACGAGTCCGCCCGCGGCGAGGACCGCGAACACGCCGATCGCGTCGACGGCCGTCGCGCCGACGCCGGGCGAGGAGCGGACGGCGAGATACCACAGCGAGAACAGCGCGGCGACGTAGCCCGCGTTCAGGAGGCCGTACGCACGGTGAGCACGGACACCGGAGAACGCGCTCGCGCCGAGAAAGGCCGCACACAGGGCCAACATCGCGATCACTGCGGGGTCGACCGCCCCGGCGACGAACACGAACCCGACGGTGCCGGCTGCGGCGAGGAGGGCGGCGACGGCCGCGAGGGCGCTCCAGACGGGGCTGGTGATCTCCATACACCGACTTTCGACGCTTGCTGACAAAAAACGTCGGTCGGCGGACTGCTACGACGCGAACAGCCGCCGATCGTTCTCGTCACGTCGCTGGACCGCGCCGACCACCGCGTAGACGAACGGCGTGTCGATCAGTGCGATCGCCAGCTTCAGCACGTACTGGCCGACGATCAGCGCGGCGACGCTCGGCGCGGGGCCGCCGTCGACCAGCTTCAGCCCCATCTCGGCGCCGATCCCCAGTTCGGGGAGCAGCCAGAACGCGACGCCGACGAAGATCACCGTATCGATGAGCTGGCTGCTCGCCGTCGAACCGATGTTCCGGAGCCAGAGCTTCTCGCCGTCGGTCGCCTCCTTCAGCCGGTGGAAGGCGATCACGTCCCAGTTCTGGCTGGCGACGTAGGCCAGCAGGCTGCCCGCGACGATGTTCGTCGAGGCGCCGAGCACTGAGGAGAACGTGCTCGCGAACTCGGGGTTGGCGGCGGGGGCGACGATGGTGCTCCAGACCAGCGCCAGCACGACGAAGTTCATCAGGAAGGCGACGTTGACCAGTTCGCGGGCGGCCCGCTTCCCGTACAGTTCGGCGTAGCAGTCCGACGCGAAGTAGGTCACCGCGTACGCGAGCGCGGCGCCCGGGAGCGTGAGCGCGCTGCCCGCGACGGGGATCGAGAACGGCAGCTGGAAGGAGAGCAGCTTCGCGGCGGTGAGCTGTGCGACGACGAGCGCCGTGACGAACAGCGCCACCAGCAGCAGGCGATCGACGGGGAGCGGCCGGCGGTCGGCGCTCATTCTTCGTCCTCCCCCGCCAGCCGCCCCTGCCGCTCGTCGATCTCGTCGAGGCGGTCGAGCGTCTTCCGTATCGACGCCCGGATCGCGTCGCTACGGTTGACGAACTTCCCGTCCTCGCCGACGTGCTCGTCCAGATCGTCGAGCAGTTCGTCGGGGATCTCCACGGAGACTTTGCTCATCGTTCCCCCGTCGACCCAGCCACCGTTCGATCCGGTACTCGTAGAGTCATATCTGGGGAGTATCCGAGGAGTAGCAAAAACGCACCGTTCGGGAGTCGGCCGGTCCACTCGACCGAGTCGCGCCCCATGCTGTCGCGAGCGACCCGTGCGGGGTGGATCGCTGCTCCCGTTCGCGCTACCCGTCGTCGCTGGACGTCCCGGGGCCGATCGTGGGTTTCCGGAGGTTCCGCCGGCCGCCGAGGGTGAGCACGTACAGCACCCCGAGACCAATGCCGTAGGCCGCCATCAGCGGGATCGTGATCATGATCATGGTGAGCGCGTCCGCGGGGGTCAGCAGCGCGGCCACGAGCATCATGCCGATCATCACCTCGCGCCAACGGTTCCGCATCGCGGTGTAGGAGATCCCCGCGGTGTTCAGCAGCGCCATCAGGACGGGCACGTCCGCGAGGATGCCGATCCCGGCGGTGGTGAAGAAGATCAGCCAGAAGAAGTCGGTGATCCGGTAGCTGATCGTCATGTTCGCCGCCAGCGCGTCCTCGACGAGGTAGGAGATCACCCGCGGCGCCACCTCGAGGTAGCCGAACACCATTCCCCCGAGCAGTCCGGCGGTCAGGAGGGTGGCCCAGCCGAAGATGAGCTCGCGGCGTCCGCGGACGAACCCGAGGTCGCGCAGTGCGGGCCACGCGAAGTAGGCGATCAGGGGGAGCGCCGCCGCGACGCCCAGCAGCGCGGAGAACTTCACCTCGAACACCAGCGCTTCGACGGGGTGGAGCGCGATCACCTTCGACGCCTCCATCGCGGTCTGGCCGGGTTCGAGCACCTCGCCCGGCACGCGGGAGAGGAAGTCGGCGTACACGTCGCGGATGCCGCCGGTGTACAGCCAGAAGAACGACCCCGCCATCACGACCATGAACGTGCCGACGATGTAGAACAGCCCCGAGGTGAGCGAGCCGAGGATGAACTGGATATCCTTGTAGTAGCCGCCGATGTCGTCCTCGTCGGTGTCCTCGGCGAACTCGTCGAGGAACGTGCTGCTCGCGCGCTGGGTCCGGTCGCCCACGCTGCCGGGTTCGGGTTCGTCCTCCTCGGCCGCCTCCTCGGCGGCGGCGGTCGCCTCGTCGTAGCGGTCGAGGATCAGCCGCGCCCGTTCGTCGTCGTCGGCTGCCAGCGCGCGGTTGGCGTAGTAGTTGGCCGCCCGTTCGCTCAGCGCGGTGAACGTCGCCGGCGGCGCGCGTTCGAGCTCCTCGGTCGAGAGCTGGCCGACGTTCACCGCGGTCGGGTCGGTGCCCGCGAAGTAGCACGCGAGCAGGGTGTAGACGGCCACGAGAACGGCGACGACGGCGAGCACCCCCGCGGCGGCGAGGCCGGCGGCGGCGACCGTCGAGTAGCCAAAGGTCGGGACGACGGCGTCGAAGCCGGCCTGCCCGAGCAGCCCGTTCACCTCGCCGGGGTAGCCGAGCACGGCGTAGGCGATCCCGAACAGCAGCACCGCGAACACGGCGAGTGGCTGGCCCTGCTGGCGCAGGCGCTGCCCCCAGTCGACCCACTCGCGGCCGCGTTGGATCGCGCCGATCGGGTTCACCGGCGTGAACAGCGGGTCGACCTCGTAGGTCGGCGGCTCGGGCTCGTCGGGGTCGGGCTCGTGGGCCTCGTCGTGGCGGTCGAGGATCGCCTGGGCCTTCCCGTGGTCACCCTCGTCGATGGCGTTCTGGGCAGCCTCGAGCGCTTCGGGCTCGCTCATCGCTTCGAACGCCTGGATCGGCGCCGCGCGGACGCCCTCCTCGTCGAGCGTCTCGAGATCGACCCCCGTCGGGTCGCCGGTCTCGGCGTCGGGGTCGACCGTCTCCTCGAGTTCGCGGTAGGCGAACAGCAGCAGGCCGATCACGGCGAAGACGACGCCGATCCCGAGGCCGACCAGCACGACGTTCCCGATGGCGGAGAGCGAGGTGACCCCGTCGATCGCCGGCGCGCGGTAGCTGCTGCCGACCGCTTCGAGACCCGCGTTGATCGCGCCGCGGACGCCGGTGTTGGCGTAGAGCCACGCGACGGCGACGCCGGAGACGACGAGTGCGGCGGTCGCGTTCCAGTTGCGTCGGACGACCCCGCCAACCGAGAGTCGCTCGCTGCCGCGTTTCATCGTCACCGCGAACTTCGCGAGGTAGAGGCTGAACCCGTAGAGCACGAGCAGCGGCACCGCCCACATGATCTGCGTGAACGGGTCCGGCGGAGAGAACACGGCGCCGAACACGAAGATGGCGACGACCGCGTACCGCCACTTGTCCCGGAACTGCTCGTAGGGGACGATCCCAGTGTAGGAGAGCCCGGTGATCGCCAGCGGCATCTGGGCCGCCAGCCCGAACGAGAACGTCAGCAGCAGCACGAACTCGGTCCAGAGGACGATCGACCAGTAGGGGGCAAAGCCCGCCGACACCGCGTTGCCGGCGAGGAAGTTGAACATGATCGGGAAGAAGAGGAGATAGCCGTACGCCATCCCGCCCATGAACAGCGCGGCAGCGAGCAGGGCGATCCCGGCGATCTTCCACCGCGCCACCGTGATCGACGGCCAGTGGCCGCGCTCCTTCAGGGCGTCACGGGAGAAGTAGACGAGCACGGGCGAGGCGACGATGAGCCCCGCGACGAGCGAGATCTTCGCCTGCAGGAGGATCACGTCGAACGGCGTCTGGGCGATGATGTCGAACTGGGCCTCGAGCTCCGCGGGCATCCGCTGGGTGGTGACGCCCTTGAGCCACTCCCAGACCCCCCTGCGGAGGCCCATGAACGTCCCCAGGAAGCCGATCACGAAGACGATGAACACCTTCTGGAGATCCTTCTGTGCGGATCGGAGTATCGCACCCGCCGTCTCCCGCCCCTCGGCGATGGCGCGCTGGGTATCGTCGTCGAGCGCGCTGGACATAGCGAGAAGGAGCCACTTCGGCGTTATCAACCTTTCCACCTCGCGGGCAGGCGATCCGGAAAGGCCTATAAGACCGCGTGAGCCATACCGACCTATATGGCCGAGGAACCGGACGACGAGGAGGGACGCGAGCCGTCCGACTCGTCAGCGTCCGGTTCCGACGAGAGGTCGGACGCCGAACGCGAACTCATCGGACCGGAGGAGCCCGGCTCGCACGACAACGATCCCGCTTCGGACGACGAGGCGGAACCGGACGACGACGAGGCGGAACCGGACGACGACGAGACGGAACCGGACGACGACGAGACGGAACCGGACGACGACGAGACGGAACCGGACGACGACGAGACGGAACCGGACGACGACGCGGACGGTTCCGACGACGCCCCGGCGTTCACACAGGTCGACGGGCTCGGCCCCGACAACGAACCGCGGGAGGAGGTGGAGTCAGACGACGACTCCTCGGACGACGAGTCGGGCGACGACGACGAGTTCGAAGCCGAGCACGTCTTCGAGGATTACGACCCCAACGAGACGCCGACATCGCCCGAGGAGCGCGGTGCGACGATGCCCCCGGTGGATTCGGAGTCTGAAACCGAGCCGGGGGGCCCGGAGGACGCCGGGTTCGATCCGGACGACGGCCTGCTCGGCGAGGGTCCCGACTCGGACGAGGAGATGCCGCTTGCGGCCCACATCGAGGAGATGATGCGCCGGCTGTCGGTGGTGTTCATCGTCGGCGGCGCGGTCGCGCTGACACTGCTCGGGCTGGGACAGCTGTTCGAGCAGGTGCCCACGGCGGTGGACATCATCGACATCCTCTGGAACAACGCGATCCCCGGCGCGCCGGAGATCGAGGGGCGACGGCCGCGGGTGTACGGCCCGCTGGAGCTGGTGCTGACCAAGCTCAAAGTGACCGCGCTGGCGGGGCTGCTGATCGCGCTCCCCGTGTTCGTCTACGAGACGTACATGTTCATGCGTCCGGGGCTCTACCCCAAGGAGCGGCGGTACTACATCTCCGCGATCCCGACCAGCCTGATCCTCGGCACGATCGGGATGGCGTTCTCCCACTTCGTGATCATCCCGGCGATCATGAGCTACTTCACCGTCTACACCGACGAGAACGTCGCCACCGTCGCGTACGGGCTGGAGAGCACGTTCTCGCTGATCATCGTCCTGATGGGGTACATGGCGGTGATCTTCCAGATCCCGCTGTTCATCATGCTCGCGATCATGATGGGGATCGTCACCCGGGAGTGGCTCGAGGACAAGCGCCTCCTCTTCTGGGGTGGCTTTCTCACTATCGCGTTCCTCGTCAACCCCGACCCGACGGGGATGACGCCGTTCATCATCGCGGCGACGATGATCGTACTGTACGAGGGGACGCTGGCGCTGCTGCGCTGGACGGGGAACTGACCGTCACTGGGCGTCGACGCCGACCCGCATCGGAGTTCGGCTTTCCCCTCGATAAATCGGTGATAACCCAGAAAAACACGGTAGGAAGCGTCTACTCTCTAGTTGGAAAATATTACCGGATCTGGCAATCGGGGGCGAGTGTTTATACCCCGTAGCGTACTCCTTACGGCTAGACAGCCTCGCGAGGCGGGTGCCCACAGCAGCCGAACCGCGGGCGGTCGGATACCCATGAAACAGAAGCTCAAAGCGATGCTCGGCGACGACCGTGGTGTGAGCCCGGTCATCGGCGTCATCCTGATGGTCGCGATTACGGTGATTCTGGCCGCGGTTATCGGCACGTTCGTCCTCGGACTCGGGGACAGTTTGGAACAGGCGCCGCAGGCGTCGCTGAACGCGGCGGACGCGTCGGACGATTACTCGGATGCTGGTGATGACGATGCGTTCACGATCTCGCACGACGGTGGTGACGCCATCGCCTTCAGCGATATTCGAGTGATCGTCGAGCCAGTCGATGGTGACGGCGCTGCCCGGTTCGAGCAAGGTTCCTGGTCTCCCAGCCTTGACGGTGCTAATCTCACTCTGAACTACGACGGTGATAACCCAGAGTCCGGCGACGAGTTCCAAGTCGGCGACCAAGTGACGATTGCCGATGAGGACGACGACGACACACTCTCCTCCGGCGAGGACTACCGCATCCGCCTGATTCACCTCCCGTCCGAGTCGATCCTGATGGACCAGGAAGTAACGCTGCGGTAACAGTTCGCCTCCGCGACGGTCTTCCGAAACATCGTCTACACGGACGCAGCCGACTCCGATCCGTCGCCGCGCCGCAGGCCGAACTCGACCTCGATCCGGACCGTGTCGTAGGGAACGTACGGCTTCTTCGCGCGGCCGTCCGCCTCGAAGTGGACGATCTCGTACTCCGCCAGCAGGGACAGATCGTCGTGAACGTCGTGGACGTCACGGTCGAGCCGGTCGGCCAGCGCGCGGATGCTCTCGGGCGGCTGATCCATCACCGCTTCGAGTAGTTCCATCCGCCGGTCAGTGAGCAGTTGGCGGAGCCGTGCCCGGTCCTCGAAGTTGACGACGTGCGGGACCGTCTCGCCGCCCTCCCACCGTTCGGCGCGCTCGATGGCTGCCGCTTGGGCCTGCTCTGCGGGGATCGACGTGATGCGAAGGGTCGAGGGGTACTCGACCGCATCCGGATCGGACGAAAATTCGTCGTGCGTGGGTTCGGTGTCAGTCGGTTCTTCGCTCATGGATTTCGTTCACTTGGTTCTTGATAGCGGCTCGCTCTCAGTTGTTCACGTCCTCCTGGAGTCGCTTCCGGAGTCGCTCGAGACAGATCTCCAGAACGCTTAGCGGCGCCTCAACCTCGATATCCGCCGGCTCGTGCTTGACCTCACCCTCCCGCGCCAACTGGAAGTGCGTCACCCCGAGGTCGGGATGGTCGTCGTCCTTGTGCCAGCCGAGGCTAACCGCGTCGTCGACGTACTGCACGCGCTGGATGTCGTCTCCCTCGTGCGGCCGCCACAGCACCTCCAGTGTCGCGTCCGTCCGTGGGAACGCCTTGCCGAGGAACTGATCGACGGCGAGGTCGGCGACAACCGTTCGGGGGCGAACCTTGGAGGGTCTGTATCGGACGTCCGACGCGCCAGCAACGTTCTGCAGTCGCTCTTTGAGACGGCGTAGCCCCTGGCGTCGCGTGAAACCACGACCGCCGGCGAGCAACACCACTATCCGCGCTCCACCACCGCGTCAGTCGAGTCGTCGCCGAACGGCTCCAGCGTCGTCAGCGAGTCCTGCAAACTGATCGCCAGCCGGATCGCCTCACGGATCTCCATGTCGTACTCCCACTCTGCGATCGTCTCCAGCCGGTCGTTACGCTCCGTCTCCGTGAGGTCGTCCCGGCCGACGCTCCGGCGCAGCTCCGACAGCGACTCCACGTCGTACGCCTCGCGCCACTCCTCGATCTCGGTCGCGATGGCGTCCAGTTCCGCAGTCAGTTCGTCGACGCCGTGGGCCTCGGCCAGCCGCCGCACCTCGTCGAGGAACTGTGTCACCTCGTCGGGCTTGTACCCGATCCCTCGATCGGTCTCGACAGCTTCGAGATCACCCTGCTCGACCATCCGTTCGAGGTACTTCACCGCCGTATCCCGCGAGACGTTCGCCTCGTCGGCGATCCATCCGGCGTTCCGTGGCTCGGTTCGCGTCGACGCGACGTGGCGGACGCGTGCTTCGGCGTCCATCCCGTCGAGCCACGCTGACTCCCGCTGGCTCATACCCGCCAGTTCGTCGCTGCGACACAAATAGTTTCTCACGAAAACGAGATATTTCGCCCAATTCATCGACAGATGTCGTCGCTACCTCGACGGCGTCACGGAAAAGACGTGCCCGAAAGAACTACTGCGGCGTCGGCTCCGAACCGCCCGCGGGCTTCGTCACGTCGGAGCTCTCCAGCGCCGAGCCGGTGATGCTCTTGAGCCGGCTCACGAGCGAGTCCTTCTCGCCCTCGCCTTCGAGTGCGACTTCGAGCACCTCGGAGATGTGCGAGACCGGGATGATCTCGATCATGTCCTTGTACTCGTCCTCGATCATCACGTCCTGCTCGTTGGCCTGCGGGATGATCACGCGGTCACAGCCCGCCTTCGCGGCGGCCTCGATCTTGTGGGTGACGCCGCCGACGGGGAGCACGTCCCCGCGCACCGACAGCGAGCCCGTCATCGCGAGGCTCTGATCGACGCCGATGTTCTCCAGCGCGGAGATCACCGCCGTCGCGACCGTGATCGACGCCGAGTCGCCGTCGACGCCCTGCTGGCCGGTCTGGATGAACTGGATGTGGATGTCCTTGTCCGAGATCTGCTCGTCGGTGTACTTCTTGATGATCGCCGAGACGTTCTGCACCGACTCCTCGGCCATCTCCTGGAGCTGGCCGGTGGCGATCACCTGCCCACCCATCCCCTGGGAGGGGGTGATCTCCGCCATCACCGGCAGCATGATCCCGGAGTCGTCGCCCATCACGGCGAGGCCGTTGACGCGGCCGACCTCGTGGCCTTCGGAGACCTGGAGCTCGTAATCCTTCCGGCGCTCGATGTAGTCGTCCGCGAGCTGCTGCTCGATCGAACGGCTACGGCCCTTGGCCTCGAGCACGTGCTCGCGCGTGGTGGCGTCGGCGCCCTCGCCACGGGCGATGTCACCCGCGACGCGGACCAGCCCACCCAGCGAGCGGAGTTCGAGCGTGAGGTGGTCCTTCCGGCCCGAGCGGCGCCGGGCCTCGAGGATGACCTCCTCGACGGCGTCGTCCGTGAAGTGCGGGAGTCGGCCGTCGTTCTCGACCTCCTGTGCCACGAAGCGCGCGTACTTCCGGCGCATCTCCGGGCTGTCGCGGATGGTGTCGTCCATGTACACCTCGTACCCGTAGCCGCGGATGCGGTTCCGGAGCGCGGGGTGCATGTTCTCCATCGCGTCCAGGTTCCCCGCTGCGACCATCACGAAGTCCGTCGGGACGGGTTCGGTCTGGACCATCGCGCCCGAGGAGCGCTCTGACTGGCCCGTGATCCCGAACTCGCCCTCCTGGACCGCGGTCATGAGATGCTGCTGGGAGCGCACGTCGAGCGTGTTGATCTCGTCGATGAACAGCACGCCCTTGTTCGCCTTGTGGATCGCGCCGGCCTCGACGCGGTCGTGGCTCGGCGTCTCCATCCCGCCGGACTGGAACGGGTCGTGGCGGACGTCGCCCAGCAGCGCACCCGCGTGGGCACCCGTCGCGTCCTCGAACGGCGCCGTCTTCGTGTCGGCGTTGTCCACCAGCAGGTTCGGGATCATCGCGTCGCTGCCACGGGAGATGTACTGGAACCCGATGTAGATCAGCACCGCCGCGATCACGGCGATGATGGGGTTCCCCATCGCGAGGATGGCGTAGCCGGCGACGACGGCGATCACGATCCACATCAGGAGGCTGCGCAGCTGATCGCGCTTCTGGGCCTCCTCCTTGTGGGCGTCGATGATCTGTTCGCCCTTGCCTGCGGGGACGGTCCGGACTTTCGGCTCGTTGCTGTCGTCCGGGTTGTGGTAGACGAGCACGTCCTGGAGCTCCTCCTTCGGCAGGAGCTCCGCCATCGCCTTCGCGAGCATCGACTTCCCCGTCCCGGGGGAGCCGATCATCATCACGTGGCGGCGCTGCTTGGCCGCCTTCATCACGACGTCCCGGGCGTGCTCCTGCCCGATCACCTGGTCGACCAGCCGATCGGGCACCTCGATCTCGTCGGTCGAGTCGATCCGGAGCCCGCCGAGCAGGTCGTCCTTCCCGATCTCCTCGTCGTCGTCGATTTCGGCGTCGAACTCCACCTCGCTCCCGAGGTCCTCGATCCCGGGAGCCTCGTCCTCGTCCTCCTCGCGGGGCTGCTGCTCCGCGGGGGGGTCGGGCTGTTCGTCGGGGTCGCCCTCTCGGGCGCCCGACCCGTTGAGCGGGAAGGGATCCTCCCCCTGCTCCCCCTCGTCGGGCACGTCGGTATCGTCCGTTTCGTTGCTCATAGAACGCTGTCGCTACTACAAACGAGGCTCGCGCGCCTGATATACTTTCCCCCATCAGTGGAACTCGCTCCTCTTCCGGAATCCGTAGGTATGAGGCTCTAAACCACGTTTTTCCACAAACTCTCCCTGGCCGATCGCTTATAAATGGGGTCGGGTGGGCCGACCCGCGGTTTTTATTCCCCCCGGGAGCGAACGCGGTGAGCATGCGGGGGTTCTACATCGGACGGTTCCAGCCGTACCACGACGGCCACCACCGGATGGTGACGGAGATCGCCGACGAGGTCGACGAGCTCGTGATCGGTATCGGCTCCGCGGGCGACTCCCACACGACGCGGAACCCCTTCACCGCCGGCGAGCGTGTGATGATGGTGACGAAGGCGTTGAAGGAGCTCGACGTCACCAGCTACGTCGTCCCGATCGAGGACCTCGACCGGAACGCGGTCTGGGTCAGCCACGTCCAGTCGATGACCCCGAAGTTCGACGTGGCGTACTCGAACAACCCGCTCGTCGTCCGGCTGTTCGGGGAGGCCGGCGTCGAGGTGCGCCAGTCGCCGATGTTCCAGCGCGACGTACTCGAAGGGACGGAGATCCGCGAACGGCTCGTCACCGGCGGCGACTGGGAGTCGCTCGTCCCCGACGCCGTCGCCGCCACGATCCACGAGATCGACGGCGTCGAGCGCATCCGACAGATATCCGAGACCGACACCAACGGGAACTGATGGTCGAGGCCGGGATCGCGTTCGGGGTGATGAACGCGATCGGCCTCGTGGCCTTCGCCGCCGTCGGCGCGCTGAAAGGCAGCGACGCCGGCCTCGACCTGTTCGGCGTGGCGGTGCTGGGCTTTCTCACCGCGCTCGGGGGCGGGACGATCCGTGACCTGTTGGTCGGCCGGATCCCCACGTCGCTCCAGTCGAACACGGAGGTGCTGTTCGCCGCCGCCGGGATCGCCCTCGCCGTCGCGCTCGCCACCCGAGTCGAGGTCGACGAGAGCCGCAAGCTCTCGTCTGCCAACCAGAACGCGTCGCGTTCTGGTGACGGTGATCTGATGGAGAGCCCCGCGGTGCTCCTCCCCGACGCGGTCGGCCTCGCGGCGTTCGCCGCGACCGGCGCCGCGGTCGGGATCGAAGCCGGCCTCTCGCCGTTCGGCGTCGTCGTCACCGCGACGCTCACGGGCGTCGGGGGTGGGAGCCTCTCGGATCTGCTGCTCGCCCGGATCCCAGCGGTGCTCCGCGAGGACTTCTACGCGACGCCCGCGGTCGCCGGCGGCGCCGTCGCCCCGCCAGCGGTCGCTGCCGGCCTCTCGGTCGGCGCGACGACGCTGTTCGCGGCGGGCGTGGTGTTCGGCCTCCGCCTCGGCGCGCTGCGGTACGGCTGGCGGCTGCCGACGGTCTGAGCCCGCTATCGGTCGACCCCGCCGCGGAGCTGGACGGCGATCCCCGTGGCGGCGGCGCCGAGCATCGCCCCGGCGAGGTAGATCGTGAGATCGGTATCCGTGCTCCTGAACAGGCCGAGTGACGACCCCGCGAGGACGACGAACAGCACGATCAGGACGGTTCGTTCCCGTTCCATGGCTCGACGCGCGTCCCGTTCGACCATAAAATCGCACGCTCGCCACGGCTGGCCGACGCGGAGGAGGACTACCGTTCCGCCCGCTCGACGACCGCGCGGGCCAGCGTCTCGAAGTCGGCCTCCTCGGGCACCACGTCGACCGTGATCCCCGCCTCCCGCGCGGTCTCGGCGGGGCTCTCGGCGATCGCGCCGACGACGGCCTCGTTCAGCCCCGCGACCGCGTCCTCGCGGATCCCACGCCCCTCGGCCGCGGCGAGAAACCCCTCGACGGTCGAGGCGGAGGTGAACGCGGCGCCGTCCAGCTCCCCGCGAGCAGCCAGTTCCGCGGACTCGTCGGCGTCGTCGGGGCGTTCGAGCCGGTAGAGCGTCGTCTCGCTCACGTCGGCGCCCGCGTCGCGCAGGCCCTCGGGCATCGTCGCGCTCGCCCGGTCCGAGCGCGCGAGCGCGACGGTCTTCCCGTCGACGTCGTCACGGAGTGACGCGACCATCCCCGCGGAGTCGTACTGCTCGGGCACGCGGTCGACGGTCCAGCCAGCCGACTCGGCAGCCTCGGCGGTCGAGGCGCCGATACAGCACAACACGGCGTCGCCGGGAGCCCAGCCCGCGTCGGCGAGCACGTCCACGCCCGTCGAAGACGTGAGCACGACGAAGTCGGCGTCGGGTGGCGTCTCGTCGGTCGGTTCGATCGTCAGCATCGGGTCCGGCACCGGCTCGGCACCGAGCGAGTCGAGGAGGTCGGCGGCGTCGTCGATGCGGCCGTCGTCCGGGCGGAAGACGGCGACGCGCGGGCGGGACATGCTACTCCTCGGCGGCGGCCGCGATCAGGTCGTCGGCGCCCCGGTCGGCGAGGTCGGAAGCGAACTCGGTCGCGGCCTCGGCGTGCCGTGCGACCGGCAGGTCGCGGGTCTCCTCGACGACCTCGGTGCCGTCGGTCGAGAGCACCTGCGCGCGGACGGAGACCATATCCCCCTGCACGGTCGCGTGGACGCCCAGTGGGGCGACACAGCCCCCGCCGAGCTCCGCGAGCACGGTGCGCTCGACGGTGATCGCGACCCGGGTCGGCGCGTGATCGAGCCGGTTCCGGAGCCGCGAGACCACCTCCTCGTCCCTGGCGGTGACGGCGATGGCGCCCTGTGCGGGCGCGGGGACGAACTCCTCGGTCGGGAGGCGGCTGGTGCCGATCTTGTGGCGCAGGCCGCTGCGTTCCACCCCGGCCTCCGCGAGCACGATCGCGTCGTACTCGTGGTCGTACTCCTGGCCGAGCGCACCGCGTTGGAGTTCGGAGAGGCTATCGAACCACTCCTCGACGCTCTGGTCGAACTCGTCGGTCTCCTCCTCCAGCGCGTTCAGCCCCTCGTTCTCGTCGTCGAGCACGCCCTCGGGGTCGATGTTGTACTCCCGCATCTCCTTGCTGGTCTCCGTCTCGTCGGTGCCGAGGCGGCGCTCGTGCTCGCGCTGGAGTTCGGGCGCGAGCAGCTTCTCGATCCGCGTATCGACGTTCCCTCGCAGCGGTCGAACGTCCAGATCGGGGCGAGCGTGGAGTAGCTGGGCGGTCCGGCGGACCGACGAGGTGCCGACGACGGCGCCCTCGTGGAGATCCTCGAGGTCCTTGCCCTCCTTCGTGACGAGCAGGTCGCCCGCCGCGGCGCGCTCGGGCACGGCGGCGACGACGATCCCCTCGGCGAACTCGGTCGGCATATCCTTCATCGAGTGGACTGCGGCGTCGCAGTCGCCGTCGACGACCTCCTGGTCCAGCGCGTGGACGAACGCGCCGATCCGGCCGAGGTCGGCGATCAGTTCGTCACGGATCCGGTCGCCCTCGGTCTCGATCTCGACCAGTTCCACCGGGCGCCGGCGGGTCCCCACCCGGTCCTGCACCAGCGCAGCCTGTCGCAAAGCGAGGTCGGACCCGCGCGTGGCGAGGCGGAGGGTCCTGTCGGAGCTCATGGGCGGGAGTGGGCGACGGGTGGGGAAAAGGGGTGCGTTCGTGGGTCGGGACGCCCCTGCGTCGTCGCGGCGGCGTTACAGCGCCTCGCGATACGCCGCCAGCGTCTCCTCCACGTCTTCCTCGGTGTGGCCGTAGGAGACGAACTGCGACTCGAACTGGTTCTGGGAGAGGAACACGCCCTGCTCCTTCATCTTCGGCCAGAACCGCCGGCGCCAGCGGTCGGTCTCGGCGGCGGCAACGTCGGCGCCGGTTTTCGGGCAGTACTCGTAGCGCGGGCAGCTCTCGTCCTGCCGGCAGCCGCCGGCGCAGGTGTCCTCGACGTTCTCGGGGCCGTCACGGGTGAAGATCACCTTGAACAGCGAGTCGGTGCCGACCACCGTGTACTCCGGCGCGCGCTCCCGGACGATCTCGGTCAGCCCCTCCCGGAGCTGCCGCCCCAGGCTGTTGACGTGCTCGTACACGTCGTTCTCGGCGGCGAAGCGCAGCGTTTCGAGTCCGGCGGCCATCGTCACGGGGTGGCCCGAGAAGGTGCCCGCCTGGAACACGTCGCCGGAGGGGGTGAACTGGCTGATGATCTCGCTTTTCCCGCCGATGGCGCCGACGGGGAAGCCGCCGCCGATGATCTTCCCGAACGTGGTCACGTCGGGCTCGATGCCGAACTTCGACTGGGCACAGCCGAGGCCGCCGACACGGAACCCCGTGATCACCTCGTCCCAGATCAGCAGCGAGCCGTAGTCGTCACAGAGATCCCGGAGGAGCTCGTGGTAGCCGTCGACTGGGTGGACGATCCCCTTGTTCGCGAGGATCGGTTCGACGAGGACGGCGGCGATCTCGTCGCCGTGCTCCTCGAAGGCCTCGGTGACCGCTTCGGAGTCGTTGAACGGGACGGGGATCGTGTGTTTCGCGAACTCCGCCGGGATCCCGTCGGTCGAGGGGCCGCGCTCGTCGAGGTCGCCCTCCACGAGCGTGGAGTCGTTGGCGCCGTGGTAGGAGCCCTGCATCACGACGATCTTGTTCCGATCCGTGTACCCTCGGGCGAGGCGAGTGGCCGACACCGTCGCCTCGGTGCCGGAGTTAACGAACCGCAGCATCTCCACGCTCGGGACGTGCCGGGCGACGAACTCGGCGTGTTCGACCTCGATCTCGGTCGGCATCCCGTACATCGGCCCGGCGCTGGCGTGACGCTGGATCTCGGACTGCACCTGCTCGGGCAGGTCGTGCCCCAGCAGCAGCGGGCCGAGTCCCATCACCCAGTCGACGTAGCGGTTGCCGTCGGCGTCGACGACGTGGCCGCCCTCGCCGCTCTCGGCGAAGGGGGGGTACGGCTCGATCGCCGCGCGGACCGACGAGTTCACGCCGCCGGGCAGCACCGACAGCGCGCGGTCGTAGAGCTCGCCGGAGCGTTCGTGGTTCATACGTCGGGGGTCGGGCCGGCCGGCGAAAGAAGCTAACGGGTTCGACACACGGCTTCGCCGTCCCGCGGTCAGGCCGGCGGCAGCCGCAGCGTGACGACGGTGCCACCCTCGTCGGGGACGCCGAAGTCGAGGCGCCCGCCGGCGGCGTCGACGACCGCCTGTGCGACCCAGAGCCCCAGCCCGGAGCCGTGGGTGAGCTGGGTGATCTCGGTGTCGCCGGTGACGACCTGGTACTCCTCTTCGGGGATGCCGGGACCGTCGTCGCGGACTTCGATCGCGACCCAGTCGTCCTCGCGGACCGCGGTCACCTCGACTGCGGGCTCGTCGGCGCCGTGGACGACGCCGTTCTCGACCAGCTCCTCGATCGCGTCGGGGAGTGCGGGGTCCGAGCGGGCAGCCAACCCCTCGGGCACGTCGACCGAGAGGTCGGCCTCGGGGTGCTCGGCTGCGACTGACTCGACGGCGCGTTGTGCGTCGTCCCGGACCGATCTGTCCTCCAACCCGGAGCCGTGCCGGTCGTAGACGCTCATCACGGTGTCGGCCTCCTCGGCGAGCTCGCCGACGATCTCGACGTGTTTCCGTAGCGTCTCCGCGGAGTCGACGACGCTCTCGTCGTCGGCGGTGGCGGCGATCTGCTCCGCGTGCCCCAGCATCACCGTCGCCTCGTTCCGGAGGTTGTGCCGGAGCACGCGGTTCAGTACGGCCAGCTTCCGGCGCTCGGCCGCCAGCTCCTCGGCCCGGACACGCCGGGCGTCGTACACGCCGATGATGACGTGGGCCGCCGCGCCGATCGCGAGCAGGTTCGCGATCGTGAACGCCCGGTTCGTGATATCGACCCCGGCGCCGGACTGGTAGGCGAACAGCCCGAGCATCACCGACCCCAGCACGACGAGGCCGAGCACGTTCCAGACCGCGATCCGGATCGCGTTCCGGTCGCTGAAGCCGCTGCGGTAGAGGCTGTACCCCGCCGCGACCAGCCCGGTCGAGACCACCGTGCCGACCAGCGAGAGGGCGAGCCCGACGGGGCCGAGCCCGGGTGTCAGCAGAACGGTGACGTTCGGGATCAGCAGTACGACGCCCGTGAGGACGACGATCGCGCTGGCTACCAGCCGCGTCGTCCCCCGATCGGGCTCCCCCTTCGACTCGACGTCGGGGTTGAACCCGACCTCCCGCAGGAGCGCGTCGACGACCCCTCGTGACTCCCCCTTCGTAGACATCGTTCTGGACCTACCCTCACCCACTGGCCGCATCAAGCTACCGCCAGCGACACCACAACGAACCCGATAAGGCCCTCCCCGCGCCAGTTCGGGCCATGACCGAGTACTTCGAGGTGCACGGGCGCGACGGCGCCGCCCGCCTCGGCGAACTCCGCCTCGCCGACCCCGTCACGACGCCGGCGACGGCCGATTCCGTCGTCGAGGACGCCGGCTCCCTCTGGGCCGAGGACCGCGACCTCCCCGAGGGCGCCGACGACCGCCTCACCGTTCTCCCCCACCGCGCGTTCCCGCCGGGCACCCGCGAACCCGTCCGGGAGTCGTTCCGCGTCGACCACCCCGAGATCGACGCCCCCAGTGCCGCCGTGCTCTCCAGCGAGGAGGCCCGGGACGTGGGCGCCGACGCCTATCTGCTCTCCGACGCCAACGGGTTCGTCGGCCACGCGGCGGCGTTCAAAGACGCCATCGTCCGCACCCGGGAGGCGATCCCCGCCGACACCGCGCTGTACCTCTCCGGCGTCGCCACGCCGCGGAACGTCGCGACACTCGTCTACGCCGGGGTCGACCTCGTCGACGCGAAGAAAGCTCGTGTCCGTGGTGCCGAGGGGTTCTACCTCACCAGCGAGGGCGAGCGGTTCCTCGAGGACCTGCGGGAGCTTCCCTGTTCGTGTGCGGCCTGCCAGCAGCCCATCGAGGAGTTCGATCGCCGGGACTGCGCCGAGCACAACGCAAACGCGCTCCGCACTGAGCTCCGGGTCGTCCGCGAGCGCATCCGCGAGGGCCGCCTGCGCGACTACGTCGAGGGGCAGGCTCGCCACGACCAGTGGCTCACCGCCGCGTTCCGCGAGTTCGATCAGCAGTACGGCTACGTCGAGGAGCGCGCGCCGGTCGTGCGGGACAGCGAACTCGCCGCGGCCAGCGGCGACAGCATCCGCCGGCCGGAGATCCAGCGCTTCGCCGAGCGCGTGACGAACCGTTACGAGACGGAGTTCGACGACCCGCTGGTGCTCGTCCCCTGTTCGGCGAAGAAGCCGTACAGCGAGTCACAGAGCCACCGGCAGTTCCACGACGCGATCCAGTGGCGCGGCCACCTCGCCTCCATGACCTCGCCCATCGGCGTCGTCCCGCAGGAGCTCGAACTCACCTACCCCGCCCAGCAGTACGACACTGTCGTCACCGGGCGCTGGAGCGCCGACGAGCGGGAGTTCGTCGCCGAAGTGCTCCAGAGATACCTCCAGCGCAACGAGTACGACCGCGTGATCGCCCACGTCCCGCCGGGGGGGTACACCGACATCTGTGAGACCGTGGAGCCAGCGGTCGACGCCGAGTTCGAGTACACCGTCGCCGACCACCCCACCACGGACGAGTCGCTCGCGGCGCTGTCCGACGCACTCGAGGGGGAGGAAACGTACCGGAAGCGCACCCGCGAACACCGGATCGTTCGCGCGATGGCCGACTACCAGCTCGGCGAGGGTGCGGGCGCGGCGCTGTTCCCCAGCGACGAGATCCGGACCACCAGTCGCTACCCGAAGCTCCAGGTTCGCGACACCGAGGGCGAGCAGTTGGCGACGATGGTCCCCCAGTACGGCGTGCTCTCCTTCACGACTGCCGGCGCCCGGAAGTGGGCCGAGAGCGACGCGCCGAGCAAGACCGTCGAGATCGACGAGTTCGTCCCTCACGGCAGCGTGCTCGCGCCTGGTGTCGTCGACGCCGACGAGGGGATCCGCACCGGCGACGAGGTGATCGTCTCCGGGCCGAAGGCGTTCGGCGTCGGCCGGGCGTCGATGTTCGGTCGGGAGATGCAGGAGTCGACCCGGGGAATCGCCGTCGAGACCCGACACGTCGACGAACTGTCGACGCGCTCGCGGTAGCTTTTTCAGGATTCCTGACGCGTCTCCGAGTATGGTCCCGCTCAAGTCCTGGCCGGGCATCGCGCTCGTCCTCGTGGTCACGCTCGGGCTCTCCGCGCTCACCGCAGTGCTCTCGCTCGGCGCCCTCCCCGCGGTCGTCACCATCGTCGGCTGGTTCATCGTCGCGCCGGTGCTGGCGATCCTCACGTACTACGAGGACGAGGAGGGTGACGCTGATCCGGAGCGCGACGACCCAGTAGCGACGCTTCGGGAGCGATACGCCCGTGGCGAGCTCACCGAGGCGGAGTTCGAACGGCGACTGGATCAGCTCTTGGAGACGGAGGGGACAGGTCGATCCGCGGGCGTCGACGGGGCGCGAGAACGCGGCGAACGCGAGCGCGTCAGGGAGCGGTAGCGCCGTCAGTTCTCGGCTTCCGGTGACTCCCGCACCGCGGGCTGCGGGCCGAACTCGCGGTCGGCGGCTCGGTGCCGACCTTGCAGGCGACCGTCGAAAGCGGGGGCGTTCGCGCCGAAACGGCGAAGGGGCTTCGCGACGAGAGACGGACGATGGCTCGTGTCGAGACCGCCGGCCGACTCCACTTCGGCTTCGGCAACCTCTCGCTCGCCTACGACCGGCTCTACGGCGCGCTCGGGGTCGCGCTCGATCGCCCCCCGCTCGCCGTCGAGGCGACGGCCGCCGAGTCGGTCCGCTGTGACGACGAGGTGGCCGCCGAGTACGCCGAACGCGCCTGTGACCTGCTCTCGGTGTCCGGCGCCGACGTGTCCGTCGAGAGCGGCCTCCCCCGCCACGCCGGGCTCGGGAGCGGAACGCAGATCGCGCTGGCCGTGCTGGCGGCGGTCGCCCGCGCCCACGGTCGCGCGCCCGGCGCCCGGGAGCGCGCGCCAGATCTCGGTCGCGGCGGCCGCTCCGGCGTCGGCGTCGCCACGTTCGAACAGGGCGGGTTCGTGCTCGACGCCGGCCACCCCGCGGCGCTGTTCACCGCCGACGCGCCCGAAGTGGGTTCGTGGGCGGTGCCCGAGGTGTCCGCCCGCCACCCGATCCCGGAGGGCTGGCGCTTCCTCGTCGTCGTTCCCGACGCGCCCTCGGGCCGGAGCGGCGACGACGAGGACGCCGCGATGCGCCGGACGGTCGCGGACGCCGACCCGGACCTCGCGGACCGCGTCGCAGGTGTCGTGGTCCGGGGGGTGCTCCCGGCGGTCGCGGCCGGCGACGTTGCACGGTTCGGCGACGCCGTGAGCGAGGTGGGGCGGCTCAACGGCGCGTGGTACGCCGACGAGCAGGGCGGCACCTACCGCCCGCCGGTCGGCAGCCTCGTCGACTCGCTCTCGGGGTCGGCCGCGGTGTACGGCGCCGGGCAGTCCTCCTGGGGGCCGGCGGTGTACGGCGTCACGGACGACGAGCACGCGGCCGCCGCCCGCGAGGCCGGCGAAGAAGCGCTCGACGCGGCGGGCGTCGACGGCGAGGTGTTCGTCGCCGCGGGGCGCAACCGCGGGGCGTCGATCGACTCGTAGCCGCGTGGACTGCCGGCGATCGTGGCCGGGCCGACACGGGAACCCTTTATACGCTCGGCGGGCCCTCGAAGGGGCATGGAGCGGCTACCGCTGGGCGTCGCGCGCATCGACAGCATCCTCCGCGGCGGCGCGCCGCCGGGGAGCACCCTGCTCGCGGCCGGGGAGTCGGGGGCGGGCGCCCGGGAGTTCGCCCACACCGCGGCGGCGATGAACGCGCTCTCGGACGCCGATCCGGAGCTGTTCGACCTCTACTACGGCGACCTGCCCGAACGGTCGACGGTGCCCCCGGAAATCCACTACGTCTCCTTCACCGCCGACAGCGACGAGATCGCCCGCGAGATGGGGTACACGATGGACGACGACATCGTCGAGGCCGCGAGCGAGGCGATCCAGTTCCGGGATCTCTCGCCGGAGTACTTCCAGCTCTCGCCGATCCCGCGGGAGTGGTACATGGGCGAGGCTCAGACGATCGAGGATCTCGGGAAGGCGGAGGGGACCGACGACGTGCTCGGCGCGCTGGGGGATTACCTCAACGAACACGCGGCGGGGAACCTCGTGGTGCTCGACTCCATCTCCGACCTCGTCGGCGCGATGGGCGAGGACGTGGAGTGGAACGACATCACGACGCTGATCCGCGGGCTCACCAAGGCCTCCCACAGCTGGGACGGGCTGATCGTCATGATCGTCAACCGCGACGCGATCACCGCCAAGGAGTTCGGACAGTTGATGGACGCCGCGGAGGGCACCTTCGAGTTCTCGTGGGAGTCCGGCGGCTCCCAGCGCGCCAGAACGATGGTGGTCAGACAGTTCCGTGGCGTGCTCTCCCAGCTGGAGCAGGAGAACATCGTCCGGTTCGAGACCGAGATCCACGAGGGCGGCTTCGACGTGAGCGACGTGCGGAAGATCCGTTAGCACCGCCGGTACCCCTCGGTGTCGAGGAAGTTGTGCGCCACCGTGATCGTGTGGTCGGCGTGGAGCCGTTTCGGCCCGACGCGGACGCGACGGTCCGCCTTCTCGTCGAGTAGTTCCCCCTCCGCGTCGGCGAAGTCGTTGTGATCCGAGAGCACGAACAGCGGGTCCTCCGGCGGTTCAGCGTCGACGAGCGGGTCGCCGTCCTCGTGGAGTTGTACGACTGTCGCGTCGCGGGCGACGCGGTCGAACGTCGCCGAAAAGCCCATCCGGTAGAGCGAGACGCCGGGACTCGTCTCGACCGGCTGGTGGCCGATGGCCTCCCCTTTCTCCTCCAGCGCGCCGCGGATCAGCGCGGCCGTCGAGCGCTCGTCGGGGTTGAGTCGGCGCAGGTCGGCGCCGTCGAAGGAGACGGTGTACTCGTCGCGCAGGACGAGGTGGACCTGTACGTCCCCGCGCAGGTCGTGAGAGAGGAAAAAGGCCGAGTTGACACAGCGACACAGCACGTCCAGCCGGCCCGCACCGCCGGCGATGTCGTCGAGCGAGAACGAGGGCTCGGTCGGCACGTCGTGGCCGACGACGAGGAACTGGCGCATGCCTCCCTGTCGACGGGCCGCCGTAGAATCCGTTTCGCTTCTCAGTACCCCTGTGCGGTCCCGTCCTTCCGGGGCTCCGTCGCGGCCGAGAGGATGCCGTCCTCGCTGCGGACGATCTGGGCACCGCCGAACATGCCGGGGTAGAGCACCTGCACGTCGTGATCCCTGCGGGAGAGCTTCGTCAGCAGTTCGTTGTCGGCGTCCATCCGCTCCTCGACCGCCAGCGAGCCGTCCTCGCGGTAGCGCCAGCGCGGCAGATCCAGCGCGGCCTGGAGCGGCAGGTCGTAGTCGACGATGTTCGAGACCACCTGCAGGTGGCCCTGGGGCTGCATGAACCCGCCCATCACGCCGAAGGCGGCCCAGTCCTCCGTCCCGTCGTCCTCGGCGGCGAACTCCGAGATAGCGGGGACGAGCGTGTGGAACGGCCGTTTCCCGGGTTCGATGACGTTCGGGTGGTCCCCGTCGAGCGAGAACGAGGAGCCGCGGTTCTGGAGCGCGATCCCCGTGTCGCCCGCGACCAGCCCGGAGCCGAAGCCGGCGAACCGGGAGTTGATGAAGGAGACGACGTTCCCCTCGCCGTCGGCGACACAGAGCAGCACCGTGTCGGCGTCCTCGGCGTTGCTCCCCTCGACGCCGAAGCTCACGTCGTGGTTCGCCTGCTCGCCGATCAGGTCGGCACGCTCTTTCGCCCACGCCTTGGCGGCCAGCGGCGGGTGGTCCTCGTACTCGGGGTCGGTGATGTAGCGGTGGCCGTCCGCGAAGGCGACCTTCATCGCCTCCGCGAAGTAGTGGACGCGCTCGGGGGAGTCGAGATCGTACTCGCCGGCACCGATCTCCTCGGCGACGTTGAGCGCCTCCAGCGCGATCAGCCCCTGATTGTTCGGCGGGAGCTCGTACACCTCGGCGCCGTTGTACGTCGTCGACACGGGATCGAGCAGTTCGGGCTCGAACTCGGCGAGGTCCTCGGTCGTCAGGAACCCACCCTTCGACTGCACCTCCGCGGCGATCTGCTCGGCGATCTCGCCCTCGTAGAACGCGTCGGCGCCCGCCTCGGCGATCGTTTCGAGCGACTCGCCCAGCCGGGGGAGCGTGACCTCCTGGCCCGTGCTCGGCGCCTCACCGTCGAACAGGTACGCCTCCCGGGCGTGGTCGTCCTGGAACAGCTCCTCTCCGTGCTGCCACTGCGAGGACACCACTTCGGAGACGGGGTACCCTTCGGTCGCGTAGCGGATCGCCGGCTGGAGCAGTTCGCCGAGCCCCTTGTTCCCGAACTCCTCGGCGGTCAGCTCCCAGCCGCGTGCCGTCCCGGGGACGGTGACGGCCTGTGCGCCGGTCTCGGGCATCTCGGCGTCCTCTGGGTCGATATCCTCGTCGGCGTCCTCCGCGACCGCCTCGCGGACGTTCTCGAGGGTCGCGTCGGCGGGCGCGCCCCCGCAGGAGCGCATCGCGCCCACGTCGCCGTCGGCGGTCCTGTACAGCGCGAACACGTCGCCGCCCAGCCCCGTGGAGGTGGGCTCGACGACGTTGAGCGCGGCCGCGGCCGCGACGGCGGCGTCGAACGCGTTGCCGCCATCCTGAAGCACCGACACCCCGACCTGCGAGGCGAGGGGCTGGCTGGTGGCGACGACGCCGTCAGCGCCGTAGACGGTCGAACGGCGCGAAGTAAATCGATCGAGATCCGGCTCGGACATGTCCGGGGGGACGTGTCGGTGAGAGTAAAATGCCCCCCCAAATAGATTCGGTGCGGGCCTTTTTCACCCCCGCGTCCACCCTCCGTGCATGACGTTCTCCGTCTGTACACGCGTTCCGTCGGCCGAGCACGACGCCGGCGACGGCCCCGCGTTCGCCGTCGCGGTCGCGACCGACGCCCCTGCCGTTGGGGCGCTCTGCCCGTACGTCAGCCACGAGGGGGCGGTCGCGACCCAGAGCTTCGTCAACGTCCGACTCGGACGGCGCGGGATCGACCTGCTCCCCGACCTCGCGGTCGACGACGCGCTGTCGGGGCTGCTCGAACAGGACGACCACAGCGAACTCCGTCAGCTCCACGGCGTCGACGACCGTGGCAACGAGTTCGCGTTCACGGGCGAGGACTGTGACGAGTGGTGCGGCCACGAGGTCCGCGACGGGATCACCTCGGCTGGCAACATGCTCGCGACGGGCGAGACGCTGCCCGCCGTCATCGACGCGGTCGAGGCCGCCGACGGCCGGATCGGCGAACGCCTGCTCGCCGGGCTCGACGCCGGCGTCGAGGCGGGCGGCGACAAGCGCGGCCACTCCTCGGCGGCGATCCTGATCAAGGCGCCACAAACGACCGCGTTTCACGATCTGCGTGTCGACGAACACGAAAACCCCGTCACGGAGCTGCGCCGCGTGTACGAGGCGGCGGTCGAGGCCAGCGACGGGTTCAGCGAGTCGTCGAAGGAACGGATCTTCGACTAGTCAGTCCAGCTCCGGCGCGGGACGCCCCGGATCAACCCGGTGACACGCCGCCGTCCGGTTCGACGCGGGTTCGACGACCCGCGGCGTCTTCTCGACACACGGTGAGGCGAACGCCTGTACCGTCTCCACGGCTGCGTCTTCGTCGCCCTCGACCACCTGTGTTGCGGCGGTCCGCACCGTCTCGGCCGCCGAGTCGGGCAGCGACTCGATCTCGCCGGGCAGCGCGCCCTCGATCAGCCGCGACGCGACGTCGTCGTCGGTCACGCCGTCGGACTCGGCTTCCAGTCGGCTCCGGACTGCCTCCGGATCGAGTTCGCCGTTCTCGACGCGGTTCCGGAACGTGAACGCCCGGCGGAACGCCGGCTGGTCGCCGGGCCAGTCGTCGCCGGGGATCACCTCCGGACAGCGCGTGTGGAACCGACAGCCCTCGGGCGGGTCGATCGGCGAGGGGACCGTCCCTTCGAGTAGGATGCGGTCCTCGCGTGCCTCGGGGTCGATCCGGGGCACCGCCGACAGCAGCGACTTGGTGTAGGGGTGGCGCGGGTCCTCGAACAGCTCCTCGACGGGCGCGGTCTCGACGATCTCGCCCAGATACATCACCGCGACACGGTCGGCCACCTGGTGGACGACCGAGAGGTCGTGGGTGATCATCAGGATCGAGAGTCCGAGCTCCTCCTGCAGGTCGTCGAGCAGCTGGAGGATCTGGGCCTGCACGCTCACGTCGAGCGCGCTGACCGGCTCGTCGGCCACGATCATCTCCGGCTCGACCGCGAGCGCGCGGGCGATGCCGACGCGCTGCTGCTGACCGCCGGAGAACTGCCCGGGGTAGCGGTCGACGTGGGCGGGCTTGAGCCCGACCCGTTCGAGCAGCTCCTCGGCGCGTTCGATCCGGTCGGCCTCGCTCTCGCCGATGTCGTGGACCTCCATCGGCGCCGTGACGATGTCGCCGACGGTCTGGCGCGGGTTCAGCGACGCCAGCGGGTCCTGGAAGATCATCTGCATCCGCCGGCGGTACTGGCGCATCTCTCGGTCGGAGAGCCCCGTCAGTTCGTCGCCGCGGAACTCGATCGAGCCGTCGGTCGCCGAGTGGAGGTTCAGCAGCGTCTGGCCCAGCGTCGACTTCCCGCAGCCGGACTCGCCGACCACCGCGAGCGTCTCGCCCTCCCGGAGTTCGAGGTCGACGCCGTCGACGGCGCGGACCAGCCCGCCCCCGCCGAGCAGTCGGTCGAGGAACCCGTCGGACTGGTCGAAGTGTTTCTTCACGTCCTCGGCCGCGAGCAGGGGGGTGTCGGCGCTCATAGGCGCTCACCCTCCGGGCCGCGGCGGAGACACGCCGCCTCGTGGTCGTCGTTCGGGTCGCCCACGTCGCGGAACTCCGGCTTCACTTCGAAACACTCCCGTTTCGACTCGGGACAGCGCGGCGCGAAGTGGCAGGCGTAGGGGATGTCGATCAGGTCGGGGACGTTCCCCTCGATCGGCTGGAGATCCCGGTCCGGATCCTCGAGCCGGGGCGTGCTCGCGATCAGCCCCTGCGTGTAGGGGTGTTCCGGCGACGAGAACAGCGTCTCGGTCTCGGCGCGTTCGACGATCTCGCCCGCGTACATCACGTTCACGCGGTCGCAGGTCTCCGCGACCACCGCGAGGTCGTGGGTGATCAGCAGGATCGAGGTGTCGAACTCCTCTTTCAGCCCCGTGAGCTCGTCGAGGATCTGGGCCTGGATCGTCACGTCGAGCGCCGTCGTCGGCTCGTCGGCGACCAGCAGATCCGGCTCGCAGGACAGCGCCATCGCGATCATCGCGCGCTGGCGCATCCCGCCGGAGAACTCGTGGGGGTAGTCCGTCGCCCGCGCGTCGGGCTCGGGAATCTCGACGGCCTCCAGCATCTCGATCGCCCGGCGCCACGCCTCGCTGTTCTTGGTGGCGCCGACGATCTTGCGTTTCATCTCCGCGGAGAGCGACACCGACTCCCCGACGTCCTGGTGGAGCCGGACCGTCTCGGCGATCTGCTCGCCCACGCGGAGCGTGGGGTTGAGCGAGTTCATCGGGTCCTGGAACACCATCGAGACGTTGCCGCCGCGGATCGACTCCCGTTCGGCCTCGGACATCTCGAGCAGCGACTCGCCGTTGAACAGCACGTCGCCGCCGGCGATCTCGCCGGGCTCCTCGACGATGCCGACGACGCTGTCGGCGAGCACGCTCTTGCCGGAGCCGGACTCGCCGACGAGCCCGACGATCTCGCCGGTCTCGATCGTGAGGTCGACGCCGGCGACGGCCTCGACGAGGCCGCGTTCGGTCGGGAACTGCGTCTGCAGGTCGCGGACTTCCAGCACGGGCTCGCTCATCTCAGTTCACCTCCTGCTCCGAGATGTCGAACGCGTCGCGCAGCCCGTCGCCCAGCGTGTTGAACGCGAGCACGGTGACCATGATCGCCAGCCCGGGCATCACGGAGATCCACCAGGCCCGCGAGATGAACTGCCGACCGTCGGAGATCAGCAGCCCCCAGGTCGGCGTCGTGGGTTTGACGCCCAGCCCGAGGAAGGAGAGCCCCGCCTCGGCGAGGATGGCGAAGGGGATCATCAGCGTCGCCTGGACGATCAGCGGCGCGACCGCGTTGGGGAGCATCTCCTTGAACATGATGCGGAGGTCGTTCATCCCGACCGCGCGGGCAGCAGTGATGTACTCCTCCTCGCGTATCGACAGCACTTCGCCGCGGATGATCCGCGCGAAGTCGTCGATGAAGGCGATCCCGATCGCGATCACGACGTTGGTGACGCCGAGCCCGCCCATCACTGCGATGATCCCCACCCCCAAGATGATCTCGGGGAACGCCCACTGGAAGTCGACGTAGCGCATCACGACGCTGTCGACCCAGCCGCCGTAGAAGCCGGCGAGGATCCCCAGCGTCGTGCCGACGGTAAAGGCGAACGCGACGGTCGCGAGCGCGACCAGTAGCGAGACGCGCGCCCCGAAGATGATTCGGGTGAGGATGTCGTGGCCGAAGGAGTCGGTGCCCAGGTAGTGGGTGACCGTCTCCATCTCGCCGTCGCCGTCGAAGTCGCCGGTCGACTCGCTCATCGGCTCCTGCATGAAGCCGAACTGCTCCTCGGGGCCGTGGGGCGCGACGAACGGCGCGAACGCCGCCACGATCACCAGCAGCACGATCGCGACCGCGCCGGCGAGCGCGAGCTTGTTCGCCCACAGCGCCTCGGCGATCCGGGTGCCGGTGGATTTGTGCTCCTCGACGGCCTCCTCGATCTCGTACTCGGGGGGGACTTCGCCGACGCCGAACTCGCCCTCGTTGCGGGCGTACGACGGTGCGTCGTCGCTCATGTCCCCTCACCCCCGTACTGGACGCGCGGGTCGATAGCTGTGTAGGCGATGTCGACGATGAGATTCATGAACACGAATATACCGGAGATCAGTAGGATGGTGACCTGGGTCACCGGGTAGTTCCGCTCCAGGATGGAGTTGACCAGCAGCCGACCCAGCCCCTGGATGCCGAACACGATCTCGACCGTGACCGTGCCGCCGAGCACCAGCGCGAGCTGGATCCCCGCGATCGTCACCACCGGCATCAGGGCGTTCTGGAGCGCGTGCTTGTACAGCCGCACGTCGCTTTTCACGCCCTTCGCCAGCGCGGTTCGCATGTACTGTTCGTCCAGCGTCTCGATCAGCGACGAGCGCATCATCCGGGTGACGCCGGCGGCGTACGGCAGGCCGACGGCGATCCCCGGCAGCGTGATGCTCTTGAGCCACGGCACCACCCCCTCCGAGAGCGGCGTGTAGCCGACGACGGGGAACCAGCCCAGCCAGACGCCGAACACGATCGCCAGCAGGATCCCGACGAAGAAGGCGGGCATCGAGATCCCCAGGAACGCGGCGATCGTCGCGGCGTAGTCGGCGGGCTGGTTCCGCCGGGTCGCGCCCACGACACCGGCCGGGATCGACACCGCGAGCCCGATCAGCACGCCGAACAGCGCGATCGAGAGCGTTCGCGGCGCCGCCTGGGCGATCAGCGAACCCACTTCCGCACCGGAGCTGATGCTGGTTCCGAAGTCGCCGACGAACATCCCGGCTAGCCAGTCGACGTACTGGACCGGGAGCGGCTCGTCGAGCCCCAGCTCACGGCGGAGCGACGCGACGGCCTGTGGCGTCGCTTCCTGCCCGAGCATCGCGCGGACCGGGCCGCCGGGGATCGACCGCAGCCCTAGGAACACGGTCGTCGCCACCAGCCACATGACGAACAGGGCGTGGGCGACGCGTTTCGCGATGTATCGCCACATCGATTACTCGTCGAGGTACACCGTGTGGAAGTAGCGCAGGCCGGGGATGTGCTGGAACCCCTGGACGTTGGTCCTGACGCCAGCGATGTCGTCCTGGTGGTGGAGGTACGCGTGGGGGACGTCCTGGATGAGGTGGTCCTCGAGCTCCCAGAGCACGTCGCGGCGCTCGTCGCGGTTCATCGTTGCGCGCTGCTCGGCCAGGAGATCGTGGGCCGTCTCGGACTCGTAGTCGACCCAGTTCCAGACGCCGCCCTCGTCGGGCAGGCGGTAGAAGTTCCAGAGCGACTGCTCGGGGTCGGGGTCGATCACGCTGCCGGAGATGGTCGTGTCGTAATCCCCCTCCTCGTAGCGGGTCCAGTACGTCGAGGACGTGACCTGTTCGATGCTCACGTCGAAGCCGGCGTTGTTGAGCTGGTTCCGCATCGCCTCGGCGGCGCGGAGGTTGCCGGAGTTGGCGAGGATCGAGAAGCTGGCGCCGTCGGCGCCGGCGTCCTGAATCAGCTCCTGTCCCTCCTCGGGGGCGTACTGCTGGTCGCTTGGCTTCTCACCCTCCTCGCGCCAGACCCACGCTGTCCCCTTGTTGAGGACGCCGGTGTCGGCGAGCGCGTTGCCAAAGAACGCCGAGTCGACGAACGCCTGGTTGTCGATCACCTTCGCGATGCCGCGGCGGACCTGTCGGTCGCCGAACGGCTCGCGGTTCTGGTTCATCGCGAACCCGGTCCAGTTGATGCCCGGCTTGGAGTCGACCTCCGCCTCCTGGGAGTCCTCGATCTGCTGGAGGTTCTGGAGCGGGAGCATGTTCGCGAAGTCGATGTCGCCGGCCCGGAGCGCGTTGACGATCGACGCCGGCTCGGGGATCGGCTGCACGTCGATCCCGTCGAGGTAGGGGAGCTGGTTCCCGTTCTCGTCGGTCTCGAAGTAGTCGTCGTACGCGTCGAGGGTCACGCCGCTGCCGACCTGGTGTTCGGTGACTTCGAACGGGCCGGTGCCGACCGGCGTGACGCCGTACTGGTCGGCGCCCATCTCCTCGATCGCGGTCTGGTTCACGATCGTCGCCGCGCGGCCCGGGCCGCGAGTCAGGTAGATCAGCGCGACCGCGTTGGGGTCCTCGAACCGGATGGTGACCTCGTAGTCGCCGACGACCTCGACGCCGCCCTCGTCGACCGGCTGGAGCGTCGAGAGCTTCGAGGCGGCGGGCGCACCCTCCTCGATGGTGCGGTTGATCGTGTACCGGACGTCCTCGGCGGTGAACTCCTCGCCGTTGTGGAACGTCACGTCGTCGCGGAGCTGGAACGTGAACGTCGCGCCGTCGTCCTCGACGGTCCAGTCCTCCGCCAGGTCGCCCCTGACCGTGAGGTCCGGCTTCAGGGTCGTCAGGCCGCTGAACACGTTGGCAGAGAGCTGGAAGTACTGCCCGACGCTGATGTACGGGGGATCCATCTGCTCGATCGCACCGGTGAACCAGCCGGCCTGCAGTCGCCCGCCGAACTGGTCCTCCGGCGGCGGCGTCGCGGTGGCGCTCGCCGTGCCGTCGCCCCCGCTCTCCCCGTCGGTCTCGGTCTCGGTGCCGTCGCCGCCGGTACAGCCGGCCATCCCGCCGAGCCCGGCCGCCCCCAGCAGCGAAACCACGGTCCGCCTGTCTATCTTCGGCCCACTCAGTTCCTCTTCGGTCCACTCCGTATCGGATGCCATTGTCGTGTGTGTATCTTTACCACGTCCCCATGAGTCTCACCCCAAATATATCCGGCAGTCGCCGAAAGCCGCTTCCCCGTCGACCTCCGAGGCTCCACCATGCGCGAAGTCGTGCTCCGGATCCGCCACCGGGGCGAGCCCGAACAGACGGTGTCGGCTGAGTTCCCCGAGGTGACGATGCGGTCGGTGTCGTCGATGACCGGGCGGGGGGATATCCGCCGGCGCATCATCGAACTCGTCGGCGACGCCGACTCGATCCCCCCGTTCATCGAACAGTTCCGCGACACCGAACCCATCCTCGAAGCCGAACCGCTGTCCGCGCTCGGCGGGGAGCGAGTGTACGTCTCGATGGCGGTCGACGTGACCGAGTGGGACAGCATCTCCGAACGGCTCTCGGACATGGGGATCCACCACCGGATGGGGACAACGATCTCGGGCGGCTGGGAGCGCTGGACGATCTACCTCGAGGATCCCGAGCGGCTCAACGAGATCATCGGGCGGATCGAGGCGGGGGACAACGACGTCCGGCTCGAACGGAACGTGGAGCTGAGCCAGCTCACGATGGAGCCACAGCTCGACGCCTCGAAGCTGTTGACGGTGCTCACCCCCCGGCAGCGGGACGCGCTCCGGGCCGCCATCGAGGCGGGCTACTACGGCATCGACCACGAGACGACCGTCGAGGAGATCGCCGAGGAGCTCGGCGTCTCACGCACGACGGCGTGGGAACACCTGGTCCGCGCGGAGGCGAAGGTGATGGAGGAGATCGGCGGCCACCTCTACTGACGGTCGGCGAACGGCGGCGCTCAGCGGACGACCGTCACCGGACAGGGAGCGCGACGGACGACTTTCTCGGCGACGCTCCCGAGCAGCACGCGCGTGACGCCCGTGCGGCCGTGACTGCCGATCACGATGTGATCGATCCCCTCCTCGTCGGCGTAGTCGACGATCGCTCGCGCCGGCCGGTCGGTGACGCGGACGGTGTCGATCTCGCGGTCGTGCTCGGCAGCCCGCTCGGCGGCGTCGTCGAGAACCGCGTCCGCGCGGTCGTGAGCCTGCTCGATCCACTCGCCGGGGTAGCCGCCGGCGTCGGGCCCGGGCGCGGCGCTGTAGCCGGCCGCGATCGGGTCGACCGCGGTCAGCGCGACGAGTTCGGCGTCGGGGAACTGCTCGAACGCGTGGTCGAGCGCGGCGTCGGACTGGGGCGATCCGTCGACTGGGACGAGTACGGTTTCGGACATGGCCGGGTGGTCGGCTTCCCGCGGCGAAAAGCTACCGGCCAGTTCCCGGTCGGCGGGATGCGTTCCGCGGCGTCGACGGTCGCGCGCCGTAATCAGTACGACAGAGCCACGGCGTAGGCTCCTTGCTCGCGACCGACGCCGCGAGCGCTCGCTCGCCGTGGCTCAGTTTGACAGAGCCACGGCGTGGCTCCGTGGCTGCGTTAACGAGAACCGTCGGTTCTCGTTCGCCAACCAGAACGCGTCGCGTTCTGGTGACGACACGGAGGTCGCAGCAGGTCGTGAGCCGTGGTTCAGTATACAGAGCCACGGCATGGGTCCCGTCGTCGCGTGACGGAGCGCGCGACAGGTCACTCGCCACGATTCAGTACGACAGAGCCACGGCATGGGTTCCGTCGCCGCGACACGGAGGTCGCGGCAGGTCACTCGCCGTGGCTCAGTAGGGCCACCGCCCGCCCATCTTCAACTCCTGAGCGTACCCCTCGTCGATCGCGTCGCGGGTCTCCTCGCGGCTCCGGGACTCGACCTCGAACTCGTCCTGTGCGGCGCGGTACACCGCCTCCGTCACCAGCGTCGCCACGTCCCGGAGGTCCCGGGAGTCGAGCTTGTCCAGCGTGTCGGCGTGGGTGTGCCCCCACCCCCGGCCGGACTGGTCGGAGGTGGTGCCGGTCATCGTCGCCGGCACGCCCTCCTGGACGAACGCCCACTGGTCGCCGTGGGGCGAGATGGTGTCGCCCGTCGAGATGGGGGCGTCGAAGTCGTCGGCGACCGAGCGGAACAGCTCCCTCAGCTCGCCGAACCCGTTGGTCCCCACGCGGAGGTTCCGGGAGCTACACGCGCCGTCGAGGTTGATCACGCATTTCACGTTCGAGAGGTCGGTCGTCTCCGCGCAGTGGTACGCGCCGCGGAGGCCGATCTCCTCGGAGCCGAACGTGACGAGGCGGACGCGGCTGTCGAGATTCTCGGCGACCTGTGAAAGCAGGCGACCCACCTCGGCGACGAGCACCGAGCCGGCGCCGTTGTCGTTCGCGCCGTCGGCGATGTCGTGGGCGTCGACGTGGGCGGTCACGAGCACCTCGTCGGCATCCCCGCCCTCGTCCGGCCCCTCGGGGCCGACGGAGGCTTCGACGTTCCGGGAGGTCGCGGGCTCGTTCCGGCAGTCCACGTCGACGGTGACCTCGCAGTCGCCCTCGTCGGCGTAGCGTTCGAGGCGGGCGCCGACCTCCTTGCTCACGCCGACGGCGGGGATCGGGCCAGGGCGGTTGTTGTACCCCACCTCGCCCGTCGGCGGGAGCGCGCCCTCGATGTGGTTCCGGAACACGAACGCGACCGCGCCGTGGTCGGCGGCGTTGACGTACTTCTCCATCCGGTGGAGCCAGCGGTCGGCGTGCTCGGGCGTGTCGCTCGTCGCCATCGCGATCGCGCCGTCGAGTTCGACGGCTTTGGCCTCGAACTCCTCGTAGCTACCGTCGCCGACGTCGACGATCGATCCCGTCGCCGTGCCCGCGGGCGTGCCGGGGAGCGCGACGACCTGGTGGCTGCCCTCGTGGACGCGCTCGTGGGGCGACTCGACGGTCAGCGACGACTCGCCGCGCCACCAGCCCGGGATCTCGAACTCCTCGATCCGGGGGTGCCGGAGCCCGGCCGTCTCGAACGCGTCGCGGACGATCTCGGCGCCGGCCTCCTCGCCGGCCTGGCCGGCCATACGGTTGCCGACGTCGACGAGCTCCTCGAGCCGGTTCCACGCGAACAGGCTCGTCTGTGCGTCGCCGACGACGGCGTCGGGTAGGTGGACCATGTCCGCCCCTGTTCCGGGTACGCGGTAAACCTGTGGATAAAGGCGAAGCGAGCGACCGGCGGGAGCGAGCGGGGGACGAACTGATTCGCGAGGGCGTGTCGCTCAGTCGTCCGCGGTCACGGGCTCGGCGTGGTCGATCTCGGTCCCGAGCACGTCGAGGAACTCGGCGAGCCACTCGGGGTGGTCGGGCCACGCCTGTCCGGTGACGAGGTTGCCGTCGCGGACGGTTCCGTCGACCCACGAGCAGCCCGCGCCCTCGACCTCCGCGCGGACCGCGGGGTAGGACGTGGCCTCTCGACCCTCCAGCACGCCCGCGGCAGCGAGGATCTGCGGGCCGTGACAGAGCGCCGCGACGGGCTTGTCCTCCTCGAAGAAATGCTGCACCGTCTCGATCACCGAGTCGTACGTCCGCAGGTACTCGGGGGCGCGCCCGCCCGGGACCACCAGCGCGTCGTACTCGGCGGGGTCGACGTCCTCCAGCGTCGCGTCGACGCCGAAGTCGTGGCCGCGACTCTCCATGTACGTCTGGTCGCCTCGGAAGTCGTGGATCGCGGTCTTGACCACGTCGCCCTCGTCTTTCTCGGGACAGGCGGCGTCGACCTCGTGGCCGACCATCTCGAGCGCCTGGTACGGCACCATCACCTCGTAATCCTCCACGAAGTCGCCGACGATCTCCAGAATCTTCTTGTTTGACATGTTTCCGGGAGGACGTTGGGGCGCTGCGCTATTAGGTATTTTGTCGGTTATCCGGAGTAGTAGCGTCGTAAACCTCGAATGCGGTTTTACGTCCCACACCCACATCGGTCGCTGTGCGTTGCATTCACGGGGGAGCTCACCCCCACGGAAAGGAGTGTGCGTGGTGGGGCCCCGGTCGTGGGTTGGATAGATTTTTGTGGCGACTTGCCCGAACATCGGGTATGATCTCTGGTGCAACTGACCCCATCTCGCGCGACGGCAAACTGCTGATCCTGGCGTACGACCACGGGCTCGAACACGGCCCCGTCGACTTCGAGGCGGTGCCGGAGTCGATGAACCCCGAGCACGTGTTCGACGTGGCGACCCACGACGCCGTGACCGCCATCGCGGTCGGCAAAGGCGTCGCGGAGGCGCACTACCCCGACTACGAGGACGAGGTCAATCTGCTGGCGAAGATCAACGGCACCTCGAACCTCTGGATGGGCGAGCACGACTCCGCGGTGAACTGGAGCGTCGACTACGCCGAGGAGCTGGGCGCCGACGCGATCGGCTTCACCCTCTACGGCGGCTCGAACCACGAGGTCGAGATGGCCGAGGAGTTCCGCGACGCACAGGAGGCTGCCCGCCACCGGGACATGGGCGTCGTGATGTGGTCCTACCCGCGCGGGCAGGGCGTCAAGAACGACACCAAGCCCGGGACGATCTCCTATGCGGCCCGCCTCGGCCTCGAACTCGGCGCCGACGTGGCGAAGATCAAGTACCCCGGCGACCCCGAGGCGATGGCCCACGCCTGCGACGCCGCGGCGTCGACGGACGTGGTGATGTCCGGCGGCTCCAAGGCCTCCGACGAGGCGTTCCTCTCGACGGTGAAGGAGGCGATGGACGCCGGCGCGAAAGGGCTCGCGGTCGGCCGGAACGTGTTCCAGCGTGAGAACCCCGAGGCGCTGCTCGACGGGCTGGAGAAGATCATCTTCGAGGAGAGCTCCGTCGAGGAGGCGCTGGCCGCCGTCGAGGGGAACGGCGAGCAGGCCACACTCGACTGATGACGGACACCGTCGACGACGTCCTGGAGACGGTCGCGGCGGTCGCGCCAGACGTGCGCGACGGGCTCCCGGGCCGCCGACTCACGGAAGCGGGCGTCGAGAACCCCTCCGGGGAGACGGTCACGGCCGCGGACGTCCACGCCGACGAGCTGTTCTTCGAGGCGCTGGGCGCCATCGACGGCGTCGTCGAGTACGCGAGCGAGGAGCGCGAGGCGGTCGCCGACGTCGGTGACGGCGAGGACGGCGTCGCGATCGCGATCGACCCGCTCGACGGCTCCTCGAACCTCGCCTCCAACAACGCGATGGGGACGATCGTCGGCGTCGCCGACGACTCCCTCCCCGCGGCGGGCGAGGATCTGGTCGCGGCGGCGTACGTGCTCTACGGCCCGATCACGACGATGACCGTCGCTCAGGAGGGAACCGTCACCACGTACGTGCTCGACGGCGGCGAGACCCGCGCGGTCGAGGAGGACGTCGAACTCCCCGACGACCCCGTCGTTTACGGGTTCGGCGGCCGCGTGCCGGACTGGCCCGACGCGTTCCACGACTACGCTCGCGAGATCGAAACCGAGCTCAAACTCCGGTACGGCGGCGCGATGGTCGGCGACGTGAACCAGGTGCTGAGCTACGGCGGGGTCTTCGCCTACCCCGCACTCGAGTCGGCGCCGAACGGGAAACTCCGGCTCCAGTTCGAGGGGGCGCCGATCGCGAAGATCATTGAGGCCGCCGGCGGGGCGTCGTCGGACGGCGAGCAGTCGCTGCTGTCAGTCGAGCCGACGGAGCTCCACCAGCGTGTCCCGGTTCACGTCGGGAACGAGGAGTATATCGACCGACTGGAAGCCGCACTCGCGGACTGAGGTAGTCAGTCGTCGGCGCTGAAGTCGATGTCCTCGGCGTCGACGCCACAGGCCAGTCGGACCTCCGTCTTCTCGTCGACGACGTAGACGCCGTCGGTCAGGTTCGGTACCGCGAACGGGTAGTCACCGTTCAGGCGTCCCGGCGTCTCGGGCGTGTCCGGGAGGCCGCTGGGGGGTGCGAACTCCCCCAGCGGATTCTCGGGGGAGCAGCCGTGCCGGTCGAAAAAGTCCTCGTAGCGCTCGTAGTAGGCGTCGGCCTCCTCGGGCGGGAACTCCACCAGCTCCCCCCAGCCCTGCTGGATGAACGTCCACGAGCCCTGGATGTGAGTGATCTCGCGAGCCTGCGCCTCGGGGTACCCCTCGCGGAGCGCTTCGCGGTAGACGTCGATGGTGGCGTCGAACAGCGCCTCGAACAGTGGGCGGCGGGCCTCGGCGTCCCGTTCGCTGTGTTCGACGAAGAAGTCGGTGTGGAGGTCGACCAGCCACGAGCGCACCCAGTCCGTGACGAGCGGGATATCCAGTTCGAGCAGGACCTGTGCGGCGTAGTTTCGCCAGCTCTGGTGGAGGCGCACGGTCGTCGTTCGGAAGCGAGACGGGAGTAGCTGTGGGCCGAGGGAACGACAGTTTCTTACGGCGATTGGGGCGTAGTGAGGGTGCGCGCGGGTTGCCGAGCCAGGCCAAAGGCGTAGCGCTTAGGACGCTATCCCGTAGGGGTCCGCCGGTTCGAATCCGGTCCCGCGCATCCTCTACCTCCCGTTTTCGGCTTGTCCAACAACGACAAGACCCCAAATGAACCTCGATAAGCCGAATACGCTGGAACGCTGTCCCGGTTTCGATTCGGATATGATGGAGCCGAACAGAACGATTACAATCGTCCGTAAGGGTCAACGCGACTTCCTCACCGATAAGGGCGCCGTGGACTACTACGAGTACCGCAAGCCCTTCCTCACATACCTACTCCGGATGGGGAAAGACCCAGACAAAGCGAAGGGGTACTCTCCCTACACCGTCTGCCAGACGGGACACAGGACGGCACGCTTCGACTTGTGGATGTGGGAGAACCGTGGGGGCTACAAAGCTCCACCTGACCAAGAGGACGCACGCGCCTACATGGAGGAAGTCGCGTTCCGTGACGTGACGGAATCCACGAAGGGCAAAATCCTCGGTGCGCTCGGACGCTACTCGAAGTGGCTTCAGCACAAGTACAACCGCGACGAGTGGGAGTTCAGTTGGAACTTCCAGTCTGGCGGAGGAAACAACGGTCCCCGTGACTATCTGACCAAACCGGAACGTCGCAAGATTCGACAGGCTGCGCTCGGGAAGGACGGCACTCCCAATTACGGGACTGACGCCGACCTTCTCGAAGCCGACCCGGACAGTTGGAAATTCACGTCTCTCGTCTGGACGAGCCTCGACGCCGGCCTACGTCCGGTGGAAGTTGGGAACGCTCGCGTAAGCTGGTGTGAAGCCGAGAACGCCCTGTTACGCATCCCGAGAGAGGACTCTGCGAAGAACGAGGGGAACTGGACGGTGGGTATCACCGACCGCACAGCGACCGCGTTAGAGCGGTGGATAGACGAACGAGCTGACCATCCGAGATACGAGGATACGGACAAACTCTGGCTCACTCGGCATGGGAATCGCTACGGTTCAAACGAACTCAGTCGGATACTCAAAGACCTGTGCGACCGGGCGGAGATTAGCCACGAGAACCGCCAGATGTCGTGGTATGCAATCCGCCACTCGGTCGGGACTCACATGACCAAGGAGCGAGACCTTGCTGCTACACAGGCCCAGTTACGTCACGAGTCGGTGAAGACTACTCTCAAGTACGACAACGTCCCGGTTGAAGACCGGCGCGACGCACTCGATAAAATGGGTTGAGGAGATATTTAAACGACAAATTCAGACATTTCCCTGAGTTTCTGCTCAAATAGCATATTAGATAATCTTTCTTCATAATTATCCTCGTTCAATAGAGCAACGTTTGACGAGTCTGCAAGACGGTGTAAGTCTTCATACTGCTCCTCCGAAAGACCCCTCACTACCGTAATCAGTTGTAAGTCTGCTTGTTCAGCATAATCTTTCGGCTTGCGTATGAGTTCTGACCGAAGTTCACCTGAGTCTTTGCTGACAGACGGACTTTCGTCAACTGCATCATTGTCCTCTTGCGAATAATCCTTTACTTCAATGGCATATCCAGTTCCCATCCCCCCGAGTGGTAGGGCAACTGCGTCAAAATCAGGATTATCTCCAACATCCACCTGAATACGCACATTTTCAAGTGCGATTCCAGTTAACTCGCACACAGAATCGAATACCTCGTCCTCAAAGTCATTATTTTCCTCGTCAAGATACCAGTCGGTTATATTCGAACTTTCCTTAACTTTTTTATCGAAATATTCATGGACTATCTCTCCATCATATGTCAGTTCTTTCGCCTCCGCATAATCTCCAACATATGTGGAAATTTCGTGTATTTCGTTTGCAAAGAACCCGATAAATGACTCACCATCTTCGGATGTTTTAGCTAAAATACTTATTTTGAATTTGTCTGAACGTTCTTCAGACCGTCTGTGCGGGGGTTTATCGCGTTCATCCATAACAAACAGTAGAACAGGATGCTCTGTCTGTTCTCCTGTATATTTTGTAGTGTTACCAGCAGACTGAGGGTGACGTGAAGGGAATCCTACCCTTATCTGTTCTTCAGCAAACAGCACATCTTGTGCAACGGTAGAAACAGGTTCCCCGAATTCCTCTAATTCTTTTCCAATCTGTTCCCGTTGCTCCCTCACCAACTTCCTGACTTTTTTGTTAAATTCTTCTTGAGGGCTTATTTCTTGGAAATCTGACTCATTCTTCTCAATCACTCTAGAATAAAAGAAGTCTTTGGGAACCTGTTCTGCATGTCTTCCAGTCGTAGGGACAATCTGAATCTGGTCGAAGTACATTTGTGACTAATCCGTCACTCCTACCGTATTAACGTAACCCTCGGGAACCAGATTCTAATTGGCTAATCAACATTTCCTAATTTCTCAGGAGTTAGCTCTATCAGAGCAGGACGTTTGGTCTCGATAAGGCCGCCACCGCCACTCTGGCTTTCCGGTGGAATTTATCACACTTGACGAAGAAACCGAGTGTAATGTCGACTATCTCGCTGGAAGACCTCCACGAGGCCTTTGTTACTCTTCATGAAGAGGTCAGACAGGAAGGGAGCGAGTTCGACTTCCGTTACAGTCTGGTAGACCACCTCTTCACCGATGCGCTGGGATGGTCGCGTACAGTCGGGGAAGGTCACGTCAACTTCGAAGACGAGCGCAAGGACGTGCTGTGTTACGATGATAGTGACCCACCGTTCCCGGTTATCGTTTGCGAGACGAAGCGACCCTCTCACGACCTTGGTCTTGATGACGTAGAACAATTGAGGACCTACATGAACGGGGTCGGGAGTGCCGATTACGGTATCCTGACGAACGGTCATGAGTTCCGTCTATACGACTACGATGGGGATAATAGAGAACTAAGCGTTATCGACGGCTTTGAGATTGCGACCGTCGCTGAGGCGGAATTTGAAGCCCTATCAGAGAGTCAGCGAACCGCACTTGACGAGTTAGAACGTCTCCATCACAGCCGATTTGTTGACCTCGGAGACGCCGAGTATTTCCGGAGGACATATCAGGAAGTTCCTGTCCAATATCAGCCCGGCACAGAAGACGAAGGGTATGAACTGTTCTTAGATGCTATCAAAGATTCACTTGATGCTCTAACCGACATACTCAAGCGGTTTTTCGAGGACTACCGTGACCGCCCGGAAGACTCCTATCCTCGTTCTTTCCTCGACTCGACGTTCCCGGACTGGAAGGAGTGGCGAGAATACACGGGCCAAAGTGGGAACGCGAAGGAAGCGTTCTGCCGGGAAACTGCCTACATCATGTTGAACCGGGCGCTGTTCGCTCGGATTGCGGAAGACAAGGAGATTGTAGGGCATACACGAATCTCGTCACGGGGGATGGCCGATGCCTTGGACCATGATGACCGCCCTTATCTCGACGCCCTGATGGACACCTACGACGATATTGACGACCACTATCCAGACCTCTACGAACTGGGGATTTTCGATTGGTGGTGGGTCAGCCGCGATAAGCGCCAGCAGTTCGATGACAAGGAAGAACGCGCTCAGGAAAGTCTGGAAGATGACCTCAATCATACTCTCGGAACCGTTCTAAAGCGTCTGAACCGTTTCGACTTTGAGTATGTGAATCGTGACATCCTCGGTCACGTTTACGAAGACTACCTCCCCAAGAAGGAACGCAAGGAACTGGGCGAATACTACACACCAATAGAAGTCGTCCAGTTCATGCTGGATTCCGTAGACTATCGACCCGGCGAAGACCTCGGCCAAAAGCAGGTACTCGACCCGGCTTGTGGGAGCGGAACGTTCCTTACCGAAGTCACGGAGCGGCTCATCACCCACTACGTCGAGAAGTTCAATAAAACAAGCGTCAGGAAGTTGGACTCCGACGAGGCTCGCACGATTCTCGAAAGGGTTGAGGAGAACGTCTATGGAATCGACATCAACCCCTTCGCGGCACACATCACGCAAATCAATCTCCTGTTCCGCACTATCGACCTCTACGACAAGGTAACTGAACAGAATCCCAACTACACGATGGACGGGTTCGAGATTCACGTCGCAGACACGCTTTCACCAACGCTTCTGGAGAAGCAGGGCGGAACAACTGAAGAGGAGGGCGAACAGTCGTCACTTGAGCAGTTCGCAGGGTACAACGGACGGGCGAAGTCGTTCATCGAAGACCGGAACGAGGTAGACCACATCAAAGATGAAGAGGAGTTTGACGTAGTGGTTGCGAATCCTCCCTACGTCCGTATCCAAAACCTACGCGGTGTGAAAGACGAATACTCTGCACGCTATGCGACGGCCATCAAGAACTTCGACATCTACGTACCGTTCATTGAGCGGGGGATAGAGTGGCTAACTGACGACGGCAAACTCACGTACATCTGCCCGAACCGTCTGTTCACTAACGATTACGCACAGAAGATTCGTGACCGGCTGACCGAGGAACCGATTACGCAATTACTGGATTTCAAAGATACCGAGGTGTTTGATGCCGCCACACCCTACCCATGTATCATTTCTGTCGATAAAACCAAGACTGTTGATGGCAACTCAGTAGAGGTTGGGAGGTTTGCAGATGAAAGAGAGGGGGTTCTTGACGAAATCTATCATCTGGACCAATGGAAAACCCCCGAGGAAGTAGACGAGTACGACCTGTTTGAATATCCCCAGTGTAGTCTCCGGGAGGACAACCATGACGATTACTTGACTTCTTGGAAACCGATGCCCGAAAGCGAAAAGCAGGTTTTCGACTTACTCAAACAATCCGCAGACTCTCGACTTCAGGAAGTAGCAAAAGAGGTCTTCGTGGGGATTCAGACGAGTGCGAATCCCGTTTATCTCGGCTACGTTGAGGGGAACCCGAATCAAGACGTAGTCCAATTTAGAGCAAAAGGCGATGAGGATGCGATGCCAGTAGAGAGAGGTATCCTTCGGCGGCTCCTTCGCGGTCCTGAGATAGACCGCTGGGGTGTAAACTGGGAAGGTCTTTGGCTTGTTTTCCCGTACGAGGTTGCGAGCGGTGACGCGGAGGTGATGACGAAAGAGACTCTTCAAGAGGACTTCCCCAATACGTGGGACTTCTTCAAATCGCATGAAGACTATCTCAAAGACCGGAGTATGCAGAACGACACCCAATGGTGGGCATTTGGTCGCCGTCAAAATGTCGAAAAAATGGAGCCAGATAAAATCATGACGAACATTATGAGTAGTTACAATCGGTTTGTAGCTGACACCGACGGCGAGTATTATTTCGTCGGTGGGGGAAATGCAGGCGGTTACGGCATCCAATTGAGAGGAGAGTATGCCCCGGATTCCGAAGACCTACTCTACTACGTTGCTCTGCTCAACTCACGAGTTCTGGAGTTCTTCCACAAACACATCGCCCCCATCTTTGGGGGGAAATATTACTCCTACAATAAACGGTATCTCGAACCACACCCCATCGTTCTTCCCGAGAACGCACCAGACTCCGAAATCGAAACGAAGGCTAAAGGAATCAAAGCCAAGCGCGAAGAAAGGACGGACCTCCAATATCGAACATCAGACGTTCGTAACTATTTAGAGGAGTACGAGTGCGACAGTACGATTCTCGACATCGTAGCCTCCACCAGTCTTGATGATGACGACTACCGACAGGGTCCAATTCGCACCAACGACAAGATGGAGGTCAGTTCCGAGAAAGTCTATCAGGTCGTGATGAAGCGAGGACACGCACTTGAGTTCGAGAGTGAATCCGTCCGTGACTTCGTCTTCGAACTACTGACGGCACAGGACAAGCGCCTCGGTCGGATGGAAATTCTAAATATGGACGTTCCGACTCGTGACGACGTACTGGCCCTCATGGACGAATACGAGTCTGACGAAGCTCGAATCAAGGAACTCGAAAGAGAGGCCGAAGAGCTGCAGGCCGAACTGGACGATATGATTCTCCGTGACGTGTACGACCTCGATGACGAAGAAGTAGAAGTCGTTGATGAATTCTTAGAGGTCTGGTAAATCGGCAAGGAAAGCAGCGATAAGGTCGCCGGGGTGATTTCCGTGATGCTGTGAGGTTCTAATTCTCCGCTGTTTTCATCAGCGCCCTTATCGCTGTCAACAGCTGTCTACTCCTACATTGTGGCCGTGAACGACCGCCGGAATCGCACCGGTATGGTCGTCAGCGCGACCCAGAGCGGTGCGGGGCGGTCTGCTGGGCTGTCTGCCGCTGGACCTTATCGGTGCTAACATCGCAGTATTGGCTGTTTGCTGCCCCCGTATTGCAGTAGCCAGTTGTTGCTTTGACAGTAGCCCTCTCAGGGGTGGACTGGAACATCAATTTGCTCATCAGTTCGTCGTGTGTAACCAACGGGGTTTAACACTACTTCTCCTCAATATATACATTACTAAGGGGTATATATACCCCTTGGGGGGTTTATATGCTATCGTCCCCGTGCAGGTGATGTTCATTTCGGTTCTCGTCCTGTACTGATGGTGCAGTATCAGGTAGCCGAGACTCAATCTTACCGTACGCACTCTTTACGGATTTCTCATCAAGATTGAGGGAATCCACTATCTCTTGGAAGAGCGGGTCCATCTTCTCATCAGACAAGTTCGGATGGCAACGTCGTTCAGTATTCTTACAATTTTCCTCAACAACGTAGGAACAAACGCAGTATGCAACTAAAGATGATTCTAAGCCGAGCTTTTCTCGGTCAAGATTGACGAAGTACCCCCGTGCTTGACCTCGCTCTTTAGGTGTCAAACCTAATTGTGCAGACAAGATGTCAATATAGTCACTCGCCATCTCGTAGGTGATGACTTGGTCATTGTACCAATTGAGCGCTGTTACCTTGCCAGAATTGATTTCTTTTAAATACTTGAAGTGTTGTTTCTTATTTAATTTTCTATAATCTGATATAAAACTCCCCTCAGGAGCATCATCGGCACGGAAGTGTGTTGCATTGTTTGAATCGGGATTATCGGGAGTTCGGAACTGATTTCGATTTTTTTGAGTACTCATAGATAAGTTAGTGGCAGACCTGACTCCTTCCGCTCCTTATCGGCGCTGACCCTACAGCTACCGCTTGCTGATGTTTTCGTTATGTCTCTCCCTGCCCTTTGACTTGTAAGCCTCTGGCTGGGAGTTGACGAGAGACCCGTAGAACGGTGGTGAGTAAGTAGGTCGATGGGTACTTTAGGAGTCTGGGGTCTGCTCATTAACCAGATATTTCTCCAAACACGAAAGTCTACCGGAGATGAATCTTTAGCAGGTGTTCCCGACGCCCGATTTCGCCGAAAATCTGGTCAAATACCCTCAGCTTCGAGCGCGGAAGGTTACTAATGATGTACGGGTGGGGGTGTCTCCGATGTTCCAACCGGGCCGCTTACTCGTCCATCAAAATGTAGACCACAGCTCGCGCGCCGACTTTCTTTTTTTGTAGCTCTCCCCTGTCAACCAGACTTTCCAATTTGTTGTAGGCGGACGCCCGAGAGCAGTCCAATTCCTCGGCGACCTCCGTAGCAGTCAGTACGGGCAAATTCGCGTTCTGGAAGACAGACAGTACGCTATCAAGCGTCACCTGCTCTGTGTACTGCCCGCTCTCATCTCTCTCACGCTCCATGCGCGTGTGTCCGGGCGGGCGGAGTATAATCCCTCTGGCTTCGAGGTTATTGGGGAAGACTTATCACCAATAGCTTCGTGGTTACTGGTAGAAGGTCGCTCGACCCTCGGGGCGTTGCGGTTCGGAAAACGCCCGGTGCTTGGAACACCGGACGGTGGCCTTCTTGGGAGAAAGCCAATGGAAGATACAACGACTACAGCTGATAAGCGCATCGTTGAGGAACTACAGTTCGGTGCAAAGACTGCGAAGCGGGTTGGGTGGGAAGCATGGGAGTTCTCAGTAGAGGCTCCGCACCTTGTTCGGGTTACGAACGCAAGCTACGGGTTCGAGAAGGAGGACCATAGCTATCTCGTCGGCGTCGACGACCGCGGCGACGTCGTCGTCCCCGCTGAGTGCGGCTGTAAGGCCGACCGCTTCCGCGACCACTACGACTGCAAGCACAAAGTCGCGCTGGCGACTATCGGTGGTCCTGTCGTTCTCCAAGCTGCTGTAGACGTGGAGAGCAGCGCGCCGGCCTTATCGGTGCAAGAGCGCGACGACGTCACAACGGTCGCAGACAAACTCCAGACTGACGGCGGGAGTGTGGCCGTCGACGCCGATTCAGACAGCTGTCGGCACGGCGACGACCGTTGTGACGGTCCTAACGGTGAGGGGCTTCCCTGCTTCCCCTGCTTCGAGGTGGGCCGATGACGGACCACAAGAACGACGAGCGCACCGTCCGCTGTCCGGTCGAAGGCTGTGACGCAACGCCGCTGGCAAGAGGCGTGAATCTTCACGTCAATCGTTCGAGCGGGGACGGGCATGGCCCGCGCGGAGAAGTCCCTGAGGGAATCTCGTTCGAAAACCTCGAAACAGTCGGTGAGCGCGAGGTCGAGATGGACTATCCCGACGAACGAAATAACGAGAAACATGCGCGCCTGTGCCCCTACTGTTCCCAGAGCTTCGCCGGCGTGCAGGGGCTAATGATTCATCTGGGCCAGACGGCTGGCCGAAAGAATCACCCTGCGAACCCGAAAGAACGGCACGAACCCGGGGACTTCCCCCGTGTAGAGGTGGATGCTCAGGGGAATCTTCAGCAGGTCGTTGATACGTCGCCGACAGACGACACCGAGAAGGGCGCAGTTTCGGAAGCACGGGTGTTCAACCTGATTGCCGACCTCGTCGCAGACGGCGAGGTGCTAACTGCGAATCGGGTTCGTAGCCAGCTTCTCGGTGTCAACAGCGTAAATCGCCCAGTCAGAACAGAGTCCCCTCACCCAGAGGTCTTCGACGCGCTCTTAGCACACGGCTATGCGGATGATGCCACCAACGACATCTCTGCCGCCGTCGAGAAGGAAGGCATCATGGTTGCACTTCGAGGGGAATCAGCACTCTACACGACTGACGAAGCTCTCGACCTCGCGGCTTATCTGGAAGAGTTGGCCGACCGGCGGGACTGGCAGGATAGTGAAATGCGGGATTTCATCGAGTTCCTTCGATACAGTACAGAACTCCTACGTAACGACGGGGGAAGAGAAAGTCTCCACGAGGAGTTCTCCAGCTGGCGGTGAGTCCTTCCATGGCCCCCGCTTTCCGTGTCTGTGAACCCTGCCCACGTTGCGGCGACGACAGCAACGTGTGGTACTCCGAAAAGGCCGAGCCGACCGTAACGAAGGAACACTACACTTGCGAGAAGTGCGGGTTCGAGTGGACTGAAATCAGGCAGGACTAACCCACTCGCGCCCTTATCGCTGCCTACGTTGATGGAACAGTTCACCGAGGGCGACCGTGTGCGTGTGGACATCCCCGACGAGACTGACCCTGATTACGAGCGCTACCACGGAGTTCAGGGGACGGTCGTCGCCGTCCTCGAAGACGACGCGGGTCGAACTACTGGCGACGAACGCGATTCCCTACTATTTCGAGTGGAACTCGAAGACGGCCATGTAGAGGACTTTCGTTGGCGGGACCTTAGACCGCGATAAACGGCCGCTCTACCAGCGAAAAGGGTTCACTCCTTGCGGCTGATGGTATGGGCGACGAACAGGATAAAAATCTTGAGATACCCCTACTAACCGACGAAGAGGAAGTTCACGCCATGGCAGGTGCCGAGACGGATGAAGAGAAGGCAGTCGCGGTCGCACAGGCTCACCTCATTGGCGACCTGTAGTTTCCTTCTGCGGAGTGCAAATATTGGGGCCACTCCCTATTGGGACGCCGATGTTACCCTAATTTTGCTCAAATGTATTCACTTTTATAATGTGTTAATTCGAGAGGGTGAGTAATGCCCTCGGAGAAACTTGTCCCTTACAAGTTCGAGATTTACGAACACCGGAACCCTGACAACAAATATAATCTCACCAGTCTCCGAGAATCCGATACCTCATTTAGCGAGAATCATCTACTCGATTTGCTGGAAAACCTCTTTAACAAGCAAGATACCAACCTTGAGCCTGCGACCAATGATAAGACGTTCGTAATTGAGGAATACCATCGTGATGGAAACGTAATTGAAGGCATTGTTTCCACCGGGTACCACGGCTATGAGGCGGAAATCCGGGATGTTGAATCAGGGAATATGACTCACCTCAAGGGTGAAGATGAAGCCGAGCAAATGCCTCTATACTTTCTAATTTATCTCCCACAGACAACGGCAGGCGAACCATATGAGAAGGGGCAAACTGCGCTAATAATTCTTCATCAGGTGAACCGAATCGGGGCAAAGGGGAAATTCAAGAAGCATATCAAGCAATCCTGCCTCAGTGGCGTGACTGACTATACTATGAAAATGGAGCCGGTGACCACAGAGGATGTACTTGAGAAAGTGATTGAGGCTGACCGGATTGCCAAGTTGGACCTCAACGTTCAGAAAATCCCCGGCGACGACGAAAGCAGAATGGAATTAGTGAAGGGTCTAAGTACTGAGGAAGTCGGAACCCGGTCGATTGTTCTACGTCCCAAACACGGTAAGAGCCTTGATTGGGTGAAACGACAGGCTGAGAGATTCAAGAACTCCGAGAAGCATTTCGGGACGATAGTTGGCGGTGATGTAGAGAACTTCAGCGTCACAATTCAGAAGGATGGGGGGCGGAGCGAGACGTTCTCGCTTCTGAATGATGAAGTTGCCATGCGGAAAGACCTCGATAGCGAGGAACTACGCACTGACTCTGGTCTCATTACGGCACGTTCCCTTCGTGCTGAATCGAACGAATTGGCCAATGATATATTCAATCAGCAGATTGTAGAGTCACTCACGGGGTCAGCCAACGTCCACAGATGATATTCGGAAACATCCGGAGTATCATTGGCGACCACTACTCGTCCCTTGGGCAAGAGACTGGTCTAAAGACGCCCTTCGATTACATTCTATTGGCTATCCTGTTCGTCGCTTTCCCAGTTGGGGTCGGCTTTGCTCTTGCGAACTATGTCGTACTCTGGTCCGGCTTCATCACTGCTTCTGCTTCTGTTCTGAGTGTCCTGACCGGCTTCTCGATTAACACCATCATCCTTCTCATGAGGTATGACAAGGATGGCGGTCACCCCTACGAACAAAAGACGGTGAGGAAGACGAAGGAGTTCACCCTCTACGCTATTTTAGCAGGTGTCGTCCTTATCATCTGTCTCGTTTTTGGAATGGTAGTATCGCGGATTGGCGGAGCCGCCGGTTCAGGACTGGCCTTCGTCGTAAGTGGCGTCGTCTACAGCCTGATGGCACATTATTTCCTCACACTATTGGTCATAACCCACCGTCTCTGGTCGTTGATACACGGAGACGTGATTTGAGACTCGGGACTATTGGACCCAGTTCACTCATTCACAGGGATTGATATGGTGTCGGGAAGTGGTGACAGACAATATGAATAGGGACGCTGTTCGGGGCTACGTGGAGCAATCTGAGGCCGTTCTGGACTCTTCTCCGCAGATGGACGAAGCGAATACAAAAGCGGCTGTCTTGCGCGACTTCTTGGAACTTCTTGACTGGCAGATTCCACAAGACACCCAACTCGAATACTCTGTGGAAGCCTTCGGAAACACATATAAAGTCGATTATGCACTGATTCTCGAAGGAACTCCGGTCGCATTTCTCGAAGCGAAGGGCGCAGATACCTCCCTCACACACGACCACGAGGAACAGTTGTCGTCGTATATGACGAATAAGAATGTTACCTATGGTATCCTGTCGAATGGCAAGCAGTATCGCTTCTTTCAGCGCCGTGTAGACGCCTCGAACGTAGACGTGCAGAAGGTCGGTGACGTAGCCCTCGAAGACCTCCCAAGCCGTCTTGCGGTCCTGAAGGCCTACGAGAAGGACGCTATCGAGTCTGGCGAATCTGGGAAGATACTCGGTCGAATCAACGAACTCCGTGAGGCCCGCCAAACCCTCGAAGCGGAAAAAGACGACTTGGCAGTTGAACTCTCAAACGCACTGGCAAACGAGGTTTCAGACTCTATCTCGTCGCTTGCAGAGACGCAGGCAAAAGAGATGATTGATAGGCTCGTTGAGGACATTAACTCCGAAATCGACGCCGACGGCGGAGGTGCTGACGAACCGGTTGGTGGCGGTAGTGGCGGTATCAAGCCAACAGGAAATCATCTCGCGGGAGCAATTCGGCGGACTGAGATTGGCGGCAACGATGACGCGAAAGTAGCGGTGTTCCCGACGAAGGAGTCGGGTCTACCGTTTCTCAAGGAGAACAACGCGTGGGGATTCGTTCGGGTTGGAAGCGAGTTCGAGTACGTTGCGATGTACGTGACCGGTGACGTGCGTCAGGTCAAATACTTTGCCACGGTCAAGGACGTAGTTCCGCCCGAAGAGGCCGAATTATCTCGCCCAATCGAAGAGTATGCAGACGGCGCGAAAATCGCAGAGGACAAGATGGTAATTCGATTCGAGCCGGAGAGTCTGTACGAGTTGGAAGACCCAGTACCCTACGAGACGAAATACCCACAGGGTCTCCGATATACTACGCTTGGAGCACTTCGGTCAGCACAGACAACGGACGATATGCTCTGACAGATTTGAGAAATCATGATGGTTTCATCTTTTCTCACAAGTCTCGGGCTGGCTTGTGATATTCTCGGTGCGCTCATTCTTGCAGTTCCGGACGTACCTCTGCTTGCACAACGATTTGAGTTCGGTCGTCTGCGTCGCGCCCGTGAAAAAATGGAGGCAGAAGGAGTTCAGGCCGGAGATGCAGGATTCGATGGTCTGCTTGCTTCGCTTGAAGGGATAGAACCGATTGAACAAGCGTCAGCAGATGATATTGGAGATGATGTGGTAGAGATTGTAATAGATAGACGTACAGGAGTAGCCGCGTCGGATATTGATTTTAATTGGGGAGAGGAATATGTCGAAGCGAGATATGAACCGGACGGGGATTATGATGAAGCCGATTTCTATGATACTGGGGATGTATATCGGAGAATACGCGAAAGGGTGGATGGAAAGGCAACCAGAGTTCGTGTGACTGGCCTTTTCCTGCTTGCCGGTGGATTTACGCTCCAATTCATCGCCACTCTTGTCTGACTCATTAGCCGACAGATGATTATCTTTAGAATGGCGAGAACGGCAAAGTGAACATTAGTTGGAATATCCCAATCATGGCGACAAGGAGTGTAGTCATCGTTGCCAGCCTCTGCATCTCTTTCGGCCTTTCGTGTATGACTCGGTAGTGGTCCCGGTCCCAAACAGAGAAGGTGTATGCTGGCGAGTAATTGGCTCCACTTCCTGCGTGTAGTTTGCGTTGAACAGAATCTCCCTTTCCTGAGTGTCCCCCTGCGTCAAGCCCGATTACGCCGTGTCCCTCAAAGGCCAGTAGTTCCCCACCAAACTCATATTCCCGGGACTCTCCCTGTGGAATCTCGATGTCGAGTTTTCCCTGATACACAGGCTCGGGCATACCGTCACCGATAGCAATATACCACGAAACACTGCTTCCCTCAACGAAATCGTATTCAGTGTTGTTAGTTATCTCAACCGTGAATCGAGGTCGTTCGTCGGTGAAGTAAATAGTTCGTCGTCCCCCCGAAGTCTTCCCCGGCTCGACTTCGTTTTTAGCTCTCTGAAACAGGGTAAGCTCGCTGTCTTGACGTTCGTCTATCGGGTCTACTCTCGCTTCCAAACCGTCGTGGAATATAATAGGCTGTGAGGCTGGCATACAGCCCTATGGGTACCCGGGGTAAGTAAAACGAATCCGCACAGTGAAACTCCATCAGAATCCATCGTCGAAAATCAAATTGAAGAGCCACCAAGGCGACCAGCAGACCACCGCCAAGAAGTGCCAGTGCCACAGCTCCGGTTACCAATAGCCGAAAGAACACCGGAGAAAGGACCTCTATTAAAAGGTTATCTGAAATAGGTGTCAGCGTGACTCGCGCTTAACGCTGTCCCGGTCGAGGGTTTATATGTAATGCCCCCATTTGGTCTGTTAGACAAGGTGAAAACGGGACGCGCCACCCAGAATTTGGCGCGTTAGCGTGCCTATGCACAACGGCGCTTAGGACGCTATCCCGTAGGGGTCCGCCGGTTCGAATCCGGTCCCGCGCACTGACTGAGTTTTCGAGCGCAGCGAGAAAACGAAGAAGGGAGCAGGAGCTGATTCGCGGCCCAGAGAACGAACGGAGTGAGTTCTCGCGGTTCGAACCCGGTCCCGCGATCCTCTGCTCGCTCCCGTCACTCCCGCCCGAACACCCTCGACGTCCCGTCCCGAACCCGCTCGCGAACGCTTCGGTTGGTCGAGACGCCGAAATCCGTCAGCCGCATCTGGTCCGACGATACACCCTCGTCCTCGTCGGCGCCCAGCAGGCGCGGCAGCGCGGTCTGGGCGAACGTCAGCCCGACCACGAGCACGATCGGCGCGAAGAAGAGCCCGTAGAACCCCAGCACCACGGGTCCGAGCGTGTACGCGAGCATCAGGAGCCCGACGTGGGTGTTCTCGCCGCTGAGGATCGGGCGCAGGAGGATGTCCGGGATCGTGTCGACGACGACGACGGCGACGACGAGGAAGCCGACGATGTACACCAGCAGCGACTGGTCGCCGCCGAGCGCGATCGGGAGCGCCGCGATGGCCGTCAGCGGGAGGTAGACGATCTTCATCCCCACGACCGGGATCAGGCTCGCGATCCCCGTCAGCGTGCCCGCAAGCGCGGGGTACGGGACTTCGGCGGGGGCGGGCGCGACCGCGTTGTAGGCGGTGAAGGAAGCGATGGCGATCAGCGAGATGGCGATCACGTTCAGGAGGTTGCCAAAGAGCACCGACTCCAGCTCCGCGTCGGCCGCTTCGAGGTACTCCCGAATGATGGCGTCCTCGTCGAACCGGAGCAGCCAGTCACGGATGCGCCGGCCGTCGAGCAGCAGGTAGTAGGTGACGATCACGACGACGAACAGGTTGAGGAAAAAGCCCGAGATCAGCGAGGTCAGCAGTTCCGCGTGGTTGCTCGCGAACCCGATGAACGGCGAGAGGTCGCCCGACTGGTACGCCTCGTACAGCCCCTGGACGGTGAACGCCGGGATCGCCTCCACGGCGCCGAGCCACTCGACGTTCGTCGCCGCCACGTCGAGCAACGAGTACTGCTCGACGAACGTCCGGGCCTCGATCACCAGCAGCACCGTCGCGTAGCTGACGAGCAACAGCAGCGGCACCGCCAGCGAGACGAGCACCGTCACCGCGCGCACTCGCGCCGGGAGCCGGAGCCGGCGGAGGAACTTGAAGTACCGACGCGTCGAGTAGTAGAGGAACACCGACACTGTCAGCGGGGCGATGAATTGGTGTGCGAGGAAGCCGAGCACGGCCGTGACGGCCACGCCGAACAGGGCGATGATCAGCCGTCTCTCGTCCATGCGCAGCTAATCAGCGCGTTCGGTCTAAAGTCTGCTGGAGTGACACCCTTCGCGAACGATCGTGTCAGACGCCCGTCTGACGGACCCACAAACCCTTTGATCCACGGGCGGGATTATTCCTGATAATGTCGACCCCTGCCGATCTCCTCGACGACCTGACGGCGGATCTGGACGCGGTGTTCGTGTTCTCCCCCAGTAGCGGGTTCTACGACCGCTTCGAGGAGCTGGAGGGGGATGTGGTGGTGGTCGCGCCCGAGAACGTGGTCGACGCCGAGCAGTTCGTCGAACTCCCGCTGGAGTTCGAGAACGTCCGTGACCGGATCCGGTTCGGCGTCGAGGGGGCGATGGATCGCGACATCGTCGACGACGGCGACGAGGTGGGCTGTGTGGTAACCGTGTTCGGCGACCACGACTCCTTCGTCCGCGTGCGCGCCGACGAGTCGATGCACTCCGGCGTGTACGATCTGTTCGCCAACTCGCGTGCGGACCCGGGCGTCATCCGTGACGTGTTCGAGGTCGCCATCGAACTGGGGAAGAAAGGGCAGAAAGGCAAGCCGGTGGGGGCGCTGTTCGTCACCGGCGACGCCGGGAAGGTGATGAACAAGTCCCGGCCGCTGTCGTACAACCCCTTCGAGAAGTCCCACGTCCACGTCGGCGACCCGATCGTGAACGTGATGCTCAAGGAGTTCTCGCGGCTCGACGGCGCGTTCGTGATCTCCGATTCGGGGAAGATCGTCTCCGCGTACCGCTACCTCGAACCCGGCGCCGAGGGGGTGGATATCCCGAAGGGGCTGGGCGCCCGCCACATGGCCGGCGCCGCGATCACTCGCGCCACGAACGCGACGGCCATCGTGCTCTCGGAGTCCGACGGGATGGTGCGTGCGTTCAAGGGCGGCGAGCTGATACTGGAGATCGACCCGGAGGACTACTGATGTATCCGATGGCGTTCCAGCCCGGGTTCGAGATCGGCGGGCCGCTGGGTGCGATCCCCGAGCGCGTCTGGCTCGCGCTGGGGGTGTTCGTCCTCGCGCTGGTGCTCGCGTGGCTGGTCGTCAGAGTCAACGCCGGCCTGCTCCGACGGGCCGGCCTGCCCGAGACGATCGAGGGGACGGCGTTCGAGCGGACCGTCCGCGGGATCGGCACCTCGACGGTCGCGATCCTCTCTCAGCTCTCGGGCTGGTTCATCGCCATTCTCGGCGCTATCATCGCCATCTCCATCGCGGAGCCGAGCTACGCCGATCAGTTCTGGTCGCGGACCACCGGCTTCTTCCCCAGTTTCTTCGTCGCGCTGCTGATCCTGATCGTCGGCGTCGTCGTCGGCGACAAGGTCGGGATCCTGCTCTCCGAGCGGCTCCGCAGCGTCAAACTCCCCCAGATCGGGATCGTCCCCACCGCCGCGAAGTACAGCGTGTTCTACGTCGCGGTCGTGCTCGCGCTCGACCAGATCGGCGTCGCGACGTTCGCGCTGGTCGTGCTGCTGGCGCTGTACGTGCTCGCGCTGATCGTGTTCACGGTCGTTGCGGGGAAACAGCTGCTGACCTCCGCGGCCGCGGGGCTGTACCTGTTCCTGAACGAGCCGTACGGGATCGGCGACGAGGTGAAGATCGGCGACCAGCGCGGCATCGTCCAGGAGATCGACCTGTTCGTCACCCACATCGAGTCCGACGGCGAGGAGTACGTCGTCCCGAACGACCGTGTGTTCGAGGGCGGGATCGTGATCGTCCACGACGACTGAGTCGGCCGTCGCCGCCGTCCGTTCACTCGGACCGATCCATCGGCTCCGCGGGCACGCCAGCGACCGTCTCCCCCTCGGGCACGTCCTCGACGACTAGCGAGTTCGCCGCCACCTGCGCGTCGTCGCCGATCTCGACGCCGGGGAGCACGATCGCGCCGGCGCCGATCATCGCCCGGTCGCCGACGACCACGTCGCCGAGGCGGTACTCCTCCTGCAGGAACTCGTGACAGAGCAGTGTCGCGTCGTAGCCGACGATGGCGTCGTCGCCCAGCGTGATCCGTTCCGGCCAGAACACGTCAGGGGTAGCTTCGAGCCCCCACGAGACGCCCGCGCCCACGTCGGCGCCGAGCCGCCGGAGCAGCCAGTTCTTGAGCCGGAGGCTCGGCGAGATCCGGATCAGCCAGACGGCGACGTAGTTCAGCGCCACCCGCAGCGGGGATTTCGCGCTGGGCCAGTGCCGGAGGGAGTTCCGCGGGCCGGGCGTGGGGTGGCGCGCCAGCCGATCGAACCGCGTGTCGTCGCTCATGCCCCGGGGTTGGACTGGGGCGGACAAAACGACACGGGGCGCGCTCGGGGGTTGTCGTTGCTCGGATCGCTAACGCGACCGCTACTCGGTGTGATAAACGCAGAAAGTCCGCAGCGAAGAACCGACTTACAGACGGGTCAGGTTCGTCGCGCGGGGGCCCTTGTCGGCCTGTTCGATGTCAAACTCAACTTCCTGGCCTTCCTCGAGGTCCGGGCCGCCCACGTCTTCCATGTGGAAGAAGACGTCTTCGTCCGCGTCCTCAGTCTCGATGAAACCGTAACCGCCCGTGTCGTTGAAGAAATCAACCGTTCCAGTCGCCATTGCAACCCAACAGAGAGCGGCCACCCGGATAACCCTTTCGAGAGAGCGACTCCCACCCGGCTCCCACAAACGCTTAAGTTCGGCCGCTCGCAACCGCCGGGCAACATGGGGACCAAGAGCAAGACGATCTCCTTCCGCGTCGACGAGGACGCGTTCGAGACGCTTCGCGAGATCGCGGAGGAACGGGAGCTCTCGCTGTCGGCGGTGTTCCGGGACTACGTCGACACGCTCATCGCCCACGACGGGCAGGTCGATCTCGTCCCTGCCGACGAGCGCGGCGAGGACGGCGAGGGGTTCCCGCCGACCGTGGAGGTGCCGAAGAGCTTCATTCGCGAGCACGAACGCCTAGAGCTCGAGGCCGACCACCTGCGCGAGCAGCTGGAGGAGCACAAACGCTACATCGACTACCTGCGCGAGCAGGCCGACGAGGAGGAAGAAGTCGTCAAGCTCGAAGAGCTCGACGGCGACGAGAACACGTACCAGATCGGTTAGCCCGAGAGCTCCTGTTTGGCCTCGCGGGCGCGGCGCGCGGCCTCCTGGTCCCCTTCGACTTCTGCGAGCGACTCGACGGCTTCCAGCCGCCGGATCGCGCTGTCGAGGAAGGAGAGCACGTCCCCCGAGTACGCGTACAGCATGTACTCGGCGGACATCGTGTCGACGATTGCGTCGGGGCCGAGCCCCTGCGCGCGGAGTTCGAGCAGGTACTGGATGAACTTCTCCTCGGGGTGGCCGCAGTAGGGGTTGTTGTCGCAGTCGCAGTCGAGGAAGTCCTCCGCGAAGTCGAGCACCTTCTCGCGGGTCGCCTCGTCGAGCTTCTCCATCCCGTCACCGGTGAACAGCAGGTCCAGCGTCGCCCCCTTGAACGCGCCCTTGGGGATCGAGCGCTCCAGCTGGGAGGCGATCTGCCGGTGGTTCTTGACGTAGATCTTGTCGGTGATGGCCACTACCGGCGGCTACGGCGTTGGTCGCAAAAAGCCCCTCGCTCCCCTGCGGAAGCGTGGCACGGCCCCGGGGATGTCGTAACGTATTTCCCTGAAACCGCGGTAGAGACGGGTGTGTCCGGGCTGGGGTAGTGGTATCCTTCAGCCTTGTGGGGGCTGAGACGCGGGTTCAATTCCCGCGCCCGGACCTCGTTGTCTCCGAGCAACTACGCGAGGAGACACGAGTCCATCGGTAAGGGATTGAACCCTGCCAGTCGCGCGCAGCGAACGAGGCGGGACCGAAGGTCCCGCTGGCAGCCGGGCGCAGCCCGGCGACGAAGTGAGCGAGCACGTCTGGCTCCGGTTCAATTCCCGCGCCCGGACCTTCTGGCTGTGAACGAACGTGAACAGCCGAAGGTCCGTCGAAGGGAATCGAATCAGGGAGTGGAGCGAGCGAAGCGAGCGGAACGACCGTGGTTCAATTCCCGCACCCGGACCTTTTCCTGCGAACGAAGTGAGCAGTGAAAAGTCTGCCAAGCGGGGATTGAAGCAGGGAACGAAGTGAGCGACGCGAACGGAGTGACCGTGGTTCAATTCCCGCGCCCCCGTTCGTTGGCAGTGAGCGAGCCTGCATAGTCGACGGATTCTGGGTGGGTGACACCTCGGACAGCCACCGCGAACAGCAACAGCATCTCGAAGCATGACCACTTGTAACCGCGACGCGCCGGGCACGAGGCCCGGCGCTGGAAAGGGGTCCCCACCCCTCCCCCCGCGGCCGGCGACCGTTGCCGGCCGCGAGGCGTCCACCGCCACCGCACCGCGGTCGCTGTCGGCGCGAAGCACGAGTCCCTCTGTGGACGAGTCAGCGCGAGGGATGAGCGACCGGAGGGAGCGAATCGGCTGGGGAGGCCTGTGGGCTGTGCGGAGCCGTGCGGTCGCAAGTGGCCAACGATCAAGGTGCTGTTGCTGTCGCGGCTGCTGTTCCAGATTTCCTGACCGACCCACCGTCAACAGTCCACGAACGGCCACCACAAAAAGCCCGCAAAACCCGAAAACACCGATACGCCGACTACCGCCCGAACGGCGACACGCTCGGCCCCATCGACTCGCTCGGCGCGCTCCCGCTCTGCTGGATGATGTCGAACGCGGTCATCAGGTCGGTCCGGGAGATGATCCCACAGAGCTCGCCGTCGGCGTCGACGACCGGCAGGCGCCCGATGCCCTCCTGCTGCATCGTCTGGAGCGCGTTCATCGCGTCGGTCTCGGGCGTCGCCGTGTAGATGTCGGTCGCCATCACGTCGTCCACCCGCATCGCGTCGCGTTCGACCTCGTCGACGGACTGGGCGTCGCCGAGCGTCACCATCCCCACGAGGTCGCCGTTCTCGACGACCGGGTAGCCGGTGTGGCGCTCGTGGAACATCCGGCTCATCAGGTCCGCGACGCTGTCGTCCGGCGAGACGGTGTGGAGGTCCGCCTCACCCGTCATCACGTCGCCGACGGTGACGCCCTGGAACGCCGCCTTGAGCACGGTCTGCTGGGCCTCGCCCGCCGCGCCGATGTAGATGAAGAAGGCGAGCGCGAGCAGGAGCAGGTTCGGGCCGCTGAACAGCGCGAGCAGCCCCAGCAGCACCGCAAACCCCTTCCCCACCTCCGCGGCGATCTGTGTCGCACGGGCGTGGGTCCGCGTCCGGGCGAGCAGCGCCCGCAGCACGCGCCCGCCGTCCATCGGGAACCCGGGGAGCATGTTGAACGCCGCGAGCACGACGTTCGCGAGCATCAGGTAGCCGAGCAGGAACGTCGCGATCGGCTGCCCGCCGCCGGCGACGAGCGTGAACCCGGCGTACCCCAGCACGCCGAGGGTGACACTGACGATCGGCCCCGCGACGGCGACCTGGAACTCGATCTTCCAGTCCTCGGGCATCTCGGTGAACTGAGCGACGCCGCCCAGCAGCCAGAGCGTGATCGAGTCGATCTCGTAGCCGTGGTACATCGCGACCACCGAGTGGCCCAGTTCGTGGAGCAACACGCAGGCGAACAAGCCGACCGCCGCCGCGGCGCCCAGCACGAACGGGGTGTACCCCTGGGTCAGCACGGCGGGGTCGATCCCGGCGCCGAACGTGGGGTTGAACACCTGCTCGACCAGCGTCGTCACGTCGGTGCCGATCAGGTAGGCGAACACCGGCAGGATCAGCAGGAACGTGGCGTCGAGCTTGATCGGGATGCCGAAGATACTCCCCAGGCGGATTCCTCGCATACGCCCCGGTTCGGGGTACGGAGGGAAAAAGGCGGGCGTCGCGGGCCGTACGGTTTAGGTCGTCGCACGCAAAGCCCGTGTATGAGCGACAGCGATCCCGTGGTGAAACGCAGCGGCGAGATCGAGTACGAACCGGTCGGTGCCGCCGAGGGGATGCGCAAGGGCGTCCTGCTCGACGAGCACGACGGCGCCCCCAACTTCGCGATCCGTCGGTTCGAACTCGACCCCGGCGCCGAGGTCCCCGAACACACGAACGCGGTCGAACACGAACAGTACGTGCTCGCGGGGGAGTACACGGTCGGGATAGCGGGCGAGGAGTACACCGTCTCGGCGGGCGACTCGCTGCTGATCCCCGCCGGCGTGGTCCACTGGTACCGGAACGAGGGCGATCAGCCAGGAGCGTTCCTCTGTGCGGTTCCTAACGGCGACGACACGATCGAACTGGTCGAGGAGGAGTAGTTTCAGTTACTTTTCCGGCTGACAGCGTGCCGGTCAGTCTCCTGCCCTGCCCGGCCGACCGTCGCCGGTCAGTCTCCTGCCACGGCGGCGTCGACGCCCCGGCTACCGACCGGCCGGCGCGTGATCGTCGTCGTACAGTCCGGACAGGAGAGCGCGAGCCGGTCGCCCAGCTCCGTCGCCGTCTCGGACTCGTCCCAATCGCCGTCCGGCGGGCTCTCGTGGCCGCAGACCGAACAGAACAGGATCGCCTTCGTTCGCGTGGAGGAGTTCATTACCGGGGGTAGCCGCCCGAGGGTCCTAAAGCCTCTGTGAGGCTGTGTTGCACCCGCATGCGTTGGATTCCCGTGGGACGCGCTCGCGCCGCACCGCATGGCTGAAGTACCCCTTTCGCCTACGGGTAGCCGTGTCTCAGCAGGTCGCCCGCGTCGACACCCTGTTCCTCCACGAGTCCGGCGACGACTACCGCGTCGTCGTCCTCCGTGACGGCTCCCGGGTGTTCCGCGGCACGCTCGAACTCAAGGAGACCGACGCCGGCCCCCGCCCCCGTCGGTTCCTGCAGTCCGACGACGACGGCGGCGAGCCGATGCGCCCCGAGGAGTTCGTCGAACTCGCCCGCCGCGCCGAGCGCATCCGCATCTCCGAGCAGACCTCCCCCGAGGGCCGCGAACGCCTGCAGGCGATGCTCGACGGCTACCAGCTGGAGGCGCTCGTGGTTCGGACCTGCCGCTACTGCGCCAACGCCGGCCGCTACTCCCCGATCACCGAGGAGAACGCTATTTCCGCGGATCAGGACTACATCTGCCAGGACTGCGCCGTCGAGGAGCTCGAACGCGAACTCGCCTACAAGGGGCAGTTCACCGGCGCCGCCCAGGAGCGACTGGAGGAGCTCCTGCTCGACGTGGGCGATCTCGACCGCATCACCGACCTCCTGCAGGGCGACCTCGACCCCGACCTCACGAAGTTCGACACCATCTCCGCGACCACCGACGAGGTCGACCCGTTCCAGACCAGCGACCTCGACCTCCACCCGAAACTGCAGTCGATGGTCGAGGACCGCTTCGACACGCTGCTGCCGGTCCAGAGCCTCGCCGTCGAGAACGGGCTGTTCGAGGAGGAGGACCAGCTCGTCGTCTCCGCAACGGCGACGGGGAAGACTCTCGTCGGCGAGCTCGCGGGGATCGACCGCGCGCTGAAGGGCGACGGGAAACTCCTCTTTCTCGTCCCGCTGGTCGCGCTCGCGAACCAGAAACACGAGGACTTCGAGGAGCGCTACGGCGACGTCCTCGACGTGACGCTGCGCGTCGGCGGCTCCCGGGTGACGGATTCGGGGGCGCAGTTCGACCCGAACGCCGACGTGATCGTCGGCACCTACGAGGGGATCGACCACGGGCTCCGCACGGGGAAGGACATGGGCGACATCGGCACCGTCGTCATCGACGAGGTCCACAGCCTGAAGGAGGGCGAACGCGGCCACCGCCTCGACGGGATGATCTCCCGGCTCAAACACTACTGCGAGCAGCGCGCGACGGACCGCTCGGGCTACGACGGCGCACAGTACGTGTATCTCTCCGCGACCGTCGGCAACCCCGAGTGGCTGGCCGAACAGCTGCGCGCGACGCTGATCGAGTTCGAGGAGCGGCCCGTCCCCATCGAGCGCCACGTCACGTTCGCCGACGGCCGGGAGAAGCTCCGGATCGAGGACCGCCTCGTGAGACGGGAGTTCGACAGCAAATCCTCGAAGGGGTACCGCGGGCAGACGATCATCTTCACCAACTCCCGCCGGCGCTGTCACGAGATCTCCCGGAAGCTGGAGTACGACTCCGCCCCCTACCACGCCGGCCTCGACTACGGCCGGCGCAAGCAGGTCGAGCGCCAGTTCGGCGATCAGGATCTCGCCGCGGTGGTCACCACCGCCGCGCTCGCCGCTGGGGTGGACTTCCCCGCCTCGCAGGTGGTGTTCGACTCGCTCGCGATGGGGATCGAGTGGCTCTCCGTCCAGGAGTTCTCCCAGATGCTCGGCCGTGCGGGCCGCCCTGACTACCACGACCAGGGGAAAGTGTACCTGCTCGTGGAGCCGGACTGTTCCTACCACGGCTCGATGGAGGCCACAGAGGACGAGATCGCGTTCAAACTGCTGAAAGGCGAGATGGAGGACGTCTCGACGGTGTACGACGAGGCCGCCGCCGCCGAGGAGACGCTGGCGAACGTCGCCGTCGCCGGGAAGCTGGCGAAGCGGCTCAACGACCGCATGATCGGCGACGTGCCCACCAAACACGCGATCGGCAAGCTGCTGGAGTGGGAGTTCATCGACGGGTTCGAGGCGACGCCGCTGGGCCGGGCGGTCACGAGCCACTTCCTCTCGCCCGACGACGCGTTCCTCATCCTCGAAGGGATCCGCGAGGGGAACAGCCCCTACGAGCAGGTGGCGGCGCTCGAACTGGCGGATCAGGAGCTGTAGGCCCAGACACCCTTTTCGTCTCCCCCCGCGTTCGGTGTGTATGGCTGACGCCATCGACAGCGACGCCGCCGACGCTGACGAGCCGACCGCGGCGTTCATCGGGCTCGGACTGGCGCTCGGTGCCGGCCTCGGGGTCACGCTCGGCGCCGTGATCGGCTCGATCACCGGCGACCTCGGTTTCTGGATCGCGCTCGGGCCGTCGATCGGCGCCGGGATCGGTCTGCTCGCCGGGCTCCTGCTCGCGTCGACGGGCTGGCGGGGCGACTGAACGCTTTTTCCCTGCCGCGGGTCACCACCCGGGTATGAGTACGGACGAACAGACTGACGGCAGCGTCGACGCCGACGAGGAGGACGACGGCGTGATGGACGAGGGGGAAGCGATGGGGTTGGGGATGGGTGTCGGCATCGCCCTCGGCGCGGCGCTGGGGACGGCGATGGACAACTTAGCGATGGGCATGGGGATCGGGATCGCGCTCGGTGCCGCGTTCGGCGCCGCGTTCGCGGCGCGGGACGACGACTGAACCCGCAGCCTTTTGCCGTCGCCCGGACACCGAGAGCCCGTGGTAGCGATCACGCCAGGGGTCGTCGTCGTCGCCCTGATCGTGCTGGCGGCGCTGGTGCTGTTCGCGACGGAGCCGGTACCCGTCGACATCACCGCGCTCGGGGTGATGGTGACGCTGATGCTCGTCGAGCCCGTCAGCGGGATGCTCGCCGACGCCGGCGTCCTCGCCGCCCCGGTGACGATGATTACGCCCCAGCAGGGGCTCTCCGGCTTCGCCAGTTCGGCGACGATCACCGTGCTCGCGATGTTCATCCTCAGCGAGGGGGTCCGCCGGACGGGGATCGTCCAGACGCTCGGCGAGTTTCTCGCCCGGGTTACCGGCGACAGCGAGACCAAACAGCTCGGCGCGGTCGTCGGCATCGTCTCGCCGATCTCGGGCTTCATCAACAACACCGCCGCGGTCGCGATCCTGCTCCCGATGGTGACCGACGTGGCCAACCGCGGGAACACGTCGCCCTCGAAGCTGCTGCTCCCCCTGTCGTACGCCTCGATGTTCGGCGGGATGCTCACGCTGATCGGCACGTCGACGAACGTGCTCGCGAGCGACGTGGCCGCGCGGCTGGCTACCGCGCCGGAGTACGCGAACACCGACCTCCACGAGCTCGGGATGTTCGAGTTCACGGGGCTGGGCGTCGTGGTGATGCTGGTCGGCATGGCCTACCTGCTGACCGTCGGCCGGTGGCTCACCCCCGCCCGTATCGAGCCCAGTGACGACCTGACGAAGGAGTTCGGCGTCGGCGACTACCTCACCGAGGTGACCGTCCGTGACGACTCGCCGCTGGTCGGTCGGAAGGTCCGGAACGCGCTGGCCGAGGGCGATCTCGACGTCGACCTGCTCCAGCTCATCCGGGGCGAGGAGGTGTTCCTCGAACCGCTCGGCCCCAAACAGATCCAGGCCGGCGACACGTTCACGCTCCGGACCGACCGCGACACGCTGCTCTCCCTGCTCGACCTCGAAGGGCTGGATCTGGTTGACGCCCCCGTCGACGAGGCCGAACTCGAACAGGCCGAGGCGGGCCAGAACCTCGTCGAGGTGGTCGTCGCGCCCGGCTCGCCGCTCGTGGGGGAGTCGCTGACCTCCATCTCGTTCCGGCAGCGCTACAACGCGACCGTGCTCGCGCTCCGCCGGGGTCGCGAGCTGGTCCGCCGGCGCATGGACAAGGTGCCGCTGAAAGTCGGCGACACGCTGCTTATCCAGGCGACGACCGAGACCGTCGAGCGCCTCGATTCCGGCCGGGAGTTCATCCTGATCGGCGAGGTCGACCACCACGACTACCGGGAGGAGAAGACCGGCCTCGCGATCGGCATCGTCGCCGCCGTCGTCGCGCTCGCGGGGCTGGGCGTGCTCCCCATCGTCGTCTCGGCGCTGGCGGGGTCGCTCGCGATGGTCGTCACCGGCTGTCTCGACCCCGGCGAGATCTACGAGGCGGTGCAGTGGGACGTGATCCTCCTGCTCGCGGGCGTGATCCCGCTGGGGATCGCGCTCGAACGCACCGGCGCCGCCTCGCTGCTCGCTGAGGCGGTCGTCGCCTCCTCGGCGATGCTTCCGGTGATCGGCGTGCTCGCGGTGTTCTACCTGCTCACCGCGCTGTTGACCAACGTGATCAGCAACAACGCCAGCGTCGTGCTGATGATCCCCGTCGCCGTCGAGACCGCCCAGGCCGTCGACGCCAGCGCGACCGCGTTCCTGTTCGCGGTGATGTTCGCGGCCAGCACCGCGTTCATGACGCCGGTAGGCTACCAGACGAACCTGTTCGTCTACGGCCCCGGCGGCTATCGGTTCACCGACTACGTCCGGGTGGGTGGCCCGCTCCAGCTGTTGCTGATGGGCGTGACGACGGTCGGGATCGCGGTGATGTTCGACATCCCGATCTAACGAAACGCTTTACCGCGAGAGTCGCGGACGTGCGGGTACGGGACCGTGGGTTAGCCTGGTATACTTCGGGCCTTGGGTGCCCGTGACCTCGGTTCGAATCCGAGCGGTCCCATTCTGGCGACGCAACGACGAGGAGCGATAGCGACGAGTCCGCGTCGCCAGAATGGACTATGGATTCGAACCCTGCCAGTCGCGCGCAGCGAACGAGAGTGAGCGAGCACGTCTGGCTCCGGTTCGAATCCGGGCGGTCCCATCCTTTTGTGACGAGCACCGAGAAGAGCGAGACGTGTCTCCGCCGGGGTGGGGGATTCGTCCCTCTCGGCAGTCCAATATTCTGCAGCGTATCGACGCCGAACGACGCCGTCGCTCAGTGGTACGTAGCTTCGGGAAAAGCGCTGTATTCAGTCGCGGTCAGGCGACGGAAGACAGATCAGTTGCGGACGAGGTTCGTCGCGCGGGGGCCCTTGTCGGCCTGTTCGATGTCGAACTCCACTTCCTGTCCCTCCTCGAGGTCGGCGCCGCCGATGTCTTCCATGTGGAAGAACACGTCGTCGTCCGCGTCCTCTGTCGAGATGAAACCGTAGCCGCCTGTGTCGTTGAAGAAATCAACTGAACCGTTTGCCATTGCAAACAAACGTACACCCCAACCCGGGAAAACCCTTGCGAGGGTCGTGGTACCACGACCTACCGCTCGGCCAGCATCCGCACCGCGATCTGGAGGACGTGGACGAACACCCCGGCGACGGCCACGTACAGCCCCACCGACTGCATCGCCGGCCGGCCGCGGCCCTCCCGAACCTCCCACATCTCGTACCCCAGTCGGAGCAGGAAGCCGGCGAAGATCAGCGCGAACGCGACGATCCCGACGATCCCGACCGAGACGAACGTCGCGATCAGGATCGCCACCAGCCCCGCGCCGAAGGCGTACGTCGCCCAGCGACCGTAGTGGTCGAACTGCGTGTCCGAGCGCAGGTAGACGTACGTGCCGATCAGCGCCGTCATGGCGACGACGACGGCGCCGGTGATCGCCAGCGCCGTGATTCGCACGCCCTCCGAGAGGAAGGAGAGCACGCCGCCGCCGAAGGCGCCGAAGGCGAGTTCGAGCACGACCACGCCCGCCATCGCCAGCCCCATCGAGTCGTTCTCGAAGCCGCGCTCGGCGACCATCTGGCCGCCGGTGATCAGCGCGCCGTACACCAGCGCGCCGACGATGGGGACCGAGAACAGTAGGCGGTTCAGCTGCGCCAGCGGTGTCGCCGCCGCGGCGTACATCACGAGCACGTTCAGGAGCATCAGCCCCGTTGCGCCGCCGACGACGCCCCACTCGCGGGTGGAGAGCAGGAACCCTCGTTCAGTGGTGGTCTCGTAGCTCATCGCCGGCACGTAACGCCAGCGCGCCGAAAAGCGTTGTCGCCGCCGCTCGACCCGCGTTCACGCCGCCCCGAACCTCTTGTCGGAGGGCGCGCCACCCCGCGTATGGGCACCACGAACCGATCCACGAAACCGCATGCAAGCGGCCCGTTCCCACCCCAACGACAACGCTTAACCGTCGGCTGTGCTACCCACCGCTACGAATGAGTGCCATCGACGACGTCCACGAGGAGCTCGACGCGGACGTCTCCGCCGAGGAGTTCGAGGAGATGGTGGCGGAGAAAGTCGAGGAGATGGGTGGCCTCGCGGACGACGAGACGGCGGCGATGCTCGTCGCCCACGAGCTGGAGGACGAGGGCGGCGAGGTCGAGAGCGTCGCGGACATCGAACCCGGCATGGACGACGTGAAGTTCGTCGCGAAGCTGATCTCCATCGGCGAGAAACGCACGTTCGAGCGCGACGGCGACCAGCCCGACGGCCAGGTCGTCAACACCGAGGTCGCCGACGAATCGGGGCGGATCCGGCTCTCGCTGTGGGACGAGATGGCCGAATCCGCGCTCGAGGAACTGGCGGAGGGCGACGTGCTCCGCATCGCAGGCCGACCCAAGGAGGGGTACAACGGCGTCGAGGTCTCCGCCGACAAGGCCGAGATCGAACCCGACGTCGATATCGACGTCTCCGTGAGCGACAGCTACGACGTCGAGGAGCTCTCGATGGGGCTCTCCGACGTCACTCTCGTCGGCAAACTGCTCGACGTGGACGACGACTACCGCACGTTCGACCGCGACGACGGCACCGAGGGCCGCGTCGCCAACGTCGCCATCGGCGACGAGACGGGTCGCATCCGCGTCACGCTCTGGGACGAGGCCACGGACCTGCTCGAGGAACTCGAGGCCGGCGAGGTCGTCGAGGTCGTCGACGGCTACGTCCGCGAGCGCGACGGCGACCTCGAACTCCACGTCGGCTCCCGGGGGACCATCGAGGCAGTCGACGAGGACGTCGAGTACGCCCCCGAAACGACGGATATCGACGACGTGGAGATGGGCGACACCGTCGACATCGCCGGCGCCGTGATCGAGACCGACGACAAGCGCACGTTCGACCGCGACGACGGCTCGCAGGGCCAGGTCCGGAACGTCCGCGTCCGCGACGACACGGGCGACATCCGGGTCGCGCTCTGGGGCGAGAAAGCCGACCGCGATGTCACGCTCGCCGACCGCGTCGCCTTTACCGACGTGGAGATCCAGGACGGCTGGCAGGACGAGCTCGAAGCCTCCGCGGGCTGGCAGTCCACCGTCTCGATCCTCGACGGCGAGGCCGACGTGGAGGGCGCCGACGACCGCGACGAGAAGGCGCCCCCCTCGGCCGAGCAGGGCGGGCTCTCGGCGTTCGGCGAGGATGGTGATGGGGCGGACGAACTCCGCGAGGAGGAGACGACGGCCGACGGTGAGGAGGTAGAGTTCACCGGCACGGTCGTCCAGTCCGGCAGCCCCGTCGTGGTCGACAACGGCGAGGAGACCCGCAGCGTCGAGACGGGCGAGAGCGTCCAGCTCGGCGAGGAGGTGACGGTCCGCGGCGTCGAACACGACGGCCGCATCGACGCCGACGAACTGCTCTAAAGCCGCCGCGGCCGCGCCGGGCCTGTACCGCCGTTCCGGCCCGGAAGGACACACTTAGGTTCCGCCCGATACACTCGCCGACCGATGGACCGCTCCTCGCTTCCCGATGCCCTCCACCGGACCGACGACACGGTGTTGGCCGTGCTCGTCGTCGTCGCCGCGGGGCTGGTCGCCCGCCTCCTCTTCCTCGGCCAGCGCGTCGCCCACTTCGACGAGGGCCGTGTCGCCTACTGGGCGCTCCACTACCTCGAGACGGGCGAGATCAGCTACCAGTACATCGTCCACGGGCCGCTCGCGCAGTACGCCGACGCGTGGGTGTTCGCCGCCCTCGGCCCGAACGACTTCTCGATGCGGCTGTTCGTCGCCCTCGTCGGCGCGCTCCTCCCGCTGACGGCGCTGCTGTTCCGCAGTCGCCTGCGCGACACGGAGACGGTCGTCGTCGCCGTGCTGCTCGCGTTCAACCCGATCCTGCTGTACTACTCGCGGTTCTACCGCAGTTCGCTGCTGGTCGCCGCGTTCATGTTCGCCGCCTTCGGCTTCGGCCTCCGGGCGCTGGACGACGCCCGGCCGCGCCTGCTCTACCCCGCGTTCGCGTTCGGCGCACTCGGCTTCGCGGCCAAGGAGAACGCGCTCGTCTATCTGATGTGCTGGGTCGGCGCCGGCGCGCTCCTGCTCGACTTCTCGCTGATGAACCCGCGGAACTACGACTCGGGGGTCGACGCCGTCGTCGCCCGGGTCGCGCCGTACTTCGACGCGCTGCGCGACCCGGAGCGATCGACAGACGCCACGCTCTGGACCGTCCTGACGGCGCTCACGCTGCTCGTCCTGGCCTACGCGACGCTGTCGGGGTGGCCGCTGACCGCGATCGTGGCGGCGCTGGTGCTGCTGGTCTCGGTGACGATGCTCGTCGACGTGGTCCGATCGGACCGGGCCGCACTGCGGTGGGGTGGCGCGCTGCTGGGGAGCGTCGGCCTCTTCTTCCTGCTCTCGCTGTTCTTCTACGCACCCCGGACCGTCGGTGCCGGCGTCGGGCTCTGGGACGCCGTGTTCAACCCCTTCCGGTTCCCCGACCTGCTCGACGCGACGTGGGGCGACATCCGGCCGGGGCTGGAGTACTGGTTCGGCGGGAGCGTCGAACCCAAATGCGGCGAGGAGACGGTGATCGGCGGCTACATCTGCTTCCTTCAGGACACGATCGAGGTGCTGGCGAACTACGCGATCGTCGTCGTCCCGTTCGCGGCGCTTGGGTTCGTGATCGCGCGCTACGCCGGCGACCGGCCGCGCTCGATGGTGATGTTCGCGGGCTACTGGGGGTTCGTCAGCATCCTCGGCTACCCGCTCGCGACGGACATCCAGGCCGGCTGGATCATGGTGAACGCGGTCGTGCCACTGACGATCCCCGCCGCCGTCGCGCTGGGACTGGTGATCCGCTGGGGCTGGCAGTCCCTCGCCACGGAGGATCGCGTGGGCACCGTCCTGACCGTGGCGCTGCTCCTGCTGGTCTCCGGAGCGATGATCGGCCCGGCCGTCTCGGCGTCGTACGTCCAGCCCACGGCGGACGACAACGAACTCGTGCAGTACGCCCAGCCCCAGCAGGAGTTCCGCGGGACGTTCGACGACATCGGCGCTATCGCGCCCACACACGAGGGGACCGACATGGTGGTCTACGGCGACGAACTGGTCGTCGAACCCGGCACCGGCGGCGGGATGGCGCCGGCGTGTCTCAACCTCGGGCACGCGCTCCCCTTGCACTGGTACATCGCGGCCGACGACGTGACTACCGACTGTGCGTACAACGAGACCGCGCTCCAGTCGGAGATCGAGGAGGACAGCCCGGCGGTCGTGATCGCCCACGTCAACCGCGACGGGACGGTCGAGGAAGCACTGGCCGGTGAGGGCGAGTACGAACGCCGCGAGCACCACCTCCGAACGATCGGCCGGGAAGTGGTGGTGTTCATCGACGAGGACGCCCTCGCCGAGGCCGAGAACGCATGACCCGCCTCCTCGCCGGCGCGGCGGCGCACAACGCCGGGCAGTACGGCGTCGCCCGAACGATCTGGGCGGGCGAAGCGCCCGTCTCGCCTGACGGGAACGATGCGGACGACCGACTGCTCGAAGGGCTCGCCGCCTTCGGGACCGCGATCGTCGAGAGCCGTCGCGGGGCCTGGGACGCGGCGCTCGACGCAGCGACCGAGGCCGAACTCGCGTTCGAGGCGACCGACCAGGATCGCATCGATCTCGCGCCGATCGAGCGCTGGCTGGCGGCGTTCGGGACCGATCCCGAGACGGCGGAGCGCTCGCCGCCGCCCACGATCGCCGTCGACGGGGATCGTCCGATGCCGGGGGAGCTCCCCCTGGCCGCGGCGGCCGTCGTCGCCGGCGCCGTCGCGGCGACCCGGGGCGACGACCCCGACGTGGTCGCGGACGCGCTCCGGTTCGCCCGGGGGAACGAGCATCCCGAGACCACGCGGTACGCCACGTTCCTCCGGGACTACGCGGCCGCCGAGTCGGGCGAACGCGGGATCGTGTTCGAGCGGCTCTCGGGAGTGGTCGCCCGCCAGCGACGCAAGGAGGACGACGTAGAGGGGCTGTTCAAGTAGCGGGAACGGCGCTCAGTCGACGACCTCGACAGCGTCGCCGATCTCGAGCTGCTGCCCGCGATCGGCCTCCGGCACGCGCGTGATCAGCATCAGCGTGTAGAAGTGGTCGAACGCGTCCGCGTCGGCCCACTCCGGGAACGTCGCCTCGCGCTTCTCGACGAACCGCCGCCGGAACTCGGGGGTCGGCTCCCCCGTGTCGGGGTCGCGCTCGGGCACGACACAGCGAGCACAGGGGGTGGCACCCTCGAACCGGACGCCGCCGACCGTGAACGCGGGGGCGTCGTCGCCGACGAAGCGGTCCTCCCAGAACGCCGGCACGCCCGAGATCTCGAGGTTCGCACGGAGGCGTCGTCGCGCGCTCTCGACGGTCAGGTCGTCGAACCACGAGGCGACGGCTTCGAGCGTCGCCGTGCTGACGACCGAGGGGCCCATGTTCCGCCGGTCGACGAACCCCAGCGACGCGTTCCGGCGGAGCGTGAGGTCGTGGTCGAAGAACGCCGAGAACCAGGCCGCGGCGTCGTCGCGCTCGCTGTCGAGGTCGAACTGCCGGCGCTCGCCGTCACCCTCGACGGTCAGCGTCGCCGTCGCGGGGTCGTACGCGGTGTCGAGTTCGTGGAAACGGTCGCTGTGTTTCGCGTTGAACACGCCGTTGTCGTGCGGATCGCCGTCGATGTCCTCCGTCCTGCTCTCGAACAGCGCGAACTCTCGATCGCCCGCGAGCACCCCGCCGTCGAGGATCTCGTTCGTCTCGACTGCGGTGGCGTCGAGCCCTTTGACGGGGTAGATCCGGATACGTTCGAGTCGGGGCATAGGCGGATCTCGGCGGCCGGGGACATAGGCGTTCGTTCCCGATCACGTTCGTGTTCGCGTTTAACTGTCACCAGCCCGTACTGTCGGTCGATGGTTTCCACCGGAGACGCCGCACCCGTGTTCACGGCGACGAGAGGGACGAGCGACCACGAGCCGTTCGAGCTCGACGCCCACCTCGGCGACGGGCCGATCGTACTCGCGTTCTTCCCGGGAGCGTTCACGCCGCCCTGTACGAACGAGATGGTCGCGCTCCAGGAGCGCCTCGACGCGTTCGAGTCGGCGGGCGCGTCGGTGTTCGGCGTCAGTGCCGACTCGCCGTTCTCCCAGGGGGCGTTCCGCGAGGAGCACGGCATCGAGTTCGACCTCGTGAGCGATATGGCCGGGGAGGTCATCCGGGAGTACGGCCTCGAGATGGACATCCCAGACCTCGGCCTCTACGGCATCGCGAACCGCGCGGTGTTCGTACTCGACGACGAGGGGACGGTGACGTACTCGTGGGTTGCCGACGACCCGACGAACGAACCGCCGTACGACGACGTGATTGCGGCGGTCGAGGAGGTGTAACGACTCGCCAGCACGCCCTCGGTTCGATCGAAGAGCTCTCCCCCGGGTTCGAGTGCCGGGTGGATGGAAACCGATTAGTATCGTTACATAGATAGATTCGGTACAGTGACCTTTTCGTCCTCGCGGGGAGTCTCGTCGGTCATCGCGACGATCCTGCTGGTCGCCGTCGTCGTGATACTCGCTTCGACGGTTTCGGTGTTCGTCTTCGGGGTGGCCGACGACGTGGACGAGGCTGCCCCAACCGTCGCCCAATCGAGCGGCGAACTCGTCGTTCAGGACGGGGACGACGGTGGTATCGTCCGACTCACACACGCGGCAGGGGACCCCCTCACCGTCTCGAACTTGGAAATCGCCGTTGACGCGCAGGAGGCCTGTGGGAAAACCGGCCGGTTAGTGAACCTCCCGGCGAGCGGTGGCGATCCGAACCCGACGAGCGAGTACGTTCGCGGTGACGACGTCTTCGACAACTCGTACAACTCCGTCGGCGGCCCGATCGGCGAGGCCGGTGGAGAGTGGGAAGTCGGAGAGACCGTGACGTTCCGGTTGGCCAAAAGCGAATGTCCGCTGGAGAGCGCTGACACGATAACGGTTCACGTCGTGCACACGCCGACGGACTCGATCGTGATCGAAAAGACGCTGAGCGCGACGTAACGAGTTCGGCCGAGGCGTTACTCGCCAGCGTCGCCTCTCGGCTCGCCCGCGAACGTGTACTCCGCGGAGTTGTCCTGCGGGTCGTAGCCGAGCACGTCCTTCGCGCGGTCGAGGGAGTAGTACTTCCGGTCGTTGTCGGAGATGCCGTAGACGATCTCGTAGTCGTACTCTGCCTCCAGACACCGCTTGAACAGGTGGGCGCAGTCGCGGTGGGAGAGCCACATCGCCTGCCCGCGCTCGTACTCCCGCGGGGGATGGCCCTCGGTGAGGTTGCCGATCCGGACACAGACCACGTCGAGGTCGGCGTGGTCGTGGTAGTAGCGCCCCAGCGTCTCGCCGCTGGCCTTCGAGACGCCGTAGAGGTTCGACGGGCGCGGGAGTTCGGTGCCGTCGAGGCGGTACTCGTCGTCCTCGCGGTACATCTCCGGCGTGCGCTCGTCGGTCTCGTAGGCGCCGACGGCGTGGTTGGAGGAGGCGAACGCGACCTTCTCGACGCCGGCGTCGACGGCCGCCGAGAACACGGTCTGAGCGCCGTCGATGTTGTTCGCGAGCACCGAGTCCCACGGCGCGTTGGGGCGGGGGTCGCCGGCGAGGTGGATCACCGCGCCACAGTCGGCGACGGCGTCGGCGACCGCGTCCTCGTCGGTCACGTCCGCGACGATCGACGCCGACTCGGGCACGCCGTGGCGGCGATCCTCGGGGATGGGCTCCCGGTCGAGCAGCCGCCAGTCGTACTCGTCGGCGAGCCGTGAGAGGATCGCCTGCCCCACGCGGCCGCCGGCACCCGTCAGCAGCACCGGGTCGTCCATTCGCGTGGATATGTGGATAGCGGGGGTAAATACGGTGCGGTCCTGCTGCCGGACTCAGTCGTCGTCGGCCGCTTCGAGTTCGTCGAGTCGCTCCTCGATCCGGCCGAGTCGGTCGTCGTACTCGGCGGTTTCCGACGCGACTGCGTTCTCCACCGCGTGCATCACCCAGAGGTAGCCGGTGACGACGGCGGCGAAGCCGACGAGGAGGAGCCCCCAGAGTTCGACCATAGCGGTCGCTCGTGGCCCGGAACCAAAAGCGCTCCCGACACCGCTTTCCACCGGCCCGCCCCACGTCAACGCATGTCCGACGCGCCCACCGACGCCCAGCAGGCCTGCTTCGAGGCCGGCATCAAGTTCGGCTCGCTCTACCACCAGTTCGCCGGCACGCCCGTCTCGCCGGAGAGCACCCGCAGCCTCGAGACCGCGATCGCGGAGGCGATCGAGAACCAGCCCCACTGCGAGTCCGTCTCGGTCGACATCCTCGACGACCGCGTCGCCGCCGCGATCGACCACGACGAGGGGTACGCCGAGCTCACGGGCAGCCTGATGGAGGTGGAGATGCGGATCGACTACGAGGGCACGGAGGTCCGGACGCGGATGGCGATGGAGGACGGCTACCCGCGGATGCGGATCGTCGGGATCGAGGACTGACGAGGCGGAGTGAAACTGGTCGACTGTCCCCGCCACAACCCACGTCAGAACCCGTATCGCACCCGGTTTCAGTTACACTCCGTGGCGACCTTTTTACCGGGCGGCCGTGCAATCTGTGCCCATGAGTCAGACCACGTTCGACGAGGACGACCTGTTCGGCGAGGCGGCCGAGGAGATGCGCGGCGAGGTCGAGAGCCACCTCGCGGACGCCCGCGAGGCGCTGCCGGCCGCCGACTCAGTGTGGGAGGTCGACGCCGACAACGCGCTGGGCGTGCTCAACGGGCTCAAATCCGCGCTCGACACTGGCGACGCCGCCGACCACCTCCGACAGGCGAAAAAGCAGTACGTGATGGGCGAGCGCGCCGACGCGTTCGAGGACGCCGACGATCTGGAGGCGGAGATCGAGGAGCTGGAGGAGCTGCTCGAGGGGATCGAGGACGCCCACGAGGACGCCAGCGAGCTCGCGGGCGCGCTGCCGGAACTGCGCTCCGCGCTGCAGGACGCTGCGGACGAGGAAGACGACGAGTAGCTACGACCGCTCCCGAACCGCCGCGAGCAGGTCGACCAGCGCCGCCGTCGCCAGCTCTTTCAGCTCGGCTCCGCGCTCGGCGTCACCCTCTCCCGGGTCGCCGACCACGCCGTTCTCCGTGAACTCGTCGCTGTCGACCGCGAGGTTCACCCCCGATACCCAGTCACCCCAGCGTTCGCTCCCACCCTCGCGGGCCTCGCCGACGCGGTCCTCGCGGACGAGCTCGGGGTGTTCGTGCCGGAGGAACGCGGTCTCTAGCGGGCCGGCGTGACCCATGTCGCTGCTGTGCTCGTCGACCGCCTCGAACCAGGTGAACGGTGCGACGCGGGCCACCTCGTCCCGGGTGAGGCGCGCCGTGACCTCCCGGAGCGCGTCGACGTTCCCGCCGTGGCCGTTGACCAGCACGACCGCGTCCGGACCGTCGCCGGCGGCGAGGCTCTCGACGGTCTCGCGGACGTACGCGCGGAACGTGTCCGGTGACACCCAGAGCGTGCCGTCGAACGCACGGTGTTCCTCGCTGATCCCGACCGGCACCGTGGGTGCGACGAGCACCGGGTCGCCCGACTCTCGCTCGTAGGCGTCGGCGCCGGCGTCAGCGACGGCCTCGGCGGTGAACGCGTCGGTCCCCAGCGGCGCGTGCGGGCCGTGGCCCTCCGTCGATCCGACAGGGAGGACGGCGATGTCGGCGTCGGCGTCGCGAACGTCGGTCCACGTGGCGTCGGCGAGGCGCATACCCGTTTCTGGGGTGGGTGGCGCTTGTAGGCTGTGGTCGGTTAGAACGCGTTGAAGATCGCGACGCCGCCGAGGGTCACTAACAGCCGCCCGACGCTCCCGATGAACGTCGCCAGCGCGAACCGGTAGTAGTCCTCCTCGAGCACCGAGAACGCGTATATCGAGAGCGTGTCCGGGAACGTCGGCACACAGAGCGCGAGCGCCAGCCCGCCGTAGCCGTACTTCTGGGCGAGCACGACCACCTTCTTCTCGGACCACTCCACCACGTCGAACCGCGACCGCCGCAGCGCGCGGGTCACGGGGCCGGACTCCTTAGCCTCCTGGCCGATGTGGAACGCGAACACCGAGCCGGCGGCTTTGCCGATCCCGGAGACGAGGATGATGAGCGCCAACTGGACCGTCTCGCCGACCCCCAGGTCGAGCGGCGCGAACAGGACGATCTCGCTCACACCCGGGAGCGCGAACGCGATCAGGAACGAGTAGACGAAAATGGCGAGGAGGCCGACCCAGCCAGTCGCCGTCTCGACCAGCTGGGCGAACGGTCCCGCACCGGTTGCGCCGTGCTGGAGGAGCGCCGTAACGAACGGGTCGAGACCGGGGACCGGCAGCACGGTTGCTCATCCTCCCCGGGACGACCTAAGTCTTCAGGTTTGTCACTGCTCCTCGTCGTCGCCGGCGAGGGCGTCGGTCACGGGGATCTCCGTCTCGTTCGACTCGCCGAACCCCGCCGAGAGCACGCGCGTCAGTGCTTCTTCGACGCTCTCGTCGGTCTCCTCGTAGTCGTCCGGCTCGACCTCGACGACGAACCCCGTGGTGATGTTCGGCGCCGTCGGCATGAACAGCACGTCCCGACCGTCCGCGGTTTTCTGTCCCGTCTTGAACGCGGTCATCCGCATCCCGTTCCAGGGCTCCAGCTTCACGGGTTTCTGGAGTTCGCTCGCGCCCGAGACGGCGGTCTCGACCGCCAGCTTCGAGGCGTTGTACAGCACGCGAACGCCGGGAACACGGTTCACGATGTCGTCGAACAGCCCCTCGGCGATCCGGCCCATCTGGGTGCGCATCAGGTAGCCGGCCGCGAGCGTCACGGAGAGGAACAGCCCAAGCGTCAGCCCCAGTTCCAGCGCCATCGCCGCCGCCTCGACGGTGATCGGCGACGGCACCAGCCCGGGCGGGATGCGGTCGGGCGGGACGTTCAACGGCAGGCCGAGCAGGTGGCCGATCAGCCAATCCAGCACGAACAGCAACACCAGCACGGGGAGGACGACGATCAGGCCGCTGGCGAAATCACGCTTCCACCGAGTCATTCGTCCGAACGTGCCGGCCCGAGAAGTAAAGCCGTACCGCTCCGTCCGCTCCCCGCCACGATCGCGGTTCGCGGTTACCCGTTCACCCGCTCACGATTGCCCGCAGCGCGAACAGCGCGTTCTCCTTGCGCTCGCGCAGGCGGCGCCAGAAGTACGAGAGCCACTTCTCGCCGTACGGCGCGTACTGCCACACCTCCTCGCCCTCGGCGGCGAGCTCGCGCTGTGCGTCCCCGCGGACCCCCATCAGCATCTGCACCTCGAACTCCCGACCGTACTCCTCGCGCAGCTCCTTGGCGTAGTCGATCATCTCCGGGTCGTGGCTGCCGACCGCGATCCCGCCGTCGTACTCCGCGAACAGCGTCTCCAGGTCCTCGCGGTAGCGCTCGTTCACCTTCGACTTCTCCTTGTACGCGATCGACTCCGGCTCGTCGTAGGCCCCCTTCACCAGCCGGATCTTCCCGGGCACGTCCGCCAGCCGTTCGAGATCGTCGCTCGTGCGCCGGAGGTTCGACTGGACACACTGGCCGACGCCGCCGTCGAACTCACGGGCGAACTCCTCGAAGGCGTCGAGGGTGACGTCGGTGGTGTCGGCGTCCTCCATGTCACACCAGACGAACACGCCGGCGTCCTGTGCGGCCTCGACGACCGATCGGTAGTTCGACTCGAACACGTCGTCGCCGATGTCGATGCCCAGCTGTGAGGGTTTGACCGAGATGCAGGCGTCGACGTCGCTGTCGGCGATATCGCGCACCAGCGCCCGGTAGGCTCTCGTGTCCGCGGCCGCGTTCTCGGGCTCCTCGTAATGCTCGCCGAGGAGGTTCAGAATGACGCGCACGCCGTCGTCGTTCATCCGCGCGGCGTGATCGAGCGCGGCCGCCGGGCTCTCGCCCGCGACGAAGTTGCTGGCGATCGGAGGTATCACACCCGTACGGTTCCCGGGGGGAGCCTAAAACCGTTGGGCTCCGACCGCAGTCACCCGTTCCGCGACCGTCAACAGCCGGCTCCAGCTGGTCGTCCCGGCCCGGAGCGCGGTCAGATCCGTGGCTTCGACGGTCACCTCGACGGTGTCCGCCTCCCGGGCGACGCGCGCGCTGGCTCGATCGTCGTCGACGCCGCCGACTTCGGGGTCGAGACTGGCGAAGACGCGTCTGGCGCGGTCGGTGGAGCCGTACGAGACAGAGAGGGTCGCGGTGTGTGCCGTCACTTCACGTTGACTTCCTTCACGTCGCCGCCGCGCTCCTTCAGCAGGACGCGGTGGCCACAGTAGGGACAGCGCACGCCGCCGTACTCGTCGAGTTCGACGTCGCGCTTACAGCGGGAGCACTTGTAGCTCATTCGTTACTCGCTGTCTTCGGAGAGTGCTGCGCGGATGGAGCGCTTCGCCGAGCGTCCGCCGGGAGTCTCCGGACGGTACGCGCCGCCGGTGAACGTCTCGCCAGTCTCCTCGTTCTTCCAGATGCCGGTGCCGATACGCTTCACGGAGTCGCCGTCGACGGTGGCGTTCTCCATCGCGTCCTCGATCTCCGAGACGCGTCGCCGGGAGACCCGCCCATAGCGCGCGCCGAAGCGACCGGCGCTGCCGGCGGATCGGGACTTGTTCTCAGCCATAGTGCACGGGAGTAGCTCCAGTACGCACAAAAACCCTGCGAGTCGCGCCGTCCGCGTCAGTCGTCCTGATACCCCGCCTCGACCAGCGCCTCGTTGAGCGCGTCGCGCACGCGCTCGCCGGTCTCGCGGTCCATCGCCGTCGTCACGACGCGGTTCTCCTGGACGCTGGAGCCGTCACGGATCAGCAGGCGGACGTTGCCGCTCTCGCCGGCGCGGGTCGCCTTCGCCCGGACGCCGCCGCGGCTCCCGCCACCGCCGGCCTCGATCGGGCCCGGGATCAGCTTCTTCACGTTCGGGTGGGAGGCGACGGTGTTCACCACGTCGCGACCGTCGCGGCCGCCGATGAGGGTGGAGTGGGAGCCGCCGAGCTTCTCCGCCGGCGGCGTCTCGACCACCTCCAGCGACCGCTCGCCGCGCTGGCTCCGCACCCGCTCGACGGGGTCGTCGTCCGGCACGCGGTAGAACCGGTGGTGGAGCTGGGCGCGACACTCCCGCAGCGGTTCACGCGCGCCGGCAGCGTACACCTCCTCGGGGCGCTTGCGCCGGATCTCGTCGGCGACTTTCCCGGCGAAGTTGCGGAGTTCGACCACTCGCGCCTCGGGGTCCTCCTCGGGGACGGTCGTGATCGTCGTCTCGCCGACGACCTCCGGCGCCTCCTCGTCGGCGTGCTCGGGCGGATCGCGGAGGAACGTGAGCGTCGCGCGTTCGCGGTCGAACTCGACGACGACAGCGTCGCAGTTGGCGGTGTCACAGGCCAGACAGTAGTCGCCCGGCCGGTCGAGTTCGGTGCCACACCGCCGACAGTCCATGGTGGAGGGAGACGGTTAGCCCGGAAAAGCGGAGCGTTTGCGCCCGGTGGCGGTGTTCAGATAAGGATGAAGAGTGAGGCGGAACGATTTTCAGCTGGTCTATGGCAGAAACCGCCCGCCTCATCGGAGGTAGCGACTGCTTCGAGTTAGATTTTCTGGAGCGGGAGGCGACACCCGAGTCCGCGATGAAGCTGGGTATCCGGCTCCATCTAGCTGGACTATCACTTTCGGATACCATCTCGGTTCTCGATAGGTTGGGTGTCGAACGGTGTCGCACGACCGTTCACAACTGGGTGCAGAAGGCCGATCTACAGCCCCTCGACGATGCGAACCCGGATCACGTCGCGGTTGACGAAACCGTGATCCAACTCAACAACGAGCAGTTCTGGCTGTACGCTGCTGTCGATCCCGACTCAAACCGAATGTTACACGTCAAGCTCTCTCCGACGAGAAACCAAGCGGTTACCGAGATGTTCCTCGCCGAACTCCGTGACAAACATCTCGTTGATGACGCACTCTTTCTCGTCGATTCTGCAGCTTGGTTGAAAACTGCACTCCATCGACACGGCCTCGATTACAGATACGAGAAACACGGTAATCGGAACAGTGTCGAACGTGTCTTCCGAGAACTAAAACGCCGAACCAACCAGTTCTCAAACTGTTTCAGTCACGCCGAAGCAGACACCGTCGAAAATTGGCTTCAAGCGTTCGCCTTCGCATGGAACCAGCTTATCTGAACACTACCGCGCCCGGTCGGGGCAACGTTCAACAGCCTCCTCGCTGAACGAACCCCCGTGTCCCGCCGTGCCCTCCCCGCGCTCGTGGTTCTGCTCGCCCTCTCGGCAACCCTCACGCTCGCCGCGCCAGCGCTCGCTGCCCCGCCGCCCGAGCCGGTCTGTACGAACTGCGAGCCTGCCTACGAGCGAGCAACGGACCGCGCCGGCGTCGACGCGACCGTCAGCCGGAGCGCGGCGGTCGTCTCGCTCGGCGAGGACGGGAACGCGACGTGGCGCGTTGGCCTCGTCCTCGACGGCCCCGACGCCGAGGAACTGGCGCGGAACGACAGTCTGCACCGGCGGATCGCGACCGAAGCGGTCGGCGAGGAGTTCGTCGGAGCCGGCCCCGGACGCGGGCTGAACCGGTCCGGTGGGAGCGGCGGTCCGCGGTTCCCCGACGCCGAACACGTCCGCTACTATCGGTTCCGCGATTCCGAGTTCGCTCGCGGTACGGTCGGTGGAGCGGTCGTCGTCACGAAGTTCCGGGCGGACCTCCAGGGGGAGAACTACGCTGGACTCGGCGTCGACAGGCTGTCGGTCCACTCCTTCCTCGACGTGACACACGCGCCGCCGGGTGTCGACACCGTGGACGGCCTCGGGGGGAGTGGGTTCACGCTCACCGAGCGCCAGCCCGGGCTGGCGACGTTCGACCCCGTCACCGGCGTCGCCGGCCACGCGAGCTACGTTCCGAGCCTCCTCGGTCTCGCCGCCGTGTTGCTGCCAGTCGTCGTCGAGAACGCCGCCATCGTCGTCCTCCCGGCGCTGGCCGTCCACGCAGTCGTAACTGGCGGGCTGTTCGCGCTCCTCGCCGGGAGCTTCCCCGATCCGGACGACCGCTGGCGACGTGGGGTTGCCGGCCTCCTCGGCGCGACTGCAGGGCTTTTCACCCTCCAGCCGCTGCTCGCCGGTTCGCTGGGCGCTCCGGCCCTCGGCAGCGCCGAACCGCTACTTCTCGGCCCTGCTGCCGCGTTCGCTGTCGTCGCAGTCGGGCTCGTTCGGCCGTCGCTGGTCGGCGACGGGTCGCCGAGGCGGCTCGCGGCTCGCGCCCTCGGCGCCGGCGCCGTCGCGGGCGTCGTCGTCGGCACCGTCGCGCCGGGAACGACGGGGTGGACGTTCGCCCTCTGGGCGTTCGACCCAACCCCGCCCGGAGCGACCGCGTGGGACGGCCTCGGGTTCACGCTGATGGTCGCCGGGCCGACGCTGGCGCTGCTCCCCGCCGGCGCCGCGCTCGCGGTGGGGCGCACCCGCGCGGCGCTGGCCGTCGCCCTCGCGGGCGCTGCGCTCGGGTGGGTCGCGTCGCCGGTGCTGTACTTCGCACAGACGGGGCTGGTCGTCCCCGGGTTCCTGCTCGGCCTCCCGGCGGTCAGTGCGGTGCTGGTCCTCGGTGCGCCGTTGCTACTTGCGGGCTGGGTGCTCGGCGAGCAACGGGCGTCGACGCCGGCCGATGCCTGATCGCCTCTACAGCTCCATCGGGTCGCTTTTCAGGTACTCCCGGAGCACCGCCGTCGCGTAGCTCCCGGAGGGGAGCGCGAACGTGAACGTCAGCGGGTCGTGCTCCACGGTCATCGCCGTGTCGACAAGTATCGCGCGCCGGGTGCCGGTCGACTCGAAGTTCCCGGGCAGGTCGAACATCCCCGGCTCCAGCCCGAGATCGTCGAACACCTCCCGTTCGATCTCGCCCGGCTCCCCCTCGGCGAACTCGGTCTCGGTCCCGATCAGCGGCGCGGTCACGAACGCTCGCCCGCGCTCGCAGTGCCGGGTGAGCACGTCGACGCGCTCCGCGGTCGCGCGCTGGAGCCGATCCGTATCGGGCTTCCGGACGGCGTCGACGTCGTTGTCGGTGAAGCAGCAGACGTCGCCCGCCACGGGCTCGTGGAACGGGAGTTCCCGACCGAGCCGTTCGCTCAGGATGCGGTTGAACGCGTACGACTGCGCGGCGTTGACGAACAGCCGCTGGAGGTTCGACGGGACGGCTTCGAGCGCGTGGCGCCAGTTCTCGGGCTCACCGTCGGCGTCCCCGGCGCCACGTTCCTGCAGCCGGTGGAGCATCGACCGCTCGTACCCCAGCTTTCGGGGCATCCGATCGAGGCAGGCTCCCCAGTCGGGGTCGTCGCTCGCCGCCTGTTCGTCGACGAACTGGCGTGCGTCCCGAGTGTCGTCGGGTTCGGTCTCGAACGCGTTGCCGACGTACGCGAGGACGGCGTCGCGCCACTCCCGGCGGACGATCGCTAGTCCGACCTGGTGGGTGACGGGCCGCCGACTGCCGAAGCGCTGGTGGCCGAAGACGTTGGGGACACCGATCCGGTCGCCCTCCGCGTCGCCCGCGAACGCCCGGAGCTGGCCGGTGATCTCGTCGGCGTTTTCGGGGTTCTCCGGCTCACGGACGACGATCTCGAACGCGTTTCCGGCGAGGTCGCCGTAGGAGAGGTGTCGGCCTGCACGCCCCACGACCTCGATCTCGACGTCACGGATCTCCGGGAGATCGCCGGGATCGGCGTCGTACACCGAGAACAGCTGGGTCGTGACGGCGTGTTTGTCCTTCGTGCCCGCCCAGTCGACACGTTCGCGGGAGATCCCCATCGCGTCGGAGAGCCGGCTCGCGAAGTCGTTGGTGTCCCATCCCGTCAGCGTCGCGCGGAGCACGAGATACGGGTAGTCGCCGGCGCCGCTCTCGACGGGCTCGGTATCGAACGCTTCCAACTCCCGAACGCGGAACGCGTCGGGCCGCTCCCGGAGGCGGCCGCCGACGCCGTCGGCGTCGCTGACGTACCACTGGATGCCGACGGTCCGCTCGCGGGGGTGGGCTTCACGCATCGCCCGGGAGTACCCCGGCTCGGTGGTTAACGCTGTCCGTCCCGGCTGGGCGTGGGAGTTCGGCCAGCGAACTGGGCATCGCGCGGCCAACTCAGAACAGCGAGAGATCGCCGGTCACGCGGTCGACGATCTCGTCCTCGCCGGGGCCGATCGCGACCGTCGTCGCCGTCCCGGGCTCGAGCTGGGTGTGCCCGGCGTCGCGGACGACCGCGTTCGGGAGCCCCTCCCGTTCGGCTCGGTGGGCCAGCTCGAACAGCTGATCCTCGCCGCTGCCCTTCAGGACGACCTTCTTCTGCCCATCGCCCTTCCACGCCTTGCGGGTACGTTCGTCGGCGTCCTCGTACGCCGAGAGCGAGGCGTGGGCTACCTGTGCGGCCAGCTTCCCGGTCCCCATCCCGATGTCGGTCCGGGCGACGATCGCCTGCTTCATACCCGACCCTCCCACGGCGCGGATGAAAGCGCTTCGGGAGTTCGCCAGCGTCGCCACTGGCCGTCGCCGTTGCGACTGGACTGCCCGGCCAGCCCTCGGAACGGCGCACGAGTTGGCGAACAGGCAGGCCAACGGCCCCCGGAGCGGTGCGCTGCGCTCCCGCTCGTCGCTCCGGGGCAGTTCTCAGAGCACGAGAGGTCTGGTCGCGCTCTCCCTTTTCAACTCTCGGCGGACCGGGGCGTTTAGGCCCCCGCGGCTCTCCCTCTCCGGTATGATCCTCTCGGACCGCGACATCCTGCGCCGGATGGAGGAGGGCGACCTCGTCGTCGACCCGATCGACGATCTCGACACCCAGCTCCAGCCGGCCAGCCTCGACCTCCGACTCGGCGAGGAGTTCCTGGAGTTCCAGCGCACGAACATCTCCTGTATCCACCCCAACCGCGAGGCGGAGGTCGGCGACTACGTCCGCGAGACCACCGTCCCCGAGGGCGAGGAGTTCATCCTCCATCCCGGCGACTTCGTGCTCGGCACGACCAAGGAGCGCGTGGACATCCCGGACGACCTGATCGCCACCGTCCAGGGGCGCTCCTCGCTGGGTCGGCTCGCGATCGTGATCCACGCTACTGCGGGCATCGTCGACCCCGGTTACAAGGGACAGATCACGCTCGAACTCTCGAACCTCGGTACTGCGCCGGTCGCGCTCTCCCCGGGGATGCGGGTCTCACAGCTCATCTTCACCGAACTCTCCTCGGCGGCGGACCGCCCGTACGGTGTCGACCGCGACTCGAAGTACCAGAACCAAGAGGGCCCACAGGCGTCCCGCATCGGCGTCGATCCGGAGTTCTCCGGGGAGGGAGAATGAAGTTCGTCGAGGAGGTCGTCGTCGACGCCTTTCTCCCGACGTACCGATCGATGCTCGCGGAGCGACTCCGGGAGCGCGGGCTGACCCAGGCGGATGTCGCCGACCTGCTGGGTGTGAGCCAGTCGGCCGTCTCGAAGTACGCCCACGGCGAGGTGGACGTCCACCCCGACGTGGAGGGGGACGAACGAGTGCAGGCGCTCGCGGACCGCGTCGCCGAAGGGCTGGCCGACGGCACCCTCAGCCGTGTCGGCGCGCTGGTCGAGACGGAGGTGCTGATCCGCGAACTGGAGGACGGCGACCTGCTCGCGCGCCTCCACGAGGAGGCCGTCCCCGAACTCGCCGACGTCGACGCGACGTTCGCGGTCCACGACGCCGACTCCGCGCTGCGGACGAGCGAGCAGGTGCTCGCCTCCGTCCGGCGGGGCCTCAGGGTACTCACGAACGCCTCCGGCTTCGCGGGGCTGATCCCCAACGTCGGGACGAACATCGTCGAGACACTGCCGGATTCGACCGGTATCGAGGACGTGGCCGCGGTGCCGGGCCGGATCGTCGACGTGAAAGGCGCCGCGACGGTGCCGGGCGACCCGGAGTTCGGGGTCAGCGAACACGTCGCCGGCGTCCTCCTCGCGACCCGCGCCGGCGGCGCCGGGGCCAACGCCGCGGTCAACCTCGCCTACGACGACGAGATCCTCGCGGCCTTCTCGGAGGCGGGCTACGCGGCCGTCGAGTTCGACCCCGGGGCGGGCGAGGACGCCGTGGAGGCTGCAGTCGCGGACGCGGATCTCGACGCCGACGAGCCGTTCGTGCTCTACCAGACCGGCGCCCACGGCGTCGAGGCGATCACCTACGTTCTCGGTCCCGACGCGCCGACGGTCGCACGGGCGGTCGTCGAGACGCTGCTACGGTAGCGCGGCGACAGTTTTCAGCCGATCCCGAACAGCGGCGCGGCGAGCGCGGCGAGCCACGCCACGACGCCGACGGCGACGAGCCGCCGGTCGCGACGCGCGCCGCCGAACGCGACGACCCCCAGCGTGGCTGCCAGCGCGATGCGGTGGTGGAGGATCCGAGCGGGAACCGGATCGACGCCGACCAGCGCGAGTTCGAACAGGGTCCCCAGTGCCAGCCCGCCGAACGCGAGCAACGCGGTGCGGAGCGCGGGCCGGTTGCGTCCAAGGACGACCGCGGCTGCGGGCGGCCCGGCGACGAGCACGGGGTAGCCCACCGCGACGTACAGCTTCGGGTTCACGCCCGGCGCCACCGCTTCGGCGGCCAGCCCCCACGCACGGACGCCGAGCACTATCCCGAGAATCGCGGCCGGGAGCAGGAGGTCGCGACGCGCCAGCCGTCGGCTCGTCAGCGGGACGGCGGCGCCGAGCAGCGTCACCGCCGCGAACTCGACGGCGAGCCACGAGCCGTCGCTGCCGCCGCCGGGGTGGCCGTGGGTCCGTCGCTCGACGCCGTCGACGAACGGTTCGTCGCCGAGGTCGCGCTCGACGAACGCCGCGCCCGGGCCGACGCCGGTGACGGTGTGTCTGAGGCGGAACCAGTCCCAGTACTCGGTGTGGGCCTGGAGCGCGGTCCAGTTGCCCGACGCGCTGGGGTAGGCACGGATATGCGTGCGGTCGCCGAAGTACTCCCCGACCGCCAGCTGGTAGGCGGGGTCGATCCAGCGGCCGTTCCCCTCGCGGTCGGTGCTGACGTAGGAGTAGCGAACCGAGCCGTGGGCCGGCCGCCACGGCGACACGTCGACGCTCGCGTTCTCACCCACGGTCGTCCAGTTGGCTTCCGAGCGGTCGGCGAACGCCCGCCGGACTCGCTCCGGCTCGCCGTGGACGACGACGTTGAGTGCGAGCGTCCGCCCGTCGGCCGACTGTTGCCGGCTGGTGTACGGCCAGACGTAGCTCTCGGTGCCGTCGGGCGAGACCAGCTGCTCGGACGCCGGGGGCGCTCGCTCGGCCGTCGGCGACTCCATAACCGTCGCACCGGCTAGCCCGGCGGCGACGACGAGGGTCGCCAACAGGACGCGACGCGACTGCATACTGGTCCGTTTCGCGTCCATCGACAATACTGTTCGCCCGGCGGGGGTCCGGTGACACGCTCCTTATCCGCCCTGGCGCCGAACGATAAGGTATGAACATGCTCGTCGACGGCGAGTGGCGAAAGGGCGCCTACGACGCCACGAACGAGGAGGGCGAGTTCGACCGGAGCGAGAGCGAGTTCCGGAACTGGCTCGACGGGAGCGTCGCCGCCGCGGGCGAGGAGCCGAAATCCACCACGTTCACGCCGGAGTCCGGCCGCTACCACCTCTACATCTGTCGGGCCTGCCCGTGGGCCCACCGCGCGGCGATGACTCGACAGCTCCGGGGGCTGGAAGACGAGATCTCCCTCTCGCTGGTCCAGCCAGAGCGCTACGACGAGGGGTGGGAGTTCTCCGAGGAGGAGCCCGACCCGCTGCACGGCTACGACTACCTCCGCGAGGTGTACACTCACGCCGACGCCGAGTTCACGGGTCGCGTGACGGTGCCCGTCCTCTGGGACAAGCAGGAGGAGACCATCGTCAACAACGAGTCGAGCGAGATCATGCGGATGCTCGACACCGCGTTCGACGGCAACGAGTTCTCGCTGTACCCCGAGGAGCTGCGCGGCGAGATCGACGAGATCGTCGACGCCATCTACGAGCCGATCAACAACGGCGTCTATCGCGCCGGGTTCGCCGGCAATCAGGACGCCTACGAGAACGCCGTCGACGACCTGTTCGACGCGCTCGACCACTGGGAGGCGGTGCTCGCCGACCAGCGCTACCTCGCGGGCGACGGCGAACGGCTGACGCTCGCGGACGTGGCGATGTTCGCGACGCTGGTCCGGTTCGATCACGTGTACCACACCCATTTCAAATGCAACCGGCGGGCGATCCACGAGTACCCGAACCTCTGGGGGTACACGAAGGACCTCTACCAGACGCCCGGGATCGAGGAGACAGTCAACATGGACCACATCACGCGGCACTACTACGTCAGCCACGGCGACCTCAACCCCAAGCGGATCGTCGCGGTCGGGCCGGAGATCGACTTCACCGACCCCCACAGCCGGGACGAGCTCCCCGGCGGCCCGCCCGCGGCGCTGACCGAGTAGACCGCCAGTTCCTTCCCCCGTCCGGTCGGAGCCGCCCCCATGGTCCTCGGTCTCTCCGGCAGCCAGCTGTTCGGCGCCGCGATGCTCGTCGTCGGCGCCGTCGTCCTCCTCGTTAGCGCGCGGTACGTCTGGCGTGCGAGCGGCGTGGTCCGCGCCGAGACGGTCGACTCGCTCAGCGGCACGGGGTCGGGATCGCTCGTCCGCCTCTCCGGGACGGCCGAGCCGGCGGACGAGGACGCGCTCGACGCGCCGTTCACCGGCCGCGAGTCGCTGGTGCTGCGCTACGCTATCGAGGAACGGCGGCTCAGTCCGGTGTTGCTGCCGTGGTTCGTGACGATCCACGAGCGGGCGGGCTCGGTGCCGTTCAGGCTGCGCACCCCCGAGTCGGTCGTCGACGTCGTCGAACCCACGCGGACCGTCACGCTCGCGACGGACCGCGTCGCCACTGTCGGGCCCGACGAGACGGCACCAGAGCGGATCGAACGCTTCGAGCGAACCACTGACGCGCTCCCCTCGACGACGGGGTGGCACGCGCGACCTCCGGGGCTCGGTGCGGTGATGGATATCCTCTCGCTCGGCGCACGAAGATATACCGAGCAGCGCGCGTCGCCCGGCGACGACGTGACCGTCGTCGGCCGCGTGACCGACGGCGGCGTCGACCCGCTGGTGGTCTCGGACCGCTCGCCCGCGGGGACGCTGCGTCGGATGGCGGGCACCTCGCTCGTCGGCGTCGCGATCGGCGTGTTCGTCGTCGCGTTCGGCGCCGTGCTGCTCGCGATCTGATCGCCGCGAGGGGAACAGCCTTGGGCCCGCGCGCCCACGTCGGCGTATGCCCACACCCACGGAGCGCGTTCGCGCCTGCGACCGCTCGCGGATCCGCGTGATGTTCGACCTCGCACAGGCCGCCGACCGCGACCTCGTCAGACTCGAGGTCGGGGAGCCGGATTTCGACACGCCGGCCCACATCGTCGACGCCGCCTGCGAGGCCGCTCGCGCGGGCGAGACCCACTACACCTCCAACGCCGGCCTGCCGGAACTCCGGGAAGCCATCTCGGCCACGCTCGACCGCGAGTACGACGTGACCTACGACCCCGAGCAGTTCGTCGTCACCAACGGCGGGATGGAGGCGCTCCACCTCGGGGTGCTCTCGGTCGTCGAGGCCGGCGAGGAGCTGCTGATCCCCTCGCCCTCGTGGCCGAACTACTGGACGCAGGCCCGACTGGCCGACGCCACGCCGGTCGAGATCCCGATGCCCGAGGAGACGGGGTACGCCCTCGACGCGGAGCGCGTGATCGAGCGGATGGGCGAGGAGACGGGTGCGGTGGTGCTCTGCTCGCCCGCCAACCCCACCGGACAGGTGTACGACCCCGACGAGATGCGCGCGGTCGTCGACGCCGCCGCAGAGCACGACGCCTACGTGATCGCCGACGAGGTGTACCTCGGCCTCACCTACGACCGCGACCCGGTCGGCCTCGCCGCGCTCACGGACCACCCCGAGCACGTCCTCACGGTCGGCTCCTGCTCGAAGACGTACGCGATGACGGGCTGGCGGGTCGGCTGGCTCGGCGGGCCGGGGGACGTGATCGACGAGGTGACGAAGATCCACGAGAGCACGACCGCCTGCGCGGGCTCGGTGGCTCAGCACGCCGCCATCGCCGCACTGACCGGGCCACAGGAGCCCGTGGAAGCGATGTACGACGCGTTCGCCGAGCGCCGCGAGTACGTCGCCGCCCGGATCGAGTCGATGGAGGGCGTCTCGGCGCCGACGCCCGACGGCGCGTTCTACGCGTTCCTCGACGTGGACCTGCCGGGCAGCAGCCTCGATATCGCCAAACGGCTGCTCCGGGAGCGCGACGTGGTGCTCGCGCCCGGCGACGGGTTCGGCGAGGCCGGGCAGGGGAAGCTCCGGCTCTCGTTCGCGAACTCGATGGCGAAGCTGGAGCAGGGGCTCGACGGGATCGAGGCGGCGGTTCGGGAGAACTGACGGTCGACTGCCGTCGTGGCGTGCGGTGGCACGAAAGCGGTGCAGGGCGGGACCGACGGTCCCGCGGGCGACCGGGCCGGCGGCGATGCTCCACGACGCCACGCGCTCTCCGGCAAGAAACGCCGAATCGGCCGACCTACAGCCCGTACAGGTCGGTGAACTTCTCCTCCACGTAGTCGAGGAAGTAGTCGGCCGTCAGCGGCTCGCCGGTGGCTTCCTCGATCAGGTCGTCGGACGTGTACGCCCGCCCGTGGCTGTGGACGTTCTCGTTCATCCACTCGAGCATCGGCTCGAACTCCCCGTTGCGGATCTTCCCGTCCACGTCCGAGATGTCGTCCCGCATCGCCGCGTCGAGCTGGGCCGCGAGCACGCTGCCGATCGTGTACCCCTGGAACGCCGCGAAGCCGGAGGACCAGTGGATGTCCTGCAGACAGCCCTCGCCGACGCCGTCGGGCGTAACGCCGAGGTACTCCTCCATCTTCCGGTTCCAGAGGTCGGGGATCTCGTCGACGTCGATCTCGCCGGCGACGAACGCGCTGTCGATTTCACACCGGAGGATGATGTGGAGGTGGTAGGTGAGTTCGTCCGCTTCCACCCGGATGCGGTTGTTCGGGTAGATGCGGTTGACCGCCTCGTACGCCTCCTGTACCGTCAGATCGTCGACGCCGTCCAGATGCTCCTTGACCGTCGGGAGGAAGTACTCCCAGAACGACTTCGTGCGGCCGACGTGGTTCTCCCAGAAGCGGCTCTGGGACTCGTGGACGCCCGAGGAGAGCGACTGGCCCAGCGGCGTGCCGTACTCCGACTCGGGCAGTCCGAGCATGTAGCTTGCGTGGCCGTACTCGTGAATGGTCGCCGTCAGCGCGTCCATCGGGCTCCCGGGCTTGTAGCGCGTCGTCACGCGGGCGTCGAACTGATTGCCCGACGTGAACGGGTGGGCCGAGATATCCATTCGACCGTGGTCGCGATCGTACCCCAGCGCGTCCAGCGCGGCCTCCGAGAGCGCCTCCTGGGCTTCCTCGGGGTACTCGCCGCCCTCGTAGGGGGAGGCGAGCTCGTCGCCGTGCGCCTCGATCTCCTCGATCAGCGGCACCAGCTCCGCCTTCAGTCGGTCGAATATCTCGTTCGTCCGCTCGCGGGAGATGTACGGCAGGCCGTCCTCGTACAGCACCTCGTAGGGGGGCTGATCCGGGCTGATGTGCTCGGCGCGGTCGATGGAGAGGTCGCGCAGTTTCTCGAGTCGCGGCGCGAACAGCTCGAAGTCGTCCTCGGCCTTCGCTTCCTGCCAGATCTGCTGGTTCTCGCTCTGGACTTCCGAGAGCTCCTCGACCAGGTCACCCGGCACGTCGGCGGTCCGGTCGTAGTTGCGCCGGATCTCCCGGACGTTCGCCTGCTGGCGCCAGTCGAGCTCGTCGGCGGCCTCCTCGGCGCCGGCGAGCGCTTCCTCGAACTCGTCGGCGGTCATCAGGTCGTGCGTGACCGAGGAGAGCGCCGAGAGCTGCTTCGCGCGGGCGGGGGCGCCGCCCTCGGGCATGGTGACCTGCTGGTCCCAGCCCAGTACGCCGCTGGCGTCGCCGAGGTAGGAGATGCGTCGGTTCTGCTCGATGAGGTCGCGGTACGGTTCGGGCGCGTCCTCGGAGGGGTCCTCGATTGACACAGCCCTGCATAGCGCTCGGAGCGTATCAAACCCCGGGAGGCGGCAGTTCTGCCGCTACTCCGCCTCGTCGGCGGCGTCGAGATCGTCCTCCTCGAACGCCTCCTCGTAGCGCTCCATCGCCTGCTCGAACCCCTCGCTCGCCAGCCGGTACGTCTCCCGGAGCTCCTGGATCGGCGTCTCGGTGGCGTCGACGCGCAGGTCGTTGTAGTACGGGTCGTCGCCTTCCTCGGTGCTGCGCACCTTCAGCGCGGCGCTCTGGACGTGGAGTTCCTCCCGCTTGTCCCCACCCTCGGCGTAGCCCGCACCGAGCGCGTCGATCAGCCGCTGGGCGAGTGGGGCGTCCCGGTCCGACTCCGCGTACGTCTCGGCGACGTTCTCGATCACGGCCTCGCCGGTGAGGAGGTTCCCGGCGACGGTGTAGTTCTCCCCCTCGCGGTGCCCGTACCAGCCGTGACACTCCTCGCCGGAGAACGTGAACTTCCCGTCGGCATCCACGCCGTGGAGCTGGCGGTTCTCGGCGCCGTCGTCGGCGTTCAAAAGCGACTGGAGCGCGTCCTCGACGGCCAGCCCGTCGTCGACGTACTCGATCCCGCGCTCCCCGAGTTCGACGTTCACCAGGCTCTGTGTCGCCACCGCGCCGTTCTCGGAGACGAACGGGCAGAGCGTCCCGACGGCGGGGAGCCGGGTGGTGACGGCGACGCCGAACCGGCGCTGGTCGTCCCCCTCCTCGTCCTCGTACGTCTCGCGGACGCAGATGCTGAAGGTCACGCGCGTCGCTCGGGCCGGAGCGGGGAAAAGTCGTGCTCTCCCGGCGAAGCCGGGGGATTCGCCGTCGGTCGCGAGCGGACGGCGCAAGAACTAATGCCGCAGCCCCGGTTTTTCGGCCCATGGGAATCATGAGTAAGATCCTCGGCGGCGGGGGCAACCGTAGCACCGAGGACTACGTCACGCTCGACCTGGAGGAGGATTTCGAGAGCCCCAGCGCCGCGGGGAGCATGAGCGTCCACTTCGCGGAGATCGGCGGCCAGCAGGACGTGATCGAGATCAAAGACGCCGTGTACGACGGCGACATGGTGATCGCGGATATCACCCGCCACTCCACCACCGACACCGCCAGCGACCGCATCATCGAGGAGCTCCGGCAGGTCGCCAACGAGGTCGACGGCGACATCGTCCAGAAGGGCGACGACCAGATCGTCGTCACCCCCACCGGCGTCGGGATCGCCCGCGAGAAGCTGAGCTAACGCCGGTATCGTTTTTCGTCGCCGCCGAACTCGAACCCGCAGCCGCCGGGTCGCTATCGCGGCCCGAACCGTCACCTACCTGTTCCCCCCGAGTGAACGGCGAGCCATGACCGACGACTCGGCCGCGAACGTCCGGGTCCGGGGGATCTACGCCACCGCGCTCACCCGGGCGCTGCTCGACGCCGGCCACCGTGTCGTACAGGCCTCGCCGCCGATCCGGCGCCGCTTCGACGCCGACCTCCCCGCCGCCGACCACGACGCCGCGATCGAGACGGGGCCGGACCGACAGGGCGTCACCGTCGCCGGCGACCCCGACGCCGTCGACTCGGTCCGCTCACTGCTCGCGGACACCGGGATCGACACGCTCGCGTGGACCGACCCGGCCCCCGTCGGCGCGGTGTTCGACGGGCGCGTGACCGAGACGCTCGGTAGCGGCGCGGTCGTCTCACTGGGCGAGGCGGAGGGGTTCCTACCGTTCGGCGCCGTCGACGACCGCGTCGACGAGGGTGACACGGTCCGCGTACAGGTGACCGAGGCCGCGGCGCCGTGGGACGACGACCGCGCGGCGCTCGACACCGGCCTGCGGGTCGAGGCGGGGCTGGCGACGCTCGTCCGCGGGCGCGACGGCGTCCGTGTCGCCGGGCGCGACGACGCTGCGGGCCGCGAACTCGCGGGCATCACCGACCTGCTCGACAGCGAACCACCGGAGGGCTGGGGGCTTGAGTGGGCACGTGACGCCCGCGACGCCGAGATGGGGACGCTGGGCGACGCGCTCGAGCGCGCGAGCGAACGCGCGACGGAACTGGAGCGGGCCGTCGACGACGCCGGCGACCCCGAGCCAGTCCGGGAGGTCGCCAGCCCCGCCGCTGGCGCGTGGATCTGGTTCGGCCGCGAGTCCCGGTTCGCGCTGGACGAGGTCAGGCGGGAGGTGACGGCGACGATGCCCGGCCACCACCGGACGAAGGCCGGCACCGAAGCCGCCAGCGCGGGCGTCGACTTCGCGGAGACGCTGTGTGGCGGCGACCTCGGCGGCGAGTTCCCGTTCAGCGTCGTCGCCGACCAGTTCGGCCCGAACGAGGGCGACCGCGTCCGGATCGACCACGGGAAGCCGTCGGGACGACGGATCGTGCTCGGAACGGGCGAGGTGGTCGAACGCGACGACGACGGCACGCTCGCGGTCGAGCGGTCGATGAGCGGCGGCGGCGTGTACGACGCGCTCGGCACTCGCCGGGAGCCCGGTGACACCGCGCTCACGAAGTTCCGGGAGGGGCGCTGGTGGTACCCGACCATCTACCGGAGCAGCGACGGCGAGCAGAAGGGGACGTACGTCAACGTCTGCACGCCGGTCGAACTGTTCCCCGACGCCGTCTGCTACGTCGACCTCCACGTCGACGTGATCAAGTACCCCGACGGCACCGTCGAACGCGTCGACGACGATGAACTCGACGCGGCGGTCGAGGCGGGTGAGGTGCCCCCGGAACTGGCCGAGAAGGCGCGGAACGTCGCCGCGAGCATCGAGCGCGCGATCTAGTCGGCCGTATCCGTACAGTTCGTCGACTGGTGGACGAGCCCCTCGGCGTCGACGGATAGCTCGAACGCCGCTTCCTCGCTCCCCCCGCAGGTTCCGGAGCCGATGCTCCACATCGGCAGTTCGTCCTCGGGGGCCGCGACCGCGGTGACGACCGTGCTGCCGTACGGCACCGGCTCGAACTGGATCCCGGTGCCCGAGCCGTCCGTCGAGCGGAACTCCCGGCGCTGCGCGTCACCCAGCGGCGTGAACGTCACTGCCTGTTCCCACGCCTGGGCTGGGATGTCGTCGACGGTCCCGGCGTCGGGGAACGTCTCCGTCTCGTCGTCGGCGTAGGTGAGTTCGACCCCGCCGAACCCCTCGGCCATCACGGCGGCGGTGAACACGAGCGTCCGGCCGCTCTCGTTGCGGAAATCCACCGTCACGCGCTGGGGTCCCGGCGTCTCGGTATCCTCTGCGGGCGCGGTACAGCCCGCGACCGAGACGGCGAGCGAGAGCCCCGCGACTACGAGGAACTGTCGTCGGTCCATACTGGCGTGTCCCTCGGGTCGGTGATCAAACCACCTCGAGGCGTGGTAGCCGCCGGCAGCCGCTCAGAAGTGGTTGGGGTGTTCGGTGCCGTGCTGGAGTTCGCCGCCGCGGCCGCCCTCGACGGTCGCGTCGCCCTGCTCGCCGGTCGAGGGAACCAGCACGTGGACCTCGTCGACCTCGTCGAACGCCACGATCATGTCGCGTTTGATGTTCTGTGCGGTGAGGTCGCTGATCCCGCAGCCGGCACAGGACCCCCCGAGCTCGACGGTGACGGTGCCGGTCTCCGGGTCCGCCTCCCGGACGACGCTCCGCCCGCCGTGCATCTGGATGATGGGCATCTGCCCGGTCATCCAGTCCTCGACGCGCTGTTTCAGACTCTCCTCGCTCATTGCTCGCGTTTGGGGGCGCGGACACTGGTAGCTTGCGGTTTCCCTGCAGCCCGCGCTCCGCGAAAAAACTGTGTCACGATCGTTCCCGTCGTCGCCTCAACGGCGGTTCCGACTGTGCCACCACGCGAGCGACCCCAGCCCGACACCTGCGAGCGCCGTCAGCGCGCCGAACCCCGGCGCGCCGACGTTCGACTCCCCCTCGGCCGGCGTCCCGGCGCCCGTCCGCGTCGGCGTCGCGGTCACGAGGTCGTCGTACCCCCAGAGCGTCCGCCCGTCGGCGTCGGGGAACACGTACAGCGCCGCGGGCGACTCCGCGGTCGCCCGCGAGGGGGCGACGAACGTGGAGCCGGGGACGGCGACTCGGGCGGTCCAGAACTCCGCGTGGGGGAGATCCGCCCACCACGTCAGCTCCCGCGGCGCCGAGGGATCACTCACGTCGTGACGCTTCACGCCGCCACGGTACCACGAGCTGTACAGGATCCCGTCCCGGAACTCGAAGTTGTGCGCGGTGGTCCAGACCCCGTCCTGCGTCGCGTCGGGTGAGGGCGGCGGCTCGATCGTCGAGCGGTGAGTCGGCTCTGCGGGCGTAGAGATATCGTACAGGTCGATCCCGCCCGGGCCGCCCTCGGGGCGCTCCTCGGTCGCCCACGCCTCGCGGCCGACCGCGAGCAGGTCGCCGGCCTCGTCGACGGCGGCGTAGTGGGAGTTCCCCGGGAGCGTGTCGTACCCGTCCGTACCGGACTCGTACTCGTCGGCGACCGTCTCGGGTCCCCGGCCGACGTGGGCGATCGCCGTCGGCGCAGCCGGATCGCTCACGTCGACCAGCCACGTGCCTGCGTCCCAGTGGGCGAGGTAGGCAACGCCGTCCTGTACGAACACGTCGTGCACCGTGCGCGGGAGCGGGGGGAGCTCCGCCCAGCGCCCGTCGTGTTCGACCAGCGACCAGGTGCCGACACGGCTCGGCTCGTCGACGCCGTCGACGATGGCGAGTTCGCGGTCGGCGCCGTCGTTCGCGGTGAGGTACGCCCGGCTCCCGTCGAGGAAGGCGTTGTGGATCGGGTAGTCGGTCTCGTAGAACGTCCGCCGCTCGGGCGATTCGGGATCGGAGATATCGACGAACAGCGCGCCCGAGAGCTCGCTCATCCCGGGGTTGGCGGGGCCGACGACCAGCAGCGTCTCCCCCGAGAGCTTCACGTCGTAGATCCCGTCGAGCGGGCCCCCCTCGCGGTCGGCCATGAGGTCGCGGCGCTCGGCGAGCACGCGAGGCTCGTCGGGGTCGGAGATATCGACGACAGCGTACCCCGTCGTCGCGGCGACGTAGGCGGTCGTGCCGTCGTCGGAGACGACCGCCTCCGTGGCGCCCTCGAGTTCGACCCGAGCCAGCGGGCCGTACCCCGTGTCGGTCCGGGTCGGCGGCGTCCCGTCGGGGTCGTTCTCGGGCGGCGTCGGGTGGCCGGCGACGCGGCCGGGGAGGAGGGCGGCACCGCCGAGCAGCGACAGCGCCTCGCGCCTGCGCATGGCTCCGGGAACGCGACGTGCACGCATAAGGAGCGGGGTCGCGGACCGGACGACCGAACGGGCGAAACGCGCTTGGGGGCGGCGACCGACGTGCGGGTATGACGGACGCTGATCTCGACGGACGGGTCGCGCTGGTGACCGGGAGCGCCTCGGGGCTGGGTCGCGGGCTGGCGCTCGCGATGGCCGACGCCGGCGCCGACGTGGCGGTCCACTACCACAGCAGCGACGACGAGGCGGCGACGACGGCGGCCGACGCGCGGGCGTTCGGCGCCGACGCGACGACCGTCCAGGGCGACGTGACCGACCCCGAGAGCGTCGACGCGCTGTTCGACGAGGTGGAGGAGGAGTTGGGGACCGTCGACGTGCTGGTGAACAACGTCGGCGACTTCGCCCCGAACCACTGGGAAGAGATCGACCTCGAGGCGTGGAACCGCGTGCTGGCGACCAACCTGAACGGGACGATGCTCTGCTCGCGGCGGGCGCTGCCCGCGATGCGCGAGGGGGAGTGGGGCCGGATCGTCAACGTCGGCTACGCGAGCAGCGAGAAAGCGATGGTGGGGGCGACGAACTTCCCGTACTTCGTCGCGAAGACGGGCGTGTTGATGTTCACGCGGATGCTCGCGGCCGACACACAGGACGACGGGATCACCGTCAACGCGGTGTCACCGTACGTGCTCGAGACCAGCGACGAGTTCCCCGACGAGGCGCCCCGTGGCCGCTGGGCGACGATCGAGGACGTGGTGAACGCGGCGCTGTTTTTCTGCCGGTCGGAGAGCGACTACGTCTCGGGTGAGAACGTCGAGATCGACGGCGGCTGGCTCCCGGAAGAGATCTAGTAGTCGGGGGCCTCGTCCTCGACTTCCCGTTTGAGCGAGTCCCGCCGGGATTTGGCGTCCCGGCCGGTGGCTTCGAGCAGGAACTCGTTTTTGCTGTCGACGGCCTCGCCCGCGGCCTCCAGTTCGTCGGGGCCGAGCTCGGTCGGGTCCCGCTCCTCGAACTCCACGCCGAGCCAGTCCTTCTTGCCCGAGTACTCCACCGCGCCGGCGACGATGCGCTCGAACACGGGGTTGTCGGGCTCCTCGACCACGTAGAGGTCGCTCCCCTTGTACTCCTCCGTGGCGGTGATCTCGCCGAAGTACTCCTCCACAGTCGCCTCCATGTCCGGGATGCGCTCCTCGAGCGTCTCGCCGCGGCGCATCTTGTACTCCTTCATGCCCAGCCGTTTGCGAGCGGTCGGTTTACTTGTTGTGGGTCGCTACTCCGCCTTCTGCTGCTCGGTGATGTAGCCGACTCGACACTCCGGACAGATGTCGCCGGCCCGCATCGAAGAGTTCCCAACGTCGCGAGTCAGCCCGCACTCGGGGCAGTAGTACTCGAGTTCGGCGTCGCGGCTCGACCGTTCGAGGTCGACGTTGGCGGTCGGCCCCGCCGACGCGTCGCTCGGCTCGCCGGATTCGGTGCGGTCGCCGTTCGCGCGATCGGCGTCGGTCGACCCCGTCTCCTCCGGCGACGAGAAGTCGCCGATGTCGATGCCGTCGGGCGCCGTCGCGTCGTGCTCCTCGTCCTCGCCGGGCCCCTCGGGCCAGGGCATGTGCCCCTCGTCGGTCTCCTCGAGCCCGGTCGGCTCGTCGGGTTCGGGCGCGGACGACGGCTCGCTCGACGGCTGCTCGGGGCCGGCGTCCATGATCTCGGCGTCCTCGGACTCAACCGCCGAGGTGGTGGAGGACTGCTGGGGGTCGTCGGCGTCGGGTTCCGAGGGCTCGGGGGACGGTTCCGAGAACGAGTCGTCGGCGTCGATGATCTCGGCGTCGTTCTCGTCGCTCTCGGACGCCGAGGGCTCGCCGCCGCTCAGTTCGTCGTCGGGTACCTCCTCGGGGGTGGCCTCTTCCTCCCACTGCCGGCGCCCCTCCTCGGGCGGGGACGCCTCGTCGTCGTCGAGGATCACGCCGTCGTCGCTCTCGGGGTCGGGGCTCTCCTCGTCCTCGGCGGCTGCCGAGCGCTGGCCGGGGTGGACGGGGACGTCCTCGTCCTCCTCGGGGGGCTGTTCCAGCATGTCGTCGTCCCTCTCGGCCTGTTCGATGATGTCGGCGACGCCGCGATCGACGGGGTCCTCGTCGGGCTCGACCGCGGACGACTCTTCCGGCCCCTGCTCAGTCCCCGAACTCGGCGCGTCGGTGTCGGCGCCCGCATCCGGTTGGGTCGGGGTGTCGGCGCTCCCCCACCCCCCGCCAGTGTCGGCTCCGGTGCTGGCTGTCGACTCCGTCCCGGACCCCCCCTCGGCAGCCGACTCCCGGAGCTGATCGATCGACGTGATCTCCTTGTTCTCGCTGACCACCTGCTTCTCGCCGCAGCGCTCGCAGGTCTTGACTTCCCGGACGGTAACGACGACCTCGTTCCCCTCCTCGTTTCGTTCGCGCTCGGTCTCCGGCTCGCCGAAGTCGTGTCCGAGCAGACACCTGAGTCCCATTACCCGTGTTAGACGGGCGGAAGGCTAAAAATACCCCGCCACCTGCCGGTGGCGCGGGCGGCCGGGTTCGCGGACGCTTTCGCCGGTAGAAGTAAGCCGCTCGCACCCTGCCCGTCGCCGGTAGAAGTAAGCCGCTCGCTCCCCCACGGGCGGGTATGGCCGTCAGTCCGGAGCATCGCGACAGGGACGAAGTGGAGCTTGAGGTGCTCGCTGCGCTGGCCGACCGCGCCGAGGAGGGGATGAGCGTGCTCGAACTGCGCGCGGCGGTCGACGCCGACATCGACCGGCTCGAACCCGCGCTCGGCGACCTCAAGGACGCGGGGCTGATCGAGGTGGAGAGCGACGGCGACGGGGTGGTGCTCTACCCCGCCGAGGGCGTCGTCGCCGACCCCGAGGAGCTCGACGACGAGGAACCGGGCGTGCTGGACGTCATCCGGGACCGGTTCGGGCTCTGAGTTCCCGAACCGGCGGAGTTTTTCCCGCCGGCACCGAACGACCGGGCAATGACGCTAGTCGGCGGGAGCCACGCCGATCACGGCGCGGCGTTCGGCGAGCGCGGCGGCCGCGAGGTGGTCGAGGAGTACGGGCGCCCCGAGCGCGCGGTCCGGGCGGTCCGGAACGCCGTCGGCGTGATCGAGATGGGGTACGGCGCCGTCGTCGTGACCGGCGACGATCGCCGCGCCGTCGTCGGCGATACCGTCACCAACGACGTTCCAGCGGCCGACGGCGAGGGCTGCTACGCGCTGGTGCTCGACGACGGGGCGGTCGAAACCGAACTGTTCGTCTACGACGCCGGCGAGCGCCTGCTGCTGTTCACGCCGCCGGGTTGTGCCGACCTGTTGGTCCGCCGCCTGCGCGAGGACGGTCGGGCCGTCGACGTCCGCGAGGCGACGACGGAGTTCGGCGTGTTCGGCGTCCACGGGCCGATGGCGACCGAGAAGATCGCCTCCGTGCTGCACAACGCTGGCGCGCCGACGGGTGCGTACTCGTTCGTCCGGGGGTCGATGGGCGACGCCGGCGTCTCCGTCGTCGCCGGCGACGCGTCGGGCGGCGAGGAGAGCTACGAGGTGATCTGTGCCGCCGCCGACGCCGACGAGGTGTGGATGACGCTGCTCTCGCGGGGCAACGGCGCCGCCCCCTTCGGCTACGAGACGTACGAGACGCTCACCCTCGAGGCCGGAACGCCGCTGTTCGACCCCGAGATCCGTGGAGAACAGCCTGCATCGCTCGGACTCGGCGACGTCGCTGGGGTCGAGGCGGCTACCGAGAACGGGCCGACCCACCGACTCGTCGGTCTCCGGGTCGACGCCGACGAAGCGCCCGAGAGCGGGGCCGACGTACTCGGTGCGGACGGCTCGGTCGGCCACGTAACCCGAGCGCGGTGGAGCCCGTCGCTGTCGGCCCCGATCGCGTTCGCGCGGGTCGAGCGAGACGCGTCGGTCCGTGCCGTCCGGGCCGAGCAGGGGGAGGCGCCGGCGAGCCGATCCGCGCTCCCGTTCGTCGACGGGAGCGATCGGTCCCGGCGCATCCCGTCGTACTGAACGGTGCTGCTGCTGGGGAGCCCTTAGGGCAGGTAGCTCCGCAGGTGCTCCCGGGAGAGCAGCGTCGTGGGACGGTCCATGTGGACGCCGATCTCGCCCGACGTGAGGCGGAGTCCCAGCTGCTGGACCGGCTCCGGGAGCGAGTACGCCCGGCGCAGCCAGTGGCCGAGCCGGATTTCCGTCGCGAGTTCGTCGCGCCACGCCGTCTCGTAGGCCGACAGCGTCGCCGGATCGTCCGGGTCGATCTGTCGAACCGCGTTATCCGCGGACCGCATCCCGTAGAGGATGCCGCCGCCGGTGAACGGCTTCGTCTGTGCGGCGGCGTCGCCGACCAGGAACACGCGATGAGACGCGACCGAATCGGGTGGTCCGATCGGGATGGCGCCCGAACAGAAGCGGCCGATCTCGGCGCCGTAGTCGTCGACGAGCCGGTCGAACCGCTCGCGGGCGTCCTCGTCGGAATCCGGTCGGACCCCGAGCCCGTACTCGACGCCGGCCTCGCCCCGGGGGATGCGCCACGCGAAGAAGCTCGGTACCGTCAGGTGAACGTCGACGAAGTCGCTGTGGTCCGGCTCCGGATCGAACCCCAGCACGCCGTGGAGTTTCTCGTCGGGTTCTGGCAGGCCGACCGCGCGGCGGACCCGGGAGACGGGGCCGTCACAGCCGGCGACCATCCGCGCCTCGACGGTGAACGTGTCCCCGTCGTCGGGCGAAACCGTCAGTTCGACGCTGTCGATCCCCTCGTCGACCCCTGTGACGGTGTGGCCGTCGTGAATCTCCGCGCCGGCGTCGCGGGCGGTCTCCGCGAGGATGCGGTCGAGCTCCTCGCGGTCGATCACGTTCGAGACGGGTTCGTCCTTGTAGAAGGGGTAGGCGTCACTCTCGGGACCGCCGACGTGGAAGTCGGCGCCGTACACCTCGTTCTGGAGCAGTTCCTCGCGCGCGCCGTCGGGGGTGTACTCCCAGATGTCTCTGGAGACGTGCCCCGAACAGGCCAGGGGCGTGCCGATCTCCCCCTGCTCGAAGGCGATCACGTCGTAGCCCGCCTCGGCCGCGCGGCGGGCGACACGTGCGCCGGCGGGGCCGACGCCGACGACGGCGAAGTCGTACATACCCCCGACTATCCGGGCTCGGACCATATGTCCCGTGGTTGGGGCTGACAGCCGACGCGCTTCCCTATCGCGGGCCGGTGCGTCGGGCTCCCGCCCTGTGCGACCCGCGTCGATCGCGACTACATCGAGGGGGCTGGCCGCCCGATCGTACTTGAGTGTCGGGCCGAGCGATCGTTAGTCGACGATCGTGAGCCCGCGACACGTCTGGTCGCCGACGCGGTCGGGCAGGGACACCGGGAGTTCGTCCCACGAGTCGCCGCCGTCGTCGGTGCGGTAGAGCCCGTGGTTGTTCGCCGCCCAGACCACGCCGGCGCCGCGTTCGAGCACCGCGCGGTACACGCCCTCCCCGGTCGGGATTCCGCGGTCGTCGAGGCGTTCCCAGTCGTCGCCTTCACGGCGGTAGAGGTACGACTCGCCGATCCGGTGGGCCTCGCGCGCGCTCCGCGCGGCGGAGAGCAGGACCCGCGGGGTCGACCCGTCGGGCAGTTCGACCGCGACGCTCCAGCAGTAGGTGTGTTCGAGACCGGACTGCGGGTGCTGCCACGACTCGCCGGCGTCGGTCGTCTCGGCGTACCCGTCGCCGGCGGCGACCCACGCGCGGCCCGGCGCGTCGGGATGCGTGTCGATCGTGTGGGTGTCGATCCGGGCGCTCGGAACGCGGTCGGTCCAGTCGACGCCGTCCTCGCCGAGTCGTGCGCGGAGGAGTGCGCCGGCCTCGACGGCGACGTGCAGCAGGGCTGTGTCGCCCGGATCGGGTTCGATCCAGCGGATGTGGTGGGTGTCGGGGCGTGGCGGGAACGACCATTCGTCCGACGACGGGAGGTCGGTGAGTCCCGGGAGCCCTTCGAACGTCTCCCCGCCGTCCGTACTCCGGTAGAGGCGGCTGGGTTCCGTGCCGGCGTAGACTGTTTCGGGATCCTCGGGGTCGACTGCGAGCGAGGTGACCGCGTCCTGCTCGATCCCGTCGGCGCGGCGCCACGACTCCCCGTCGTCGGTCGATCGCTGGAGGCCGTGTTCGAACGTGCCGACGAGGACGGCGCCCTCCGTGACGGCGACACACTCGGTCTGGGAGTCGAACGGCTGCTCGCGGATCAGCGTCTCGCTGTCCGTGTCGACGACGAACAGGGCGTCCTCGTAGACGGCGTAGGCGATGGACATACCCGGAGAGAGGGGAGGGAGCGTCGAAAAGGTAGCGCCGGCGACTAGTCAGGTCGTTAGTCGTCGTTCGCGGCGGTGGCGGCCTCCTCGGCCGCAGCGTCGTCGGCGGACTCCTTCGCGGGCTTCCGCCGGTCCGCGCGTGGCCCCTCCATCTCGACTTTCGGGAGGTAGTCACGGAGGTAGCGACCGGTGTGGGACTCGTCGACCTGCGCGACTTCTTCCGGCGTGCCGCTGGCGACGACCTCGCCGCCGCCCTCGCCGCCCTCGGGACCCAGATCGACCACATTATCGGCGTTTTTCACGAGGTCGAGTTCGTGCTCGACGACGACGACGGTGTTGCCGTTGTCGGTCAGGCGCTGGAGCACCTCGATCAGCTTGCGCTCGTCCTCCTTGTGGAGCCCCGTGGTCGGCTCGTCGAGCAGGTACAGCGTGTCGCCGGTCTGCTTCTTGCCCAGTTCCTCCGCGAGCTTCACGCGCTGGGCTTCGCCGCCCGAGAGCGTCGTGGAGGGCTGGCCGAGCTTCATGTAGCCCAGGCCGACGTCCTTCAGGAGCTTGAGCCGGCGGCGGAGCTGGGAGTTGGCCTCGAAGAAGTCGTACGCTTCCTCGACGTCCATGTCGAGTACGTCGGCGATGGTCTTCCCCTTGAACTCCACGTCGAGCGTCTCGTCGTTGTAGCGCGCGCCGCCACACTCCTCGCAGGGGACGTGGACGTCCGAGAGGAAGTTCATCTCGATCTTGACGGTGCCCTGCCCGCCACACTCCTCACAGCGGCCGCCCTTGACGTTGAACGAGAAGCGGCCCTTGTCGTAGCCGCGCTGCTGGGCCAGTTTCGTCTGGGCGAACGCCTCGCGGATGTGATCGAACACGCCGGTGTACGTCGCGGGGTTCGATCGCGGGGTGCGACCGATCGGCGACTGGTCGATGAGTCGCACCGTCTCGATGTTCTCCGTGCCATCGATAGCGTCGTGCTCGCCGGGGTCGACGCTGGTGTTGTCGTTCATGTTCCGGGCCAGCCCCTTGTACAGCACGTCGTGCATCAACGTGGACTTGCCCGACCCTGAGACGCCCGTGATGGCGGTGAACTGCCCGATCGGGAGGTCGACGTCGACGTCCTTGAGGTTGTGCTGGCGCGCGCCGACGACCGTGAGCGCCTCGTCGCTCTCCCGGCGCTCGTCGGGGATGGGCACCTCCTTCCGGCCGGCGAGGTAGTCGCCGGTGATCGACTCCTCGGTGTCCACGATGTCGTCGAAGTCGCCCTGGGCGACGATCTCGCCGCCGCGTTTGCCCGGGCCAGGGCCCATGTCGATCACGTGGTCGGCGCGGCGCATCGTCTCCTCGTCGTGCTCGACCACGATCAGCGTGTTGCCGAGGTCTCTGAGTCCTTCGAGCGTGTTCAGCAGGCGGTCGTTGTCGCGCTGGTGGAGGCCGATCGAGGGCTCGTCGAGCACGTACAGCACGCCGACGAGGCCGGAGCCGACCTGTGTGGCCAGCCGGATGCGCTGGCTCTCGCCGCCCGAGAGCGTGGAGGCCTCGCGGTCGAGTGTGAGGTAGTCGAGCCCGACCTCCTCCATGAAGCCGAGCCGGGCGCGGATCTCCTTCAGGATCTCCTCGGCGATCGTGCGGTCGCGCTCGGAGAGGTTCGCCTCCATCCCCTCGAAATGTTCGCGGGCGTCGGCGATGCTGAGCTGATTGACCTCGGTGATGTCGGTGCCGTCGACGAGCACGGAGCGCGATTGGGGTTTGAGCCGCGTGCCGTCACAGGCCGGGCAGGTGGTGACGGCCATGTACTCCTCGATATGCTCGCGGGTGGAGTCGCTGTCCGTCTCGACGTGGCGGCGTTCGAGGTTGGGGATGACGCCCTCGAAGCGCTTCTCCTTCCGTCGAGTGCCGTTCTTGGTCTGTCGTTCGAACACCACCTCGTCGTCGGTGCCGTAGAGGAACTGGCGCTGCTGGTCGTCGGTGAGTTCGGCGAACGGCGTCGTCACGTCGACGCCGAAGTGGTCGGCGACGCTGTCGATCCGCGTGCGGTAGTACGAGCGGTTGTAGCTCCAGGCCTCGAACACGTCCTTGAGCGGCTTGTCGGGGTCGACCACCACGAGATCCTCGTCGACCTCCTTCGTCTCGCCGATCCCCTCACACTCCGGGCAAGCGCCGTGGGGAGAGTTGAACGAAAAGGAGCGCGTCTCGATCTCGGAGAAGTCGATCCCGCAGTGCGTGCAGGCGAGCTCTTCCGAGAACTCGACGACGAGTCGGTCGTCTCCGTCGGCGTTGTCGCCCTCGGCGTCGGCGAGGTCGCCGGTGCTCCGGGAGACGTTGCCGCCGAACGACTCGGGCAGGTCCTCGGGCGGCGACGGGAGAATGGTCTTCAGCACGCCGCCGCCCTCCTCGAGCGCGGTCTCGACGGAGTCGGTGATCCGGGAGCGGTCCTCCTCCTGGACCTTCACGCGGTCGACCACCACGTCGATCGTGTGGTCGTAGTTCTCGTCGAGGTCCGGGTCGTCGGTGGTGAGGTCGTAGCGCTCGCCGTCGACCTCGACGCGGGCGTACCCCTCGGAGACGAGCTCCTCGAACAGGTCCTCGAAAGCGCCTTTCTGGTCGCGCACGACGGGGGCAGCGATCTTCGCACGGGTCCCTTCGGGCAGTTCGAACAGTCGGCGCACCATCTGCTGGGCGCTCTGGGTGCCGACCTCGCGCCCGCACTCCGGACAGTGGGGCGTGCCGACGCGGGCGTACAGCAGGCGCAGGTAGTCGTGCAGTTCCGTGACCGTGCCGACGGTCGATCGGGGGTTGTTCGCCGCGTTCTTCTGGTCGATGGAGATGGCCGGCGAGAGCCCCTCGACGGAGTCGACCTGCGGCTTGTCCATCTGGCCCAGGAAGTTCCGGGCGTACGCCGACAGGCTCTCGATGTAGCGGCGCTGCCCCTCGGCGTAGACGGTGTCGAACGCCAACGAGGACTTCCCCGACCCCGAGAGCCCGGTGACGACGCTGAACTCCTCCCGTGGGATCTCCACGTCGAGGTCGGCGAGGTTGTTCTCTTCGGCCCCGCGGACCTCGATGAAGTCCTTACTCATTCGGCGCCAGCTACGACGTGAGCAGGGTTGAACCCGTCGGTCGCGGGGGATAACCGCACACGCCAAAAACGGTTCTCGACGGCCCGACGGGTCAGCGCCGGATGGTGATCGTGTGGACCGTGACTTTCCCACAGCTGGGACAGGCGTGCTCGTAGCGGACCTCCGCGCCGTCGGTCTCGCTGGCCCACTTGCCGTCGGCGTCGTCGTAGCCACACGCCGGACAGACCGTCTCGACGTGGTCGTAGCGGTCCCGGAGCGTGTCGAGGGGGTTCATCCCGCGGCTGTTCGTGGCCATAGGGTGGATGTTGGACGGCGATCGACTAAGCTCTTGTGCATAGTTCACACGGATCATACCCTGGGTCGACAGGAGGATCGTTGTCCTCGCTTGTGTCCGAAACCGGCCGACTGGGGACGAACGACTCGGCAGTTCGGAAAACGTGGTCGCCGATCAGGCGGGGACGACCGTGATCTGCTGTTTGCGGTCGATCGCGTCCTCGAGTTCCTCCGCGATCGCGGAGCCCCGGGACACCTGCACGTCGCCGCCGCGGCCGACCGTCGCGGTGAACAGGTAGTCGCCGCCGGCGCGGACCTCGACGGTCTCGCCGACGTGTTCGTCGAGCCGGAGCACGACGTGACGGGCGGTGATCTCGGGCTCGACCACCTCGCCCTGCGGGGAGCCGACCGACTCGCCGCCGTTGGCGGTCGCGGGCTCGGGGTTCTCGTCGTGGGTGCGCACGTCGATGTCGATGCCGAGGCGGTCCTCGATCTCGCTGATCCGGCCGCCACCTTTCCCGATCACGTAGGAGATGTCGTCCTCCTCGACGTAGACGACTGCGCGGTCCTGCCCCTGCAGTTCGACCTCGACGTGGCCGCGGGCGACCGACTGGATCTCGCGTTCGATCTCCTGTTTGGCGATGCGGTTCACGCCGCTGTCCTCCCCCTCGTCGTCGAGCGGGACGGTGACGACCTGGCGGTTGAACGTGTAGATCTCGTACTTCGGCTCGCCCGTCTCTGTGTCCGAGACCATGATCACCGGGCGCGCGAGGTCCTCGGCGGTGAGCCCGGCGGGCACCTTCACCTCGGTCTCCACGTCGTAGACGGTGTGGATCCCCCCGGCCTCGATGTAGACGACGGTGTCGACGACCTGCGGGATCATCCCGAGTTCGACGCGGCCGACGAGCCGTTGGAGCGCGTCGATCGCCCGGGTCGCGTGGACGACGCCGATCATGCCGACGCCCGCGAGCCGCATGTCCGCGAACGTCTCGAAGTCGCTGGACTTGCGGACCTCGTCGTAGACGGTGTAGTCCGGCCGGACCATCAGCAGCGAGTCGGCGGTGTTCTCCATCGAGCCGCCCAGCTCGGTGTACTGGGTGATCTCGGGGCCGACCTGGAGGTCGCGGGGTTTCTCCATCGTCTTGACCGCGAAGTCGTTGTCGTTGAGGTACTCCGCGACCGCCTGGGCGAACGTGGACTTCCCGGCGCCGGGCGCGCCCGAGATCAGCACGCCGCGCTGGTGCTCGGTGAACCGCTGTTTGAGTTCGTCGGCCATCGCGTAGTCGTCGATGGTGGTCTTCGCGACCGGCCGGACGGCCGTGATCTCGATGGCGTCCGCGAAGGGCGGCCGGGCGACCGCGATCCGGTAGTCGCGGTACTGGACGATATCCATCCCCTCCTCGCTGAGTTCGATGAACCCCTCCGAGGAGGCGCGGGCGGTCTCGATCACCTCGGTCGCCCACTCCTCCATCTGCTCGTCGCTGGTGGGCTCGTCGGCGATGCGTTCGTACGTCATCTCGCCGATGGTCCCCCGCTTGGCCTTCGGCCGGGTGTCCGAGCGGAGGTGGAGGCTCATCGTGTCCTCGGTGAAGAACTGCTCGATGGCCAGCCCCTCGCTCTCGGGCTCGGCGGACTCGGTGTCGACGACGGGTTCGACGTAGTCCACGTCGAGCCCCTTCGCGCGGGCGACCTCCGCCTGCACGCCGTCGCTGGTGAGCAGCGTCGCGGCCTGCTGGGCGGCGATATCGCGGATCAGCGCGTCGATGTCACCTTCGCCGGCGCCCTCGGTCTCGGCGGCGTTGGGTCGACGGCCGACGTACTCGATCTCGATCTCCCCCTCGTCGGCGTAGTCGGCGAGGCGCTGAAGCTCCTCCAGCCCCTTCCAGCCGGGATCGTACCCCGCGTTGGCCTGGGCTTCGAGCTCGCCGACGACGGCTTCGGGGACGTAGACGGTGACACCCTCGTAGCGCCCGTCGGCGACGCGTTCGGAGACGCGGCCGTCGACGACGACGCTGGTGTCGGGAACGACGTTCACGGGCGAAGTAGGCGGTGGAGGCTCAAAAGGGTGTATATACCCCACGTCGGGGTGTTTCCGGCCGGGCGGCCAACACCGGCCGCCCGGCGGCTCCGAACGACTCCCACACAGCGTCGCCACTCCGTACGAGGCGTCGCTCGCTCCGTCAGTCGGTCTCCGATGCGCCAGCCGTCCGCTACGACGGTGGTTCCCGTCGGAACCCGCCTCAACGGGGTTCACTCCCATGTTAGAGAGTGTCACACAAATATCTGGCGGCGGCCCGGGGGACGTAGCCACTGCCCAACCAGGAGCGGAGGGAGAACGAACCACCCGTCAGAGCCTCGATGTTCGACGAGTGACGGGGGAGCGGACGCCTGCGCTACTTGCTGTTGCCGTTCCCGCCGACGGCGTCGACCACTGCCGGCAGGTCGAGGTGGCCGGCGCCGTGGTACGTCCCGCCCTCGTCGGGCATCGATGCCGTCTCCTGGATCACCGACTCGACCTCCTCGACGGTGGCGTCGGGGTTCAGCGAGCGCACGAGTGCGGCCGCGCCGGTCACCTGCGGCGCCGCCATCGAGGTGCCGGCCTTCCAGCCGTAGGAGGCGGTCTGCTCGCCGTCGGGGCCGGCGACGTTGATCGTGGAGTAGACGAGATCGTTGTACGCGTCCTCGTTACCCGCGTTGATCGCCTCGAGGTCGTAGTTCCCGCCGCCCGCGCTCACGTCGACGGCGTCGCCGTAGTTGGTGTACGGCGCGGGGTCGGTCGTCGGCTCCTCCAGGCGGTTGCCGGTGAGCCACTTCGCCTCGTTGTCGCTGTGCTTGCCGCCCCAGCCGTAGCCGATCGGGCCGGTCGCGCTCACGCCGAACACGCCGTCTGCCTCCGTCGGGAGCACGAGCGTGTTCTCGGCGTCCATATCCAGTCCGGCGTTGCCCGCGGAGTTGACGACCACCGTCCCCTGCGAACGGACGTCGTTCGCGACCTGGCTGATCATCTGCTCCAGCGCGATCAGGCTGGGGTACTCGACGGTGTCCGAGACCGTGTAGCCGACGCTGTAGTTGATGGCGTCACAGCCGACCGACGCGGCGTACTCCCAGCCGGCGAGCCCGTCGCCCGCGTACCCCTGCAGCCCGGAGAACATCCGCACCGCGACGATCTCGGTGTCCGGCGCCGTCCCGAGCACGCCGCCGTCGGGGCCGTCGTTGTCGTTCGTGGCCGCGATAGTGCCCGCGACGTGGGTACCGTGGTTGCCCGCGCCGTTGGGTCGGAAGTCGTACGGGTCGCCGGTGATGTTGATCGAGAGCTCCTCGTTGACGACGTCCTCCAGGTCGGGGTGGTCGTCCCACACGCCGGAGTCGACGACCGCGACCCGGGTGCCCTCGCCCGTCGTCGTGTCGTGGACGAACTTCCCGCCGCCGGGCTTGTCGGTGAGTTCGCCGGCGACCTCCTGCTCGCGTTTGTCCCACTGGAACTCCGTGTTGCTCGGCGGCCCGTCGTGGTTGTGGCTCGCGGCGTTGCCCGACGCCTCCCGACCGTCGGCCTCGACGACCGCGCCGGTGTCGTCGTCGCTCAGGTCGATCTCGACGTCCGGCGCCGTCGCCGTCGGCCCACCGACGCGGGACTGGTCGCCGCGGGCGACCAGCACGTCCGCCGACGAGAGGTCGTGGACGATCTCCACGTCGTCGGGGATCTCGCTCCGCTCGACCTTCCGGAGGTTGATCAGGAACCGCCCGGTCTCGCCGTCGCCGGTCGCGACGGCGCTGCCCGTCGCCAGCGCCGACCCACCGATCACGCCCGCTGTGCCCTTGAGGAACGTTCGCCTGGTACTGTCTCGCATCCACACGCAATGAACGAACTGCTGTAAAAAAGGTTATGCAAGCTGCCGATAAATGTAACTCACTAAACTGTAGGAATAGCGAACAGTTCGGCGGGCGCTATCGAGCTGAGGGGTTCGAGGCGTCCGAAAAGGGCGGATCAGTCGATGTGGCCTTCGCGGCGCAGCTGCTCGGCGTCCTGTTCGTCGTAGCGCCACTCGATGTTCCCCTTCTCGTCCTGCCAGTCCCAGGGTTCGATGATCACCACGTCGTCCTCGTTGATCCACGTGCGGTACTTCATCCGACCCGGGATGCGTCCGAGTCGCGTCTCGCCGTCCGCACACCGTACCCGGACGTGGTTGCCACCGAGGTGCTCGGTGACGACGCCGAACAGCTGGTCGTCGTCAGGCATCCGGAGGTTCTTCCGGCCTGATGAATCGTCGCTCATACCGTTACTACGCGACACCCACGGATAAGCCGTGGGATACGGCCGCGAGCCGCTCTCACACACCCCCGAGGGCGTCGCCGGGAGAGACAGCGTTAACCGCTCGCTCCGAGAAGCGGGGCGTATGAACGGGACGCACGACGCAGGCGGTGTTCGACGATGCGTGTAGTCGCGAAGTTCGGCGGCACCTCGCTGGGATCCGGCGACCGGATCGACCGCGCCGCCGACTCCGTCGCGGACGCGGTCGCCGAAGGCCACGAGATCGCGGTCGTCGCCAGCGCGATGGGCTCACAGACCGACGACCTGCTCGACGAGATCGCGTTCGACGCCAGCGACGAGGACCGCGCGGAGATCGTCTCGATGGGCGAACGCACCTCGGTGCGGATGCTGAAAGCCGCGCTCGCCGCCCGCGGCGTCGACGCGGTGTTCCTCGAACCCGGCGACGAGAACTGGCCGGTCGTCACCAACGAGCGTGGGGAGATCGACGCCGAGGAGACCCAGCGCCGCGTCGACGCGCTCGCGGGGACGCTGGACGACACCGTCCCCGTCATCACGGGCTTCCTCGCGGAGGACCCCCAGGGGAACGTGACCACGCTCGGCCGCGGTGGCTCCGACACCACCGCGATGATGCTCGGGAACTATCTCGACGCCGACGAGGTGGTGATCGTCACCGACGTGGAGGGCGTGATGACCGGCGACCCACGCGTTGTCGAGGGCGCGCGCAACGTCGGCTCCATCACCGTCGACGAGCTCCGGAACCTCTCCTTCCGCGGCGCCGAGGTCGTCGCTCCCTCCGCGCTCGTCTACAAGGACGAGGAGCTCGGCGTCCGGGTGGTCCACTACCAGCACGGCGACCTGCTCGCCGGCGGCACGAGCGTCGAGGGGAGCTTCGAGCACCTGATCGACATGGAGGAGGCACGGCTCGCCTGTCTCACCGTCGCCGGCCGCGCGATCCGGAACCGGCCGGGGATCCTCGCGGAGGTGTCTCAGAAACTCGGCGACGCGGGAATCAACATCGACGCCGTCGCCAGCGGGATGGACTCGCTGACGTACTACGTCGAGAGCGACGTCGCCGAGGCGGCCGAGGCAACGCTCCACGACGCGGTCGTCGAGGACGATTCGCTCTCCTCGGTCACCGTCGAGGACGACATCGCCGTGATCCGCGTCACGGGCGGCGAACTCCCGAACCAGCCGGGCGTGATCCGCTCGCTGGTCGACCCACTCGCGGACGCGGGGATCAACGTCCACGACCTGATCACCTCCGCGACCTCCGTCGCCATCTTCGTCGCGTGGGAGGACCGCGAGGAGACGCTGGACATCGTCCACGAGCAGTTCTAAAAGGGACAGCTGGCGGGTGGGTTTGGGGCTCGAGAGCGGTCAGGAGCCCCGCCACTTGTGACCGCACTCGACGCAGGTGAACACCCGAACCTCGTAGGAGCCGCCGGGCTTCGGCCGTGTTTCGTAGTAGGCCCGGTCGCCGTCGCAGCCCTCGGCCGGACAGGGCTTCGCCATCGTCTCGTTGGCGTTTTCGGTCCCGTCGACGACGGGTGGTTCCCCGTCGTCCTGCTGTTCGTCCTCGGTCGTCATCGCCGCTTCCGCTCCCGAGTCCCGCGGCTCCTCGTTCCCACAGGATTGACACACCCACGTGTCGCCCTCCGTCCGCATCATCGAACTACACTCGTCGCAGAACTTCATACGTAGCAGGACACGGGTGCCGGGTTTAGGTGTTAACTTCCGGCCAAACGTGGATTTCGACGGCGCCGAAGAACCGACTCCGCGGCCGCCTACGGCACCGGCGGCTCCTCGGCGTCCAGCGCCGCCGCCCGCAGCTGCCGTTCCTCGTCGGTCTCGACTGCGAGGTCAGGCACGGGCTGGACCGACTCCTCGTCGTCGATGGCGACGAACGTGAGGTGTGAGGAGGCGGTCTCGCGCTCGACGCCCTCGCTGGGTCGCTCGGCGGTCACGTCGACGCGGACCTGCATGCTCGTCTCGCCCGTGTCGTACACGTAGGCGGTCAGCACGGCGATGTCGCCGAGGTCGATCGGCGCGTGGAAGTCGACGCGCTCGATGCTGGCGGTGACGACCTGCGAGCGCGCAAAGCGCCGGGCCGCGACCACGCCGCCGAGGTCCATGCGGTGGAGCACCCAGCCACCCAGCGCCCGCCCGAGGTTGTTAGTCGCGTCGGGCATCACCACCTCGCTGGTCTCGGTGTAGGAGTCGATGAGTCTCACCACTCCAGCGACCCCCCGGATCGGTACTCCGTCACCTGCGTCTCGAAGAAGTTCTTCTCGCGGTTGAGGTCGGCGGCCTCCGAGAGCCACGGGAACGGGTTCTCGGTGCCGTACGCCTCGTCCATCCCGAGCTGGGTCAGCCGGCGGTCCGCGACGTACTCGACGTACTCAGCGAACTGTTCCGGCCCCATGCCGAGGATTTCTTCCGGGCAGGCCTCGCGGGCGTACTGCTGTTCGAGGTCGACGGCGTCGAGGATGAGCTCGCGGATCTCATCCTCGAACTCGTCGGTCCAGGCATCGGTCTCGGCCCGGATCGCGTTGATCAGTTCGATGCCGAAGCCGAGATGCAGCGACTCGTCGCGCATGATGTACTCGAACTGCTCGCCGATGCCCTCCATCTTCCCCTGTCGCTTGAGGCCGAGCATCATCGCGAACCCGGCGTAGAAGAAGATCCCCTCCATGATCACGTAGAAGCCGATCAAGTCACGGAGGAACGCCCGCACGTCGTCCTCGTCGTCGATGGTGAACTCGGGGTCGTCGACGACCCTGGTGAGGTCGACGACGAACTCGTCTTTGGCCTCGATCGCGGGGATACGGTCGTACATCCCGTAGAGGTACTCGGGGTCGAACCCCAGCGAGTCACAGCAGTAGATGAACGTGTCCGTGTGGATCGCCTCCTCGTACGCCTGCCGCAGGAGGTACTGCCGGCACTCCGGCGCCGTGACGTGGTCGTACACCGCGAGCACGATGTTGTTCGCGGTCAGCGACTCCGCCGTCGAGAAGAAGCCGAGGTTCCACTCGACCAGCTGTCGCTCGGCGTCGGTGAGCTCGTCGCCGTTCCACTGCTTCACGTCGTTGCCCATCGGGATCTCCTGGGGGACCCAGTTGTTGTCGACGCCGGCCTCGTAGTACTCGCGGGCCCACTCGTAGTCGACGGGGAGGATCTTGTTCGGGTCGTGCGTGTCGCCGTCGGTGAGGTAGCTGATCGGCATTACTGACAGGCCTCGCAGGTGGGGTCCTCGACGCTCGGGAGCTCCGAGTCGTCGCTCGCGTCGCAGGCGTCGCCGCCGTCGGCTCCATCGGACGGCGGCGACGTCCGGCCGCCGTCGGCGGCCGCCTCGCCCTGTTCGTCAGTCGCGTCGTCGCCCGCATCGCCGTCCGCGTCCCGGCGCTGTGTCCGCCCGTACTCGTCCATGTCCAGCGTCGACTTCTCGAACTGGCTGGCGCCGAGCGTGCGCAGGTAGTACGTCGTCTTCAGCCCGAGCTCCCACGCGCGCTGGTACACGTCGTCGAGCAGCGTGCCGTCCGTGGAGGGGAAGAACACGTTGTGGCTCTGGGACTGGTCGACCCAGATCGCCCGCCGGGCGGTGAGTTCCAGCTGGTGGCGCGGGTCGATCTCGAAGGCGCCGCGGTGGCGCTCCCGCAGCGCGGGCGGGATCGACTCGATCTCCTGGATCGCGCCGTCGTGGTACTTGATCCGGTCCAGCATCTCGTCGGTCCAGAGCCCCAAGTCGTCCAGTTCCTCGACCAGATGCTCGTTGACGACGGTGAACTCGCCGCTCATGTTCGACTTCACGTAGAGGTTCGAGTACCGCGGCTCGATCGAGGGTGTGGTGCCCGCGATGGTGGAGATGGTCGCCGTCGGCGCGACCGCGGTGGTGTTGGAGTTGCGCATCCCGTGTTCGGCGACGTGGTCGCGCACTTCGCCCCAGTCGAGGCGCTCCTCGGGGTCCACGTCGACGGGCTCGCCGCGCTCCTCCTCCAGCAGTTCGACGGTGTCCTGCGGGAGCAGCCCGCGATCCCACTTCGACCCCTCGTAGGAGTCGTACGTGCCGCGCTCCTTCGCCAGCCGCGACGAATTGAGGATCGCGTGGTAGGCGACCTGTTCCATCGTCCGGTCGGCCACCTCCAGCGCCTCGTCGCTGGCCATCCCGACGCCGCGTTCGGTCAGCATCTCGTGGAACCCCATCACGCCGAGGCCCACGGGGCGGTGCCGGGTGTTCGCGCGCTCGGCGCGGTCGGTGGGGTAGAAGTTCAGGTCGACGACGTTGTCGAGCATCCGCATCGCCGTCTCGACGGTGTCAGAAAGCGCCTCGCGATCCAGTTCCTCGCCGTCGACGTGCTTCGCGAGGTTGACCGAGCCGAGGTTACAGACCGCAGTTTCGTCCTGCGAGGTGTTGAGGGTGATCTCCGTACAGAGGTTCGAGCTGTTGATCGTCCCGTAGTGGTCCTGCGGCGAGCGGACGTTACAGGGGTCCTTGAACGTGATCCACGGGTGGCCCGTCTCGAACAGCCGGGTGAGCATCGTGCGCCACAGCTCCGCAGCCTCGACGCGCTCGTACTGCCGGAGCTCGCCGTCGTCCGCGGCCTGCTCGTACCGCTCGTACAGCTCCTCGAACTCCTGGCCCGTCGCCTCGTGGAGCTCCGGGACCTCGTCCGGCGAGAACAGCGTCCACTGCTCGCCGGCGCGGACCCGTTTCATGAACAGGTCCGGCACCCACGCCGCAGTGTTCATCTCGTGGGTGCGCCGGCGCTCGTCGCCAGTGTTGCGCTTCAGGTCGAGGAACGCCGGGAAGTCCAGATGCCACGCCGCGAGGTACGCACAGGCCGCCCCGCGGCGCTTCCCGGAGCGATTGATCGCGCCGGTCACGTCGTCGGAGATGTTGAGGAACGGGATCACGCCCGTCGACTCGACGCCGGTGGACTCGATCAGCGAGCCCTCGGCGCGGACGTTCGTCCAGTCGTTGCCGAGCCCGCCGGACCACTTCGAGAGCTTCGCGTGGGCCTTGTAGGAGTCGAATATGTCCTCCAGATCGTCCTGCACCGTCGTGAGGTAGCAGGAGGAGAGCTGTGGGTGGGTGGTGCCGGCGTGGAACAGCGTCGGCGTCGAGTGGACGAACCGCAGCGTCGACAGCGCGTCGTAGAACTCGACGGCGCGGGCCTCGCGGTCCTCCGGGTCCTCCGCGAGCGCGACGCCCATCGCCACGCGCATCCAGAACGCCTGCGGGAGTTCCAGTGGCTCGTCCTCCTCGACGGTCCGGAGGAAGTAGCGCTGCACCAGCGTCGAGACGGCCATGTAGCCGAACTCCTCGTCGCGCTCTGGCACGAGCGCGTGCGAGAGCGACTCAAGGTCGTACTCGGCCATTCGGTCGTCGAGCAGGTCGCGCTCGACGCCGCTCTCGATCGCCTCCACGAACGACGCGCGGTACGTCTCGCCCGAGAGCGGGCCGTCGGTGCCGGTCACGTTGCGGGCGTGGCGCCAGCGCGCGACCCGTGCGGCCGCGTCGTCGTGCGCGGGGTCGCGCTCGGTGCGCGCGGTCAGCACGCCGATCAGCGCCTCGTCGATCTCGTCAGCGTCGGCGTCCTCGTAGCTGTCGCGCTCGGCGGCGCGGGCGAGCTCCTCGCGGTCGCTCGCGAGGTCGAAATCCGCCGTCGCCGCGGCGAGTCGGTCCTCGATTCGGTCGGTCGTCGGTGGGGTTGCCTGAGTCATGTCCACGGCGGGCCCGTCGGGAGCGACCGACAGCGTCGCCACTCACGGAGCCGCCCTCGGTCGTTTTCGGCTCGCTCCCGCGAACCGAGCCCTGCCGTCTGTTCGGTTTTCGGCGACCGGGTTAAGGCTTTCCCAGTTTGATTGTAGTAGTACAACTTCGTTTGTTCTCCGCCGCACAGACGGTCCGACGCGCCGCTGTTCGGGCGGTACTGACGACAGAGAACGATCGGTTCGGTCGGCGGGAATCGGTGCTATCGGCCCTCACGGAGCCGTTCGCCGATCTCGGACGGGAGGTCCGTCCCCGCGACGGCGTCGACGACCCGGTCGATATCGTAGCTCACGCGGTGCTCCTCGACCGACTGGTCGTCGAGGTCGACGACCGCGTACGCCGCGTCGGGGTCGCGGTCACGCGGCTGGCCGACGCTGCCGGGGTTCAGCACGATCCCGTCACCGAACACGGCGTGGTGCTGGACGTGCGTGTGGCCCATGATCAGCAGTTCCTCTTCGTCGAGCAGGCCGGCGGCGAACTCTCGCGGGTAGGTGTAGTGGTCCGGATCGTCCGGGTGGCCGTGGACGATCTTCACCCGATCGTCGACGACGTGGCGCTCGACCGGGAGCGCGTCCAGCCAGTCGATCGCATCGGCGTCGAGCTGCTCGCGGGCGTAGTCGACGCCGGCTTTCGCCATCCCGTTGAAGCCGGCGACGTCGTCGCTGGCGACCGCGCGGTCGTGGTTCCCCTGTACGGTCGGGATCTCCCGCTCGCGGACGATCTCGACACACTCGGCGGGCCAGGGGTTGTAGCCGACGACGTCGCCGGCACAGACCAGCCCGTCGACCGACGGCATGTCCTCGAGCACCGTCTCTAGCGCGGGCAGATTGCCGTGGATGTCCGAGATGACGCCGAGTTTCATGGCCGGCGGAAACGGGGCGATGGGGAAAAGGACCGTGGCTACTCGCCGTTGTGGATCGCCGTCTCGACGCCGCCGTCGACGGACACCCCCGCAGCACAGACGGCGTGTTCGAACGCGTGGTCGTACAGCTCCCGGGCCGCCGCGGTGGCCCCGTCGGCCTCGAGCGCGAACGGCTCGGGGTCGTCCTTCTCGTAGGTGGCGACCAGCGTCGGCTCCGTGACCTCGCGGACGAGCAGTGCGTCCCGACGCACCGTGCCGACGGACGCGGTCTCTTCCCCCACGACCGCGGCGATACGGGGCGTGTCGTAGTCGTCCTTCTCGAAGTCCAGCGCGAACAGCGCGGTCGCGAGCGCGTCGCGGGGCGGGTAGCCGAGTTCGAGTTTCTCCGCGACCGGGTCGACGTGGGAGCCGTTGCCGACCGCGGCCATCGCGTCGCCGTCGCGTTCGACGCGCCGGACGCAGTTGTAGGAGACGTAGGGGTTGTCCGTGGGCTCGGCGTCGTCGGTCGGGACGACGGTGAGCCCTGCGTCGCGCTCGATCACCTTCCGGTTCGGGAACGAGCGCGAGGAGACGCGGTAGGCTGCCAGTCCTGGCGCGGCGACGAGGAAGCGACCGACGTACATGGTGGTTTTGGAGCGGCAGGACGCCAAGTAGGTGGTGGTTCCCGACGATCGAGAACGACGCTACGACGATTCCCACCCGTCGGGAACGACCGTCGGGGCATAAGGCCGGCGCGCCCGGACCTCCAGATATGGCAACGAGAGAGGTCACACTCAGAAGTACAGTGGCAGGGTTCACCGCGGAGGGGAAGCTCCACACGCTCAGCGTCTGGTTCATCCTCGCGCTGCGGCTGATGATGGGGCTGGCGTTCCTCCAGAGCGGTGTGGACAAAGTGCTCTCGGGGAGCTTCTCGGCGGCGGGCTACCTCCAGAACGCGCCGCGGGCGAACGGCAGCCCCGTCGCCGGGCTGTTCGAGGCGATGGGGTCGTCGCCGTTGTTCGTCGACTTCGTGAACGTCGCCGTTCCCTGGGGGGAGGTGCTGATCGGGCTGGGTCTGCTCGTCGGCGGCCTCACCCGACTGGCCGCGTTCTGGGGCGCGCTCATGATGCTGCTGTTCTACCTGGGTAACTGGGAGATCTCCCACGGCTACATCAACGGCGACTTCGCGTACATGCTCACGTTCCTCGCCGTCGCCGCCTTCGGCGCGGGCAGGATCCTCGGGCTCGATCAGTACATCGAGCAGTACGAGATCGACGGCCAGCCGCTCGTCGAACGCTACCCGTGGATGCGGTACTTCCTGGGGTAGCACCGCGGCCGCGAACTTCTTTCCGTGAAGCCGCGTGGAACCGACACGTGGCGAGCGAACAGGACTGCATCGACGCGCTCCGCGAAGCCGCGCGGGAACTGGGCGCGTCGCCGACGAAAGCCGAGTACGAGCAACTCGGGCTGACGCCGGCCTCGGCGACGATCATCCGGACGATCGGCGGCTGGAACGACGCGAAAGAGCAGGCGGGGCTGGCGACCAACGTCTCGACCGGGAGCCGAGTCGGGCCGCCGCCGGAAGGCGTCGACGACGACGTTCGCGAGCGGTGGGCGGAGCTGTCGGTCGACCAGCGCTGGCACTACCGGAACCGGGAGTGGAACACCGAGCGGACGCTGAACCGCCGGGCGGAGCTCCAGTCGTGGGTGGACGAGCGGAGCGCCGACGCCGGGTGTGCTCGGTGCGGCGAGTCCGCCCCCGCCTGTCTCGATTTCCACCATCGCGATCCCGGCGAGAAATCGAGGAGTGTCAGTCGGCTGATCGTCGACGGCGTCTCACGGGAACGGCTCCGGGAGGAGATGGAGAAGTGTACGGTGCTCTGTGCGAACTGCCACCGGAAGGAACACGACGAAGAGCCGTGATCGACTCCGAAACACTCATACCTCCCAACGGACTACGAGGGATTGCTGAGAAATCGCCGTCAAGCGAGACGGTGGTAGATATGTCAGTCCATTGGGGTAGTGGCCAATCCTGAAGCCTTCTGGGGGCTTCGACCCTGGTTCGAATCCAGGATGGACTACTTCCTCGCAGTTTTCGATCGGCGAGCGGCCGCCGTATCAGTCGAAATTCGCCGCGATCACTCCGACTCCACGAGTCGCTTCACCTTCGACCAGTGCCCGTGCCGCAGCGCCACTCGTCCTCGACGCCCTCCTTTCGGGCTCCGCCGAGACTGACCAGCTGACCACAGACGATTGGGGTCACTGCCCTGGAGCGTGACTGTCTCCTCGTCCACGCGTGCCAGACCGGGAAGGTGCCGCGAGGAACGGACTACTTCTCGACGTCCAGCAGCGCCACGCGCTCCAGCACCAGGTCCGCCAGCCCGCCGTCGACGGCGTCGAGTTCGGCGTCCGAGACGTCGAAGAACGCCCGAACGGTCACCTCGTCGTACTCGCCCAGCACCGACGCCTCGTCGACGTGCTCCCGGAGCATCTCGATCGCGTCCGCCTCGGCCTCGGCGTCGCCGGCCGGCGAGTCCACGAGCACGACGACGCGGTTCTCGCCCTCGGCGACACCCATCTCCAGCGCGCGGTTGATCTGTCGGCGCCCAGCCGCGTAGCAGAGCACCTCGACCGCGCGCTCCCGAGCGACGTTCTCGCCGCGGGCGATCGCACGGTCGGCGCGGTCGAGCGCACGTCGGAGATGTGCCTCGGAGACGACGTAGTCGGCGTCGAACGCCTGGACGGTCGTCCCGGTCGCTTCGGCCACGTCGTCGAGCGTCGCGAGGAACGAATCGAGGTCGTCGACCGTGACCGTCCCGTCGAGCAGCCGCATTCAGAAATCACCCAGCGACGCCTGTCCGCCGTCTTCCTCGCGGCCGACACGCTCCGCGTCGGCGTCGGCCGTCACGCCGTCCATCGAGGGGTCCTCGCGGCCGACGTTCTCGAGGACGTTCTCGGCGGTCTTCTGCCCCCGCAGCGCACCAAGCACGACCGACTTGTCGGCCTCGCGGAGATCCGCGCGGGACTCGATCCCGGCCTCGAACAGCCGCCGTGCGCGTTTGCGCCCGACGCCGCGGACGCCAGTGAGGTCGAGCAGCTCCTCCCGGACGCCGTCCTCGACGCGCTTCTTGGCCTCGCGGACCGCGACGACGTTCGAGAGGTCGAGTTCGCCCGCCAGCCGCTCGGCGGCGTTGAGCAGCCACTCCGCGGTGTCGACCTTCCCGCGGATGTCGCCCGGCCCGACCCCGTAGCGCTCGGCGATCCGGCCCTCGTCGACCTCGCTGGCCCAGTCCTCGAGCATTCGGGCGGTTTTGAGCGCGGCGAGCCACTCCTCGAACGCCACGTCGTCGTACTCCGAGGGCGTGCGCCCGAGCAGCTCCTCCTCGCGCTCGAACAGCTCCTCCTCGTACTCCTCGCGGTCGCCGGACTTCAGGTAGAGCTGGTACATATCCGGCGTGCGGGAGACGAGATGGTAGAGCCCGAGCGCGGAGACGTCGTCGGCCTCTGCTTCGGACTCCGCGTCTTCCGGTTCTCCTTCGTCCTCGGCGTCGGCCAGCGCGTCGTCGTCGAGCAGGTCGTTCCCGGAGACGAACCCCGCCGACTCGTCGGCCTCGTCAGCGTCGGGGTCGCTCAGCCCGCCTCGGGAGCCGTACTGCCCCGCCGACCGGTCGCCGCCCTCGGCGTCGCGCAGGCCGTCGATGATCTCGGCGGCGCTCATCGGGTCGAGGTAGAGCCGCGAGACGGTGTGGCCGATCTCGGTCGCGGTGATCTGCCCGTCCTCGCGGTCGACGAACTCGTTGGCGTCGAGGTAGTCGAGCACGGTGTCGGTCACCGACTCCAGCTGGGCGCTGCCCGCGCTCTGGACGGCGTACAGCGTGTTGTCGAGGAACTCGAGGATCTCCTCGCGAGTGTTCGCGAAGCCGGAGGCGACGGTCGCGAGCAGGTGCGTTCGGAGGGCGGGCTCCGCGGCGAGCTTCGAGCGTACTGGTTCGGGTTCGCCGTCGATGTACCGCTCGAACAGCTCCTCCTTCGTGTCGACGTTCGGGGCGAGCAGTACCGCCTCGCCGTAGGGGTCGAGCCCGGGGCGACCCGCCCGGCCCATCATCTGGTGGATCTCGAGCGTGTCCAGGGGTTTCATCCCGCCGAACTCCGGGTCGTAGCGCCGCCAGTCTCGGACGATCACGCGACGGGAGGGCGTGTTCACACCCGCGGCGAGCGTCGGCGTCGCCGCGATCACCTTGATCAGCCGGTCGCGGAACGCTTCCTCGACGAGGTCGCGGTGTTCGCTGGAGAGGCCGGCGTGGTGGAACGCCGCCCCCTTCGCGACGCAGTCGGCGAGATCGTCGCTGGTCGCGGTGTCGGAGACGTCCCGGATCGCCGTCGCGAGTTCGCGGAGTTCACCGCGTTCCTGGTCAGTCAGGTGATCGCTCGTGACGCCACCCAGTCGGCTAGCGGCGGACTCGGCGTTCCTGCGGGAGTTGACGAACACTAGACTGGATCCGCCTTCGTCGAGCGTGTCGTCGACGAGTGCGGGCGTCTGCTTGCCGCCGCTGTCGACCGGCACCTCGCGCTGGGAGCCGTCGGCGAAGCTGATCGCGTTGCCGAAGTGGACGCCGGTCCGGAGGTCGATCGGGCGCCAGTCGGAGTCGACCAGTTCGGCGTCGAGCCAGTCGGCGATCTCGGGGGCGTTGCCGACCGTCGCCGAGAGCGCGACCGTCTGGAGGTCGTGGTTGATCCGTCGGAGTTTCGCGAGCGTGACTTCGAGCGTGGGCCCGCGCTCGCGGTCGTCAACGAGGTGGACCTCGTCGGCGACGACACAGGAGAGGTCGTCGATCCAGGGCGCGCCGTTCCGGACCAGCGAGTCCACCTTCTCGCTCGTCGCGACGATGATGTCCCGCGAGGCCAGCCACTCGCCGTCGGACTCGTAGTTGCCCGTCGAGACCCCAACGTCGACGCCGTACTCCTCCCAGCGCTCGAACTCGGTTTTCTTCTCGCTCGCCAGCGCGCGCAGCGGCACGATGTACAGTGCGGTGCCGCCGCGCTCGACGGCGGAGAGCATCGCGAGCTCCGCGATCAGCGTCTTCCCCGAGGCGGTCGGGACCGCGGCGACGACGTTCTCGCCGTCGGCCACGCCGCAGTCGACAGCCGCCTCCTGGGGCGGGTAGAGCTCCTCGACGCCCTCGCCTTCGAGGTGTTCCCCGACGCCCTCGGGGAGGCCCGACAGCTCCGTCGGCTTCATTGGGAGAAGGTTGCCCGCTCTCGGGTTTAAGTTTCAGGGTCCGTACTGGCCTCACTGATCGGCCAGATCGGACGGATCGGCGTCACGGGGCAGCGGCGACTCGTACTCACGGTCGCCCCTGCGCTGCTCGAACTCCGCGCGGGCCGCCGCGAGCAGCTCCTCGTCGGACAGCAGGTCGTACAGCGACCCCGCGACGACCTTCCCCGCGAACAGCATCCCCGCGGTGCCGAGATCCTTCCCGGCCGCGACGGCCTGCCAGGAGTGGGGTGACGTGCCCGTCGGCCACGTCGCCGCGCGGAACCGCCCGAGCGGGACGTTCCAGGACACGTCGCCCGTGTCGGTGGAGTAGGCGGCGGTCTCCCCCTCGTCGGGCGCGTCGAGGGGGCCGGTCAGCATCGTCGCGTCGGCGGCCTCGTCGTGGTACTCCGGGGGGAGGGCCGAGTAGGACGGGTCGTCGATCGTCGCCTTCAGATCGGCCGCGAACGACTCCTGCTCCGCGGAGAGCGGGAACTCCGCGGCGGCCATGTTCTCGCGGATCGAGTCCGCGAGCGTGCCGTTCGGGAGGACGCCGTACATCCCGGTGGTCTGGGTCACGTCGGCGTCGGTGCCGGACATCAGCGCCGCCCCCTCGGCGGCGTCGCGCACGCGATCGGACACCCGCTCGACGGCCGCGCGGTCGGGCGCTCGGACCATCACCTCCATCGCCGCTTCCTCGGGGACGATGTTCGCGGCTTCCCCGCCGTCGGTGACGACGTAGTGGATCCGGACCGGGTCCGGGACGTGCTCGCGCATGTACTCGATCCCGGTGCCGAGCAGCTGGACCCCGTCGAGCGCGCTCCGGCCCGCCTCCGGATGTTTCGCTGCGTGGGCGCTCTCACCCACGAACCGCACGTCGAAGGCGTCCATCGCGAGCGTGGAGCCCTCGTTGGGTGCGTTGAACCAGTCGGGGTGCCACGTGATCACGGCGTCCACGTCGTCGAACGCGCCGGCCTGGATCATGAACACCTTGCCGGCGCCGATCTCCTCGGCGGGCGTGCCGAGGTAGACGACCGACCCCTCGACCTCGCCGCGTTCGATGGCGCGCTTGACCGCGATCGCACCCGCGAGGCTGCCGACGCCGAAGAGGTTGTGCCCGCAGCCGTGGCCGGGGGCGCCCGCCTCGACCGGTTCGCGCTCGGCTGTCGCCCGCTGGCTCATCCCCGGCAGCGCGTCGAACTCCCCCATCGTCCCCACGACGGGGTCGTCGTCGCCGTAGCGCGCGACGAACGCGGTGTCGATGCCGGCGACGCCGGACTCGACGGTGAACCCTTCCTCGCGGAGCGCGTCCTGCAGCGCTGCTGCGGAGTCGTGCTCCTGCAGCGAGAGCTCGGGGTTCTCCCAGAGCCGCGTCGAGAGCTCGGTCAGCCAGTCGGCGTCGTCGGCGACGTCGTCGAACAGCGCCTGTTTGCTCACGGCTGTTCGGTGTTCTTGCGGCGCGAAAAACGTTCCTCCGCCGTCGTCACTCCTCGTCGCCGAGTTCGACCCGGACGTGGTCGTCGGTGACCTCGACGACCTGTTCGGGCTCGATCGCCAGCGCGTCCTCGTCGGCTGCGGCGGCCGCCTCCATCCGTGACTCGACACCGCTCGCCGGTTCGAGGCGGGCTTCGCCGTCCTCGACGCCGGCGACCCGGCCGAGTCGTTCGCCACGCGCGTCCACGACGGGCATGTTCGCGTGCTCCTGCGTGAAGTGCTGCATGGGCGAACGGTGGGGCGCGTGACTGAAAAGCCTACTCGCCGTCGTCCGGTTTCGGCTCAGATATCCTGAACGAGCTCGCCGAGATCCTCGACAGGGATGATCTCCATCGTCTGGGTGTCGAGCCCGTAGCGTTCGATCGAGACCGAGGTCTGGAACGCCTCGTCGCGCCCGTCGGCCTCGAAGATGACGAGGTAGTCGTGCTCGCCCAGGATCGCGTAGGCGTCGATCAGCTCGCCGCCCAGCGCCTCGATGTCGCCGGTGAGGTCGCCCCAGACGGTGGCGAGATCCTGCACGTTCTGGACCGTCTCGTCGGTCACGTCGACCAGCGCCATGTACGTACCCATACTGTGCGCGTTTGACGGCGTCCGTCGAAAAGGTTCGGGCCGGGGGACTCGGCGTCGAGACTACGGACGCGCTGCTGGCTGCCGCCCGTCGACCCACGCGGGCACTCACCAACGGAGCGACACGTCGTCGCCGACCCCGAGACCGAACGCGTCGTCGCCACGACCCTGGTTCACCGCCAGTTCGACGTTGCCGTGGCTGCCGACGGTGACGAGACGCTCGCCCGACTCCATCTCGGCGTAGGCGTCCCGAACGGGCGCGGACTCGCCGTTCACCGTCACCGACTCGTGGTCGTCGAGCACGTGACCCGGGATATTGGTGATCGTGTTCCCGAAGCCGTCGACGACCAGCACCTCGCCGGTCGCGCCGTCGTCACGGATCTCCGGATCGGGGAAGGAGAGGTCGACCCACTCGTCGGTCGGCGCGACGCGGTCGGCGTCGGCGACCGACTCGACCTCGTGGACCCGTGCGGCGGCGGGCGCGAACACGTCCCGACCGTGGAACGTGTTGCTCGCGGTCGAACTGTCCTCGTACGCGATCTCGTAGACGCGGATCTCGGGATCGTCGTCTGCCCGCGCCGCGATCTCGCGGGCCGCCGGGAGCGCGACGCCGTTGTCCGGCGCGACGATGCGGTGGCCGCCGGCCTCGACGACGATCGCTGCTCGGTCGGTGCCGACCCCGGGGTCGACGACGACGAGATGAGTGGCGGGCGGGAACTCCGGGAGCACCTCCCCGAGCCAGAACGCCGCCGCCCGGACGTCCTGCCGGGGGAAGTCGTGGGCGATATCGACCAGTCGCGCATCGCACTGCCGGAGGATGACGCCCTTCATCGCCGCGGGGTACGGCGTGCCGAAGTCGGAGGCGAGCGTGATCATAGGGGAGGGAAGGAGCGGCAGGAGGCTGAAAGCGTCGGTTCAGAGGACAGTGGCATCTTCGGGCGCGAACCCGACCTCGATCGAGTCGTCCGCGGGCGGTTCGGGCAGTCGGAGCACGATGTCGGTCCCGCTCCACTCGCCGTACAGCCGGGTCGTCCCGCCGAGATACTCCGCCGTCCCGAGCGCGACCGGGAAGCGGTTCGTCCCGGCGTCGGGCGAGAGCTTCGTGGGGCGGACACAGAACGTCACTCGGTCGCCATCGACGGTCGCAGCGTCGTCGACGGCGACGCGGAAGCTGCGGTCCCCGGCGTCGACGGCGACGGTCAGTTCGTCGCCGTCGCGGTCGGTCACGCTGCCCGAGAACACGTTGTTCTCGCCGACGAACGAGGCGACGAACTCCGTCGCGGGCCGTTCGTACACCTCGACCGGCGTGCCGACCTGCTCGACGCCGCCGTCGTGCATGACGGCGAGGCGGTCCGACACCGCCAGCGCCTCCTCCTGGTCGTGGGTGACGTAGATCGTTGTCACGCCGAGCTCCCCCTGGATGCGCTTGATCTCGCGGCGGAGCCGTTCCCGGAGCCGGGCGTCGAGCGCGCTCATCGGCTCGTCGAGCAGCAGCACGTCCGGCTCGGGGGCGAGCGCGCGGGCGAGCGCGACGCGCTGCTGCTGCCCGCCGGAGAGTTCGTCCGGGTCGCGGTCACCCATCCCCGGCAGGTCGACCAACTCGAGCAGTTCCTCCACGCGCTCGTCGGGGGTCAGCCCCCGCGGCGGGTCCGTGAACCGCAGGCCGTAGCGGACGTTCTCCGCGACGGTCATATGCGGGAACAGCGCGTAGCTCTGGAACACGACGCCGACGTTGCGGTCCTCGACGGGGACGTCGCTCACGTCCTCGCCGTCGAAGCGGACGGTCCCCTCGGTGGGCGAAGAGAGGCCGGCGATGGTCCGCAGCGTCGTCGTCTTCCCACAACCGGAGGGACCGACCAGCGTGAAGAACTCCCCCTCCTCGACCGACAGCGACACGTCCCGGAGCGCGACCGTGTCGTCGAACGCCTTCCGGACGCCGTCGAGTTCGATGGCGACCACCTACATCCCCCTCCCCTCGCCGAAGTAGTCGATGACGAGGAAGCTGACGGCGGTGACGACCAGCAGGACACAGCCCATCGCCGTCGCGGGGCCGAGTCGCCGCCCGAGGAACCGCTCGATGGCCACCGGCATGGTGTACGCGGAGCTCCCGCTGGCCAAAATCACCGTCGAATCGAACTCCCCGACGCTGATCGCGAACGCGAAGGCCGCGCCCGCGAGCACGCCGGCGAACACCTGCGGGAGTTCGATGTCCAGCAGCACTCGCGTTCTGGAGGCGCCGAGCGTTCGAGCGGACTCCACGATCGAGCGGTCGATCGTCGCCAGCAGCGGCGCGACGTTGCGCGTCACGAACGGGTAGGCGGCGACGGCGTGGGCGGCGACGACCGCGACGGCGCCGGTGACGGTGAACCGGTAGCCGAACAGCGTCGTGCCGAACACCAGCCCCTGGAGCAGGCCGATGCCGACGACGACGCCCGAGACGGCGAAAGGCGCCATCGACAGCGTGTCGATCAGTTTGCTCCCGGGGAACTCCCGGGTCGAGACCACCGCCAGCAACACCCCCATCGGCACCGCGAGCGCGAGCGTGCCGGCGCCGTACAGCAGCGAGTTCACGATCGCCGTCAGCGGCTTGATCTGGAACGCCGCGCCCGTCGTCTGACGCTCGATCAAGAACCGGTAGTACGCGAGCGTGAACCCGTCCGGGCCGGTCAGGCTCGCGATCACCATGCTCGCCATCGGCGTCACGAACACGACCGCCACGACGGCGACGTACCCCCAGACCGCCAGCCGGTCGGCGTTCAGCCGGCCGAACAGCGGTTTCCGTTCGGGCGGCCGGGCGGCGCTCTCGGCACGCTGGCGCGCCTCGTACCGGAGGTACGCGTAGGTCAAAAGCAGCGAGAACAGCATCTCGAGCGTCGCCAGCGCCGACGCCGTCTCGTAGTCGAGCTGGGAGACGCGCTGGTACACCCAGACCTCGACCGTCGCCAGCGAGAGCCCGCCCAGCGCGAGCACGATAGCGAACGACATGAACGAGAAGATGAACGTCAGCAGCGCGCCTGTGAGGATCGCCGGCAGGAGTTGGGGGAGCACGACGTCGAAAAAGGCCCGGCGCGGCGAGGCGCCGAGACTTCGGGCGGTCTCGGCGGTGCCGGCGTCGACGCTCTCCCACGCTGTCGCCGTCACTCGCGCCACCAGCGGCGCGTTGTAGAACGCGTGGGCGAGCACGATCACCGGCAGCGTGTACAGCACCTGGATCGGCTGGAGCCCGATCCCGGTCAGCACCGTGTTGACGACGCCGTTGCGGCCGAACGTCGCGATGAAGCCGATCGCGACCATGATCGACGGCATCACGAACGGCACCGCGGTCAGCGACCGGATCGTCCGCCGGCCGGGGAACTCGAACCGCGCGAGCACGTACGCGCCCGGCAGCCCGAGCGCGACGCTCGCCAGCGTCGACAGCAGCGCCTGGTACGCCGTGAACCCGAACAGCCCCAGCCGGTAGTCCGGGAACGGGTAGGTGACCGCGATCCCGAGATCCGTCAGTGGGAGCGAAAGGCGGAGGACGTGTGGCTCGAAACTCCGCCACAGCACCGCAGGGTTCTCGGCGGCCTGTGCGAGCACGCCGAAGAAAAAGGGGTCGGTGAGCACCTCAGCGATCGGTTCGGCGGTGGCCGCACCGTCGCGCCAGACCGCCTCGGAGAGCACCCGACCCACCGGGTAGTAGAACAAAAGCGTCAGCAGGAGCAGGGTGATCAGCCCGGCCAGCGGGAGCGCGACGGCCTCGACGCGCTGCCTGATGGTCGAACTCATCGAGGCGTCGACGCCGCGCGATCGGTCACCCGTCGGTACACGGTCGTCGGTAGCTATTCCCCGGTTATATACCCGGCGAAAGAGCGGGGGCGGGAGTTAGTTGGACTCCTCGGTTTCGACTTCCGCGTCGTCGACGAACTCGGACTCGTCGGCGTCGGCGACCACGTCGTCGGCCGACTGGATGTCGGGCTCGGTGTCGCCGGACATGATCTTCTCGGCCTCCTGCTCCATCGCCTCGGTGTCGAGTTCGGCGGCCTCGTCGATCTGGCCGAGGATGTTCTCGATGTCGTCGAGGCCCAGCATCTCGCGGGTCTCCTCGTCGAAGTCGAGCGAGCCGAGGCTCTCCTTGCTCTTCACGTCGCTGCCGGTGAGATGCTCGCCGTAGCGGCCGACCAGCGAGGTGAGCTCCTGGGGCAGGATGAACGTCGCGGAGTCGCCCTGGCCGATGTTCTCCAGCGTCTCCATCCCCTTGTCGATGATCGCGCGCTCGCCCATCGACTCGGCGGATTTCGCGCGGAGGACGGTGGAGATCGCGTCACCCTGCGCCTCGAGGATCTGGGACTGCTTCTCCCCCTGAGCGCGGATGATGTTGGACTGCTTCTCCCCCTCGGCCTCCTCGACGGCGGAGCGTCGCTCCCCCTGCGCTTCGAGGATCATGGCGCGGCGGCGGCGCTCGGCGGAGGTCTGCTGCTCCATCGCCTGCTGGACGTCCTTCGAGGGGTTGACCTCGCGGACCTCCACGCTCTCGACGCGGATCCCCCACTCGTCGGTGGGTTCGTCCAGCTCCTTCCGGATCCGGGCGTTGATCTCCTGGCGCTTGTTGAGCGTGTCGTCGAGCTCCATGTCGCCCAGTACGGCACGGAGGGTGGTCTGGGCGAGGTTAGAGACCGCGGTCTTGTAGTCGTCCACTTCGAGGTACGCCTTCCGGGCGTCCATCACCTTGATGTACACCACCGCGTCGGCGGTGACCGGGGAGTTGTCCCGCGTGATCGCCTCCTGTCGGGGGACGTCCAGCGTCTGCGTTCGCATGTCGAACGCGTGGGTCTGGGAGACGAAGGGGGGGATGAAGTTGATCCCCGGTTCGAGCAGCTTGCGGTACTCGCCGAACACGGTGAGAGCTTTCTTCTCCGTCGCGTCGACGATCTCCACGGCCTGCCAGACCGCGGCGATGACGACGAAGAGGAACAGCAGGCCGACGACGCCGGTGACGGCGCCCGCCTGGAGGGGTGCGATAACCATACCACGGGGTTGGGGTGTTGGTGGTTTAATTGTTTCCCGCCAAAAAACCGCGAGGCGACGGGTTCGGTCGGCCTCAGTTCTTCTCGGTCTCGCGCTCCGTCTCCTCGTCCTCGGCGTCCGGCCGCGAGGTCCACCCTGAGTCGTCGTCCGCGCTGTCGTCGCTCCCGGCGTCGTCGGACGTGGGATCTCCTTCGGTTTCGACGTCCTCGGCCACGTCGTCAGGCCGCTCGTCGGCCTCCTTGCGGGCGTTCTCGGCGCGGGCGCGTTCGAGTTCCCGGTCGATACTCCCCTCGACGGCACCCAGCGACTCGACGGTGATCACGTTGCCGCCGCCGGGGTCGATCACCATCACCTCCTCGCCCTCGGGGATCTCCCCCTCGATGGTGCGGGCGGAGTAGTAGGGGTTGAAGCCGCCGTTGTCGACCTTGACCTCGCCCTCGCTGGGTGTGACCCGCGAGGTGACGCGGGCGGTCTGGCCCTTCAGGTCGCTGGAGGAGCTGGTCTGGGCCTGTCCCTTCCCGCCGTAGATGTCGAGTTCGCGGTAGCCGTACAGCGTGACGATCCCGAACAGCAGCACGAGGCCGGCGAGCACGAACGGCGTCGCGATCGGGCCGAGTAGCAGGCCGACGAGGCCCGCCCCGAGCAGCGAGACGCCGACGACGACGAAGTGGGCGCCCGGCGCCAGCGCCTCCGCGATCGACAGCGCGATCCCCGCCGCGACCAGCAGCAGGGGGAGCATCTCTGGGCTGAGCAGCCCGGACTGGAGCAGCATCGTACTACGTATAGACCCGGCCACGTATCAACGTTGGCTCCGTGCCGTGTCGGCAGCCCGCCCGGAACGGTAAGAGAAGGCTTATTCGGCACGCGTGGGGAACCCGCGGTATGAATCAGTTCGTCCGGGAGGTGAGATGAGTGCCGAGCGTGGATCTCCCCTTCGGGCTCCCGGAGGTCGACTACGCCGAGTACTCGAACCGACAGCTGATCGCGGTCCCGCTCGCGGTGCTGCTGGTGGCCCTCCTGATCATCGGCGGCGTCTGGCTCACGACCGGCGCGCCGGTCGGTCTCGGGGTCGAGTTCACCGGCGGCACGGAGATGCGCCTCGGCGTCGACGGCGAGAACCCACAGCAGCAGATCCGCGACGAGATCGACGCCCAGCCCGCCAACATCCAGCCGGTAGCGAACAGTGATCGCTTCATCGTGACCTACGGTCCCGACACAGACAGCGCACGACTGGAGCAACAGGCCGAGGCTGCCGGCTTCGACGTGCAGTCGGTCGACGGGACCTCCCCCACGTTCGGGAACGAGGCCCAGATCCAGGCGATCGGCGGCATCATCGTCGCGTTCGCGGGGATGAGCGCGCTCGTGTTCGCGATGTTCCGGACGTTCGTACCGAGCATCGCTGTCGTGCTGTCGGCGTTCTCGGACATCGTCGTCCCGCTGGCGCTGATGAACGTCCTCGGGATCCCGCTCACGCTGGGCTCGGTCGCCGCGCTACTGATGATCATCGGGTACTCCGTCGACTCGGATATCCTGCTCAACAACCACGTCCTCCGGCGACAGGGCGGGTTCTACGAGTCGGCGTACCGCGCGATGGAGACCGGGATCACGATGACGCTGACCTCCATCGCCGCGATGATCGTGATGACTATCGTCGCGACCGCGTTCGGGATCGGGCTGCTCTCCTCGATCGGGCTGATCCTCGTGTTCGGGCTCGTGACCGACCTGCTGAACACCTACATGCTCAACATGTCGCTGCTTCGCTGGTGGAAGTTCGAGGGGGTGAACCGCTGATGGCCCGCGACGAGGGCGGCACGTGGACGAAGATCAAGGCGAACTGGCGGGTGGTGCTGCTGGTCGTCATCGTGCTCGCGAGCGTGTTCGCGCTGTTCTCGCCGATGCTCGAACCCACGACCCGGGCTGGCGGCGAGGGCGGCGACGTTGCCGAGAGCACCGGGATGACCAACCTCCAGTACGGGATCGAGCTCTCCGGCGGGACGCGCATCCAGGCGCCGCTGGTCGGCGTCCACGCGACGGGCGTCGACGTCTCGAACGGTACCGAGACGAGAACGATACGCGAGGAGGTTGCAGCCGGACTCGCCAACGCCACCACGGAGGACATCGCGGTGCGCTACCCCGGCGAGTACGGTGACATCACCCAGCGGACGACCGTGGTGGAGGTCCGGACCACTAACGTCACCGCGGCCCAGCTCCAGAGCGCGCTGAACGAGGCGGGCTACGAGCCCGACAACACGTACAACCGCGTCTCCGAGGTGACGCAGGCGACCGCGGTCACCGTCCTCCGGCAGAAGGTGAACGAGGCCGGGCTCTCGGGCGGGACCGTCAGCACCGTCGGCGGCAACGTGATCGTCGTCGAGGTGCCCAACGCCAACCAGACCGCGGTGCGTGACCTGATCGAGTCCCGCGGGCAGGTGCTGGTCCAGGCGTACCACCAGAACGAGAACGGTAGCTACGTCCGGACGACCGTGATGGATGCCGAGGACCTCGCACAGGTCGGGAACGCCGAGCGGATCGAGGGGAGCGAGTTCGCCGAAGTCGGCGTCGTCGTGGCCGACGGCAGCGCCCAGGATGTCCAGCAGCGGTTCGTCGACACCGGGCTGGCACAGGAGGGGGGCACCGACTGCCGCTACCGTGAGACACCCAACGACACCGACCCGTGTATCCTGATCGTGCAGGACGGCCAGGTGCTGAACTCCTTCGGCGTCGAGGAGGGGCTGGCTCGCCCGATGCGCAACGGCGAGTGGGCCGACGACCCCCGCTTCCGGCTGACGACCGGGAACCTCTCGACGGCCCAGGAGGTCGCGATCAACCTCCGCGCCGGCGCGCTGCCGACCCAGCTCGACCTCGACTCGAACTCGATGCTGTACGTCGACCCCTCGCAGTCCGATCGGTTCAAGACCGACTCGCTGATCGCCGGGATCGCGGCGGTGCTGGCGGTCAGCGGCGTCGTGTTCGCCCGCTACCGGCGCGTCGAGGTCGCGGGGCCGATGATCGTCACCGCGCTCTCGGAGGTGGTGGTGCTGATGGGCGCCGCCGCCGCGATCGGCTACCCGATCGATCTCTCGGTGATCGCCGGCTTCGTCGCGGCGATCGGGACCGGGGTTGACGACCTGATCATCATCGCCGACGAGGTGATGAGCGAGGGCGAGGTGAGCAGCCAGCGGGTGTTCCAGAGCCGCTTCCGCAAGGCGTTCTGGGTGATCGGCGCCGCGGCGGCGACGACGATCATCGCGCTCTCGCCGCTGGCGGTGCTCTCGCTCGGCCAGCTCCGCGGGTTCGCGATCTTCACGATCATGGGCGTGCTCGTGGGTGTGCTGATCACCCGGCCGGCGTACGGCGACATCCTGCGCTCGCTGCTGACCGGCGAGCACTAGGCGGGACAACGCTTTTCTCCCGTTCCCGCCAACGGGGGCGTATGTCCTCCACGAACGGCGACGCCGGCGAAGCCGGTCTTGACCCGGAGACCGAGTCGGCGGTCCGGCGTATCGTCCGCGAGGAGCGCGACTCGCCGCTGTGGGCGATCATGCAGGTGCTCGGCGGCGCGCTGTTCGCCATATTGGTCGTCCCGGCCGTGCTGGGACTGCTGCTCGTCGTCGGGGTTCCCTTCGTCGTCGTCGCCGGGCTCGCGCTGGTGGGTCTGCTCGGGGCGATCGCCTACGGCTGGGCGCTCCCCCCGTTCCGTTGACGGACCCGACCTTTTTGCACACCGGCGCGTTCCTCCCCGGTAGATGCGTGTCGAGATCCACGGCGACGCTTACGACCTCGACGCCGACCGCGTCGCCGAGGGGGAGGCAGAGATCCGCCGCCAGCTCGACGCGTACGCGGCCGGCGACCGCGAGACGTTCGACCTGACCGTCGACTACCCCGAGAGCCATCTCGGCGACGTGATGCGCGCGATGGCCGCGATTCCCTACGGCGAAACCCGCACGTACGGCGACCTCGCAGCCGACCTCGACTCCGGCGCCGTCGCGGTGGGGCAGGCCTGCGGCGCCAACCCGCTCCCGATCGTCGTCCCCTGTCACCGCGTGGTCGGTAGCGACGACCACGGCGGCTTCTCCGCGGCGGGCGGCGTCGACGCGAAGCGGCGGCTGCTGGCGTTCGAGCGCGGCGAGACGCTGGAGCGCTTCTAGAACTCCCCCAATCCGGACTGCTCGGCGGCCGCGAGCGCGTCCTCGCAGGTCGACCACGTCGCCCGCGCACACGCGGGCAGTTCGCCGTACTCCGCGACGTAGTCGGCCAAGAACGCTCGCGTCGTCGGATCCGACGGGTAGCCGCTTCCCACGTCGTGGTCGTACTGTCCGTCGATCTCGACCATCCGGCGGTCGCGTTCGACTTTCGCGACGACGCTCGCCGCGGAGACGATCGCGTGGGTCTCGTCGGCGCCGTGTTCGGCCGTCACGTCGACCTCGATCCCGGCCTCTGCGACCGCCTCCCGGAGCCGCCGGGCGAAGCGTGCCTCGTCCGTGTCGGCGGCGTCGGCGATCACCGCCTCGTTCTCCTCGGCGACCACCGCGACCGCCTCCGCCTGCGCGGCGACGCCGAGGCTGTTCATGTCCGTGTCGGGCGCGTCGATTCGCTCGGGCGGGATCGCGGCCGTCGCGACCGAAATATCGGGATTGTCGCGGAGTTCGGCGGCCAACTCCTCCCGGCGCGTCTCGGTGAGCTGTTTCGAGTCCGCGAGCCCCTCGGGGAGGTCGTCGGGGTCGGCACGGACCGCGCCGGCGACCATCGGCCCAAGCGCGGGCCCCTTGCCCGCCTCGTCGGCGCCGACGGTCATCAGTCCCGGAAGAACGATGCGTTCTCGAACGGCTCGGACTCGCCGTCGACCCGGAGCACGTCGAGCGCGGTCACCTCGGCGTCGATGCCGAGCAGGCCCGCGAGCGAGGGGGTTGTTCGTCCTTCGTCGCTCGAAATGAGCTCCTTGATGTAGAGGCCGCCCTCGCCGTGGACCTCGACGGTGGCGGTCCGGGAGCCCTCGAGTTCACCCTCGATCTCGTACACGTCGCGGGTCCGGACCTTGCTCGCGCGGCGGTGGTCGACGCGGTTCGGCGTCTCCTGTTCGATCGTCGCGCCGTCGAGCTCCGCGAGCGCGTCGGCGAAGGCGTCGGCGTCGACCGGCTCGTCGAACGCGACCTGTGCGCTGTAGCGCTTGGAGGCGTCGTGGCGCTTGACACGCTCGACCATCTCGTGGGTGGCGAGGCGCAGCCCCTCGACCTCGACTTTCCCCTCCGCGAAGGCGTTGATGTCCGCCTGCAGGCGGTCGGTGTCGACCGTGCGCCGGCGGGGCTCCTCGACTTCGATCACGAACGGCCGACCGGTGCCGAGCATCCGCGCGTCCACGTCCTCCCGGCCCGCGCCGTGGAACGTCGCGCCGACGCCGTCCATCACGTCCTCGACGACGGGGGCAGTGAGCTGTTCGACGCTCTCAGGGTAGCGGTAGCCCAACCCGTCACACTCCTCGCAGGGCTCCCGGCCCTGTCGCCCGCTGCCGTTGCAGGCCGAGCAGGGCCACTTCGTCTGCGGGATGCCACGCTCCAGCTTTCGGTAGCGGCCGTAGACGAACGCGGAGTTGACCTCGGCGACCACCGCGTCGTCCCCGAGATCGAGCAGGAACTGCACGTCGGGGCGCCCGAAGTCGACCTCGGTGTCGGTGAGTCGGCCGACGCGCTTGCCGACCTCGCGGTTGAACTCGCTTTTGAACGCCTCGCCGGCGTCGGCGTCGAGACCGGCGTCCTCTCGGAGCATGCGCTCGTTCTCCTCGATCAGGGCGGGCGGACGGGTGCCGACCTGGTAGCTCTCGAACTCGACGTCCTCGACCTCGCTGGCGGCGCGCTCGGCCCACACGTCGAACTCGCCGCAGTAGCCTTCACACACCCAGCAGTCCGCGGGGTCGACGTAGTCGGGCGGCTCGTCGTCGTCGAGGCCGATAGTGGTCCGCAGCGCCCGGCCCCGTTCGCGGTTGGTGAGGCCGTGGCTCCGGTCGGCGAAGGCGCGGCCCAGACAGGCGTCGCAGACGCCGCCGACCGCGATCACGGCGCGGGCGTCCTCGAGTACGCTCATGGCCGGAGTCGGGGGCGGAACGGGTAACTACCTTACCCTTCCCCGACGGCGTCGCTGGTCGGTTGGGGACGGAGAGAAGGGTGGCTGGAGCGCGATCGGCGCCGATTTCGTCGGCGGCGGTCACGCGCCGTCTTTGGGCTACGCACAGCCACGGCGTCGTCTCCGTGGCTGGCGCCCGGAGGTCGTCACCAGAACGCGTCGCGTTCTGGTTGGCAGACGAGAGCGACGCTCTCGTCTACGCCAGCAGGTCGTGCGCCGTGGCTGGCTACACAAAGGCACGGCATACGCTCCGTCGCGACAGCACGGAGGTCGTCGGCGGTCGCGCGCCGTTTGGGGCTACGCACAGCCACGGCATAGGCTCCGTGGCTGGCGCCCGGAGGCGCCAGCCGGTCGCGCGCCGTGCCTTCGTTACGGCGGCCCGGTTCGTAACTCCACCTCCACGTCACTGACGCCGAACCGCTCCTCCAACCGCGTGCCGACGTCGCCCGTGTCGTCGACCAGCAGCGACGCCGAGACGTTGACCGTCAGGTCGTTCAGGCCGGGACGGATGCCTTCGAGGTCGACGGCCTCGACGGTGTCGACGCCGTCGGCGTCGCCGAGGCGGTCGCGGACCCCGGTTTCGAGGTCGCCGGCAGCGTTTCGTGGGACGCTCACTGTACAGGTCACGCCGATGGGCTGGCGGCGAACCGCCGAGCCCTCGGAGCTTTTGGTGCTCATCGCACGCTCCCACCACGACTCGAACGTGCTGGGGGGACCAGCTCCCGTGGGAGTTGGCCCACAGCGTGAACAGACGGCTCCAGGAGAGTGCAGGTTCGCACCGACCGGGCCGCCGTGAACCGATTCACGCTGCGAGCCGACCGGACCGAACCTGCGGGCGTACGATGGCAATAATCCCGACATACCCGAACCGGTCCGCTCCGGTAGACCCAAGCCCACAGCTATTGGACGCTGTGAGCATTGAGTGGGATGTCGGGATGCGCATCGTTCGTCCTGTCAGAGCGTCTGTCGGCGCACTACTTAACTTTACCCCGACCGTGAGTGGCTGTGGCATAGACAGCTCGTGGCCCCCTGCGACCTCGGCCCCGCTCCACAGCCTGCTTCGAACCGAAATCATTTGTCTCCGCGGCGCAACCCGCGGGTATGCGAGTCATCCGGAACGGGATCGTCCACACCCAGACCGAACGCGGAACAGTCGAGGGCGACGTGCTGATCGAGGACGGGAAGATCGCCGGCGTGGGTGCGGTGGACGCGCCGAGCGATGCTGCGGAGCTCGACGTCGACGGCGCTCACGTCACGCCGGGTCTGGTCGACGCCCACTCCCACGCGGGCATGGCTGAGTGGGGCGAACCCGAGGACGGTGACTTCAACGAGGGCACGTCGGCGACCACGCCGACGAGATGCTGATCAAGGAGGACGGGATGAAGGCCGCGATGGGCGAGAACCCCAAGCGCTTCCACGGCGAGCAGGAGGGACGCCAGCCGTCGACCCGCCCCGGCGTCGCCGCGACGCTTCGGGAGCAGTTCATGGCCGCCGAGGACTACCTCGACCGGAAGGGGAACGCCGACGAGGAATTCGAACGCGACCTCGGGATGGAGAACCTCTCTCGCGTACTCACGGGCGACCTCCCGCTGCGGGTTCACGCCCACCGTGCCGACGACATCCGGACCGTGTTCCGGATCGCCGACGAGTTCGGCATCGACGACCTCTCGATCGAACACGCCACGGAGGGCCACGTGATGGCCGACGAGTTCGTGAAACGCGACGTGCCCGCCGTCGTCGGTCCGTCGATCTCCTCGGCCAGCAAGTACGAACTTCGGAACATCACGTTCGAGACGCCGGGGATCCTTCACGACGCCGGCGTGAAAATCGCGATCCAGACCGACGCGCCGATCCTCCCCCAGCAGCACCTCGACGTCTGTGTCGGTCTCGCGGTGCGGGAGGGGCTACCCGCCGAGGCTGCACTCGACGCCGTCACGATCAACGCGGCGGAGATCCTCGGCGTCGAGGACCGCGTGGGCACGCTCGAACCCGGCACCGACGCCGACGTGGCGGTCTGGAACGGCGAGTTCTGGCGCGTCGACACGCGCACCCAGCACGTGTTCGTCGACGGCGAGCACGTGTTCGACCGCGAGGCGGACGCGACCGACCCGCGCGAGGAGTACGCCTGGTAACGCGTGCGGTTCCCCACCCCCTCGAAGCCGGCCATCGACGACGAGAACCCCAGCGTCCCGGTCGTCGTCGGCGCGGTCATCGCCGGCGTGTTCTTCGGCGGTGTGGGTGGCGGTGTCGCGTTCCCGACGCTGCCGACGCTGAAGACCGTTCTAGGCATCTCCTCGTTCGTTGTCGGACTGATCCTCTCGGTCAACCGCTTCACCCGCCTCCTGCTGGCGACGCCGGCGGGACAGGTGCTCGACAGCGTCGGCACCCGGCGCCCGATGCTCGCCGGTCTCTTCGTCCAGGGGCTGGTTCCCTTTGGCTACGTGGTCGGCCTCGACCCCGGGCCGCTCCCGCTGTCCAGCGCTGCGGTGTTCTTCCTCTCACGGGCGCTGTGGGGTGTGGGCTCGGCGTTCGTGTTCGTCGGCGCGTTCAGCACGGTCACCCACGTCACCACCGCGGAGAACCGCGGGAAGTGGGTCGGCTACATGCGCGGCGGCCAGAGCCTTGGCTTCCCCGCCGGGCTGATCCTCGGGGGGCTCCTGACTGACCTCTACGGGTACAGTGAGGCGTTCACCGTCGCCGGGGCCGCCGGGCTGTTCGCGGCCGTCGTCGCGTTCGTCGTGCTGCCGAACGTGGAGGGGGCAGCGGCGTCGACGACGCGGCTCCGGGACCTGCCGGCGGTCGTCCGTGCCGACGCGCGCGTGCTCGGCATCGGCGCGACCAACCTCGCGGTTCGCTTCCTCTATGCGGGGATCCTGCTCTCGACGGTGGTTCTGTACACCCGCGAGTTCGACATCGGGCTGGGATCGCTAGCGTCGACGGGCGTCAGCGGGATCGTGATGGCCATCTCCGTGCTCGCGATGTCGGTGACGACGCTGCTGGTCGGGCGGCTTTCGGACACGCTGCCCTCACGAACGTACACCGTCATCCCGTCGCTGGGGCTGCTCGCGGGCGGGTTCGCGCTGCTCGGACTGTTCCCCTCCGTCGAGAGCACGGTCGTCGGGGTGGCGCTCGTTGGGATCGGCGTCGGCGGCACGGGACCACCGCTGCTCGCGTACCTCGGCGACATCGCGCCCGGCGGCGACGTGGGGAAGCTCGGCGGCGTGTACAACGTGTTCGGTGACCTCGGGTCGACGATCGGACCACTCGTCGCACTACCGCTCGCGTCCACGGTCGGCGTCGGTGTGGAGTACCTGGTCTGTGCCGGTCTCGCGGTGCTGACGGCGGCGATGGTGCTCGCGACGCTCGACGGCGACCCCGAACCGCTGCGCTCGCCCGAGGTCGTTCCGGACGACTGAGGGGCTCACGGCTCATTCCGTTCGCTTCACGAGGGCGTTTGCCTCCGCTCGCTATTGCTCGCGGAGTTTCCTGGTCCCGCTACCGCTGCTCACGGCTCACTTCGTTCGCCGTTCGCTTCACGAGGGCGTTTGCCTCCGCTCGCTATCGCTCGCGGAGTTTCCCGCCCTCGCAAGCGAGAGTTTAAACCCGAGAGCGAACCCACTCCCACCAGAGCGATGAGCGACCCCGTCCCCGTGATGGCCGAGCGCGCGACCGCCTGTGCGGACCGCCTGCTGGCCGCCGACTCCGTCGTGCTGGCCTCCCACATCGACGCCGACGGCCTCACCAGCGGCGCGATCGCCGCCAGCGCGCTGGAGCGGGCGGGGATCCCCTTCGAGACCACCTTCGAGAAGCAGCTGGACGCCGAGGCGATCGACCGGATCGCCGCGACCGATCACGAGGTCGCGCTGTTCACGGACTTCGGCAGCGGCCAACTTGACGACATCCTCCCCCACCATCGCAACAGCGCGTTCGACGCCGTCGTCGCAGACCACCACCAGCCGGCCACCGGCGAGGAGGGTGAGGATCCGCCCGAGATCGACCACCACCTCAACCCCCTGCTGTTCGACATCGACGGCGCATCCGAACTCTCGGGCGCCGGCGCGACGTACGTGCTCGCTCGCGCGATGGAGCCAGACGACGTCGACAACCGCGACCTCGCGGCGCTGGCAGTCGTCGGCGCGGTCGGCGACATGCAGGACACCGACGGCGGCCTGATCGGCGCGAACGAGGGGATCGTCGCCGAGGGCGTCGCGGCCGGCGCCATCGAGGAGGTAACGGATATCTCGCTGTACGGTCGGCAGACGCGACCGCTGCCGAAACTCCTCGAGTACGCAAGCGAACTTCGGATCCCGGGCATCTCGGGCGACGAGGAGGGGTCGATCCGCTTCCTCTCCGACCTCGACGTCGACCTGAAAGTCGACGGCGACTGGCGGCGCTGGGTGGATCTCTCCTTCGAGGAGCGTCAGACCGTCGCGAGCGCGCTGATGCGCCACGCCATCTCGCGGGGCGTTCCTCCGGAGCGCGTCAACGGCGTCACGACGACGACGTACGTCCTCTCCGCGGAGGAGGTGGGGACGGAGCTCCGTGACGTGAGCGAGTTCTCGACGGTGCTGAACGCCACTGCGCGCTACGAGCGGGCGGACGTCGGGCTGGCGGTCTGTCTGGGCTATCGCGACGAGGCGCTCGAGGAGGCGCGGCGGCTCCTCCGCACCCACCGCCGGAACCTCTCGGAGGGACTGGAGTGGGTAAAAACCGAGGGCGTCGAACAGGCCGACAACCTCCAGTGGTTCGACGCCGGCACACACATCCGGGAAACCATCGTCGGCATCATCGCCGGCATGGCGCTGGGCGCGTCGGGGATCCGCCGCGATCAGCCGATCGTCGCGTTCGCCCAGGAGGACAGCGACGAGCTGAAAGTGTCGGCGCGGGGGAGCGGATTCCTCGTCCGTGACGGCCTGGACCTCTCGGTCGTGATGTCCGAAGCCGCGGACGCGGTCGGCGGCGGCGGTGGGGGCCACGACGTGGCGGCTGGCGCGACGATCCCACGGGAGCAGCGGGACGCGTTCCTCGACGAAGCGGACCGGATCGTCGGCGAGCAGCTCGGCGACTAGCTGCCGATATCCTCGAACAGCTGTCGGTAGTCCTGGGTGTCGAACCGTTCGGTGATCCGGTCGAGTTCGTCGTCGAGCTCGTCGAGCTCGTCGGTCAGCTGCTGGTACTGCTCGTTGCGCTCGAGCGCCTCCCGGGGTTTCTCGGCTTCGAGCGTCGCCCGCTTGGAGGCCAGCGACGCGGTTCGCTGGAGCCGGTCGTCGTACTGGCTCCGCGCGCCGAGGCGTTCGACGGCGTCGAGCAGGTCGCCCTGTGAGAGCGGCTTGAGCACGTAGAGGTCGAACCCCATCTCCACGATGTCGAAGTCGGGCTCGACAGCTGTCACCATCCCGACCCGGATGTCGAGCTCCCGGTCGCGGATCTCCGCGAGCAGCTCCTCGCCGTGTCCGTCCGGGAGCCGCCGATCGAGCAGCGCGATGTCGTACTCCCCGCCCACCATCGCCGACGCCTCGTCGAGCCTGTTCGCGACGTCGACGTCGTACCCCTCGGCCGCGACGGTGGTGGAGTAGAGCTCCGCCACGTCCGGTTCGTCTTCGAGGATCAACACTCGCGTGTCGTCCTCCCGCTCGTCGGTTCGGCCCCCCGCGCCGGTGCCCGCCTCGCTCATAGCCCTAACCCATCGGCCGCCTTTAGTTAACTTTACCGTCGTCCCCCGGCCGCTCGATCCCTCGCCTTCCCGCGTTCGCGCGGTCGGGAACGTGCTGCGAACGGGAGCCGTATCCTAGGGGGAGTTCGCCTCGCAAAAGTTAATCCCCTCCGCGACGCTACCTCTCCCTACTCATGGTCGACGTGACCGAGACCGGCGTTGACGGTCTCGACTCTATTCTCAACGGCGGTATCGTCGAGAACTCGACGGTTCTGGTCAGCGGCAACCCCGGGACGGGCAAGAGCATCTTCGGCATCCAGTACCTCCACACCGGCGTCGAGGAGTTCGACGAGAAGGGGATCTACATCTCCTTCGAGGAGAACGCCGAGGACATCAGAGAGGCCGCGGAGTCGATCGGCTTCGACGACTGGGGCGAGATGGTCGATCGCGGCGACATCAAGGTGTACGACAAGTCGACGATGCTCCGGGAGGAGGACTTCAACACCGCGATCGACCGCCTGCTGCAGGATTTCGCCGGCACCACGTACGACCGGCTGGTGCTCGACTCGCTGACGATGTTCAGCCTCTTTTTCGACGACGAGAAGGAGAACCGCACCTACCTGCTGAAGTTCTCGGACATCCTCAAGAAGAACGGGCTCACCTCGCTGCTGATCAACGAGCAGGGCGCGGTGTTTCCCGAGACCGAGATCGGGCTGGAGAACTTCCTCACCGACGGCAACATCTACTTCATCCAGACGCCGACGGACAACGGCGTGAACCGCTACGTCTGGGTTGCGAAGATGCGCAAACAGGATATCAACACCGACATCTTCCCGATGGAGATCGGCGACGGCGGCATCACCGTTTACGAGCGCGCCGGCGGCTTCTCGATGATGGGTAGCGAGGAGCAGCCGGGGTTCTAGCTCTGTCCCTGTGACATCCGACGCCAGACCTCGTCGAGTTTGTTGGTCACGTCCGAGCGCTGTTCGAGTTCGACGCTCAGCCCGTCCCGGAAGTCGATCGACACCTCGTCGACACAGCGGCGGTACACCTTGATCCGGCGGTGTTCCTCCGAGAGCGGCCGGTCGTGGAGCTCCAGCAGGTCAGCCTCGGTCAGCTCCTCTATCCGACGGTAGCAGGTCGCGATCGGCACGTCGAGCTCCTCGGAGAGCTCCTGTGCGGATTTCGGCTCGCCCGCTGCCTCGAGAATCTCCGGGTTGTACTTGTTCCCGAGCACCTCGATGATCTCGTCCGAGGCCATTCGTTATCGCTGTTGAGACGGCGTTCCAAAAACGTACCGCCATACGTAACCGACGAGGCGTGCCGGGAATCAGTTCCGAGAACTGACTACTCTTCGGTTATCGTGCGGTCCTTCTCGTCGAGTTCGCCGCGGTAGAGCTTCGCGCCGTCCTGGGCGATCTGGCGGGCGAGCACCGCACACTTGATCCGCATCGGCGAGATGTCGACGCCGAGCATGTCGACGATGTCGTCGGTGTCCATCGCCTGCAGCTCCTCGATGCTGTTGCCCGGGAGCTCCTGGGTCAGCAGCGATGCCGCGGCCTGCGAGATGGCACAGCCGTCGCCGGTGAAGGAGACCGCCTCGATCGTCTCGTCGTCGTCGGCCAGCTTCACGTCGACCTGGATCGTGTCGCCACAGGAGGGGTTCTCGCCCACGTGGGAGAAGTCGGGGTCCTGCATCTCCCCGTAGTTGCGCGGGTTCTTGTAGTGGTCGAGGATCTGCTGGCGGTACATGTCCGAGCCACTCATGGCTCGAAACAGACGGTTTCGGGGGAAAAGGGTTCCGGGGTATTCGGCCGATTCTGCGAGCACGAACGGAGAGTGGACGAGTGCAGACGTCGCTGTGGGTGGTTTCTAGCGTGAACGGCGACCGCAACAGCATCTCGTTCGTAGACCACTTGTAACCGCATCGCCCCGCACAGCCCACACGCCTCCCCAGCCGATTCGCTCGTTCGCGTTGCTCACTCGCTCATCCCTCGCGCCCGTCGCGCGACGGAGCGCGCTCCGCATTCGCGCCACCGCGACCCCAGAGCCGATCAGGCGAACAGTTCGCGCGCCGTATCGACGGCCTCGATCAGTTCGTCGATCTCGTCTTTGCGGTTGTAGAGGTAGAACGAGGCCCGCGTCGAGGCGGGGACGCCCAGCACGTCGTGCAGCGGCTGGGTGCAGTGGTCACCCGCGCGGACCGCGACGCCGTGATCGTCGAGGATCGAGGAGAGGTCGTGGGCGTGGACACTCTCGAGGTTGAACCCCACCAGCCCGCCGCGCTCCTCGCGGGGGCCGTAGATCTCGATGTCGTCGAACTCGTTCAGGCGGTCGTAGGCGTACCCCGCGAGTTCGGCCTCGTGCTGGGCGATCGCGTCCATCCCCACGTCCTCGAGGTAGTCGATGGCGGCAGTCAAGCCGACGGCCTCGGCGATCGGCGGCGTGCCGGCCTCGAACTTCCAGGGAAGGTCCTCCCACGTCGAGTCCTCGAACTCCACGCGGCGGATCATCGACCCGCCGACGAGGAACGGCGGGAGTTCTTCGAGCAGGTGTTCCTTCCCGTAGAGTACGCCGATCCCCGTCGGGCCGAGCATCTTGTGGCCCGAGAACGCGTAGAAGTCGGCGTCGATCGCGTCCACGTCGACCGGGCGCGTGGGGACGGCCTGTGCGCCGTCGACGAAGGAGAGCGCGTCGTGCTCGTGGGCGATGTCCGTGATCTCGGCGACGGGGTTGATCGTCCCGAGCGTGTTCGAGATGTGGACCGTACTCACCATCGCGGTGTCGTCGTCGACCTTCTCGCGCAGGTCGTCCATGTCGAGCCGCCCGTCGTCGTCGATCTCGACGTAGCGGATCTCCGCGCCCGTTTTGGCACAGAGCTGCTGCCACGTCACGAGGGAGGCGTGGTGCTCCATCTGCGTGGTGACGACGTTCTCGCCCGGTTCGAGCTCGGTTAGCCCCCAGGTGTAGGCGACGAGGTTGAACGCCTCGGTGGTGTTCTTGGTGAACACGATCTCCTCGCGACCGTCGGCGCCGACGAACTCGGCGGCGCGGTCGTGGGCCTCCTCGTAGGCGACGGATGCCTCCTGACTCAGGCTGTGGATGCCGCGGTGGACGTTGGAGTTGTACTGGTAGTAGTACTCGGTCATCGCCTCGACGACCTGCTTCGGCGTGTGGCTGGTCGCGGCGTTGTCGAGGTAGTACAGCGTCGTGTCGTCACCCTCGTCCGGGCCGGGAACGGTCACGTCGCCGCCGACTTTCCGGTCGAGGATGGGGAAATCCTCCCGGATGGCGTCGACGTCGAGCGCGGTCGTCTCGTGGGTAGCCATTACGAGATACTGGGGGTTGGAGGGGGAAGGGGTCTTCGGTAGCGGGGTCGGAAAACGCCGCGAGCGACAGCGAGCGGAGGCAAACGACCCCGGAAAAGCGAGCGGGGAGCGAAGCGACCCGCGAGCAACGCGATCTGCCCGGAAAAACGCCGCGAGCCACTGCCGGACCAGAAACCGTCGGGAACGAACCGACCGAAGTGGTGTATCTGTATAGCCCCACCGCTATCGGACGGTAATATGTATAGCCGTCAGGGGGATACATGCGGAGCGATCACCCTGATCGCTGGGAGGCGGTCAGCCACCGACGCATTCCGGCATTCCCCCACATCCACATTCCGGCACACCCACAGCTGACCGCGCTCCCTTCTCGATTCCCGGTCGTCCCGCAACGATCGGGGTCCGCTTTTTCACCGACAGCGCAGCAGTCGCTGGTCGGTCGAGCGAACGGAACGGGAGGAGTTCCCGGCTTAGAACTGCAACAGCTGTGCGTGGCGGGTCTCCCCGACCTCCAGCACCGTCGCCTCGTCGATGATGCCCGCTTCGACGGCGACGCCGACGCACTCCTCGCCGACGAGGTTCGCGACTGAGGCCCGGCGCAGGCCGTCGACGACCGCGTCGGCGTCGGCCTCGACGGCGCCGTCGCCGCCATAGAACGACTCCTCGACGGTGATCGAGACCTCCCCGTTCTCGAACGTGCGGCCGAGCAGGTCGGCGTCACACACCGAGACGAGCAGGCCGCGTTCGGTCTCCCGTTCGCGCAGCAGCATCAGTACTCCTCGACCATCTCCTGTTCGGCCTCCTCACGCATCTCCTCGGCACGCTGGCGGACCTCCTCGGCCTCCTCCTCGCGGCCGACCTCCTCGAGCGCGCGGACTTTCTCCTCCAGCACCTCGGCGTTGTTCATGCCGAGGCGTTGGGCGTTCTCGAAGCAGTCGACGGCGTCCTCGGCGAGCCCGCGTTCGAGCATGAAGAAGCCGCGGTTGTACCAGGCCTGCGCGAACCGGGGGTCGATCTCGACGGCGTTCTCGGCGTGGCGCAGCGCCTCCTCGCTCTGGCCGAACTCCCAGAGGGCGTAGGCGAGGTTCGTCTCGGCGGTGGCGGCGTGCTCGGAGTCGTCATCGATGTCGATCGCCTCCTTGTACGCGCCGATCGCCTCGTCGTACTCCTCGAGTTCGGCGTGGGCGGCGCCCTTGTTCACCCAGGCCTCCTGCTCCTTCTGGGGGTCCTCGGCGAACTGCGCGGCGCGCTCGAACGTCGCCGTCGCCTCCTCGAAGCGGTTGATCTTCGTGTAGGAGACGCCGACGTCGATCAGTTGGTCGGTGTCGACCTCCTCCTTCGCGATGTTGCGCTCGTCGAGCAGGTCCGACAGCACCCGGGTGTCGACGGGGTCGACCTCGCCGGGGTCGACTTTCAGTTCGGGCGGGTCGATGTCGAACTCCTCGAACTCGTCGGGGAGCCCCTGCCCCTCCGAGAACTGGTGGTCACGGTCCTCACGGGGGTTGTCACTCATTACTCGCGGTTCGCGGTCGTCGGGGGTAAGGGTTACGCGTCGCGCAGTTCCGACTCCCGTATCGCTCCGTGTTCACACATCTCGGAGGCGAAAGCCTTACCCGCCGTATCGGAGAGTCGCCAGTATGGCCGGCACAGTCACCGAGCAGATACTCGAGGCACATCTCGTGGACGGGAGCCTCACCCCGGGCGAGGAGATCGGGATCGAGGTCGATCAGGCGCTGCTCCACGACACGACGGGGAACCTCGTCTGGCTCCAGTTCGAAGCGCTGGATCTCGACGAGGTCCAGACCGAACTCGCGGCGCAGTACTGCGACCACCACGCCTACCAGTACGACTTCCGGAACACCGACGACCACCGGTTCCTCCGCTCGGCGACGGGCAGCTTCGGCGCGCACTTCTCGGAGCCCGGCAACGGCATCTGCCACCAGGTCCACACGGAGCGGTTCGCGGCGCCCGGGAAGACGATGCTCGGCAGCGACTCCCACACCGCCACACAGGGCGGGCTCGGGCAGTTAGCCATCGGCGCCGGCGGCCTCGACGTTGCCGTCGCGATGGGCGGCGGCGCCTACTACGTCGAAATGCCCGAGATCGTCGAGGTCCGGCTGGAGGGTGAGCTGCCCGGATGGGCGACCGCCAAGGACGTGATCCTCGAGCTCCTGCGCCGACACTCGGTCAACTACGGGGTCGGGAAAGTGTTCGAGTACACCGGCCCCGGCGTCGAGACGCTCACCGTCCCCGAGCGCACCACGATCACGAACATGGGGACGGAGTTGGGGGCGACGAGCTCCGTCTTCCCGTCCGACGACGCGACGCGGGCGTACCTCGAACGGCTGGGCCGGGAGGACTGTTACATCGAGATCGCCCCCGACGACGACGCTGAGTACGACGACGAGCTCGTCGTCGACCTCTCGGCGATCGAGCCCCTGATCGCGGAGCCGTCGATGCCCGACAACGTCGTTCCGGTCGCGGAGGTGGCGGGAACGAGCGTCGATCAGGTGCTGATCGGCTCCTGCACCAACGGCGGCTACGAGGACGTTCTCCCGGCCGCGAAGATGCTCGAGGACCGAACGGTCGATCGCGGGACCGAGATGATCGTCGCGCCGGGGTCCAGACGAACTACCGAGATGCTCGCCCGCGAGGGGTGGACGGCCGAGCTGATGGCCGCCGGCGTGAACGTCTCCGAGGCGACCTGCGGCGCGTGTGTCGGTATCGGCCACGTCCCCGCGTCGGACTCCGTCTCCGTGCGGACGTTCAACCGGAACTTCCGGGGGCGCTCCGGGCTCGAAGACGACGCCGTCTACCTCTGCTCGCCGGAGGTCGCGACCGCCGCGGCGATCGAGGGGGAGATCGTCGACCCCCGGACGCTGGCCCGGGAACCGGACGGGCCGACACCCCCCGGAGTCGAACTCCCGGAGCGCTACCCTGACTCCGAGGCGGGGCTCATCGCGCCGGAGGAGGCCGTCGACGACGAACTCATCAAGGGGCCGAACATCGGCGAGGTTCCACTGAAAGCGCCCCTCGGAAGCGACCTGTCGGGGACGGCGCTGCTGAAGATGGGGGACAACGTCACGACGGATCACATCATCCCGGCGACGGGGGACGTGTCGATCTACCGGTCGAACATCCCCGAACTGAGCAACTTCACGCTCTCGCGGATCGACGAGGGGTTCGCCGAGCGGGCGCTCGCGACCGACAGCAGCGTGCTGGTCGCCGGGGAGAACTACGGGCAGGGAAGCTCCCGGGAGTACGCGGCGCTGTGTCCGATGTATCTCGGCGTCGAGGCCGTGCTGGCCCGGAGCTTCGCCCGCATCCACGAGGCGAACCTGTTCAACTTCGGACTGCTCCCGCTGACGATCGACGCGGCGACGTACGACCGCATCGAGCAGGGCGACGAGGTCGCGATCGTCGGCGACGTCGACGAGGGGGTGACCGCGGGCAGGGAGGCGTTCACGATCCGCGTGAACGACGAGTGGACCGCGACCACGCGACTGGACGCCTCCGAGCGACAGCGCGACCTCCTCTCCGCCGGCGGGAAGCTTCCCTACACGAAGCAGCACGGTGAGGGTGGCCACGCGCCCGCGGACGACTGACTCCCGTCGACCGAGCCCCAACGCTTAGCGGCCGCCGGCCCCTGCCGCCCGGTATGCGACTGTTCTTCGCGATCGACCTGCCCGACGACCTCCGCGAGCCGTTCGCGGCGCTACAGGACGACCTCGCGGCTGCGGAGGGGCTGAACTTCACCGACCCCGACCAGGCGCACTTGACGATGAAGTTTCTCGGGGATACCCCCACGGAGGACGAGGCCGACGAGGAGCCGACGGTCGGCGACGCGAAAGCCGCCGGCGCGGCGGCGGTCAACGCGGCCGATCTCGACCCGTTCGAGATGGAGGTCGGCAGCCTCGGCGCGTTCCCGTCCGAGGAGTACATCTCGGTGGTCTGGGCGGGCGTGCGCGACGGCGCCGCCGACCTCGAATCACTCGCGGCCGCACTCGAAACGGAGGCCACCGACAGAGGGTTCGAGGAAGCGGACAACCCCTTCACGCCCCACGTCACGCTCGCCCGCATGAACGACGCTCGCGGGAAGGACCTCGTGCAGGACCGAATCCGGAACACCGATCCGACGGTCGGCCGCTTCACGGCCGAGGAGCTCCGCCTGAAGCGCTCGGTCCTCGGCGACGACGGCGCGGAGCACGAGACGATTGCGCGGTTCTCGCTCTAACGGGCGCCGCCGGAGCGAGCGTGCGAACTCCTGTCCTTTCGCACGCAACAGTTATCTCCGCTGACAGCGGAGGAGGAGTATGGAACTCAGCAACGTCCAGCGCGGTATCGACAGCGAGATGGCTGCAGAGCAGCTCCGGCGCCGCTACGAGGCGCTTCGGGCCCGGGCAGCCGAGAGCGAGGAGGCCGCCGCGGCGCGCCACCAGCTCGCCGAGCGCACGCTCGACCTGACGGAGGAGTACTTCCCAGCAGAGGTGGCCGCGCGCCGACGGAAAGTCGCCGCAGCGGGGTTCGCCGCGGGTGTGGTTGTGGGCGCCGCCGCGGACGCGGCGCTCCGACGGTAGAACGATCGGACCGAAGGCGGTAGGCGAAGAATCGAGCTACGCCGCGTCGAGATCGACCGCCGCGTCGACGGGCTCGAACGCCGTCTCACACGGCGACCCGTCGGCGAACTCGAACCTGACTTCTCCGTCGTCGCCCAGCGAGAGCAACGACGCCGACACAGTCCCGTAGCCGTTCTGGTGGACGCAAACGCCGTAGTCGTGATCGCCGAGCACCGCCTTCGCGCGGTCGAGCCACGCGTCGCTGTCCTCGTCGGGGTCGGGGAGGAGTTCGGTCCGGACGGCCGCGGCGTCCTCGGCCTGCTCCTGCCCGCGTTCGGGTTCGGAAAACGGGATCGCGGGCGCGTCGCTGGCGCCGACGTTGACGACGACGTGGACCCCCGGCTCCAGTTCGCGGACCAGCAGTCGGCCGTCCCACTCCAGCAGGTACGCCGCGTCGGCGTCGGCGAGCACGAGGTTGAACCCCGCGTACTCGTCCGCTTCGACGGCGTTCTCGACCATCGTGACGGCCTCCGTCGCGGAGGGCTCCCGCAGCGCGTCGCGGGTGAGCAGCCCCCGCGAGCGCTCGCCCGCGAGGTCGGCGTCGGTCCAGCGGTTCGTGATCCCGACGAACAGCCCGGACTCGTTGTACCCCAGCCAGGTCCCTCCAGCTTTCGCGTCTCGGGGCGCGATCACGGTCGGCTCCGTCCCGAGCCGCGCAGGCGGCTCTGAGGGCCGGTCACGTTGCTCGTCGCGGTTCGCGGCCACGGCCACGGGCGCGTCGTCGAAGGTCTGCCAGGCGAGCGTCAGCGTACACACGGATCCGAGTAGGCGCGGGCGGTGTTTAAGCCCCCGGCGTCCCACCGGTCGGTCGATGCTCGAAGGCGTCAACGTCGCGCTCGGTGTCACCGGCAGTATCGCGGCGGTGAAAGTCGTCGAACTCGCCCACGAACTCCGCCGGCAGGGCGCCGAAGTCCGCGGCGTGCTGACCGAGAGCGCACAGGGAATCGTCCACCCCTGGGCGGTGGAGTTCGCCACCGGCCGCGAACCGATCACCGAACTCACCGGGGGAGTCGAACACGTCGAACTCTGTGGCCGTGACGGCTGGGCGGACGTGCTCCTGATCGCGCCCGGCACCGCGAACACCGTCGGGAAGATCGCTGCCGCCATCGACGACTCGCCGGTGACGACGACCGCGACGACCGCACTCGGCGCGGACGTGCCGGTCGTGATCGCGCCCGCGATGCACGAACCGATGTACGACCATCCGGGCGTACTGGACGCGATCGACCGCGTGGAGTCCTGGGGCGTCGAGTTCGCCGACCCGCGGATCGAGGAAGGGAAAGCCAAGATCGCGACCGAGGAGGCGATCGTCACCGAGGTCGCCCGCGCAGTGACGCCGGACTCTCTGGCCGACCAGCACGTCGTTGTCACCGCGGGCGCGACCAGCGAGCCGATCGATCCGATCCGGACGCTCACCAACCGCGCGTCGGGGAAGACGGGGCGAGCAGTCGCGAAGGCCTGCTACGTTCGCGGCGCCGACGTGACGCTGGTCCACGACGGCGGCGACGTGCCCTACGCCGCAGTTCGACAGGTCGAGCAGGGGGCAGAGATGCGTGACGCCGTGCTGGAGACGCTCTCGGTCGGCGGCGACGCACTGATCTCCGCGGCCGCGATCTCGGACTTCACCGTCGACACCGCCGCGGAGAAGATCAAATCCGGCGAGGAGCGCACGCTGACGCTCACTCCGGCGCCGAAGCTGATCGACGACGTTCGGGACGGCCATCCCGACCTGCCGATCGTCGGCTTCAAAGCCGAGACCGCCGGCGACGACGAGGCACTGGTCGACGAGGCGAGGCGGATCATGGACCGCGCCGGGCTCTCGTTCGTCGTCGCCAACGACGCGAGCGTGATGGGCGGCGACGAGACACGGGCGTTGCTGGTGCGCGGCGAGGGGTACGTGGAGTTCACCGGCAGCAAGGCGGAACTGGGGGCGTACGTTGCCGAGGAGTTGGCGGACGTGCTGAGTGAGGAGTAGCTACTCGCGGCGACGTTCATCGTGCCCGACGCCGCCTCCTATCGCCGGCGTCCGCCGTGCCCGACGCCGCCTCGGTCCGTTGACGGCGACACGAGAGTCGCCGTCCGTTACTGCCGGCGTCCGCCGTGTCCAGGGTAGTCGCGCTCGAACCGCTCACCGATCTCCTCGCCCGAGATCTCCACGATCACGGGGCGACCGTGCGGGCAGGCGTACGGGTTCTCGCAGTCGTCCAGCGCCGACAGCAGGTCGCTCACCGAGCCCTCGGTCAGCGAGGTGTTCCCCGTCACCGAGGGGTAGCAGGCCAGATCCGCGAGCAGATCGTCGACGGCGTCGTCGACCGCCGCCTCGCCATCGCCCTCGGTGACGAACGCCGAGAGCACGTCCCGCAGGAGTTCGGGGTCGAGCGTGGCGTCGAACACCGCCGGGACCGCCGTCACCTCGACCGTGCGGTCGTCGCCGGCGCCCGGCCGACCGTCGCCGGTCGTATCGTTTCCGGCGCCCGCCCGACAATCGCCGGTCGCACGTTCGGCCTCGAAACCGATCTCCCCGAGCGCGTCGGCGTGGCTCGCGAACAGTTCGGCCTCGCGAGCGGTGAGTTCGAGCGGCACCGACTCCGCGAGCGCCTGGCTCGCCATCCCGTCGGCGAACTGCCGGCGGAGGCGCTCGTAGTTCACGCGCTCGTCGGCGGCGTGCTGGTCGATCAACACCAGCCCGTCGTCGGTCTCCGCGACGACGTAGGTGTCCTGTAGCTGCCCGAGCACACGCAGCGTGGGTAGCGAGTCGAACTCGCCGCCGGCTTCCGCGGTGCCGCCGCCGAGCGCCTGCTGGGTCGCCGTGGAGAACGAGCGGTCGCGGTTCGGGGTTGAGGACGATTCAGTCGTGGAGTCCGCGCGGTCCGACTCGTCGACCGAGCCACCGCCGGACTGGTCCGTTCCGGACTCCGTGCTTGACGCCGAGCCGACAGTCGACCGCGACTGCCCTGCCCCCGATTCGCCCGTCGACGCCGACGAGCCCCCGGAGAGGTCGACCGACCAGTCGTCGTCGCTCGTGGAGTCGGTGGTCGTCCCCTCGTCGACCGTCGACTCCGCCTCCCGGGCAGCATCGTCGTTCCAGTCGTCGAGATCGCTCTCCGTCGCGACGTCAGTGTCCCGCACGCCGGCCGAGGAGTCGGCCGGGGTTGACGAGCCGCGTTCGTTCCCGGACCGATCCGAGGACTGCCCGAGCCCGGACCGCTTCTCGGCGCCGGTATCCCGCGCTTCTCGCCGGTCTGCCACGCCGCTGGCTTCCTCGTGCTGCGTGCCCGCCCCGCCGACGACCTCCTCGTCGTCCTGCCCGGGGCGGACCGGCGTCTCGTCGGCCTGCGATCGCCCGCGGGGGGCGGAGGTGCGGATCAGCCCCTCCGCCAGCAGCGCCTCCTTCACCGCCTCGGTGACCGACTCGCGGACGCCCTGCTCGTCGTCGAAGCGGACTTCGAGCTTCCGAGGGTGGACGTTCACGTCGACCGTCGCGGGGTCGAGTTCGACGAACAGCACCGCGAAGGGGTAGCGATCCGGCGCCAACTGGCCGCCGTAGGCGTCGAGCACCGCCTCCCGGAGCGTCGAGGCAGTGACGTAGCGGTCGTTCACGAACGTCGAGAGGTACTCCCGGCCCGCGCGGGTCGTCTCGGGGTGGGAGACGAGTCCCTGTACCGAGTGAACAGGCTCGTCGTCCTCGTCCGCCGACCACTCCACGTCCACCATCGACTCCGCCACCTCGCGGCCGTACGTCGAGAGCACCGTCGAGCGGAGGTTCCCCGTCCCGTCGGTCGCGAACACCTCGCGGTCGTCATGCTCCAGCGAGACGGCGACGCCGGGGTTTGCCAGCGCGTACTGCGTGGCGACGGTGTTGACGTGGTCGAACTCCGTCGCGTCGGTTTTGAGGAACTTCCGTCGGGCGGGGACGTTGTAGAACAGGTCCTCCACCTCGACGACCGTCCCCTCCGGGCAGCCAGCCGGCGTCGGCTCGCCGATGTCGCCGCCGGTGACGGTGAGCTCGTGGCCCATCTCGCCCCCGCGAGGCTTCGAGCGGACGGTCATCCGCGAGACGGAGCCGACCGCCGCGAGCGCTTCCCCTCGGAACCCCAGCGTCCCCACGCCGGTTTCGAGGTCCGCGATGTCGCCGATCTTGGAGGTGTGGTGGTCGCGGACGGCGAGGTCGAGTTCGTCGGCGGTCATGCCGACGCCGTCGTCCCGGACGCGGATGCCGTCCTTGCCGCCACGCTCGACCGCGACGGAGACGCGAGAGGCGTCGGCGTCGATGCTGTTCTCGACCAGCTCCTTCACCACCGAGGCGGGGCGTTCGACCACCTCGCCGGCGGCGATCCGCTGGACCGTCTCGTCGTCGAGCGCGGTGATGTTCGGCGTATCCGCGCCGCCCGGCTCGCTTTCGTCGTTCTCGGCCATCGTCAGCGCAGCCCCGTCCGCTCGATCGCACGTTTCTGGGTGCTGTTCAGGTCGCGTTCGACGGCCTCCTCGGGGGCGAGCCACACCGCCCGGACGTGATCGCCCGAAAGCGTCGCGCTCTCGGTCGGGCTGTGGGCGCGGTAGATCGACGCGAACGCGCCGCCCCCGTCGATCTCCCAGGCCGTGTTCAGCACGGGCCCGTCGACGTCGATGTCGAGCCCGGTCGTCTCCCGGATCGCGCGTTTCAGCCCCGGGATCGGCTGCTCGCCCACGCGAAGCTGCCCGCCGGGGAGCTCCCAGACGCCGTTCTCGTTCTCCAGCAACAGCAGCCGCTGCTCGGGTTCGGGGCCGAGCAGCACCGCCTTCTGCGTGACTGCGAACTGGTGGGTCACGGGCGACCCTCCGCGTCGACTCGCTGCGCTCGGTGCATGCGCGGACCCACAGGCCGCGTCGCAAAGAACGATGCGCTCGGTTACTCGTCCTCGCCGCCTCCGTGTGCCGGCGAGATCAGTCCTCCAGCCGTGACTGCCACTCCTCGACGCGCTGCATCAGTTCGACCGGCGATATCTCGGCGACGTCCGTCTCGTCGAGTTCGTCGAGCACGTCGACCGCCTCCTCGTCGACGGTCGAGCCCGCACCGTCGCCGACCGCTTCTGCAGTCGTGTCGGCGTCGACGGACTCCCGGGTCGAGCCCTCCGCGCCGCCCCCAAAGCTGCCCGAACTCAGGTCGAAAACGGCCTGTTCCGTGTCGCCACCCCCGCCCGAGCCGCGAGCCTCGATGGCTTTCTCCTCGCGCAGGCGGTCGAGCACGTCGCCCGCACGGTCGACCACGGGACCGGGCACGCCCGCGAGATCCGCGACGTGGATCCCGTAGGAGCGGTCTGTCGGGCCGTCGCGGACGGTCCGGAGGAACGTCACGTCGTTCTCCTCGCCCGGTTCGCCGTCGACGGCGACGTGGACGTTCGCGACGCCGTCGAGGTGGTCAGCGAGCGTCGTGAGTTCGTGGTAGTGTGTCGCAAACAGCGTCTTCGCGCGGACCTCGTTGTGGAGGTACTCCGTGGCGGCCCACGCGATCGAGATCCCGTCGTACGTCGCGGTTCCCCGCCCGACCTCGTCCAAAATGACGAGGGAGTCCTCCGTCGCCGAATGGAGGATGTTCGAGAGCTCCTGCATCTCCACCATGAACGTCGAGCGCCCCTGGGCGAGTTCGTCCAGCGCGCCGACGCGGGTGTAGATGCCGTCGACGAGGCCGACCTCGGCCGCGCGGGCGGGGACGAAGCTCCCGGCCTGGGCGAGCAGGGTGATCAGCGCGGCCTGGCGCATGTACGTCGACTTCCCGCTCATGTTCGGCCCCGTGACGATCAGGAACCGCCGATCGCGGTCGAGGTGGAGGTCGTTGGGGACGAACTCGGTCGTGGTCTCGACGACGGGGTGGCGGCCGGCCTCGACGTGCAGCGCGTCGCCGTCGGTGAGTTCCGGCCGCGTCCAGTCGTTGCGCGCGGCGTGGTCCGCGAGCGAGGCCAGCGCGTCGACCTCGGCGACCGCACGGCCCGCGTCCTGCAGGAGTTCGGCGTGGTCGGCGACGTGCTCGCGGAGCTCCTCGAACAGCTCGTATTCGAGGTCGCCGCGGGCCTCCTCGACGCGCATGATCTCCCGCTCCTTCTCCTCGAGTTCGTCGGTGACGAACCGCTTCGAGTTCTTGAGCGTCTTCACCTCGCGGTAGTGTTCGGGCACCTGGTCGGCGACGCTCTTGCCGACCTGGATGTAGTAGCCGTCGGTCTTGTTCCGGTCGACGGTGACGTGTGAGAGCCCGTGTTCGCGCTTCTCGCGGTCGGCGAGCGTGTCGAGGAACTGCTCCAGTTCCTCGTGGCGCTCGATCAGTTCGTCGAGTTCCTCGTCGTACCCCTCGCGGAAGATGCCGCCCTGGGTGACGGTCTTGGGTGGGTCCTGCCGGAGCGCCGCGTCGAGTTCGTCCCGGAGGTCGGCGGCAGTGTCGCGATCCGGCTTCGCGAGCACGTCCGGCAGCGGCGAGGTCGCGAGCGGCGTGCCGTCGATCGCCTCTTCGAGCGCGGGCAGCACCGCGAGCGTGTTCTTGACCGCGAGTAGGTCGCCCGCGTCCGCGGAGCCGGAGGCGGCCCGCGACGCGAGGCGTTCGAGGTCGTAGGCGTCGTCGAGGCAGTCCCGCAGGGCCTCGCGGGCGAGCGCCGCGCTCGCGAGCGACTCGACGGCGTCGTGGCGGCGTGCGAGCAGTTCCTGATCGCGGCGGGGACGCGTGATCCACTCCCGGAGCAGCCGACGCCCGGGCGAGGAGACCGTGGCGTCGATCGTGTCGAACAGCGACCCCTCGCTGCCGCCCTGCATCGTCTCGACCAGTTCGAGGTTGCGCTGCGTGGTCGCGTCGAGGTCGAGGTGGTCGTCCGGACGATAGTGCTGGAGCCGGCTCATCGCCGCCGAGACGCCGAGGCCGGTGTCCTCGACGTACGCGAGGATCGCACCCGCAGCCTGGACGGCGGGGGAGTCCTCGTCGAGGCCGATGCTCTCGAGCGTGGACTCGCCGAACCGCTCGCGGACGCGGTGGCGCGCGCGTCCGGGCCCGAACTCGTCGCTCGGGCGGAGCGTGTGCGTGGCGTCGAGACGTTCCTGCAGGCGCGAGAGCAGCGCGTCGTCGTTGCGCACGTCGGGGCCGGGCAGGAGTTCGCTGGGGGCGAAGCGGTAGAGTTCGGCGCTCGCGGCGTCGGCGCCGTCGACGGCCGTGACGAGGAAGCGGCCGGTGGTGATGTCGGCGAACGCGAGCCCGTACCCGCTCTCGCCGTTCCCGGTGGAGTCTTCCACAACTGCGGCGAGATACTGCGCGTCGTCGTCGGTCGTCTCGACGAGCGTTCCCGGGGAGGCGAGCCGGGTGATCTCGCGGTACTTCGAGCCGTCGTCGGCGTCGAACTGATCGGCGACGGCCACGCGGTAGCCGCGTTCGACCAGCGCGGTCAGGTAGGGGGTGAGCTCCGAGAGCGGGACGCCCGCCATCGGGTAGGAGGAGCCGTGGGAGGACTTCTGGGAGATCGTGAGGTCGAGCTCGTCGGCGACGGTCTCGGCGTCGTCGGCGAACAGCTCGTAGAAGTCGCCACACTGCATCATCAGCAGATCCGCGTCGGTCTCGGACTTCAGAGAGAGGAACTCTTCGACGATTCCCTGCGACATAGCACGCTCTCGGCGTGTCGTCGGCTAAAGCCCTGCGGGTCGCCGGCGAGCGCCGCGGCTCGCGTTTGCCGTGACTCGCGGCTCGCGTTTGCCGTGACTCGCGGCTCACGGGACACTTCGTTCCCCGCTCGCTAATCGAGACGGTTTACCGCTCCCTCTGGTCGCGTTTGCCGTGACTCGCGGCTCACGGGACACTTCGTTCCCCGCTCGCTAATCGAGACGGTTTACCGCTCCCTCTGGTCGCGTTTGCCGTGACCCGCGGCTCGCGGGTCGTTCCACTCCCCGCTCGCTAATCGAGACGGTTTACCGCTCCCTCCGGTCGCGTTTGCCGTGACCCGCGGCTCGCGGGTCGTTCCACTCCCCGCTCGCAATCGAGACGGTTTACCGCTCCCTCCGGTCGCGTTTGCCCGTCTCGCGATAAACGATGCCGCCGTGGGTGACCGGCCACGTCTGGCCGACCGCACGGCGATGCGCGCATCGCCGCGGTGTCGTCCCGGTAAGGCCCCTACCCCGAACCGGGGCGACATCGCGACATCGGATCGAACGGAGTCGAGGTATAAGTGCTTCGTGGGATTCGTGTCAGTTCTCTCCCTCGATCAGGCGTTCCAGCTGCTCGGGCGGCACCGCGCCGCGGGCGGCGTGGCCGTCCGCCGCGAACGTCGGGACGCCCGTGACGCCGCGGTCGCGAGCTTCCTGGAACTGCTCCGCCAAACGGTCGGCCCACGACTCGTCCGTCGCGGCCTCGCGGACTTCCTCGGCGTCGAGGTCAGCTTCCTCCGCTACGTCGGCGATCACGTCGAGGTCGCCGATGTCGCGGTGGTCGTCCCAGTACGCCACGAACAGCGCGTCGTCGAACGCCGCGAACTGCTCGGGGTGTTCTTCGCGGACGTAGAACGCGGCCTGCTGGGCGTTCCAGGAGTCGGTGTCGGGCACCGCGTCGATGTCGAGTTCGACGTCGTACTTCTCGCCCAGCCGCTCGACGTTCTCCCGGACCTGCTCGAAGTAGGAGTCGTCCTTCCCGTCGTCGACGTCCGCCCGGATCTCGCGGTTCTCGTCGCGCTTGTGGCCCCGGAGGTCGAAGGGGTGCCACGCCACGTCGAGCGGTGCGTCCCGCTGCTCCCGGTACCGTTCCAGCGACTCGCGACCCAGATAGCAGAACGGACAGACGTAGTCGCTGAACACTACCACCTCGTCGGCCTCGGCGTCGAACACGTCCGCCGTGTCGACGACGCCGTCGGATTCGGACATAGCGGTTCCAGAGGCTGAACCGGGAAAAGCTCCGGGGTAGCGGTGTGGCGCTACGTCGACAGCCCGAGCGCGTCGGCGTGGTCGTCGAGCAGGCCGGCGACGCTCCACCCCGTCGGCTCGACCCGGTAGCGCACTCGGACCACCGGCACGTCGACGTCCACGACGCGGCCGAGGTCGTGGGGCGTCCCCGCGAGCACGAGGTCCGGGTCGGCGTTCTCGATGGTCGCTTCGAGGTCGGCCACCTGCCGGTCGCTGTACCCCATCGCGGGCAGCACTCGGTCGAGGTGGGGGTACTCCGTCAGCGTGTCGGCGACCGCCCCGACCGCGTGTGGTTCGGGGTCGATCCGATCGGCGGCGCCGAACTGCTCCGCCGCGACCGTGCCGGCACCCGTGCTCGCGTCGCCGTGGGTGAGTGTCGGCCCGTCCTCGACGACCAGTACCTCGGCGCCCGCGACGGCGTCGGGATCCTCGACGCTCACCACCGAGTCGGCGTGCAGAACCTGTGCATCGGGGTTCACTTCCTCGACGTTCTCGACGACCTGCTCGATATCGGCCTCGTCGGCGCTGTTCTCCTTGTTCACGAGCGCGTAGTCGGCCAGTCGGAGGTTCGCCTCGCCGGGGTGGTAGCGCGTCTCGGCGCCGGCCCGGAGCGGATCACAGAGCACGACATGGAGATCCGGGTCGACGAACGGGAGTTCGTTGTTGCCGCCGTCCCAGAGCAGCACGTCGGCCTCGGCGGCGGCCTGCTCGATCACGTCAGCGTAGTCCACGCCGGCGTAGACGACGTGGCTCCGCTCGATCTGCTGTTCGTACTCCTCGCGTTCCTCGATCGTCACGCCCGCCCCGTCGAGGTCGGCCATCGTCTCGAAGCGTCGAACGCGTCCCTCGACGAGATCGCCGTACGGCATCGGTTCGCGAACGACGACCGGCTCGACACCACGGGACTGAAGTTCGTCGGCCAGTGCGCGGCTGACCTGTGACTTCCCGCAGCCAGTCCGGACGGCGTCGACGGCGATCACTGGGACAGGGGCGTCGAGCATCGCGGTCTCCGGCCCCCTGATCTCGAAGTCCGCACCGGCGGAGATCGCCCGTGAGCCGGCGTGCATCACCGTCTCGTGGCGCACGTCGGAGTAGGAGAACACGACGGTGTCGACGTCCTTCTCGCGAACGAGATCCTCCAGTTCGGACTCCGGGTAGATCGGAATCCCCTCGGGGTATCCCTCGCCCGCGAGTTCGGGCGGGTAGCGCTCGTGGCTGCCCGCGGCCGTCTCGCCGAGGTTCTGCCCCGGCGCCGCAGTGAACGCGACCACGCGGGCGTCGTCGCGGCCACGATAGGCGGTGTTGAAGTCGTGGAAATCCCGTCCCGCCGCACCCATGATGAGCACGCGCTCGGTCATTCGCCCCGAGGTTGGTGGAGCAGGCCGAAAAGCGTACTCGCCGCCGAAGCTTGAAGCGGTCCCCCGCCGAGCGCCGGGATATGGACACGCTCGTCACGAACGCGACGCTGCTCACGATGCGGGGAGAGCGACTCGGTATCGTCGACGGAGACTCGCCGGCACAGGGAGCCGGCGAGGGCGGCGGGGCCCTCGCGGTCGACGACGGCCGGATCGAGTACGTCGGCCCGGAGAGCGAGGCTCCGGACCCGAGCGACGCCGACGAGCTCGTCGACGCGGCGGGTGGTGTCGTGATGCCGGGGCTCGTGAACGCTCACACCCACATGGCCCATACGCTGCTCCGCGGTGGCGCACAGGACGTGCCCGAGATCGAGTGGATGAACCGCGCACTCGGGCCGCTGTCGGCCCACGCCGACGTGGGAGACCGCGTCGCGGGCACACGACTGGGCGTGCTGGAAGCCGTCCGGGGCGGCGCGACGACGATCTGTGAGTACGCGGGCGAGGTCGGGGCGCTCGTCGAGGCGGTGTACCAGCCCCTCGGCGTCGACGTGGTCGCCGTCGAGACGATCAACGAGGTGCCCGACGAGCGCGACGATCTGGGTCCGAGGGAGCTCTACCCGTTCGACCGCGATCAGGGCGAGCGCGCGCTCTCCCGCGCGGACCGACTGTTCGAGCAGTTCGGGGACGACCCGCTCGTGACCCCCGCGTACGGCCCGCAGGCGCTGGACATGGTGTCGCCGGAGCTGCTCCGGACGGTCCAGCAACACGCCCGCGAACGCGGCGCGAAGCTCCACCTCCACACTGCACAGGGCGAGCGAGAGGCGATTCAGATCGAGGAACGCTACGGGGAGGACGAATCGACCGTCTCGGTGCTCGACGATCTCGGGATCGTCGACGACTCGCTGGTGGCGGTCCACTGCCACGGCGCGACGCCCGAGGAACGCCGGCAGCTCGCCGACGGCGGGGCGGCGATGCTCGGCTGCCCCTCTTCGATCGCGGGGATCGACGGGGTCGTCCCGCCCGTGGCGGAGTTCCGGGAGTACGGCGCACCGGTCGGGATCGGTACGGATCAGGCGCCCGGGCCGGGCCACCACTCGATGTTCCGCGAGGCCCGCACGGCGGCGACGCTCTCGAAAGTCGAGCACACCGACCCCACCGCGCTCACGGCGCCGGCGGCGCTGCGGCTGGCGACGGTGGGTGGTGCGGCGGCGCTGGGGATCGACGACGAGGTGGGAACGCTGGAAGCAGGGACGCGCGCGGACTTCATCGTCGTCGACACGGACCGACTCTCCACCGCGCCGGCGGTCGAGTCACCGCTGCACACGGCGGTGCCGAACCTCGTCTACTCGACGACGGGTCGGGAGGTCCGGGACGTGTTCGTCGCCGGCGAGTCGATCCTGCGGGACGGCGCGTTCGTCGACGCCGATCCCGAGGCCGTCGTCGCGGAAGCGACCGACCGAGCGCGGGCGCTGTACGACCGTGCGAGCGAGGACTGGCGCGCCGCGGGGTCGGAACTGGTGGAGGCTGTGGACGACGGCTGGCTCTGAGCTGGGCGACCGGGGCGTTCAGTGGTCGTGGCCGCCGTCGCTCTCGGCGTCGCCGCTCGCGGCCTCTGTGTCCTCACTCTCGCCCTCGCTCTGGCCCGAGAGCGGTCCGAGTCCCGACGCCGGGTCGAAGCCGTCGACGGGCGTGACCGAGTAGTCGACGGTGAGCGTGTCGCGGGTCGCGCGGATCTTGCCGACGAACGTCGAGACTTCCTCGAGGGTCCCCTCCAGCACGAACAGCTCCATGCAGTGGTGTTCGCCGACGTGGGAGTGGAAGTTCGACGCGACCAGCCCCTCGTGTTCGTGGCGCAACTGCATCATGCGCTCCTCGACGCTGGTGGTCTCGTACTCGAAGAGGACGGTGACGACGGCCATGAGGTCGCGGTCCTCCAGCCGGCGGTCCTCGAACTCGCCCAGCAGGTTCCGGGCGGCCTCGCGGATCACCTCGCTGCGGCCGGTGTACCCGTGCTCCTCGGAGAAGCTGTCGATGCGCTCGAGCAGTTCCTCGGGCATCGAGACGCTGACGACGGTCATGTAGTAACCAAGAGGCCGTTCGTTAATAATCCTTAGTAAACGAGCCCCCCGTCCCAAACGTGTAAATCGAGTGACCCCGAAGGATGGCCGATGCTCGTCGTTCACGCCACGTTCCCGATCGACCCTGACAAGCGCGAGGAAGCGCTCGACCGCGCCGCCGACCTCGTCGAGGCCACCCGCGAGGAGCCCGGCGCGATCGAGTACGACGCCGCGACCGACCTGCAGGAGCCGACCCTGCTGCGGTTCACCGAGGTGTACGAGGACGCGGACGCCTTCGCCGCCCACGTCGAGAGCGACCACTTCGGGGCGTTCGAGGCGGCGCTCCCCGACCTGCTCGCCGGCGAACCCGAGGTGATGCGGTACGAAGTCAGCGACGCGACCGAACTGGACGTCTGAGGCGGGCCGACACGTCAGGAATATCGCCGTGGCGCCGCAAGCGGCCTCATGACCGAACAGCGCCACGGGCCGCGGACGGGGGTCAGGCAGGTCTGGTCGACCGGACGGTACCCCTCGCTCGCGCCGAACCTGCTCCCGGCCGTCGCGCGGCTTGTCAACGCCGCGAACGTCACGACCGGCGACCGAACCCTCGACGTGGGCTGCGGAACCGGGAACGCCTCCATCGCCGCCGCGCGGGCCGGCGGCGACGTGATCGGGCTCGACGTCACGCGGTCGATGCTCGAGGAGGCACGGGAGAACGCCGCCGTCGCCGGACTTGACGGTATCGAGTGGCTCGAGGGCGACGCCGAGAGCCTCCCCTTCCGGGACGGCAGCCACGCCGTGACGCTGTCGAACTTCGGCCACGTGTTCGCGCCCGACCCCGACCGCGCGACGGCGGAGCTGATCCGCGTGACGGAGTCCGGCGGCTGTGTCGCGTTCACGGCGTGGTCGCCGGACGGCCTCGTCGGCGAACTGACCGACGTGCTGGCGGACCACCTGGGCGAAGGCGCCGGCGGGTCGCGGCGCCACCTCGAATGGGGCGACTCGGCCTACGTCCGGGAGCACGTCCCCGACTCCTGTGACCTCTCCTTCGAGCGACAGGTGCTCCCGTTCCGCTACGCCTCGCCGGAGCATTTCTGGCAGTCCGTATCGGAGGCGGGGCCGCTCTCGCCGGTCGTGTCGACCCTCGACGATCCGGAACTCAGGGCCGACATCCGCCGGGACGCGCTGGACTGTCTGAGCGAGTGGTTCGTCGACAACGCGGTCCGTGTCGAGTACCTGCTCGTTCGCGCGACCGTCGAGTAACCGAAAAAGGACCGTCGGGTGGGTTAGCGCACCGAGTCGAGGATCAGCTGCTGCTCGACGCGCTTGACCTCGTGCTGGACGTCACGCACCGCGTCGATGTTCGCCGAGATGCTGCTGATCCCCTCCTCGACGAGGAAGTTCACCATCTCGGGCTTGGAGCCGGCCTGCCCGCAGATCGACGTGTTCACGTCGTGTTCGCGGCAGGTCTCGATGGTCTCACTGATGAGCTCCAACACTGCAGGATGGAGCTCGTCGAACCGGTCTGCGACGTGCTCGTTGTTGCGGTCGACCGCCAGCGTGTACTGGGTCAGATCGTTCGTGCCGAAGGAGGCGAAGTCGATCCCCTCCTCGGCCATCTCCTCGACACAGAGTGCGCTCGCGGGCGTCTCGATCATCACACCCCAGTTGCGCTTCTCGATGTCGATACCGGCCTCCCGCATCAGCTCCTTCGCCGCGATCACGTCCTCGACGTCGTTGACCAGCGGCAGCATGAGCTCGACGTTGTCGTAGCCCATGTCGTACAGCTTGCGGAACGCCGCGAGCTCGTGCTGGAACACGTCGGGCTTGGAGAGGCTGCGCCGGATTCCCCGCCAGCCGAGCATGGGGTTGTGCTCGTTGGGCTCGTCCTCGCCGCCCTCCATCGAGCGGAACTCGTCGGTCGGCGCGTCGAGCGTGCGCACGCGGACGGGCCGGGGGTAGAACTCCTCGGCGACGCCCTGGATCCCGTCGACCAGCTGGTCTTGGTACGCCTCGCCACCCTCCTCCTCGATGTAGCGCTCGGGGGTCTTCCCCAGCGTGAGCACCATGTGCTCCATCCGGAGCAGCCCCACGCCGTCGGCGCCGGTCGCAGCTGCGCGCTCGGCGGCCTCGGGGATGGAGACGTTGACCTTCACCTCGGTCGCGGTCATGGGCTTGACGGGCGTCTTCGGGCGGACCTCCTCGACGGGCTCGTGGTCCGGTTCGGCCGGCTCGGTCCGGCCCTCGATCACGGTGCCGCGGTCGCCGTCGATGGTGACGACCTGATCGTCGACGAGCTCGCGCGAGCCGCTGCCCGTGCCGACTACCGCGGGCACGCCGAGTTCGCGGGAGACGATCGCCGCGTGGCTGGTCATCCCGCCCTCGTCGGTGACGATCCCCGCCGCGCGCTTCATCGCGGGCACCATGTCCGGCATCGTCATTTCGGTGACGAGGACGTCGCCGTCGCCGACCTTGTCGAGTTCGTCGAGTTCGGTCACGACACGGACCTCGCCCGAGACGACACCCGGCGAGGCGCCGAGCCCCCGCAGGAGCACGTCACCCTCGTCGCCGTTCTCGGTCTCGCGCTCCTCCTCCAGGTCGGCGTCGTCGTCGATCGTGGTGATCGGCCGCGACTGGAGCATGAAGATCTCGCCGTCGACGATCGCCCACTCCACGTCCTGTGGCTCGCCGTAGTGGTCCTCGACGCGCTCGCCGAGTTCGACCAGCTCCTCGATCTCGTCGTCGGAGAGCACGCGCTCGTCCCGGCGATCCGGCGGCACCGACTCCTCGACGGTCTCGCCCGTCTCGGGGTCCTTGATCATCTTGACCTTCTTGTCGGCGACGGTCACGTCCTCGACCGAGTCGCCGTTCCGGTCGTACACGTAGTTGTCCGGGGAGACCGTGCCGGAGACGACCGCCTCGCCCAGCCCCCACGCGGCCTCGATGATCAGGCGGGGCTCGCCCGTCGAGGGGTGGGAGGTGAACATCACGCCGGACTTGTCGGCGTCGACCATCTCCTGGACGACGACCGCGATGTCGACCGCGTCGTGGGGGAAGTCCTTACGCTCGCGGTAGTAGATGGCGCGCTGGGAGAACAGCGACGCCCAACACTCCTTGACGCGTTCGAGCAGGTGCTCCTCCGTGACGTTGAGGAACGTCTCCTGCTGGCCGGCGAAGGAGGCGTCGGGCAGATCCTCCGCGGTCGCCGAGGAGCGGACGGCGACGAACGCCTCGCCGTCGTCGAGGTCGCCGTAGGCGGCGAGGATCTCCTCGCGCACCTCCTCGGGGAACGGCGTGTTCAGGATCAGGTCGTGTGCGGTCTCGGAGGCCTCCTTGAGCGCGGCGGAGTCCTCGGGGTCCACGTCCATCGCCGCGAACAGCTCCTCGTCTATCCCGGCCTCCTCGATGAACGCCCGATACGTCCCCGCCGTGACCACGAACCCCGGCGGTACGGGAAGCCCTGCCCCGGTGAGTTCACCGAGGGAAGCGCCCTTCCCGCCGACTGTCTCCAGGTCCGCGGCGCGAACGTCGTCGAGCCAGAGTACTCCCATCAATTGAGGATGCCGGTCTATTGATAAAGAAGGTTCCGGAGAAACGGGAGGAGCGACGTTCGGTCGCGAACCGCACTACTCGAACACCGCGTCGAACGCTGACGCCCCGAGCGGGTCGAACGTTCCGGCGGCCAGATCCTCCCGGACGTGGCTCGGCCGGCCCATTCCCACCAGCGCGGACGCGACCGCCGGCGCCGAGCGCGCGAAGTTGATCGCCCGCTGGGCCGGGCTGTCGCCAGCCAACTCCGCCGAGATATCCTCGGGCAGCCCCGCGGTCAGTTCGCCGCCCATGAGCGCTGCACTCGCGAACACGGACAGCCCTTCGCGGTGGGCGAACTCGAGCGCGCTGACCGCCTCGCCGCTCTCGGGGTCCTCGTGGTGGGCGCTCGTGAACGCGTCGGCCATATGGACGTTGAACGGCAGTTGGATCGCCGCGAACCCGTGGTCGTCGGCGTCGCCGCCGACCGACTCCGCGGCCGACCGTGCGCAGTCGAGCACGCGCGCAAGCGAGAGGTACTGGTCGTGCTCGGGCGGCACGCGGAACGCCTCCCACGAGGCGACGCCGTAGCGACCGACCCGGCCCGCCGCGACCTCCCGTTCCAGGAGCTCGAAAGCAGTCTCTAGCTGGTCGTACACTGCCTCACGGGATCGTTCCGCCAACTGCGTCTCGGGGTTGTGCACGTAGTAGCAGTCGACCGCCTCGACCCCGAGAGCGTCGAGCGATCGGTCCAGCATCGCGTCGAGGAACTCGGGCGCGATCGTGTGGCTCCCCCGCGAGAGGTCGGCCGGGTCGACCAGCCCGGGCTCGACGAACTGCTCGCGGACGTACGCCGCCGGGTCGGCGGGGCGCTCGCCGTCGAACGGGACGAACCCGCCCTTGGTCGCGAGCATCACCGCGTCGCGGTCGATCTCGGCCGCCTCCAGCGCGTCGCCGACGACGCCCACCGCGCGGCCACAGCGGTAGTCCGGTGCGGTGTCGACGACGTTACAGCCGTTCTCCAGTGCCGTCACGACCGCGTCCCGATGGCGCTCGTCGACGGCACTGGTCGGCTCGCCCTGATAGCTGCCGGCGCCGATCGAGGAGATCACGCCGGGGCCGAACCGTCGGAAGAAGGTGCGCCCGTACCGATCGCCGAAGCGGTCGCGGTAGCGCCACGTCGCGTCGCGGGTCGCCATTGTCGGAGCGAGGGCGCGGGCCGGGATATGACTGCCGGACGAGGGGCCGCATGCGGGGTCGACGCCGGCCCATCGCACCGTCAACCGCCCGCTACACGTCGCCTTCGAGGCTGTCGAAGATCCGCTCGACTAGCGCCTCGCGGGAGTCCTCCTCGGTAGCGGGGATCCGACCGCCGCCCATCCGAGCGTGGCCGCCAGCGCTGGCTTCCCCGATCCCCTCGACGGCGTTCTCCAGCGCGCGACCCATGTGGACGCGGTCGTCGCGGGATCGCCCCGAGAGGTGGACCGCGTCGTCGCGTTCGCCGACGACGACGACCGCGGTGATCCCCTCGAGCGTGATGAGTTCGTCCGCGGCCTGTGGGATGGCGTCGGCGTTGGAGAGCGTCCCCACGTCGCTGACCGCGAAGGAGCCCTCGACCTGTCGCCCGGCGATGGCCCGGGCCTTCACGTCGAGCGTCTCGCCGCTGACTTGCGGGTTCGCGATCCGGTCGAGCGAGTCCTCGTCGACGCCGGGCGCGAGCGAGGCGGCGGCGCTGAAGTCCTCGGCCGCCGCACCCGTGGTGAGGTGACGAGTGTCCGCGAGGATGCCGTACAGCAGGCCGGTACACTCCCGCGATGGGAGCGTGAACCGCGCGTCGACCTCGCTCTCGTGAACGTCCGGCGGGACGGGCTTGCCGCCCACGTCGCCGAAGTACTCCGCGACGATGCTGGCGCTGGCGCCGTAGTCGGTCCGTACGTCGGTGAACTCCTCGCCGGTCCCCTCTCCGGGGTGGTGGTCGACGACCGCGAACGGAAGGACGCCGTCGGCACCCTCGAACCCGCGGGGCTGGTTGTGGTCGACCAGCACTACCGATTCGGCGGCGAGCTCGGAGACGTGCTTGATCCCCTCGATGTCGAGGTCGAGCACGTTCCTGAACGCGCGGTTCTCCTGGTGTCGGATCTGCCCGGAGAACTGGATCGTCGGTTCACACGCCACCTGCTCGGCGAGGCGAGCGATGCCGATCGCGGCCGCCATCGCGTCAGGGTCGGGGTCGGGATGCATCAGCACCGCGACCCGATCACGGTCCGCGAGCGCCTCCTTGAACCGGACGCCCATCGGGCGGCGGTAGCGCAGCAGCGCCAGAACGGCGACGACCGCCAGCACGGCCAGCGCCGCCGCGGCGGCGACCAGCTCGGGGTTCGCCCGGGCGAACTGCTCGCCCCTCGAGAGCGCCTCCGCGTAGCCGGCGGTCTGCATGGGTGGGTCTCTCCGGCCGGGAACGGAAGTAGTTTCGGCAAGACCCCGCCGAACGTCCTTTATCCGTGCCGCTCGAAAACCAAGGTATGGAGTTCGATCGACGCCGTGAGCGGCTCGTCGAGCAGCTCCGGGACCGCGGGGTCGTCGAGGACGACGCGACCGCCGAGGCGCTGCAGGCAGTGCCGCGCCACGAGTTCGTCCCCGAGGAGCGACGAGGGGACGCCTACCGCGACCAACCGCTCCCGATCGGCGAGGGGCAGACCGTCTCCGCGCCACACATGGTGGCGGTGATGATCGAACGCCTCGGACTCGAGCACGGGGACCGAGTGCTGGAGATCGGTACGGGGTGTGGCTACCACGCCGCGGTCACCGCCGAAGTCGTCGGCGAGGGGAACGTGTTTTCGGTGGAGTACGTCCCCGAGCTGGCCGACCGCGCCCGGGAGACGCTCGACCGACTGGGGTACGACATCTCGATCAGGACCGGCGACGGCCACGAGGGCTGGCCCGAACACGCCCCCTACGACGCGGCCTACCTGACCTGTGCGGCTGAGCAGGTGCCGTCGGCCGTCGTCGAGCAGGTGCGACCCGGGGGACGCGTGCTCGCCCCGATCGGCGGCGCGCGCCAGCAGCTCCTGCGGTTGACGGTCCGTGAGGCCGGTCGAACCGAACGCGAGACGTTCGGCGGCGTTCGGTTCGTCCGGATGCAAGGCGGGTAGGATCCAAACTGCTTTCACGCGAATTCCCCATCTGGATGACGATGCCGACCGCAGGAGACGCAGATCTCGACATGCCGGCGCTCGCACTGCTGTGGGCAGCTCGGGAGACGGGACTGCTCGCAGCACTTGTCGACGAACCGGGCGGCGTGAGGGAGGCCGCCGACTCGGCAGGGATCACCGAGCGTTCGGCCCGGATCGTCGTCGACGCGCTGGTCGACCTCGATTTCCTCCGCCGTGTGGACGACGGCATCGAGCCCGCCAACCGCGCGCTGGGGCTGCTCGCGACCCGGGACCTGCGTTCGGTCGGGGCGGTCCCGGCCACGCTGGATCGCTTCGACGCCTACGCCGAACTCCCGCGGACGATGGAGAGCGGCGTCCCGCCCGTCGATCCCGACGAGCGCGTCCGCCATCGCCTCGGCGCCGCCGAGGCGGTCGACGATGCGAGCGTCGAGACGACCGTCGACGCCGCGCTCGCCGCGAACCCCGACGCGGAGCGAGCGCTCGTGATCGCCGACGGCCCCGGCCGACACGCCCGCGCCCTCGCCGAACGGGGGCTCGACGTGACGCTGCTCGACGGGCCGACCGTGATCGAGGCCGTCGAACCGCTGCTCGATCCGACGCCCGTCGAACCCCGAGCAGGAAGCCTCGCCGACGTGGGGATGACGTTCGATCTCGTGCTCACGGTCGACAGCGCGTGGCGCCAGCCGGCCGAAGAGAACCGCTTCACCGTGCTGGCGGCCGCGAACGTGCTCGCCCCTGGCGGCGCCATCGTGCTCGCCGAACCGCTCCGGGACCGGTCCGCGGCCGCGGTCGAGGTGGCGGCGGCGGCGCTCGCGACCGGGAGCGGCGAACCCTACCCGGAGTCGACCGTTCGGGAGTGGTTCGCCGACGCCGGCCTCGCGAGGATCGAGGCGAGCGACGTGCCCGAGACACCGTATCAGGCGGTCGTCGGCCGACGGCGGGGCGACTGACCGGACCTCCCCGCACCACCGCCGAGTTCAAATAGCCGCATCCCGATTTCGCGAATATGGACCCCGCGGTGCTCCGGGACGACATGGTCGACGGGCTGGAACACGCCCTCGGCCGGCCGCTCCCGGAGGGAATCGGGCTCGCGATGCGGACGGTGCCGCGCCGCGAGTTCGTCGAGGACGCACCATACGATAACCGACCGTCGACGGTCGACGGCGCCGTCACGCTCGCGCCCGGCACGGTCGCACGGCTGCTGACCGCACTCGACCCCCGGGAGGGCGACGAGGCGCTCGTCGTCGGCGCCGGCGCCGGCTACACGGCCGCCGTACTGGCGGAGCTGCTCGACGGTCGCCGCGTCCACGCGCTCGACATCGCCCGCCCGCAGGTGTACCGCGCCCGTTCGAACCTCGAAGCGGCCGGCTACGGCGAGGTGCTCGTGGACTGTCGGGAGGGGTCGTCCGGCCTCCCGGAGTACGCCCCCTACGACCGAATCCTGATCGAGGCGGGCGTCGTCGAACCCCCCCGGCCCCTGCTGGAGCAGTTGGCCGAAGACGGACGGCTGGTGTTCCCGAAGGGGAACGGCGACCAGACGCTCGTCGCCGTCACGCGTGACCCCGACGCACCGGACGGCTACCGACGCGTCGACGAGCGTGGCCCGGTCCAGTTCGCGCCGCTGCTCGTCGACGGCGAACAGCCCGGCGTCACCCGTAACCGAACCCAGCGCGAGGACCGCGAGCGCGCCGAGCGTGGCCCCTCTCCCGGCTGGGAGCACGAGTGGCTCGACTGGGGCGAGCGGCTCTCTGGACGCGAGCGACGGTCGGGCGCGCCCGATTACGGCGACTACGGCGACCGGCGGTAGGGCGACGCGCGTATCACCTCCCGCGCCGTGACGCCGGCGAGCGCCGGCCTGACGAGTGGATACTGCTGGAGTGGTCGTCGTGCCGACGGCGAGTCGGTGTCCCGCCGCTCCGAACGGCTCATTCGCCGATCACCAGGACGTGACTGTTCTCGCGTCGGTCGACGTACGACCCCCCAGCCGGCGGCTTCACGTCGAGCGTGAGCGTCCCCTCGGCCTGGTTCGCGGTGAGTGACGGGTCGATCGAGACGGTCGCGTTGCCGTTCGCCCCGGTTTTCGCGGTGGCGACGCCGTCGAGGGTGGCGGTCCCCCCGTCGACGATCACCGTTGCGCCCGAGACGGCGTTCCCGTCGGCGTCGACGACCCGCAGCGTCAGTTCCTGCGGCCCGGTCTCCACGACTTCGGGCGTCGGGCGAACGTCGACCTCCGACGCCGCCAGCCCCCCGACGCCGTTGACGAGGTTCAGCATCACGCTCAGACACGCGGCACCGACGACGAGCGAGACGACGAGACGAACGGGGAGCCCCTCGATCGCCCGTTCGTCCTCCCGCAGCTCGGCGACACCGTCGGCGATCCTCTCACGAACTCGGCTCGGATCGAGCATGGGCACGGTGGTCCCGTCATCCCACTTGAAGGAGCGGACGAACACTCAAGGGCGATAGCGCGACCACCCTCGGTATGCACGTCGTCGGTCGTGAGACGGAAGGCGCGGACGGGAACGGAGCGGCGAGCGAGCAGCCACGGATGGCCGGCCGCCTCGGCCGCTATCTCGCCCGAGACGGGAGCCTCGGCGCTCCCGTGGGGATCGACATCGACCGCCCGCACGCGGGGATCGTCGTCGGCAAGCGCGGCGCCGGGAAATCACACACGCTCGGCGTGCTCGCGGAGGCCACCGCACGAGCGTCCGGCGTCGCGCCGGTCGTCGTCGACCCGATGGGCGCGTTCGCGGGGCTCGCCGCCGAGTCGGGCGCCGAGACCGCGGCTGTTCCGGCACGCGTGATCGAGGCGCCGACGATTCGGGCCGACGCGCTTCCCGCGGCGGAGTGGCCAGCGTTGGTGGGTCTCGACCCTGCGAGCGGTCCTGGCGGACTGATCTGGGAGGCCGCCGCCGCGGCGTCGACGCTCGCGGGGATGCTCGCCCAGACCCAGGACGCCGACTGTTCAGGCGAGGTCCGACGGATCGCGAGTAACCACCTCCGCCGGGCGCGGGAGTGGGACGTGTTCGACCCGGGCGGGCTCGACGCCGACGAGCTCCTCGGTCCGGCGGCGACCGTGCTCTCGCTGGCGGGCGTCGACGACGCGCCGACGAGCGCCGTCGTGACAGCGGTGGCCCGGCTGCTCTACGACGCTCGAACGGGTGACGCCCCGCCTGCCCGACTGCCGTGGCTGTTCGTCGACGAGGCGCACGTCGCCGTCGACGGCGTCGCGGGTGCAGCGCTCCGGACGCTTCTCACTCGCGGGCGCGCGCCGGGCGTCTCGCTCGTGCTGGCGACACAGCGACCCTCCGCGCTCCCGGCGGTCGCCGCCTCGCAGGCCGACCTGCTGATCGCCCACCGACTCACGAGCGAGGCCGATATCGACGCTCTCGCGGCTGCGAGTCCGACGTATCTCTCCGGGACGCTCGCGGGACGGCTCCCGAACGGGCGTGGCGAGGCGCTGCTGGTCGACGACGCGACGGAGTCGACACATACGGTGCGGATCCGCGAGCGCCACACCCCACACGGCGGCGACACCCCCCGGGCCAGCGAGGTAGCAGCGGGAGCGTCGGCCGGCGGTCGAAGGGAAAACGACAGGTACGAGCGCTCGAAGGGGGAGGTGTGAGCCGACCAGACGATCGGAGCGAGGAGCGGGCGTGGGACGACGGCGCGCCGACGTTCAAGCAACGCCTGCGGCTCGCGATCCGGCAGAGCCCGGTGCGGGGGCTGGTCATCGTCGGGCTGTTCCTGCTCTCGCTCGTGTTCCTCGTCGGCGGACTGCTCGAGTTCCGCGACGCGGTCTGGGGAGCGATCGTCGGTTTCACGTCGGCGCTTTCGGACGGGGACCCCACGGCGATACTGTCGGTCGTGGTGGTGCTGGTCGCCGTCGGCACCGTAACGCTGCTGCTGCGACGCGCCTGACTACAACCGTTCGCGGTCGATCGCCCCGCGGATCGCCGCGGTAAGCGTCTCCAGCCCGGCTGTTCCCGAAAGCTCCGGGAGCGCGTCCTCGTACGCTGCGACCGTTCCCGAGACGAACGTCCCCTCGCCCGCCGGCCGGTCGCCGTTCCCGCCCTCGGATTCGTCGCTCGCGGCGTCGACGTGGTCGTTCGGAACCGTCGCATCGGCGTCGCCAGCAGCGACGAGCAGGCCGTGTTCGCTGCCGATCTCCATGAGTTCCGCTCGGGCTTCGGCGGGGAAGCCGCCGGCCGCGAACGTCAGTGTCGTCGCCAGCGCCGGGTCGACACCGTCGTCCTCGCGGATGGTCGTGTTGCGTGCGACCTCGCGGGGCGTAACGCCGGTGAGTTCCGAGGCGGCAACATCAGCTTCGTCGTCGCCCCCGGAGCCCGTCTCGACCGCGCGCCGGTCGCCGAGGAAGTGGGCGACGGCAGCCACGTCTGCGGTTTCGGGCACGTCGTGGGTGCGGACGATGTCCGCGCCGCGTTCGACCTCCATCGTCGCCGCCGCGAGGCTGACCGCGAGCTGGTCCTCGGTCTCGGGCCGGTCGGCGATGTCGCCGAGGAAGTCCTCGCGGTTGGTCGCGGTCAGCATCGGCCGGTTGAACGCGCGGAACTCCCGGAGCCGGCGGAACATCTCCCAGTTGTCCTCGTACGTCTTCTCGTCGTACCAGCCACCGAAGGCGGGGTCGACGATCGTCTTCTCGGTGAAACCGCCCCGGGCCAGCGCGGCGAAACAGTCGTCGATGGAGCGGAGATGCCCCGGCAACTGGATGTCCGGCGGCGACGCCATCTTGACGACCGCGGCGTCGTGTTTCCGGCAGACGCCGGGCATCTCGGGATCCGCGAAGCCGCAGACGTCGTTCACCATGTCGAAGCCGCGGGCGAGCGCCTCGTCGGCGACCTCGGCGTAGCGCGTCTCGATCGACCAGACCGCGTCGCAGTCCGCGCGGTCGAGGACTTCGAGCGCGCGCTCGAGTCGTTCGAGTTCCGTATCGACAGCTTGCCACGGATTCTTCGGGTTCGAGGACTGCAGCCCGACGTCGATGATGTCGGCGCCCTCGGCGGCCATCCGCTCGGCGTGCTCGACCGCGCCCTCGACGTCGCCCCAGGTGCTGGGGTCGTAGTTCGACTCGACGCTCATGTTCAGCACGCCCATGATCCGCGGCGGGTGGCCGTCCCCGACCGGGAGGCCGGCGACGTCGACGGGGTTCATGGTTCCAGGTCCGGCGGCGCGGGCTAAAGCGTGCTGAAACCGGGTCCCGGGCCCGGGATGGTCGGGGTAGATCAACCGTCTGCCGGTCCCGATGGGTTCAACTCCGCCCGGCGACCACGACCGGGCGTGATCGACGACGCGCTCGGCGACCGCTCGCTCGTGGTCGTGTCGAACCGCGAGCCGTACGTCCACGAGTACGCCGACGGCGAGCCGACGGTCGAGCGCCCCGCGGGTGGGCTCGTCACGGCGCTCGACGGCGCCGTCGCCGAGACCGGCGGCACGTGGGTCGCGTGGGGGAGCGGCGACGCCGACTTCGACCCCGCAGTCGCGCCCGACGGCGAGGTCGAGATGCCGCCCGGCGCGGCCGACGGCGACGACCCGGGCTACACGCTCTCCCGGATCGACCTCCCCCGGCGGCTGGTCGAGAACTACTACTACGGCTACAGCAACCAGGTGCTCTGGCCGATCTGCCACCTCGAAGCCGATCCCGTGAACGTCGACCCCGAGTTCGCGCCGGCGTACCGCGAGGCCAACCGCCGGTTCGCCGAGCGCGCGGTCGACGCCGACCCGGACGTGGTCTGGTTCCAGGACTACCACCTCGCGCTGGCGCCGCGGTACGTCCGCGAGGCTCGCCCGGACGCGCGGCTGGTGCAGTTCTGGCACGTCCCGTGGCCGACGCCGGACTTTTTCGAGATCTGCCCGCAGGCGACCGAACTGCTCCGCGGCCTGCTCGGCAACGACGCGCTCGGGTTCCACCTCGACCGCTACGCCGCGAACTTCCGGGACTGTGTGGCCCGGTTCGTCCCCGACGCCGAGGTGACGGGATCGACGATCCGCTACGACGGCCGGACGATAGAGACGTACGCCTCACCCATCGGCGTCGACGTCGAACGCGTCGCCTCGAACGCCCGTAGCGACGCGGCGACCCACTACTGGGACCGAGTCACCGACCGCTACGACCTCGACCCCGACCGCCCGGTCGTACTGGGCGTCGACCGCCTCGACTACACGAAGGGCGTGGTGGAACGCCTCGACGCGCTCGCCCACCTGCTGGAGACGAACCCCGACCTCGCGGGCGAGTTCACCTACGTCCAGAAGGGCACTCGGACCCGCGAGGGGATTCCCGCCTACCGGCGCTACTACGACGAGGTGCGCGAGCGGATCGCCGCCCTCGATCAGGCGCACGGGACGGAGGACTGGACGCCCGCGGTGTATATCGAGGAGGAGATCGACGACCGCGAACTCGCGGGGCTGTACCGCCACGCCGACGTGGCGGTGGTGAGCTCCCGGCGCGACGGGATGAACCTCGTCGCCAAGGAGTTCGTCGCCGCACAGGGGCAGCCGGCGCCGACTGCCGGCCTCGCGCAGTCGAACGGCCGCGACGAGCCCGCCCGCGACAGGGTGCCGGGCGCGCTGGTGCTGAGTCGCTTCGTCGGCGCCGCCGAGTCGCTCTGTCCCGCGGCGCTGTCGGTGAACCCCTACGACGCGGCGGGGTTCGCCGAGACGATCCGCGAGGCGCTGGCGATGGACGAACCCGAGCGCCGCGAGCGGATGGCGTCGCTGCAAACGTCAGTGCAGGAGGAGGACATCGACGCGTGGCTCTCCGCGCAAGTGGACGTGCTGACGGACGGGAAGCAGGTGGTGGCGGCGGACGACGACTGAACCGCCGGAGAGGACCGCTCGATCGGCGGTCGGACAGGTAGCCGGATCGTTCGATACCGTGTAGATATCGTTGGGTTTCCCCAACCAACCGCCGAAAATGGGTCACTCTCGATCCGGTCGTCCTCGCAGCTTCAGCGTTTCAGTAGCAGGTTGGTTCAATAGAGTCGAACGTCTAGAGTGTATGATATGGAGACGCTACGTTTCGATCATGTAGGTGTTGTCGTCGATGACCTCGACGCCGTGGCCGCGTTCTTCCTCGACCTCGGATTCGAGCGCGAGGGCGGGGCGTCGGTCGAGGGCGAGACGGTCGATAAGATCAACGGACTCGACGGCGTCCGGGCGGAGGTGGTGATGATACGAGCGCCGGACGGCAGTGGCAGGCTCGAACTCGTCAAGTACCACGCGCCGATCGACGATGAGGGCGCACACCGCTTTCCTGCGAACCGGATGGGCTTCCGGCACATCGCCATTGAGGTCGATGGCCTCGATACGATCGTTGATAGACTACGAGACAACGGCTTTGACACCGTCGGCGAGGTTCGTGATTACGAGGGCATCTACCGACTCTGCTATGTCCGCGGTCCGGAGGGTTTGATCGTCGAACTCACCGAACAGCTCGACTCCTCATAACCGAACCGGCCTGTCCACCGGACACGTGCGGGATAGGAATGGTGAGTCCCTGTGTTAACTAAGCAATAGCTACCTGCCAGACGTTTCGCTTCCACCGCTGGGGAATCGAACACGGCTGCGAGGAGAGAACGATTTTCTGGCAGTCGTTCTCGGATCGCGGTTCCCTCGTCGTCATCAGAACGCAGCGCGTTCTGATTGGCTCACGAGAGCAAAGCTCTCGTGAACGCTGTCGCTCCTCACTCACTTGTTCGCGGAAGAAGCGCCCGGAGCGGGATTTGAACCACGGTCGGACGTGCTCGCTCACTTCGTTCGCTGCCCACGACCTCCCTGCTTCAAATCCCTTCGTCGGCGTTTCGTTGCGACCGGACTCGCGCCTCGCAAGCTCGGCGCTCGTCGGTTGGTCGCAACAGAAAGCGCCCGGAGCGGGATTTGAACCACGAGAACTCGCTACACTCGTTCTCTGGGTTCAGAATCCCTCGTGGTCGTTTCGCTGGACTCAGGGCTCGCTCGAAGCAAGCTTCTCGCTCGCCAGTTGAGTCCAGCAGAAGACGCCCGGAGCGGGATTTGAACCCGCGTCACAACCGTGACAGACGGCAGCTCACTTCGTTCGCTGTCGTCGGACTATGACGGCAACATCATCCGGGAGTCCGCAATTTCACCCGTGCTACCCCACACTAACCGCCAATCTGTCTTAAACCCTCGCCCCCCACCCACCAGTTATCCGCGCCACGGATTACACGTTGGCCGAAAAAATCCTCTGCCAGATAGTCTGATAAATTACACACCTTCGAGACCCAGTAGCAGAGGCCCTAATTCAGCGAGAAGGTGGTGGGTTCGGAAAAGGAGGCAATGGTAGATACAGGTGAACTACGGATTGATTCCTAGATGAGAAATCCAGTGAATATTATCATCAAACCGAGAACGACTCCGAATATTCCTATACCTCGTTGCACAAGTCCACCCTGCTCTGACAGCTCAGAATCCTCAAATCTGTGTTCAGCCCTTACATCAACCAATCTCTGAGGATGTACAATGCTATACCCCCCAAGTGCCGATAACCCAAGTCCGAGGGCGACAAGAAGGATATTCATTATTCTGGTTATCTCACCACAGATTGATAAAAATATCCGTCGATAGGTTCGCAACCCCACTTACCGGCTGTTTCACACCAGAATCAGGTGGTGAGAACTCGTCTCGGTGGGGCGAGTCGCTTTGGAAAGTATGCGGGACCATTCAGTATACCCGGTCAGGATTGTGACCTAAATGCGGCAAGAATGTGCCGTTCTTCACGGTCTCTACTCTCCGCACGCGTGAGCCGGAGTGAGGTCAACCCGAAATAATTGTGCTGGATCGTACGACCCCGGAAAGAGATAGTTTCTACCCAGAAATTCAGTAAAATGGACGTAGAAGCCTTGACGCCCGGAGCGGGATTTGAACCCGCGTCACAACCGTGACAGGGTTGTATGATGGGCCACTACACCATCCGGGCACGCTGCCTCGCTGCACTCAATCGTACTGCCGTTTGGTAGATAAGGCTTGTTATCCATCGGCGCCGTGTGATGGCCCGACGTAGCGGGGTGTTGCCCCTCTCGAGCGGCGGCGTCGACGCCCGGTCTGGGAACCGCTCGCGCACGCGCGACCTACATTTAGCAAGCGTTATGTGCCGCCGGCTAAAATACAGCCGTAGTATCTCGTGACCGATTCTCCCAACGCCCAACACCTATGGTAGACGTAAGCCAACACGAACTGGTTCCGGAGCACACGCTCCTCGACGAGCCCGAGGTCGAGGAGGTGCTGGAGGAGTACCAAGTGAAGAAGACCAACCTACCCAAGATCAAACGCAAGGACCCCGCCCTGCCGAAGGAGGCAGAGCCCGGCGACGTCGTCCGCATCGAGCGCGACTCGCGCACCACAGACACAGCCGTCGTTTACAGGCTGGTGGTCGAATAATGGATCGGGAGGATCGCCGCGCTGTCTCCCGGGAGTACTTCTCCCAGGAACGGCTGGCGGAGCACCACTTCCGATCGTTCAACAACTTCCTCGACCGCGGGATGCAGGACGTGGTCGACGAGAAGGAGACGATCGGCACCGACATCGGCGACAAGGAGGGCCAGGAGCCCGTCTGGGTCGAGCTCGGCGACGTGCGCATCCTGACGCCGCGTGTCCGGGAGGCCGACGGCTCCGAGGAGCTGCTCTACCCGCAGGAGGCCCGCCTGCGCAACATCACCTACGCCGCGCCGGTGTTCATGGAGATGTCCATCGTCCGGGGCGGCGAGGAGGAGCCCGAGGAAGTCGTCGACCAGACCGAGACCAAGGTCGGCCGGATGCCGATCATGGTCGGCTCGAACAAATGTAACATCGACGGGTTCTCCGACGAGGAGCTGATCGACATCGGCGAGGACCCCGTCGACCCCGGCGGCTACTTCATCGTCAACGGCTCCGAGCGCGTGCTGATGACCAGCGAGGACCTCGCGCCGAACAAGATCCTCGCGGAGCACGACACCAAGTACGGCGACGACATCCAGGTCGCCAAGACGTTCTCCCAGCGCCGTGGCTACCGCGCGCTCGTGCTGTGTGAGCGCAACCGCGAGGGGCTGCTCGAGGTCAGCTTCCCCTCCGTCTCCGGCTCGGTGCCGTTCGTGACGCTGGTCCGTGCGCTCGGCCTCGAATCGGACGAGGAGATCGTCCACCGCGTCTCGGAGGACCCCGAGATCGTGAAGTTCATGCTGGAGAACCTGGAGGAGGCCGACGTCCAGACCGAGGAGGGAGCGATCGAGACCCTCGGGAAGCGCGTCGCCTCCGGTCAGGGGAAGAACTACCAGCTCAAGCGGGCGAACTACGTGATCGACCGCTACCTCCTCCCCCACCTCCACGAGGAGGGCGTCGACGAGGAGGACGTCCGCATCAACAAGGCGTACTACCTCTGTCGGATGGCCGAGGCGTGTTTCGAGCTCGCGCTCGGGCGCCGCGACTCCGACGACAAGGACCACTACTCCAACAAGCGACTCAAGGTCAGCGGCGACCTGATGAAGGACCTGTTCCGGACCGCGCTGAACAAGCTCTCCCGGGACGTGAAGTACCAGCTCGAACGCGCCAACATGCGGAACCGCGACCTCAGCGTCAACACTGTGGTCCGGTCGGACGTGCTCACCGAACGGCTGGAGCACCCGATCGCCACGGGGAACTGGGTCGGCGGCCGCTCCGGCGTCTCCCAGCTGGTCGACCGCACCGACTACATGGGCGTGCTCAGCCACCTGCGACGGCTGCGCTCGCCGCTGAGTCGCTCCCAGCCCCACTTCGACGCGCGTGACCTCCACGCGACCCAGTGGGGCCGGATCTGCCCCTCCGAGACGCCGGAGGGGCCGAACTGCGGTCTGGTGAAGAACTTCGCCCAGGCGATGGAGCTCTCCCAGCACGTCGACGACGAGCGCGAACTGAAGCGCGAACTCGACGCGATGGGCGTGGAGGGTATCCCCGGTATCGAGGGCGTCGAACGAGCAACACCCGCGGACGACTGAGATGGCAGGAAAACAGGAACGACCTGCGAAGGTCTACGTGAACGGCAGCCTCGTCGGGACCCACCCGGATCCCGAGGAGCTGGCAGCACAGATCCGAGAGTCACGCCGTAACGGCGAAGTCAGCGAGATGGTCAACGTCGCGGTGAAAGAGCGCACCCGCGAAGTGATCGTCAACGCCGACTCCGGCCGTGCACGGCGCCCGCTGATCGTCGTCGACGACGGCGAGCCGCGGCTCACTGACGAGCATATCGAGGCCGTCGAGAACGACGAGCTCGAGTTCGAGGACCTCGTCGACCGCGGCATCATCGAGTTCATCGACGCCGAGGAGGAGGAGGACATCCTCGTCGCCGTCGACGAGGACGACATCACCGAGAACCACACCCACCTCGAGGTCGACCCGCAGCTGATCTTCGGGATCGGCGCGGGGATGATCCCCTACCCCGAGCACAACGCCTCGCCGCGTATCACGATGGGCGCGGGGATGATGAAGCAGTCGCTCGGGCTCCCGTCGGCGAACTACCGCATCCGGCCCGACACGCGCCAGCACCTCCTCCACTACCCGCAGCTCTCGATGGTCAAGACCCAGACCACCGAGCAGATCGGGTTCGACGAACGCCCCGCGGCCCAGAACTTCACGGTCGCGGTCATGTCCTACGAGGGGTTCAACATCGAGGACGCGCTGGTGATGAACCAGGGTTCGGTGGAGCGTGGTCTCGCCCGCTCGCACTTCTTCCGCACCTACGAGGGCGAGGAGCGACGCTACCCCGGCGGCCAGGAGGACCGCTTCGAGATCCCCTCCCAGGACGTCCGCGGCGCCCGCGGTGAGGACGCCTACACCCACCTCGACGAGGACGGGCTGGTCAACCCCGAGACGAAGGTCGACGAGAACTCGGTGCTGCTCGGGAAGACCTCGCCGCCCCGGTTCCTCGAGGAGCAGGAGGACCTCGGCGGCCTCTCGCCCCAGAAGCGCCGCGAGACCTCGGTCACGATGCGCTCCGGCGAGGACGGCATCGTCGACACGGTGACGCTGATGGAGGGCGAGGACGGCTCGAAGCTCTCGAAGGTCTCGGTGCGGGACGAACGGATCCCCGAGCTCGGGGACAAGTTCGCGTCCCGGCACGGCCAGAAGGGCGTCGTCGGCCACCTCGCACCCCAGGAGGACATGCCGTTCACCGAGGAGGGACTGATCCCCGACCTCGTGATGAACCCCCACGCGCTCCCCTCGCGGATGACCGTGGGCCACGTGCTGGAGATGCTCGGCGGCAAGGTCGGCTCGCTCGAGGGCCGCCGCGTCGACGGCACCGCGTTCCAGGGCGAGGACGAGGAGGAGCTCCGCGAGAGCCTCGAGGAGCGCGGCTTCAAGTCCTCGGGGAAGGAGGTCATGTACTCCGGCATAACCGGCGAGAAGATCGAGGCCGAGATCTTCGTCGGCACGATCTTCTACCACAAGCTGTACCACATGGTGAGCAACAAGCTGCACGCCCGCTCGCGCGGCCCCGTGCAGGTGCTCACCCGCCAGCCCACCGAGGGGCGCGCCCGCGAGGGTGGCCTCCGCGTGGGGGAGATGGAGCGTGAGGTACTGATCGGGCACGGCGCCGCGATGGCGCTGAAGGAACGCCTGCTCGACTCCTCGGACCGCGAGACGGTGTACATCTCGGAGGACACCGGGATGGTCGCGGTCGAGGACGTGGAGCAGCGCCGGGTGTACGACCCCATTACGAAAGACGAGGACAACATCCACGAGTTGGAGGTCAGCTACGCGTTCAAGCTGCTGCTCGACGAGATGAAAGCGCTCGGTATCCGACCCAAACTCGAACTGGAGGACGCAGTATAAATGTCAATCTCAGGCTCACCCAAGGAGATCGGCGAGATCAGCTTCGGCCTGATGGACCCGGAGACGTACCGGGACATGAGCGCCACGAAGGTGATCACCGCCGACACGTACGACGACGACGGCTACCCCATCGACATGGGGCTGATGGACCCCCGGCTGGGGGTTATCGACCCCGGGCTGGAGTGCCGGACCTGCGGGCAGCACTCCGGCTCGTGTAACGGCCACTTCGGACATATCGAGCTCGCGGCGCCGGTGATCCACGTCGGCTTCGCGAAGCTGATCCGCCGCCTGCTGCGTGGCACCTGTCGGGACTGCGGCCGGCTCTCGCTCACCGAGGACGAGCAGGCCGAGTTCGCCGACCGGCTCGAGCGCGCGAAGGAGCTGGACGACGACCCCGACGACGTGCTGAAGGCCGCCATCCGGCAGGCCCGGAAGACCTCGCGGTGTCCGTACTGCGGCGAGACCCAGTACGACATCAAACACGAGAAGCCGACGACCTACTACGAGGTCCAGGACGTCCTCGCCGCGGAGTACTCCGAGATCATCGCCGAGGCGATGCAGCCCGACGAGGACGAGGAGGACGACGCCGGCGTCGCGCCCCAGGAGCTCGCCGACGAGACCGGCATCGCGCTCGACCGGGTCAACGACATCCTCAGCGGCGAGTTCCGGCCGCGCGAGGAGGACCGCAAGGCGCTGGAGAAGGCGCTGGACGTCGACCTGACCGAGGAGGACGAGAACAAGCTGATGCCCAGCGACATCCGGGATTGGTTCGAGGACATCCCGGACGAGGACCTCGCGAACATCGGCGTCAACCCCGAGACCTCCCGGCCCGAGTGGATGATCCTGACGGTGCTGCCGGTGCCGCCGGTCACCACCCGCCCCTCGATCACGCTGGACAACGGCCAGCGCTCCGAGGACGACCTCACCCACAAGCTGGTCGACATCATCCGCATCAACCAGCGGTTCATGGAGAACCGCGAGGCGGGTGCGCCCCAGCTGATCATCGAGGACCTCTGGGAGCTGCTGCAGTACCACGTCACCACGTTCGTCGACAACGAGATCTCCGGCACGCCGCCGGCCCGGCACCGCTCCGGCCGGCCGCTGAAGACCCTCTCCCAGCGCCTGAAGGGGAAGGAGGGTCGCTTCCGTGGCTCGCTGTCCGGGAAGCGCGTGAACTTCTCGGCGCGAACCGTCATCTCACCGGACCCGACGCTGTCACTGAACGAGGTCGGCGTCCCCGAGCGCGTGGCTCGGGAGATGACCCAGACGATGAACGTCTCCGAGCGCAACCTTGAGGAGGCGCGCACGTACGTCCGGAACGGCCCCCAGGGCCACCCCGGCGCGAACTACGTCAAGCGGCCCGACGGCCGCCGGCTGAAGGTGACCGAGAAGAACTGCGAGGAGCTCGCCGAGAAGGTCGAGCCCGACTGGGAGGTCTCCCGCCACCTGACCGACGGCGACATCATCGTGTTCAACCGACAGCCGTCGCTGCACCGGATGTCGATCATGGCCCACGAGGTGGTCGTGATGCCGTACAAGACGTTCCGGCTGAACACGACGGTGTGTACGCCGTACAACGCCGACTTCGACGGCGACGAGATGAACATGCACGCGCTCCAGAACGAGGAGGCGCGTGCCGAGGCTCGCGTGCTGATGCGCGTCCAGGAGCAGATGCTCAGCCCGCGCTTCGGCGAGAACATCATCGGCGCCATCCAGGACCACGTCTCCGGCACGTATCTGCTGACCCGGAACAACCCCGAGTTCACCGAGAACCAGGCGCTGGACCTGCTGCGTGCGACCAGCGTCGACGAGCTGCCCGAGCCCGACGGCCAGGATGACGGCGAGCCCGTCTGGACCGGGCGCACCGTGTTCTCGGAGCTGCTCCCCGACGACCTCAACCTCGAGTTCCGCTCCGAGGCCGACGACGAGGTCGTGATCGAGGACGGCCAGCTCAAACAGGGCACCATCGACGAGGGCGCCATCGGCGCGTTCGGCGGCGACATCGTCGACACCATCACCAAGGAGTACTCGAAGACCCGCGCCCGCGTGTTCGTCAACGAGGTGGCGACGCTTGCGATGCGCTCGATCATGCACTTCGGGTTCTCGATCGGGATCGACGACGAGTCGATCCCGCCGGAGGCGGGCGAGCAGGTCGACGAGGCGATCGACGACGCCTACGAGCGCGTCGACGAGCTGATCGAGACGTACCGCGCGGGCGATCTGAACTCGATCCCCGGCCGCACCGTCGACGAGACGCTCGAGCTGAAGATCATGCAGACGCTCGGCAAGGCGCGTGACTCGGCGGAGGACATCGCCAGCGACCACTTCGCCGACGACAACCCCGCCATCGTGATGGCGAGCTCCGGCGCGCGTGGGTCGATGCTGAACCTGACCCAGATGGCCGCCACCGTCGGCCAGCAGTCCGTCAGTGGCGAACGCATCAACCGCGGGTACGAGGGCCGCACGCTCAGCCACTACGAGCGCGGCGACCTCGGCGCCAAACCCCACGGGTTCGTGGAGAACTCCTACCGCTCGGGGCTGACCCCGCGGGAGTTCTTCTTCCACGCCATGGGTGGCCGCGAGGGGCTGGTCGACACGGCAGTCCGGACGTCGAAGTCCGGCTACCTCCAGCGCCGGCTGATCAACGCGCTCTCCGAACTCGAGGCGCAGTACGACGGCACCGTGCGGGACACCTCCGGCACGGTCGTCCAGTTCGAGTTCGGCGAGGACGGCACCTCGCCGGTGAAAGTCGCTTCCGACGAGGACGACCCCGTCGACGTGGAGTCGATCACCCAGCGCGTGCTGGACAAGGAGTTCAGCAGCGAGGAGCAGAAGAAGCGGTTCCTGGGCGAGCGCAGCGAGACGACCAACCTCTCTGAGTACGCCGGTCCCGGCCTGAACAAGGCGGGCCAGGGGGTGACCGATGACTGACGCCGACGCGCTCCCCGAGAGCTTCGAGCATATCGACGAGTCGACCGAGACGCTCGTCGAGGAGACCGAGCTGCCGCGACGGCTGAAAGACCGCATCTACGGCGCCATCGAGGAGAACGAGGGCGCTACCCGCGAGGAGATCGAGGATATCGTGAAGGCGGTCGTTTCCCGCTACGAGGACACCCGGGTCGACGCGCTCGACCCCGTCGGGACGGTGTCGGCCCAGTCGATCGGCGAACCGGGCACCCAGCTGACGATGAACACGTTCCACTTTGCGGGCGTCGCGGAGATCGACGTGACACAGGGGCTGCCCCGGCTGATCGAGCTCGTCGACGCCCGGAAAACGCCGGACACGCCGACGATGACGGTCCACTTGGAGGAGGAGTACGCAACCGACCGCGACAAGGCCCGCGAGGTCGTCTGGCAGATCGAGGCGACGAAGATCCTTGCGCTGGGGAACGTCTCGACCAACGTCGCGGACATGCAGGTCACGATCGACCTGAACGAGGACACGCTCCAGAAGCGCTGGCCGACGTACGACGACGTCGGCGAGGTCGCCGGCGAGATCCAGGAGACGATCGAGAGCGAGCTCAAAGTCGCGACCAAGCGCAAGGGGACGAAGATCGCGTTCGGCCCCGAGCAGCCCAGCTACCGCGAGCTGCTCCAGCTGGTCGAGGAGCTCCGCGAGGTCGTGTTCAAGGGGATCGAGGAGATCTCCCGGGTCGTGATCCGCAAGGAGGAGGTCGACGACGGCGACGAGGAGTTCGTCCTCTACACCGAGGGGTCGGCGTTCGGCGACGTCCTCGAGATCGAGGGGGTCGACGTCACCCGCTCGACGTGTAACAACATCCACGAGATCAACGAGGAGCTCGGGATCGAGGCCGCCCGCGAGACGATCATCAACGAGACCCACGACACGCTGGCCGAGCAGGGGCTCGACGACGTGAACGTCCGGCACCTGATGCTGGTGGCGGACATCATGACCAACCGCGGCACCATCGAGTCGATCGGCCGCCACGGGATCTCGGGGTCGAAGGACTCCGTGCTCGCTCGCGCGGCGTTCGAGGTGACGGTGAACCACCTGCTCGACGCCGCGATCCACGGCGAGGTCGACGATCTCGACGGCGTGATCGAGAACGTGATCGTCGGGAAGCCGGTGTCGATCGGTACCGGCGACGTCGACCTCCGGATGGGCGCCGGCGGCGCCGCGAACTCCGCCGACGACTGATGGGCCGACCGCGCTCCCAGCCGCCGGCGACCCACCGTCGCGGCCTCCCGCGCTCGGAGGTCGGTCGATGAGCCTGACGCTGTCGGACGAGGCGCGCCGACACATCGCCGCGTTCGCCGACGTGGCCGACGTGACGCCGGTGGACTGTCTGGTCGAGGACGACCGCGCGGTGTTCGTGATCCCCGCCGGCGAGATGGGGACGGCGATCGGGCCGGACGGCGAGACCGTCGAGGCCGTCGAGGCGCAGCTGGGCACCCGCGTCGACCTCGTCGAGGACGCCGACGACCCAGCCGCGTTCGTCGCGAACTGCCTCGCGCCCGCGGCCGTGCGCAACGTCACCCTGTCGACCCAGGGCGGCAGCACCGTCGCGTACGTCGAGGTGCCACAGGGCGACCGCGGGGTCGCCATCGGCGCCGGCGGCGAGTCGATCGAGGCGGCACGGGAGCTCGCTGCGCGGCACTTCGACATCGAGGACGTCCAGCTGGCGTAGCCGGGACGGGCGCAGATCGGAGTAGCGCCACCTCTAACGCGTTCTCGCCCCGTCTCTTCTCGCCGAAAGGGGACGCTTAAGTGGCTCCGTCGAAGAGTGAGGGTATGGCGAACGGCAAGTACGCCGCGCGCAAACTCAAGAAGGACCGCCAGAAGCGGCGGTGGTCCGACTCCGAGTACGCGCGCCGGGAACGCGGACTCAAGGAGAAATCCGACCCGCTCGAGGGCGCCCCGCAGGGTCGCGGGATCGTGCTCGAGAAGGTCGGCATCGAAGCGAAACAGCCCAACTCGGCGATCCGGAAATGTGTCCGGGTCCAGCTCATCAAGAACGGGAAGCAGGTCACCGCGTTCTGTCCCGGTGACGGCGCGATCTCGTTCATCGACGAGCACGACGAGGTCACCATCGCCGGCATCGGCGGCTCGAAGGGTCGCGCGATGGGTGACATCTCCGGCGTCAACTACAAGGTCGAGAAGGTCAACGGCGTGTCGCTGATCGAACTGGTTCGCGGGAACGCGGAGAAGCCAGTCAGATGAGCGAGGAAGAAGCCGCCGAGGCCGAGGAGGCCGAGGCAGAGACCGAGGAGTCCTCGGCCGGCGCGGACCTGTTCGGCGTCTGGGACGTCTCCGACATGGAGTACTCCGACCCCTCGACCCAGCGCTACCTCAACGTGACGCCCGTCGCCCACACGATGGGTCGGCACGCGAGCAAGCAGTTCGAGAAGTCCGAGATCAGCGTGGTCGAGCGACTGATCAACCGGCTGATGCAGACCGAGGACAACACCGGTCACAAACAGAAGACGACCCGCATCGTGCGGGACGCCTTCGAGATCGTCCACGAGCGGACCGAGGAGAACCCCGCGCAGGTGCTGGTCGAGGCCGTCGAGAACGCGGCCCCGCGCGAGGAGACCGTCCGCCTGAAGTACGGCGGGATCTCGGTCCCGAAAGCCGTCGACGTGGCGCCCCAGCGCCGCGTCGACCAGGGGCTGAAGTTCATCGCGCAGGGCACGCTCAACGCCTCGCGCAACACGACGACGCCGGCCGCGGAAGCGCTGGCCCAGCAGCTGATCGGCGCCGCCGACTACGACGTGAACGTCTACCCGATCTCCCAGAAGGAGGAGACCGAGCGCGTCGCGGCCGCGGCCCGCTAACGTCCGCGATTTCCCTTTCGTTTTTCGAGCCGGGATAGCCCGGGCTCCACACCGGAGTGCGGTGCGTTTTTGCGCCACGCGTGTCGAGCCCACGAGTCGTGCCCTCCACCGTCGTTCGGAAGTTCTACCTGTTACAGGCGACCCGGTCGGTCGGGTTCATCTCCCCGATCTTCACGCTGTTTCTCCTCCGTGACCTCTCGTTCACCGTCGTCGGGTCGCTGAGTGCGCTGTCGGCCGCGGTCGTCGTCCTCGGCGAGGTGCCGACGGGGTACGTCGGCGACCGGCTGGGTCGGCGGACGAGCATCGGGCTCAGTATCGGACTGAAGGCGGCCTCGCTGCTGGGGTTCGTGTTCGCCCAGTCGGCCGTGGGCTACGCGGTGTTGTACGTCCCGTGGGCGCTGGGGCTGACGTTCGCCTCGGGTAGCGTCGACGCGTGGCTCTACGACACGCTCAGCGAACGGCTCGACGCCGGCGAGTTCACCCGCATCCGGGGCCGAGGTGAGGCGGTGATGGCGTGGAGTTCGGTCGTCACTGCGGTCGGCGGTGGGGCGCTCTACGGCGTCGACCCGACGTGGCCGTTCCTCGCCAGCGTCGGCCTGAACCTCCTCGGGCTGGCGGCGCTGGCCTCGCTGCCGAAGAACCGGGCCTACCGCGACGGTGAGGGTGGCGGTCCGACTGCGGCGGAGACGTTCGGGGTGCTCCGGCGGGCCGTCGCCCGCCCGTCGCTCCGGTCGTTCGCGCTCTACGCCGGCCTCTTTTTCGCGGTGCTGAGCGCGTCGACGACGTACGTGCAGCCGATCGCGGAGTCGATGTTGGAGACCACGATCCCGGGGGACCTCCCCGTCGGGCTCTCGCTGGGGCTGTTGTACGCGAGCTTCAGCGGTATCACCGCGGTCGCGAGCGGGCGGGCTGGGGCGATCGAGGACCGGCTGGGGACGCGACGCCTCCTGATCGTCGTGCCCGTGCTCACGAGCGGGCTGCTCGTGCTCCCCCGGCTAGCGCTGATCGCCGCGCTCCCGATGTTCGTCGCCCAGCGTGGCTCCCGAGCGTTGTTGCTCCCGGTCGTCAACGGCCGCGTGAGCGAAGCCGTCGACGACGCCGGCCGGGCAACGGCAGTCTCGGCGGTGTCGCTGCTGACCAAGCTGTACAAACTCCCGCTGGCGGTCGGGGCGGGCGTCCTCGCGGACGCGCTGGGCGAGACCAGCGCCGTCGCCGCGCTCGGGGGCGTGTTCCTCCTCGTCGCCGCCGCGTCCACGGTCGCCCGGCCGCTTCGACTCCTCGACGACGGCGCCGATCAGGGGGGCGCCGCCTGACAGAAAGCCTTTGGTCGACGGTGGCGACTACCTGATGTGGACCCCGACACGCTCTCCCGCCGAACGGTACTTGCCCTCTCGGCCGTCGGGCTGGCCGGCTGCAGCGCCCCCGACGAGCCGACCGAGACAGACACCGGCAGCGACCCCTCCGACCCGTCCAGCTACGACCCCAGCCTCGACCACGACGAGACGGCGTGGGACGGCTACGACCCGGAGTGGTCGGCGCCGACGAGCGCCGCCGAGACCGAACTGGAGACCGAGGTGCTCGCCGAGACGCTGGAGATCCCGTGGGATCTCTCCTTCACCGGGAACGGCGAACTGTTCCTGACCGAGCGAACCGGCGACGTGCTGCGCTACGCCGACGGCGAGACGACGACCCTGTTCGAGCCCGAAGACGCCATCCCCGCCGGCTCCGTCGAACCCGGCAGCGACGAGGACAGCTGGTTCGTCGACGGCGGCGAGGGCGGGACGATGGGCGTCGAAGCCCACCCGAACTACCCCGACGTGCCGCTGGTGTACGTTTACTACACCGCGACGACCGACGAGGAGCCCGTGGTCCGGCTCGCGGCGTTCGAACCCGACAGCGAGAACCCCGGCCAGCCGGTCTCCGTGCTCGCGGAGTCGCCCGCCAGAGCCGGCACCAGAACGAACATCCACAACGGGGGCCGGCTACGGTTCGGCCCCGCGAACTACCTCTGGGTGACGACCGGCGACGCCGGCAACGGCGAACTCGCTGCCGACCCCGACTCGCTGGCGGGCAAAGTGCTGCGGATGACGCCCGACGGCGAAGGGGCTCCAGGCAACGAGAGCATCGGCGACCCCCGCATCTTCACGATGGGCCACCGGAACGTGCAGGGGCTGAGCTGGCTCCCCGACGCGACGCCGGTCGCCGACGAGCACGGCCCCGGGCCGGACGAAGTGAACGTGCTCGAGGCCGGCGCGAACTACGGCTGGCCCGACGCGCGCCGCCCCGACGAGTACCAGGGGACCGACTACCACCGACCGGTCGCGAGTTCGGCGCTCGTCGAGGCGACGTGGGCGCCCTCCGGCTCCTCGTTCTACCGTGGCGAGGCGGCGCCGACGCTGCAGAACCGGCTGCTCGTGGGGGCGCTGATCAATCAGCGACTCAAGGCGTTCACGCTGACCCCGGAGGGCGAGGAGCTGCCCGCCCTCGGCGAGACCGGGAAGCGCCACGAGGCCGACTGGCTGGACGACGAGTACACCGTGACCAGCCACGACCTGCTCGTGAACGAGCTCGGGCGCATCCGGCACGTCGAGGAGGGGCCCGACGGCGCGCTGTACGCGATCACCTCCAACCGCGACGGGCGGGCGAACGAGCCGTTCCCGCGGGAGATCGACGACGTGCTGGTGCGGATCACCGAGGCCTAGTCGGCGCCCGCGGCGACGTAATCCCGGGTCACGTCGACCAGCGCCTTCCGGTACTCGCTCTCGGAGGGGTCGGCCGCGAGCGAGCGGAACGCCTCGGCGAACGTCTCGAGGCCGATCTCCGGCGCGTCGTCGGCGGCCGCGTGCGCGAGGTCGTAGATCCGGTGGTCGGGGCCGACGAGGTCGTGGCGTTCGACCAGCGCGAGCGCGAAGGCGGCGTTGACCGCCGTGATCTCCGGATCCGCGCCCGGGGTCGCGAGCTGCCAGCCGGCCGGCGCCGCGGGCGGTCGGTCGGCGACGGCGTCGGCCAGCCGGGACTCGAGGAACGTGACGAGCTTCCCGCCCGGCGCGACCGAGAGCGTGATGTCGTCGGCGTAGATGTCCTTCATGTGGTTGGCGAGCTGGTGGACGTGGGCCAGCTTGCGCTGTTCGACGCTCTCGCCCGCCAGTGCGAGGAAGATCGCCTCCCGCGTCGACTGGTGGTGGGAGGGGTGCTGTTGCTCGTAGCGGGCCATGTGGGAGAGCTCGTGCAGCGCCAGCTCCCGCGCCATCGCGCTCGTGGCGGCCTGTCGGGAGATGTTGAGCACGTGACGGTCCTCGTAGTGGCCCGCCCAGGTGCGCTCGTCCGGATCGTCGCGCACGCGGACGTGGACGGGGAGTTCGATCTCGCTCTCGGTCTCTAAGAGGTCTGCTGCGCCGAGGAACGGCTCCGCGGGGCCGTTGTCGGGGAGTCGTATATCCATGTGTGTCAGTACCACGGGGTAGAGGGGGAAGACGATTGTGGTGAGGGAGATCGCCGCGCGGGTAGGATCGAACTACGACTCTTCGGGCGACGCCGGCCGGGGAGTAGCCTTATTCAGCCGGCGAGCCACTACCACCCATGCGCGATGCGATCGCCAGGTTCGACGACGCCGTTCGTGCGGTCGGCGACCCCGAGGAGCCGTCGCCGCCGCTGACGCTCCGGGCGGCCTGTTCGTACCTGTTCCGGCGGGCGGTCCCGGCGCTGGTGCCGGTCGCGGTCGCCGTCGTCGGGCAGTTCCTCTTCACGAACCCCACGAGCGGGCTGTTGACGTTTGGCGGTGTCGCTGCCGCGATGGTCGGCGGCGTCGCGGGCGCCGCGCTGGCGCTGGACCGACGGATCACGGCGCTTGTGGCCGCTGTGGGGAGCGCCGCGCTGTTGGTCGGCCTCCCGTTCGCGATCGCGGGCAGCGGCGACCTGTTCGCGGTCCAGACCGGACTGTTCGGCGTGGTGACGCTGTTCGTCGCGGCGGTCTGCTACGCCGAGACGGCCGGGCTCTCCCGGGCTGCCGGGACGGCCGATACCGCGGCGACAGGGGAGTAACGAAATCGCCCGCTGTGGCGGCCACAGCGGCGTGTGCCGGTGGCACACCCGCTCCGTGAAACACTACCCTTTTGACCCCGCCACGGGTAGCCCACGCCAATGGGCCGACGTAAGAAAATCGTCCAAGAGTGTGAGCGGCTGATGGACACGCCGGAGAACATCCGGAACATCGCCATCGCCGCACACGTCGACCACGGGAAGACGACCCTTTCGGACAACCTCCTCGCCGGCGCGGGGATGATCTCCGAGGGGACGGCAGGCGAGCAGCTCGCGATGGACACCAAGGAGGACGAGCAGGAGCGTGGGATCACCATCGACGCGGCGAACGTCTCGATGACCCACGAGTACGAGGACACCAACCACCTCATCAACCTGATCGACACCCCCGGCCACGTCGACTTCGGTGGCGACGTGACCCGGGCGATGCGTGCCGTCGACGGCGCGCTGGTGGTCGTCGACGCCGTCGAGGGCGCGATGCCCCAGACGGAGACGGTGCTCCGACAGGCGCTGCGGGAGGGCGTGAAGCCGACCCTGTTCATCAACAAGGTCGACCGCCTGATCTCCGAGCTCCAGGAAGGGGAGGAGGAGATGCAGGAGCGACTGCTCGGCGTCATCGCGGACGTGAACGAGCTGATCCGCGGGATGATCGAGGAGATGGACGACATCGACGACGACTGGACGGTCTCCGTCGAGGACGGCACCGTCGGGTTCGGCTCCGCGCTGTACAAGTGGGGCGTCTCGATGCCGTCGATGCAGCGCACCGGCATCTCCTTCGAGGACATTATCGAGATGGAGCGCAACGACAAGCGCGACGAGCTCCACGAGCGCTCGCCACTGTCGGACGTCGTGCTCGACATGGTCTGTGAGCACTTCCCCAACCCCGTCGACGCGCAGCCCCACCGTGTCCCGCGCATCTGGCGTGGCGACTCCGAGTCCGAGCTGGCCGAGGACATGCGGCTGGTCAACGAGGACGGCGAGGTCGTGTTCATGGTGACCGACATCTCGATGGACCCCCATGCCGGCGAGATCGCCACGGGGCGTGTGTTCTCCGGCACCCTGGAGAAGGGCCAGGACCTGTTCGTCTCCGGCACCGCCGGGAAGAACCGGATACAGTCCGTCGGGCTGTTCATGGGGAGCGAGCGCGAGGAAGTGGATCGCGTGCCCGCGGGGAACATCGCCTCCGTCACCGGGCTGCGCGACGCTATCGCCGGCTCGACGGTCTCCTCCGCCGAGATGACACCGTTCGAGTCGATCGAACACATCTCGGAGCCGGTGATCACGAAGTCCGTCGAGGCCCAAACCATGGACGACCTGCCGAAGCTGATCGAGACGCTCCAGCAGGTCGCCAAGGAGGACCCGACGATCCAGATCGAGATCAACGAGGACACCGGCGAGCACCTGATCAGCGGGCAGGGCGAGCTCCACCTCGAAGTGATCACCCAGCGCATCGAGAAGGAGCAGGGGATCCCGGTCAACACCGGTGAGCCGATCGTCGTGTTCCGGGAGCAGCCTCAGGAGGACTCCCGGGAGGTCGAGGGCGTCTCGCCCAACCGCCACAACAAGTTCTACATCTCCATCCACCCGATGGATCAGGAGATCGTCGATGCCATCAAGCTGGGCGATGTCTCCATGGACATGCCCGAACTGGAGCGCCGCGAGGCGCTGCAGGACGCCGGCATGGACAAGGACACCTCCCAGAACGTGGAGACCATCCACGGCACCAACATCCTCATCGACGACACGAAGGGGATCCAGCACCTGAACGAGACGATGGAGCTGGTGGTCGAGGGGCTGCAGGAGGCGCTCGACGACGGGCCGCTGGCCGCAGAACCCGTGCAGGGGACGCTGCTCCGCCTGCACGACGCCCGGCTCCACGAGGACACCATCCACCGCGGTCCCGCGCAGGTCATCCCCGCCGTCCGTGAGGCGGTCCACCACGCGCTGATCGACGGCGAGATCCGGCTGCTGGAGCCGATCCAGAACGTCCGGATCGACGTGCCCAGCGAGCACATGGGTGCCGCCTCCGGCGAGATCCAGGGCCGCCGTGGCCGCGTCGACGACATGTACCAGGAGGGCGGCCTGATGGTCGTCGAGGGCGTCGCGCCGGTCGAGGAGATGATCGGCTTCTCCAGCGACATCCGGAGCGCGACCGAGGGTCGTGCGTCCTGGAACACCGAGAACGCCGGCTTCCGCGTGATGGCCGACAACCTCCAGCGCGAGCAGATCATGGAGATCCGCGAGCGCAAGGGGATGAAGCTCGAGCTCCCCGAGTCGGTCGACTACATCTAACGCGTCGGCCACCGAGGTTTTCAGTCAGAAGCCAGTCATTTTTGATGTGACAAAATCCTCGGTAGTCACACGTCGGTCCGTGCTGAAAGCCGGCGTCGCTATCAGTGGGTCAGCTGCCACTGCGTCGGCGTTGCTCGCGACCCAGCCCCGGCCCGCAGTCGCCACGAGCCACTTCACTGCGGGCAATGTATCGGTCTCAAACGAGAGCGGTGAACTGTCGACACTGACGCTCTCGCCGAGCATCGGCGTCGAGTGGAACGAGCTCTCGACGGCCGTCGAGGAGGTGAAGTTCCGGTTCAAGACGGATATGGGTGGCAGTGTATCGACCGCACACACTGAGACGAAAACCGTGGGATCGCCGGGAACGAGCGGGTCGACGTCGTTCGACTCGTTCAACGGCGGCGAACAGATCCCGCTTCTGAGTAACAATGGTGGCACCGTCTCGGCCGGCAAGTTCGATGACCCAACCGCCGGCGATGGAGAGTCCGTGACGACAGAAGTCGGGCTTGTCGTGGAGGGAATCTTCCAAACCGAGGGTGGGAACACGACCATCGTCTCGCGCACACTCAGCAACGGTGACCCGCTCGTCGACACCGCCTTCGACGTCACCGTTACCCACGAGTCCGATCCGTCGACGGGCGTCACCGACGGCGAGGCCGGAACGAACGCGAGTTGAACAGTCCGGGTCGCAGCGATCGTCGCCGAGCGTGTCACACCCCGGGAAGGCTTATGTCCACCCCGCCGCTCCCTCCGCCCGTGTTCCGTTCGTATCCGACGCCCGGAGGTGAGGTCCGACGATGAGCCACGCCGACAGGGTGGCGACACACACGCTCCGGCTCGAACTCGACGACGAGCCGGGCGAGCTCGCGGCCGCGCTCGACCCGATCGCCGAGAACGGGGGGAACCTCCTCTCGGTGTTCCACGAGCGCGGGAGCCGCACACCCGGCGGGCGCATCCCGGTCGAGGTGGCGCTCGACTGCCCGTGTGCGCGGTTCGACGATATCGTCGACGGACTGCGCGACCAGGGCGTGACCGTCGTCGCCGCCGACGAGGAGTACTACGGTGAGGCGTTCCGCGTGCTGCTGACCGGCCACCTGGTGGATACGGATCTCTCGGAGACGCTGCGTGAGATCGAGAGCGCGTCGACGGTCGCCGTCGAGGAGCTCTCGCTGTCGGCCCCCGACGGCGTCGAGGCGGTGTCGAGCGCGTACCTGCGCTTGGGCGCCCGCTCGGGTGAACGCGGGACCGCACTGGAGCAGGTACGGGAGATCGCCGACCGGAAGGGGCTGACCGTCGTCGAGCCGCTGGAGGCGAGCGGATGAGGCTGGCGATCTTCGGGGTCGGCGCCGTCGGTCGGTCGGTCGCGAACTTGGCCGGCGAGCACGGCCACGACGTGGTCGGCCTCGCCGACTCGACCGGCGCGACGCTGGGCGATCCGCTGAACGTGGACGACGCACTCCAACGCAAGTCCGAGACGGGTACAGTCGGGCGGGAGCCACACGAGGCGCTGCTTCGAGCCGACTACGACGTGCTGGTCGAGGCGACGCCGACGACGCTCGACGACGCCGAACCCGGGTTCTCCACCGCCGTTTCCGCCCTCGAACGCGACCGCCACGTCGTGCTCGCGAACAAGGGGCCGGTCGCCGAGCGCTACGACGAGCTCTGTGCCGCCGCGCGGGAGAGCGAGGGGCGACTCCGGTTCGAGGCGACCGTCGGCGGCGCCATCCCCGCGGTCCGGACGGTCGAGGACTTCGGCCCGGCCCACGTCGACCGCGTTCGCGGCGTGCTCAACGGCACCGCGAACTTCGTGCTCTCCCGGATGGCCGCCGAGGGGCTGGGGTACGATCACGTCCTCTCGGAGGCCCAGGAGCTGGGCGTCGCGGAGGCAGACCCGACGTTCGACGTCGACGGCACCGACGCGGCGCTGAAGGGCGTGATCGTCGCGAACGTGCTCCGGGCGGCCCGGGGGCGTGAGGCGCTGACCCTCGACGACGCGGAAGTGAGCGGGATCCAGGATCTCCCCGTGAGTGCGCTGTCGCTCGCCGCCGAGGACGGGCGGACGGTGCGGCTGATCGCCGAGGCGTCGCCCGAGGGTGTCCGTGTCGGCCCGCGGCTGGTGCCGGAGAACGGTACGCTGGCGGTGACCGGTACCCAGAACATCGTCCAGATCGAGACCGGCCACGCCGGGCGGCTGAACCTCTCGGGTCACGGCGCCGGCGGCCCCGAAACGGCATCGGCGGTGCTGTCCGACGTGGGTCGGTTACCACCCCGCTAACCCGAGAACCACGGTACGGTCCAACAAACCGCCGTACGCGGCCGGATTCCGGTGAGACGTATCGAAATGGTTTTACGGCGTTCTGCCGAACGTTTCCCCACAGCGCCTTTAGCGCGTGAATCCACCATGAGCGAAGACAAACCGCACCAGAACTTGGCCATCATCGGCCACGTCGACCACGGGAAGAGTACGCTCGTGGGCCGGCTCCTGTACGAGACAGGGAGCGTCCCCGAGCACGTCATCGAGCAGCACCGCGAGGAGGCAGAAGAGAAGGGCAAGGGCGGCTTCGAGTTCGCCTACGTCATGGACAACCTCGCCGAGGAGCGGGAGCGAGGTGTCACCATCGACATCGCCCACCAGGAGTTCGACACCGACGACTACTACTTCACCATCGTCGACTGTCCGGGCCACCGTGACTTCGTGAAGAACATGATCACGGGCGCCTCGCAGGCCGACAACGCGGTGCTCGTCGTCGCGGCCGACGACGGCGTCGCGCCCCAGACCCGAGAGCACGTGTTCCTGGCCCGCACGCTGGGGATCAACGAGCTCATCATCGGCGTCAACAAGATGGACCTCGTCGACTACAGCGAGGACTCCTACAAGGAGGTCGTCGACGAGGTTCACGACCTGCTGAACCAGGTCCAGTTCGCGACCGACGACACCACGTTCATCCCGATCTCGGCGTTCGAGGGCGACAACGTCGCCGAGAGCTCCGAGAACACGTCCTGGTTCGACGGCCCGACGCTGCTGGAGGCGCTCAACGAGCTTCCGGAGCCGGAGCCGCCGACGGACGCGCCGCTGCGCCTGCCGATCCAGGACGTCTACACCATCTCCGGCATCGGGACCGTCCCGGTCGGACGGATCGAGACGGGGACGCTCAACACGGGCGACAACGTCTCCTTCCAGCCCAGCGACGTGGGCGGCGAGGTGAAGACGATCGAGATGCACCACGAGGAGGTGCCCAACGCCGAGCCCGGTGACAACGTCGGGTTCAACGTGCGCGGCATCGGCAAGGACGACATCCGCCGTGGCGACGTCTGTGGCCCGGCCGACGACCCGCCCAGCGTCGCGGAGACGTTCCAGGCCCAGGTCGTCGTCATGCAGCACCCGAGCGTGATCACCGCCGGCTACACGCCGGTGTTCCACGCCCACACCGCACAGGTCGCGTGTACGATCGAGTCGATCGACCAGAAGATCGACCCGTCGACCGGCGAGGTCGCCGAGGAGGAGCCGGACTTCATCAAGTCCGGCGACGCCGCGGTCGTCACCGTCCGCCCGCAGAAGCCGCTCTCGATCGAGCCGTCGAGCGAGATCCCCGAACTGGGGAGCTTCGCCATCCGCGACATGGGTCAGACCATCGCGGCCGGCAAGGTGCTCAGCGTCGAAGAGCGATAGATGCCCGAGCAACAGGCCCGCGTCCGTCTGACGGGTACGAGCCCGGAGGACCTGGACGACATCTGTGACGACGTCCGCGAGATCGCGGAGAAGACGGGCGTCTCGCTGTCCGGCCCCATCCCGCTCCCGACGACGGAGCTCAACGTGCCCGCACGGAAGTCCCCCGACGGCGAGGGGACTGCCACGTGGGAGCACTGGGAGATGCGGGTCCACAAGCGGCTGATCGACATCGACGCGGACGAGCGCGCGCTCCGCCAGCTGATGCGGATTCAGGTCCCGAACGACGTCTCGATCGAGATCGTCCTCGAGGACTGAAGCGGCTTTCCGTTCTCCCGTTTTCTCACGCCGGGTGAGCGACCGCTGTGTCGACGGCTGCGTGGGGTTTCGACAGCGCGACTGGGAAGCGCAACGTTCAAACCGCTCCCCCGCCTCGAATCGGATGCGGGCTCGTAGATCAGTGGTAGATCGCTTCCTTCGCAAGGAAGAGGCCCTGGGTTCAAATCCCAGCGAGTCCATGAGACGAACTCGGCAAGCCGAATGACCGTACGGCGTCCGGGTTTTATCCGTTACACCACCTCCCAGCTAGGGGAGTCTATGTGGTTTTCCGGCAACTCTCGTCGTCGAGAGTTTGTGTGGTTGTCCTACAGGGTCCGCTCCGTACCGGGATTGCGCTTAGTGATTTGTTTCGAGGATTAGTAAAAGTACCTCCACGTCCCAGGTCTGGTTGCCCAGATCTACGGAGTAGATAGCAGGTTCAGCGAAGAAGCTTGGGACATTCTACGTTCGTTCGAAGACATCGCGAGAAACCGGAGAGGTGTTACGCTGAGCCACTATCGGTCAAGCAGCACCACCGGAGATGTCTCTCACGATGTTGCGGGCGGAGGATTGAGGGAGTCGTTCTTCAGCGTAATGCTGATGTACGCGATGAGCGCCACGATGACCGGAGGCGCTACGCCGGCGGTTGCAAACACGACACTTAGAAACCCAGACTTGAGTGTGTCTTTGGCCATATCTCTGAGGTAGTTTAGGATGCGGTTCTCCGTCCCGCCGTTATTCCCTCACGAGGATTCGAACCCCGAACACCTAGATCCACACCCGCTGTCCTCAGAGTGGTCGTGTCTATCACCGTTTAGGGGATCCCGAGCAAATAAAACACGTCCCTGTCGCAGGTCAATTCACCCTCATAGAATTTGGCGAGGTCCGGTTCCTTTCAAAGACACATTATTGAGACACACATTGACGGCAATCTAATAAACGGATATCATCTACCCACATCGATTGACTGTCGAAAATCGTAGCCAGGCCACCGAGGCTGATAGCAGGGTGGTCAGATAGTGAGGGTGTTCCCGTTGATTCTGAGCCACTCACGGCGTTCTTCGTAGTCCGGTATAAGAGCACCAACAGTGTTCCAGAACGCGCCGGAGTGCTGATCGTGGATTGAATGAGCTAACTCATGAACGAGAACGTAATCTTGGATCCGAACAGGTGCTCGGATTAGCCGCCAATTGAGGCGAACTGTTCCATCGTCGTATTCGCCCCAACGACCGTCAAGCTCTCCGACCCAGACTGGCACATCCTCAAGGCCCAACCTTGACTCAAAACGCGACACTCGGTCCGGAAGCTCTTCCTCTGCTCGCTTAACGAACCAGTCGACGACCGCTTGGTGCTTTCGACGAACGCTCACGTCGTCGACATCACCGTCAAACCGGTGAACGCGAAGAGTGAACGTCTGCTCGTCGAACGATAATCTCGGCTCCGGTACGTCCGCCTCGACGACCTCTAGTGAGTACTGTCGTCCGCGATACTGAAGCTTCTCACCGCTCATATACTCTTTCGGATACGGGGGCCCTTCCTGCTCCTTCAGTCCGTAGAGTTTCTGAAGCAGCCATTCCTGACGAGACTCAAGTACCTCCTCCACGTCCGCTACCGTAGCGGTCATCGGGGCTGTAACAGTCAACTCTAACGAACTGTCAATCGAGAGCCCCACAGTCTCCCGACCTTCCGACCAGTCGATTGTATAGGGAACAACCGTTTGGCCGATATGATGCCGACGCTCTAGGCGTTCGCTCATTGGTAGTGGTTCCGGGCGAGTTCGATGACGCGGCTGGTCAGCTCCTGGCGGTCATCACCCGAAATGTTGATCTCAGACCGATATAACTCCCTCGTCACTTCCTTCCGCATCTGATTCTGTAGATGGGTCCGCTCTTTCCATTCCACCTTCGTGACGAACTCCTCAACGGTCGAAACCAGATCAGCCGTGAGCTCGATCAGGTTTTCCTCACCAGCATCGTGCTCATCCAGTACGTCCTCAACAGCATGGTAGAACGAAAGATCGGTCTCGTCGCGGAGGCCCTTGTTCCGCGCCTGCTTGTCACGAGAGCGAATCTCGTCCATCAGTTCTCGGAGCTCCTCGATAGTCTCACGTTCATCGTACCGCCCCTCTCGGTACTTTTCGATAAGCTCCTCAAGACGATCCCGGAGAGAGCCGTACTGCACCGGGTCCTCATCAAACCGGACGTTAATCTCGTGCTCAATCGCATTCTGCATCTCACTCGCACGAGCTTCGTCGCTCTCTAGGCCTTCAAGTTTCGCGTCAAACTCGACCTCCTCCATGATCGAGACGGGTTCGTCGTTCAGGACCTCGATACCGCGAGAGGTAATGTGGTCCTGGATCAACTCGCGGACCTTCGCCCCAGCGCCGTCGAGGTTCATTGTCTCGTCACGGTAGCGTTCCTTCGCCTTCCCGTAGATCGTGCTGAGCTGCTCAAGATCTTCCCGGTAGGGGTTCGCCATCGGATCCGGAAGAACAACGTCCATCAACTGCGAGAACCGCTTAAACGCGTTCTTGAACTCGATTCGGCGGTCATCTGGCTCAAGCGACTGGACACACTGCTCAACCTCGTCGAGGTCGTCGAAGAACGAGACCGCTTTGCTGTGTGCCGCCTCAAGATCGGGCTGCTTGTCCTCGACGGGCACCATCGCTCGTTCAACGTCCTTGGAGCTGAACATCGCGAGTGCCTCCTTCAGCTCATCGGAGACACCGTAGTAGTCGATGATGAGGCCGTGGGTTTTCTCCTCGAACGGGCGGTTCACGCGAGCGATCGCCTGCAACAGGCTGTGCTCTCGCAGTGGCTTATCGAGGTACATCACCTGCGCCACCGGCGCGTCGAAGCCGGTCAGCAGCATATCGCAGACGATGAGCAGCTCAACCTCACCGTTCGGGTCGACGAACGACTCCTTATACTGGCTCTTCTCGGAATCGCTTGGCGTCCACTTCTTGATGTGCTCAGGGTCATTGTGCCCCTCGGAGACGATGACCCGGGACTCGGGACCGTTCAGGCTGTCCAAGGTCTCCTTGTAGCGGATAGCCGCCTCCTTACTGGTGGTGACGACCATCCCCTTGAACGGGTCAGGCACGTCGTTTTCGAAGTGCTCGATGATGTCCAGGGCAACTCGGTCAACTCGGGGCTGAGCCTCAGCGAGGTCCTGCGTGCGAGCGTACCGCTTCTGTATCTCCGCCTTCTCCTCTGGTGACTTATCCGAGAAGATGCGATCAAACAGGCGGTCGAGCGTCTCGCCTTCGAGGTGGATATCTGCGAGACGGCCCTGATACAGAATCTCGACTGTCGCACCGTCTTCCAGCGATTGGTCAATAGTGTACGTATCGATGTAGTTCCCGAACGTCCGGCGAGTGTTGCGCTCGTCCTTCTCGATTGGCGTCCCAGTGAATCCGACGTAGAAGGCGTTCGGAAGCGCCGTTCGCATGTTGTTCGCGAGTTCCTTGTCTTGCGTCCGGTGAGCCTCGTCGGCCATCACATAGATGTTCTCGTTGCGGGAGAGCACCGGGAAGTCGTCCTCCTCGTCCGTGGTCTGGAACTTGTGGATCAGCGTCGTGATCGTCTCACCCGCGTCGTAGGTGAGTCGGTCGCGGAGGTCGTCGATGCTCTGGGCCTTCTTCGGGTTCGGGAAGCCGCACCGCTCAAACGTCGCGTGAATCTGGTCGTTGAGCGCCCGGCGGTCCGTGACCAACAGGAGTGTCGGGTCGTCCTCGTTCCGGCGCAGCTTCAGCGCGAGGAAGAGCATCGTGAGCGACTTCCCAGATCCCTGAGTGTGCCAGACGACGCCGCCCTGCGCCTCACTCCGGCCGCGCTTGTTGATCCTTTCGAGCGCCTTCCGGACCGCCCGGTACTGCTGATACCGGGCGACCATCTTGACCGCGCCGCCCTGCTTGTTCTCGAACACCGTGAAGTGCCTCAGCTGATCGAGCAGGCGCTCGGGCTCGAACAGCGCATAGAGCATCCGGTACTGGTCGGGGAGGTACCCGTCGAGGTCGAACAGGTCTATGAGTTCGTCGTCCTCCAATGGGTAGGCATCACGCCACGGTTTGTACTGGTCCTTCGGCGTTTCGTACGTGCCCATGACCGCGCCCTCCATCCAGGCGGCGACCGAGAACTGGTTGTACCGGAACAGCTCCTCGGCGCCCTCCGACTCACCGTCGCGTTCGTTCTGGTAGCGAGTGAGCTGATCGAGCGCCTCCGACCGTGGCTCCGGGATCAGAGGGCTCTTGCACTCGACGACGCCGAGCGGGATGCCGTTGACGAACAGCACGATGTCTGGTTTGACGACCTCGACCGGCCCCGCGACCCGGAACTGGTTGAGCGCGAAGAAGTCATTTTTCTCGGGGTTCTCGTAGTCAATGTACTGGACCGTCTGGTGTTGCTTGCCGTGGCCGCGATCCTGCTCGACGGAGGTGTGTTGGACGAGCTTTTCGTGGATCTGCTCGTTCTCGTCCATGGTGCTCGTTCCAGCAACTTGCGTGACCTTGCGAACAGCCTTGTTCAGATTGTTCTCGTTGAGCCAGGGATTCAGGCGCTTTACTGCGTTGCGAAGTCGAGGTTCGAGTACGGCCGAGGACTCGGTCTTGCGGGGATCGACCCAAGTGGTCCGTTGCTGGTCGACGACCTCCCAACCGAGTTGCTGGAGCGCGTCGAGAGCGGGCCGCTCGGACTCGGCGTACTCGTCTGGCATGGTTAGTCGGCGTTGACGCGGACTTTACCGGTGAGGAGATCTTGCATAAGGCCGCGTTTCAGCTCCTGCAACCGTGATTTGTGTTTCCGCTCTTGCCTGATTTTCTGTCGAATATGACCAAACCCTTTGGATATCTCTTTTTGTTCCTCAAGAGTTGGTAAAGCAATTTCGAGGTTACCAATTGCCCCCGTTCCAATATACTGCATTGAGGCTCCGGAAGCATTATCAAGAATCTGTTGTTGCATCTGTCGATATTGTAGCGCGGTTCCTAAGTATCCTGGTAGGATCCTTTTAGTTATTGGCCTTAAGAGGGCTAACTGAACAAAAATGTTGAACCTACGCCCAGTGTCAACAATGCAGATTTTTCCGAGCGATCCAGAGCCAACTTTTCCCAATAAGATATCGCCCTCTTGAGGGTCAACTCTTGGTCTTAATTCTCTGTCATTTTCTTCTGATATCCGCTTGCAGTTTTCAAAATCAATCTCCCCATTTTCAATATCTCCTGCGCTCACAAATGGAATACCCTTATCAGTATAATCCGGGGTAGAGTGAGGGCCGTCAACGATCTTCTCACAGACTTGTGAGAGTGTTGTAACTTCCCAATCTACTGGTATCGTCGCCAAATTTGAGCCGAACCGTACCTCTCTCGTATTCTTTGAATCAGAGCCCGAAAAGAAACTCTGCATCAGCCCACGCTTCAGGTTTTTTGTCTCCTCGATCATTTTATCTGTTTGGTTAATCTGCTCGTCGACATTCGAGAGGATCTCAGCGATGCGGCGCTGTTCAGGGAGTGAGGGAGAAAGTAGTGGAAGAGATTTCAGATCATCAGTTAACATTCCTTGGATAGTGCTACCCTGGCTGTATCTGTCCCGAATCTTCGCCTGGTTGAGCAATAGATGCCAAGTAACAAAGTCGGGATCAACTTTACTCTCATCGAGAACTATCCCGGTTAGATCCTGACTGATGGCAATCTCTTTTTTTGTACGACCTACATTAGCTACGTTTACGCGGGTTCCGAAGAGTATGCTACCCTCCGGAACAAGAGAAGCGGTGCTATTCTCAAGACCTTCTTGGGTGAGGAAATCTTTCTCCCCTTCGAATTGTGGACCATCTACTACTGCAGCGGTTGTCCACGGTATATCCCCTCCCCAGTAATCCTCATTGCCTGAATCAGGCGTACCACCGGAAATAAATCTCGACGCAACGTTACTTAGCGTTGTTACCGTCCATTCTTCCGGTATTTCAAGCTTCTCAGGACCGACTTGAACCTCTTGGTACCCTTCCTGTAATTTGTCGCTCCCGCTCTGTATCTGGCTCATCGGTAATCCAACTCCTCCATATACTCCTGCAGTTCCTCGTCGGTCTTCTGGCGTTCCTCGGCCAGTTTATCCAACTCCCGTAGCTTCTCGCTCACGTCGATGGGCTCCTCAGGCTCGGTTGTATCGACGTAGCGAGGCACGTTCAAATTCCAGTCATTCTCTTCGATTTCCGCTAAGTCAACAAGCCGACTGTGGTGGTCCTCCTCGCGCCCACTCAGGAACGTCTCTGCAAGGTACTCGACACCTTCATCGGTCAGTTGGTTCTGGTTCGAAAGTTCCTCAAACACTTGTACGTCTGACTCTCGGAGGGTCTGGTCCTCGGCATAGATGAAGTGAACCTTCCCCTCTCGCTCGTCTGGCTTGTCCTTGTTCAGAATGAGAATACAACCCGGCGACGAGGTGTTGTAGAACAGGTTCTCCGGTAGCGCGATGACGGCCTCGATGAGGTCATCTTCCAGAATCGGCTTGCGGATTTTCTTCTCAGAGCGCGAACGGAACAGCACACCGTTGTCCATCACAACGCCCGCCTTTCCAGTCTCATTGAGCGAGGCGGTCATGAGCTGGATCCAGGCCCAGTCGCCACGGTTCGAGGGTGGGAGCCCGTACGGGAAGCGGTTGTACGGCTCGTTGTCCTCGACCCAATCCTTGTTCCACTCCTTCTGGTTCCACATCGGGTTTGCGATGACCCGGTCGAACACCTCCAACTCGTCGTGCTTCGTGACACGCTTGGGGTCGGTGATGGTGTCGCCCTTCTCAATCTTGGCGTCGTAGAGCTCGTGGAGCAGGACGTTCATCTGGCCGATGGCCCACGTGTTCAGGTTCTTCTCCTGGCCGTACAGCGAGATGTCCGTCATGTCGCCACCCTGCTCACGGATGTGTTCGGCGGAGTAGATGAGCATCCCACCAGAGCCACAGCAGGGGTCGTACACGCGGTGGCCGGGCTCCGGGTTCACGCACTTGACAATGAGGCGGACGACCTCTCGGGGGGTATAGAACTCGCCGCCCTTCTTCCCGGCGTCGTCGGCGAACTCGCGGATTAGGTACTCGTAGGCCCGTCCGAAGATGTCCGGATCCTTGAGGTCCTCGTTCCGGTAACGGTGCTTCGAGAAGTGCGAAACGAGATCAGAGAGCAGTGAGTCCGGCAACCGCTCTTTATCGTTGAAATCGACGGTGGTGAGCACGCGGTCGGCGATTGGGTCGTTCTCATCCTCGACCGCTGCAAGTGCCTTGTTCAGCGCCGCACCAACGTCTGTCTCCTGGGCCTTGATGTGGTCCCACCGAGCCCGTTCGGGGATCCAGAACTCCTCGTGGAGGTCTCGGTCGTCCCGAGCGGTCTCGACGGGGATGTCCAGTTCCTCGGCAACCTCTTCGGTCTCCTCCTCGAATCGGTCGTTGGCCCGTTTCAGGAACAGCAGCCCGAAAATGTAGTTCTTGTAGTCCGCAGAGTCGATGCTTCCACGGAGTTTGTCCGCGGCCGCCCAGAGGTGTTTTTCGAGAGTAGGGAGCGTCAGTAGATCAGATTCCGTCCCAGGTAGCGTCGCCTGGTCGTCTTCAGCCATACTCCACCACAACTCCCGAACCTAATAATTGCAGCGTAACTCTGGTTGGCACGTACAGCCGTCTTCGATTTTCTGCGGACATCCTGCTGCAATTGAGAAGTTTCGACGTGACCGGAGCTTGTGACGCATCTCTCGTTATCCGGGCTCCGTTGTTGATAGCACGTGCGCGCAGAACAGCCTTCATGCGGGCCCCTTCACTATCATAACGATGAACTTTAGTTCTAATCTGAGGTGGGCTGTGTCACCCACTCGTACTTGTGCCGTAGTTCATCTTGTTTCGGAAATTCTCTTTAAGCCGGTTTGCTTCGTCTAAGTGGTCGCTGGCCCGTTCTAATTGGCTTTCAGCTTCAATTGGCTCATCAGGCATCGCGAACGCTGCGTTTTCCCGAGCTGCGGATGCCTCGGTCATTCGCCAGTAGTACTGAACGAGTAGCTGAAACCCCTCCCGGGTGTTGGTGCCCTCCTCGTACTCATCGGCTTTGTTTTCGACAGCACTATTCAGATCGTCGTACCGCTTTCGGGCCTTCTGAAAGTGCATATACGCCCTAGAGTAGTCTTCACTCTCGTAAGCGTCAGACCCGTCATTGAACTGATTCAGAGCCTCCTGCTCTTTCGATTCGTGATTGTCAAGCCAGGTGTTGATCGTGTCCCGCCACGAGGGGGTTTGCTGTGAATTGTTTGGCTCTTCAGCAGCCCCTTCTTCGGCGGCACAACCTGCAGTACTGAGACTGAGAGCAGTTACTGAACCTGCTAGAAATTTGCGCCGTGGGAGCTGTGTCAACATATGATAGTACCCTGTGCCCAGCCTAGATACAATATTCTTTTGACTTGTTTGTTTTTGCTGAGACTCAGATTATCCGTTTACGGTCTTTATTCGCTGAGGGTCAGCACTTTCGGAGAAGATGGGTCTCGTCTCCGAGTCGAAACTGCGGATCTTGCAGTCTATTCAGAAGGAGCCCACATATGGGTATGAGTTAGCTGAAACCCTCGACTTGAGCAGCGGTTACGTCTACACTCATCTCAAGGAGCTCCGCGAAGAGGGCATGATTGAAGTCACAGAAGAGGAGGGCGATAGGAAAATATACCAACTCACCGAGAACGGTGAACTACTCCTCCAAGCCCTCGAAGATTAGAGGAGATCAATGGTCAACAATTTCTGACCACTCACAACCACACGTTTCGCAGGTGTAGCATTTCTTTGTAATCGACCCTTCAGGCTTCTCGAACATCCATACGTCGCTATCGTCGCCGCATTGCGGGCAAAACTCCTCGACCTTCCATGCGGTCGGCATTGGTTCAGTTCTCCTGCGCAGGTCGAAGGTCTCGCCACCGAAAGCTGTGCGTCGACCCGTTTTCGAACTCCACCGAGAACAGGTGGGAGTCACGTTGGTCGCCGGTCTCAGTACCTGCGTTATCCTCCAGTACGTCCACAACTTCCCCGTGACGGCCATGAAACTGATCAAAGTCAGGGTCCTCAGTATCGGGGATGTCGACCCGTACCGGATCACCTACGTCAAACCGTCTCATTGTTTGCAGCTTGGTTCGGGAGGCTCCTGTCTCTGACGGTCACCGATACTAGCTTGTGCGCAAAGAAGACGCCGAGGAGTATCGCTTCATCTTCGCCTTCAGTCCCGGGCTCAACTTCCTCAGGACAGCAATCGAGACACCAGGTACGACGTGGGGTCCAACCACCCCTGTCGTAGTAGGTAGCGTACATCCCTGCTTTATCCCCATGCTGAATCCGAGCAGAGCAACGGTCGCAGATGTGTCCCGTACCCACCCCGTTCATCGCCGCCGCAGGATCGGGACGGCTCATTCGTCGTCGCCTCCTAGGACCCGCTCAAAATTGTCTTCGGTCATGTCGATGGCTCGCTCAACGTACTCCTCTTCACCTGTTAGCTGACCCACGTATCGGAACACAGGGTACCACTTTCGAATCCACCACCGCATTAGACCGAAATACCGATCAAGCATCGTCGACCACCTCTCGGCGCCACGCATCGAGATCCGGTGTCCTGAGCGTCCACCTGTCTTCCGGGAGTTCCGAAACCACCTCACGCTTGAACTGTTGGTAGTGCATTGTTGCGAACTCGTCGTCGTACGCGTGCGCGAGGATGGCGATTGCTAGCTGCGCCGGTCCACTTCCCGAGTACGCCCAGGCGTACCCACTCGGGGAAGCTGATAGGAGGTCGTACCGCTTGGGGAGGGTGTCTCCGTCGACGGTGACTGTGTACTCTTCGCCCACCGGTTCGGATGGGCTGTGGTGTCCGTGGTAGACGTGTTTTGTCGACGTACCCGACTGTCCGTCGCTGGAGGAAGCTGCTCGAAGGGTGTTTTCGCTGCTCGAACCCCGGGGGAGAGGCCGCATCATTCCACCTCCCCAAGCCGGTTCAGCGCCTCCCGTAGTTCGTCAGCAGTTTCGATGAGATCCTGGGCCTGCTGTTCCAGCTCATCGGCATTCGCTTCAAGATCGCTAGCGGTCTCGGTGAGTCGAGTTTCGAGCGTGTCGGTATCAACCTGACCGACCTCGATTCGGACCCGCCGGATGTGTTTGCACTCGGCCAGCCCATCTCGGTGCCGAAAATCTGGACAGGTACACGAGGGTTCACCGGCGATGTCTACTGTGTACTCCGACCCCGACTGCGTGGTAACCGAGAACAGCGCATTCCCTTCCTCGATTACCGTCATGTGTTCCGTAACAGCCCGGATAGTCCGTGGCTCTACCTCGGGCTGAATTGACTCGGAGCTCACGTCCCATCACCCCCAGATTCACGGACCGGAACCCAGTACTGTTCGTCTCTGGTGAGCCTCTCCCTGCACTCTAGGTGACACGCCTCCTCGACGAGGTCGATTGCTTGCTTTGCCGCCGAGAGCGTCAAGGTACCGGCCTTGAACGTGTGTCCGCGTTCGAGCGTTTCCAGCTTCGTCGTTAACCGCACGTCGACGACCGGCCCGAAGCTCCGGTTGTTGACGCAACCAGCCCGAGAACTCCACGGTCCGCGAAGTGTAACGGACTCCCCATCGGTGGTCGTTATCTCGAAGCAGTCTCCGGTGTAGCCCCCGTCGTTGCCGTTTCCGGACCACGCGAAATAGGACACGTAACCGTCCTGTATGGCACACCAGATACTGTCCTCGTGCTCGAACCGCAACTCGGACCGGTCAGGGATCTCGTCGACAAGCACCTCTAGACGTGGGGCGTTGCCAACATCCTCCCTCCAGTCGACCTGCGCATCAAGGAGCTTCATCGACGCTCCACCTCGCACTGGTCGGGAAGATGCTCTTCGTCCAGTACCTCAACACCACACTGGATGCAGCGAAGGTACCGTTCCAGGTACTCGGTCTGACCCTCGTGTCTTCGATTGGGGTCGGGGTGCTTTCCGGGCACCCACTCCGCTTTGTCGATAACCATATGCTGACCGGCCTGTTTCGCATCCGGGTGTCTGTCCGACAGTGATTCCTCTATCGAGTTCGTTTGTCCCATTGGCTTCATCCTCCTAGGGAAGCCACAGACCGGTGCTCTGACACCGGTTTTTGCTCCGGAACGGATCCGTTAGCAGTGGCTCTGTGGGTTCCCTAAGTAAGTATAGGACTTGTATTGGTAAAGTGTCACTTAAAGCAGCAAACTCTGTCTTATTTGCTGATTAGGACAGTTCGGTCTCATTAGAAGTTGATAGCAGGTGCTCCGTCAAGACTCACCAGCGTACTTACGCTCGATTTGATTATATAAATCACACGGCGGACGTGAGTACTCCATAATGTGTTTCTATGTAGTACTCACTGTCACTGAAACATTTATTGCGTAGGTCGTTCTGTTTCCCGCAGTTGCCCGTGACGGGGTGGACCGTTGAGCGTCCACCGCTTAGTGCGTCCTACCCAGTCACCTTTCTCAACAATTCCACTGTCGGCGAACTGATTGAGCTTTTGGAGCGTCCGGCTATGACTGAGTGTATCGTTGACAAGTTGGGTGTTTACCCGTTCGACCACCTCGCGCGTTCGTAGGGGTCCGTCGGCCCGGTCGAGGATGGAAATTATCGCCTCGGTCGCACCATTTCGCTTCTCTCCGCGACCAAAGATGTCGATGCTGAACGTTTCGTCGGCGTTGATCAGTTCCTCGTCGAACATCCGGGTGAACAGGTAAACAAAAGCAGTCTCGTCCCGGTTAGTGTCGCGGGCGGCTCTGCGAGCGGCCTGATAAACCTCGCTGTGGACTATGTTCTTAAGCACGGTCTTGGCCTGACCCTTATATCGATCCTCGCCGCGAACCGCGAAGTTGTCCTGTATGATTTTATCGTCGTAGTCGAGGAGCGCCATCCACTGACGAACCGCATCGTCTCCGGGGTGAGGGGCACCGATGACGGCATGGAGTCGACTCTTTTCAAATGTCCGATCACTCCGTAGACCTCCGAAATGGAGTATCTGGTCCGCGTACGCTAACTCCATCACCTGATCAGCGTACTCGCTATGCTTCACCTTCCGTTTCATCGCTTTCGACGTGACGACACTCACTTCGTCTGCGCCGTGATAGTCGACGATGGCCTGTAGAATAGCGAGAAACTCACGAGAGGAGACGTTGTCCGGATTGTTAATCGGCACCATGTTTTCCGTCAGCTGGCGGAACTCGATGTCGAACGCCTCAGAGACGACGGTTCCACGCTCCTCACGTTGGTTCGGACTCGCGGACTCAAACTCGACTCCCGTCAGTGACTCCCATCTAGCTTCCGAGCCAGTGGCGTCCAGCGCGATGACCTGTTCGGCCTCTTGAAGTGGCTGGGGCGGGCTCGCAACGGCCACAGGATTATGGCTGTTGTTGACAGTGTTTCTTGTTAGGTCAAGGACAACGGTATACGGGACATCGTCCGAATCAAACATCATGTGGTTCGTATTCTCCGTATCCTCTCCTTTTAGCAGAGCTAACGTTAGAAGCGGAGCCTCAGCCCTGTGGTAATCGTAGGAATCAACCTTCACTGGAGCATTGCGAGTAATCAGTGGATCCCTGTCGTCGTCTTCGTTGAGTTCCGAGAGCGGGGCATAGTGTTCACGAATGTGCTTAGCGACCTCCGCTTTGACTGCGTCTTTCGCCCGGAGCGCCCCTTTGTACCCATTAGGTCCGATCTCGATAGCGGAGAGAAAGTTCTCAGTTGCGGCCTCAATATAGTCTTCCGTGAAAGTCTTGACGAGTTCACCAGAAACGTCCTCATCAGCGATGACGGTCGTACCCGATACGACCTCGGGCATATTGAGCAGAGAAGCACCACAGATGATGATGTCGGCCTCGCCCTGCTCTATTCGTTCCATCCGATTCTGCATTATCCGTCGGTGCCGACAAGCGGGTTCGCTATCCGGGTCGGTAGGATCGTAGCCACGTTTTTGCCCTTCCTGTTGACACGGAAGGGGGTACAGGCCGCTGTCGAAATACTGCGGATCTACGATTTTCGCCCATTCGGAAGAGGCGGCGTTATGGATTGCACCCGTAGTAGCGCCCCGTTGGACGTAGGCGTCTATCTCTTTAGCAACCTCGTTGACGTACTCCTCCTCAGCGTTCTTGGAGAGCGTCTGACATACAGCGGTGTCATCATCTGGGGTCGCCACTGTCCAGCCACCCTCGCCATCGACCTTGAGTTGGGGAATGTCTCCAAACCGTTCGCGTGGCGAAGGGACGTACACGACGTTAACCTCACCAACGAGCTCTTGCTCAGTCAGCGTCTCCAAGACCGACTGATACGTTTCCTGTCGATTGCGATACTCTGTCGTGGCGAGGACAAACGTTCGGTCAGTACGGGAGGCAATTTGGGGAACGACGGTCTCTTTGACGTATGACTTCCCGCCACCAGGCACAGTTCGTAGGAGCCAGTTACTGTTCAGCTGCGACAAGAGCCACCGAAACAATTGCTCGTTTTCTTCCCATAGGTCCTCGGCGTCAGTCGTGACGGTCTTGCGAAGCTCTTCCGGGGAGATCCCATCTGCTTTCGCTGCAACCGTGGTCCGCTCAGCTTGTTCAGCCTCCGACATCGTCACCAGTGGAGGCTAAATCGTCAGTCGAGCCCATCTTCCCACTCTTCCTCCAGTTGCTCTAGCTTACGTTCGCGCATCATTCGTTTTTCAATTAGCTGATGCACAAAAACCGAGAACACAACATCCTGTGATCGGAGGTACTCCTCATGTTCATCAGTCACGGTAACAGAGGTCCGAATCAGCTCATGCTCATCAGTATCGCGTGATGTAGCAGAGGGAAATTCATCCTTGCCCTCCATCACGTCGTTAATCGCCTCACGAACGAGCCCGCTCAGCGTGAAGGCACTGTCTTGAACGTACTGGTAGTGATCGTCACGAAGACGGACTTGTCGATCTTTCATTTTCTAATTGCTTTCGGAGTACTTCTTTTTCTTTCCTAAGATCCTGGATTTTCTCTTCGTACGCGTGCTGGAGCTGATGTACCTCTTCGTAGACAGACTGAAGTTCGTGCTCGAACGTCTGTGGGTCGGTTTCTGATTCTTTCCAAAGCTGCATGCCGTGCTCTACGAGAGTTGCAACCCCAACAGACCACTGTGGTTCTCCATTCGGTTGTTGTAAGCCCATCTCATGGGTAATGAACTCACCAACCTCTTGTCGTGATAGACTATCCGTCCGCGAGAAGTCAATCGCTTGGAGATTATCATCACTCATTGGTTTGAATCGGATTGTACATGCTGACTTGTACTGTACATGTGAATATGTACGGGAGGTGCCTTGAAACTTTCGGCGGGATGATCACGCCATCAGAGATAGAGTCCCGTGCTAAAGGGGAGATCTGACTCTTTCGAACAGGCTGTCCGACTGGCGATGGTATAAACCAATCATATGCTGTCCCTAAGTCTACAAACTTGTCGGAGATAATAGTCAGCGGAAGTATTCACATACCGACTGAGGCCAAAACTGGTCCCGTTATAGTGAGACCTGGGCTGGTGGGCTCGACCTCTACTGCTCCGGTTGAGGGAGCGTTATCAGGGGGTGGTGTGGATTCGAGCGGCGGCGAGAAACCGGGGCCACGGTCGTCCCAGTACTGACTTTCGAGTGCGCGTGATCGGTCACCATCTGCTTGGCAAGGGTGTCGCTGACCGCCGTACGTACATACACACACGTACCGTCGGTACGTCGTCTGAAGAGTAGGAGAAGGCGAAGTTTCCTTATACGGGTGGGCGTGGTCGTCGCCGTTGCTGACTCCCGCGCATCTTGAACGCCGCGACAAGCAAGAATAGCGTGATTCCAGTCATGAAAATAATCACCCCAGTCAGTTCAGCACCTAGCATCATTGAGGCCCCCATCGACATTAGATAGTACAGCACAACTCCTGGCCAGCCCGCAAACACGTAAGCAAGGGCCGTCGAAACGAGTGTCGAGATGACTGGCAACACGCTCAGAACTACGATAGCTGTGGACAGAATCGACATCGGGTCAACGCCCAGCGTATTTCCTGCGACGGGCTGGAGTGCGTTAGCGAACTCTAAGAGGATCAGTTGCATCGTTGGAACGAGTACAGCACTCGCAACGGTACCTTGCCACGCGCGTTCAGCTATATCAGCGGTCGCATCGGCGGGCCCACCGGCTGGTTTTCTCGGAGTGGACATTCTGACTTGACAGAGCACCTATAGCCACAAAAAGGCCATTAAGTAACAGATTGTGAACGGTTAGGCCTAGAGGCGATGACAGGGCATCAATATCGGCTCTCGACGGATCTGCTATCAATAACGGAGCTATAAAGCTACCTGAGGGACTGAAATAATTCAACAGTATGATTCATTACACTCGGTAGAGGGGAGTTCGGGACCTAGTCCTCAAACTCGTCAAGATCCGTGTCCCCCGCGAGGTCGCATCGCCACGGGTCGTCCTCAGGAGTTGGCTCCACTGCGTGCTCGATTTCTTCCTCGGTGAACGCTTCCTCCGGTTCGCGGTAGGCATAATCGGGACGGTCGTACTGAAGCACCCGTCGCCACCATTTACGCCCGAGCTTGGTTTCACCAGACGTTCTTGCTCCGTGAACACGGAAGTGCGGCCAACCTCTTCCGCGACCTGCTCCAGGGTAACTGTGTTTATCAGCGACAATTGAGCCAACTTTTCCATCGGGATCGAGCTCTTCGTCGCTAACCGGCGGTTCGTACAGAGGATCGTGGTCAGCATCTTCTCGCGCCTTCGCCCGGTCCACCATAGTGTTCGAGAAATATCCATTCGAGTGAGTGACCTCGCGGCTAGAGTTGGCGCGAGCACACACCATTGCGGCGGCGATAGCGCAAAGTCGCCGCGCCCAGTCGTTATCTCCGTATCGCCCCTTTGCGAGGTCCTCATAACGCAGAACGTGATCTATCGCTTCGTTGCCCGCTACGAGGTCTTCGATTGTCACTAGCACAGCACGGTCCCAATAGTGAGTTTCGTAGCCGGGCCCTGATCGGACAAGCTCCCACGCAGCAAAGGCCGCCTTCTCAACGTCAGACCGACGCACTGCTTTTTGGAAGAGCGAACTGATCACGTCTCTGCGATAACCGCCCTTGGTTTCGTACCACGGCATCTCCTCTCCAAAGTCGTTAGTCTGTTCTTCGTCAGGATCATCGTCGTCGTCCGGTTCTTCGAGTTCTCCGTCCTCACCGAACCGGTACTGATCGTTGCTGTCGCTCATCGGTGGTCTCTGGGGCTGAAAACCCGATTAGATATAACACGTGTCAGGTATTAAGAACTTCTAATAGAGGACGGGGATCACATGAACTCAGTGTGAGTTAATCTGGTAAATCATACGTCAGGAATTTACGGCTACGTTTAGATGTCCAATTATGGAAAAATTAGAATATGAGGGACATTGGTGGCTTCCCGGAGAACATGAGGACCGTGTAGGTGGAGTACTAAGGTTTGAACCAACGGAAGGCGCAGAATTAGAGCTATTTGAAGCGTTTGAAACGGGTTTTATGCAGGATGACAGGCACGACAGCCATAGTCGACTATACGGAGTCTCTAAAGAAGGGGATTTCCTCACATTAGTAAACTCTACTAGGACCGGGTTTGGCTCCACGCACGGACAAAATGGTGAGATTAGCCACTCATCATACCACGTTCAATATATTATAGAGGGCGAACAAATCCCCAAAAATAATAATATCTCATTCACCAAGTTCTGGGTTAGTTTTCCAGGAATAAAGGAATGGTCTCAACGTTATCCAATATCAGATACGGACTATCCTCCATCCGGTGGGTTTGAACTAGAACTGAGCAATCCTGACGTACTAGAAGCCGATTTAATGGAATATTCATTAAAGCTGCTAAGTTCCTATTCTCCGACCCATTCACGCGCAGATACCCCAAAGATATCGAGTAAGACCTATTTCGGTCTTGAACCAAAATATCCGTCAATTACACTTCCACGCCTTAGGACGTACGTATCATCACTTCAAGACTTGCTTAGCATAGCGACGAATCATACTATGGAGCCGACCTATATTGAAGCACGAACGCCAAATTCAGAATTTTCGAAGGTCAATATATACTACTCAGATACAACATTCAGTCAGTCGGGAACACCTAGAATAACGAATATTAACTTCAGACTTCCGGATATTCCGGATGGATTTGAGGGATTGGTTTCTAGATGGTTTGAGCTAAGAAATGAAGTAAAGTCTACAATTGATGTTTTCCTTGGGACCCGTTACAGTTCGAAGGTATATCAACAAGATATTTTTCTCTCACTAACTCAGGCTGTGGAATCCTATCATCGTCGTAGATATGATGACGAGTATATGGACAGCCAAGATTACGAGTCAAATGTATACCCGGATATCATGGAATTTGTTCGAGGCGATCTAGAAGAGGTATATAATGACCCAGCGATGTTTGATGGTAGTCCATTAAGCTCGGCTCAGCTCAACCGTCTCAAGTCAATGCGAGATGCGTATGGATTTCCGAATGACTTGGGAAATGTTCTAGACTCCGCTGTGCAGTATGCTAATGAGTATTCACTCAGAAAGCGGTTCAAAGATTTAGTAAACGATGAGTATCACCATATACTATCAGACCTTCCACATAGTTCGGTTGGAAAAATACACCCAATCGTAGAAACACGCAATCATTTTACCCATCAAATCAAGGACCAAGAGAAAAGCTCCGCAGTCGCAGAAGGTGCTGAGTTAGCTCGACTTAGTTGGTCGGTAGAACAACTGTTGGAAGTTGCTCTATTATCGGAACTTGGTGTTCCCGAATCACAGATAGAACAAACCCTACAAGATAGATACAAACAATATCGAATCTACTAACGTAATAAGGTGAAAATAAATAGCAATCGTATCTGATGCTCTCTGACCTACATTTGGTCTAGATGCTCTTGCCGTCGCTTCCGTTTCTCGCCCGGACTCGCCATGTCGTAGTGTTTGTCCAGAACATCACCGCTCACATCCATCCGATCTGATGCGACCTCCTTAGGAACGTTGGCGTTCCGGTGGGCCGTAATAGACCCACGACGAATCGCGTGAGGACTCACCGAGGATGGACATGTGGAGGCGTGCTGATTGCTAGTCGCATCACACGAGTCTCGCGACCGCCCATGAGGACACTCATTCGTATAGTGGCACGGGCGTGTTAGGACGTAGATGTTCTGCGTTAAGGTGTTCCTGTGGGGCCGGCCCTGTTTGCTCCCCAGTAGTGGCATCCGCCCGTAGTCATCCTCAACGTAGGGATGATTCCCCTCAATGTAGTCGTCGATGACCTCACAGACGCCTTCGTTTAGGTTGACTTGGCGTTCCCCCCGGGACTTGTTTTTGAGCCCCGTCCCTCTGTCGGGCCGGTGACGAACATCGAGCCATCCCTCCCGTGCGTTGTAGTCGTCGATGTCCAGGGCATGGAGGGAACTGATACGCATCCCGGTGTGCCACAGGATGTAGAAGAGCGCGTGACGGAACGTAGCGTACTCGAATCGCTCGCAGTATTCGAGGATGTGTTCCGCCTCTTCATCGGAGACTATTGTCTCCCGGACCTCGTCTTCCCGGTCGAGGTCAGGTAGGGCAAGTCGTTCGTTGATGCCCATCGGTGCGACATCCAACCGCTCACAGAATTGGAGGAACTGTCGGACAGTCCCGAGCTGGTTGTTCAACGTAACCCGCTTAATGTCCTGCGCCCGCCATTTCTTGAACTCGTGGAGGTGGCGTCCACGGACGTTGTTCATGTCTTCCAGACCGTTCTCCTCGCACCATTCGAGGAAGACGTTGAGCCGGTGCTTGTGGTTGTGGAAGGTGCTGTTCACGACCTCGGATTGTTTGTCGGCGAGATACTCGTTGACGGCTTCGTGGGGTGACATCGATTCCATCGTTCGTTCACCGCAATCCCGGGCGTGGAACGGAGGCCTGTGCTCCGTTGGCTGGGGTGGCGGTGACGCCGTCGAGGCGAAGCCGAGTCGGCGAGTGGACGAGCGTGTGGATTTGAACCGCGGGCCTGTGATTGCTGAAACTGAGCGCGGCCTTGGCCGCGCGAAGCTTCCGAGCAAGCGAAGGGCCCTGCGGTGAATAATCCCAGCGAGTCCACTCCCTTCTGGCCTTCTCGCGAAGGCTCCGTTCTCGCAACAGTGAGCGCCTCGCTCCCCAACGTTCAGTAACTCACGGGCGAGAAGAAAACCCGAAGGACGCGAAGTTCGCCGAATATCTCGGCGCACCCCACGCTGTCCCCGAAGTATTCGCGGTGTCGCGGAGTGATCGGCGAAGCGCGTTAGCCGGAATCGAGGTCGAGCGATGAATCTTCGGGGACACGACGAACGGTCGGGCAGGAAGGTGTAGCTCTCTGAGATCGAGGTCGAGCAGTTCGTCGACGCCGCCTGCCCACTGTAAGCAGAACCTTCGGTCCCGCCCTGCTCGCGAGACTTCCAGCGAGTCCACGTTTCTGCGACGCGAGCCGTCGACGCGTTCGACGCCGGCACGAGGTATATCCGGTTTCTAACAATACGCCTCGGTATCAAGAGCCTTCGACAATGCTCCAGAGTCGAGTCCGGGGGACGTTGCACAAAGTGAAGACGCGGGCGAAGTCGAACGAGCGCCTCTACAATCTGGTGTACGACCTCGCTAACGCCGCGGAGTTCAGCGACCTGTACGAACACGAGAAGATGCTGGCCGATTCAGTGCGCGTCGAGCACTACGCGGCGGCGATCCGTCGGCACGTCTCCCCGGGGGATGTCGTGGTCGATCTCGGGACCGGCACGGGACTGTTGGCGATCATCGCCGCCCGCCAGGGGGCGACCGTGTACGCCATCGACCACTCCGAGTTCATCGACGTCGCCGAGGACATCGCGGCCTACAACGACGTCACGGGCATCCAGTTCGAGCAGGTCCACAGCCGTGATTTCGAACCCCCGGAGCGAGTGGACGTCATCCTCCACGAACAGATGGGCGACGACCTGTTCAACGAGAACATGGTCGAGAACGTCCTCGACCTGAAGCGGCGCGTGCTGGCGGAGGACGGCACAATCCTGCCGGGGAAGTTCGAGCTGTTCCTGGAGCCGGTGACGCTCCGGGAGGAGTACCGGTTCCCGTTCGTTCACGAACTGACTGTCGAGGATATCGACTTCGGGTTCCTCGCGGACCACCCGAGGATGAGGAAGTACCGACCGGACGGGTACGCACGCTCGTTCGTCGATTCGGCGGCCGTCGACGGGTTCCTGTCGACGCCGGCGCCGATGCTCTCCTTCGACCTGAACGACCTCGCCAGTGAGGAGGAGCTCCCCACCGAACTGTCCGCGTCCCGACGCGTCGGCGCTCCCGGCGTGATGGACGGCCTCTGTCTGTACTTCCGGACGGAGTTCGACGAGGAGATCCAGTTCGACACGTCCCCGCTGTCCACCAACACGTCCTGGCACAACCGCGTGCTGCGGACGCCACAGCGGGAGTTCGACGACGGCGAGGAGATCACGTACACCGTCGACGCGGACCCGCTGTACAACACCGGGATGTGGTCCGTGTCAGTGGAGTAGCTCGGTCGGCGCTACGCGTCGTCCTCCAGCAGCCCCGACTCCTCCAGCACGATGTTCTGGAACTGTTCGGCGACGCCGGGGTCGACCTGCGCCACGTCCTCGCCGTCGTGGACCGACTCGTTGTGCCCCTCGATCCGATCCGCGAGCGCCGCGAGGGGGACGCGAGTGGTGGTCTCACACTCGGGGCAGTGGATCGGCACCTGCGGGCCGTCGTCGTCGCTCATACTCCCCTACTCGCCAGCCGCGACCATAAGCATCCGGGTGCTACTCGGGGTCGACCCCGTAGCGCTCCCGGGCGGCCGCAGGCGTCAGCTTCCCGAGCCGGAGGTCGAGCTCGACCGCCGCCAGGTCGCGGTTCGCGGGATCGCCGTACCCCCCTGCTCCGGGCGTTCGGATGCTGACGACGCTGCCCGGCGCGAGATCGTGGACCGATTTCTGGGGGAGTTTCTCCCCTTCGTCGGCGTCGTACTCCTCGGCGTCGTCGTACAGGTACACGGCGCCGCGCTCGCCCGGGTCGCCGCCGTCCAGCCCGTAGGGCGCGTGCTGGTGGCGATCCGCGAGCAGGCTGAACCGGGCGGTGTGGTCCCGGACCTCGATATCCCGCCGCAGGCCGAGCCCGCCGCGGAACTCGCCGGCGCCGCCGGAGTCCGGCCGGAGCGCGTAGCGCAGCACGCGGAGCGGGTAGGCGGTCTCCAGCACCTCCACGGGCGTGTTCATCGTGTTGCTCATGTGGACGTGGACGCCGTCCATCCCGTCCTTGCCCGCGCGGCCGCCGAAGCCACCGGCCTGGGTCTCGTAGAAGGCGTAGGGTTCCCCCTCCGAATCGGCATCCCCGTCCTCCTCTCGGGGGTCCGTCCCGCCGAAAGTGACGTTGTTCATCGTCCCTTGGCACGCCGCGAGCACGCGTTCGGGGGTTTCGGTCGCGAACGCGCCGAGCACCACGTCGGTGACGCGCTGGCTGGTCTCTAAGTTGCCGCCGACGACCGCCGCCGGGGGCTCGGGGTTGACGAGACTCCGCTCGGGCGCGTCGATGGAGATGGGTCGGTAGCAGCCGTGGTTCGGTGGGATCTCCGGGTCGGTCACACAGCGTACCGCGTAGTACGTTGCCGAGGAGGTGACCGCCAGCACGGCGTTGATCGGTCCCTCGGTCTGGGAGGCGGTGCCCGCGAAGTCGACGCCGACCTCGTCGCCGTCGACGGTGACCGCGACCTCGATAGGGAGGTCCTCGTTCCCGCGGCCGTCGTCGTCGAGCACGTCCGCGAACTCGTAGGTGCCGTCGGGGAAGTTCTCGATCTCGCTGCGCATCCGTCGCTCCGAGTAGTCCTTCACCGCCGCGAAGGCGGCTTCGAGCGTGTCGGCGCCGTACTCCTCGACCATCCCGTGGACGCGCTCGCGGGCGGTCTCGTTGGCGGCCTCCTGAGCCCGCACGTCGCCGCGGCGCTCGTCGGGCGTGCGCACGTTCGCGAGGATCATCCCGAACACGTCGTCGTCGATCTCACCGCGTTCGATCAGTTTGACCGGCGGGATCCGGAGCCCCTCTTGGTAGATCTCGGTCGAGTCGGCGGCGACGCTGCCCGCGGTCGAGCCGCCGATGTCGGCGTGGTGGGCACGGTTGGCGGCGTAGGCGACGAGTCGGGGGTCGTCGCTCTCGGGGTCGGCGAACACGGGCGAGACGAGCGTGAGATCCGGCAGGTGGGCGCCGCCACGGAACGGGTCGTTGAGAAGGACCGCATCACCCGGATGCAGGTCGCCCTTGAACGCGTCGACCGCGGCGGCGACCGAGAACGGCATCGCGCCCAGGTGGACCGGCATGTTCTCGGCCTGGCTCACCATCTCGCCGTCGGCGTCGAACAGCGCACACGAGCAGTCCCGGCGCTCCTTGATGTTGGGCGAGTAGCCCGTGCGGACGAGGTTGGCGTTCATCTCCTCGGCGACCGCGACGCAGCCGTTCCGGACGACTTCGAGGGTGACGGGGTCGATCTCCGCGGCGTCGACGTTCGGGGAGTCGCCGGCGCTCATCGGTCCACCCCCGTATCCACGACCAGCGTGCCGTCCGGATCGACCACGGCGGACTGCCCCGGGCGCAGGACGACCGTGCTCTCCGGCCCTTCGACGACCGCGGGACCGTCGAACTCGCCGCCGGCAGGGAGTACGTCGCGGTCGTAGATCGGCGCGTCGTGGGCGTCGCCGTCGAAGGAGACCTCGCGGCGTTCGGCGACGGCGTCGTCGACCGTGCCGTCCGCGCCGACCGTCGCGGTCTCGGGCGAATCGACGACGCCGCGGGCGTGCAGACGCAGCGTGACCAGTTCGACCGGCTCCTCGGGGTCGGAGTGGCCGTATCGTGCCTCGTGACGCTCGTGGAAGCGGCGCTCGATCTCGGCGATCGCGTCGGCGTCGACCTCGCCCGCGGGGAGCGGGACGGAGACGTCGAACGACTGGCCCGCGTAGCGCAGGTCCGCGACGCGCTCGAACTCGCGGTTCTCGCGCGGAACGTCCTCGGCGGCGAGTTCGTCGTCGCCCTCGGCCCGGAGCTCCGCGAACGCGGTCGCGACCGTCTCGGGGTCGACCGCGTCCCACGGTCGGACCATCGACTGGCTGTAGTCGTACCCTACGTCGCTGATCAGCAGGCCGAGCGCCGAGAGCGCGCCCGCGGTCCGGGGGACGAGCACGGTCGGCACGTCGAGTTCGGCCGCGAGCGTCGGCGCGTGGAGCGGCCCCGCGCCGCCGAACGCGACGAGTGCGAACTCCCTGGGGTCGTGCCCGCGCTCGACGGAGACCACCCGCAGCGCGCGAGCCATGTTCGCGTTGGCGACGTCGAGCACGCCCTGTGCGGTCTCCTCGGGGTCCATCCCCAGTTCGTCGCCCAGCTCCGCGAACGCGGCGCGCACCTCGTCGGCGCCGACGTCGCGGTCCCCGGGCAGGAACCCTGCGGGGTCGATCCGGCCAAGGAGGTAGTGAGCGTCGGTCGTCGTCGGGCGCTCGCCGCCACGGCCGTAGCAGATGGGGCCCGGATCCGCGCCCGCGGAGCGCGGGCCGACCCGGAGCGCGCCGCCGGCGTCGACCCACGCGACGGAGCCCCCGCCGGCGCCGACGGTGTGGACGTCGATCATCGGCACGCCGACGGTGTAGTCGCCGACGGCGACGTCGGTGGAGACGACGGGTTCGCCGTCCTGCACGAGCGAGACGTCACAGGAGGTGCCGCCCATGTCCATCGTGACGAGGTCCGAGTAGCCCGCGCGGTCGGCGACGTGGGTCGCGCCCTGCACGCCCGCGGCGGGGCCCGAGAGCAGCGTGTTGACCGGGCGTTCGCGGGCGGCGTCGGCGTCGATCAGCCCGCCGTTGGACTGCATGATCTTCACCGTCGCCTCGACACCCCGATCCCGGACCTCGCGTTCGAGGTCGCCGACGTAGTCGGCCATCACCGGCGCGAGCGCCGCGTTGAGCGCGGTGGTGACGCCCCGCTCGTACTCCCGTATCTCCGGGAGCACGGAACTGGATCGGGAGACGGAGACGTCGGGCATCTCCTCGCGCAGGATCTCGGCCACGCGGCGCTCGTGGGCGGGGTTCTCGAAGGCGAAGAGGAGACAGACCGCGACCGCGGAGACGCCCGTCTCGTCGATTTCGGCCGCGACCTCCCGGACGGCGTCCTCGTCGAGGTCGCGGATCACGTTCCCCCGCTCGTCGAGGCGCTCGGGGACCGTGAAGCGGTGATCACGGGGGACGACTGGCTCGGCTTTCTCGGCGTCGAAATCGTAGATGTCCGGGCGGTCTTGGCGGCCGATCTCCAGGGCGTCGCGGAACCCCTCGGTCGTGACGAGCGCGGTGTCGGCCCACGTCCCTTCGAGGACGGCGTTGGTGGCGACGGTGGTGCCGTGGCTGAAGAAGTCGACGTCCTGGGGGGTGTAGTCGGCGGCGGTCTCGCTCTCGTCGAGGCCGTCGAGGACGCCGCGTTCCGGTTCGTCGGGAGTGGAGGGTGTCTTGGTGACGGTGATCTCGCCGTCCCGGACGGCGACGACGTCGGTGAACGTGCCGCCGATGTCGACGCCGACGCGCGTGGATCGGTCGTGCTGGTCGGTCACGTCGTCGTTCCTCCGCGAAGGTGGTTCGCGTGACGGCTCGGGGTAGGGTGCATTGGTCGGAGAGTGTGGGGCGTGGTACGTGGATGTTTCCCCTATGGGGTTGAGTTGGTTTCGAGAGGTGTCGTGACGGCTACCGCGACCGCAACAGTATCTCGATCGTTGACCTCTGAGACGGCTACGGTGACCGCAACAGCATCTCGTTCGTAGACTTCTGAAACGGCTACGGTGACCGCAACAGCATCTCGATGCTTGACCACTTGTGACCGCAGGGCGCCGGACACGGAGTCCGGCGCTGCGCCGAGTCCCCACCCCTCCCCCCGCCGGCGCCAACGTGGCGCCGGCGAGGCGTCCACCGCGACCGCACCGCCGTCGCTGTCGGCGCGAAGCGCGTGCGCCCTCGTGGCGCACGTCAGCGCGAGGGACGAGTGAGCGACCACAGTTCTCGTGAACGAAGTGAACGAGAGCACGGCAGAGCTTCGCTCTGCCGGAGGGAGCGAACGAGTCGGCTGGGGAGGTCTGAGGCTGCGGTGCTGTGCGGTCACAAGTGGTCATGCTCACTCCGCGGTCGCGTTCGCAGTCACTGTTTGCGTCGATATCAGCACCCAACAATCCCCCAGTCACATCCCCAGTCGCTGTTTGCGTCGGCATCAGTCCTCGATAAACTCCCCCGTCACCGTTCGCGTCGACGGAAAATGCCGGGCGAAAAAGCGAACAAGCAGCCGTTTAGACGTCGTGGTCCGCTTCTTCAGCCTCAACGACCTCCACACCACGATTGTTCACCGCGTGCGGGTCCAGCCCCTGCTCCTGCATGAACTGCTTGTACAGCCGTTCGGCCGTCTCGCCGTCCTTCTGCTTGTCCGAGGCGCGGTCACAGAGCTCCACCAGGTCCTCGGGCACCTCGTTGGTGTGGACGATCCAGTGGTTGATCAGGTCCGAGAGCCGCCGGATCGGCGAGGTGAAGTGGCCGTAGATGTCGAAGTTGAGCGCGTGGTGGCCGCCGAACGGGTCGTTCATGTACTTCGCGCGGGGCATCACCTTCAGCACGGCGCGCTGGATCTTGTCCAACGAGCGGCCGGGTGACTCCTCCAGCGCGGCGTTGACCGCCTTCCGCGGATCGTCCCCGAACGCCTCGCCCGGGATGGAGACGCCGTCCAGCTCCTGGATCTCCTTCAGCGCCTCGTTCCACTGATCCGGCGTCGGCTGGGGGTGGACACGGTACATCGCCTCGACGCCGCGGTCCCACATCAGCGTGTGCGTCACCGCCTTGTTCGCCTTCAGCATGCACTCCTCGATCATCGTGTGTGCCCGGTCCCGGCGGGGGTTGAGCACGAGCGACCCGTCCGCCTTCCGCTGTTCGTGCATGCGGTCCGCGAGGTCGAACGCGAGTTTGTTCTCCTCGTGCAGCGCCGCGTCCTCCTCGTCGAGGCGGCGCTCACACTGGGTGTACGTCAGGCGCTCGTCGGAGTTGATCACCGACTTGTAGATCTCGATCTCCTCGAAGGAGAGCTCCTCCTTGTCGAGATGCATCTCGACGGTGTGGGCCAGGCGGTCCTCCTCGGGGACGAGCGAGCAGACCGTCTCCGCCAGCGCGGGCGGGAGCATGTGGGTGGTGTACCCCGGGAAGTAGACGGTGTTACAGCGCTCGACGGCCTCCTCCCACATCAGCGAGTCCGGGTGGACGTAGTGGCTCACGTCCGCGATGTGGACGTAGAGCACGTACTCGTCGTCGTACTCCTCGACGGAGAGTGCGTCGTCGAAGTCCTGTGCGTCGGCGGGGTCGGTGGTCCACGCCGTGAGGTCCCGGAGATCCTGTCGGTCGTCGAGTTCGTCCTGGATCTCCTGTTCGACGTTCTCGACGCGGCGCTCGGCCTCCCGCAGGACGGCGGGTGGGAACTCGTCCCGGAGGTCGAACTCCTCGAACAGTTCGTCGCGTTTCTCGGCCAGCGCCTCGTCGAGGGCTTCGGAGATCAGCACGGGTCCCTGCCCCTCGGCCGTGCCGGCCGCGGCCTGGGCGTCGTCAGTTTCGCTCATGGAGGCCGTAAGAGGAGCCCGCAGGTAGGCGTTTCGGGGGCGGCGCCGGTCGGACACTCCGGAGCGGTCGATTTATCCCCCGAGACGGCCCACCGAAGGGTATGGAGATCAGCTCCCGCCACCATCTCCGAAGCGACGCCGTGTCCGAGGTCGAGACCGCGCTGCGCGAGGGGTTGGGGGTCGAACTCGCCGCCGACACGTACGAACTGGTGGAACTCGAGGACTCCACGTTCGACGTCGTGCTGGTCGACGGCGAGCCGGACGTGCTGTACTACGAGGGCGAGCCGTTCCTCTCGGTCCGCGGGGCGAACCGTCACCCGCCCGAGGAGGGGGTCGTCACCGTCGACGCCGGCGCGGTGTCGTTCGTGAGCAACGGCGCCGACGTGATGCGCCCGGGGATCACCGAGGCCGACGACGACATCGAGGCGGGCGACCTCGTCGTGATCGTCGAGGAGAGCCACGGAAAGGCGCTGGCGGTCGGCCGCGCGCTCGTCGACGGCGACGAGATGGCCGGCGACAGCGGGAAGGTGGTCGAGTCGCTGCATCACGTCGGCGACGACGTGTACGAGTTCTCCGTGTAGCGTTCCCACTGTCTGAGGCTCCTCGAACGAGCCCATCACGCGGAGCAGTACCCGGACCGTCCCGCGGCCGGGAACACAGTACCTTTGAGCGCTCGCCGCGTCGATCCGCCCATGAGCGAGCAGCCCGGCACCGAGGACGACACCGCGCGGAGCTACCGGCTTGACCGGCTCGCGGGGTTCTCGGTGATCGCCGCGTTCGTGCTCTCGCTGGCGCTGCTTTTCGTCGGCGATCCGCTGTTCTGGGTCCCGTTCGCCCTCGGTCTCGGGATCGGTCTCCCCGGCTTCGCGATTCTCGCGGACCGTGAACGTTCGAAGACGGGCGAGAGCGGGCCAGCGACGGCCGACGACGAGTAGTCAGGGAACCTCGCCGGCCATCGAGCCACGGTACCAGCGACCAGTTTCGACACCACAGCGTCCGCAGTGCGCAACCACGGCCGCCTCGTCGTCCGCGCGGCCGAGATCGTTGTCGGTCTCCCCCTCACACTCGGGACAGTAGCGCAGCGTCACCGACTCGCCGTACGAAAGCGGCGCACCGAGCGCGATGGCGACCACGCGCTCGTCGCCGCGGTTCCAGCCGCGCTGGAACTCCTCGCGGCCGAACCGGACTGCCTCGTCCGGACCGACGTCGACGTCGCCGGATTCGGTCTCGAACGTCGCGGTGCCCTCGATCACGTAGAACACCTCCTCCTGGATCTCGTGGTTGTGGTAGGCGTACGCGAAGGAGTCGCCCGGGTCGAGTTCGTAGTAGTTCATCGCGAGATCAGTCAGCCCGAGCGGTTCCGTGAGCCCTCGAACCATCGCGGCGGGCCCGATCCGGCCGTCGACGTCGTCGACTGCGACACGCTCCATAGCCGGGTCGGCGGCCCGGACGGACAAAAATCCGCGCGCTGGCCCGACCCTCCGTGGGGGTCAGTCGAAGCCGGAGATCAGGGTGACGACCCACTGCGCCGGGTCGGGATCGCGCCGGAGTTCGACGCGTTCGACCCACTTGACCCACTGGAACCCGCGGCGTCCGGGCGCGACCAGCCGTGCGGGCCCGCCGTGGCCGTGCGCGAGCCGTGAGCCATCGATCGCAGTCGCCAGCAGCGCCTCGCGGGCCTCGCCGATCGGGAGGCTCCAGCGGTAGCCGGTGACGCTGACGAACCGGACCCAGCGCGCTTGCTCGTCCCCCGCGTCGACGCCGGCCTCGTCGAGCAGGTCGCCGACGCGGACCCCCTGCCAGTGCTGGATCGTGTACCAGCCGCTGGTGCAGTCGAGCGTCGCGCGGCGCTCGTCGCCGGCGGCAGCGAGCAGGTCGTCGTACGCCAGTTCGCCCTCCTCGCCGTCGAGCCCCGCGACCGTGAGCGACCAGTCCGAGCGATCGATCGGGTCGGGGTCGTCGGCGACCCACGAGGTGACGGGGAAGGAGCCGCCTTCGGTCTCGGTATCGTACAGTTCGCCAGTGGGCTTCGAGCCGGTTTCGCGGATCGTCACGCCCCGGACGGCGGCGACGGCCTCGCTCACGCGCCACGCGAGCGTGCCGGCGACGAGCAGGCCGCCGATCCGGAGCGCGCTGCGCCGCGAGGCGTCGGTTCTGGACGGCAGTCGGAGCCGTGCACGGAGATGGAGCAGGAGGAGCGGGATCGCGAGCAGTCCCAGCCCGACGTGGGCGTTCAGCGTGATCCACGGGCCGATGGGGACGTTGCCGCCCAGCCCCCAGAACGTCCCGGAGACGAGCGCCGAGACGGCGACGACGCCGAGGAGGACCGAAATCGGCGTCGCCCGGTCCCACTGCCCGCGGTCGAGCACGCGCCGGGCGACGCGGGCGAACTTGAAGGCGAGCAGGCCCGCGAGTGTGAGGCCGACGATCCCGTGGAGGTCGACCAGGGGCGCCGGCGGGAGCCAGCCGGTCCACGCGAGCAGCCCGGTGGCGACGGCGCTCGCGACGGCGACGAGGATCGCCCAGTCCACCGCTCGCGGCGGCGGCGCGAGGCGGCGAAGGCGGCTCCCGACGCGCATGAACGTGGGTTGGACTCCCACGGCCAAGAGTGCGTCGCGGGCGACAACGCGGGGAGCATCGGCGACGCACGGAGCGATGGGCGCTGGCGGCCCGCGTCGCCGCCACCCCGACAGCCAAGTGCCACAGAAACGATGGGCGAACGTGCCAGCAGCCATCGTCACCGGTTCGTCCAGGGGTATCGGTCGCGGCGTCGCCGAACGCTACGCCGCCGACGGCTACGACGTTGCGGTGAACTACCACACCAGCGAGGAGGCGGCCGAGGAGACCGCTGACCGCGTCCGTGCGGCCGGGCAGGAGGCGATCGTCGTCGGCGCTGACGTCTCGGACCCGGAGGCGGCGACGCGACTGGTCGAGGAGACCGAGTCGGCGTTCGGGAGCGTCGATCAGGTGGTCAACAACGCCGGGATCGACCAGCACACCTTCACCGAGGACCTTCCGCCGGAGGATTTCGATCGCGTGATGGACGTGAACGTCAACAGCGCGTTCAACGTCACGAAAGCGGCGCTGCCGCACCTGCGGGAGTCCGAGGACGCTCCGTCGATCGTGAACGTCTCGTCGATCCTCGCGTTCACGGGCGCGCCGATCGAGGTCCACTACGCCGCCTCGAAGGGGGCGCTGCTCTCGCTGACCAAGAGCCACGCGCGGGATTTCGCGCCGGATATCCGGGTGAACGCGGTCGCGCCGGGCCACATCGAGACGGACATGGTGAGCGACCGGACGGAGGCGGAGTTGGCCGAGGAGATCGCGGAGATCCCGGTCGGGCGGATCGGGCAGGTGGCGGATATCGCCGGAGCGTGTGCGTACCTGCGTGACGCGGGGTTCGTGACGGGGGAGACGTTGAACGTCAATGGCGGGGAGCTGATGCGGTGAGCGAGGGCTCGGTGCATCGCCGGGTCCACGGACAGCGCCCGAAGAAGCAAAGAGCCGCGACGCCCAACGCTGCCCCGTGAAGGAGTACGAGCGCAAGCAACTGCTCGAACGGGTCGGCCGCGAGGGCGCCACGATCGGCGCCGACATCCCCGAGGAGATCGAGGTGCAGGGCGACACCCTCGAGCTCCGGCAGTTCGTCTTCGAGATCAAGCGCCGCGACACCGTCCCCGCCGAGGAGCGCGAGCGCGTCGACGAGGCGAAGAAGAACCTCCGACGCGAGCGCAACGAACGCCTCGAGCTGATCGAGGAGGGGGAGGTCAGCTACGAGCGCGGCGAGGAGCTCGCCCGCAGCATCGTCGGCATCGACCGCGCGCTGAACGCGCTCGAACAGCTCGAACCCGTCGACCTCGAGGGCGAAGCCGCCCGAAAGGAGACCGCCGACCAGAAGCGCTGGATGAACTTCCTCCAGCAGGCGCTCGGCCACGACGACGACGGCAGCCCGCGGCGGAGTTCGCTCTGATCGCGCTCCGACCGCAGAACCACCCGCCACCTCACCCACTTCATGCCCACCAACGACGAACTCGCGACACTGCTCGAAGAGATGGCCGACCTGCTGGAGGCCGACGACGTGGAGTACAAACCCACCGCCTACCGCCGCGCCGCGGAGAACGTCCGGGAGTACCCCGAACCCGTCGAGGAGCTGGCAGCGGAGGGGGAGGACGCCGTCGCGGAGATCAACCGTGTCGGCGACGCCATCGCTGCGAAGCTGGTCGAGTACGTCGAGACCGGCGAGATCGACGAACTCGAAGAACTCCGGGAGGAGCTCCCCGTCGACATGGCCGCGCTCACGAGCGTCGAGGGCGTCGGTCCCAAGACGGTCGGCACGCTGTACGAGGAACTGGGGATCACCGACCTCGACGAACTCGAGGACGCCGCGCGGAACGGCGAGATACGGGAAGTCGAGGGGTTCGGCCCCAAGACCGAGCAGAACATCCTCGACGGGATCGACTTCGCCCGACAGGCCCACCAGCGCACGCTGCTCGGCACGGGTCGCCCGCTGGGCGAGGCCGCCCGCGACTTCCTCACGGGCATCGATACCGTCGAGGAAGCCGAACTCGCGGGCTCGAACCGACGCTGGAAGGAGACGATCGGCGACGTGGACGTGCTCGCGGCCAGCGACGACGGCGAGGCGGTCGTCGGCGCCTTTCTCGACTGGGAGGACTCCGCGGAGACTATCGAGTCCGGACCCACCAAAGCCAGCCTCCGGACCGGCGACGGCGTCCGTGTCGACCTCCGGGTCGTCGACCCCTCGGAGTTCGGCGCGGCGCTGCAGTACTTCACCGGCAGCCGCGACCACAACATCCACCTCCGGAACGTCGCCATCGACCGTGACCTGAAACTGAACGAGTACGGCTGCTTCGACGTCTCCGAGGTCGATAACCCCGATTCGGGTCAGCGCGTCGGCGAACGCGTCGCCGGGGAGACTGAGGAGGGGATGTACGCCGCGCTGGACCTCCCCCTGATCCCGCCCGAGCTCCGGGAGAACACCGGCGAGATCGAGGCCGCCAGCGACGGGAACCTGCCGGATCTGATCGAGGAGTCCGACATCCGCGGCGACCTCCACGCCCACACGGAGTGGTCCGACGGCGACGCGACCGTCGAGGAGATGGCGTTCGGCGCCGCGGCGTTCGGCCATGACCACCTCGCGATCACCGACCACGCCGAGGGGCCGGGCGTGTTCGGCAACACCGGGCTCTCGCCCGAGGAGGTGCGCGAGCAGGCTGACGCCGTCGACGAGGCTCGCGACGCGCTCGACGACGCGGGGCACGACCTCGAACTGCTCCACGGCGTCGAGACCAACATCGATGCCGACGGCGGGCTCTCGACGCCGGACGATCTGCTCGCGGAGCTCGACGTCGTCGTCGCCTCGCCCCACGCCGCGCTGGATCAGGACCGCGAGGACGCCACCGAGCGACTCCTCGCCGCGATACAGCATCCCGAGACGGATATCCTCGGCCACCCGACCGGCCGACTCATCAACGAGCGCCCGGGGCTCTCGCCCGACTTCGAGCGACTGGCCGGGGCCGCAGCCGACGCCGACACCGCACTCGAACTCAACGCCAGCCCCAGCCGGCTCGATCTCCCGGACTCCGCAGTCCGAGTCGCGGTCGAGGCCGGCGCCACGATCGTGATCGACACTGACGCCCATCGACCGGGCGCGTTCTCGGAGGTCCGTTTCGGCGTCCACACCGCTCGCCGTGGCTGGGCCGAGACCGACGACGTGCTCACGGCCCGCGACGCCGACGGCGTTCGGGCGTTCCTCGACCAGTGAGCGACCCCATGAGCGAGAACGGTGACGCGGACCGCTTCCTGCTCGACGTGATGCTCGGCAAGCTCGCGACGTACCTCCGGATGTGCGGGTACGACACGGCGTACGCGCTCGATCGCGGGATCGAGGCCGACGAGGAGCTCCGACCGCTCGCCGAGTCGGAAGGCCGGACGTTACTGACACGGGACGAGGAGCTCGCGACGGCGACCGACGACGCCGTGCTGCTCACCGAACGCGAGGTCGAGCAACAGCTTCGGGAGCTCCGCGCGACGGGGGTCGAGCTCTCACTGCCCGACCATCCACAGCGGTGTAGCGCCTGCAACGGGGAGGTCGAGCCTGCAGACCTCGACGACGCCCCCGAGCACGTTCCCGACGGCGTCGAACCGTACCGCTGTCGGGACTGTGGACAGTGGTTCTGGCGAGGATCGCACTGGGACGACGTGCAGGAAACGCTCGCGGCGATCTGAGCTACTTTCGCGGGGTGTACTCGTCGCAGGCGTCCATGTCGTCCATGAGCCCCTCGTGGAACCCACAGTAGGGCTGCATCCCCTCGTCGGTCTGGACGTACTCGAAGTGTTTGCAGGAGCCACAGTAGCTGTCCCGATCCGGCCCGCTCGAGGCGCGCTCGGGGGTCGCCCCGGTCGGCGTCCAGTCGTCGTCGCGGCGCGGGGAGTTCCCGGTGTCGACGCCTTTGACGTTGCCCGTCGAGGGGGACCCGCTGCCGGTGCGTCCGGCGGCGTTCTCCCGGTTCTCGCGCCGGGGCGGTTTGGATCCCACCGAGTCCCCGCGCTCGTCGTCGGAACGCGAACCGGTCGCCGACGGCTCGTCCGATCCGCTGCTGGGGCTGCTCGGCCCCGCGTCGGCGATCTCGGACCCGTCGACGAACGCGCCGCCGTTGCTCACGCCGTTGATCGTGTTCGTCGACGCGCCGCCGTCGCTCGCGACGCTGCTGTCGCTCCCGCCGCCGGCGCCCGGACGGTCCGGGGAGTCGACTTCGGGGGTCCCGCCGAGGACGCCCATGCTGCCGGAGAACTTCGGGAGCTCGGAGGTCGGGACCTCGATCACTTTCGTCTCCCCCTGTGTGGCCACCTCGACGTGGGCAGTGCCGCCGGGGCTGTTCCGGGACTCGAAGTTGACGATCCCGGTGAACAGACACCACAGCGTCGTGATGATCCCCGCGGAGTACAGCAGCGCGACGGGGAGGGTCAGGAGCCGCTGATCCCCGAGACAGTTCGTCCCAACCCACTGGCAGGGGTAGGCGTGGGCGAACAGCGCGACCCCGAGCAGCGAGAGCGCGGCGCCGATGACTGCCGCGACCCGGGTCCGTCGCCCCGAAGGGAGTACGGTGAAGATCCCGAGGATCGCCGCAGGGACGCCGAGCCCGGCGAGAATGCCTGCCCACTCCCACGAGGCAGTGAGCGAGGTCATCGGCGTCGTTGCCCCCACGACGATCCCGGCGATCGCGAGGAGCCCGCCGAGTGCGAACAGTCCCAGCCCCGCGTACAGTCGTCGGAGGCTGGTCTGGAACTCCGCGTCGGGCTTGTACACCTCCGAGAGACTGGTCATGTGCAGGGTGTCGGGCCCCACGGACAAAAAGCCGTACGTCAGACATGTATCAGCGAACGGATGGGTGGACGGCGTCGGCGTTATCGAAAGCGTTACCGTCGGGACAGCCGACGTGCCCGGTATGAGCGAAGAGGAAACCGAGGAGGAAGCCGAAGAGCCGGCCGTCGAGCTCGGTGAGGGTGCCGACGTCGAGGGCGCGCCGATCGCCCGCGTCGCCGCGCGACTCACCTGGCCCCAGGAGCGCAGCCGTATCGTCGAGAAGGAGGGCGACGCCACCATCCGGACGCCCGACGGACCCCGAACCCTGAGCGAGCTGCTTGAGGAGACGGACACCACCTACTTCGACACCCGGCAGACGTTCGTCGAAGCCGTCGAGGACGTGGTCGGTCGCGGCCCGATCGCGACCGAGTAGCGCGGCTCAGAACTCCAGCAGGCTCGACTGGAGCCCCGCGGCCATCGTCGACTTCCTCCGCAGGCGCCCCTCCGAGACCGGCAGGTGGGTACAGACCTCGCTGATCGCGCCCGACAGCGTCTCCGCGGTGCCGTGTTCGCCCTCGAACGCGTGGCGCACGGCCTCCCGGACCTGCCAGACGCCCACCGGACCCCAGTAGTCGTCCGAGACGTGCCGGAGGACGAGCGCCTTCGCCTGCCGATCGATCTCCGAGAGGTGTTCGAGCACGCCGAGGCGGGCGGCGTAGTACGCGCCCGCCGTCTCGTCGACGTACCCCGTCCGCCCCTCGAACTTCTCGTGGGCGCTGGCCAGGTAGATGCCGGCCTCGGGGTCGGGGTTCCAGATGCTGCCGGGCGCCTTCATCTCGACCAGTTCGTACTCCCAGTTGCCCGGCGCGAGGATCACCCAGAAGCTGTTGCCGAGATACTCGTTGTGGTGGACCTGGACGGTGTCGACGCTCTGGGTCCCGCGGAGCGTCCCGCGGAGGTACTGGCCGACCGTGTCGTCGACGGCCGTGATCGACCACCGCGTGGGGACGAGCTTCCGGTTCTCGGCCTGGCCCAGCGCGCCCGCCGAGAGGATCGTGTTGATGTCGTACACGTCGAACCCGCGGCGGTAGAGGTAGTTGATCGCGCCCTGGGCCTGCCAGTCGTCGTCCTCGAGCGTCTTCTCGACGGGGCGAGGGACGTGAGGGTTCTCCGTGAGGTCCGCGGACTGCGCCGTCGCTCGTGGACCCACGGGTGTCGCCACGTCGTCCCGGGAGACGTCGTAGTCCACGTCCGGCCGGTCGTCGAGCCCGACCTCGACGCCGACCGGACGGTCGGCGATCGCGATCTCGCGCTGGACGCCGGTGAACCCGTCCCACGCGTCGTGGACGTCGACGCCGACGCCCGTCCGGTTCGAGTTCAGCAGGCTGGTCCGGCGCTCGAACACGTCGGCGATCCCGACCCCCTCGTCGTACCACTCGCCGCTGGTCTCGAACTGGCTGGCGTCGTCCTCGTGGCCGACCGGCGAGAGGATCCCCGTCGACACCTTGGGGTAGTCCGATCGGCCGACGAAGATGGAGGGGGAGACGCTCCCGACGAGCGCGTCGTCGGTGACGTGCTCCTCGAAGCGGCTCTCGAACTCCTCCAAGTGGTCGAGTATCTCGTAGTTCTTCTCCTCGGCGAGGCGCCGGCGTTCGGCGGCCTCGTCCGCCTCGTACTCGAGATACTCGTCCAGCCGCATCACTCCGCAGTCGGCGCTGCGTGGGCTTGAAAGTTCTGTGCGTGGCACTCTCGACAGTCACGCACAGGTAGCGAACGGCGTCACGAACGCATCCCGGCCGGTGTGTCGCGCTCCCGCCTCGGCCGAACCGGGGTGATCTCTCAGCGCATACCGTCGTTGGTCGCGTTCCCGTACTTGAACGTGGGGGATGGTTCGGGACACGCGAGTGGTGGTAACTGCGGGACGGCGCACTCGGAGCGAACCGCCTTTACTCGCCGGGCGGGTAGCGAACCCATGCCGACCGTCACTGTCGACCCCGCGGACGCCCGCGAGCGCCTCCGCGAGGCCGGCGTCGAGATCCGGGAGGGGAACACCGACCACGAGCGCTGGCGGGCCGAACACGGCGACGCCGTCGCGGTCGCGTACGACGACAAGGTCGTCGTCCAGGGGAGTTCGCCCACGGATCTCACGCTCCTCCTGAAGAACGGCGGCGGCCGCGCCCACGTCTACTTCGACGGCGCCAGCCGGGGGAACCCCGGGCCGGCGGCCGTCGGCTGGGCGATCGTCAGCAGCGACGGCGTCGTCGCCGAGGGGGGCGAGACGATCGGCCGCCGGACGAACAACCAGGCGGAGTACGAGGCGCTGCTGCGGGCGCTTCGAGCCGCCAAGGATCTCGGCCTTGAGGAGGTCGACGTCCGCGGCGACTCCCAGCTCGTCGTCAAACAGCTCCGGGGCGAGTGGAACACCAACGACCCCGAACTCAAGGAGCTGCGCGTCACCGCCCGGGAGCTGCTCCGGGCGTTCGACCGCTGGGACGTCGAGCACGTTCCGCGGGAGATAAACGACCGCGCAGACGATCTGGCGAACGAGGCACTCGATGACCGATAGCGAGCCAGAGACGGCCGAACGAACCGACCCGGAGGAGGAGCGCGTGCCGGATATCCCGGCCGACGCGGTCGACGAGGTCGAACGACTGACTCGGCTGGCGCGGGCCGCCGAGCGCCGCGAGGACGACGCCGCGGTCGAGGAGGCGTCGGTGTACCGGGAGCGACGCGAGGAGCTCGTCGAGGAGTACGACTACGAGACCCGGCTCCGCGACGAGGACGACACGCTCGTGCTCTACCCCGAGGAGTGGCTGGTGGACGGCGTCGTCCAACTCGACCGCGTCGAGGAGACCGACCGCGCGGTCGAGATCTCCCTCTCGGGCCCGGGCGACCCCGAGCGCTGGCAGGAGATCGCCGACCACAACGACGACCTCGTCGACGCCGTCGCCGAGGAGCATCCGGATCACGAGGCCAACGCCCGCGCGCTGGCGGATTTCGCCAGCAACCACTACGCCAAGCCCGTCGAGAAGCTGACCGTCGAGGAGGTGGAGGTGTTCCTCGACGAGTACTACCCGCGCAACACGTGGCCCAGCGAGGCGGACGCGTCGCTGATCGAGACGTCCGTCCGAAAGCTGTTCGCGGCGGCGGATTCCGAGCCGCCGGCGCCGGTCGAGAACTGAGCCGGCGTTAGAGCTGTTCGTCGACGATCTCGCTGATCTCGTCGGCGCGGCTCTCGTCGGTCACGTACCGGGAGAGCGTCCACTCGAGGCTGTCGAGAACCGCCTCGCGGCCCTTCTCGGTCAGCTCGTACTGGTTCGTTCGCTTGTCGAGTTCGCTCTTCTCGACCAGATCCAGCTCGACCAGATCGTCGAGGTTCGGGTAGAGTCGGCCGTGGTTCACTTCGTTCCCGTAGAACGCCTCGAGCTCGCGTTTGATCGCGAGCCCGTACATCGCCTCCTCGGAGAGGATGACGAGGATGTTCTGCTGGAACGCTGTGAGATCGCGTGCGATACCCGGCTCTTCGTCGTTGACCGCTTCTGCCTCTGACATTGTTGGGTGTGGCACTGTCCGCTCCCCCCACCACCGTGAAACGGTAGACCCCCCTTCCCGGGGTGCTACCGCCGAATACACACAGTTCGGGGTATTCGTCCAGTGCGCGTGGGAAATGGTACTCGTCCCAACCTAAAAGCGTTTTCGCCCGGACAGAAACGTCCCGAAAAGCATTTGCCCGGCTTGGCGGAACCTCAGAGGGCATGACGAACCTCTGGGAAGACCTGGAAACCGGGCCGGACGCGCCCGAGGAGATCTACGCGGTCGTGGAGTGTCTCAAAGGCGAGCGCAACAAGTACGAGTACGACAAGGACGTCCCCGGCGTCGTGCTCGATCGCGTGCTGCACTCGAACGTCCACTACCCCTACGACTACGGCTTCATCCCCCAGACCTACTACGACGACGAGGACCCGTTCGACGTGATGGTAATGGTCGAGGACGCGACGTTCCCCGGCTGCGTGATCGAGGCCCGCCCGGTCGCGCTGATGAAGATGGACGACGACGGCGAGCAGGACGACAAAGTCATCGCGGTCCCCAGCGAGGACCCCCGCTTCGACCACATCCAGGACATCGACGACATCCCCCAGCAGACGCTCGACGAGATCGACGAGTTCTTCGAGACGTACAAGAACCTCGAGGAGGGGAAGGAGGTCACCACTCTGGGCTGGGAGGACAAGCAGGCCGCGCTCGACGCCGTCGAGCACGCACAGGATCTCTACGACGAGACGTTCTAACCAGTCACGGCTCGTGACCAGCGAGCGACGTCATGTCGCTCGTTCGGAGCGTATTGCCGTGACTGTGTGATGACCAACTGCGGCTCGGGACCGCGCTACCGACGCCGCTTCGCACGCGCTCTTCGGCCCGACGAGTGCGTCGGGCCACCCGGTACGCTCCCGTCGCCGATGCGCCCCAGTTCTCCCTCACAGCTTCGCCGATACCCACGAGACATGGGTATACCTGCGACGTATCAGTCGCTGCCGATCGATACGTTATGCGTATGGGTAATCTCTTGAGTGGTGAGGCCCGAACGTCGCACATGGCCACGAAGCAGCACTCCGTCGGCATCGACCACGTCACCGTCGTCCCCGAACCGGCGGCACGAGCCGACGAGAGCGAGGACGACGACGAGAGCTAGCGGTTCTCGATAACCTCGCCGACGCGGTCTAACCCTTCGCGGAGTTCTTCGGTCGGGAGGCCGAACCCGATCCGGAAACGGTCCCCGTAGGGGCCGAACAGGTGCCCGGGCGCCAGCACTACCGACGCCTCCTCGACCACGACGCGGCAGAACTCCTCGGCGTCCGCGAACCCCTCCGGCACCGTCACGAACCCGTTGACGCCGACCGGCTCGTGCCAGTCGAGGCCGTGCTCGTCGAGCCAGTCGGCGACGATCCCGCGGTGGTCGGTCGCGAGATCGCGGTTCTCGGCCAGGATATCGTCCTCCTGCTCGCCAAGCGCCTGCTTCGCGACGTGCTGGCCGAACAGCGTGGGCGAGATGGTGGTGTAGTCCTTCCAGCGCCACGCGCGTTCGACCACCTCCTCGTCGCCGACGAGCCAGCCGAACCGCAGGCCGGCGAGTCCGTAGGCCTTCGTGAGGCTCGTGGTGGAGAGCCCGTACTCGCCCATCGCCGCCGCCGGCGTGATGGGCTCCTCGGCGAGCAGGCGGTACACCTCGTCACAGAGCAGGTACGCGTCGTGCTCGGCCGCGAGGTCGTACAGCTCCCGGACCGTCTCCTCGTCGTGGTACTCGCCGGTGGGGTTGTTGGGGTTGTTGAGCACGACCACTGCCGTGTCCTCGCGGATCGCCTCCCGGACGCCGGCCACGTCGACGCTCCAGTTCTCGCGGTTCAGCGGCACCCGCGTCACCTCGCCGAACGCCTCCGGGACGGCGTGGAGCGCCTGGTACGTCGGCGTCACGACGACCGCGTGGTCGCCGTGCTCGGAGTTCAAAAGCGAGAGGAAGGTGAGGAAGTTCGCCTCCTGCGTGCCGACGGTGAACAGCACCTCGTCGGCGCTCCGGCCGTAGCGTTCGCCCACGTCGGCGCGGAACTCCGGGTCGCCGTTGGTGGGGATCACGTACCCCAGCTTCCCGGGGTCGAGATCGAAGCGGCCGGCCGGCAGCGACCTGATCCCGCTCTCGGCGAGCATGATGTCTGCGTCGTGTTCGTACTCCGCGAACCAGCGTTCGAGCCCGAACGGCGAGACGTCCATACGCTCCTTGCGTCACGGGTCGACAAAAACCACCTGCTGCCGGCTACTCTCGATCGCGCTTTCGCATGTTCTGACGCGTGAACTGCGGCGTCGCCCGGATCGACCGCCGTTTCCGCCGGAATGAGCGCCAGAGCGCGAACACCAGCGGCGCCGTCACGGCGAGGATGCCGAGGGAGATCCGCCAGTCCTGCCCGAACGCGTAGATCAGCGCCGCCGAGAGCACGCCGGCGGCGACGAAGATCCCCAGGATCAGTCGCTTCGCGAGATCCCGAAACACGTCGTCCTCGTCCTGGACGTTGATGTTGACCGTGAGGTTCTCGTCCTCGACGCCGTCGAGCACGCGGTCGAGCTTCGGCGGGACCGACACCAGCGCGCCGGCGGTCTCCTGGGCCCGGTCGGCGGCGTCGCCGGCGATCTTGCGGGCGGTCTGTTCGCGGTACCCCTGCTCGGTGAGGTAGTCGGTCGCGACGCTGATGAAGTCGAACTCGGGGTCGAGCGTGACACACACTCCTTCGACGACGGTCGCGACACGGAGCACCAGCGCGAGGTTCCGGGGCAGGCGCAGCGGGAACTCGTAGATCGTCCCCTCGACCTGCTCGATGATCTGCTGGACGCGGTACTGCTCGATATCCTCCCCCCGGGCGTCCTGGATCGCGAGCTCCATCACCCGGCCCATCACCTCGCGGTCGGCCTCCGGCGAGAGCGTCCCCATCTCCACGAGGGCGTCGAGGATCGCGTCGGTGTCCCGCTCGGCGATGGCGATGTAGAACTCCACGATCTTCTCCTGAACGTACGGGTCGACCCGGCCGCTCATCCCGAAGTCGTAGAAGATCACCGCGCCCTCGTCGTCGACTGCGAGGTTCCCGGGGTGGGGGTCGGCGTGGAACACGCCGTCGTCGATGATCATCTGGAGGTAGATGCGCTGGAGCCGCTCGGCGAGCTCGGTGCGATCGATCCCGTTCGCGTCGAGCTCGTCGACGTCGTTGATCTTCGTCCCCGGCAGGTACTCCATCGTCAGCACCGCCTCCCCCGAGGCCGCCTCGTGGGTGTCGGGGATGCGGATCTCCTCGTCCCCCTCGAAGTTCTCGCTGATCTCCTCGAGCATCGCGCGCTCGCGGTCGTAGTCCATCTCCTGGCGGATCGTCTTCGAGAACTCGTCGGCGAGGTTCGAGAGCGAGAACGAGCTCGACTCGTCGACGAAGAAGACGATCACGGGCAGCGACCAGCGCAGCACCGTGAGGTCGGCGTTGACCAGCGGGACGATCCCCGGCCGGCGCACCTTCACGGCCACCTGCTCGCCGTCGTGGACCGCGCGGTACACCTGCCCGAGGCTGGCGCCGCTGATCGCCTCGCTGTCGAACTCGTCGAACGTCTCCTCGACGGGGCCGAGTTCGTCCTCCAGCACCTCCTTCGCCTCGTCCCAGTCAGCCGGGGGGACCTCGTCCTGCAGCGTCGAGAGCACGTCGACGTACTCCGGCGGGAGGATGTCCGGCCGCGTCGAGAGGAGTTGGCCGAGCTTGATGAACGTCGGCCCGAGCGTCAGCAGCGTCTCGAGCAGCGACTCGGCCCGGCGGACCCGCGTCTCGCTGTCGACGCTCCGGCTCCGGCCGAACAGGAGGAACCGGTTCCGGTCCCGCGCCCACGCGAACAGCAGCGGGAAAAACCCCTTGAGGACGACCAGGAAGCGCCAGTAAGCACGGAGTGACGCCAGCCTGGATCACCCCCCCGTTCGCGGTTCGGCGGCTCGGCTCGCTCCGACCATCAGGTGTCGTCGATGTCGATCGACTCGGCGGGGCCGGCCGATCGCTTGGGGACGGTGACGGTGAGCACGCCCCGGCTCATCGACGCCTCCGCGTCGGTGTCGGCGTCGGGCGGGAGCGGGATCTCGGCGTCGAGAAACAGTGGCCGGTCCTCGCGCACGTAGTCGAACTCGTCGCCGAACGACTTCTCGCGGCGCGCTTCGACGTGGAGCCGACCGCCCTCGCTCCGCAGGTCGGTCGTCGCCGCCGTCGCTCCCGGCAGGTCGATCACGAGCCGGTAGGCGGACTCGCTCTCGAGCAGGTCGGCGAACACCGCGTCCGGGAGCTCTCGGAGCGCCTCGCGAACTGTGTCCATACTCGGAGCATGGGGCGGAGTATCGAAAAAGCCGGCGGTGGTGGCGTATCGCCACGGCAACGATCAGCCGTGGCGGTGGCTCGACGAAGCGGCGACGGACAGCCGCGGAGGTGACTCGACACCGCGGTGACTGTCAACCGCGGAGGTGGCTCGACGAAGCAGGAGCAGCGAGGAGAACGAAACGGACCGCGTCAGGTCGACGGCGTCATCTCGATGTCCATCGCCTTCTGGATGATCTGGATCGACGCCGTCGAGCAGAGGAAGTACCAGAAGATCCACGGCCGGATCGGCCCGAGCATCGGCTCGGTCCACTCGAGGGTGCCCCAGATCGGGAACACGACATCGGTCAGCACGTGGTGGCTGCTCGCACCCCGGGCGCCGATCGCCCAGTACATCCAGAGGAACACCGGGATGGTGAGGAACATGATCCACGCCATCGGGCGGAACTGCTCTTTGAACATGCCGAGCTGGTCGCCCATCGCCTCCATCTGCTCCTCCTGGATCTTCTGCATCGCGGCGTCGTCGCCGCGCTCCTTCGCCTCCTTCCGGCGCTCCTGGATATCCTTCATCCGGTCCTGGTACATGCTCATCTTGTCCATGTCCATCAACAGCGCCCGAAGCACCGTCGAGTAGAGCCCGGTCGTCATCGCCAGCAGCAGCACGACCGCGTAGAACGGCAGCACGTCCAGCAGCGGGCCCAGCCCGAGGTCGATGGTCTCGCCGACCGCGTTCCGGATCGGGGTGTACGCGTAGCCGATCATGAACAGCACCGTCCCCAGGCCGGCCAGCTTGTCCCACTTCGACCAGGACGTGCTCTCGACGTCGTCGAGGTCGACCGACGAGCTGGTGAGCTCGTCGTCGCTCTCGAGCGCCTCGCGGGCGGCCTCGGGGTCCTCGACGCGGAACCCGGTCTCGCCCTCGACGAGCACCTCCTTCTCGATCAGCCGGCCCCACTGCCCGCTCTCGATTTCACCTTTCACGTCCGTCCAGGCGACCTCGCCGTCGTCGGCGCGATCGAGCACCGTCTCGACGACGTCGCGCATCTCGGGATCCTCCGAGACGAGTTCGCGGACGCGTTTCTCGGTCCGTACCATTGACTCTGCCTTTGCTACCGGGCGTTATGAAGCTTTTACTTGGATCGTCGGACTGCCGCGGCGAGAGTATCGCGCCGCCGGCGTCAGTCGTCGTCCTCGATCGCGTCGGTCAGCCGCTCGAACACGTCTTCCGGGGCGCCCTCGCCGTCGACCTCGATCAGGTCGCCGCCCTCGCGGTAGTGTTCGATCACGGGTTCGGTGTTCTCCTCGTACACTTCCAGGCGCTCGCGCACGACGTCCTCCTCGTCGTCGTCGCGCTGGACCAGTCGCTCGCGGACTTCCTCGTCCTCGGGCATGTCGAACTTCACGTGGTAGTTCTCGCCGGTCTCCGGGTCGACCCGGCGGCCGGTGAGGCGCTCGACCAGCGTCTCGCGGCCCACGTCGAGGAAGAACACGTAGTCGAGGTCGGTCGCGTCGTCGAGGAACTCGACCTGGTCGAGGTTGCGCGGGTAGCCGTCGAGCACGTAGCCGTCGGCGTTTTCGAGCGCGGTCTCGAGCACTTCGTTCACCACTTCGTCGGGGACGAGCTCGCCCGCCTCCATGAAGCTGCGCGGCGTGCCGTACTCCGTCTCCATGTCCTTGTTCGCCCGCAGCGCGTCGCCCGTCGAGACGTGGTCGAGATCGTACTCCTCACAGAGTTTCTTCGCCTGCGTCCCCTTGCCGGCGCCGGGCGGCCCCAGCAGCAGAATGTGGTGGTCGGCCATACTGGGTGTGACTCGGGCCGGGCATAAAGGCTTGAAGAAAGCGGTCGGAGCCGTACCAAGAGTTTTGTCGGCGCCACGGAACGTCCCCCCATGGACGACCCGCCAGCGACCCCCGTCGACGACGACGCCGTGGACGTGGCCGTGACGGCGACGACGTACGCCGAGAACGCCCCCGACCTCGTCGAGAAGTACCTCGACTTCTCGCTGTTCGAGCGCCACGGCGACGCCTTCCGCGACGCGCTGCCCACCCCCCGAGACCGTCCGCCCCGCGTCCTCGATGTGGGGTGTGGCCCCGGCGCCGACACGGCGCCGATGGCTGACGCCGGCCTCGACGTGGTCGGCCTCGATCTGACGCCGCAGTTCCTCCACGAAGCCCGCGAGCAGGCCCCGGACGCGCGGTTGCTCCGGGGCGACATGCGGGCGCTCCCGGTCGCGACGGCGACGTTCGAGGGGCTCTGGAGCAGCGCCGCGTTCCTCCATCTCCCGCGCTCGGAAGCAACCCCGACGCTCGACGGCTTCCACCGCGTACTCGCCCCCCGCGGCGCCCTGCTGCTCTCGGTGATGGCGAGCGAGACCCGCGACGCCGACGCCGTGGAACTCCCCGACGGCCGGCGGTTCACGTTCTGGCAGGAGGAGTCGATCCGTGACCGTCTCCGCGAGGCCGGGTTCGCGGAGGTCCGCGCGCTCGGGGGCGAAGAAAACTGGCACGCTCTCCTCGCGGTCCGGGACTGATTAGTCGCCGGCCCCCCGAGAGCCAGTATGACCCGCTTCGATGCCGACACGTCGACCGAGCGCCGGAAGCTGTTCGCCGACGCCGTCACCGCCCACCGCACCCGGGGGAGCGCCTTCCTCACCATCGAGGCCGCGCCGCCGGAGACGCCGGCGTTCGACCCCGGCGGCGACGAAGAGGACGAGGAGGAAGACGAGCCCCAGCCCTGGCTCCAGTTCGCCGAGAAGACGTTCAACCTCGACACGACCGGCGATGAGCTCGACCGCGTGAAGTCGCTGGTCGACGAGTTCCCGGAGTTCCGCATCGACGAGCTCGAGTCGCCCGAGGAGGCCGAGGGGACGAACGTCCGGATCACCGCCCGCTCCGACGCCAACCGTCTCGCGGACTTCGCGGATCGCGTGTTCCGCGAGGTGTACGAGCGCGACGAGGACTACCGCGCGTGGGTGGTGGCGGTCTGATCGGGGCAACGACTAACTCCCCAGCGACTCATCTCCCCCTGTGACTCGCCGCCTCGTACTCCGCGAACTGCTGTTCACCGTCGCGGGAGCGATGACGGGCGGGATACTGCTACTCGGCAGCGCGACCCCGTTCGCCGGCTGGCGGATCGGCGTCGTCGCCGTCCTCGTCACGACGCCGATGCTCGCCGCCGCGGACCGTCTCGACGGGTGGCGCGTGGCGGCCCCGCTCTCGCTGTTCGCCCTCCTCGCGGTCGCGTTTCTCGTCCTCCGCTACCCGCCGGATCCCGAAGCCGTCGGTGCCGGGATCGTCGGCGTGAACGCCGGGTGGGCGCTCAACAGGCTCGTCTTCGGGATCGCCCGCGACGTGCCCGAACCGCGCCTCCGGCGCGAACGCGCGTGATCGCTCCGGAATCGCGAACGAGAACGGAGTGGTCTACTCCCAGTGGCGCTCGGTCAGGTCCGCGCGCATCACGAAGTCCGGCTCGTCGCCGATGTCGGCGCCAGCGAGCGCCGTGTCGCTGACCCAGTCGACCGATTCGGGGATCAGCACGCGCGTCGTGTCGGCACCGACCGCCGCGGCGTCGCGACTGATCGCCGCCAGCAGCGCGTCGCAGGACTCGGCACCGTCCCACGCCGCGACGCCGTACTCCCCGCGGACCTGCGTCTCGCCGTCGTCGTCCTCGCGCTCGCTCGTCCGGACGCGGAAGCTGAAGCCGCCGATCCCGCCGTCGGGCGAGGAGACCGTCAGCAGGCGGTCGTCCGCCGCGACCGTCCGGAGTCGCTCGCGGGTCAGCGCCGACAGCGCCCACGACTCCGTGTCGTCGAGCGCGAGGCCGTCGAGCGCGTCACGGGTGGCCGCGTCGGTCCAGAACGACCACGCGGCGTCGGGGTCGGCGTCGATCTCGCTCGCGGCGTCGGTCCGGGCTGTCGCGTCGGCGTCCGGTTCGGGCTGGACCCACCGGAACTCGGTGCCGGGATCGAACCCGTTGACCCGCGAGGCGCCGAGCCCGCCCGTGTTCCAGGAGAACACCATGTTCCGCGCCACGCGCCGGCCGGTCTCGTGGAGCCAGTGGAAGCCGGCGTCGTTCAGCGCCCGCGAGAGCCGTCGGCCGCGGTACTCGGGATCGACCCGCATCGCCTGCATCCACCCCTCGTGCTCGCTGAGGCCGACCGCCTGACAGATCCCGACCGCGCGATCGTCGGCGACCGCCTCGACGTCTGCCGGATCGACGGCGTCCACCGCCGCCGGGCCGGGCGGCGACTCGGTCGTGTCGACGGCGACGAACGTCCGCGTGTCCGGGTCGTCCGACTCCATCCACCGCGGGAACACGTCGGGGATGTAGTCACCGCCCTCCCACGTGTCGGCGGTGAACGCGGCGACCGCGGGGTAGTCGCCCGGGACCGCCTCCCGGACCACGATCTCGTCGTCGTCGGCGTAGTCGATTTCCCCAGTCACGTCCAGGGCTGTGACTCCTCGGTCAGTTCGCCTTCGAGGTCCCGTCCCATCGCGTCCGCCGGGTTGTGCGTGTTCGCGATCGCCCACATCAGCTTCACCTTCGCCGTGCCGGGGAGCGTATCGCCCGCCTCCACGACGCCGGCGTCGAGCAGGTCCCGGCCGGTGTCGTACACGCGGTCACAGACCCGCCCCTCGATGCACTGGGAGGTCATCGCGACCACGGCGCCGTCCGCGACCAGTTCCTCCAGCCGCGGGATCAGGTCCGTGTGCACGTGGCCGAGCCCGGTCCCCTCGACGATCACGCCCTCTTTCCCGTCGAGGTACTCCCACGCGGCAGGGTCCATGCCGGGGGTCGGTTTGACCAGCTCCACGTCGGTCGCCAGGTCGGGATGGATCGCGAGGTCGGTCCCCCCGCGTTCATCGTATTCGTCGTCGAAGGAGACGCCCGCGGCGTCGCCCTTGCCGTCCTTCGCGGCCTCGTAGTCGACGGTGCCCAGCGGCTCGCTGCCGACGGTCTCGAACGCGTCGCGCCGCGAGGTGTGGTTCTTCCGGACGCGCGTGCCACGGTGGAGCGCGCAGTAGTCGTCGGAGGGTGTGCCGTGCATACAGACCATCACCTCGGCGGCGTCGGAAGTCGCCGCTTCGACCGAACAGACCGCGTTCATCACGTTGTCCGAGGAGGGGCGGTCCGCCGAGCGCTGGCTGCCCGTGAAGACGATCGGCACCGGCGTGTCCAGCATGTACGAGAGCGCGGCCGCCGAGAACTGCATCGTGTCGGTGCCGTGCATCACGACCACGCCGTCGGCGCCGGCTTCGATCTCCTCCCTCACCGCCTCGGCGAGCTCCTGCCAGATGGCGGGGGTCATGTTCTCGCTCAGGATGTCCGCGACCACGCGGCCGCGGTAGTTCGCCCGGCCCGCGAGTTCGGGGACGGCCCGCAGCACGTCCTCGGCGTCGAAGCGGGCGGTCACGGCGCCGGTGCGGTAGTCGACGGTCGAGGCGATCGTCCCGCCGGTCGAGACAAGCGCGACCGTCGGCAGGTCGTCGTCGAACTCGATCTCGGAGGCCTCGCCGCCGCCGGCCTCGCTCTCCTCGATGTCGTACACGTCCGACTCGACGACCTCCACGTCGGCCCCCTCGCGGGCGATCCCGACGTTGTAGCCGCCATCGAGTTTGAGCACGAGGTGGTCCTCGTCGGTCGTGGGCATCAGGACGCCCTCGTCGGTCGCGCCGTCGCGGTCGACGCGGACGCGGTCCCCTGGGTTCATGCTCGATGGTTCCCGTCGGCCGGACTTCAAACTGCCTCCTTCGGGCGGTGAGTGGACGGGCGTCCACCCGCCGAGTTCCCCCGCGAGACGGCGCAAGACCCATGTCGTCGGGCGCCTCATGTCGAGGCATGCAGCGTTCCCTCGAACGCGACGACGAGACGAGAGCCGGGACCGAGGCGTCGAGCGACGGCGGCCGGCTCTCGGGCGTCCGTTCCCGCGTCGGTCGCGTGTTCTCGATCCGCGGGTTCCTGCTCGCGCTCGGCGTCGTCGTCGCGGGCGCCGTCGCCGGCGGCGCGATCGGCGGGATCGTCCCGTTCATGGGGACGATCGGCCGGGTCGTCGGCGTGTTCGCGGCGACGTTCCTCCTCGGCCTCGTTCGCTCCCACCGACAGTACCTCGAAGTCGGCATCGCGGGCGCGGCGGTAGCGGCACTGCTCGCGGTGACGCAGGTGTTCAGCGGCGTGTTCCTCCCGATCGGCGTCGAGTGGCTCCAGCAGTACGGGCTGGCGCTGGGTGCGATCGGGGCGGGGAGTGGTGCGGTGGCGTCGCTGCTGGGGTACTACTTCGGCCGGGATCTCCGCGATGGGTTGACGACGTCGATCGAGTGACGGTTCGGGTCGTTGTCGGTTTTTGTTGGGAGTGCGGTGGCTAGTGCGGTGTCTGTTTATTTCTGAGTGATACTCACAGCGACACCGCCTCGATGCATGTCCACTTGTAACCGCACCGCCCCGCACAGTCCACAGACCTCCCCAGCCGACTCAGTCGCTCACGTCCGTTCGCTCCCTCGTCCCTCGCGCGCTCGTTCGCGCACGGAGGCGCGAACGTCGCACGCCACCGCGGTTGCGGTGCGGTGGCGGTGGACGCCTCGTCGTTGCGGTGCGGTGGACGCCTCGCCGGCGCCATGTTGGCGCCGGCGGGGGGAGGGGTGGGGAATCCTTCACAGTGCCGGACCTCGTGTCCGGCACGTTGCGGTCACAAGTGGTCAAGCATCGAGATGCTGTCGCCGTCGCGGTAGCAGTCGACAGAACATTCACCGAACGGCAAACACACCAACAGAAACCCACCAGCAATCGCTCGACAGAATCAACGAACGCGATTCAACAACCCCTACGCCAGCTCCCACTCGCCCGCTTCGTCGACTTCGCGCAACAACCCCCGCTCGGTCAGCTGCTCCAGTGCGTCCTCGACCGCGCCGGCGTCGGCGTCGATCTCCTCGGTGATCGCCTGGAGCGACCCGTCGGTGGTGACGACCGCCGACAGCACCGCGGCGTAGAACCGCGAGTCGGCCTCCGCGCCGATGTGGCCGTTGAGGCGGTCGAGCACCTCGTTCAGCCGGCCGTCGACCCAGCGTTGGGCCAGCGAGAGCTCGCGTTCGAGGCTTTGGAGTCGGTCGAACTCCTTTGCCAGCCCGTCCAGCCCGTCGCCCTCGGGCTGGTCGTCGATGTCGATCTCCAGATGCGTGCAGCGCCCGGCCATGTCGAGACCGCGACTCGCCGGGTAGGCGCTCTTGGCGCCGAAGCTGTGCGGCGAGACGCTGACCTCCAGCCGGACCGCGCGGGCGATGTGGAAGTACTTCCGCCGCTGGTCGTCGGTGTGGCTCTCGACCAGCCCGGCCTCCTCCAGCTTCCGCAGGTGGTCGATCACCGCCTTCGGGCTCACACCGAGGTACTCGCTGATCTCCGTGACGTAACAGGACTTGTGCGAGAGCAGCCGCAGGATACGCCGGCGGTTCTCGTTACCCAAAAGGTTCAGCAGTACCGCCGAGTCCATAGACGCGCTTGGCGGCAGGGAGCAAAAAGGCTGTCTCACTCGTCGACTCGACTGTCGACCGGGAAAACGGTGGCCGGCGGCGGGTCAGCCACCGTCCGGCGCGGACTCCGGGCGGACGCGAGACCGACCGGCTACCCGTCCAGCTCCGCCGCGATCGCCGCGTCGATGCGTGGCTGGATCCGCTCGGCTCGTCGAGTCACGAACGCCCGCAGTTCCCTGGGCAGCCCCTCGTTCCCGTCCCGCTCCGCGAACGCCGCGAGCCGCGAGTCGAGATCCTCGAGCCGACTGTCGGCATCCTCCTCTCGCCCGTCGCGGGCGGCCGCCCGGGCGGCGACGGCGACCAGCAGCGCGGCGTCGACTGCTCGTACCACGCCGGCGACACCCCGTCCGGGGTTGCCGTTTCCGCCACCCTCGTCGTCACCGTCGTCGCTCTCCTCGTCGTCGAGTAGCCCCCCGACTGCGTCGCCGACGTCGTCGACCAGATCGCCGGCGTTCTCGTGGGCGGTCGCGACGGCGTCGTCGACGGTGTCCGCGTCGATGTTCCGCCCCGTGGGAACGTCGTCGACGGCGTCAGCGCCGTCGTCCCGGAACGCACGCACCTGCAGATGGGTTTCCACCAGATACCGGAGCAGGAACTCGATCAGCGCGAGCTTCCCCGTCTCGATCCCCGAGAGCTCGACCGTCTCGTCGTCGGCGTTCGGGTTGACCCTGATCGCCCCCTGCTCCCCCGACTCGTCGCGGATCTCGGCGGTGTAGGCGCCGTCGCGGTGGGCGTAGATGCCGAACCCCTCCTCCCCCGGGGGCCGGCCGTCGTACACCGGGCCGGCGAAGTCGTCGTCGAGCGACACCGACGCGAGCGTCGTCCCCTCGGCGGTTTCTCCGCGGATCTTCACGGCGTCCTCGTTCGCGCTCATCGGGATCGCCCCCTCGACGCCGGCACGGGTCGTGCCGCCCTCGTGGGTCAGGCGCTCGCCGTAGGGTGCCATCCCCGCGCCGTTGACAGTGAGTCGGTGGTCGCCCTCCCCCGGGTTCTCGACGGCGACGACGCCCGAGAACGAGGGAACCGCTTCCGGATCGCTCTCCAGTAGCGCGACCGTCTCGATCGAAGGGGTAACCAGCGCGACGCCGTTGCTCCCCGGCGCGTCGTCGGCGCCGGTCGTCTCCCGGACGGCGCCCAGGATCCGGCTCACGTCGCCCCCGCTCTCGATCGGCTCGTATCGGTCCGCCATCGCCGCGCGGTGCTGGGGGTCGCTGATGTCGGTCTCGGGGTTGGTGAACCGTGGCTGCCCCCACGGCACGCCGACGGTGGTGATGTGGCCCGAGACGGCGTCCTCGACGAACTCGGGGACGGTGAAGCTGAAACTCAGCTGTGGACCGGTGAACGCGTCGATGTGTTGGATCTCCTCCACGTCCGCGAGTTCGTAGCGCGCGTCGATCTCGGCGTTCGCCTCGGCGCGAACGTCCGGGACGAACGCCACGTCCCCCTCGCGTTTCGGGATGTCGTCGGGCGGGCTCGCGAGTTCGTCGAACGTGTCGACGGTGAGTTCCGCCGGGATCAGGTCCGCCGGGCGGACGTTCGGCAGTCGTTCGTGGTCCGGGAGCGGGTCGCCGTCGTACTCCGGGACGGCGTAGGGGAGCACCAGCCCCTCGTCCCGGGGGAGCCCGTACGCGAGCGGGAGCGACGCCTCGCCGGTGATCACCTCCACGGGGTCGTTGCTGATGTCCGCGGCGAGACCGTCGACCGGGGTGCGCTGGAACGTCGTCGGCCGGGCGTTCACCCCGAGCGTGCTGGAGTGGGAGCCGACCTCGCTGATGATCGACGCCCGCGCCACGTCCGGGTCGAGATGCTCGTTGTTCGGCACCTTCCGGGAGTGCGCCGAGGCGACGAACAGCACCGGCTCGCCCGTGGTCGCTGTCGGCGACCCTCCGCCGTCGGTCCCGGTTCCCTCCGCGGAGCGGTCGACGAACACGTGTAACACCTCCCAGTCGTGCCAGTGGAAGTTGGTCGTGAACTGGTCGAACGCCGAGTAGATCCAGAACTGCACGCAGGACAGCGGCGAGTCCGGGTAGTCCACCGCGTGGTAGAACACCGTCGGATGGGGGTAGTCGTTCTCGCGGGCGTCGGCGCTGTACCCGTCGAGCGCGTCGAACCCGTCGACGACAGTTTCGCCGTCCTGCTCGCTCTCGTACTCGCGTGGGTCCGTGGCGGGCCACTGCTCGCGGGCGCCGTAGTACAGCGTCGGCGCGTGGGCCTCTGCCAGCCGTCGGGACTCCTCGTCGCCGAGCGATTCGGTTTCGGCTGGCGGGCCGCCGGTGAACAGGTACGCGCCGCCGGCCGTCGCCACACCACCGCCGGCGAGCAACGAGAGGAGGCGACGTCTGCCGAGGCTGTCGAGGTCCACGGTCGTTGGGCGCGATTCACCGCGGAGGGGTATGTGTCTTTGGCTGCCACCGAAGGCGTGATACACCGCCCTCCCCACCTCTCTCGCATGGACGCAGCACTCGTGGTGCTCGACGGCTGGGGGCTTGCCCCCGACGATCAAGCCGGTCAGGACGCCGTCGGCGCGTCCGCGACGCCGAACTTCGATGCGCTCCGCGAGGCGGGCGCGTTCGGAGCGATGATCGCCCACGGCCGCCGGGTCGGCCTCCCCGAGGGACAGATGGGCAACAGCGAAGTCGGCCACACCCACCTCGGCGCGGGCCGGGTGGTCAAACAGCCCTACACCCGGATCAACGACGCCATCGACGACGGCGAACTGGGTGAGATCGACGCGATCACCGACGCGTTCGCCCACGCCGCCGAGAACGACGGCCGCGTCCACTTCGCGGGCCTCGTCAGCGACGGCGGCGTCCACTCGGATCAGGCCCACCTCCACGCGCTGATCGAACTCGCGGCCGAACGCGGCGTCGACGCCGTCACCCACGCGTTCACCGACGGGCGGGACACGCCGCCCGAGAGCGGCGTCGAGTTCCTCGGCGACCTCCAAGAGGTGATCGATGAGCACGGAACTGGCCACGTCGCCACCGTCACGGGGCGGTACTACGCGATGGACCGCGACCACAACTGGGAGCGCACCAGGGAGACGTACGACGCCATCGTAAATCGTGAGGCACGATACGAAACCGACTCCGCGGTGGCCGCGGTCGCGGAGAGCTACGAGCGCGGCGACACCGACGAGTTCGTCGAACCGACGCTTATCGCGGGCGGTCCAGCACTGGAAGACGGCGACTCGGTGATCTCGTTCAACTTCCGGGCCGACCGCACCCGGCAGCTCTGTCGCCTCCTCGGCGGCGTGAACACCGACGGCTGGCCGTTCGACCTCGACCGCCCCGATATCCGGCTGACGACGATGACCCGCTACGAGGAGACGTACCCGTTCCCGGTCGCGTTCCCACCCAACGACCCCGACGAGACGCTGGGGGAGCTGTGGGCCGACGCGGGGATGGCCCAGCTGCGGGTCGCCGAGAGCGAGAAGGAGCCCCACGTCACCTACTTCTTCAACGGCGGCCGGGAGTCGCCGTTCCCGGGGGAGACGCGCCGGATCGTCGCCTCGCCGGACGTGGCAACGTACGACCTCCAGCCCGAGATGTCGGCGCCGGAGGTGACCGACGCCGCCGTCGCGGCGATCGCGGACGACGAGCCTCACCCGGACGCGCTCGTCCTCAACTACGCGAACCCGGACATGGTGGGCCACACCGGTGACTTCGACGCCGCCGTGGAAGCGGTGGAGGCGGTTGACCGCGAACTCGGCCGCCTCGCGGAGACCCTCGCCGACGCGGGCGCACACCTGCTCGTGACCGCCGACCACGGCAACGCAGACGACATGGGAACACCCGAATCCCCCCACACCGCCCACACGTTCAACCCCGTCCCGGTGATCTACGTTTCGCCCGACGGCGACGCTGATGGGCGGACGATCCGCGACGGTGGCTCGCTGCCCGACGTGGCGCCGACGATCCTCTCGCTGCTGGGAATGGAGCAGCCCGACGTGATGACCGGCGAGTCGCTGTTCGAGTAGGGTCCAGCGGCGCTGTTGAAGTCCTCTTGGTCAGACACGGACTGCGATGAAACAGCCGGTAAGTGGGGTTGCCTATTTATCAGAGAGTTAGGCCGTTGAAGCCCCTAATTCGGTCTACATAGCACATTAAAACGGGAAATCCCCCTACGAAAGGTACATATGAATTAAAGCGGACGTTGTACTATGCCCTCCAAGCGTGACCTTCTTGGTGATGATACTCCATTTGACGGATTAGACTGGTCCGAGTTTCGGTGGAATCGAATCTTGGCTTTCTTTGGAGGTGTCAGTACTCTCGTTTTTTACCTCTGGATAGACCTATATCAGTACCTGCCTGACTGGGTTGCCGCTATTCTCGTGTCCATTCCTGTTGGGTTACTCTATTTCGGCGTTACTGAACAATCTTGGCAGACATCCATAAAAATATCAATAGGTGCTGGAGTTGGGATTGCGCTTTCCACCCATCTGGATTCTATTGGGATACACCTTTTCCAATAATACGATATAGATTACATCGATAGTCTGTATTGACCGCTCAGAGTGATCGGTCTGTACTTTGCGAGTCGGGCACTACACCTATTAGCTGGTGAGGTTTCAACAAAGCCGGTTCAGCCGAGTTCGTTCGGCCGATCTCGGAAGTGGCGGTATGCCGGCCCGGCCAGCAGGAGCACGGCCGCGACGCCGGCCGCGAGGATCAGCTGTGGGTCGATCACGGCGCCCAGCCCCTCTCGGAGCACGCGCTCGATCGACTGTCCGGCGACGATGCCCGCGACGGCCCACGGGAGTTCGCCGATCGCTGTGCCCACGACGAACGCCCGCAGGGGGACGCCCGAGAGGCCGACGCCGACCGAGACGACGTCCGAGGGTGCCGGGAGTAGGCGACTGACGATCACGCTCCGCAGGTCGCCGGTCGCGTCGACGGCTCTCGCGCCCGCGATCGCGAACCGCCCGCCGTCGGCTGAGCGTCGGGCGAGCAGGAACGGCGGCACGCTGGTGAGCGCGATCAGCGCCAGCGCGACCGGGAGCCCGCGCAGCCCCCAGCCGTAGCCGACGACGACCGCGATCAGCGTGGTCGGCCAGGCGAGCAGCGGGCGGATCAGCGCCAGCGCGACCAGCGCGGCGCCGAACCGCAACGGGTCCGCCGCCAGCCAGTCCAGCCGCGAGAGCAGCCACCGCGGCGAGGTGAGCGCGGCGCCGAGGCCGACGGCGAGGAGGACCGCGACCCCTATCGCCGCGCGAGTACGTCGCTGCACAGTCGTCCTCCAGGGTCGAGGGCGATGGGGCTTGTGGTCGGCGTCCCCGGACCGAGAGACACACAAGTCCTCGCCGTCCAGACCCGGCAATGAGCGAGATCGACGTGGAGCCGGTCGACTCCGTCGAGGACGAGGAGTCAGTCGACGTGGAGTCGTCCGGCCACGACGCCCCGGAGACGATCGACGTCGAGACTGCCCTCCCCGAGAGCGTGGACGCGCCGGAGTACGTCCTCTACGGCGGCAAAGGCGGCGTCGGCAAGACCACCTGCGCGGCGGCGACGGCGCTAGCCTCCGCCGCGGCCGGGACGAAGACGCTCGTGGTTTCGACCGACCCCGCGCATTCGCTGTCGGACACGCTGGACGTCGACATCCCGGCCCAGCCCAGCCGACTCCGCGAGGACGTGCCGCTGTGGGGCGTCGAGATCGATCCCGACGCCGCGATGGAGGAGGGGTTTTTCGCCGCCCAGCAGGAGGAGGGGCCGGTCGGCGACATCGCGGGGATGCTCGGCGAGGGCGCGGGGATGGAGTCCCTGCTCGGGGGCACGATGCCCGGCGCCGACGAGGCCGCGGCGATGCAGAAGCTGATCGAGCACATGGACGATCCGCGGTTCGACCGCGTCGTCGTCGACACGGCGCCGACGGGCCACACGCTGCGCCTGCTCCAGCTGCCGGAGATGCTCGACACGATGGTCGGCCGGATGATGAAGCTCCGCCAGCAGTTCTCGGGGATGATGGACGGCATCAAGGGGATGTTCGGCGGCGGCGAGGGCGACGACGCGGCGGGCCGCGAGGACCTCGACGAACTCAAGGAGCGCATCGAGCGCCTGCGCACGCTGCTCCGGGACCCCGAGCGCACGGATTTCCGGGTCGTGATGGTGCCCGAGACGATGAGCGTCACCGAGTCCGAACGGCTCGTAAACAGGCTTGACGAGTTCGACATCCCCGTGAGCACGCTCGTCGTCAACCGCGTGATGGAGGACCCCGCCGACGTGGCGGATCTGGACGATATCGCCGACGACTGGATCGTTACGCCGAGCCTGGAGGACTGTGAGTTCTGCCAGCGACGATGGAACGTGCAGCAGGACGCGCTGGGCCGGGCGAGCGACCTGTACCGCGGGCGGGACGTGAAGCGCGTGCCGCTGCTGGCCGACGACGTGCGCGGTGAGGCGGCGTTGCGGGTCGTTGCGGCGTGTCTGGACTGATTCGTTGGTGAGTGTGGTTTCTGGCTTTTCTGTGACTGGGTAGCCGACTGCTACTGCGACCGCAACAGCATCTCGATGCTAGACCACTTGTGACCGCAGAGTGCCGAGCACGAGGCTCGGCACAGCCCGGAGTCCCCACCCCTCCCCCCGCGGGCGCGACGGTCGCGCCCGCGAGGCGTCCACCGCCACCGTACTGCCGCGACTGTCGGCGCGAGACGCGAGCGGCTCCGTCCGCGAGTCAGCGCGAGGGACGAGTGACTGAGCGCCAGCGAAGGAACGAGTCGGCTGGGGAGGTGTGAGGACTGTGCGGGGCGGTTGCGGTCACAAGTGGCCAACGATACTCCTGCTGTTGCTGCTCGCGGTTGCTAACGAGCCACCAAACCACGACCAAACGAACCGACTCCCCCTGCGACACAGTCACCACGGAGAACGAACAGAGAAACGACCTAACGACTTGCTTACGCGAACCGCTTCCGCGCGAACCGCACCGCCAGATCCCGCACCGAATCCGGCAGGAACCGCGTCTTCACCAGCAGCTCCGCGACGGTCCCCACGGGCATCCGTGCGGGCGGGTTCGTGAGGTTTGCGGCGTCGACGATCGTCGTCGCCACGTCCTCGGGTTCGACCGCCCCCGGACCGCCACCCCCCAGCGCCTCGGTGTCCTCGAACGCCGACCAGAACCACTCGTAGGCGCCGGTGCGCTCGGTGCGGTCGGTCTCCTCGTCCGCCCGCTCGTCGAACTGCGTCCGCACCGGGCCGGGTTCGACCAGCACGGCGTCGATGTCGTGGCCCTCGACCTCCCAGCGCAGCGCGTCGGTCATCGCCTCCAGCGCGAACTTCGACCCCGCGTAGGCGCCGCCGCCGGGCACCGACACCCGCCCGGCGACCGAGGAGAGGTTCACGACCGTCCCCGCCCCGGCCTCGCGCATGTGCGGCAGCACCGCCCGCGTGAGGCGGTGCGGGCCGTAGACGTTCACCGCGAACTGGTCCTCGACGGCCTCCACGGGCACCTCCTCGGTCGGACCGAACTGGGCGTACCCCGCGTTGTTGACCAGGCAGTCGATCCGGTCCTCGTTGCGGAGCATCCGGTTCACGACGTTGCGCACGTCGCTGTCGTCGGTCACGTCGAGTTCGTCGACCACGCAGTTCTCGTGCTCGCCCAGGCCGTCGATATCGTCGGGGTCCCGGGCGGTCGCGTACACCGTCCAGCCGTCGTCGAGGAACGCCTCGGCGGTGGCGCGGCCGATGCCCGACGAACAGCCAGTGATCAACACCGTCTCCGGTCGCATGATTACGCCGTTGGTCGGCCGAGGGTTAAGTGTGAGCAAACAGGGCCGAGAGAGCGAGCGGTCGCGAGCTACTCGTACTCCGCCTTCACGTCGTCGGCGTACCGATCCGCCAGCCGCGTCGGCTCCGGCAGCTTGTACCCCGCACACAGCGCGTCGACCAGTTGGACCGTCGTCGCCGCCGAGACGCGGTGTCCGGGCGAGACGTAGAGCGGGTTGATCGACTGGGCTCGGTCCCACTGCCGGGACTGGTAGGCGTGGCCGATCACGGTTCCCTCCGGTGCCTCGACGTCCTGCTCGCGGGTCGTTTCACTCCCCGTCGCCGGCGGCCTTGCCGCCGGCTTCCTGCGGGACCTTCGGTCCCGCTCCGTTCGCTTCTCCGTGGTCTCCCGCCGGTCGACCACGCTCTCCCCTGACTCGATCGGCGTCGACCAGCCCGCGGGCCGATCGTCCGTCGGTTCCCGGGGCGTCCCACAGAGGAGGCTCTTCGCGACGCCGATGCTCGGCAGGTCCAGCGCGACGCCGACGTGGGTCGCGATGCCGGCCTGCCGGAAGTGGATCCGGCCCGAGCCGTCGAACACCGCGAGGTCGGGATCGACGGCGAGTTCCTCGAACGCCGCGAGGATCGGTCCGCCCTCGCGGAACGCGAGCAGCCCCGGGATGTAGGGAATCTCGAGCGGCGTCACCGCGTGGGTTCGCTCGATCACGGTGCCGTCCTGGATCGCCACGATCGCCGACACCGCGCGCTCGTCGAGGAACGCCTGATCGATGCCGACGATCACCGGCGCGTCGCTGCTGCCGAGCCGCTCGTTGCCGGTGCTGTCGGCCTCGACGGGGCCGTCCACGCCCACCGTGTCGGGGTCGAACGGCAGGTCGTCGGTGAACGTCGCGGCGTCGGCGATCTCACGCTGGAGCGCCTCCATCTCTTCACGGGAGAGTTCGGGATCGGGCCGGAACTCCGGGTGGGCGAGCTCCACGGCTCAGAACCGCCCGCCGCCGCGGCCGGGACCGCCGCCGCCACCGAACTGGAGCCGCTGGGGCGGGTCGACCTGCCCTTGGATGTAGGTGCCGTAGACGAGGCCGATCGCCAGCCCGGCGAGGTGGGCCCAGTGGGCGACGTTCCCGCCGCCCTGGAAGGCGCCGAACCCCGACAGGAGGCTGAACGCGGCGAACCCGATCGTGAGTAGCCAGATGGGTACCGGGATGAAGAAGTAGAGGTACACCGTCAGCCCGGGGTTCAGGATGGTGAGCACGCCCATGATCGCCAGCAGCGCGCCGCTGGCGCCGAGCACGCCGACGGAGACGTTCGGGCCGACGAGCAGCATCGTCGCGCCGATCTGGGCGAGGCCGGCGGCGGCGCCGGAGACGAGGAACAGTCCGACGAAGCGCTTGGTGCCGATCCGGCGCTCGACCACCTGGCCGAAGAAGAAGATCCCGATGCTGTTGGCCGCGATGTGGACGATGCCGCCGTGGGCGAACACCGACGTGACCCACGTCCAGACGTACTCCGGGTGGCTCGACTGCAGGACGAACAGCGCGCTCTCGACGCCGTCCATCCCGAACGCCCGGAGCCCGAGCTGGATCACCCACGTGACCCACATCAGCAGCAGGAGCACGAACGTCGCGTTGTTCCGGACGTAGCTCCGCCAGAGCGACCGGGCGCGCTCGCGGACGCCGAGTCCGCCCCCGCGGCCCGTACTGGTGTCACGCTCCTCGGCCTGGTTGAACACACCGACGGGGTCGTCCCACTCCAGCCCCGGGCAGTCGTGGTTCTCCGGGAGCCGGTGTTCCGCACAGAACGAGCCGCCACACCGTCGGCACTCGTACGGCATGTTCTCTTGCTTGCCACACTCGTCGCAGGTCGCCATTACGCCGGGGTTGGCGGGGGCGGCTAATAGGTCTGGGGCTCTCGGCCCGCTACAGATGCTTGCGCAGGTAGCGGTACGGCGCGAACAGCGCCTCACCGATCCGGCCCCGGTAGCCGCCGGCCGCCGCGGTCGCGTAGACGATCACCGGCACGCCCCGCTCCTCGGCCAGCGACACCGCGCGGTCGGTGGTGGAGCCGAACACCCACTGGCGCAGGAACCGCGTCCGGCTCGCGCCGACGACCAGCGTCGCGTCGTGCTCGGCCGCCTGGTCGACCAGCGTCGCCGCGATGTTCTCGCCCGTGAGCGTGTGAACGTGGACGTCCTCGTCGTCGTCGAACACCGCGAGCGTCGGCTCGACGTCCTCGGCCATCCCGCTCTCGCCCTCGGGTTCGACGCTGACCACGTCGATCCGGCTCCCCACGTCGGCCAGCCGTTCGGCCAGATCCAGCAGCGCGTTGTGGTGGGGGCCGCCGCCGGCGCCGATGGTGACCCGCGAGAGATCCTCCGGCGTGTCGCCCCACCCCCCGACGAACAGCGTGTCACACGGCGCCTCGTACTCGACTTTCTCGGTGATGTGGGGGTTGTCCTCGGGGATCCCCATCAGGATCCGGTCGACCTCGTCGTCGCGGGCGGTCTGGAGGATGTCGAACGCGACGTCCTTCGAGACATGCCCCTCCGCGAGCAGGTCCGCCGACACGTCGCCCTCGATCTCCGCGAGGTCGGATTCGAGCTCGCGCATCCGCTCCTCGGCCGTGTCGAGGAACGCGGTGGAGTCCGCCTGGTCGGGGACGTTCACCGTGTTGAGCACTTTCACGACCGGCGTCCCGTCGTGGAGCTCGCCGATCCGGGCGGCCAGGCGCGCGTGGTCGACCGCCCGATCCAGCCTGTTGATCGGTACCAGCACCGTGAAGCGGTCGTCGACGCTCGGGAGCGCGTGGCCCTGCCCGCCGTCGCCGATGGAGCCGACCACCTGCCGCTCGCTCGCGGCCTCCTCGACCAGTTCGTCGGCCTCGGGGGCGCCACCCCAGAGCAGGTAGGCGACGACGACCAGCAGCGTGAGCCCGATGCCGATGATCACGCCGAGCGTCGGCAGCTTGTACACCAGCGCGAGATTGGCGATCACGCCGAGGATCGGCAGGTACGGGACGAGCGGCATCTCGAACCCCCGGGTGAGGTCGGAGTCGTTCCGCCGCGAGTAGATCAGCGCGATGTTGACCACCGACAGCGGTATGAGGAGGTTGAACGTCGCGAACCCGGTCAGCGGGTTCAGACCGAGCGCCGCCCACTGGAGCCCCACCGAGAGCGGGTCGAGGCTGAACGACGGGACGAGTATCTGCCCGAGCAGCCCGTGGTGACCGAACAGCGTGATGAACACGAAGATCAGCCCCGCGATGACGGCCGTCGCGCTCCAGACCGAGAAAAAGGGCGTCCCGTAGTCGGGATGAATGCGGGAGAACTTCCGGGGGGCGTCGCCCTGCCGCCCCATCAGCGAGCCGATCCCCGAGGCCGCAAGGATCGACGCGTTCGACGCCGACACCATCGAGAACACCGCGCCCGCGACGATCAGCAGCTGGCCGAACGGGCCGAGGAACGCGGCTGCGACTTTCCCCATCGCGGTTTCGCCGGCCTGCAGCACCTCGCCGCGTGGCTGGCCCGCGATGGTTTCGGGGGTGTTCACCATCGCGATGATGACGAACGTGTACAGCACGGTGACCGTGACGATCGAAGCCGCGATCGCTTTCGGCACCGTGTTCTTCGGGTCGATGATCTCGCCGGCCGAGGCCGCGATCGCCGAGAAGCCGAAGAACGTGATGAAGGCCAGCGCGGCCACCGAGAGGATGTCGGTCGACTGGCCGATCACGCTGCCGAAGCCGCCCGTGAACGTCGCCGTCGCCTGGCTCGGCCCGGCGAACTGGATCGCGCCGCCGATGAACACGAACAGCACCGCCACCTTCGCCGCCGTGACGACGACCTGGAAGGTGCCGGACTCCTCGGTCCCGCGGGCGTTCAGCGTTCCGAGAAGGACTGCGGCGGCGATGCCGACGCTTCCGTGGGGGAGCACCGATCCGACCGACTCCGGGAGGATGAACAGGAAGAACCACTCGTCCATCGTCGCGAGGTAGAAGGCGGTCGTTCCCGTGTACCCCAGGAACAGCGACGCGCCGATCGCGTAGGTCAACAGGTCCCGGTCCTCGAACGTCCGGGAGGAGAACAGGTAGCCGCCGCCGTTCTCGGAGTAGATCGACGCGAACTCCGAGTACGCCGCGGCGGTGATGCTCGCGACTAGCGCCGCGATCACGAAGGCGATGACGGCGCTGGATCCGATCCGGTAGACTGCGGTCCCGGACAGCGAGAAGATCCCCGCTGCGATCATCGTCCCCAGCCCCAGCGCGAACGCGACACGGAAGCCAAGCGTACGAGTGCGCTCTACCACGTTAGACCACCCGTTCGATCGGGGGCGGCGGCATGAGCCACGTCTCGTGGCGTCACGAACATACCACTAATCCTCAGGTAGCGAGGAAAAAATCCATCGGGTGGCGGACGGCATGACGGATATCTAACCCGTCCGCCGACCGTGCTGCGGTCGGGTCGACTGTGGCGTTACCGGTACTCCGTCACCGTCACTGTGTAGCTCCCCGACCCGGTGTAGGAGTCCACGTCGATCTGGAGCTCCGTGGAGTCGTCGGGGCTGTCGATCACGACCGTCTCCTGGCTGTTCGCGGTGTAGGAGGCGTAGTCGTAGTCGTTCGGCGACGCGTTCTGCGTGGTCCCCGTGTTGACGTAGAGGTCGAAGTCGGCGTCCGCGGGGCCGTCGAGTTCGATCACGACCTGCGAGGGGCTGTCGTAGCTCCACGCGTAGCTGTAGTCGTCGTAGTCCCAGTACCCCGTGAGGCTCCCGCTGACGGAGGCCGAGGTGGAGTCGCCGTCGCCGCCGTCGCCCCCGTCGTCACCATCGTCACCGTCGTCGCTGCCGGGTTCGGTGGTGACCGCCGCCGCGGCGTCGACCTGCCCGCTGCCCTGCTGGCTCTCCGGGAGGCCGATGTCGGCGGCCGTGTTTTTGAGGTGGTTCCGCAGGTCGGCGTTCGAGAGGTCCCACTGGGCGAGCGCGAGGCCGGCGACGCCGGAGACCACCGGACAGGCCATCGAGGTGCCCGAGAGCTGTTCGTAGCTCCCGCGGGCCCCCGTCGTCGTCGAGTACACGTCGACGCCCGGCGCGGCGAGTTCGACCGAGTCGCCGTACTGGGAGAACGACGCGAGGTTCTCGCTGTCGTCGACCGCCGAGACCGCGAGACACTCCGAGTACGCCGCGGGGTAGGAGACCGACGCGGAGCCGTTGTTCCCCGCCGCTGCGACGACGAGCGCGCCGTTGTTGGTGGCGTAGCTCACCGCGTTCTTCATCGTCTCGGTGTACCCGCCGCCGCCGAGGCTGAGGTTGATCACGTCGGCGCCCTGGTCGGCGGCCCACTGGACCGCGTCCGCGATGTCGGCGGTGGAGCCGCGGCCGCTCTCGTCCAGCGCGCGGCCGTTGATCAGCGTGGAGTTCCCCTGGCCGGCGACGCCAGTGTCGTTGTCGACGACCGCGGCCGCACAGCCGGAGACGTGGGTCGCGTGGTACTCGGTCTGTGTGTCGTCCGGCGCCGGGTCGGAGTCGCCGTCGGCGAAGTCACGCCCGGGGTCCGAGGCGTAGTTGCCCGCGAGATCCGGGTGGTCGTACTGTGCGCCGGTGTCGACGACGGCGATCGTCACGTCCGAACTGCCGAACGTGGTGTCCCACGCCGACGGCGCGTTCACCTGCTCGGGCGCGTACTGGCTGCCGAACTGCGGGTCGTTCGGCGTCGCGAGCGACTCGTAGGTCGCGTTCTCCTCGGCGTACTTGACGTGGTCTTTCTTCGTGACCGCCTCGATGAAGTTCTCCTTCGCGACGTCGGCGGCCTGACTCGGGAACTCCACCGCGACGTACTGTAGCGTCTCGTTGGTGTGGACGACTTCGGCGTTGCCCGGCACGGCACTCGTGACTGCCTGCTCGGTGTTGTCGGCCGTCGCGGAGACGCCGACCAGGATCTCCTCCTTCTTCGGCCCGGCACCACGACCCGGCGTCGCGGAGCTCACGCCCGCGAACCCCGCGGCGGCGCCCAGCGCGCCGATACCTTTCAGAACGCTTCGCCGTCCTCGCTGTGTCTCGTCACCGTTTAACATGGCGCGCTATCATAACTGAGGATCGGATATATATTACTATCGGTATAGCATGGATATTTCTTTTTGGGGAGTAAATAGTTCCCTTCCGTGGCGTTCGATCATCAGAATCAGGGGTGATCACCGGTTCCCGGAAGCGATATCCCGGGGCGGGCGCAGGGACGGATATGGACTGGCTGGGGCGGCTGTTCGGCGATCGGCGCGAGGGGGTCGCGCTGTTCGTTGACGGGCCGAACGTGTTGCGCGAGGAGTTCGACGTGGATCTGGACGACGTGCGCGCGGCCGCGGCGGCGTCGGGCCGGGTCGTCACGGCGCGGCTCTACCTGAACGAGCAGGCGCCGGGGAGTCTGATCCGGGCGGCGGAGGCCCACGGGTTCGAGGTGATCACCACCAGCGGCGACGTCGACGTGAAACTCGCCGTCGACGTCTCCGAGTTCGTGCTCCGGAACCGCGTCCGGACGATCGCGATCGCGTCGCGGGACACGGACTTCAAGCCCGCGCTGGAGCTGGCGGGCCGGGAAGGTGTGCGGACGCTGGCGATCGCGCCGGGGAGCCACGGGCGTTCGGACGCGCTGCGGAGCACGGCGGACGAGAGCGTGACGCTGGAGGAGTAGGCTGATTCTCTGCGGATTCTGATTGGCTGTGCGGTGGCGCGAAGCGCGAGCGGCGACGGCCGCGCCTCAGCGCGAGGTCCTCGTGAGCGGAGCGAACGAGGGCACGAGAGAGCTTGCTCTCTCGGAGGACGAACGAGCGAACGGACGTGAGCGAGTGAGTCGGTTGGGGAGGTTCGTGGGCTGTGCGGGCGGGACTGAAAGGGGCTGGCTGCTCCGGGAAGGCGGGCGACGCAAGCACCGGAGCGAAGCGAGGAGCGTAGCGAGCCCCCCGACCGGAGCAGCCAGGGGCTTTCACGGTGTTGCTGACCCAGTCAGTCGAACACGAGGGAGTTCGAAAGCTCGAAAACCTGTGGACGAAGAAGAACCGCTCCGATACGCCTTTCTCAGTCCCCCACCCACCCAGAGCCGTGACAGAGAACGCAGAGCGCCGACTCGCCCGCCGGATCGCCGGCGAGGTCGTGCTCTCCGACGACCCCGGCGCGACGCTGCGGAAGTGGCGCACCGACTTCGAGGTGTCCCAGACAGCCCTCGCGGAAGAGCTCGGCGTCTCCTCGTCGGTCGTCTCCGACTACGAGAGCGGCCGGCGGGAGAGCCCCGGCATCGGCGTCGTCCGCCGCCTCGTCGAGGGGCTGCTCGCTATCGACGCCGCCCGCGGCGGCGCACACATCCGCCAGTACGCCCGCGTCGTGACCGCGGGGTTCGAGAGCGACATCGTGCTCGACCTCCGGGAGTACGCCCGCTCGGTGCCGATGGACGAGTTCTACGCGGCCACCGGCGCGACCGAGCTCGCCGACGGCGGCGCCGAGAGCGTCAACGGCCACACCGTCATCGACAGTATCGAGGCGATCACCCGCCTCTCCAGCGAGGAGTTCTACCGCCTCTACGGCGAGTCGACCGACCGCGCGCTCGTCTTTACGGAGGTCACGCGCGGCGAGTCGCCGCTGGTGGCGCTGCGCGTGCTGACGCCGACGCCGAACGCCGTCGTGCTCCACGGGATCGAGCCCGACGACGTGTGGGATCACGCGCCCGCGCTCGCGAAGCGGGACGGGTTCTCGCTGGCGGCGTCGACGAAGGATCTCGACGGGATGCTCGCGGATCTGCGCGCGCTGCCCTGAGCCACGGCGGTCCCTGTCACGCTGCCCCGCGAAAACACGGGCTTAAACCGCTCGAACGGGAACCACGGGTATGAGCGACTCAGCCGAGCGCGTCCCCCTCCCCTGTCCGTCCTGCTCGCCCCGCGAGCAGACGGTCCACGAGGTACTTTCGCCGGGCGGGCAGTCGACGGTTCGCTGTACGGAGTGTGGCCACGTCCACAAGGAGACGATCGAGACGCCCGACGAGATCACCGTCGACGTGGTGGTCTCGCAGGACGGCGACTCGTACAAGACTACCCTCGACGCCGAGAGCGAGGAAGAGATCGAGGCCGGCGACGAGTTCGTCGTGGAGACGGAGGCGGCGATCCAGCAGGTCGAGGTCACGAGCATCGAGGTCGGGCCCGAGCGCCGCACCGAACACGCCGACATGGACGAAGTGGAGACGGTCTGGACCCGCGTCGTCGACAACGTCGGCGTCAACGTCACCATCCACCCCAAGGAGGGCGACGGGCGCAACGAGCAGTCCCGCAGCACGAAGGTGTTCGTCCCCGGCGACTTCGAGTTCGTCGTCGGCAAGAGCTACGAGTTCGGCGACGACGAGTTCACGGTCGACAGCCTCCAGCTCCGGGACGCCGTCGCGGACGACTACCGGCACAAGAAGCTCGATCACGAGGGCGACCTCGCGTTCGCGAAGGACGTCAAGCGCGTCTTCGGCCGCGACGAGAAGACCAGCGCCTGGTCGGCCTGGTAGCGGAAACGATTTCTCCGACGCGTTCGGTCGTTCCGACCAATGAGCGACGACGATACGGACGATCCGGCCGAACGCTTCGCGACGACCGCCGAGCAGTACGCCGTCTATCGTCCGGCGTACGACGACCGGGCGATCGAGTACCTCCGGGAGCGGTTCGCCCTCGACGGCACCGGCCGCCTGCTCGACCTCGGCTGTGGCACCGGCCGCCTCGGCGTCGCGCTGGCACCGCACGTCGGCGAGATCGTGGGTGTCGATCCGAACGAGACGATGATCGAGTACGCCCGGGAGCGCGCCGCGGTCGTGGATGCCGAGAACACCGACTGGCGAGTGGGGAGCGACGCCGACCTCCCCGAGATGGCGGACGAACTCGCCCCCCTCCGACTGACCGTGATGGGCCGGGCGTTCCACTGGATGGATCAGGAGCGGACGCTCGACACGCTCTACGAGATATGCGAGACCGGCGGCGGCGTCGCGCTCCTCAGCGACACGGAGTGGCTCGCGCGCGGAACGGCGGAGTGGCAGACCGCAGTGTACGCGGTCGTCGACGAGTATCTCGACGATCCGCCCGAACGGACTGGCCCCGTGGAGTACGACGATCCGTGGGACGAGACGCTCGAAGCGCACGGCTTCACGGACGCCGAGGAGCGAACGTTCGAGCTCGACCGCGAGTGGGACGCAGACGGCGTCGTCGGCTACCTGCTCTCGCTTTCGTTCTGTTCGCCGGCGGTGCTCGGCGACGACCGCGAACAGTTCGAGGCGGACGTGCGCGCCGCGCTGCAGGCGTACGAGCAGCCCTACGAGGAGGAAGCGGAGACGAGCGTCGTCGCCGGCGAGCGATAGCGCGCTGCGCGCCCGCGCTGCTTCCGGCTACTTCGACGCGTTCCGCCCGAGCGACGTCCGAACACCCGAACTCGCCGCGCTCGAACTAGAGACGAATCGATGCCTCCCCGCGACGGAGTGCGTCCGCGACGTCGTCGGTCTCCCCGAGCTGGTCGAACGGCGTCGGCGGGTCGGGGGCCGGGTCCGGCGGCTGGAGTGCGGACTCCCAGTGGCCGACGTCGTGCCACTCGCCGTGTTTGTACCCCGCAGCCTCGTACACGCCGACGCGTTCGAACCCCATCGACTCGTGGAGCTCGACGCTCGCAGGGTTCGGGAGTGCGATGACCGCGTAGGCCCGGTAGTAGCCCTGTCGCCGGAGCAGTGCGAACAGGGACTCGTAGAGCCCGCGAGCGACCCCGTTCCGTCGCCGCTGCGCGTCGACGTAGACGGACACGTTGACGCCCCACTGGTACGCGGGTCGGTCGTTGTGCGGCCCGGCGTAGGCGTAGCCGACGACCTCGTCCTCGTACTCACAGACCAGCCACGGGAACCGTTCGAGCGTCTCCCGCAGCCGCGACCGCATCGACTCGACCGAGGGCGGTTCGGTCTCGAAGCTGACGTGGGTCTCCTCGACGAGTGGCGCATAGATGTCGCGGATCGCCGTCGCGTCCGCCGGAGCGGCGGCCCGGACGGTGACAGCCATAGCTGCCTGGACGGGCAAGAACCGCATAACTCTGTGGTCGCGAGCGCGGATCGTCCGCCGTCGTTCACTCCCGGCCGAGCACTTTCCGCACACACGACGGCCCGAACGGGCCCAGCTCCCCGCTCTCGAACTGGACGAAGTGCCCCGTCGAGATGGCCGCGCCACAGCGCCGGCAGTCGTACTCGCCCTCGCGTTCGACCACCTCGCTCTCGAAACTGACGTACGTCCCGCCGGTCCGGGTGCGCAGGCGGCCGTCCTCGCGTTCGATCAGCCCGCGCTTCTCGGCGTCGTCGAGGATCTCGCGGGTGAGCGCGGGGCTGGTGGTGACCGCCTCCAGACGGTCGATCGTCTCGGCCAGCGAGAGCTCCTCGTCCTCCAGGTGGGCGAGCAGTTCGAGGCCGAGCTCACGTTTCTCCTCGCGGGTCGACACGGGCGGGCGTTCTCGCCGGGGGCGCTTGAGCGTTGCGTGGCTCCACGAACGGACGTTCGCTATCCCGGGATGTGGTTTATAGCTGGGCGGCATGCCGACGCTGGTGCCGTCGAACGTGCGGAGAATGGCCTGTACGTGCCGCTACTCGAAGAACGCGACCAGCCGGTCGGCCGCCTCCTCGACGCGGGGCGTCACCAGCGCGAAGCGGAGCCAGTCGCTGTACGCTTCGCCGAACCCCTCGCCGGGCATCCCGGCGACGCCGGCCTCGTCGATGAGGCGTTCGACGTTGGCCATCGTCCCGGGGTAGCCGTCGAAGCGCGCCATCACGTAGAACGCGCCGTCCGGGCGGGTGTACTCCGCACCCGCGGCGTCGAGCGCGTCGGTGAACGTGTCGACGCGGTCGCGGATCAGTTCGCGGGCGGCCTCGTAGTAGGCGGCGTCGGCGCCCTCCAGTCCGCGGAGGACGGCGTGCTGGCCCGGCCGCGTGGTCGCGACGTTGACCAGCATGTGCCGGGCTTTCGCGTTCTCGGCGAGCCACTCGGGGAAGATGGCGTACCCCACGCGGAACCCCGTGATCGCGAGCGACTTCGAGAAACCGGAGGTGACGATGCGGTTCTCGGAGTCGATGGTGAGCGCGGACTCGAACGTGCCCGAGAGGTCGAAGTGGTCGTACACCTCGTCGACGACCGCGAGCGCGCCGTGATCCTCGCAGAGCCGGACGATCTCCTCGACCTTCCCGTGGTCGTACACCGCGCCGGTGGGGTTGTTCGGCGTGTTGAGCACGACCAGCGCGGTTTCGTCGCTCATCGCCTCGCGGTAGGCGTCGACGTCGAGGCTCCCGTCGCGGTTGGCGGGGACGAACGTCGGCTCGCCGCCGAGTATCTTCGTCTTCCCCGGGTAGTAGGGGTAGACGGGATCGGTCAGGAGGACTTCGTCGCCGAGATCCCGTTCCAGTGCGGCGGCCATCCCGAGGTAGTTCGCCTCGCCGGTGCCGTTGGTGATCACGATCTGCGCGGGGTCGACGCCGCGCCGTTGGGCGATCTCGGCTTTGAGTTCGGCGGTGCCGTCGCTGGGCGGGTACTGGAAGCGGTCGGGTTCGAACTCGGCGTACTCCTTCAGTCCGTCGCGGAGCGCCTCCGGGGGCTCCCAGTCGGGGTTGCCGCTGACCATGTCGACCACGTCGTGGTCGGCCTCGCCGACGTAGCCCATCACCTGGAAGAACTTCGGCTCCTCGTACTCCATGGGGCGTGGTGGGGGTGGCGTGGGTATGCCGTTTTCGGACGAATCAAAGTTGATGGTGGGTTCTTGGGCAGTTTGGAGTGTGGACCGACGAAACCGCGAACGGCACCGCGGAGTTCGGTGGATCGACCGAAAACACGACCGCGGAGCGAGCATGACCACTTGCGACCGCAACCGCACAGCCCTCACACCTCCCCAACCGACTCGGTCACTCCTTTCAGTCGCTCCCTCGTCCCTCGCGCGCTCGTTCGCGCATGGACGCGCTCACGTCACGCGCCGACCCCGGCTGCGGTCGCGGTGGACGCCTCGCGCTCGCGACGGTCGCGAGCGCGGGGGGAGGGGTGGGGACTCCGGGCTGTGTCGGGCCTCGTGCCCGGCACTTCGCGGTCACAAGTGGTCATGCATCGAGATGCTGTTGCCGTCGCGGTTGCTGTCTCAGAAGTCGACAACCGAGATGCTGCCGCGGTCGCTGTTGGCTCACGCTACTCAAAACCCACAAAGGCGCTCCGAAACCCACAGAAAATCCAGTTTTACGCTTCAGCTCCGCACCAGGCTCGCGCCGTCGAACTCCGTCCGGGAGAACTCCAGCTCCATCAGATCAAGAATCGTCGGCGCGATATCCAGCAGGTCGCTGTCCTCGATATCCGCGTCGGGCGTGTCGACGAACAGCGCGGCGTTGTCGAAGCTGTGCATCCCGTTCCGGGGCCCGTCGGCGAACACGTCCGTGCCGCCGGTGAAGCCGGCCTTCAGGTCGAACCCGTGGTTCGGGATCGCCACCAGATCCGGCGCGATGTCGTCGTGGTCGCCGCGGAACGCCTCCTCCTTCTCGACGACGCGGTCACACACCTTCCGCCCGTCCGGACCCTCGAGCGCCTCGAGCTCCGCTTTGAGTTCGTCGCGCACCTCGTCGTACTCCGCCTCGGGGACGCTCCCGCGGGGTTCGCGGTTCTCCAGGTTGATGTAGAACCGCCCCGGGATCAGCGAGTACGCCCGCGTGTCGTCGGCGATGTCGCCCAGCTCCTCGTGGCTCTCGTCCTGGTAGGAGAGCCAGCCCTCCTGCTCCAGCCACTCGTTGAAGTGGACCTCGTAGTCGAGGCTGGTGAACCCGTGGTCGGAGGCGACCACGAGCGTCACGTCCTCGGGGAGGCGCTCTCGGATCTTGCCGACGTACTCGTCGACCTGCCGGTAGAACTCCATGAACGCCTCCTTCTCGGGGCCGTCGCGCTCGTAATCCTCGAACAGGAAGTGGTTGACCCGGTCGGTCGTCATGAACACGCCGAAGAAGAGGTCCCAGTCGTCCTGGTCGAGGTAGTGCTGGAACGCCTCGTAGCGCTTGTCGAGCGTCTCGTGGGCGTCCTCCATGAACGCCGACTTGTCGTCGTCGTGGCCCTGCTTCACGTCGGCGTCGATCTTGTAGTCGATCGACTCCAGATACTCCCGGAGCTCGTCGGGGTAGGCGGCCTTCTCGACGCTCGGCGAGAGGAAGCCCGACACCATGCGCTGGACGTTGCGCTGGGGCGGGAACGTCACGGGGACGTTCATCACCGTCGCGTCGCGGCCGTCGTTGGCGACGCGATCCCAGAGCCGGGTGGCCTGCACGTCACGGCCCATCGGGACGTACGTGTCGTACGTGCCGATCTCGCGGTCCTGAAAGCCGTAGACGCCGGTCTCGCCCGGGTTCACGCCCGTCGTGAGCGAGGGCCAGCAGGCGCTGGACTCCGGCGGGACGATACTGTCGATCGGGCCGGCGCTCCCCTCCTCGGCGAGCGAGGCGAAGTTCGGGAACTCGTCGGGGTGGTCGTCGAGCAGACTGAACGGCACGCCGTCGATACCGAGAAAGACGACCCGGGGGTCGCTCTCGCCCCGGAGTCGGTCGAACAGTCCCATACCCCGTCGTACCGTCGAACACCTTAAGAAGCTTCCCTCTACACTGGCGGATTGAGCTCCCTGATCGGCGCGGCCAGCATCGCCCTGCCGGGTGTGGCATGGGGGCACAAGACTTACCTAGATACGTGGTATACAATAGCATGCATGGCGACGTCAGAGCAGCACTCCGCCGACGAACTGTTCGACGAGTTCCTCGAAGACCGCGGCCACGAGACACGGGGATGGGAGGAGTCCTATAACAAGAAACAGTGTCCGGACTGCGGCGGCCTTCACGAGTCCAGCGCGGTGGAGTGTTCGGTCTGCGGCTGGCGGCCCTAAGATCGTCCCGCCCGGACGGGCGGGATCTCTCTCGTTTTTTCGGAAAGAAGCAGTTAGGCAGCTATAGCTGTTCGGCCAGCCACTCGAGGTTCATCACGGCCGCCGAGAGCAACACGCCGACGATCGACGTGAGCACGAGGAACGCGGAGACGACGCTGACCATCGGCGTGAGCGAGGACTGCAGCGACGTCCACGCGAGCACGGGGACGGTCTTCACCTCGAAGGACTTCAGGAACAGCGCCATGATGAACTCTTGGAGGCTGACGATGAAGGCCACGACCGCGGAGATCGCGACGCCGCTGCGGACGTTCGGCAGGATGACGTGGTAGAACACGCGCGTGGGGCGCGCGCCGAGGTCCGTGCCGGCGTCCCGGAGGTTCCAGTCGAAGCGCGCGAACACCGACTGCATGATGAAGAACACGAGCGGCGTCGCCCAGAGCGTGTGCGCGACGACGATGTTCACGTAGCTGTTCGTGATCCCGATCCGGTTGAAGTAGATGAGCAGCGTGAGCCCGAGCACGACCGGCGGGATGAGCAGCGGCAGCAGGACGATCGGCGGGAGCAGCTTCGCGGCCCGGGAGTCCGAGCGCTGGACGGCCAGCGACCCCGTGACGCCGAGCACGGTCGCGAGCAGCGAGGCGCCGACGCCGATGGCGAGGCTGTCCCGGACGGCGCCGAGCCACTCCTCGCTCCCGAAGAACCGCGCGTACCACTCGAGGGTGTACCCGCTCGGCGGGAACGTCAGGTACGACGACTGCTGGAACGACGTCACGAAGACGACGACGATCGGCAGCATGAGCAGCGCGAACACCAGCCAGTAGCCCGCCCGGAACAGCGCGTCCTCGACGCGCTCGCGGGGGATGCTGGCCTCAGACATCCTGAACACCCCCGACGGAGCCGGTGAGCAGCCGGATCACGGCGAGCGTCGCCGCGAGCATCGCGGCCAGCATCAGGATCGAGAACGCCGCGCCGAGCGGCCAGTTGAAGTTCGTGAGCATGAGGTTCCCGATCTCCATGGCGAACGTCGTCTGCTCGCCCGTCCCGAGCTGGGAGGGCGCGGCGTACGCGCCGACGCTCCACGCGAAGGAGACGACGGTCGCGACGGCGACCCCGGGGAGCACCTCGGGGAGGACGACCTCGAAGAACGACCGCGGGCGGGACGCGCCGAGGTCACGCGCGGCCTCCACGATGTCCCAGTCGAGCGTGGAGAGCACGCTGTAGATCGAGAGGACAGCGTACGGGAACACGATGTACACCTGGCCGACGACCGTGCCGAACAGCGAGGGCGCGAACTGGATCCGTCCCCCGATCAGCCCGACCGAGAGCAGGATGTCGTTGAGAACGCCGTTCGGCGCGAGCAGCGGCCGCCACGCGTACGTCTTCACGACCAGCGTCGTCAGCAGCGGGAGGATCACCGAGAACAGCAGTATCGACTTCGTCAGCCCCTCGGCGCGGTAGGCGGCGTACGCGTAGAACAGCCCGAGCAGTACCGCCGTTACGGTCGCGATGACGCCGAGCTTGAACGAGAACAGGATGATCTGGTGGTAGAGGTTCGAAGCGAGGATATCCCCGTAGGCGGCGAGCGTCCAGCCGCTCTCGTAGAACCCGGTCTCGGGCTGGGTGTTGAAGCTCATCCGGACGAGGATGAGGAACGGCACGACGAAAAAGACCAGCTCGAACGCCGCGATCGGCGCGAGCAGGAACACCGTCGTGGAGTCCTGGCTCTTGATGCGTTCCCCGACCCACCGGAACATCGACTCGTCGGAGAGCGCGTTCATCACGTCCCACCCCGTCCGAGGCGTTTACCCTCCGAGAAGACCAGCAGGTCCGCGGGGTCCCAGGAGACGACGACGGGGTCGCCGACTTCGAGGTCCGTGTCGTCGCCGACGCTCTGCTCGAAGAACACGCTCGTCTCCCCGATCTCGACGTAGAACCGGACCGACGAGCCGCGGTAGAGGACGTCCGTGATGCTGCCCTCGAGTGCGCTCGTGACGTCCTCGGGCGCGGCGGCTTCGACCGACTGACCGCCGTCGGCGGCGAGTCGGGAGACGTCGAACTCCTCGGGGCGGAACGAGATGGTGAGCGGGTCGCCCGGCGAGACGTCGCCGTTCGGCGTCGGCACCTCGATCTCCTCGTCGAACTCGGTGGCGGCGACGATCCCCCCGTCGATCTCCTCCTCGACGGTCGCGTCCACGAGGTTGGTGTCGCCGAGGAACTCCTCGACGAACAGGCTCACGGGGTCGTCGTAGATCTCGCGGGGCTCGCCGACCTGCTCGATCTCGCCGTCGTTCATGATGGCGATGCTGTCCGCGAGCGTGAACGCCTCGTTCTGGTCGTGCGTGACGTGGACGAACGTCGTCTCGACGCCGTCGTGGATGTTCCGTAGCTCGAGCTGCATCTGCTCGCGGAGCCGCTTGTCGAGGTTCGACAGCGGCTCGTCGAGCAGGAGGACGTCCGGTTCGATCGCCAGCGAGCGCGCGAGCGCGACGCGCTGTTTCTGGCCGCCGGAGAGGTCGCCGGGGTCGGCGTCCTCGAACTCGCTCATCTCGACGACTTCGAGGACGTCGCGGGCGCGCTCGACGCGCTCGTCCTCGCTGACGCCGTCCATCTTCAGGCCGAACGCGACGTTCTCCAGGACGTTCTTCTGCGGGAACAGCGCCCACGACTGGAACACCATCGACGTGTCCCGTTCGTACGCCGGCTGGTCGGTGACGCGATCGTCGCCGATGTGAACGTCGCCGGAGGTCGGCGTCTCGAGACCGCCGAGCATCCGGAGGGTCGTGGACTTCCCACAGCCCGACGGGCCGAGCAGGCAGAGCAGCTCCCCGTCGTCGACGTCGAGCTCGAGGTCGTCCACTGCGGTCAGATCGCCGTACTCCTTGGTCAGATCCGCGAGGGTTACAGAGGCCATCGCCTTACTGGGTCTTCATCCGTTTGAACTTGGTCGAGAACTTCTCCGAGTAGGGGGCGACCTTGTCCCACTGCGGGATCGACCACTGTTCGGCTTCCTCGGCGTCGGTCGGGAGGTACTGGGCGAGGTCGTCCGGGTACGACATGTCGGCGTTCGTGAAGAACAGCGGGTGGTCCTCGGCCCACTTGCTCTGGACCTCGGCGTCGAGGAGCATGTTGATGAACTCCTCGCCGAGCTGGCGCTTGTCCGTGCCGCGGACGACCGCCCAGTTGTTCATCCAGCCCGCGTTGGCGTCGGGCATCGAGAACTCGACGTTCTCGTGGCTGTCCATGTCGTAGTACACCTGGTCGAAGTACCACTGGGCGGCGTCGATGGTGCCGTTCCGGAACTGCTCCCAGATGTCGGTCCCGGAGGTCGCCCAGCCCTGGATGGGCCAGCTCTCGAGCGTGTTCAGGAGCTCCTCGTGGTACTGTTCCTGGTACAGTTCGCGCGCGCCGGGCGCGGCGTCCGTGCCGACGCCGGCGCCGAGCAGCGGGTAGATCCAGAACCCGGAGTCGACGCCGACGCCGCGGGACTGCTGGACGGTGGAGCTGGTGAAGTCGCTCCACGTCTCCACGGGCTCCTCGAGCTCCGTGTTGTAGAGGATGCTGAGCGGCGCGCCGTCGACGGGGGCGCCGTGGGAGTGGGGTCGGATGTCCTTGTAGTGCTGGATGACGTTGTCGATGTTCGGGATGTTCTCCTCGTACCGGAGCTCCTCGAACAGCCCCTGTGTTCGGCCGTTGTAGTAGATGGGCTCACACGCGACGGTCACGTCGAACGGTGGGTCGTCGGGGGGCGCGGACTTGATCTTCGCGAGCAGCGAGTTCCACCCGGAGACCAGCTCGAGTTCGGCGTCGAACCGCGACTCGAAGATCGGCCGGATGGCTTTCTCGAAGCGCTCGATGTAGTTGCCGCTCCAGACCGGGACCCGGAGCGTCGGCGGTCCGCCGGTTCCACCGAGCACTCCCCCACAGCCGGCGAGCGCGGTGGCGCCCGCAGTGCCGGCCGCGCCGAGGAACGCCCGGCGGGTCGCAGAGCTGTGTCCAGTGTCTCGCGTCGCCTTCGCATCGTCCAGGCTATCGCCTGACATACCCGGCGCCAAACAGGGTGTGACATAAAACAGTGATGGCCTAGGGAAACATTATGAGAGTCCACAACAAGGAATTTCGAAGGTTCGTACTGACGCGATCGCGTGACGCCAACGGTGGTGTAACGAGGCAGCAGGGGCGCGACGCCGGCGAGACCGGCCTGCCGTTCCCCAAGGAGGGTGAACGCCGATCGTCGTCGCCCGCGTTCGAACGACCTCGGGGGACCTCCCATCGGCCCGGACACCCGCCCCTCGCCCTCTCTCGCGAACCCACTCCCTTATGGGGGACCGGCCCATGTAACCTCCAATGACCGACACGGACGCTCGCGTCACCCGCCTGTTCGGTGGGCCGGGGAGCGGGAAGACGACCGCCCTCCTCGACCGCGTCGAGGAACTGCTCGAGGACGACGGTGTCACCGTCAGGGACGTGCTCGTGGTCTCCTACACGCGCGCAGCCGCCGCCGAGATCCGCGAACGCCTCGCCGAGCGCCTCGACACGACGCCCCGAGCGCTGCAGGGGAACGTCTGTACGATGCACGCGAAGGCGTACGAACTGCTCGACCTCTCGCGGGGCGACGTGGTCGGCGAGAGCGACAAGGAGGAGTTCTGCGAGGATTTCGGCGTCGAGTACGAGGACGAGAAATCCGGCGCCGGCCGTCGGACCGCACGATCGACGACACTGGGCAACAAGGTGATCGCCACCTCGCAGTGGCTCCAGCGAACCGACCGCGAGGTCGCCGACTGGTACGACGTGCCGTTCAAGTGGGACGTCGAGGAGGTCCGCCTCCCGCCGGAGATCGACCCCAACGCCCAGGAGGGGAACAAGTACACGCCGACGTGGCCCTCCGACGACGACCGGCTCGACGTGCCCGAGGCGATCCGCGGCTGGCGCAGCTACAAGGGCGAGCACGACGTTATCGGCTTCGCCGACATGCTCGAACGCGTCGCCCAGCGCTCGCTCCAGCCCGACGTCGACTACCTGATCATCGACGAGTTCCAGGACATCACCACCCTCCAGTCGAAAGTGTACGAGGAGTGGAAACCCCACCTGGAGAAGGCGCTGATCGCCGGCGACGACGATCAGGTGGTGTACGCCTGGCAGGGCGCCGACCCCGACCTGCTGCTCGACGAGGCGGTCGACGAGGACGTCGTCCTCCCGAACTCCTACCGGCTCCCCTCACGCGTGCTCAACGTCGTGAACAAGGAGATCCGCCACATCGACAAACGCCAGGAGAAGGATCTCCGGCCGCGGAAGGAGGGCGGCACCGTCGAGGCCGCCGAGTCGCCGTCGATGCTCGAACTCGTCCGGAACGTCCGGCACACGATCGAGCGGGAGAACTCCCGCGAGGACGGCGACGGGAGCGTGATGCTGCTGTTCCGGGCGCGCTACCAGATGTTCGACTTCGTCGACGAGTTCATCGACGAGGGGATGCCCTTCTCCTCGCTGACGGACCAGCGGCTCTGGACCGACCGACTGACAGACTACGTGCGGGCGATCGAGTCCGTCGACGCTGGCGAGCGCCTCACCGCGCTCCAGGCCCGGCGGCTGGCGGACATCCTCCAGGAGTCGGCGTTCGGCAGCGGCGAGCGCGACGACCTGTACGACCTGATCGACGAGGTGGAGGAGCGGGCCGCCGAGGACGACCTCGCGTCGATCCCGGTCGCGCCCGACGCCGTCGAGGACGCGGTGCCGTTCATGCCCGGCCCCCGAAGCGCCGCGGACATGGCTCGGAAGATCACCTCGTTCCAGCGCAAGTCGATGAAGGCGTACTTCGAGGGCGACTACGCGGGGATGGACCCCGACCGCGTCCGCGTCGGCACCATCCACTCCGCGAAGGGTCGCGAGGCCGACCACGTGTTCGTCGCGACCGACCTGACCGAGAAGGTGGTCGAGCAGATGGCGGCCCAGGCCGACCAGGAGGGGATCGACCTGCCGGGTGACGAGGAGTTCACCAAGACGACCGACCCCGTGCCGCTGCTGACGGACAACGAGCGCCGCGTGTTCTACGTCGGGATGTCCCGCGCCCGCGAGCGCCTCGTGCTGATGGAGAACCTCGTCACCGGCGCGCCGACGCTGCCGATCAGCGTCGTGCTGTTCAACGAACTCCGGGAGGAGCCCCCCGCGGAGCTGATCGACGAGGTGCAGGAGTCGCTGGAGGCGCCCGAACCGGAGCCGTGAGTCCGGCGCTCGCGCCCGGGGCGCCCGAACTCGCTCCGGACTACCCCACCGCCCCCGGGACCGACCTCTCGCCGATCGTCGACGCCGTCGCTGAGCGCGACGCCGCGGGGTTCGTCGCCGTCGGCGACCGCTTCGACGGCGACCTGCGGTACCTCTCACGGTTCGGCGGCCCCGACCGCGCGTACGCCGTCGTCGTCACGCCCGACAGCGCCGTCCTCACCGCGCCCGCGCTGTTCGACGAGCAGGCCGAACGCGAGTTCGTCGACGGCGCACCGGACGACGGCGTCGCTCGCGAGGTCCGAACCGGGAATCAGGGCGACCCCGCGGGCGTCCGCGCGGCCGCGGCGCTTGACGACCTCCGCGAGGGAGAGACCGTACTCACGCCCGCGAGCATCCCCCACGACGCCGCGCTCTACCTCGAAGACGCCGGCTACAAGCCCGAATCAACGACGGTCGTCGCCGACGCCCGCGAACGGAAAACCGAGGCCGAACTCGCCTGTCTGCGCCGGGTGCAGGCGGTCACTTGCCGCGGGATGGCTCGCGCCGAGGCAGTGCTCGCGAGCGCGGAACCGGACGGCGACGACCTACTGTTCGAGGGTGAGCCGCTCACCACCGAGCGCCTGCGCCGCGAGGTCGACGCGGAGCTGGCCCGCCACGGCGTCCGGAGCGCCGGGAACACCGTTATCGGCGCTGGCCCAACCGCGGCGGACCTCCACTACACCGGGATCGACCACGTCGCGCCCGGGGAGACGGTGCTGCTCGACGTCTCCCCACGCGGCCCCCACGGCTACTACGGCGACCTCACGCGGACGTTCGCCGTCGACAGCGACGGCGGCTGGGAACGCCGCGCGTTCGTCGCGGTCGAGCAGGCCCACGAGACCGCGCTTGAGCACGTCGAAGCGGGCGTCACCGCCGGGACGGTCCACGAGGAGGCCGCCGCCGAACTCACCGCTCACGGGTTCCGGATCGACTCCGCGGAAGTCGGCTTCACGCACGGTGTGGGCCACGGCGTCGGCGTGAGCCTCCACGAGGGTCCGTCGCTGCGTGCCGACACGCCGCTCGAAGTAGGCAACGTGGTCACGATCGAACCCGGCGTCTACGACCCCGATATCGGCGGCGTCCGTATCGAGGATCTCGTCGCCGTCACCGAGAACGGTGCCGAACGGCTGGCGACCTACCCGGTTCGGTTCACGCCGGCGGCGCCCGAGTAACGCGCCCCGACTTTTTGGCGGAGAGCGGGACCAGCCAGACCGTGGTCTGAACGGGACCGTAGGGCGGCCGAGGCGGGAGTACGGCGCACCCCCTGCGGCGTCGTCGGACGACGTCCGACTGCCAGCCCCTCGTCAGCGTCGACCGCGCGCGCCGTCTGTTCGCCACGGTCGGCAGCGGCGGCTCTCTCGTCGTGATAGCGGCGGCTCCCTCGCCGACTCACTCCTCCTCGTCCTCGGGATCCTCGACGACGCCCTCGACCGCCCGCTCGGCGGCCATCCCCGGCAGGTCGCCGGGCGTGGTCAGGTACTTGGGGAGCAGCACCATCAGCGCCGCGACCGCGAGGAACGCGCCGCCCACGACGGTCTCACCCCCGAGCAGTCGCTCGACCGCGTAGATCCCCAGCGGGATCGCGAACACGAGGCTGCCCGCGATACCCACGGTCTCCAGCAGTCCCAGTCGCATCGCTCCCGCGTAGGCGGTCGGCGGGCAAAACCCTCCCGCCACAGAACTGAGAGTGGAAACGCTCTTGAGACGCGACCGCGGAGATCCGGGCGTGTTCACCGGCATCGTCGAGCGGACGGGCGAGATCACCGACGTGACCGAGACCGAGGACGGGCGCCGTCTCACGGTCGCGGCGTCGGGGCTGGACGACCTCCACCACGGGCAGTCGATCAGCGTCAGCGGCGTCTGTCTCACCGTCGAGGCGTTCGACCAGGGGGATGGCTGGTTCGAAGTGTTCCTCGCGAGCGAGACGGTCGAGAAGACGTATCTCGGCGCGGTCGGCGTCGGCGACTCGGTCAACGTCGAGCGCGCGCTCCCGGCGGACGGCCGCTTCGACGGCCACGTCGTGCAGGGCCACGTCGACACCACCGCGACGGTCGAAGCGATCGAGCGGGTGGGCGAGGACTGGCGCTACACGTTCTCGCTGCCCGAGGCTGTCAGCCAGTACGTCGTCTCGAAGGGGGCGATCACGGTCGACGGGATCAGTCTCACCGTCGCCGAACGAGACGAGAGCTCCTTCGAGGTGGCGATCATCCCCGCGACCCGGGAGATCACGACGCTGTCGGAGAAAGCGGAGGGCGATCCGGTCCACCTGGAGGTCGACGTGGTGGCGAAGTACGTCGAACGGATGACGCAGGGCTACCAGTGAGGCTCGCTCAGTCGGCCTGGCCGGAACAGGCTTCGGCGCCGCCGTCGGCCTGCACCGGCTCGGGCGGGTTCAGCTGGTAGAGGTTCTGGCGCGCGTCGGCGAAGTAGACGTCCTCGTCCACGACGCCGATCCCTTCGAGGCGTTCGAGCGCGTACCGGACCGTCCGTGCGGAGAGCATCGACTCCTCGACGATCCCTTTCTGCGTCAGCGGACCGTCGTACTCGAGTACTTTGAACACGAGCTTGGCGCTTGGTGGGAGGTCGTCGAGAACCTCCTCGTCTGTGTCGGTCATCGTTTCGGATCGAAACCGCGCATGGCCATAAATCTTCGTGGACTGGTGACGCGGACCAGCGTCGCTTGGGTGCAAGCGAACCCCTTTTGTCGGCGCGTCACGGAGTCGTTCCCATGGCTACGGAGAGTTCTCGCGGGCTTTCGGACCACGTCCGCGGGGTGACCGTCACGACCCTCGCCTGTCTGTCCGGCGTGGCCGCGACCGTCGTGAGCGCGATGGTGTTGGGGACCGATCCCGCCTCGATCGGGCTGACCACCCAGCTGGCGGTCGTCGCGGCGTTCGTGATCGTCCAGCAGCCGATCCTCTACGCGATCGGCGTCGACGTCGGCGACTTCGGGATCAAGGACAACCTCTACGTCGGGTTCATGACGTTCGCGCTCTGGTTCCTGAGCTACACCGTCGTGCTCTCGACCGGAGTGAGCTTCTGATGTCCAGCGACAGTATCGCGGTCGTGGATCTGGACCGCTGCCAGCCCGACCGATGCAACTACGAGTGTAAGAACTTCTGCCCGCCCAACCGGACCGGGAAGGAGTGCATCACGCTCCGCGGCGAGGACGCCGAGGAGGGAGACCCCGACCAGGTCCACATCTCCGAGGAGATCTGTCTGGGCGAGAGCTGTGGGATCTGCGTCGAGAAATGCCCCTTCGACGCGATCGAGATCCTGAACCTCCCCAGCGAACTCGACGAGGAGCCGGTCCACCGCTACGGCGACAACGCCTTTGCGCTGTACGGGCTCCCCACCCCCGAGCCCGGGAAGGTGACGGGGATGCTCGGCCCGAACGGGATCGGGAAGTCGACCGCCGTCCACGCGTTGGCCGGCGAGATGACGCCGAACCTCGGCGAGTTCGAGGACGAGCCCGGCTGGGAGTCGGTGCTCGACCGCTACCGGGGCACGGAGCTCCAGAGCTACCTCGAACAGCTGATCGACGGCGAGATCGAGGTCGCGCGCAAGCCCCAGTACGTCGACCAGATCCCCAAGCAGTTCGACGGCGAGGTACGCCAACTGCTCGAACAGACCGACGAACGGGACGAGCTCGACTACCTCGTCGACGAACTGTCGATCCGGCCGGTGATGGAGCAGGACATCGACTCGATCTCCGGCGGCGAGCTCCAGCGCGTCGCGCTCGCGGCGACGCTGGCTCGTGACGTCGACTTCTACTTCCTCGACGAGATCACCCCCTACCTCGACATCAGCCAGCGGATGACCGCCGCGCGGCTGATCCGCGAGCTCGCCGACGACGGCGAGCGGTCGATGCTCGTCGTCGAGCACGACCTCGCGATCCTCGACCTGCTGGCGGACACGCTCCACGTCACCTACGGGGAGCCGGGAGCGTACGGTGTCGTCACGGACCCCAAATCGGTCCGCAACGGCATCAACGAGTACCTCTCGGGCTACCTCGATAACGAGAACATGCGCATCCGGCCGGAGGAGATCACGTTCGAGCAGCACGCGCCGCGGAAGGCGACGACCGGCCAGCCGCTGATCGAGTACCCCGACCTGCAGAAGTCCTACGGCGAGGGGGAGTTCTCGCTTTCCGTCGAGAGCGGCACCATCTACGAGTCAGAAGTGCTGGGCGTCGTCGGCCCGAACGGGATCGGGAAGTCGACGCTGGCGAAGATGTTCACCGGAGACTTGGAGCCCGAGGAGGGCGGTCTCGACACGCGGCTGGACATCGCGTACAAGCCCCAGTACATCGAGATCGACCAGCCGATGCGCGTCGACGCGTTCCTCTCCTCGATCACCGACCAGTTCGGGAGCTCCTACTGGAACACCGAGATCGCCCAGCCGCTCCAGCTGGAGGGGATCATGGAGCAGAACCTCGACGACCTCTCGGGCGGTGAGCGCCAGCGCGTCGCGATCGCGGCCTGCCTCTCGGAGGACGCCGACCTCTACCTGCTCGACGAGCCCTCCGCACACCTCGACGTGGAGCAGCGCGTTCAGGCGACGTCGGCGATCCGGCGCTACACCGAGAACCACGACGCGACGGCGATGGTGATCGACCACGACATCTACATGATCGACCTGCTGTCGGACCGCCTGATGGTGTTCGACGGCGAGCCCGCCGAGCATGGGACTGCTCGCCCGCCCCAGGAGATGCGCGCGGGGATGAACGATTTCCTCGCGGATCTGGACATCACGTTCCGCCGCGACGAGCGGACGGGCCGGCCGCGTATTAATAAACCGGGGAGCCAGAAGGACCGCGAGCAGAAGCGGGAAGGCGAGTACTACTACTCGGGCTGATTTTCGGTCTTTTTCGGTTGTTCGACCGTTGTTTGGCTGGTCTACCACCCGTCGGAGCAGCTACCAGAGTTGGTGGCATTTTCGGACCGCGACCGCAACAGCATCTCGATGCATGACCACTTGCGACCGCAGTGCGCCGGGGACGAGCCCCGTCATCAGAAATCGGAGATTTCTGATTGGCAGACGAGAGACTGCGGCTCTCGTCAACGGCGCAGCATGGAATCCCCACCCCTCGCCCCGCGGCCGGCGACCGTCGACGGCCGCGAGGCGTCCACCGCGACCGCACCGCCACGGCCGTCGGCGCGTGACGTGAGCGCGTCCCTGCGCGAACGAGCGCGCGAGGGACGAGCGACCATCGGGAGCGAGTCGGCTGGGGAGGTTCGTGGGCTGTGCGGTTGGGAGGGACTGAAAGGGGCTGGTCGCTCGACGACGGCGGCCGAAGCAAGCACTGGAGCGAACGGAGTGAGCGAAGCGCGCAGCGAGGTCCCCGAGTCGAGCGGGCAGGGGCTTTCACGGTGTTGCCGTGCTCGGTTACCTAACGAGTAGCCCAGATACCTCAACCAAACAATCCCCCCAGAACCACGAAGCTATACCCCACCACGACCCCCACACCAACCCAGACGATGCTCCGGCTCGCCGTCGCCACCCAGCAGGAAACCTACAACCGAATACACGACCCCCTCGCCGAGCGCGACATCGAGGCAGTCCCGCTCCGAGCCAGCGAGCGCACGCTCTCGCTCACCGACCCCGACCTCCCGAGCGTCGACGTCGGCCTCGTGTTCCCCTCGCGGCTGATGGAGGGCGGCGCCGTCTCAGCCGCCCTGAACGTCCCGTGGGTGAACGACCGCGACGCGATCCTCACCTCCCGCAACAAGGCGGGCGTGCTCGCCACGCTCGCCGAGGCGGGCCTGCCCGTCCCCGACACCACGCTCGTCTCCAACCCCGTCGACGACGACGCCGTCGCTGCTGCAGCAGCGACCCTCCAGCGCGAGGCCGCCGCCGGCTCGCTCGTGATCAAACCCAACTCCACCACCCGCGGCGTCGGCGTCGCCCGCGTGGAGGACCCGGACTCGCTGCTCGGCGTCACCGACTACCTCGACCTCGTCCACGACTTCCGGGCGACCGGCGACCGGTCGTACCTCCTGCAGGAGTACCTCCCCGACGCCCGGGACTACCGCGCGATGGTCGTCGACGGCGAGTACGTCGGCGCCGTTGAGCGCCGCCTCCCCGAGGCGGAGACCGAGGCCGGCAAGTGGAAACACAACGTCCACCGCGGCGCCGTCGCGGAGGGTGTCTCGCTCCCGGCGGACGCTCGCGAACTCGCGGAGCGCGCGGCCGCGGTGCTGGGGATCGACTACCTCGGGGTGGATCTGCTGGAGACCGAGGACCGACTGGTGGTCAACGAGACGAACGCGCGGCCGACGGTCGACGACGCGACGAAGTACGAGCCGGAGTTTTACGACCGGCTGGCCGAGCTGATCCGGACGACGGCCGAAAACCGCTAGGAGAGGTCGATGTCGGCGGCGTCGTCGAGCTTCTCGAAGCTGACTTCGAGCACGCCGTTGTTGAACGTCGCCTCCGCAGTGTGTTCGTCGACGCGGGTCGGGAGCCGCACGCGCTCGCGGTACTCGCCCGCTTCGATCGTGAGCGTCTCGCCGTCACACTGGAGCGAGATATCCTCCTTGCTCGCGCTGGGGAGGTCCGCGACGAGCCGGAGTTCGTCCCCCTCGTCGAACGCGTCGACGTGGGCGTCGGCGCCGTCCTCGGCCGGGCCGCCGCCCATCATCCGCTCGATCTCGTCGAAGATATCGCCGAACGGGTCTTCGCGGTCATCCCTACGCATGGATGTCCGTACACTAGCGCCGGGCAAAAGCCTTCTGTCGGCGGCTATCGTCGCCTTGTGTCCCGGTTCCGCCCGTCGGCTGCGCCGAACCGATCGGTTTGAAGTGTGGATGGATCCAACCGCGCGACGATGGCCTCTTTCGCGACGCTCGACGCGCTCGCCGAGCAGTTCTCGGAAGCACGGGTGTTGGTTCGCCTCGACCTCAACTCCCCGATCGAGGACGGAACGGTCCAGGACAACCGTCGGTTCGAGCGCCACGCCCGCACCGTCGCCGAGCTGGCCGACGCCGGCCACCGAGTGATCTGTCTGGCCCACCAGGGCCGTCCCGGCCGCGACGACTTCACGCATCTCGACCAGCACGCCGGCGTGCTCGGCGACCACCTCGACCGCGACGTGCGGTTCGTCGACGACATCTGCGGGGAGACCGCCGTCGACGCGATCGAGGCCGCCGAGCCCGGCGAGGTGCTGCTGCTCGACAACGTCCGGATGGACGACGACGAGCTCGCCGACCGCGACCCCGAGCACCACGCGCAGTCGCGGCTGGTCACCCGTCTCGCGGAGGCGGCGGACGCGTACGTCAACGACGCCTACTCCGCGGCCCACCGCGGGCACGCCTCGCTGGTCGGGTTCCCGTACGTCCTCCCCGCCTACGCCGGCCGGGTGATGGAGACGGAGTACGAGGCCAACTCCGCCATCGCCACCCGCGAGTTCGACGGCCGAGTGACGATGGTCGTCGGCGGGACAAAGGCAACTGACGTGATCCAGGTGATGGACGCCATCGGCGACCGCGTCGACGCGTTCTGTCTGGGCGGGATCGCGGGCGAACTGTTCCTCCGGGCGGCGGGCCACTCCGTCGGCTACGACGTCGGCGACTCGAACCGCTACGACGAGCAGTGGGCCGAGAACGAGGAGACGATCCGCTCGGTGCTCGACGAGCGCGGCGACCAGATACACCTCCCGCTCGATCTGGCCTACGAGAACGAGTACGGCGGGCGCGCCGAGATCGCGCTCTGGCAGATCGACGAGAAAACCACCTCCTTTCTCGATATCGGCTCGGCGTCGATCGACACCTACCGCGACATCGTGGGTGACAGCGAGGCCGTGTTCGTGAAGGGGTCGATGGGCGTGTTCGAGGACGAACGCTTCGCCGACGGCACCGTCGAGGTGCTCGACGCCATCGCGGACACCGACTGCTTCTCGGTCGTCGGCGGCGGCGACACCTCCCGCGCGGTCGGGATGTACGGGCTCGACGAATCCGACTTCTCCCACGTCTCGATCGCCGGCGGCGCGTACATCCGCGCGCTCACGGGCGAGCCGCTGGTCGCTGTCGAGGCGCTGGAAGCGAACCGGCCCGAGTAGCGTTACCGCTCGAACGTTCGGCCCAGCCCCATCCCGAGCGTCTCGTTGGTGGTCGCGATGCTCTCGGCTTTGCTCGCCGAGTCGGTCACCGCGCGGATCGCGTCGACGTTCTCGGGCACCACGTCGGACTCCTGGTGGATCGCTTGGAACAGGTAGAGGTCGTTCCCGCGGACGGCGATCGACTCCGCCCAGATACTGTTCTCCCAGATGTCACCGCGAGAGCGGCCGGAGTCGAGCGCGAACTCCTTGAGTTTGCCCGAGCCGTCGATGCCCGCCGACTCCGGGACCAGGAACAGCCGGGACTCCTCGGCCAGCAGCTCGCGAACGTCCGCGGCGTCGGCGTCGCTCTCGAGGGTGACGTTCACCGAGTGCATGTGCATCAGCGTCGCCGGCACCTTCAGCCCGAGCGTGTCGATGTCGATGTCGGGGAAGATCGTCTTCACGTCCGGGCCGTGGTGGCTCGGCAGCGAGACGGGGTCGGGGAGGATGTCGTCGATCGGGCCGCGGCCGGTCTGGCCGGGGTCGCCCCCACGACGGACCAGCGTGACGCGGGCCTTCTCGACGCCGTACTCCTCGCGCAGCGGCGCGAGCAGGCGGGAGAGCCCGGTCGTGTTACAGGAGACCACGCGGACGTGGTCGGCGCCGACCGCGTCCTCGTAGTTCGCGCGGGCGTTGAACGACGTGTCGGCCACGTCGGCGTCCTCGCCGCCCTGGTAGATCGCGGGTGTGTCGTGGGCCTCGTACACCTCCTTGTTCTGGGCGCCGATGCCGCTGGGGGTGGCGTCGACGATCACGTCGGCGGTGCTCACGAGGTCGTCGAGGTCGCCCGCGACGGGAACGCCCGCCTCGTCGAACAGCCCGCGGCGCTCCTCGACCGCGGCGTAGAGATCGTACCCCTTCGAGACGGCCGCTTCGGCCTCGAAGTTGGGCGACGTCTTGGCGACGCCGACGATCTCCATGTCGCGCTGTGCGGCGACCGCGTCGGCGACGCGTTTCCCGATGGTGCCGTAGCCGACCACACCGACTTGGGTCATGCCCGTAAGTGGGACGCTGGCGGATAAGTAGGCGGCGGTTCCTCGCGACTGCCCGCCGTCGCAAGACCTATTCGCGCCTCGGGCGAACCCGCGCCCGTGACTGAACTCCGTAACGCCGCCGAGACGGCGATTCACCAGTGTCTCGACCTCGGAGCCGGGGAGTCGATCGCGATCGTGACCGACGACGAGCGCCGTTCCATCGCGGAAGCACTCTACGAGGTGGCGGCCGAGACCACCGACGACGCGACGTTTCTCCAGTACCCGCCGGGCGACCAGCACGGCCAGGAACCCCCGGAACCGGTCGCGGCGGCGATGAAGGCCGCCGACGCCTTCCTCGCGCCGACGACGCGCAGCCTCTCGCACACCCGCGCTCGCTCGGCCGCCTGCGAGGCGGGCGCACGCGGCGCGACGCTGCCCGGGATCACCGAGCGCGTGATGGTCGAGGGGCTCGACGCCGACTACGAGGCGATCGCAGCGCACTGCGCGGACGTGCTTGAACAGGTAGAGAACGCCGACGAGGTCCGCGTCACCAGCCCCGCCGGCACCGACATCACCTTCGCGGTCGGCGATCGCGAGTGGCACGAGGACACCGGGATGGTCCGCGAGCCGGGGAGCTTCTCGAACCTCCCCGCGGGCGAGGTGTTCGTCGCCCCCGAGAGCGCCGAGGGGACGTTCGTCGTCGACGGGACGATGATGCCCCACGGGCTGCTCGCCGACGAGCAGGAACTCCGCTTCGAGGTCGAGGACGGCCACGTCACTCACCTCTCCGACGAGGCGGTTCGGGAGGACGTCGACGCCGCCCGCGAGGAGGTCGGCGACGCCGCGACCAACGTCGCCGAGTTGGGCATCGGCACCAACGTCGGCGTCGACGAGCTGGTGGGCTCGGTGCTGCTCGACGAGAAGGCCGCCGGCACGGTCCACATCGCGATCGGCGACAACGCCTCGATTGGCGGCGAGACCGAGGCGCCGATCCACCTCGACGGCATCCTCCGCGCGCCGACGGTGTACGCCGACGGCGAAGAGATCAGTCTGCCCGAGTGAGGGATCGCGCGGCAGTCACTCGCCGTTTTGGTTCTACACAGTCACGGTATGGGCTCCGTGGTCGCGGCACAGAGGCCGCGACAGGTCACGCACCGTCAGCAGAAATCAAAGATTTCTGGTTGGCTAACGGGAGTGCTACGAGAGGCGCGTTGCGCCTCTCGGCATCACCGGAAATCAGAGATTTCCGGTTAGCAGTCAGAACTCGAAGAGTTCTGACGACATGACGAGAGAGCGAAGCTCTCTCGAACCACTTCGCTCCCGTGAACGTGACTGGTGTTACTCCATACGCGGTCGGCGTACGGTCCCCGACGACGACACGGAGGTCGTCGTCGGTCGCGTGCCGACCGCTACACAGTCACGGCATCGAGTTTCGTGGTGCCGACACGGAGGTCGGCACAGGTCACGCGCCGTGACTGGTGTTACTCCACGTACTCGTACAGCCGTTCGTTCATCCGGCCGCGCCCGGCGAACACGAACTCTCCGTCCGGCGTCGTGAACTCCTCGACGTCGACGGTCATGTCGTGGTTGTGGACGTCGTGGATCTGCTCGTACTCCTCGAAGTCGAGGTCGTAGCGGTCCTCGAGCTGTCCGTCGATGTTTAGCTCCGCGATCTCCTCTTCCCAGCCGTCGGCGACGGTCTCGGCGTGGATCTCCGCCTGCGCGCCCGAGCCGTAGGAGCCGACCAGTAGCTTCTCGCCGGCCAGGTCACGACCCTCCTCGGCGGCCTGCTTCAGGGCGCTCGCCCGGGCGACGTGGACCGAGCCGGTGTACCAGTTCCCGACCTCGCGGGCGATCGACAGCGTCGGCTCGATCGTGTCGGCGTACCACTGTTGGTAGGCGTCGGTGCGCTTCAGGTCGTCCATGTAGTCGCGGATCGCCTCCTCGTAGGCCTCGCGGTCGTCGAACTCGCCCTCGCGGGGCTGGCGGCCGATCTCGCCGGCGAGCTCGTCCTCGATCTCCGTGTCGCGGATCATGTGCCGGTAGCCCAGCAGGCCGGCCTTCCTAACCATCCCCGGGAACGGCGTGTGGAACGGGATGTACGTGAAGTCGTCGGGATGCATGTCCCACGCGACGGACTCGAAGTCCTCGACGGCCTCGCGCATCCGGGCGAGGTACACCTGCATCGAGCGCTTTCCGTCGACGCTCGGGAACTGCTGGTTCGGCTTGAGGAAGTCCGTCTCGTCGGCGCTGCCGTACCCCTGCTCCGTCGAGAGCTCGACGAGGCTCGGGTCCTCGGTGATCAGCATCGCCACCGCGCCGGCGCCCTGGGTCGCCTCGCCGCTGGACCCACGGGCGTACAGCGCGGTGTCGGTCGCGACGACGATCGCCGAGCGGCCCCGATTGCGCCCGGCCTTGATCCAGTTGTACGCGTCGTCGATCGACTGCGTGCCGGCGATACAGGCGAACTTCCGCTCGCCCTTGTTGGCGTGGTGGAAGTCGCCGTCGTACACCTCCTCCAGACAGCCCGCGATGTACGTGGAGACGGGTTTGGAGTTGTCGAACGCGGACTCGGTCGCCACGTCGATGCGGCCGATGTCGTCCGGCTCGAGCCCCTTACGGTCCATCAGCCGCTTGGCGGCGTTGGCACCCATCGTGACGATGTCCTCGTAGGTGTCCGGGAACGAGGAGTTCTCCAGCCCCAGCCCCTTGCGGTACTTGGCCGGATCCTCCTCCTTCTCGGGAGCGAACGTGCCCGGCAGGTCGAGTTTGCACTTGCCCGCCCAGATCTCGACGGCGTCGATGCCGACCGTAGTCATGGTGTCGTGTGCGGCGGTTGGCTATTTGGGTTTGTCGATGAGGGTTACGTTGCGTGTCGAAACTCAGACGACGGTCCCTTTCTCTGGCGTCCCCTCGACGTTCTGGGGCGGTTGCTGTCCGTTCCCCCGTCTGTCACCGGGGTTCACGTCGAACTCCTTGGGATCACCGTTCCCGCGTTCGAACACTGCGCCATCGACGTAGACGGTGCTCCCTCTGCTCGGCCGTTCGCCGACGAAGTCACTGTACTGATCACCGATCAGTCTCGCGTTTTCAAGCGAGAGTTCGTTCGACGTGCCCAGAGTGATGTCTTGCTGACTACCGGCGGTCACGTCGAGGAGACTGTCGTCCGCGACGAGGTCACCGCTCGTCGACCGTACTGTGATCTTTCCGGCGGCTTCGACTGTGCCGTCGGTCAGGTCGACCGAGGTTCCTTCGAGAGTAACCTGCTGACCATTTGCTGCGGACGTGTCGATCGTTCCCGCGACGCGGAGTTCGCCGTTTCTCGCACTGAACGTCGTATCGCCGTAGCTGGGGATTTCGACCCTCGCGCCGTCCTGGATCGTGATCGTGTCCGCTCTCACGTCGTAGCCGTTCTGACTCAGGCCCCTCGCGATGACGAGATCGACTTGTTCATCGAATCCTCCCTCGAAATCGGACGCCGTGTACGTCTCTTCGCCATCGTCGTACGTTCCGTCCCCGTCGGCGTCGGCGAACGCAACGGCGTCTGCGGGCAATTCGGATCCAGCGTCCGAATCATCGCCGTAGATGTACACCGTTTCGGATCCAACTCCATCCCCCGAACTCGCGAGAATCCGACTCGTTCCGTTTTCGGGCACCTCGAGCGTACCGCTGAACTCTCCGTCGCTGTCAGTGTTCGCATTGTTTGACTCGAAGGCCGTGTTTGCGGAACCGTTCGTCGCGAGAGTAACCGGCATCCCAGGAATTCGTTCGTCGTACGCTGACACCGTTCCGTTCAGTGGGACAGTCGCCCCCGTTACGGAGCGGTTCACTTCGAGGCGATCCTGCCCGGTGTCGTAGGTCACACCAGCCGGAAGATCACCCGATCGTGTTGCCCAGCTCACTTCATACGTATCCGTGTCGCTCGGCGGGGACGGATCGTCCGAACCCGAAACTTCGACCGTGAGTTCCTCCCAGTCGTTCCGTTCGCTTCCGGTCAGCCACACCTCGACGGTGTCGGCCGATATCCCTTGATACGTGACTTGGCCGCTCTCGTCGGTTGTACGGTCCTCGCCGAGGGAACTCGACACGCGTTCCCCGGTCACTGGGTTGTTGAACTTGTCCCGAACTTCGACTGTGACGCTCGAAGCGCTTCTCTCATCGACGACGAGGTACGCCGCTTCTGTCGTGACTTCACTCTCGGCTAACGAGCCGATACCGATGGCCCCCGCGCGGAGCCGATACGTCTTGTTCAGTTTGATCGTCGTTCGATTGTACTCGCTCCCGTTGATCCGATCGGATGCCGTGACCGTCGCGTTCGCTTCGTTTCCGAGGAGCGCGTCGCTGTTCCACGTCGCCCCCGAGAGCCGTGACGTGATGTTCAGAAACACTGGGTCACCGTCGCTCGCCTCGACGGTCACCGTTCGTGCAGTCTGACTCACGGATCGGATATCGGCCGTGTAAGCTCCGGCTCGTGTCGCTGACAGCTCCCCCCGAAGGGCGAAGAGGTTGAGCGTGTTTCCTTGGACGAGGTTCTGACTGGTCAGTGTCGACGTGTGGCCGTTCTCGAAAGCGTTGTACACGACACTGTTACCGTACACCGTCTCCGGGGCGTTATCGTACTCCGCATAGTCGGGGGAGTAGACGACTTTCGTCGTGTTGTACGAGAGGCCTTGACTCTCCCAATACTCCTTTGCGTTCTCGTGTTCGCCACTGATCGGCAGTGTTCCGCTCCCGTCTTCGAGGGAGACGTTCATCGTGACGTTTGGCTCGTTCACGGTCTGGAGCCGGCCGCTGGGTGGCGGCGGATTGACGAACAGCAGCCGATTGGGGTATCGTGTTCCGAGTGTGACCTGCGTCGGCTGGGGAAGACCAGTGTCGACAGCCCGGAACAGGTTACCCCGGAAATCCTGCATGTCGGACTGTACCGTCTGACTGTGATCGAACTCGATTGCGGCGTTCTGTCCGGGAACGACAGTCGTCTGGAACGTCGCCATCCCGACGATCAGGAAGCCAAACAGGATAATGGCGCCAACCTGCATCGACTGCGCCCGATCGTCGTCCCAGAACCGCATTATCGAATCAGCGACCGCCGGGGGGATAAAGCTCTCCCCCTCGAAGTACGGTTCAGTCCTCTTCCTCGACGGTTTCGGGCGAGGCAAGCGCGTTCTGCAGCGACTCCAGCCCGTTGATCCACTCCGCCACCAGCCCGTACTCCATCTCGTCGGCCAGCGCGGGGTCGATCTCCTCGCCGTCGATCACGCGCGTCCCGGCCTGGACGATGTAGCCGATCGCGGTGTCGATATCCTCCTCGGCCTCGGCGTCGGCGGCGGCGTCGACGTACTCCTCGACGCTGGCTTCGTCGGCCGCGCCCGCGGCGAGGTACTCCTGGGCGGCGTAGAACACGACCTCGAGGCTCATCTGGACGCTCTCGATCAGCATCGCCTTCTCCTCGTTCTCGAGCGGCGCCTCGGCGAGCACGATCTCCTGCATCTCCGAGAGCTCCTCGTGGGCGCGCTCCTCGTCGATCTGGTCGTCCTCGTACGCCTCGATCACCTTCGCGACCGCGATGGCGGTGTCCTCCTGAAGGTTCATCAGGAGGCGGGCGGAGTCCTCGTCCTCGAGGTCCAGATCCTCCTCCTTCAGGCGGTCGATCCAGTTCTGCCAGCGCTCCTCGGTGTAGAACGTCTCCACCGGCTCGTCTTCGTCGGTCATGCCCCCATGTGCTCCCCGACGACGCAAAGGGTTTTCCTATCCGTCGGCGCTCGGGGCCCCGCCCCGAACCGGCATCTCGGGGCTACTCCCCGCGGGCGAGCGTCGCCTCGGTGTCGATCCCGTACACGCGTTCGGGCGTCTCGACGTGGGCGTTCTCGACTGCGTCGTCGTGGTCCTCCTCCAACAGCCACCGCACGCGCCGCGGGACGGTTTTCGGCCCCAGCACCGCGCCCGGCCGGTCGGGGTCGTCGACGAAGTCCGTCTCCATCAGGAACGGCTCACCCGCCCCCGCAGCCGTCCGGAGGCGGTCCTTCTCGCTCATCACGCTCGGCGTCGGGCCCGCGAGCTCGCCGCCGGCGTAGTGTTTGACGACCATCTCGGCGGGCAGCCCGCGCTCCTCGGCCCACTCCGCGACCTCGGTCAGGTCGTCGGTGCCCTCGGTGTGGAGCTGGACCGCGCAGTCGTGTTCCGCCCCCAGCGCGAGCCCGTGTTTGAGCACCGCGTTCGAGGCGTCCCAAACCGCGTCGCTGACCTCGTAGTGGGGGCGCCCGGTTTTGAGCGCCAGCGCGCGCTGGTCCGCGACGTACTCGGCGGCGAGATCCAGGCCGGACTGCATCAGGTCTCGTGCCGCTTCCGGCTCGTACCCTTCGTCGACGAGGTGGCTGATCAGGCCGGGGTGCACGCCCAGCACGGGCCAGGCCTTCCCAGGCAGGATCTCGTTCGCGTCGGCGACCGCGTCGATCGTCGCCTCGAACGCCCGGCGGAAGTCGGCCCGCTCGCTCGGCACCGGGCCGAGGTGCCACGAGGGCTTGTTCACGACGAGCAGGTGGGTGCCGCCGAGGTGTTCGAACTCCCGGACGGCCTCCATCCCCTGCCCGTGCTCCGGGTCGAGGTGGAGGTGGTTGTCCAGCACCGGCGTGTCGAGTTCGTCCATACCCGGACGACGGGGCGAGCGGCCCTTGAACGCTGTCTTGTCGGTTCGTCGGCGGGGGCGGATCCGGCGACGGGGCGATCCCGCCCGGCGCAAACGCTATACCCGTGTGTGTTGCACCCTCACACGTGCCCTCGACGCTGGTCCACGTCGCCGTCGGCGGCCTCGTCGGCGCCGCGCTGCTGGGTGACCGGTTCACGCCGAAAGCCATCGCGGTCGTGCTCGTCGCCGCGGCGGTCCCGGATCTGGACTCCTTCCTCGCACCCGTGATCGCGGGGGCCCACCGCTCGGCGCTGCACACGCTGTTCCTCCCGGCACTGCTCGGTGCCGTGATCTACGCCGACGCGCGGCGCGACCGCTCGTGGCTCCGCGAGCGCAGGGGGGCGGACGCCAGCTACGTCGCCGGCGTCGCGGTCGCAGCACTTCTCGCTGGCGGGATCCTTCCCGACATGGTGACCAACGGCGTCAACGCGCTCTGGCCGCTCCACGACCAGTTCTACACGGTCGACGGCGAACTAACGCTCTCGACGACGGAGGGGATCGTCCAGACGTTCGTCGACCTCTCGCCGACCCCGGAGGAGACCTCGCGGCCGTCGACGACCGAGAACACGCGGTACAGCACCGGCGCGGACCCGACCCCGTGGCAGGCCGACGACGGGCCGACCGAGCGGGTGTTCCCGCTCGTGACCGCGGGTTGGCAGCTCATGCTCGTCGGGCTCGCGGCGGCGACGGTGAGCGTTCGCTCGTGGCAGACCCGCGGGCGTTGACCGGTGACGAGAGGGAGCGACAGGCTCAACAGCGGGCGGGCGTCACTCGGTCCATGGAGATCCGCCCGTACGACCCCGACGACGCCGAGGGGCTCTGGGACTGCAAGCGCGCGTTCGAGCTCGGCCTCGGCAGCGACACCGGCAGCGAGGAGAAACAGGGGAAGTACGAGGGGAAACTCGACGCCCAGTACCGCGATGAGTGGTTCGACTGGGTCGAGCGCTGTGTCGACGCGGACCCGCGGTGTGTGACCGTGGCGGTCGAGGCGGACGCGGACACCACCGACACCGTCGCCGGCTACGTCTTCGTCCTCCCCGAGAGCCACCGCTTCATCTGGGACGCGGCCGTCCTGAACGAGATCTACGTCGCGCCCGATCACCGCGGGACGGGCGTCGCCGACGACCTGATGGACGCCGCCGTCTCCCTCGCCCGCGATCAGGATCTGCCGCTGGACCGACTCGTGCTCGACGTGGATCGCGAGAACGACCGGGCGGGGGCGTTCTACGAGCGCCACGGCTTCGAGCACTGGGGCGAGATGGTCGCCCGGGAGCTCTGAGGGAGCTTACTCCCGGAACTCGACGGCGGTCTCGGCGCCGTCGGCCTCGCGCCACTCCCGCTGGCTGACCGAGTACTCGATCGTGTCGTGAACGCTCCCGTCGTCGAACGCCACGCGGTTCCGGAACCGCCCCGCTCGGCGGCCGCCGTGGCGCTCGACGTACTTCGTGATCGCGCGCTCGGAGTTCTCGTTCTCGGGGAGGTGTGAGACCCGGACGAGATCCAGATCCAGCCGGTCGAACGCCAGCGCCAGCAGGGCGTCGGCACGCTCGCCGGAGTACCCCCGCCCCCAGAACGGTTTCCGGAGCCACATCCCGAGGCCGCCGACCCTAGAGTCCCAGTCGACGAACAGCCCCGCCGTCCCGGCGAACTCGTCGTCGCCGGGCTCCGCCCGGCTGCCAGCGGAGCGTCGCTCTTCGCGGTCCTCCCCTTCGCGGGGACGGAGGAGGTACATCGCTCCCTCACCGTCCTCGGCGCTGTCGGCCACGTCCGCCAGCGTCTCGGCAACGCCGTGGGGGTGGTCGTACGGGCTCCACGTGACGTACTCGGTGGTCTCCTCGATGTTCGGGGCGCCCGCGTGCCAGTGCTCGTACAGGTCGAGCGCGTCGGCGTCGTCGGCGTCGGCCCGAACCAGCCGCAGACGGTCGGTCACCACCGTCTCGGGGAACAGGTCGCTCACGGCCAGGGCTCCCCCTCGCCGTCGAGGAACGTCACCTCCTGCTCGGGGTCGGCGTCGCGGTACTCCGACTGCGTGACGCTGTAGCGGACGACGTCGACGGGCGGGTCGCCGGCGTGGAAGTTCCGCAGCGTTCCTTCACGACGGCCGCCCATGCGCTCGATGTACTTCTCGATGGCCCGGGCCGACTGCTCGTTGTCGACGTCGTGGGTCACCGCCACCAGTTCGAGGTCGAGCTGCTCGAAGGCGAGTTCGGCCAGCGCCAGCGCGCGCTCGGCCGAGTAGCCGCGCCCCCAGAACGGCTTCCGGAGCCACGTCCCGAGTTCGGCGCTGTCGGTGTCCCAGTCGAGCGTGAGGCCGCCGAAGCCGGCGATCTCGTCAGCCCCCTCTTGGCCTTCGCGCGGTCGGATCACGTAGTCGATCCCCTCGCGCTCCTCGCGCCCCTCCACGCCGCGTTCGAGGAACTCCGCGGTCTCGTTGGGGGTGGCGTGGGGCTCCCACGGCAGGTACTCGGTGATCTCGTCGATGTGTGGCGCGCCCTGCTTGCAGTGCTCGTAGAGGGCGAACGTGTCGACGTATTCGGGCGTCCGGGGCTCCAGTCTGAGCCGTTCGGTCTCGATGATCGCGGGGAACATACTCGGTGAGACGTGAGCGGACTGAAAAAACCTACCTCGGCTTTGGGGGGCGGTCGCACACGTCGCACCACCGAACGGTTCATGCGATAGCTGTCGAACCGCCCCACGATGGCCGCACCCAGCGCACTCGCCGGCCTCGACGACGCGTTCACCCACGACTACGCCGGCGCCATTGGCTCATCTCGTTCGTGCTGTCTGCGCTGACGCGGAACGTGGACGGGGAGTAGCTTTCCGAGCACCCGTCTGGCTGGGCGGTGGCGCGAATCCGCGGCGTCCTCGTGACGCCGCGCAGCGCGAGGGATGAGCGAGGGCGAAGCCCGAGCGAATCGGGTGGGGAGGCAGCGAGACGGGAAAACGCGACCATCGGGAGCGGTAAACCGTCTCGAAGCGAGCGGTGAAGCCGCGAGAGTGTGGGCTGTGCGGTCGCAAGTGGCCATGCTTCGAGGGTGGTCGCGGTAGCGGTCGTTGTCGGGGAAACAGACCGATCACCGTCACGAGAACAACCACCCAACACCCACGCTCCGGAACAACTAACCACGCCAGCCACCTCCCTCCGGTAATGGCTGACTGGACGGAGTCCTACCGGCCCGACACGCTCTCGGCGGTCCGGGGGAACGACAAAGCCCGCGACGCCTTCGAGGAGTGGGGGCGGACGTGGGACGATCACCGGGAGGCGGTGATCCTCCACGGCAGCCCCGGCGTGGGGAAGACCTCGGCGGCTCACGCGCTGGCGTCGGACATGGGCTGGGAGACGGTCGAACTCAACGCCTCCGACCAGCGCACCGCCGACAAGATCGAGCGGTTCGCCGGCCGTGCGGCGCGCAACGAGACGCTGGGTGGCGATGCGACCGACGAGGGAGGCCGACAGCTGATCATCGTCGACGAGGCTGACAACATCCACGGCAACTACGACCGCGGCGGCGCGGGGGCGATCACGGAGCTAGTGAAGGAAGCGAACCAGCCGATCGTCCTCATCGCCAACGAGTTCTACGAGATGAGCCGCGGGCTCCGGAACGCCTGCCGGGAGATCGAGTTCCGGGACGTCTCCGCGCGCTCGATCGTCCCCGTCCTCCGGGACATCTGCCGGAAGGAGGGGATCGAGTTCGAGAGCGACGCGCTCCAGCGCATCGCCGACGCCAACAGCGGCGACCTCCGCGGGGCGGTGAAGGACCTCCAAGCGACGGCGGAGGGGAGAGACCACCTTACCGTCGAGGACGTGGTCACGGGCGACCGCGACACGACGGCCGGCATCTTCACCGTCCTCGACGCGATCCTGAAAGAGGAGGAGAGCGCGCAGGACGCGCTCCACGTCGCCTACGACGCCGACGAGACGCCGGACGACCTCACGGCGTGGGTCGAGGACAAGGTGATGAAGGTGTACGAACCCCGGGAGACCGTCCGGGCCTACGAGTTCGTCGCCAACGCCGACCGCTGGCTCGGCCGCGTGCAGGCCACACAGGAGTACGCCTACTGGCGCTACGTCACCGACAACGTCGCCGCGGGCGTCGCCGCCTCCCGCGACGACACCTACGGCGGCTGGACCCAGTACGGCGGCCGCCCGCAGATGTGGCCCTCCTCGGACGCGACGATCGACGAGATCTGCCGGAAGATCGCGGTCTCGGGCGGGCTGAGCATCGAGACCGCCCGGCGGGAGGTACTGCCGTTCCTCTCGGCGATGATCCACCACTGCAAGCCGCGCGAACTCGCCGTCGCCGTGACGGCGTACTTCGAGTTCGACGAGGCGGAGCTCGCGGCGGTGTCGGGCAGCGGCGAGTCCACCAACAAGGTCCAAGGGATCGTCGAGGACGCACAGGAACTCCGCGAAGACGAACTGGAGGAACACGCCGGCGGCGCGTTCGCTGGCGACCTCCCGGAGCGCGAGGACGAGGGAGAGAGCGAAAACGGGGAGCCCGCCCCCGAGGAGGAGCCAGCGGAAGCCGAGCCCGAGGAGGAGGAGTCGGACGACTCGCAGGCGGGCCTCTCGGACTTCGTCTAGTTCTCAGTCGACGGTCGTCGCCCGCGCGGTCACGCGCCGTCGCCGGACGGTGACCAGCATCGTGTCGGCCCCCGTTGGGCCGGGGAGCGCGGTGTGGAGGACGATCCGGGTGCGGTCGCCGTCCACGTCCTCGTCGTCGACGACGGCCTCGAACGCCCAGCGGCCGCCCTGCGGGAAGAAGTCGGGGACGCGACGCTCGCTCTCGGGACCGACACGGTACTCGCCGCTCGCAGCGGGGTCGTCGAGATCCGCGTCCCGCGGCGTCGCCGGCGTCGCAGTCGGCGACTCCGTGATCCCGACACCGTCGCCGTCGTTCTCCTCGAGTTCGGGCAGCAGCGCCGCCCGGACCGAGACGGTGACCGCTTCGCTCCGGCGGTTCCGGACGTCGAGCCCGCCAGGGACGGTGTTCTCCCGGAGCGATCGGCCACAGCCCGCGAGCGCGACCGGGACGGCGGCGAGCACGGCGCGGCGTGACCGCTGCATGGGCGAACGCTGACGGGGCGGGGAGAAGAGGATTGCGGGGCAGTTACGCCGGGATGGATCGATCCTCGCCGGACCCGCCGCGGGCGGCGTAGGCGACGACGGCCACGGCGGCGAACGCGACGAGGTAGAGCAGGCCGTTGACGAGGCGCGCCTCGTCGGTGTACACCACCAGATCCCGACCGAGCAGCGTCACGAGGAACACCGCGGCCCCGGCGACGAACACGCCCGGCCGGTAGCGCGCGAGCGACGTCTCAGGGAGCCAGACGGCGGCGGCGACCAGCGCGGCGAACGCCGCGAGCGCGGTCAGCGCGAACGCCCCCTGTGCGAACGGGCCGTAGTCGATAACCGGGCTCACTCGGCTGACGAGGTAGTTCGCGGGGATCAACAGCAGCGCGGCGCCGACGGCGAGCCGGCTCCGGTCGAACAGCGAGCGCTCGTAGTGGCCGCGGTAGGCGGTGATCGTCGACAGCGTCAGCGCGGTGAAGATCAGCAGCGCGAACAGCAGGTGGGCGGCGTGGGTCGGCACCGAGTACCCCCACGGGATCGCGCCGTTGAGCGTCACCGTGATCGCGCCGATCGAGATCTGGAACGGCAGCAGCACGAGCGCGGCGGTGGCGTACAGCGCCGTCCGCCGACCTTGGTCGCCGCGCCACGCGGCGGCGACGACGCCGACGATCGCAAACCCGGTGATCATCGCGACGAGGCGGTGGAACCACTCGATGAAGCTCGGGACCGTCTGTGGCAGCACACCCCCGTCACACAGCGGCCACTGCTGGGAGCACGCCAGCCCGGAGCCCGTCGCCGCGGTGTAGACGCCGAGCGCGACCAGTACCCCGGTGAGTGCCGTGGTGAACAGGGCGAACCGCCGGTAGCTGGGACGCTTCATTCACCGAGAGTCGGGTTCGGGCGCACTTGTGGGTTCCGTTGGGGGACGGTGTTCCGTCGTTTTCGAGCCCACAGGAACTATGTGGACTCACGTGAACTACCCCACATGTACGATACGGTCCACGAGTACGCCCCTCCATCGCCGCTCGGACGGACGTTGGTCGCCGTCGTCGCCGCGTTCGTCGGGGTGCCTGTACTGCTACTCAGTCTGTTCGGACTGACGGGCAGCGGTGGGGTGACGGCGATCCTCCTGCTACTGCCCGCCCTCCTCTCGCTCACTGTCGCGACACACCTGACGATGGGCGTCGTCAGACAGGCGGCAGCAGCCCCCGAAGCCGCCCCGGGGGAGCAGACGGACGCCGACCAGTCCGTCGAAACCCCGGTCGAGACGCTCCGACGGCGCTACGCCGAGGGCGAGCTGAACGACGCGGAGTTCGAGCGCCGTCTCGACGCCCTGCTGGAGACGGAGGGTGAGACGACGACCGACTCCGAGCGGGAGATGGCCGTCGAGCGATAGCCCAGCGTCCCGTACTCCTTCGGCGCGTTGAAGTCGCCGCCGCCGCCAGCGCCGGTATGGTCGACCTCGACGCCCGCGCCGCACGCCTCGACGACTATCTGGCGGCGACGGGCCACGACGCCGTCTGGTTCGCCCGGCCGAACGCGTTCGCGTGGCTCACCGGCGGCCGGAACGCCCCGGCCCGCGAGGACGGCGTCGGCGTCGCCGCCGCGGGGTACGTCTCCGGCGACACGCCCGCGTTCCGCGCGGTCGCACCCGCCGGCGACGCCGAACGCATCGCGGACGAGGAGCTCCCCGACACGTTCGCCGTCGAGCCCGTCCCGTGGCACGAGTCGCTGGCCGAGGCCGTTGCCCGGGAATCGCCCGGCGCAGGTGCGGCCGATTTCGACGTTCCCGGACTGGACCGTATCGACGCCGGCGCGCTCCGCCAGCCGCTCGTCCCGAACGACGTGGACCGCTACCGCTCGCTGGCCGAGGAGACCGCCGCCGCGGTCGAGCGCGTCTGCCGCGAACTCGGACCTGATGACGCCGAGTACGAGGCAGCGTCGGCGCTGCGGATCGCGCTCTCCTCGGGCGAGATGTCCGCGCCGGTCGTGCGAGTCGCGGGCAGCGAGCGAGCCGAAGCGTACCACTCCCCGCCGGCGGGCGCCGACGAGCTCGGCGACTACGCGGTGGTGACCGTCACCGCGGAGCGCCGGGGCCTCCACGCCTCGCTCACGCGAACCGTCGCGTTCGACCCCCCGGAGCGCTTCGAGGAGCAGTTCCGGTCGGCGGCGCGAGCCGAGGCGACCGCGCTCGCGGCGACCCACGAGGCGGTCGACTCCGGCGGCGACGCGGGCGACGTGTTCGCGGCGATCCGGGAGGCGTACGCCGAACTCGGCTTCCCGGACGCCTGGGAGGACGGCGAGCAGGGCGGCGCGGCGGGGTTCGCCCGCCGCGAGTGGCTGGCCGCACCCGAGGCGGACCAGGACGTGCGGGCGCCGATGGGGTACGCGTACAACCCCGTCGTCGGCGGCGCGCGCAGCGAGGACACGTACCTGGTGTCGTCGGGCGATGAGCCCTTCGAGTGTCTGACTGCGACGCCGAACTGGCCCACGTTCGACGCCGAGGCGGTCGGGTTCGACCTGACCGTCGAACGGCACGCGCCGTACGCGCCCTGATCGTCGCCGCCGTTCGTGACACTGCGTGTTCGACGTTCGTCGAATCGGGTTACGACGGAGGTGGATAGACTTTTGACGCCGCCGGGTTTGGGCGGGCGTATGGGACTCGACGACGACGCCCGGGAGTATCACCGGTCCGATCCGCCCGGCAAGATCGAGATATCGACGACGAAGCCGACGAACACCCAGCGCGACCTCTCGCTGGCGTACTCGCCCGGCGTCGCGGCGCCGTGTCGCGACATCGACGAGGACGAGGACCGCGCCTACGAGTACACCGCGAAGGGGAACATGGTGGGCGTCGTCTCGAACGGGACGGCCGTGCTCGGGCTCGGTGATATCGGCGCACAGGCCTCCAAACCCGTGATGGAGGGGAAGGGCGTGCTGTTCAAGCGCTTCGCCGACATCGACGTGTTCGACATCGAACTCGACGAGGCGGAGGTCGACGCGTTCTGCCAGTCCGTGGAGGCGATGGAGCCCACCTTCGGCGGGATCAACCTCGAGGACATCGCTGGCCCGGAGTGTTTCGAGATCGAGCAGCGGCTCCGGGAGTCGATGGACATCCCCGTGTTCCACGACGACCAGCACGGGACGGCGATCATCAGCGGCGCGGGGCTGCTCAACGCGGTCGACGTCCTCGACAAGGAGATCTCCGAGATGGAGATCACGTTCTCCGGCGCCGGCGCGTCGGCGCTGGCGACCGCGCGGTTCTACGTCGAACTCGGCGCCGACCCCGACAACATCACCATGTGTGACTCCTCGGGGATCATCACCGAACAGCGCGCCGCGAACGACGACGTGAACGAGTACAAGAAGGAGTTCGCCCGCGACCTGCCCGAGGGCGACCTCGCGGACGCGATGGACGGCGCGGACATGTTCGTCGGGCTTTCGGTCGGCGGTATCGTCTCCCAGGAGATGGTGCAGTCGATGGCCGAGGACCCGATCGTGTTCGCGATGGCCAACCCCGAGCCGGAGATCGGCTACGAGGCGGCCCGCGAGGCCCGGGACGACACCGTGATCATGGCGACGGGGCGCTCGGACTACCCGAACCAGGTGAACAACGTGCTTGGGTTCCCGTTCCTGTTCCGTGGCGCGCTGGACGTGCGCGCGACCAGCATCACCGAGAACATGAAGATGGCCGCCGCCGAGGCGCTGGCCGAACTCGCCCGGAAGGACGTCCCCGACGCGGTCGTGAAGGCGTACGGCGACCAGCCCCTCCAGTACGGGCCGGAGTACGTCATCCCCAAACCGGTCGACCCGCGCGTGCTGTTCGAGGTCGCGCCCGCCGTCGCCGAGGCGGCGATGGACGAGGGCGTCGCCCGCACCGAGATCGACGTCGACGCCTACTCCGAGAAGCTGGAGGCGCGGCTGGGCAAGTCCCGGGAGATGATGCGGGTCGTGCTCAACAAGGCGAAAAGCACCGACCAGCGCATCGCGCTCGCGGAGGGCACCGACGAGAAGATGGTCCGCGCCGCCGCCCAGATCCAGGAGCAGGGCATCGGTGACCCGGTGCTGCTCGGCAACGGCGACGAGATCCGGACGATCGCCGCCGATCTCGGGCTCGACTTCACCCCGGAGATCGTCGACCCCCGCGTCGACGAGACCGAGGCGTACGCCGACCGGCTGTACGAGCTCCGCCAGCGCAAGGGCGTCACCCGGAGCGAGGCGGGCGAACTGATCCGCCGGGACACCAACTACCTCGGGAGCGCGATGGTCGAGCAGGGCGACGCCGACGCGCTGCTGACGGGGCTGACCCACCACTACCCGTCGGCGCTGCGCCCGCCGCTCGAGGTGATCGGCACCGCCGACGACGCCGACTACGCCGCCGGCGTGTACATGCTGACGTTCAAGAACCGCGTGGTGTTCATCGCCGACGCGACGGTGAACCAGGACCCAAGCGAGGAAGTGCTCGAGGAGATCACCAAGCACACCGCCGAGCTCGCCCGGAGTTTCAACGTCGAACCGCGGGCGGCGCTGCTGTCGTACTCCAACTTCGGCTCCGTCGAGAACGAGGGGACCGCCAAACCCCGCGACGCCGCCGCGACCCTGCGGAACGATCCCGCGGTGGACTTCCCCGTCGACGGCGAGATGCAGGCTGACACCGCGGTCGTCGAGGAGATCCTGACGGATACCTACGAGTTCTCCGAACTGGACGAGCCCGCGAACGTGCTCGTCTTCCCCAACCTGGAGGCCGGCAACATCGCGTACAAACTGCTCCAGCGCCTCGGCGGCGCGGAGGCGATCGGGCCGATGCTCGTGGGCATGGACGAGCCCGTCCACGTGATGCAGCGCGGCGACGAGGTCAAGGACATCGTCAACCTCGCGGGCGTCGCCGCCGTCGACGCACAGGCGGAGTAGAGCGGCCGCCACGTCCCCGCGTCAACCGGCAACCGACTCCGTTTCCGCCGGGTTTAGGATAAACAGCCGCTTTTACTTCCGGGTCATCCCGACGGATTCCCGACGTGTTCCACCGCCCGTGGACGGATTGGTGTATGCGTGCGTGGCACAGGGTATAAGTTAATCCGCCTCTTCCGACTGCCTATGTCTGACAAAGACAGCGCGGACGTGAGTCGACGGAAGTTCCTCGGCTTCGCGGGCGCGGCGACGGCGACTGCCGTCGCCGGCTGTGGTGGCGGTGGCGGCACTGAAACCGGCACCGACGAGCCGGGTGGCGGCACCGACGAGCCGACGGACGAACCGACCGAGCCCGGGGAGACGGCGACCGAGCGGCCGGAGCCGGAGACCCGCGACGGCTACCTCCAGCGGGCGAACCGCGTCGCCCACGAGCAGGCGCCGTGGGTGTTCCTCAACCGCCAGTACTCGGTGTACGGCAAGAGCGACGACATCGAGTGGCAGGCCCGCGCCGACGAGTTCATCGACGCGTACGCGATCACGCCGGCGAACGACGACGGCGACGACGTGGTGATCAACCAGTCCCAGATGGACAGCGGGCTCGACCCGCAGGACCACCGCGCGACGCCGACGGACAACATCGTGATGCAGGCGTACGAAAAGCTGCTCGACCGCGACCGTGAGGGCGGTATCCTCGAATCGCTGGCCGACGACTACAGCCGGCAGGAGAACGGTCGCGTCCGGTTCCACATCCGCGACGGCGTCTCGTTCCACTCCGGGGACAACCTCACGCCCGAGGACGTGGCGTACTCGATCAACCGGATCGTCGACCCCGAGGTCGGCATCGCCAGCCCCCAGCAGGACCAGCTCGCGGGCGTCACCGGCGCCGAAGTCGTCGACGGCGAGCGCGCGGTCGACGTGATGAGCAGCGGGCTCAACCCCATCGTGTTCTCGCTGTTCGCGAGCTACGGCCCGATCATGAACAAGTCGTGGGTCCAGTCCAACGAGGGCTCCTACATCAACCAGAACATGGACGGAACCGGGCCGTTCGTGCTCGAGACCTACGAGCAGGGTGTCGAAGTGGTGTTCAACCGCAACGACAACTACTGGAAGGAGGCCGCGGAGATCAGCACGCTGACGATGCGTGCCTCCAGCGAGTCGAGCACGCGCGTGAACTCGCTGCTCTCCGAGGAGTCGGACATCATCGTCAACGTCCCGCCACAGGAAGTGAGCCGGGTGGAGCAGAACGACAGCAGTAGCATCGCCGCGGCGCCGTCGACGCGCGTCATCTTCAACGCGATGCGCTACGACGTGGAGCCGTTCGACTCCGCCGAGTTCCGGCAGGCGGTCAACTACGCGATCGACCTCGAGAGCATCGTCGAGAACGTGCTGAGCACGTTCGGCGACCAGACCGGCCAGCCCACGCTCGACGGCTACTTCGGCTACAACGGGGATCTCGACCCGTACCCGTACGATCCCGATCAGGCCGAGACGCTGGTCGAGGAGTCGGGGTACGGGGGCGTCGAAGTGGAGCTCCACACGCCGGTGGGGCGCTACCTCAACGACGTCCAGATCGCCCAGGCGGTCGCGGGCTACCTCGACGACCTGGAGAACGTCACCGCGAGCGTGAACCAGCGTGACTTCCAGGCGCTGGCCAGCGAGGTGACCGACGGGGATATCGAGACCAGCCCCCACTGGTACCTGCTCGGCTGGGGGAACACCACGTTCGACGCGAGCCAGACGCTGATCCCGCTGCTCACCAGCGACGGGAACCTCACCAGCTGGTCCAACGAGGAGTTCGACCGGCTCGTCTCGGAGGCCCAGAGCCTGCCCAGCGAAGAGTAGATGTCCTACGGTCGGTTCCTGCTGAAGCGGGGGCTGCAGGGCGTCGTGGTGGTCTGGGGTGTGGTCACGATCGTGTTCATGCTCCGGTTCATCACGCCGGGGAGCGCCGTCGACGCGGTTGCGCCGCTGGACGCCAGCCCCGAGCTTCGCGAACGGATCGCGGAAGAGCTGGGACTTGACCAGCCGCTGTACGTCCAGTATCTCGACTACCTCTGGGAGCTGCTCCAGGGCGACATGGGCTACTCCTACATCTCGGGGATCGAGGCGAGCCAGATGGTGTTCTCGAAGCTGCCCGCGACCCTCGAGCTCGCGGTCGTGAGCAGTATCATCGCCATCGGGCTCTCGATCCCGCTTGGTGTGATCAGCGCGACCCGGCGCCACGAGCCCGCCGACTACGCGGCGACGACGTTCTCGCTGGTGGGGATCTCGACGCCGAACTTCTGGCTGGGGATCATGCTGATCCTGCTGCTCTCCGTGCAGTTCGGGATCTTCCCGACCAGCGGCCGCGCGTTCGGCTTCGCCGAGGCGTTCCGGATCCTGCTCAACCAGGGCCCCGGCCCCGGCGCCAACGCCATGTGGCAGTGGCTCCGGCATATCACGCTCCCCGCGGTGACGCTGGGGACGTACTTCACGGCGCTGATCACCCGACTCACCCGCTCGGGGATGCTCGAGGAGCTGGGTCAGTCGTACGTCCGGGCGACCCGCGCGAAGGGGCTGCCCGAGTCGATGGTCCGCTACAAGCACGCGCTGCGGAACACGCTGATCCCCGTGATCACCGTGCTCGGCCTCCAGCTGGGCACGCTGATCGGCGGTGCGGTCATCACCGAGTCGGTGTTCGCGTGGCCGGGGCTGGGCACGACGCTGATCAACGCGATCAACGCGCGTGACTGGCCGATCCTCCAGGCGACGCTCGTGGTGATCGGCTCCGGCTTCGTGATCGTGAACCTCGTCGTCGACGCCATCTACGCGTATCTCGACCCACAGGTGGTCGCCGAATGATCTCTCCACGAACGCTCCGAAACCTCAAGAAAGAGCTGCGATCGAGCGCGCTCGCGAAGCTGGGTATCGTGCTCGTGCTGGCGATGATCCTGGTCGCGACGTTCGCACCGTTTATCGCGCTGCACAACCCGACGAACCAGAACCTCGACGAGAACAACCTCCCGCCGCTGGGCTTCAGCCGGACGACTGAGGAGACCTCCTCGGAGATGGTCAACGGCTCGCTCCAGATCGTCAACGAGACGGTGGAGATCAACGCTACCGCGAGCCACCCGCTCGGTACGAACTCGCTCGGACAGGACGTCTACTCCCGCGCGGTGTACGGCGCCCGCACGTCGATGATGGTCGGCTTGCTTGGCACCGTGCTCGCGGCGTTGCTCGGGGTGAGCGTCGGCCTCGTCGCGGGGTTCTACCGCGGCCGGGTCGACGACGCGCTGATGCGCTTTGCCGACGTGTCGCTGGCGTTCCCCTCGCTGGTGCTCGCGATCTCGCTGATCGGTCTCTGGGGCCGGGCAGCCGTCGACGTGCCCGACCCGTTCGTCGCGTTGGGGCTCGTCGACCCCGTCCGGCAAGCCCTGGGCTTACCGACGGGAATGCCGGACTCCTTCGTGTTGCCGGGGACGGTGATCGTCGTCGTCGGCCTGGTGAACTGGGTGTGGTTCGCCCGGATCGCCCGCGGCGAGGCGCTCTCGATCCGCGAGGAGGAGTACGTCAAGGCCGCCCGCGCGCTGGGGGCCAGCGACACCCGGATCATCGGCCGGCACGTCCTGCCCAACGCGATCACGCCGATCCTCGTGCTCGCGACGATCCAGGTCGCGGCGATCATCCTGCTCGAGTCCTCGCTCTCCTTCCTCGGGTTCTCGGGGACGACGCTCTCCTGGGGGTTCGACATCTCCCAGGGACGCGGCTATCTCTCGACGGCCTGGTGGATCGCGACGGTTCCCGGGCTGGCGATCGTGCTCGCGGTGATCGGCGTCAACCTCGTCGGCGACTGGCTCAGGGACGCCTTGGACCCCGGTATCGAGGGGGAGGGGGGTGTCTGAGATGGCCGACGAGATCCTGAAGGTGCGGAACCTCACGACCCGCTTCTTCACCGAGGAGGGGCAGGTCAACGCCGTCGAATCGGTCGACTTCGACGTCCGCGACGGCGAGACGTTCGGCATCGTCGGCGAGTCCGGCTCCGGGAAATCCGTCACCGCGCTCTCGCTGATCGACCTGGTGGAGACGCCGGGCCGGATCGTCGAGGGCGAGGTGTGGTACCGCGACGCCGAGCTGGCCGAGGAGCACGCCGAGTCCCATCCCGAGGCGGTCGACGGCGACTACGTCGACGTCCGACAGCTTCCGGAGGCGACTCGGCGGTGGCTCCGCGGGCCGGCGTTCGCGACGATCTTCCAGGACCCGATGAGCAGCCTCAACCCCTCGATCACGGTCGGCGAGCAGATCGCCGAGGCCGTCGAGGTCCAGCGGCGTGCCCGCGCGAACCCGCGGCGCACCCGCTCGCGCACCCAGGGGTACGGGCTCGCCCGGTTCGCAGCCGACGCGTTGCTCCCCTCACAGAGCTACGTCTCCGAGGAGAGCAGCGAGCGAGCGGTCGAACTGCTCGAACGGGTCGGCATCCCCGACCCCGAACAGCGCGCGGAGGAGTACCCTCACGAGTTCTCCGGCGGGATGCTCCAGCGCGCGATGGTCGCGCAGGCGCTCGCCGGCGAACCCGACGTGCTGATCGCCGACGAGCCGACGACCGCGCTCGACGTGACGATCCAGGCCCAGATCCTGAACCTCCTCCGGGATCTCCAGGAGGAGGAGGACATGAGCGTGGTGCTGATCACCCACAACCTCGGCGTGATCGCGCGGATGTGCCAGCGCGTCGGCGTGATGTACGCCGGCGAGGTGGTCGAACGCGGCGCGCTCGAGGACGTGTTCGAGAACCCCGTCCACCCCTACACCGAGGGGCTGCTGGGGTCGATCCCGGACATCGAGGACCCCGCACCGCGGCTCTCGCCGATCGCGGGGAACGTCCCGAGCCTGCTCGATTCGGAGATGGGCGAGGAGTGTTACTTCGCCGATCGCTGTCCGAAGGCGATGGAGGCCTGCCTCAACCGCATCGACGAGCGCGAGGCGCCGTCGACGACCGACGACGAGCACCGCGTGCGCTGTGTGCTCGCCGATCGGGAGTACGACGAGTCCGAGGCGCTCGGACCCGAGGCGAAACAGGAGGTGGTCTCCCATGAGTGAGGCCGACGACGCGCTCGTGGAGGTGCGCAACCTCCGGAAGTACTACGACGACAGTGGCGGGCTGATCGACCGCCTGCTCGGTAACGAGCAGACGAGCGTGCGCGCCGTCGACGGCGTCAGCTTCGACGTGCACGAGGGGGAGACCCTCGGACTGGTCGGCGAGTCCGGCTGTGGGAAGTCCACCACCGGCGAGACCCTCCTCCGACTGCGCGAGGCGACCGACGGCACGGTCGCGTTCGACGGCGAGGAGGTGTTCGACCTGGACGACGAGTCGCTGTCGACGTTCCGCCGGCGCGCCCAGATCGTGTTCCAGGACCCGTTCTCCAGCCTCGACCCACGGATGACCGTCGGCGCCATCGTCGCCGAGGGGATGCGGATCCACGGGCTGCCCGAGTCGGATCCGACTGTCGCGACCGACGCCGAACTCACCGTCGAGGGGGTCGACCGCACCGTCGAGATGACGGTCGCCGACGATCTGGACCGCGTGGTCGAGCCCGAGGACGGCGTCGCCCGCATCCCGGTGACGGTCCGGACGGGCGACGACGGGCCGGAAGCCGCCGTCGACGCCCACCAAGCACTGCTCGACGCGACCGTCGAGGAAGAGAACGGCGGCCTCCACGTCGAGGTGACCGTGACGGGGTCGGACACCGAGATCCGGAACGCCAGAGCCGGCGCCTTACTCGAACGCGTCGGGCTCTCGGCCGACCAGGTGGACCGCTACCCACACGAGTTCTCGGGCGGGCAGCGCCAGCGCGTGGGGATCGCCCGAGCGCTCGCGCTCGACCCCGAGTTCATCGTGCTCGACGAACCGGTGTCGGCGCTCGACGTCTCCGTGCAGGCGCAGGTGCTGAACCTGCTCGACGACCTGCAGGACGACTTCGGGCTGACGTACCTGTTCATCGCCCACGACCTCTCGGTCGTGCGGCACATCTGCGACCGCGTCGCGGTGATGTACCTCGGCAAGGTCGCGGAGCTGGGGCCGACCGACCAGATCTTCGAGAACCCCGAGCACCCCTACACCGAGGCGCTGCTGGAGAGCGTCCCGCGCGCCGAGGTCGAGGAGCAGGGCCGCCGCGTGGCGACGCTTTCCGGCGACGTGCCGTCGCCGCGGGACCCGCCCTCGGGCTGTCGGTTCCGGACACGGTGTCCGAAAGTCATCCCGCCCGACGAGATCACGATCGAGCAGGACGCGTTCCGCGACGTGATGGATCTCCGCGAGGACGTCGAGGCCGAGCGCCTCGACCCCGAGGAGATCCGGGAGACCGAGCCCGCGGCGTACCGCGAGCAGGAGATCCCCGGGATCGCCGGGGAGAACGCCGCGGTCGTCGACGAGGCGCTGGAGGCCGTCGCGAACGGCGAGTTCGAGGCGGCCGCCGAGACGCTCAGAGAGCGCTTCGAGACGGTGTGTGAGACGACGCCGCCGGACGACGAGCCCGGCGCCGACGGCGAAGTGGTGGCCTGTCACCTCCACGATTAGCTCGTCCCCACGACCGCACCCTTCTCGGTTCGGCCGCCGGCAGCAACGTTCACGTAGCCCCCGGCCCTCGGTTCGGGCATGAACGCATCCGACGTGATGACCGCCGACGTGGAGACGGTCGCGCCCGACGACGAGGTGGGCGAGGTGCTCGCCCGCCTCGCGGACGTGAACTTCAGCGGATTCCCGGTCGTCGACGAGGGGCGCCTCGTCGGGATCGTCACCGAGGGCGACCTCGTCGACCTGTTCGAGGTCGACGACCGCGTGCTCTGGATCCCGATCGGCATCCCGCCGATCGTCGACACGCTGACGTACGCGATCGACCTGCCGGGCGACGACGTGGATATCGCCGCCCACGCCGACGACCCGATCAGCTCCGTGATGACGGAGGACCCCGTGACCGTCGACGCGGACGCGAGCCTCGACGCCCTGCTCGACCTGCTCGCGGACCCCGAACGCGACATCAACCGACTGCCCGTGCTCGACGGCGACGAACTGGTCGGCATCATCACCCGCCAGGACCTGCTTCGCGGGCTCCGAGCCGAGCGCGATGCCGCCGGCGTCGCGGCCTGACGGCTCCGGGACCCCCGCAGTGACCGGAACCGCGAGCCATAAGCCACCCCGAACCCTCCGATGGGGTAGTGACTCGTTACCGGAACCTCGCGCTCTTTCTCGTTCTCGCTGCGGTCTGGGGCTCGGCGTTCATGGCGATCAAAGCCGGGCTTGACGCCGGCTTCCCCCCGGTGCTGTTCGCTGCGGTGCGCTACGACATCGCGGGCGTGCTGATGCTTTGCTACGCGTGGTGGGTACTCGACGACCCAGTGCCCCGCGGGCGCGACCAGTGGGCGACCGTCGCCGTCGGCGGGGGGCTGCTGATCGCGGCGTACCACGCGTTCCTGTTCGTCGGCGAGGCCGACGACGCCGTCACGAGTGCGTCGGCGGCGGTGCTCGTGGGGCTGAGCCCGATCCTGACGACCGGCTTCGCCCGGCTGTTCCTCCCGGAGGAGCGACTCCGGTTTGCGGGGATCCTGGGGCTGCTACTCGGGCTGACTGGTGCGGTCGTGCTCGCGGATCCCGACCCGTCGAACCTGCTCGCGGGCGGGATGGTGGCGAAGCTGCTGATCGTCGCCGCCGCCGGCTCGTTCGCGCTGGGCGCCGTGCTCACCCGCTGGATCGACAGCGACCTCCCCGTCGAGGCGATGGAGGCGTGGTCGATGCTGCTCGGCGCGCTGTTGATGCACGTCGTGAGCGCCGGGCTCGGTGAGTCGATCGGTGACGTACCGGTGACGCTGCCGACGGTCGCGAGCCTGGGCTACCTCTCGGTGCTCGCCAGCGCGCTGGGCTTTCTGATCTACTTCGACCTGCTGGATCGACTCGGGCCGATCGAGATCAACCTCGTCTCCTACGTCTCGCCGGTGTTCGCGGCGATCTCGGGCTGGCTGGTGCTCGACGAGGTGGTGACAGTCGGGACGATCGCCGGGTTCCTGCTGATCATCGTCGGCTTCGCGCTGCTGAAACGCCGCGCGATCGCGACCGAACTCGACCACATCCGCGCCGGCTAGCTCACACCGGTTCGCCGTCCTTGTACACCGTCGTCGGCTCGTAGAGGTTCGTGATGTCCGACAGCGGCGACTCCTCGAACGCGACGAGGTCGGCGTGGTTCCCGACCGTGAGCGTGCCGATATCCGCCGCGGGCACCGTCTCCGCCGCGGTCCCCGTACCGGCGACGATGGCCTCGTGTTCGCTCATGCCGACTTCTTCGACGAACAGTTCGGCTTCGAGCGCGTTCTCGCCGTGGGCTACCGGCTCCGGCCCGAGGAAGTCCGTCCCCAGCGCGATCGGGACGCCTGCCTCGTACGCCCGCCGGGTCGCCTCGAAGTGTGCCTCGTTCGCGTCCCGGGCCTTCCGCATCCCGTACTCGGGGACGCCGAACTCGTCGCCGCGTTCGACGAGCCGGTGGACGATCGACAGCGTCGGGACGAACGTCGCGCCGGTCTCCGCGAACAGATCGAGACACTCCCCGTCGATGTAGAACCCGTGTTCGATCGTGTCGACGCCGTTCCGGAGCGCGGCCTTGATCCCCGGCGCCCCCTGTGCGTGGGAAGCAACCGGGATGCCGACGCGATGGGCCTCCTCGGTGAACGCCCGGATCTCGTCGTCGGTGAACTGGCTCTGGCTGGGGGTGTCCTTCTCGCTCAGCACGCCGCCGGTGGTCATGATCTTGATCAGGTCGGCGCCCTCGCGGATGCGCTCGCGGGCACCCTTCCGGCACTCGTCGGCGCCGTCGACGATCTGACTCCCGCCGGCGGCGTCGCTTTTTGCCCACTCGTAGGGGAGGTAGTGGCGGTCGCCGTGGCCCGCGGTCTGGGAGAAGCTGCTGCCGCTGGTGAACACCCGCGGCCCGGGGATCGTGCCGTCGTCGATCGCCCGACGGACTGGCAGGCCGGCCTCGCTGCCCACGTCCCGGATCGCCGTGAACCCCGCCTCCAGCAGCGTCCGAACGTCGGCGGTCGCCCGCGCGGTGGCGAGTTCCGTCGATTCCTGAATCCAGTCGAACGGCTCCATCGACCGGCTCCCCTTGAGGTGGAGGTGGGCGTCGATCAGCCCCGGGGTTACGGTCTCGCTGGAGTGGTCAACCCGATCGGCGTCGTCGGGCACCGAGACCGCCTCTCCGGGGCCGACTTCGACGATCCGGTCGTTCTCGACGAGGATCCGCGCGTCGTCGATCGGGTCCTTCCCGGTCCCGTCGACGAGGGTTCCGCAGTCGATGTACTTCATACTGCACCGGTAACGAACAGCGCCGATTAGTAGTTCGCCTCGCGGCAGCCGACGGGGGAGCGCCGGACTCATCCCCGCGCGGACCCAACCGCGCCCATGAGCGACTCAGAGGCCGGGGAGTGGGAGACACAGCTCCGGCAGAACCGCGAGGAGAAAGACCAGTTCTTCGCCGAGCACCCGCAGTCGCCGGTGCCGCCGGAGGAGCGCGACGAGTTCGACGGCCTCGACTACTTCGACCCGGCCCCCGAGTTCCGGGTCGACGCCGAGGTGACCGTCCACGACGACCCCGAGCCGGTGGAGATGGAGACCACAAACGGCCCGCCGACTCGTTACCTCCGGGTCGCAACGTTCGCGTTCGAACTCCGGGGCGAGGACTGCGAACTCCACGCCTACCGGCAGGAGAACAGCGACGACGATACGCTGTTCGTCCCGTTCCGGGACAAGACGACCGGCCAGCAGACGTACTCCGGGGGGCGCTACATGGAGTTCGAACCGGAGGGGGAACTGGAGACGGGCGACACGGTGACGCTCGACTTCAACCTCGCGTACTCGCCGTTCTGTGCGTTCAGCGAGACGTTCGCCTGTCCGCTGCCGCCCGAGGAGAACTGGCTGGAGGTGGTGGTGCCGGCCGGCGAGAAGAAACCCGAACTCGGCGAGGACTGAGCCTAGGGAACGACCAGATCCACGACCGTCTCGCCGTCGACGACCAGGTTGTACGCCGCCTCGTCGTCGTTCCACAGCGCGAGCGCGTTCTCCATCGACAGCACCGCGCCGTACTCGGCCTCGCCCAGCGCACGGTTCAGCTCCGTGTGCTGGGTCACTACCGCGTACTGCTCGACGTCCTCGCTCCCGTCGCCGATCTTGAACACGGGGTTGGGGTCGCTGCCGTACTCCCGTTCGCGCTCGCCCTGCCGGCTCAGATCCGGACTGAGCTTCACCGTCAGCAGGTCGATCCGGTTGCTGACGTGGCGCTCCATCTCCGCGGCCTTGGCGTGGCGATCCGCGGAGGCAGCCACCGGACTGCGGCGCTTCCCGTCGGGGCGCAGGAGCGCGTAGGCGAACTGCACCGACGTTTTCGTGAACGTGCCGGGTTCGTTCCCCTCGCCGCCGCCACCCTCGCCGCGCTCGCTCTGGTCCAACTGCTGCTGCATCCGCGGCGCCTCGATGTCGGACCGGACGTCGAACGACCAGCCGCGATCCGAGGGTGACTCGTCGGGCCAGAGCCGGAGCGTCGGCGAGTACACCGACGGCCCCGAGTCCGGCCGGGCGAGCGTCCGCTCGACCTCCCGGAGCCCCGTCGCCGTCTCCAGATCCGCGGGCGCCATCGCGAGCAGCGTGCCGTCCGCCGCGACCGCGTCGAGGTAGCGGTCCGCCGTCGCCGCGGGGTCCGAGAGCTCCGAGAGCACGTTACAGAACGTGAGCAGGTCCACGTCACCCACCGACTCGGGGTCGAAATCCTCCGCCCGCTCGCGGTGGACCGTGGTCCGGACGTTCCGCGGCGTCTCCTCGAGCAGTGCTTCGAGCAGGTCCGCCGCAGGCGAGGGCTCCAACGCGTGGTACTCGATGAGGGGGGGTTCGTCTTCGTCCTCACCGACCGCGTCATGTAGGTAGTCGATCAGCGCCAGCGCGGGCCCACCGACGCCGGCGCCCACGTCCAGCACGCGGAGCTTCCGGGGGAGGTCGTCGTTCTCCGCGAGGTCGTCGAGCACGTACCCCGTCGCGGCGTAGTAGTCCGGCAGGTGGTAGATCGCGTACCCCAGCGCCGCGGTTTCGTCGTACTCGACGGGGTTGCCGTGGTAGTAGTCGGCCTTGAGCCGGCGGATCGCCTCGCGGAGTTCGTCGCCTGACTCCCCGTCGGACCAGTCGAGGCCGAACTCCTCGACGAGTCGGTCGACGACGACGCGTTCGTACTGTTTCGGCAACGTCTCGGGTTCCCAGCCCGGCGGCGCGACGGGCGCGTCGCTGGCCGGGACGAACGTGCCGTCCTCGCGTTCGACGAGGTCGAGGTCGAACGCCGCGGCCCGGAGCTCCTGCCGGATCACCGCGGGGTGGGGGGTCTCGTCGAAGTACTCTTGGATCTCCGCGGGGTCGATCGGGCGGACCTCCCGAAGGTAGTTCACGGTGTCCCGGAGGCGCTCGCGGTCGACGCTCATCGCTCACCCCCGTCGACGGCGTCGGCGGCCTCGTCGTACAGCGTTTCGAACCCTTCGCGGTCGGCGTCGGCGACCCCACGAGCGGCCTCGGCGACGGCCTCAGCGCCGCCGAAGGCGTCCTGGATGTCGGCGTACACCCCGGCGTCGCCGCCGGTTACCGTCGCGGCGAGATCGCGGAGGTCGGCCGAGACGGGCGTGTGGAACTCCTCGCGCACGTCGTCGCCGGCGAGCGCCCACGCGAGCACGGCGGCGTGGGTCTTCGCCTGCACGGTCGACATGGCGTCGTCGTGCTCCGCTGGCGTGGTCTCGAACAGCTCGTTGCCCGCCTCGCGGAGCGCGTCCAGTAGCGGTTCGAGCGTCGGACCGACGTTGTCGGCGACGAGCGCGACGTTGCCCGGCGCACGCGGGGGAGCGAACAGCGGGTGGAGGCTCGCGCGCTCGCGGTCGGGCAGGTGTTCGCGCATGGCGGCCATCGGCTCGGCCATCACGCCCGAGAGGTCGAGCATCGCGCTCTCGGCGTACGGTGCCCAGTCCGCGACAGCCGCCTCGACGACGGGGATGGGGACCGTCAGCGCGACGGTGTCGAACGTCCGGTCCGCCGTCGGCGTCCCGCCCGCCAGCGCGACCGTCTCGGCGTCGAACGTGTCGGAGGCCTCAGCCGCCGCTGCGGCGTCGATGTCGGCGAACGCGAACTCGACCGCCGGCGAGGCGTCGGCGAGCGTCCCGGCCAGCCAGCGCCCCATCGCGCCGGCGCCGACGATACAGAGCGTCATCTACCCATACGTGGTGGCCGTCGGGTGAAAAGGTGCGCGGATGGCGGTTGTTCGCCGTGGGTAGCGGTGTGGGGAGATTGTCGAATGGCGGTGCGGTGGCGCGAAGCGTCGGCAGGGCGAGACCGAAGGTCTCGCTGGCCGTGCGGCGCGCGATCAGGCGCGCCGCACGACGCCTCCGTGCGCCGACCGAGCGCGAGGGATGAGCGAACGACGTGAGCGAATCGGTTGGGGAGGCTCGGGGGCTGTACGGGCGGGTGGGACTGAAAGGGGCTGTGCGCTCGGGGAAGCACGGCGTTGACGAGAGCGAAGCTCTCGTCTGCCAACCAGAAATCTCCGATTTCTGGTGACGACGCAAGGCACCGCAACGAAGTGAGGAGCGCAGCGAGCCGCGCGAGCCGAGCGCACAGGGGCTTTCACGGTGTTCGTCACGACGATCTTCGTCGAAGCGATATCTGCAGTAAGCCAGTCTCTATTTCCTCATAGCTCCAACTGTTCCGGATACTCGTTGAAGTTCTCGTACCCCTCCTCCGTCACCACCGCGATGTCCTCGATCCGCACCCCGCCGTGTTCAGGATGGTACAGCCCGGGTTCGATCGTCACGATCTGTCCGGCCTCGAGTTCCCCACCCCTCGGCGACAGCGACGGCTTCTCGTGGACGTCCAACCCCACGCCGTGACCGGTGCTGTGGATGAACCCCGTCTCCGTCGACGGATCGTCCCGGAGCGTCGGGTAGCCGGCGCGCTCGTACACGTCACACACCGCCGCGTGCACGTCCGCGCCGGTCGCGCCGGCCTCCAGTTCCCGGAACGCCGCGCGTTTGGCCTCCTGGGTGAGCTCGTACCACTCCCGGATCGTCTCGCTTGCCTCGCCCTTGACGAACGTCCGGGTCATATCCGAGTGGTAGCCCGTCGCCTTGCTCCGCGGGAAGATGTCGACGATGATGGGCTGGCCCGCCTCCAGCGGCCCGCTGCCGCGGTCGTGGGGGTCCGCGGCGTCGACGCCGCAGGCGACGATCGTCTCGTCCAGCGCACAGCCGTGTTCGAGCAGCGTGACCTCGATCTCGGTTTTCACGCGCTCGCTGGTGAGCGGTTCGTCCTCGTAGTAGAGCACGCCGCTCCGGACTTCGGCAGCGTCGAGCAGCTCCTCACAGGCCTGCATCGACTTCTCGTTCGCGACCGTGGCCTCCCGGACGTGCTCGATCTCCTCGTCGGTCTTCACCGCGCGGATGTCGTCCACGACGCCCTCGGAGTCCACCGCGAGCGCGACGCCCTCCTCACGCAGGCCGTCCGCCGCGCCGACGGGGAACGTGTCGGGTACGGCGACGGAGCCGACGCCGTGGGCGTCCAGAAAGGCGGCCTGCATCTTCGCCCGGGCGACACCCGAATCGTGTTCCTCCCGGAGCCCCTGGTAGTCGTACTCTGAGGTGCGGTCGACCGTGCCGCGGGCCTCCTTCGAGGCGCGGCCGTACTCCAGGCCCGAGGTGAGGAGGGCGGTCTCGTCGGGCGTGTACACCGTGAAGAAGGGGTCCGGCGCGTCGAAGCCGGAGAGGTAGCGCTGCGTCGAGTCGTCGCCGTCGGCGTACACCGCGTACCCGTCGAGATCCTGCTCGTCGAGGTAGTCGTCGAGAGCGGTGGTGTCGATCTCCATGGCCGGAGTGGCGGGCGGCGCGGGCAAAGGCGTTGCCGTCGCGGCCACGCTGGCAGCGAGATGCGCGACACAAAGGATTTGCAGGCGCCGGGACCACCTCCCGCCGTGCAACGACGTGCCCTCCTCTCGCTGTCCGCGCTCGCGCTCGGCGGCTGTCTCGCGCCCAGCGCCGACGAGATCGGCGTCCCGACTACCACGTCCGACTGCCCGCCCGTCGGCGACCGGATCGTCTGTGTCCCGGAGACCGACCCTGACTCGGTCCCGATCGCGCTGACCGCCGACTCACAGTCCGTCTCGCCGCCCGCAACCGTGACGTTCACCCTCGAGAACGGTGCGGGTCGGGAGCTGTCGACCAACTTCTACGCGTGGACGCTCTGGAAGCGCGTCGACGGCGACTGGTACCGCGTAGTCCCGGACATCTGGCCCGAGCCGCTAACGCCCCTGGAACACGGCGAGGCCCACGAGTGGGCGCTCACTGCCGAACACGACCTCCCGCCGAACCCGGGCCGGTACTACGACGCGTGGCTCGAGGCGGGCACCGTTTCCGGCCTCGGCGGCGGCGAGTACGCGTTCACGGCCGACGGCTGGTTCGGCGAGTCGACGGACCCACAGCTCGGGTTCGCAGCCCGATTCAGCGTCGACGCCCCCGAACTGACCCTCGAACCCACGGAGAAACTCAGCGACGCCTCGCGCGACGGCGCGGTCGTGACCGTTCGAGGCGTGGGAGAGGGCGACGACGGCCGCGCCGAACTGATCGTCCGGCGGGTCGAGAGCGCCGCCGACCCGGCGCGAGTCATCCCCGAGCAGGCGGCCCACGACTACCGCCTGCGGAACACGCTGCCCTTTTTCGAGGACGGCGTCGAACGAGTGCGCTACGTCGAACGGAGCCCCGGCTACCCGGCGTTCGGTATCGACGAGCCGTACACGATCCGCTACGCGGGCGAACTGTACGAACTGCGCGCGGAAGAACTGGAGAGCGAGACGGGCTGATCGCGGAGCGTCTTACCAGGTGCCGTGGAACGTGTCGAAGGAGAGCTCGTCCAGCGGCTTGTTGCCGATCGCGATCTCGTACTCGCCGGGGGTCAGCATCGGCTTGTGGAACTGCGGGCCGTCGTCGGTGGTGATGCGGGGACAGCCCGTGTTGACGAAGGCGTCCATGTCGAAGTTGCGCAGGCGGTCCGGCGTCACCTCGTCCATCGTGATCAGGTAGGCGTTCTCGTTCTCGTCGACGATGCGCTCGGCGGTCTCCCAGCGCCCCTGCCCGATCTTGGTACAGAAGATGACGCCCCACTTCTCGGCGTCCATCGCGCGGTGGACCGCGCCGTAGCGCTGCTTCATGAACTTCTCCGTGTCCGCGACGGTGACGACGTTGTTCACCGGGTCACAGATCACGACCTTCTTGTCGGGGTGTTCCATCGCCAGCCCGAGGGGGTGGAACTTCCCGCCGCCGACGTACAGCACCTGATCGGCGTCGATGTCCGCGGAGGCGTAGTTGCAGCCGAGCACCTGCCCCTCGTGGGTGAGCCGGTCGTCGCCCCTCCGAGTGTGGACGTCGTACCCCTCGTCCTCCAGCCACTCCTTCATGTCGTCGAAGAGGTTCATGTGCTGGGCCGTCGTGACGAGGCCGACGTCGTCCTCGGGGAGCTCCTCCAGTGCCTCCTCCATCATCGGGAACGGGTCGACGTTGGAGAACAGCGGCACGTAGATGATCTTCTCGGAGTTCTTCATCGGCGAGTGGCCGAAGTGGACGAACACGTCCGTCCGTCGCATCAGGAACGTGTCGAGGTCGCAGGCACCGTAGCAGGGCTGGCCCGACAGCATGAACGTCACGTCGTCGGGCGCGAGCTCACGCAGGTCGTCGGCGACCGCGGGACCGCGCCGCTTCAGCCCCTCGGGGAACTGCAGCCCCACCTTCTTGGCGTCTTTCTCCTCGATCTCCTCGATGATGCGCTCCAGCTCGTAGTCCCACTCCCGGTCGTGGCGCAGGGACATCCCCGTGTTCCGGAGATCTCCCTCTGTCGTCGCGTCGCCCGCAGCGTCCTGACTCATTAGCGATGCTATCGGGTGTGGACGGATAATCCCCGCGCTTCCGCCGGTCCCGTGCTCCCATCCCCCGTGGTTTCCCGTGACTATCGGGCGGCGGTGGAGCCAACTATGGGGCGGACGAGCTAGGCCACCGCGAGTGCGTGGGAGCGGGCGAGGGGCGCTTCCTCACGTTGCGGCGTGCTCGACGACGAACTCGAGCGAGTCAGCGGTCGAACACCAGCCCGAGCAGCTCCCGCTCCGCGGCCGTCAGATGCTCCGACAGCGTCGGCTGGCTGATCCCCAGCCGGTCGGCCAGCTCCGCGCCGCTGGTCCGGCGGGGCCAGTCGTAGTAGCCGGCCTCGAAGGCGGTTTCGAGCACCTCGTGCTGGCGGTCGGTCAGCCGGCGTTCGAGCTCGCGGTCCAGCTCGCGGTTGCTGAAAAGCGGCGTGAACGACTCCCGTTCCCGCTTGGCGACGAGCTCGCCGCCGTACTCGCTCTGGAACGCCGCGATCACCTCGCCGGCGTCGTACGACGCGGGCAGTTCCGCGACGATCCGCCCCTCCCCACGCTCGCCGACGACCGATCGGGGGAGCGCGCCCAGCTCCGCCAGTCGGACCGCCGGGCACCCCCCCTCGACGAGGAACTCCAGCAACCCCCCGTCGTCGTAGCGTTCGATCACCGTGACAGTCACGGCGGGGTGGCTCTCGGCGAGCGCCTCGACGACCGCCAGATCGGTGCCGTGCACGCTGAAGAACTCCGCGTAGGCACCGCCTCGGGGGATCATCTCCTCGAGTTCGAGCCGACAGGACGCGACCTCCGACGCCCGCACGAACGGGTACGACGGCTCGTGAAACGCGAACTCCAGTTCGACGGCCGGGCTCCCGTCGCTCCTGCTCGAACTGATTGACATGTTGTACGGTAGCGTGTTTGATCGTGAAAAACCCCCTCGGAACCTGCCAACTCGAATACGTTTCCGGGGCGTCGACGGGGGGCACCGTCACCGCCGGCCGGCCCCGGAGTCACCGAACTCGACGTGGTTCCGGCTCGGACCGCCTCTACGGACCGTGAACTTCACATCCGATATCCCGTCCACTCGGAGGCTCACGCGCCTCCAGTGACGAGTAACAGTTGCACCCCCCTGAACGGATCGCCTATGCTGTTAGGTGGAGCGGGGCTGTGTGGCGATCGTCCGGACGCGCCTACTCCTCCTCGTCGTCGACTGACCGGGTGTCGGCGGTGAACTCGCCGCCGTAGGAGTAGTACGACTGTGGGTCGGGGAAGAACGCCGACACGTCGTCGTGCTCGACCGAGGCGATCACGGTGCCGTCGAGCGTCCGGAAGTGGGTGTGCATCTCCCCGCGGTCGGTCGCCGCGCGCACGAGGTCGGTGGCCTCGCGCTTCCGGAACGCGCCGGCGACGAACACGACGAGCTCCTCGTCGTGGTCGAGACACTCGGTGACGATGAACGTCGTCGGCCCCGAGCCCGCCTGGTACACCGCGGTCTCGTCGAACTCGGCGCGCTCGCGCGCGTCGACGACCGACTCCGCAGTGTCGCCGTCGACCAGGTACGTCAGACCCCAGTGCTCGGCGTCTTCGACGTCGGGAGCGACGGGTGAGGTGTCCTGTGAGAACGCCACGAGCGTCTCGTAGCCCGCCTCTTCGCGGTCGTTGGCCATCGCTCGGGTGTCCTCGATCGTCCGCTGCCAGGCGTCGCGGATCACGTCGGCGTCGCCGGCGATCCGGTCGAGCTCGTCGGGTACGCCGTCGCCGTCGGGATTGACCATACCGATGAAGGGGTGTCGTCGCTGATAAATGGTGTGCGTTCCCGATCAGCCGGGGACGCTGAAGACGAGTTCGAGCGCCGCCGACACCCCGAGCACGGCGACCGCGGTGGCGAACAGTTTCACGTTGCGGTTCACCCGGTCCGAGAACGGGAGTCGGCGCCCCCGCAGCGGCGGGATCTCCTGGAGCCGGTCCTCGAACCGGTTGGGCTCCCCGGTCTCGAGGTCGACGATCTGTCCGTCCCGCTTGGGTCGCTCGGGCTGGATCCCGAAGCTCCCGATCCCGAACAGCAGCCAGCCGACCACGAACAGCAGCAGCTTCAGCGTCGAGAGGCCGCTCCCGAACAGGAACGCCGGCACCGCACAGACCGCGACGATCAGCGCCGTCGCTGCCACAACCCAGAGGGCGAACTCGGCGTAGCGGAGGAGACGTCTACTCGTCACGGGTCTCGCGACCCAGCACGGCGTCGACGTCCTCGTACTCCGGCGAGTGGCGGTGACAGTAGCTCTCGCGCCCGTTATCGCCGACTTCGTAGTGTTCCGGACGCTCGGTGTCACAGACCCCGCCGAACTCCTCGCGGAGCAGCTCGCGTGCCTCCTCGGGATGGCCGCTTTTCACCCGCTCGATGGCCTGCTGGATCGGCTCCTCGACCGAGGCGGGCCGGTCGACCCCGTCGAACAGGTCGTCGACCGCCTCCTCGATGTCGTCGTGTTTCGAGAACCCACCCGTCCGCCGTTTCACGCGCTCCGTGAGCGAGAGCTCGACACGGGTCCGCTCCCGGACGATCTCCCGAAACCGCTCGACGGCGTCCCACACCTCCTCGTCGAGATCGGCGTACTCGTCGGGGCGGATCTTCGCGGGACAGCGCGTCGAGAACTGACAGCCTTTCGGCGGGTCCCGCGGGCTCGGCGGCGTCCCAGGCAGCGTGATCCGGTCGATCTCCGCCGTCGGATCCGGCCGCGGAATCGCCGACAGCAGCGACCGTGTGTACGGGTTCGACGGCGACTCGTACAGCTCCTCGGTCTCGCCGATCTCCATGATCTTCCCCAGGTACATCACCGCGACGCGGTCACAGATGTGCCGGACGACGCTCAGGTCGTGGGCGATGAACAGGTAGGTCAGATCGAACTCCTCCTGGAGATCCTCGAGCAGCGTGATGATCTTCGCCTGCACGGAGACGTCGAGCGCGCTCACGGGCTCGTCGAGCACGACGAACTCGGGTTCGAGCGCGAGCGCGCGGGCGATCCCCACACGCTGGCGCTGCCCGCCCGAGAACTGGTGGGGGTAGCGGAAGTAGTGCTCCTCCTGCAGCCCAACCTTCGACAGCAGCTCGCGCACGCGCTGGCGTCGGTCGCGGTCGGTCTTCCACTCGTGGGCTTCCAGCGGCTCCCGGACGATCTCGCCGACGGTCATCCGGTCGTTGAGGCTGGACTCGGGGTCCTGGAACACCATCTGGGCGTTCCGGCGCCACTGCTTGAGGTCCTCCCCGGTCAGCTCCGTGATATCGGTGCCGTCGAAGGAGACGGTCCCCTCGGTGGCCTGTTCGAGCCGGATCAGCGTCCGCCCGAGCGTGCTCTTGCCCGAGCCGGACTCGCCGACCAGCCCGAACGTCTCGCCGCGTTTGATTTCGAAGTCGACGCCGTCGACGGCCTGAACCGGCGGCTGGGCGAACACGCCCTGGCCGCCGTAGTACTTCTTGAGCCCATCGACGTCGATGAGCGTCTCCTCCTCCGTCGGGTCGTCGCGCTGAAGCTGTTGGCTCATTCGTTCTCACCTCCGTCGCCCGCGGCGAGCTCCCGGTGGCGCTCCACGCGCCGTTCCTCGGGCTCGCCGTCGGGGTACAGCAGACAGGCCGCGGTGTGCTCCTCGTTGTCGCCCACGCTCACGTGCTGGGGAGCGACCGCCTCGCAGGCGTCGAACGCCTCGGGACACCGCGGCGCGAAGCGACAGTATGTCGCCTCCTCGTTCGGCGTCGGCACGTCGCCCTCGATCGTCCGGAGCTGGTCGCCGGGGCCCTGTTTGCCGGGGATCGCCCCCAGCAGCCCCTGCGTGTAGGGGTGGCGCGGGTTCGCGAACAGCTCCTCCACCGGCGCCTTCTCGACGAACTCGCTGGCGTACATCACGTTGACGCGGTCGCAGATCTCCGCGATCACGCCCATGTCGTGGGTGATGAACAGGATGGAGAGCCCTCGCTCCTCCTGGAGATCCTGCAGCAGTTCGAGGATCTGGGCCTGGATCGTCACGTCGAGCGCGGTCGTCGGCTCGTCGCAGATGAGGAACTCGGGGTCGCAGGCGAGCATCATCGCAATCACCGCGCGCTGGCGCATCCCGCCCGAGAACTCGTGTGGGTACTCGTTCAGCCGGCGCGGGGCGTCGGGGATGGCGACCCGTTCGAGCAGCCTGATCGCCTCCTCGCGGGCCTCCTCCCCGGTGATACCCTGGTTCACTTCCAAGGCCTCCCTGATCTGGTTCCCGATCGTGTAGACGGGGTTGAGCGACTTCTGGGGGTCCTGGAACACCATCCCGATGCCGCTGCCCCGCACCTGTTGGTACTGTTTCTCGCTGTACTCGGTCAGCTCCTCGCCGTTGAACTCGATCGACGAGCCGGGCAGCACCTCGCCGGGGCTTTCGATGAGCCCCATGATCGAGCGGGCGGTCACCGACTTGCCGGAGCCGGACTCGCCGACGATGCCGACCGTCTCGCCCTTCCGGACGTCGAAGTCGATACCGTCGACGGCCCTGATCGTCTCGCGGTCGGTACGGAACACGGTCTGGAGGTTCCGGACCGAGAGCACCACGTCGTCGTCGGACATCAGGCACCACCCCCTGCGGCGGCCTCCTCACCCTCGTCGCTCTGGCTCTCGGGGTCGATCGCGTCACGGATACCGTCGCCGAGCGCGTTCAGCCCCGTGACGAGCACCACGATCATCGCGCCGGGGATGAACGAGATGTGCCACGACGGCCCGGCCACGTACGTCTGGCCGAGCGACACGGCACGCCCCCACGCCGGAGTCGGCGGGGTGATCCCCAGCCCGTTACCGAGGAAGGAGAGCGCGGCGAGCCCGACGATGATCCCGCCGGTAGACATCGACGCGTACACGAGTAGATAGCCAGTGATGTAGGGGAACATGTGTTTACGCATGATCGTCCGCGACCCCTGTCCGAAGCTCTCGGCGGCGTCGACCCACTCCTCCTGGGCGACCTGTAGCGCCGGGCCACGCACTGCCCGCCAGAGGAACGGCCAGCCAGTGAACCCGAAGATCAACGCCAACAGGAACCCCCCGTCGAGCACGTTCGCGATCCAGTGGTTCGCGAACACCGCACTGATCATGATCAGCAACAGGAGCCGTGGGACGGAGACGATCCCGTCGGCGGTCGTGAGGATGCTCAGGTCGACCACCCCCGTGTAGTACGCCGACACCATCGCCAGCGAGCCGGCGATCAGCGAGCTCAGTCCGATCGCGATGCCGGCGACGATCAGCGTGATCCTGGCTCCGCCCATCATGAACGTGAACAGGTCACGGCCGTTCGGTAGGGTGCCGAACGGGTGGAATCGCTCGAACTTGTCGTACGTCATCGGGCCGACGTTCTGATCGCCGGCGCCCTTGGACTTCGAGTCGAAGTTGGCGGCGCCGGCGGTGATCGTCACGACCTCGCCGGCCTCCTCGTCGAAGTGTTGGATCTCGTTGCTGTACGGCGACTGGATGTTGCCCGCGACCGTCGTCGGGCCCAGCGCCGGGCCGAACAGCGCCATGATCAGGAACAGCGCGAGCACGAAGATGCCGAACTGCCCCCAGCGGTGGCCGCGGAGCCGGTCGACGACGTCGTCGGAGGGCGTCCAGTCGGCCTGGCGGTAGTTGTCACGGAAGACGAGCCAGCCCTGGAACAGCCAGTAGAACGCGAACAGCGAGTACGCGACGATGAGCAGCACGCGGATCGCCCACGCCAGCGCCGGCTCCAGGCCGAGGAACGTGTCCACCCACGGCCCGTCGGGGCCGGTCATGTGGCCCTGGTTCGGTATCGTCTCCCGGCTCAGCAGCGTCGGGAGGCTCTCCGCGGCGTCGCGGACCCCCGTTATCGCGCCGGAGACGCTGGACTGGAAGTTGACGACGCCGGTTGCCAGCCCGCCCAGCCCGACGAGGCCGAACAGCACGTCGAACAGTGCGGTCACGCCGATGAACGCCGCGTCCAGCACCGTCAGGATCGCGCCGATGAACGCGCCGAGTTCGACGGCGATCAGCGCGCCCGCGACCGCGAGCCAGCGCATCGCTGGTCCGGGATCGTCGACGACCCGTGACCATATCGGCCGGTCGTCGTACTCGAACACCGGACCGGAGTCGGACTCCGAGGCAGTGTTCGTGCTCATTCTTGGGTTTCCCCCAGCGTGATACGCGGGTCGATCAGTGTGTAGAGTACGTCCTGAAGGATGTTCATCAGTACTTGGATGATCACGAAGATGAACACGAGCGCCATCACCACGGGGATGTCCGGACCGAGGATCGCTCGGAAGAAGAGGTTTCCGAGCCCGTTGATGCTGAACACGCTCTCGACGAGCACCGAGCCGCCGATGAGCAGGTAGAACTCACCCATGATGACGGGGAGCAGCGGGACGATCGCGTTCCGACCGACGTGTTTGACGACGATCCGCCGCGGGGAGAGCCCCTTGGCCTTGGCCGTCTCCACGTACTTCGAGTTGATGCTCTCAAGCACCGCCGTGCGGCCGATACGGATCTCGTTCCCCATCGACGCGGAGCCGAGCACGAGCGCGGCGGGGAGGATCCACTTGAACGCGATCAGCATGTTCCGGAGGTCGGGTATCGGGAGGAACAACAGCTCCAGTACCGGCACCCCGTCGAACAGCTCGACCATCGTGAACAGGTTCCCGACCGCGTCGGGCGTCCCGATGACGTCGGTCTCGATACCGAGTCCCCGGTACCACGAGAGCGCACCGCCCGCGCTGAGGCTCCCGGCGATCATCACGGCGAGCCAGAAGTTGGGCATGGCACGCCAGATGATGCCGCCACCTGAGGCGAGGTAGTCGCCCCAGGTGTTGGAACGGAGGCCGGCGTAGAGGCCGAGCGGGATCCCGAACACGAGCGCGATCACGACCGACCAGAACCCGAGCCAGAGCGTCGCAGGCATCCGGTTCGCGATGACCTCGCTCGCGGGCACGCCGCGTTGGATGATCCAGGACTGGCCGAACTCGAGCGTGAACAGGTTGAGCATGGTCTCGCCGTACTGGCGCCAGACCGGCATGGGCGTTCCGTCGGGCTGGATGTACCCCAGCGCGATCCGGAGCTGCCGGATGTCGGCCGACGTTGCGTCACGGCCGAGGATCGCCAGCACCGGGTCGAGCGGGCCGAGGTACATGATCAGGAACGACATCGTCAGCCCGAACAGCACGACCGGGATGCCCAGCCCGAGCCGTTTCAGGATGTACAGTGACTTGTTCATGTGTGAGTCTCTCCAGCATGGCTCGGTCGACGAGCGGAGCGGGACGATACGTCAGTGTCGGTACGAACCGGGTACCGACGTGGTTGGCGACGAGAGGATGGGAGTCTAATCATACCGAATAATCGAAAGTGGCTGTGTTACACCGGCACGACCTACCACGAACGTCGGCCGGCGAGGTTTTCACCCTGTCGAAACGCTCGAGCGCTCGAGCGCGCGTCGAGGGTTACTCGCCCTGCCAGTGGCTGTCGTAGGCGTCGGCGCCGCCGGGGAACACCTGCGTCGGCGTGAGGTGGTACGCCGGCGCACCGCGGCCCTTGAACACGCTCTCGACGAACTGCGGCCGGTTGATGACGTACGCCATCGCCTCACGAACCGGCTTGGGCACTTCCTGCATGTTGAACGCCACGTAGTAGGTGTTGATCGTGGCGGACTGGGCCATGTTGACCGTCTGGTCGTTCTCCAGCGGCCCGTAGGTGCCGCGCTCGATCCCGTCGACCGTCTCCTCGATGCTGACCTTGTTCGGGTCGTACTTCGAGGTCGGGATGCCGGCGACGTCGGCGTTCCCGTTCAGGAAGTAGTTGTACGACGCCGTGGTGTCGGTGATGATCGCGGCGTCGATGCCGTCGATCACGGGCTCCTGGCCGTGGTAGTCGTCGAACGCGTCGGCGGAGAACTCCCCACCGTTGCCGGACTCCCAGTTGCCGAACTCGAACGGCCCACAGCCGATCGGGTTGCTGGTGGAGAACTCCTCCCAGCTCATGTCGCCCTCGTACCCCTCGATGTCGCCCACGACGCCCTCGGGGACGACCGAGAACGCGGAGTAGGCGAGCACGGACAGCGCGAACGGGAAGCTGTCCTGCAGCGTGATCGTGAACGTGTAGTCGCCGGTGGCCTCGACGCCGGTCGAGCCGGGGACCACGTTCCCGTCCTCGTCGGTCTCGCGCACGATGTTGAGCACCGAGTTCGGGAAGTACGTGTTGCTGGAGTTGGAGGACTCCACGAGGCGGCGGATCGAGTACACCATGTCGTCGGCGGTGACCTCGCCGTAGTCGCCGTGGAACTGGATCCCCTCCTTGAGCGTGAACTCGTACTCGGTGAGGTCGTCGCTGACGCTGTAGTCGTCGACGATGAGGTTCCGGACCTCGGTGGTCCCGTTGTGGTAGTTCATCGGCGCGTCGAACATGTTCATGATCTTCCCGCCCGAGGCCGTGTTCCCCGAGGCGATCGGATCGAGCGCGCTGAACGTCGCCGAGATCTTGTCGAGGCGGTCCTTCCCTTCGAGCCCCTCGACCGAGATGTTCTCCTTCGTACGCGAGCCGCCCATCCCGCCGGGTGGGCTGTAGTCGAGGCGGTCGTACCAGAAGCTCTGGCCCACCTGGTGGTACACCGGCACCAGCGCGGCGGACTCCCAGAGCCCCTCCTCCATCTTGACGGCGGCGTCGTCACGGGTCTGCTGGGCCTCTTCGGACTGCTGCGGGTTGTTCTGGATCCGGTCGAACTGCTCGGTCATGTAGTCCCGGATGGCCGTCTCGGTCTCGGAGTCCTCCGTCCAGAACAGGTACGCGCCGTTGGGCGCCGCCCCCTCACCGTCGTAGATGGTGTTCTCGGGGTCGACCAGCTGGAGGAAGTTCTGCGGCGCCGGGTAGTCGGCGATCCACCCGAGCGTGTACGCCTGGGTGTCCCCCGTCTCGGCGTTCTCCAGGAGGCCGCTGAAGTCGGCCTCGGAGATGCTCATGTCGACGTAGGCGCTCTCGAGGCGGGAACGGATGGTGTTAGCCATCTCCTTCCACGCCGGGCTGGTGTACTGGAGCCAGTCGAGCTCGAACCGGTTGTCCGGCCCGTAGCCCGCCTCCTCCATCACCTGGCGCGCGCTCTCGACGTCGGTTTCACCGGGCGAGTACGGGTAGGAGTCGTGACCGGTGAACTCCCCGTCACCGCCCCCGCCTTCGGTCCCGGTGTCGGTGTCGGTCCCGTCGCCGCCTCCCTCGTCGGTTTCGGTCGGCGACTCGCCGCCGCCGTCGGTACAGCCGGCGACGCTGGCAGTCAGCGCGGCCGCACCAGTTGCCTGGAGGAACTTGCGTCGATCGAAATCACTTTCTTCGGGCATCCTGCCAACGTATCCCATCGTGTCGAACTTAAACGTTTTGTAGTGATAGTTAGATGGGGCGTGGTAACAAGGAACAAGAACTTCGAACACGGGAAACGCGCCAACCCAACCGGTTTACTCGTCGCTCCCTGAACCCGCGTATGGATCGTTCCCGTCGTCAGTTTCTCGCCGCCGCGGGCGCCGGGGTCGCCGCGCTCGCGGGCTGTACCGCTCCTGCCGGCGACGCCGATGCGCCGGGCGAGCAGCCGTTCGTCGACCTCTACGAGGACGTCTCGCCGTCGATCGTCAGACTCCGCGTGTACGACGGCGTCGGCGTCCTCGGCGAAGGGTCGGGCTGGCTCTACGACGACGGCGTGCTGGTCACCAACGACCACGTCGTCGCGGGCGCGGAGACGGTCCGGGCGGAGTTCGCGAACGGCGACTGGGCGGCAGTCGAGCTGCTGGGGAACGACCCGTACAGCGACCTCGCGGCGCTCTCGGTCGACCCGCCCCTCGACGCGGAGCCGCTCGCGCTGCTCGACGAACAGCCGCCGGTCGGGACCCGCGTCGCCGCGGTCGGCGCGCCGCTGGGGCTCCCGGGATCGCTCACCTCCGGGGTGGTCTCCGGGCAGGACCGCAGTATCTCCTCGGTCCGGAACTTCACGATCTCCGACGCCGTCCAGACCGACGCCGCGGTCAACCCCGGCAACAGCGGCGGCCCGCTGCTCACGCTCGACGGCGACGTGGCGGGCGTGATCACCCAGGCCGGCGCGGAGAACGTCGGGTTCGCGATCAGCGCTGCGCTCACCGAGCGCGTGGTCCCGGAGCTGATCGACACCGGCGGGTACGAGCACTCCTACCTCGGCGTGCGTATCCGTCCAGTCACGCCGCTGCTGGCGGACGCCAACGACCTCGAGGAGGCCCGCGGCGTCTACGTCTCTGCGGTCCCCAGCGGCAGTCCAGCTGACGGCGTACTGCAGGGCGGGAGCGGCACGACGACCGTCGAGGGGTCGCCCCAGCCGACCGGCGGCGACGTGATCGTCGCGCTCGACGGCAACCGGATCGACACGACCGGGCAGCTCGGCACGTACCTCGCGCTGGAGACCAGCCCCGGCGACGCCGTCGCGGTGACGGTGCTCCGCGACGGCGAGCGCTCGACCGTCGACGTGACGCTCGGGACGCGGCCCGATCCGCGCTGATCGGGCGGCCCCGATCGTCGATCGCTGGCCCTTACTCTCCCTCCATCCGCTCGACCAGATCCTCGAACTGCGTCTTCCGTCCCTCGACGGCCTCCTCGCGCAGCGCCGCCTCGTCCTCGGTCGGACACGCGAGGTCGGGCACCGTGGTCGGCTTCCCGTCCTCGTCGAGCGCGACGAACGTGAAGAAGGAGGCCGTCGTCTTGCGCTCCTCGCCCTCGCGGGGGTCCTCGGCGCGCACGTCGACTTTCACGTCGACACTCGTGCGGCCGGTGTTGAACACGTACGCCTGCACCACCGCCACCTCGCCGAGGTCGATGGGCGAGATGAAGTCGACGTGGTCCATCGACGCCGTCACCACCTGCTTGTTCGCGAAGCGCATCCCCGCGATGGCGCCGCAGATGTCCATCCAGTGGAGGACAGCGCCCCCGAGCGCCCGCCCGAGGTTGTTGGTGTCGTTCGGGAGGAGGAGTTCGGTCATCTCGGTGTACGACTCCGCGAGCGTCGCCGTCTCGGTCATGCGTGACGCTCCGACCGGGGCGCACTCAAACCCGCCGGTCACGTCGACGGCGGAAAGGTCGCCTGTCGCGGGCTACTCGTCGCTCTCGGGGCCGTCGACGCCGAGTTCCTCGCCGCTGCGGCCGGCGACGTCGAGCACGTCGTCGTCGATCTCGATCGGGCAGTCCGCCCGCACCGCGATCGCGACGGCGTCGCTCGGGCGGGCATCGAACGTCAGCGATTCGGGCTCGCCGTCCTCGTAGCGCTGGGCGTCGATCTTGGCGTAGAACGTCCCCTCCCGGAGGTCGTCGATCCGTACGCGGTCGAACGCGCCGCCGAACTCCGCGACCATGTCGACCAGCAGGTCGTGGGTCAGCGGCCGCTCGAACTGGTCGCCCGCCAGCCCGCGGCGGATCGCGTCGGCCTGATCGTCGGTGACGAAGACCGGGAGGTACTCCCCCCGCGCACGCAGCAGCGCGGCCGGGACCTCATCTCCCGACGGTGTGTCCCCCGTCGCGATGCCCGTGAGTTCGGCGACGTGGCTCATGGTGAACCGATCGGTTCGAACCCGCAAATAGCTGTCGCGGGACCGAACGTTCATGCCGCCGGCCGGCGAACGTCGAGGGGATGGACTGTCGTGTGGTGTTGGAGGCGGCGGTGCCCGTCTACGACGTGGCGACGCCCGAGGCAGCGGTGGGGGCGGCGATCTCGAAGCTAGGGAAACAGCTCAACCCCGATCTCTCCTACGTGGATATCGAGCCTCGCAGCCGTCGGTCGCCCCGCGGCGCCGACCTCCCGCCGGCGACCGTCGCCGCCGGTGAGGGGCTGGTCGCGCTGGAGCTCGGGATGACGGTGTACGACGTCGAGAGCGAGGACCACGCCGTCCGGATCGCGCGCTCGGAGATCGGCAGTCGGCTGGAGGGGATCCCGCTCGAACGCCTCTCCTGTGGGCCGGTCGAGGAGGAGGAGAGCGAGTCGGCGGACGAGGAGTCGGCGGCGGAATCCGAGCCCGAGGACGGGGACGAGGAGACGCTGCTCCCCGAGTTCGAGGAGATGGTCGAACAGCATCGGGAGTAGCCGATCACGGCGCGTGACCTGTCGCGACCGCCGTGTCGTCACCAGAACGCGAAGCGTTCTGGTTGGCGAACGAGAACGGCAGTTCTCGTTAACGCGACCACGGAGCCCATGCCGTGATCGTGTCGTAACCGATCGCGGCGGGCGACCTGTCGCGACCTCCGTGTCGCGACTGCGGAACCTATGCCGTGATCGTGTCGTACCCCAACGGCGAGCGACCTGTCGTCGACGCTCGGCTAACCAGTGCTGCCGCTAGCGAGTTGGGGATCGCAGGAGACTGCGTCGGCGGTTCAGTCGGCCGCCGCGGGGACCGTCTCCGGCTCGTCGAGGGAGTCGGTCAGCCCGTCGACCAGTTCGAAGACGGCGCGCTTGTGATCGGTTTTCGAGCGGTGGATCGACGTCGGCTGGACCCCGAACTCCTCGTACCCGCTCAGGTCGAGGTCCGGCTCCTCCTCGCCCTCGTACTCGGACCGTACCTCCGACAGAAGACCGTGGAGGTGGATGAGCTCCTGTTTCTTCATTCCCGGGCATATCTATCGTCCGGAGGGTTATATGGTTACTTTGAGTATTGTTAACAAGCTATGGCTACAGAGCGGCTGGATCGGCCGAAATCGGCCGAATCGCGGGAATTTTTGACATACCGATCGGGGTCAAGACGACGAAGTCGACGCGGCGCCGACGCCCTCGGGCAGGTCGCGGTCACGGGGGACGCGGTCGCCGACCGGTTTCAGTCGTTTCAAGTCGGTTCGCGGAGAGGTTGGCGTATGGAGACTACCGATCCGGCGTCGTTGATCGAACGGGCCCGTGAGGCTCTCGACGCCGCGTACGTCCCCTACTCGGAGTACCGCGTCGGCGCCGCCGTGTTGACCGACGACGGCGAGGTGTTCACCGGCTGCAACATCGAGAACGCCAACTACAGCAACGCGCTGCACGCCGAGGAGGTCGCGGTCGGCGCGGCGGTCCGGGCGGGCCACCGCTCGATCGCGGCGGTCGCGGTCACCTCCGCGGCGCGGGACGGCGTCACCCCCTGCGGGATGTGCCGCCAGACGCTCGCGGAGTTCGGCGACGAGGACGTGCCGGTGTACTGCGACACCGGCGACGGCGAGTGGACCGAGTACTCGCTGGGCGAACTCATCCCCGACACGATCACCCCCGGGACCCTCGGGATCGACCCCGACGCCGAGGAGTGAGCCACGGGGGCGCGACAGTCCTTTCTCCCCCGGGTCCGTACGGCCGTCCATGTACGTCCGCGACGCACGAAACCGGGACGAGGCGTGGTTGCTCGACCGGATCGAGGAGATGGGGCTCGACAGCGCCGCCTTCCGCTCGCGGGACTACGTGATCGCGGTCGACGAGCGCACGAACGAGCGCGCGGGCTTCGGCCGCTACCGGATCCACAAGACCGACGAGGGGGAGGTCTGTGAGCTCACCGGGATCGGCGTCGTCGACGGCTGGCGCGGGCAGGGAGTCGGGGCTCACGTCGTCGAGCGGCTGATCGACCTCGCGGCCGACAACGAGTTCGAGACGGTGTACTCGATCACCGACAGCGACGACTACCTCCGGCAGTTCGGCTTCGGGACCGTCGACGCCGAGGATCGTCCGCCAGTGATCGAGGACCGCCTCGAACAGAAGCGGGAGGAGGTCGACGAGGACGTGACCGCCGTCGCGCTCGACACTGACGCCTTCGAGATGCCCGCCGAGCTCCGCGAACGGTTCAAGAACGCCGAGAAAGGCGGCGTCGAGGCCGAGGAGCCCGAGGAGAGCGCCGAGGACTTCGGCATCGACGAGGAGGAGGCGACGTACAAGTACGACACCGGGTAATCCGCACCCGGGTTCCTACTCCTCTGGCTCCTCCCCGCGAGCCCGTTTGAACATCGCGAGCGCCTGCTCCTGGCGCTCGCTGTGGTCCACGATCGGGTCGGAGTAGTCGACGCCGAGCTCCTGGCGTTCCGTGTCGGTCATCCCCACCCAGCCGTGGATTTCGTTGGCGTCGAGCCCCCGGAGTTCCGGCACGTACTCCCGGACGTACTCGGCGTCGGGGTCGTACTTTTCCCCTTGCGTGACGGGGTTGAAGATCCGGAAGTACGGCTGGGCGTCGGTGCCAGTCGAGGCCATCGACTGCCACCCGCCGACGTCGTTCGCGGTGTCGTGGTCCGCGAGGCGCTCCCGGAAGTGGTCGTAGCCCGCGCGCCAGTCCCACAGCAGGTCCTTGGTGAGGAAGGAGGCGACGATCATCCGCACGCGGTTGTGCATCCACGCTTCGTCGCGGAGCTGGCGCATCCCGGCGTCGACGATGGGGTAGCCCGTCTCGCCAGCCTTCCAGGCCGCCAGCTCCGCGCCGTCGTTCCGCCAGTCGATCGGCGCCTCGTAGGATTTGTAGTTCGCCGTCACGACCTCGGGGTTGAAGTAGAGCACCTGGGTGTAGAACTCCCGCCACGCGAGCTGTGACTGGAACGTCCGGACGCTCTCCTGTGCGGGCCCCAGGTCGTCGCCGTCCTCAGGGTCGTACTCGTCGTTCCGTTCGTCACGTGCCGCGGCTTCGTCCATCGCCGCTTCGGTCGCCTCGTACACCTCGCGGGGGCCGAGCGTCCCGAACCGGAGATGCGGCGAGAGCCGTGAACTCCCCTCCCGCGCGGGGTACTCGCGACCCTCCTCGTACTCGAAGATCGCGTCCTCGCAGAACGACTCGAGCCGTTCGCGGGCCTGCTCGGTTCCGGCGTCCGGCACGTCCGCGTCGGGCGCCGCGAACCCCAACTGCTCGATCGACGGGAGCTTCCCGTGGAGCGCGTCGTCGAGGTCGAACTCGCCATCGAACGACGCCGCGAGGTCGTCGACCGCCAACTCCTCCGCGTCCGCGAGGTCGTCGCCCTTCGGTACCGGGAACGGATCCGCCTTCTCGCGGTCGCGCCACTTCCTCCAGAAGTAGGTGTACACCGAGTACGGCTCGCCGGCGTTGGTCCGGATCGTCCCTGGCTCGTGCAGCACCGCGTCGTGGTGGGTCTCGCTGTCGACACCCGCCGCGTCGAGCGCCGCCTCGACACGGCTGTCGCGCTCCTGGGCGAGCCCCGAGTAGTCGGCGTTCCAGTGGACCGCCTCGGCGTCGACGGCCGTCGCGAGCGCGGGCAGCAGCTCGGCGGGGTCGCCGCGGGCCAGCACGAGGTCGCTCCCCCGTTCGCGGTAGGCCTCTCGGAGCTCGGCGAGGGCGTCGAGCACGAACCGGACACGGACGTCGCTGGCGTGTTCGAGCACCGCGTCGTCGAACACGAACACCGGAACCGCGTCGCCGGCGTCCGTGGCCGCCGCGAGCCCGCGGTTGTCGCTGACCCGCAGGTCCCGACGGTGCCAGAAGATCGTCATGGATGCGGGTCGGCCGGCGCGGCCGTGAAACTACCGGACCGGCAAAAGTTTCCGATACAGATGAGCCAACAACTACCAGACAGCGTCCAGAAGCGAACGGTTTAGTTCGCTGAATGCAGGCGGTAAGCCCCCTTCCTCAAGGAGCAACGCAGGCCGAAGGCCGAGTAGCGCAGTAGGGAGGGGATACACCGCCGTCATCATCGTCAATACACTGTTCTATTCCCAACCCACAGGCCAACGCACCGACACACTTATGTTGAAACAAAGTTTAAACGCGGGTGATGGATAGGCACGAAATCGAAGGCCACGAAGTCATCGAGGGCGAGGTAAAAGCCACTGGCAACGGCGCACACGTCCTCGTCCCAAAACGGTGGCGTGGAGCAGACGTGAAAATCGTCAGAACCTCTGAGCCTGACGAGTAACCGATGAACTACAACTACAGGTATCGCCTCAAGCCGACAGAAGACCAGCGCGAGACGCTGGACTACCACCGCGATACCTGTAGACAACTCTATAACCACGCCCTGTACCGCTTCAACCAAATCCCCGAAGACGAGGGCACCGTCAAACAGCGTGTCCGCAAAATCCGTGACGAGATCCCCAATCTCAAAGACTGGTGGGATGCACTCACTGAGGTCTACTCGAAGGTACTCCAGCCCACCGTCATGCGGGTCGCCAAGAACATCAAAGCTCTCGGAAACCTCAAAGAGCAGGGCTACAAAGTTGGTGAACTTCGGTGGAAGTCACCTCGGGAGTTCCGCAGTTTCACCTACAACCAGTCTGGCTTCGAACTCGACAAGAAGAGTGGGCAGACTGTGTTGTCGCTGTCGAAACTCGCAACCATCCCCATCGAACTCCACCGACCGCTGCCTGACGACGCCACGGTCAAGGAAGTCACGCTCAAAAAGGAGAAAACTGGCGAGTGGTTCGCCATTTTCGGTATCGAGATGGACACAGAACCGCCAGCCAAGCCACCGCTGGAGGATATTGACACTGACGAGATGGTCGGGATTGACGTGGGTATTCTGAAGTATGCCCACGACACCGACGGCACAGCGGTCGAATCACTCGACCTCTCCGAAGAACGTGACAGGCTCGAACGGGAGCAACGGAAACTCTCCCGGAAAGAGCATGGGTCGAACAATTGGGAGAACCAACGTCGGCGTGTCGCTGAGTGCCATCTCGACATCAAGCGCAAGCGGCGTGATTTCCTGCACAAACTCTCGAACTACTACGCTCGGGAGTACGAACTGGTGGCCGTCGAAGACCTCGACGTGAAAGGGATGCTCGAATCACCGCGAAACAGCCGCAACACGGCGTCAGCTGCGTGGAATACCTTCACCGACATGCTCGAAACGAAGTGTGAACGGGAAGGCACGCACTTCGTGGAAGTTGATCCAGATGGCACCACCAAAGAGTGCGCTCAGTGTGGCGTCGAAACCGACAAACCGCTGTGGGTTCGAGAACATTCCTGTCCTGCCTGTGGCTTCGAGGCAGACAGAGACGCAAACGCAGCGTGGAACATTCTTTCTCGCGGACTCACCGAACTAGGAGTGGGTCACTCCGAAGCAACGCCTGTGGAGACTGCGCTCCCTGTGGACACTGCGGTTGTGTCTGCAAAGCGCGTCGTTGAAGCAGGAAGCCCCTGCCTCAAGGAGCCGCCAACGGCGGCGAGTAGGCAGGGGTAGTTCACTTCGTTCACAAGAGCCAACAGACAGCGGCCGGTTCGCCCGGTCGATCCCCGCCCGAACGCCCTCCGTGCGGAGTCACCGCCCCAGCGTCGGCTGCCGGCGAACGGCCCGTGACGGCGGACGGGCACCCACTGATCATGAACACACGACACACCGCGTTCTCGCTCGCAGTCGTACTGCTCGTCGCCGCCGTCGCGCCCGCGGCGGCCGCGACCGCACCGATCGAACCCGACGCCGTCGGTGATCTCACCGTCACCACCGCGCCGGCGTCGGTCAGCGCCGACGCCGCCGTCGAAGCGGCCACCACTTCGGACTCGACCGACAGCCTCGTCGCCCGGAGCGACGTGGCCGTGTTCCGGCTCGACGTCGCCGGCGTGCCCGCCGAGGCCGACGACGACGGGACGCTGCTCGGCGACGAACTGGCGCTTGCCCTCCAGCAAACGTCCAGCAGTGTCGACACGAACGCGACCGCGAAGACGCTCGACGCCGGCGCGGACAGCGAGGGCGTCGCGGTCCGGGCGACCGAGGACGCCGTCTACGTCGCCGTGGACCTGGCGACCACGACGTTCCAGCAGGGCAACGACACCGCCACCGCGGCTGTCGGTGACAGCTTCACCGCCACGGCGACGGTGACCGACGAAGTCACCGACGGCGAGAACTACACCCGAACCGCCACGTTCGGCGTCGTCGAGCCGTCGGTCAACTTCGCCGACGGCGTCTCCGAGGCGACCGCCGGCGAAACCGTCGAGTTCACCGCCGCGACGCTGCTCGCGCCCGGCACCGCGCTGACGTTCTCGCTCGCGCCGAGCGACGGCGGCGAAGCCCGGACCACGACGGCGACGGTCGGCGCCGACGGCCGCGCGACCGGCGAACTCGCGTTCACCGGCTTCGACGCCGACGAGGAGTACACCATCGACGTCACCGCCGAGGAGACCGACCTGAACACGACGGTAACGGGGACGACGCAGGCGGCAGCGACCGAGACGCCCGCGTCGACCGACACCGCGACCGCGACCCAGGAGCCGTCCGAGACCAGGACCTCCGGGCCCGGCTTCGGCGTCGTCGCCGCACTGCTCGCGCTGCTGGGTGCCGGCGCCGTCGTCGGCCGACGCGAGTAGCTCCCGTCCGCCGTCCGAGTATCGAAGCGAAACCCCTTTTCGCGGTTCACTCGCAGTCGGCGTGTGAACGAGGAACGCCTGCAGTTCTGGTCGCTCTATCTCTCGCGGTTCGCGACGGGGTTCGGCTACGCGACGCTGGCGGTGTTGATTCCGACCTATATCGACGTGCTGCAGGCCTCGGACTTCATGGCGGGGCTGTTCATCACCGGGTTCACGCTGGCCCAGACGATCGCGGTTGTCCCCCTCGCGTGGGCAGGCGACAGCCGCGACAAGAAGAAGGTGTTACTCGGCGTGTTGACCGCCAGCACGGTCTCCTACGTCGCGTTCGCCAACGTCGGCGCCATCGGCGACGCGGTGAGGGCCGTGGCGGCGGTCCTCGGCGTGACCGTCTCGACGAGCTTCGCCGACAGCACGGGGTTCATCGGGGTCCGTGCCCTTCAGGGCGCCGCCGTTACCGGCTCCGGGCTGATGACGCTGGCGCTGGTGGGCGAACTCGCCGATCACGGCGAACGGGCCAACAGCATCGGGAAGGCAAACTCCGTCCGCTTTCTCGCCTCCATCGTCGGCGCGCTCGCCGCCGGCGGGCTGTATCAGGTGCTCGGGTTCACGCCGATCTACACCCTCATCGTCGTCGTCCTCGCGCTCGCGGTCGCGGGTACCTGGCTCTACCTCCCGCCCGACGAGACACGGTCGAGGGGGAACCCGTTCGCCGATCTGGCGTTCAACAAGCGCATCGTCACGCTCACCACCTTCCGTGCGCAGTACGCCGTCGCCGTTACGCTGGTCCGGTCGTGGGCGACGATCTACGCCGGCGTCGCGGTCGCCCGCGGCGGGCTGGACGTGATCTCGTTGGCCGTCTCGGTCGTCTACGTCGCCGAGAAGCTGACGAACATGCTCTGTCAGCCGTTCACCGGCCGGCTTTCGGACCGCTACGGCCGCTCGCTGTTCGTCTTCGCCGGCGGGGGTGGCTACGGGCTGATCGCGGTACTGGTCCCGTTCAGTCCCGCCATCGGCGGTGCGCTCGGCCTGCCGACGTTCGAACTGATCGTGCCGGCCGCGCTGACGGGGATGGTGGGGGTCGCCGAGGGGTACTCGCTGCTCGGCGAACTCCCGCCCGCCTTCTTCGTGCTGGTCGGACTCAACGGCCTGCTCGGCGTCGTCGACGCGTTCCGCGAGCCCGCGAGCATGGCGCTGTTCGCCGACGAGGGCGCCGACGAGGGCGGGATCGCGGCCAGTTTCGGCATCCGCGAACTCGTTTGGCGCCCCGGCAGCGTGCTCGGGCCGGTGATGGCCGGCTGGCTCTGGAGCCAGTACGGGATCGAGACGGTGTTCTACGTCGGCGGCGCGTTCGCGGTCACGGGCGCGCTCACGTTCGCGGTCGTGCTCACGCGGTTCCACGGCCGCGACGCGCTGACGGAGTGGTGACTGGCGAGGTCCGGAGAGCGGCGTCGCCATGAATGGTGTTGACACGAGTGCCACCCATGTCGCCGCGGAAAACCACCGTGTCGGCCCGGAGAGACGCTCGTGTCGCCATCTGGGGAGCTCAGCGGCCCCCCGATAAGCAACCCCCAAACCGTGGTTTAGGCTCCCGATTAGAAAGTGTCCCCCGGTGAGATAGGATGTATGGACGGGTCAACCTCCAGACGAGCGTTCCTCGCGACCGCCACCGCCATGACGACCGCCCTGGCCGGCTGCTCGACCGGTGGCGACGGGACTCCCACGACCACGTCGACGTCGACCGACACCGAAACCGCGACCGCCACCCAGACACAGTCGCAGACGGACACCGAGACGGGGACCGACGGCGGCGACGAGATCGTGGCGCCAGCGATCGACTACGGCGAGGTCCTGACCGACTTCAGCGGGGACAACTGGTACCCGAAACGCGGCGAAACGCTCTCGCGTGACGAGGAGGCCGCCATCTCCGGGAAGCACGCGCTCCACGTGAAGAACCCCGGCAACAACCTCTCGACGCTGGCGTTCGAGCCGTTCGTGCCGTTCTCGCTCGAGGGGAAGAACCTCTCGATGGCGGTCAAGGTCGACGCCCCAGTCGGCGGCCGGATGGAGCTCCGGTTCCGGGCGCCCAACGGCAATAACCGCTACGTCGCGACCCGACAGCTCCCGCGCGGGCGCAGCGACTGGATGCGGATCGACTTCGGGTTCACCCGCGGCTGGAACGACCCGAACGTCGCCAACATCCAGGAGCTCCGCGTGGCGATGCAGGGGGCGAAAGGGACCGAGGTCAACTACTGGATCGACGACATCCGGATCACCGAATCTGCGGGCAAGCCCAACGCGATCCTCGCCTTCTACGGCGGCCGGGACTCCCACTACGAGACCGTCCTCCCGAAGCTCGAGGAGCGGGGCTGGAAGGCAGCGGTGCCGGTCCGGCCGTCCGACATCGGCGCGGCGGGGCGGATGGATATGGATCAGCTCCGGGAGGTCAGCGACGCCGGCTGGGACGTCTGTTCGTTCCCGCTCCGGCCCGAGCCACTGCCGGAGATGTCCGCCGAGCGCCAGCGGAAGGTGATCACCGAGGACAAGGAGTACCTGGAGTCCAAGGGGTTCGAGGACGGCGCCCAGCACTTCTTCGCCCCGGGCAACCAGATCGGCGGCCGGACGGCCGAGATCCTCCGGGACGTCCACGAGACGGGGTTCCTCTACGGCGGCAGCTCCGTCGGCGTCCCGCCGACGGCCCCCTACACGCTGCCGACCATCAACGGGAACGCCTACGACAGCAGCCGGGACGTCATCCTCCGGGCCAACAAACACAATCAGCTCGTCACACTCGCCTTCTCCGAAATCGGTGAGGACGGGATGTCCGTCGAGAACTTCGAGAAGCAGCTCGACCGGATCGAGAACAACGCGTACGCCGGCGGCTTCAACGTCATCACTCCCTCCGAACTCGACCAGCAGTACCTCTGAGGCCGGCGGCGCAGCGCTCCAGAGCACTCGCGACGGGCGTGCAGTGACCGCTCGCCCGTCACGAGGCCCCTCCAGCGACGTCTACTCCTCGAGTTCCCGCGCGGTCGCCTCGACGCCCGCGCCGACGTCGACGTCGATGCCCTGTCGGGACAGTGACCTCCCCAACGACGAGATGCGCTCCCACGGCAACCCATTCGGGGGGTGGCTCTGAAGCCAGTACAGGATAGAGACGGCGTTCTACATCGGCGGCGTGTTCGCGGTTGTGCTCACGCGGTTCCACGGCCGCGACGTGCTGACGGCGTGGTGATCAGCCTCGATCGCCGGTCTCGAACTTCGCCAGTCGGTTCAGCGCCAGCGTCGTTCGCAGCGGCGTGCCGGCGTCGCCGCGGTCGAACAGCAGGCCGTCGGTGTCGCGGACGTGCTCCAGCACCACCGCGGAGGCGTGCTTCGGCGCGCCCGCGACGCCGGCGTCGGTGCGCTCGACCCACTCCATCACCCGCAGGTCCGACTTCGAGTCGCCGAGCACCAGCGCGAACGGGTCCTCGATGCCGAGCACGTCGAAGGCGGCCTCCACGCCCGCGACCTTGTCGAGTTCGAGCGACGTGATCTCCGCGGCGTCGGCCTCGTAGTACCCCACGTCGATGCGCTCGAACAGCTCCTGAACCGGCTCCGGGATCTCGACAGCGGGGACGGTTGCATCGACTCGATCGAGGACCGCGGCGATCTCGTCGTCCGCGGCCGCGTAGTACGCTCGGGCCTCGTCTTCCGCGCTCCCCTCGATCCCCGTCTCCGCGGCGACCGCCCGCCCCAACGAGTCGATCTGGTGGCGCAGCGCCTCGTCGATCACCGCCCGCGCGTCGTCGCTGCCGGTCTCGTGGTTGGGTTTGAGAGTGACGCTGAACTCGTTGCCCTGCAGGTGACAGCCCCGTGCGACCGATGAGGGGGCGTCCCCGAGCGCGCTCGACCGCACCTGCTCGAACACGCGCCTGACCGACGGCGCGAGATCCTCGTACAGCAGTTGCTTGGTGTCGGAGCCGTGGCCGGGCGTGAACACGCCGTTGCCGGCCTCGTACACCACCGACAGGTCGCCCGAGTGGACGAGTTCGCTGCCGAGCCCCTGGATGAGGAAGCCCTTCACGTTCTCCAGCGTCTGGCCGGTACAGATCACGATCGGGACGCCGTCGTCGTGGAGCTCCGTCAGCAGGTGCAGCGTTTCGCGGGGGATCTCGTTGTCCGTGCTCCCCGCCGAACGCAGCGTCTCGTCCACGTCGAGCACGAGCACGTTGATCGCCCGCCCCTCGCGCGCCCACAGGTCCGCGGCCGTCGTCGCCGTCTCCCGGGTCGCCCGGCTGGCGATGTCGGCGTACGCCCCGCCGAAGGCGTCGACGACGCGGCCGTTCCGGCTCTCGAAGTCCGCACGGGCGGTCTCCCACCGTTCGAGCGCCGCCGTCGAGTCCACCGGCGGGAACAGCTCGACGAAATCCCGCAGGGAACGGATCGACGCGGTGTCGAACTCGTCGTACAGCCGGTCGAGCCGTTCGTGGTGGTCGACGCCCGGACGGTCGGCGTTTCGCATGGCTCGAAAGTTAACTCATAATAGGATAAACGTTTTGTGCAGGTGTGTGATACTGTGGGGCATGGATGCAGTCGTCCTGCGCGAGAACGGGACGCCGCGGCTCGTCGACCGGCCACGCCCCGACCCCGGGCCCGGCGAGGCGCTGGTCCGGATCGACCGCGTCGGTATCGACGGCACCGACCGCGAGGTGCTCGACGGCGCCCACGGCGACGTGGAGGAGTCGATGGTGCTCGGCCACGAGGCGGTCGGCACCGTCGCGGAGCCGAACGGGACGGGGCTCGAGACGGACGAGACGGTCGTGCCGACCGTCCGCCGACCGCCCGGCGCGTACAACGAGTACTTCCGGCGGGGGGAGCCGGACATGGCGCCGATGGACGCGACCGTCGAGTGCGGCATCGACGGCGCCGACGGGTTCATGGCCGAGTACGTCGCCGTCCCGAGCGAGTACCTCGTCCCGCTGCCGGACCGCCTCGCGCCGTACGGGTTTCTCGTCGAACCGCTGTCGATCACCGCGAAGGCGCTGGAACTGGCGTCCGCCTCCCGCGAGCCGTTCACGTGGGACCGCGACCGGGCGCTCGTGTTGGGCACGGGATCACTCGGGCTACTGACGGTTCCAGTGCTCGCCGAGCAGTTCGATGCAGTGTACTGTCTCGGCCGCCGTGACCGCGACGACCCTGGGGTCGAACTCGCGATAGAGGCGGGCGCGACGTACGTGGACTCCCGCGAGACGCCCGTCGACGAGATCCCCGAGGCGCACGCGCCGATGGATCTCGTCGTCGAGGCGACCGGCCACCCGCCGCACGCGGTGGAGTCGGTCGCGGCGCTCGCTCCCAACGGGGTCGCCGCGCTGCTGGGCGTTCCGGAAGCCCAGACGACCGAGGTTGATCTTGGGGCGTTCCACCGCGAGCTCGTGCTCGGCAACCGCGCGATGGTGGGGTCGGTCAACGCCGGCTACACCCACTTCGAGCGGGCGATCGAGTGGCTCGACGCGATGCCCGCGTCGGTCCGTTCGGCGTTCACCGAGCACGTCTACCCGGTCGAACAGTTCGAGGCGGCGCTGGACAGCGACGTTATCAAGGCGGCGGTCGAAATCGGCCCATGAAGAACGTCGACGACCTGATCGAGGAGGCGCGCTCGCTCGCCGACCGGGGGTTCTCGAAGGGAGAGATCGCGGACGAACTCAACGTCTCCCGGGAGACCGCCTCCTGGCTGGTCGAGCGGGCCGGCGCGACGCCCGCCCAGAGCGGTGGCCCGGGCGACATCCACGTCGACTGGTCGGCGGTCGGCCGGGACTCCTCCCGACTGAACCACGTCGCGGCGGCGATGGCGGACCTGCTCTCGAAGAAGGGCGAGGACGTGGATCTGACGGTCGGCGTCGAGAAGGCCGGGGGGCCGCTCGCCACGACGGTCGCCACGGAACTGGACACGGATCTCGCGACCTACACGCCCCGCAAGCACCAGTGGGAGGAGGGGAGCATCGAGAACCTGGAGGGCGGCTTCTCCCGCAACTTCGCGGAGGTCCGCGAGCGGGAGTGTTACATCGTCGACGACACCATCACCTCCGGCACCACGATGCAGGAGACCATCGACGCCGTGCGGGCCCGCGGGGGCGAGCCCGTCGCCTGCGGCGTGCTCGCGGACAAGCGCGGCCTCGACGAGGTCGACGGCGTGCCGGTGTACTCGCTGTTGCAGGTGATCCGGGTCGGCGACGGCGCCTGAACTGGGACAGCCCCGCCCCAGTCAGCGGTCGATCCCGTCCGCGCCACCCTCGATCACCGCCGCCACTTCTTCCGGCGTCACCACCGCCGCGTCGCCCGCCACAGTCCGCTTCAGCGCCGCGGTCGCGGTCGCGGCGTCGAGCGCCTCGGGGACCGAGCCGTCGGCCAGCAGCCCCGCGAGCAGGCCGCCGACGAACGCGTCGCCGGTCCCGACCGGGTCGACGGTGTCGGTCTCCAGCGCTCCGCACTCGTGGATCTCGCCGTCGTGGGCCGCCACCGCGCCGGCGTCGCCCCGAGTGACGACGACCGTCTCGCAGTCGTGTTCGACCGCGAGACTGTGGGCGATCGTCCGCGCCTCTCCCTCCCGGTCCAGCACTCGCTCGGCGTCGCGCTCGGCGACGATCAACACGTCGATGTGCTCGAACAGCGGGCGGAGCCGCGCGGCCGCCTCGGCGGGCGTCCAGAGCTTCGATCGGTAGTTCAGGTCGAACGCGCGGGCAGTACCGGCCTCCCCGGCGGCGCGGAGCAGCGCCGCGGTCGTCTCCGCCAGCGTCTCCGAGAGCGCGGGGGTGATACCGCTGGTGTAGAACGCGTCCGCGCTCCGAACGCGGTCGACCGCGAGTTCGTCGGGCGTCGCCGTCCGGATCGCCGCGTCCTCGCGGTCGTACAGGACCGACGTACCGCGCGGCTCGCCGGCGGCGTCGAGGTAGTACGTGCCGACGCGGCCGCTCCCACGTGCGACGATCGGCTCGACGCCGTGTTCGCGGATCCCGCGTTCGACCCGGCGGGCCAGCGCGGAGTCGGGGAGTTTCGACAGCCACGCCGCCTCGCAGCCGAGTCGGGCCGCGGCGACGGCGACGTTGCTCTCGGCGCCGCCGACGTGGACCGCGAGTTCGTCGGCGGTTTCGAGGCGCTCGCCGGCCGGGGGACTGTACCGCAGCATGCTCTCGCCGAACGTGGCGAGCGTCGGTCGCGGGCCGTCGTCGAACGCGGGGAGGCTCATACCGGGTCGAACAGTTCCTCGCCGTCGACTAAGTGTTTCGCCACGGCGTCGCGGTCGAGCGTGACGCCGAGCCCCGGCTCCTCGGGAACCTCGATGGAACCGTCGACGATCACGTCCTCCTCCACCAGGTCCTCCCACCAGCCGAGTTCGTAGGAGTGATACTCGACCGCCAGCGAGTTCGGCACCGCGGCGCCGACGTGGGCCGCGGCGACGGTGGCGACCGGCGACGCGACGTTGTGCATCGCGACGGGGACGTAGTACTGGTTCGCCACGTCGGCGATCTTCCGGGTCTCGCGCATCCCGCCCACTTTGGGCAGGTCGGGCGCGACGATGTCGACGGCCTGGTCCTCGATCAGCCGCCGGAGTTCCGTCACGCGGTAGCGGTTCTCGCCCACCGTGATCGGCGTCGTCGTCGACTTCGTGACCTCCTCCTGTACGTCCAGGTTCTCCGGCGGCACGGGGTCCTCGAGCCACCACACGTCGTACGGTTCCAGCTTCTCGGCGAGGCGCTTGGCGCTACCGCCGGAGAACGTCCAGTGGCAGTCGAACGCCACGTCCGCGCGGTCCTTCACGCGCTCGGTGACCGCCTCGACGATGTCGACCTTGTGCCGGATCTCGCCCGGGCGGAGGTGGCGGTTCGCGCGGTCCTTCTCGTGGCCGCTCGGCACGTCGAGGTCGAACTTCAGCGCGTCGTACCCCAGCTCCTCGACGACGCGCTCGGCCTCGTCCGCGCAGGCCGCCGGGTCGGCCTCCTCCTCGGTGTGGCAGTCACAGTACACCCGCACCTCGTCGCGGTACTTCCCGCCCAGTAGCTGGTAGGCCGGCAGGTCGAGGATCTTCCCCGCGAGGTCGTGGAGCGCGACCTCGATCCCGGAGATGGCGGTGACCGTCACTCCCTCGACGGAGCCCTCGCCGGACATCTTCTGGATCAGATGCTCGTAGAGGCGGTCGATGTCGAGCGGGTTCTCGCCGAGCAGGAACGGCTTCATCCGCTCGATCAGTTCCGGCACGCCCGCGCCCCAGTACGCCTCGCCCGTACCGGCCACGCCGGCGTCGGTGTAGATCCGGACCAGCGTCCACGGGAAGTTCCCGTCGACCATCGCGGTCTGGACGTCCGTGATCTCCACGTCGCGCCCGTCGCCGCGCTCGCTCGTGACGCCCATCGTCTCCGCCGAGAGCTCCCGCATCGTGTACTCCGCGTTCGGATCGTGGAGCTCCGAGTAGTCGACCATGCGAATCGGTTACTACACGCGTAGTAAAAAATTACTCCACCAGCCCCAGCGACGCCAGATCCGCCCGCAGTGCCTCGCCAGCCTCGTCGTCCATCCGGCGGAGCGGCGAGCGCAGCGGCCCGGCGTCGAACCCGCGGATCGAGAGCGCCTCCTTCACGCCGGCCATGTACGGCCCGCGTTTGATCGCGGAGCGAACCTCGTACACCTGTTCCTGGAGGTCCGCTGCCCGCTCCGTCTTGCCGGCGTCGTAGGCGTCGTACAGGTCGACCACGAGTTCGGGGAAGACGTTCGCGACGGCGGAGACCATCCCGGTACAGCCGAGGTCGAGCCCCGGTTTGAGCAGCGAGTCCGACCCCGCGAGGAACGTGAGGTCGTCGTGGGCGGCGACGGCCTGGCCCAGCCACGGGACGTCCTTCGAGGAGTCCTTCAGGCCGGCGAGGTTGTCGATGGCGGCGATGTCGTCGAGCGTCTCCAGCGAGAGGTCGTTGCCCGTCTTCGAGGGGATGTGGTAGACGTACACCGGGCAGTCGACGGCGGCACAGACCGTGCGGTAGTGTTCGACCGCCGCGTCGCCGTCGAGCGGGTAGTAGTACGGCGTGACGACGACGACGCCGTCGGCGCCCGCCGCCTCGGCCGCCGTCGCGCGCTCGACGGTCTGGTGGGTCGCTGGCTCACCCACGCCGGCGATGACGGGCACCTCGTCGCCCACCTCGTCGACGACGGCGCGGACGACCGCGTCGCGCTCCTCGGGACCCAGCAGCGCGAACTCGCCGTTCGTGCCGAGGGGGAACACGCCGTGGACGCCGCGGTCGACGACGAAGCGGGCGTGGGCGGCGGTCGTCTCGGCGTCGAGCACGCCGTCGTCGTCGAACGCCGTCACGGTCGGCGGGACGACGCCGCGAAGCGAGAGCGGGTCGGCCGCGCCGGGGGTGGGTGCGGACATGGCCGACGGGAGGCGCGGCGCGCCCTTGGAACTACCGACACGGGTACTCGATACCGAGTGAACGGGACGGCGGGTGTTTATGGTCCGGGGGGAGTTCCCACCGAGTATGCACGACGACCTGCGCGGGGCGCTGGAGCGGGTCGGGGAGACGTTCGACTTCGGCGAGTACGAGATCGAGGCGTACCTGGCCGTGCTCGAACACGGTCGGCTGACCGCCACCGAGATCGCCGAGCGGACCGAAATCCCCCAGCCCCGCGTGTACGACACGGTGCGGAGCCTCGCGGACCACGGGTTCGTGGAACTGCAGGAGTCCCGCCCGATGCAGGTGCTCGCCATCGAACCCGAGGAGGCGTTCGGCGACGTCCGGTCCTCGCTGGACGAACTGGTCAGCGGGCTCGAACAGCGCTACACCGCGCCGGCACGGGACGCCGAGGCGGTCACGCTGATCAAATCGCCCGTGACGATCGAGCGCTACCTGGGGGAGGTGATCGAGTCCGCGGAGTTCGAACTCCTGCTGTCGCTGACGCCGGACCTGCTGGCGAAGTTCGAGTCCGAACTCGAGGCCAAGCGCGACGCCGGCGTCACCATCGAACTGCTTGTCTCCCCGGCCGCGGAGGTACCCGATCCCGACGAGTACGACTACACCGAAGTGGCGACCACGGCTCGTTCGCGTCGCGGCGTCACCACGCCCGTCGCGGCGGTCGGCGACGGGGAGTTCTCGCTGTACGCGACCCGCGAGGCGGTCAGCCGCGGCGAGGAGCGCTACGGCGTGGTGTTCAACCGCTCCGAACTCGGCTTCCTCGTCTCGGGGTTCACGTCGACGGTGCTGTGGGCCTCCGGCGAGACGCTGGCGGCGACGCCGGACCGGAGCCTCCCGCGGCGGTACGCGTCGCTCCGACGCTGTGTCGAGGAGATCGAGGCGCTCGACGGGACGCTCCGAGCGAGCGTCGAGGGCCGGGACGTGCTGACGGGCGAATCGAGAAATGTGGCTGGTGAAGTGGTCGACACGACCCGCAACGACGAGGAATCGATCGTCTCGCTCACGCTCGACACCGAGGACGGGCAGATCCGGGTCGGCGGCCGGGTCGCGGCGCTGGAGGACGTCGAGGCCCACGAGATCACGATCGAGCGTGCCTAACGGCGTCGTGAGGAGTCGCTCGCGGTAATCGCGGCCGCGAGCGCGCCGCGGACGACCGCCTCGTCGCCCAGCGTGGTGAGTCGGACCTCCGGCACGTTCGTCATCACCAGTTCGGGGAGCCGTTCCCGGACTGGCTCGACGACCTGCTCGGGGTTGTTCCGGGCGACCGCGCCACCGACGTACACCACGAGCGGGGCGTAGGCGTGGACCAGATCCGCGACGCCGGCGGCGTTGTACGCCTGCACGCGCTCGATCACCCGCCCGGCGAGAGGGTCCTCGTCGTCGGCGGCGAACACGTCCTTCGCGTCGATCTCGTCGAGCGGGAGCCCCGTCGGCACGTCCTCTGTCTCGTGGACGTACCGCGCGTGCTGTGGAATGTTCGTCCCCGAGCAGTACGCCTCCCAGTGGCCGTCGGCGCCACAGCCACAGGTGAGCCCGCCGGCGTCGACGGTGAAGTGGCCGACCTCCGCGGCGTTGCCGTCCCACCCCGAGAGCACGCGGCCGTCGACCGCGACGCCCGCGCCGATCCCCGAGGAGATGGTGAGGTACGCCATGTCGTCGGGGCTCCGGTCGGCGTAGAAGCGCTCGCCGATCACGCCCGCGTTGGCGTCGTTGACCACAGTCACGTCGGCGTCGAGCAGGTCCGCCAGCGGATCCGCCAGCGGGACGCGATCGACGTTCGGGCCGAGGTTCGCCGAGCGGCCCAGTTCGCCGGCCGCCTTGTCCAGCGGGCCGATCGAGCCGACACCACAGCGGACGATCTCCTCGGCCGTGACGTCGGCGTCGGAGAGCGCTTCCTGCGTGGCGGCGACCATCGCGTCGACGACCGCGTCGCCGTCCGGCCCGTGCGGAGTTCGCCGGCCCGCGCGACTGACGACGGTGCCGTCGCTGTCACCGATGACGGCTTTGACGTTGCTCGCACCGAGATCGACCGCCGCGTACCACGCGGTCATCTGCGGGGCGCTCGCCTCCCCAGCGTCCGGACTCGGTGCCAGCGCATCCTGTGAACTATTGATTCGAAGGTAAGTAAATTTCTTACGCGTCGCTCGCAACCGTGTGGTGTGACAGTCATGACCAGTTCCGCAGCGAGTGCCGGGCAGTCGACGGCCGCCGGCTGGTTGTCGGCCGTACCGGACCGCGAAGCGGCGACGACGCCGGGAGGGATCGTACCATGAGCGACCCGCTCTCGGTCGGGATGCTCGGGTACGGGTTCATGGGGAAGGCTCATGCGAACGCGCTCGCGCGGCTACCGATGTTCGTCCCGGATGCGCCGGCGGTCGAACGCGACGTGCTCGTGGGGCGGGACGAGGCCGCGCTCGCCGAGGCGGCCGACCGACTCGGCTTCGCCCGGACGGCGACGGACTGGCGAGACGTCGTCGACGAGGTGGACGTCTTCTACAACCTCGGCCCGAACCACGTCCATCCCGAGCCAACGATCGCGGCGCTCGAGGCGGGGACGGCGGTACTCTGTGAGAAACCCATGGCACCGACGCTCGAAGACGCCGAGCGGATGGCCGCGGCCGCGAGCGACACGGATTCCCCCGCGGCGGTCGGCTTCAACTATCGATACGTCCCGGCGATCCAGTACGCGAAGCGGTTGATCGACGCGGGCGAACTGGGCGATATCCGGCAGTTCCGAGGGCGATACCTGCAAGATTGGCTGGTCGATTCCGAGGCGCCGGCGAGCTGGCGAACCGACGCCGAGCGCGCGGGCAGCGGCGCACTCGGGGATCTCGGCGCGCACACGGTCGATCTCGTTCGGTACCTCGTCGGCGATATCGAGCGCGTGAGCGGGCAGACCACCACGTTCGTCGACGAGCGCCCCGCAGCCGACGGCGAGGGGTCCGAGCCGGTGACCGTCGACGACGCCTTCAGCGCGCAGGTGCGGTTCGAGAGCGGCGCCGCCGGCACGCTCGAAGCCTCCCGGGTCGCCGTCGGCCGGAAGAACGACCACACGATCGAGATCGAGGGGACCGAAGGAGCGCTCCGGTTCTCGCTCGAACGCCTGAACGAACTCGAACTGTACCGCCCGGGCAACCGCGGGTTCGAGACGGTGCTCGTGACCGAGGAAGACGACCCGTTCCTCGAGAACTGGTGGCCGCCGGGGCACGTCCTCGGCTGGGAGCACACGTTCGTCCACGAGAACCAGGCGTTCCTCGCGGCGGTCGACGACGGGGAGCCGTACGCGCCGGCGTTCGTCGACGGTCTCGCGGTCCAGCGGGTGCTGGATGCGGTCGAACGGAGCGCCGACGCCGGCGAGGAGGTGGGTGTCCGATGAGTCTGGAGACGATACTGGTCGCAGTCAGCGGCGAAGCTGATCGGACGAAGTCGGTCGCACAGACCGCCGTCGACGTGGCCGGGCCGGCGGGCGCGACCGTCCGGCTCCTCCACGTCTTCTCCGAGGAGGGGTACGAGACGGTAAAAGACCAACTCGAGCTCGACCCCGACGCCGAGGTGACGCCCGGCGACGTCGCCGCACGGCACGCGACGATCAGGGAGGTCGGGTCGCTGTTGGACGACGCCGGCGTCGAGTACGAGGCTCACGGCGCCGTCGGTGAGACGAGCGAGAAGGTGCTCGAACTCGCAGAAGAAGCGGACGCCGACATGGTGGTCGTCGGCGGGCGGGGGCGATCGGCCGCCGGGAAGACGGTGTTCGGCTCGACCGCCCAGAAAATCCTCTCGAACGCGCCCTGTCCGGTGACGTACGTCAGGGCGCCCTAGGTCGGCGTCACACCCTCGACGTCGTCGAGCGAGCGGTTCTTCAGTGCCTCGCCGGTGCGGTCGTCGAACAGGTGGATCGCGTCCGGCGGGATGGCGGCGACCACGCGGTCGCCCGAGGAGACGGTGCGCATCCCACTGATCGTGGCGATGAACGTCTCCCCCTCCGGCGCGTCCGCGAAGCGGAGGTAGACGTTGTTCGACTCGCCGACGGGTTCGACCACATCGACGACACACTCGAACTCGTAGTCGCCGGTCGCGTCGGCGTCGGCCGCGAACTCGACGTCCTCCGGGCGGATACCGACGGTCACGTCGGTCGCGTCGCCGAGTTCGGCGGCGACGCCCTCGGGCAACGAGTAGCTGAACCGCTCGCCCGAGAGCTCGTCGCCGTTCCGCGTCGTCGGGAAGAAGTTCATCGACGGCTCGCCGATAAAGCCCGCGACGAAGCGGTTGCTGGGTGTGTGGTAGCACTCGAGCGGCGTGCCGACCTGCTGGAGCACGCCGTCGTCGAGCACGGCGATGCGGTCGCCCATCGTCATCGCCTCGGTCTGGTCGTGGGTGACGTACACCGTCGTCACGCCCAGATCGTCCTGGATACGCTGGAGTTCGGTGCGCATCGTCGCCCGGAGCTTCGCGTCGAGGTTCGACAGCGGTTCGTCCATCAGGAACGCCGCCGGGTCGCGCACGATCGCGCGGCCGAGCGCGACGCGCTGCTGCTGGCCGCCGGAGAGCTCCGAGGGTTTGCGGTCGAGCAGTTCCTCGATGTCCATCATCGCGGCCGCGTCCTCGACCGTGGACTGGATCTCGTCGTCGGGCATCTCGGTGGACTCCTCCAGCCCGAAGCTCATGTTTTCCCGGACGGTCATGTGGGGGTAGAGCGCGTAGGACTGGAACACCATCGCGATGTCCCGATCCGCGGGGGGCATATCGTTGATCGTCCGCTCGCCCAGGCGGATATCGCCCGCCGTCACCGTCTCCAGCCCGGCGATCATCCGGAGGGTGGTCGACTTCCCGCAGCCGGAGGGGCCGACGAGCACGAGGAACTCGCCGTCCTCGATCGCCATCGACACGTCGTCGACGGCGACGACCTCGTCGCTTCCCCCTTCGTTGAACAGTTTCGTTACCGAGTCGAGCGTTAGTTCTGCCATCGTGAATCACCTCTGAACAGCCTCATGTGGTGACCCCCTCGGCGAACTTGTCGCCGAACAGGATGTACACCACGAGCGTCGGAAGCGCCGCCAGCAACGCGGCCGCCATCCGCAGCGGGAAGTTCGTGCCCGCCTGCGACACCCCGATCCCGACCAGCTCCTGTGTCACCACCGACGCGTCGCCGAACTGGACGATCGTCAGGGCAAAGAGGAGGTCGTTCCAGACCTGGGTGAACTGGTAGATGAACACCACCGCGAACATCGGCACCGACAGCGGCAGCACGATCCGGCGGTAGATCGTCGACACCGAGGCGCCGTCGAGCCTGGCGGCCTCGATCATCTCGTCGGAGAGCTTCTTGTAGTGGGCTCGGAACAGCAGCGTACAGATCGGGATGCCGTAGGCCGTGTGGGTGACGATCAGCGCCACCAGCTTCCAGTGGTACGCCTGGACCAGCGGCAGCGCCGCGAACGGGGCAAAGAGCGCCTGGAGCGGCACGACGTTGTACCAGAACTGCGTCAGCGGCACCAGTACCGCCTGGTACGGGATGAAGATCCCCGCCACGAACAGCGCGTAGACGCCGACTTGGCCGCGCCAGTCGACGTTGGTCAGCCCGTAGGCGGCCATGCTGCCGAACAGCCCCGAGAGGATCGTCGCGGGGATCACGAGGATGAAGCTGTTCGCGAGCCCGCGGGCGAGCCCGTCGAACGCGTTCCCCCACGGCTGGAGCGAGAACGAGCCGGTCTCGGGGAGCAGCGGCTCCAGCGGCGGGAGGAACGGCGCCTGCCCCGTGTAGCTCGCGGGACTCTTGATCGAGGTGAACAGCCCCGTCAGGATCGGCAACAGGTAGAACGCCGCCATCCCGACGAGCACGGCGTAGAGGGTGATCCGCTTCAGCCGGGCGGACCGCTCGTCGCTCGTGCTCATAGCTCACCCCGTCGGTACTGCGAGTAGACGTACGGTGCGACGATGCACAGCGCCATCACGAACAGGATCACCGCGATCGTCGAGCCGTACGCCCAGTTCTGGTTGGCGTACGCCTCCCGGACCATCCGCGTCGCGAGGATGTCCGCCGACGGACCGGGCTGGTAGCCGCCGTACATCGAGAACAGGAAGTCGAACGCCTTGAGCGCGAACACCATGATCACGACCAGCGCGCTCACGGTCGCGGTCCGGAGCTGGGGGACGATCACCCGCCAGTACATCTTCACGGTGCTCGCGCCGTCGACGCGGGCGGCCTCGAAGTGGCTCGTCGGGATGCCACGCAGCGCGGCGAGGTAGACGATCATCGCGTAGCCGCTGAACTGCCAGATCAGCGCGAACGCGACCGCCGCCAGCTTCAGATCGGGGTTCTGGACGATCGCGATCGGGCCGATCCCGAACGCCCCGAGGACGACGTTGATCAGTCCCGTGTCGGGGTTGTACATGTAGAGCCAGAACTTCGCCGTGACGACAAAGGAGAGGCTCATCGGCAGCAGGTAGATCGTTCGGAACGTGTTCTCGAACCGGACCCCGCGGTCGACCAGGATCGCGAGCAGCAGGCCCACCGCGAGACAGACCGCCGCGAACCCGACCATCAGCGCGATCGTGTTCCCCAGCGAGTTCCACACCGGTTCGACGGTGAGGTCGGACCACGTCGGCGTCGCCCCGTTCACCTCGCCCCCCATCCCGAACATCGAGAGGAACCCGTCGACGGGATCGGCGAACGCGACGACGTAGTTCTCGACGTCCAGATCCGTGTAGTCGGGCTCGCCGATGCCGGAGAAGTCGGTCAGCGAGAGCAGGACGTTCCAGACGACGGCGCCGTACACGAACAGTCCGACGAGCAGGAACGGCGGCAGCCAGAACGGGGCCGACCGCACCGAGTCCCGCGAGAGCAGCGACCGCTCCGACTCGGAGGCGGTCGATCCCCCGTCGGCGCGGGCGTCGCTGTCGGACCAGCGGTCGCGGAGTGTGGCTATCGGATCACGCATACCTGTGCTTCCAGTTGGCCGTTACTCGAACGCGCCGACGAGCGCCTCCGCGGTGGCGTCGGCGTCGTAGTCTTCGAGGAAGCCGCTGAAAGCACTGGTGATGTTCGTCTTGATCTCGGGGGAGACCGCCAGCCCGTGCTGGATCGACGGGGGCTGGCTGTCCGCGCCCGTGAAGTCCTCGTACTGGTCCTGCTGGAACTCGTTGAGCTCCGAGACGTCCGCGTCCTCGCGGGGCGGGATCGACCCCTTCTCGCGGTTGAACAGCACCTGCCCCTCCGCGCTGCCGCAGTAGTTGAGGAACGTCTTCGTCGCCTCCGGCGAGGGGTTGTTGTCGAAGTACGGGAACGAGTCCATGTTGAGCAGGTAGCTCCCCTCGGAGCCGGGGTACGTGACCTGCCCCCAGTCCTCGCCGTAGTTGAACCCGTCGTCGCCGCTGTAGGCGCCGGCGGCCCAGTCGCCCTGGTGGATGAACGCGGCGTCACCCTCCATCACCATCGTGTTCGCCTCGGTGAAGCTGATCGAGGAGTCGTCGCTGGGGTAGTACTCACTGAGTTCGACGACGTGTTCCAGCGCCGCGCGGACCTGATCGACGTCGCCCTCGCCCTCGGTGAACGCCGTGTAGCCGTCGACGCCGGCCTGGGCGAGCAGCGCCGTCTCCCAGAGCTGGATCGTCGACCACGGGCTGCTGGTCTGCTGAGCGAACGGCACCGCGTCGGTGTTCTCCGCGACCGCCGCGCACGCCTCGACCACGTCGGCGGGTGCCGACAGCGACTCGGGGTCGACGCCGGCCTCCTCGAGCACCGCCGTGTTGTAGAACAGGTTGTTGATGCGGTGGATGTTGAGCGGCACCGTCACGTACGTCCCGTCGAGTTTGGCCTGCCTCTTGGGCCCCTCGAGGTAGTTCTCCTCCATATCGTCGGTCCAGACGTCCTCCTCGATGCCCGCGTAGGCGTCGCCGAACTTCGTCAGCGTCGCACCGGGCCACGTCTGGAACGTGCTCGGCGGGTCGTTCGCCTGCAGGCGGTTGGCGACGACCTGATCGAGGTTGCCCCGCGCGGCGCCGTTGACCGGCTCCTCCGCGAACTCCACGTCGGGGTGGGCCTCCTGGAACCCCTCGATGAGCGCGGCGATCGCCGCGTTCCCGTCGCCCGAGGACCAGGCGTGCAGCAGTTCGATCGGGTTCTGCCCGCCGCCGCCACCGCCGCCGGTGAGGCTGCTACAGCCGGCCAGTCCCGTCGCACCCACCGCCGCGGCGGACGCGAGCACGCTCCGCCGCGAGCGTCCCGCCTCGTTCGTGTCTGAGGACATATGTGACGAACGTATACACACTTACGAGTAAATCTTGTGGTACTGCCTCACGGATCGGTCATCCCCGAGACAGCATGCGCTGTTCGGGCGTTCTTCCGGGAGAAATCAGGGGGATGGGACGCTCGCTACTCTTCCAGTTCCCGCGCGGTCGCCTCGACGGCCGCGCCGACGTCCACGTCGGCGCCCTGTCGGCTCAGCGCGTCGCCGAGCGCGCTCACCACGAGCGTGACGTTCTTGGGGTTCGCGGAGTGGCCCATGCAGCCGATCCGCCAGATGTCGCCCTCCAGATCGCCGAGGCCGGCGGCGATCTCGAGGTCGTAGGCGTCGAGCAGGTAGTCGATCACCTCGCCGTCGTCGACGCCGTCGGGCACGCGCACGGCGTTGAGGCTCGGCAGCCAGTACTCGTCGGGGGCGTTCATCTCCAGCCCCATCGCCTCGACGCCGGCCTTGAGTGCGCCCGCGACGCGGCGGTGGCGCGCCCAGCGCTCCTCGATCCCTTCCTCGGCGACGAGGCGGAGCGCCTCCCGCAGCGCGTACACGTTCGTGATCGGCGCGGTGTGGTGGTACGCGCGCTCGTCGCCCCAGTACCCCTCCAGCAGCGAGAGGTCGAGGTACCACGAGCGGGCGTCCTCCTCGCGGGCGAGCACCTTCTCCATCGCCGCGTCGTTCAGCGTGAGCGGCGACGCGCCCGGCGGACAGGAGAGACACTTCTGCGGGCCGGCGTACGCCACGTCGATCCCCCACTCGTCGACGCGGAGTTCGACGCCGCCGATCGAGGTGACGGTGTCGGCGATGACCAGCGCGTCGTGCTCGTGGGCGATGCTGGTGAGTTCGGGCACGTCCGGCTGGAGTACGCCCGTCGACGTCTCGGCGTGGACGAACCCGAACACGTCGATATCGCCGTGCTCGTCGAACGCCGCCGCCACGTCCTCCGGATCGAGTGGCTCACCCCACGGCGCGTCGACCTCGACCACCTCGCCGCCCGCGCGTTGGGCCATCTCGGCCATCCGGCCGCCGAAGTAGCCGTTCGTCGGGACGAGCATCCGGTCGCCGGGCTCGACGACGTTGCCGATGGCGGCCTCCATCGCCGCCGACCCCGTGCCGGAGACGGGGATCGTCCACTCGTTGTCGGTGCGGAACGTGTAGCGCAGCAGCTCCTGCACCTCGTCCATCAGTTCGACGAACGACGGGTCGAGGTGGCCGACGAGTGGGGTGGACATCGCCCGCAGGACGCGCGGGTGGACGTCGCTGGGGCCGGGGCCCATCAGCGTGCGGTTCGGCGGCGAGAGCTCTCCGACGTCGGGTTTGTCGGGCATGCGCGGGGGTTTCGCCTGAGACGGCTAAAAATCGAGGGTAGGGGAAACGGCGAGGGTTGATGGCGCTCCGGCGCGAAGAAGGGGGTATGGACGACGAATCAAGAGGCGCGCTCTCGCCGTTCTACCCCTCGGAGACGCCCACGCTCCGCGGCAACGGCCGGAAGTGGGCGGCGATCCTCGTCGCCGTCCTCCTCCTCGTCGGCTCGCTCGTCGGGTTCGTGATGGCGTTCCTCCCGCCCTGATTACTCGTCGAGGAAGTCGGGTTCGACGCGCTTCTCGTCGTACTCGGCTTCGAGATGCTCGCGGAACGCGTCGGGGTCGACGCCGTCTTCCTCGCGCTCGAAGCGGTCCCGGACCGAGATGGTGCCGCTCTCCTCCTCGTCGCTGCCGACGATGATCATGTACGGCAGTCGGTCGTCGTGAGCCTGCCGGATCTTCCGGCCGACCGTCCAGTCCCGATCCTCGACCTCGACGCGGAACTCCGAGAGCTCGTTTTTCACGCGGTGGGCGTACCCCAGCGCGTCGTCGGAGACGGGGAGGATGCGCACCTGCTCGGGCGCGAGCCAGAGCGGGAACTGGCCGTCGAAGTGTTCGATCAGCACCATGAAGATGCGCTCGTAGGAGCCGTACAGCGCGCGGTGGATCATCACCGGGCGGTGGTCCTCGTTGTCCTCGCCCGTGTAGGTCAGGTCGAACCGCTCGGGCATGTTGAAGTCGAGCTGGACCGTCGGGCCGTCCCAGGAGCGCCCGAGCGCGTCGCGGAACGAGAAGTCGATCTTCGGGCCGTAGAACGCGCCGTCGCCCGGCTCGATCCCGTAGTCGTACCCCTCGGAGTCGAGCACCTCCCGGAGCTGCTCCTCGGCGGTCTCCCAGATTTCGTCGCTGCCGACGGACTTCTCGGGGCGGGTCGCGAGGTCGACGTCGACTTCGAGATCGAACTGGCCGATCAGCGTGAAGATCATCTCCATGATCTCCCGGACCTCGGCCTCGATGTCCTCGGGCTTGACGAACAGGTGGCCGTCGTCGATGGTGAACGCCCACGTCCGGGAGAGCCCGGAGAGCTCGCCGCGCTGCTCCTTGCGGTACACTTTGCCGTTCTCGAAGTAGCGCTCGGGCAGGTCGCGGTAGGACCAGGACGACTGATCGAAGATGGTCGCGTGGCCCGGGCAGTTCATCGGCTTCAGCCCGTACTCCTCGTCGTTCACCTCGAGGAGGAACATGTCGTCGCGGTAGTTGTCGTAGTGGCCCGACTGCTTCCAGAGTTCGGTGCGGAACAGGTGGGGGGTCTCGACCTGTTCGTACCCCGCCTCGCGGTTGAGTTCGTTGACGTAGTCCTCCAGCTCCTGTAGGATCGTCTTCCCCGCGGGGTGGTAGAGGGGGAGCCCCGGCCCCGTCACGTCGGGGACGGAGAACAGGTCCATCTCCTGGCCGATGCGGCGGTGGTCGCGCTCCTTGGCCTCCTCGCGCATCCGGAGGAACTCCTCCAGATCGTCCTCGGACTCGAACGCCGTCCCGTACACCCGGGTCAGCGTCGCGTTCTCCTCGTCGCCGCGCCAGTACGCCGAGGAGATGTTGAGCAGCTCCGTCGCGCCGATCTCGCCGGTCGACTCGACGTGGGGGCCCTGACAGAGATCCTCCCAGCCGTCCTGGCGGTAGAAGCTGACCGTCTCGGCGTCGGCGGCCTCCTCTTCGAGGATCTCCCGCTTGAAGCGGTTGTCCTCGTACTTCTCGAACGCTTCCTCGCGGGAGCGTTCGACCCGCTCGATGTCGTAGTCGGCCTCGACGATCGCGTCCATCTCCTCCTCGATCGCGTCGAGATCCTCCTCCTCCAGGTCGACCGCCGTCACGTCGTAGTAGAAGCCGTCCTCCGTGGGCGGGCCGATAGTGAGCTTCGCCTCGGGGTGGAGCCGCTGGAGCGCCTGCGCGAACACGTGGGCCGCGGAGTGGCGCAGCACGTCCAGGTACTCGTCGGACTGGTCGGTGACGATCTCGAGGCGGGCGCCGTCGTGAAGCGTCTCCTCCTTCGCGACGAGTTCGCCGTCGACGACCCCCGCGACGGTGTCCGCCCCCAGTCCGGGGCCGATCTCGTAGGCCGCGTCCTCGACCGTGGCGTCGTCCGGGACGGAGAGTTCGGATCCGTCCGGGAGTACGACCGTGATCTGGCTCATACGCCACGCAACTCCCCACGGGGATTAAGGCTTGTTGAGACGCGTTGGCGGAGCTCCGCAACGCTTTCCACTCAGATCTCGACCGCCTCGCCGCCCGCCGCGCGCTCGATGCCGATCACGGCCGCGGCGCCGACGGCCAGCGCGACGAGGGACGTCATCGTCGCCGCCCGGCGACGCGCGAGTGCCCACTTCACGCCGTGGGAGACGGTGAACAGCCCGAAGACATCGCCCACAAGGAAGGTGACGATAGTCGGCGTCTGGGGAACAGTGACGCCGGTTCGCCGAATACGATCGCGATGAGGCTGGACCGACAGTCACCGGGTTCCTCGTCGACCCTGAACCGGCCGTCCCACGTTGTCGCGCTCTCGTTGGGGGGGTAAAGAAACTACAGACGGTTATCAGTCCGGAAAGCCATCGTTCGAGACAGCTGTAGGCAGTCTGACTCACGCTGGTGAATACCGGAGCAGCGAGTGAGCAGAGTGAACCACTCCAGCGGCGAGACTGAAAGCCAACCGCCGGGCCGCGTAGCAACCAGTCAACGGGGCAGCGATCACGATCGAGCCACAATCGGCCGACACGGCGCCCCGTCGACGAGTGCGACACTGGGTGAACTACAGACCCGTGACGGCTGGCGATTCGTCGCCGTGTGCCGGGCACAGCGAGACTGAAACAGCGTGGATCATCTTCGGCCTCCTACGCGTCGATGGGCATGCGTGGCTCAAGCGGTGCTCGGTCGTCGACGCCCAGTCCTGACTCGCTGAATCGCCAGTGCGAGAGCATTGACCTCCTCCCACGGCTTCAGCCGTGGGATTCCACGCGCGGTAGGCATCCTGGTGATACCGCACCCGGTGGCAAATTTCCCCTTGCGGGTACTCCGGTTCGCGGGGGTCTGGTTTGGCCCCATCCGGGGTTTGGCGTGTTCGCCCTCGCGGGCCGTATCCACTCCCAGCGACCGTCGTCCCCGGTTGCTCACCGGGCCGCGGGCCGGGCCATCGACCCGACGCACCGCCACCGATGGCGGTGCGTCCCAAGCCGGCGCAGGGTTGCTTTTTGATTGCCCTTGCGGGCCACGTGGACGCCCTCGCTGGAACGGTGTGGTAGCCTTTCGTCCGCCGGGCAGACCCCAACCCAACTGCCACGTTTTCGCCGTCTTGCCTACCGCTGTATACGGCTGCCGGCAGATTAAGGATTGGGGATGCAGACAGCCATCGACGGCGGAACGGTCGGCCGTGGTGTCGCTCACACCCACCCCTGAAGAGGTGGGCTTCCGCTCGCTATGTGTCACACGACGACAGCATCACCATCCAGCGGGGGTAGCCAGTGTGCCGGGCTACAGTCGGGCGGAGCGCGACGTCGGCTGACCAGTTCCTTCACACCGTGATTCTCACGGGGCCCCACGGCATCGCTGGAGCGGCGCTGCGCGTGGCTTGTACGCTGTGCCGCCAAGGCGGTTGTTGCGGATGTGCCCAGCTCTGTAGTTCGCTGCAGCAGCCACCGTCACCGCTGCGTGGCGCACAGGCCACACTCGGCGGGACGGTGGCCGTTGCTGTGGCGGTAAGCACCGAGACGTCCGCACCAGCAATCGCTTGGGGCAGTCACTGCTCCGCGACGCTGGGCGGCCTACGCGTCTGGCGTCACCATCTCCCCGCTCGCCGCGCGCTCGATCGCGATGACGACGGCGGCGCCGACGACCGCTGCGACGGCGAACAGGCCGATCGCTGCCGGAGACCATCCGGCCTCAAGTCGCTGGCCAGTCTGGACGACCGGCGCCCGGAGCGCGCCCACGACCAGCGCGACGAGGAACGTCATCGTCGCCGTCTGCCAGTGGTCGAGCGCCCACCGGACCGCGTGTGCGACGGTGAACAGGCCGACGACGCCGCCCGCGAGGAACGTGACGATCGTCGGTGTCCCCCGCGGGAGCGCAACTGTGCCGCCACGTGCGACTGCGAGGAGCGCATCGATGAACGCATTCAGGTGATCGATCATGTAGGCGTACTGCCCCAGCAGGAGCAGGAGTAGGGATCCCGAGACCCCCGGGAGAATCATCGCACTCACCGCCACCGTCCCGGCGAGAAACGTCACGACGGGGCCGTGGCCCAGCGCGCCCTCGGCCTGCCCCGAGAGCAGGAACGCGATCGCGAACCCTGCCAGCGCGGCGGCCTGTCGCCCGCGGGTGTCGAACTGCATCTCGCGGCGCAGCAGCCACGCCGAGGCGCCGATCAGGCCGAAAAAGCCGCCGAACGTCGCCGCGGGGTACGCCGCCATCGCGTGCTCGAGGACGCGGGAGACCGTCACCACGGCGGTGGCGATCCCCAGCCCCAGCACCGCGAGGAAGATCCCGTCGATCTCCCGGAACGCGTCGATCCCGTCGGCGCGGCGGTCGGGCAGCGGCGTGGCGACGATGTCGAGCAGTCGGTCGGGTTCGACGGCGGTGATCGCGTCGATCAGCCGGGTGTAGATCCCCGTCAGCAGCGCGATCGTCCCGCCGGAGACGCCGGGCACCGCGTCGGCGGCGCCCATCGCGATCCCGCGAAGGTAGACGCCGAGCGACTCCCGTCCGACCATTAGTTCGTTGGGCGTGCGGCGGGGGCGAGCGTGTCGACCGCGACGCCGATCGTGTTCGGGGCGTCGACGCTCCCGGTGGTCGTCGAGCCGTCCGCCGACTCAGCCGTCACGGGGCGGTCGGGCGCGGCGACGCTGCTGGCGTTCCCGCTCGTGGTGTCGTTCTCGCTCCCGTTCTCGGCACCCTCGGGCGCCTGCGTCCGGCGTTCGAGCGTGATCTGCTTGGGCTCCTCGTCGACGCCCAGCACCTTCCCCTCGGCGACGTCGAACTGCTGACCGTACTGGATCCGGTAGCCGCTCTCGTTGATCGTCGCCGGCGACGAGACGGTGTAGTTCGAGACCGCGCGCACGCTCACGTTCGTGTAGCCGTCCTCGGGGCCGAACTCGTCGTACCCCGTCGTCGAGTACGGCAGCGTCAGCGTGAACTCACCGTCTTCGTCGGTCTGGGCGTGCTGAGTGTAGGTGAACGTCTCGTTCGAGGCGGGCATCCGCATCTGGACGGAGGCGGTCACCTCGGTGTTGGCGGGCGCGTTCGACCCCTCGATCGTCGCGCCGGGCACCTTCTCGAACGTCTTCACCCACGAGGGCGTGGTGGACGCCTGCTGGTAGATCAGCCCGTAGAGCTGGGGGGCGCCCAGCCGGGCCTGCCGGATGTCGTTGCTCTGGAAGTTGCGGTTCTGGGCCTGGCTCGCCTTCGCCAGCCGGTAGTGTTCCAGCGCGGGGATGTCCTCCTGCGGGAACGGGCCGACGCCGCCGATCTGTGCGCTGCCGTCCTCCTCGACGTACGCACGGGCGGCGCTCATGTTGGGGAAGCGCTGGATCAGCTGTTCGTCCGACATCACGGTCCGTGCATCGAACGTCTCGCCGTTCTGGTTGGTCAGCTCGGTCATCTCCCAGTCGACCACGAACGGTTGGACGTCCTGCGCGGAGCCGTGGTAGCGGTACAGTCGGACCATCATGCTCTCGTAGTACCGCTGCTCGTACGTCCGGGCGGAGCCGCTGACGAACGCGCCCTGCTCGGTCTCGTTGAGCTGGTACACCGGCGGCGCGAAGTCGCTGAAGGAGACGTTCGCGTCGTCGTAGAACGTCACCGGCGCGCTGAACTTCGAGGTGACCGAGGCCATCTGGTAGTCGATCATCACGTAGCGGGTCTGTTCACCCGGCTGGGCGCGGCGGTCGAGCACGTCCTGGGCCTGGCTCTCGTTGGGCGCGAGCAGGTAGTTCGCGGCGTTGGTCGCGCCCTGCTGGAACGGGTTGGCGTTCGGGATGCGTTGGCTCTGGGTGGTGATCCAGTGGCCGTAGTCCCACCACGACATCACGCCGTACGCGCCGTCGGGGTACTCGAAGTCGTCCGTCTTCTCGTAAGCGCCGTAGTAGTCCATGTCCTCGGCGTTCCCAGCGCCACCGAGGTTCCCCTCCTCGGGGGTGTTGTTCTGCATCCAGTCGAACGTGCCCTGCCACGCGAGGATGGCGCCGGGGCCGGTGCTGTTGCCGGCCTGGACCGACGTCGACGTCTGTATGCCGGGGCTACCGGGCGTCCCGCCGAGCGTGACCGGCACCGCGAGCACGGGGGCAGCGACGAGTAGTAGGACGGCGGCGATGGTGAGCACCTGGTGGCCCTCCAGCTCCTCGACGAACATGATCGCGCCGACGAGGGTGGCAGCCGCGACGGTCACCGCCGCGAGGCGGTAGTCGAGCAGCAGCAGGCCGAACACGACCGGCACCGTCGCGAGCCCGATCGTGCGGACCTCGATATCGGCCGCCCGCAGCGCGCTGTCGACGTCGATGTAGTCGAGCACGCGCCCGAACAGGTACGCGTTCGCGACGACGACGACGACGGCGAGGTAGTAGTTGAACCGAACCTGGGTGAACGCCATCGAGGTGATGAACGCGGCCCAGGTCACGAACAGCAGGTCGGTCGCCTCGTACTCGGCGATGAGTGGGGCTCCGGCGAGGAGCGCAGCGACGATCAGCAGGCCGAGCACCTGGTGGTCGACGCCGAGGACGTTACCGATCATGGTCGGCAGCGGCGTCAGGAAGATCAGCGCGGCGACGCCCAGGCTGCCGACGAGGTAGGTGTACGCGCGCTGGGTCCCCTTGCGGATCAGCGGGCGGGCGTGGAGGAGGATGACCGCGAGGATCGCGGTGAACAGCGTGATCCCGTACTCCATGATGATCCGCTCGGCGCCGGTGTTGAGGCCGTACTGCTGGATGGAGGTGGGGCTGAGGAACGGCATGGCCTCCGAGATGGTTCGCGTGGCGGCGTCGGCGCTGAAGCCGACGATACTCAGAAGGTTTCCAGTGATGCCGCTGAACAGCCCCTCCGCGACGACCGAAACTACGATCGTCCCAACCGCGCCGATCCCGAGGATCGCGACGGGGAAGTAGGTCGCGTTGAGGTCCTCGCGCTCCCAGTACCGAGCGAGTGCGGCGAAGAACACTGCCGCCGCGGCGACGGAGAACGCGGCGAGCGGCTGGAGGAGGGAGTGAGCAGTCGTTCCGGTCCCAATCGTGTCGATCAGGAGGACGCTCATCACGCCGGTGACGCCCATCGAGACGGCTACTGCGAAGGCGACCGGCTCGGGAGTGTTACCGTGAACGACATCGGCGATCACGTTCACTGTGAGGAACAGGCCGACGATCCCGATCAGGAACACGGCAGGCGGCCACGCCCAGAGAAACAGGCCGACCAGGACGCCGGCAGCGACGGACCACAGGAGCGGTTCCTTGGTCGTATCGAGTTCGCGAGACTCGAACTCCTCACGGACAACCTCCCAGACGGGCATGGTTCGCTCCGCGACGGCCACGGCGCCGAACAGGCCGACCATCGCCATTCCCATGAAGAACGGCTCGACCGCGTTGTGGTCAGCAGCGCCGACGAGCGTTCGCCGGAGGAACAGGCCGGGAAGGAGCGCAAGGAGGAACACGCCGAACAGGCCGCCGATGCGGTTGCTGAACCGTTTCCCGATGAAGTAGACGGGGACCACGGCGAGGGCACCGAAGACGGCCGGCGAGACGAGGAGGACTTTGGCGATGAGAGTCTCGCTCGGGGAACCGAGGCCGATGATCAGGGCGACGAGGGCGATCAGCTGGTCGTAGAGCGTCCCGAACTGTCCCGCGAACACGCCAACTGGGAACCCTGTCCAGGGGTCGTACGGCATGACGCCGGGGAAGTTCAGCGTGCTGTACGTGCTCTGTCGCAGGTGGTACCAGGCGTCGTTCCCGGAGAAGTACACCTCGTTGTTTTGGAGGAACCGGGAGTAGCTCTGCATTCGGACCCAGAACATCCACGCCATCGCGAGGAGGAGCGCGGGGACGTGATACCAGTCAGTTGCCGTATGGCGGAGTGACTGGAGTAAGTCGTCATGTTCGCTGCGCGAACTCATTGGCGTGAATCGTAGCAAAAAGGGGATAAGGTTTGTGTATCGCTCTGAGCGAGGCGTCGTCGTCGGTGAGTCCTCGGGTGCAGGGAGCGAGCCCGTCCGATATCGCTGCGATGGAGGAGTCGAACGCTTTTTGCGGGTGTCACGAGTAGCCGCCGCCAATGAAGGTCTCCGTCGTCATCTGCACGTACTCGATGGATCGGTACGAGGTGTTCTGCGACGCGGTCGACAGTGTGCTCGAGCAGACGTACGAGCCGGTCGAGATCGTGCTGGTCGTCGACGGTAACGAAACCGTGTTCGAACGCGTGCGCGAGGCGTACGGGGGTATCGAGAACGTCGTCTGCCACAACAACGACGAGAACCGCGGGATTTCCTACAGTCGGACGAAGGGCGCGGAGCTCGCGTCGGGGGAGATCGTCGCGTTCATCGACGACGACGCCGCCGCCGAACCGGACTGGGTGGAACAGCTGGTCGAGGTGTACGAGGAGACGGACGCCATCGCCGTCGGCGGCGACGTGAGGCCCAACTGGCAGACCGAGAAACCGGAGTTCTTCCCGGAGGAGTTCTACTGGCTCGTTGGCTGTGTGGAACCGGGGTTCGCAGAAGACGGCGAGGAGGTCCGGAACACGTACGGCTCGAACATCTCCTACCGGCGCGAGAACTTTCTGGAGGTCGGCGGCTACGACCCGAACACGGGGCGGAAGGGGGACAAACATCTGCAGGCCCACGAAGCACCCGTGGGAGTCCGACTGCTCGAGGAGTACGGGCGGGGGATGGTGTTCACCGAGGACGCGGTGGTCAATCACACGCTGTTCGACTACCGCGGGGAGTTCGACTGGCTGGTGTCGCGCTCGTTCTGGCAGGGGTACTCCAAACGCGTGATGGATCTGCTGTATCCGGACGCGCCCGACGACAAGAGCGCGTATCTGGAGCAGTTGATGACGGAGCGCGTTCCGGGGCGGCTGAAGGGGCTGGTGCGGTCGCCGTCGGCGGCGGCGGTGAAGCAGTTGCTCGCGATCTTCGTGTTCACTGGTGCGGTGGGGCTGGGGTATCTGTACGCGATCCTGACGCCGGACGTGGTGGAGAAGGCTAACTCGTAGGCGCCGGGACGTCGTCGCGTTTCTCGCCGAGGAGGAACTCGTAGTAGTAGCCCAGGCCACGGCAGGCGAGCATGGCGATCGAGAGGAACACGAACGCCAGGCGAGTGAAGGTGGAGTCGGGGTCGTTTTCGTCGCCGTCGCCGATGTCGTCCCCACTGGGCGTCGGTGGAATACCGGGATTGCCGAATCGGTCCGGGTAGTAGCGCTGTTTCTGACAGAACCCTCGGCCGACACGGAAGTTCTTCTTCGCCAGCGCGTCGAAGCTGGTGCGCGCGGGATGGTAGACGACAGCGTCCTCGGCGTACCCCTGTTCGTACCCGGCTTCGTGGACGCGCTCGCCGAACTCCCGGTCGCCGCTGGAGATGAGTCGGCTGTCGAAGGTGCCCACGTCCTCGAACACCTCGCGGCGCACGAGCAGCGCGCACGTGGGCGCGTAGTGTTCGTTCTCGAGGTACTGCTTCACGGGGAACCCAGTGCGGGCGTTGAACCGACCGACGAGCGTGTCCTCGGGGAGCGTGAGTTCGACGTTGCAGCCGAGGTAGTCGGCGTTCTGTTCGTCCATCGCCTGGAGGGCGGTTTCGAGCCAGTCGTCGTCGACAGTCTCGTCGGCGTCGATGAAGGCGAGCACGTCGCCGTCGGCGTGTTGGATACCTTTGTTGCGGGCGGCGTAGGAACCCTGGATCTCGTCCTCAACGAGGAGGTGAACGTTTTCGTGGTCTTGAGTGTAGTTGCGGATTACGTCGCGGGTGTCGTCGGTGGAGCCGTTGTCGACGACGAGGATTTCGAGAGTTGCAGGTTGCGTTACCGATTGGGTGATGGAGTCAAGTGTGTCCGAAACCCCAGCAGGATCGTTGTACACCGGAATGACCACGGAGACATTGGACTCTCGGGTCACTCGTCTGTTCGCGTTGCGAGTAAGTGAACTTCGTCGTTACGCTGTCGAAGGACCTCCACTGAGAGCCCTCCAGACTCCAACACATCGGTCACCTCGGATTGTTCAACGTGGCTGGGATGTACCTCCACTAGAACGATCCTCGCGTTTCGGAGTCCATTGTCGAACCCTTCGAGTACATCGAGTTCTCCCCCTTCGACGTCGATTTTCATCACGTCCGGAAGGGGAAGGGACTCCTCTCGGGCCAGTTCGTCGCCCGGAACGACATTCACGTCGATGGATTCGGAACTTGTGGAGGTGTTCTGAAGTGAGAATGTACCGACCCCGGCAACGCTTTGATCCGACTCCGGGGGCGCTAAGCTGGCCTTCTCTCGGTGCTCACCGAGAGCGTATTTCACGATGGTAGCATCGATACCGTTCAGCTGGCAGTTTTTCTGTGCTCGTCGAGCGTTGTCAGGAAACGGTTCGACTGCGATAGTTCGCTCCACCTTCTGTCCGACGTAGCACGAATAAGTGCCGATGTTCGCGCCAATGTCCCAGAAAACGTCGTCCGGACGGACCCGTTCCAGAAGGCACTCGATCACGAAATCCTCGTCTTGGTAGTCGGTGACTCGTAAGAATTCACGGAAAGAATCCACGTTGAACGAGGACTCTATCTCCCCGACTGATCTCTTGACTGTTCCGGAGTTGAGCCGGTAACGGAGTTGAAGGAGTCGCCATTCCAGATGATCTGTGATAGAGGAAAATACGGAATTTGCCATTCTTCTTGTAAAGGGCGGCTCGTACCGTTCTAAGTTTTCCGAATCCAGAAACCGCACCGACTACCTCAAGATGTGACGGAAATAAATCCTTACCGAGCGTAGTGTCTGGATCACCTTCAGAAGATAGGAGATCAAATAGATCCCCAGAGGAAGCTGACTGCTCTGGGTCCTGTTCTTGACTCTTTCAGGAGAGGGAGGTAGTAAGCGAAGTGGGGATACCGGATGCATGGCGAGGCTGTGTCGCTTCCAGAGTTGCACCTGCCCCTCACCGATTCGGTCAGCCTTCTTCATCAAGGAAACAAGGGAAGTGCGAGCAGGGTGCTCTACGACTATATCAGGTGCGTAGTCGAGAGTAAAGCCACGATCGCTGACCCTCTTCCCGAATTCCTTGTCACCACCAGAAACCAGCGTTTCGTCGAATTGTCCGACCTGCTTGATCACCTCCCGACGCACCGCCAGCGCACACGTGGGAGCGAATCGTTTGGTCTCCAGATAGTGTTGCACCGGAAGTCCCATCGCAACATCGTATCGTGCCCAGATCGAGTCCTCGCCGTTGGGAACATACATTTCGACGTTGCAACCGAGGTAGTCTACACTTGAACTCCGGAACTTTTCGGAGATATCCGCTACCCAGCGTTCACCCACCGTGACATCTGCATCGATGAACGCAAGAACCTCCCCAGACGCATGTTGGATTCCGGTATTCCGAGCGGCGTACGAACTCTGGATATCCGTTTCGGAGTGGCCAAACACGAGATCGGGGTATCCCTCTTCGAACTCTCTAATCACATCTGGTGTCGAATCCGTCGAGTCGTTGTCGACGACGATGATCTCGTACTCGGGATGGCTGGATTGTTCCGTCAACGAACGTAGTGTCTCTTTGATCCCTTCCGGGTCATTGAACACGGGAATTATCACAGATATCATGATGACCACGGAATGTCAGGGTTCATCCCATCGACACCAGAACAGGCTAATTCGTGAAGATATCGAAATACTGCTCGCCGCCGTCACAGGCGATCAGCACGACATGAGCGTCCTCGTCGTCCTCGGCGATGTCACGAGCGACTTTCAGCGCGGCGCTGCTGGACGTGCCGATCAGGAGACCGTGTTCGGTCGCGGCAGTTCGAGCGAACGAGACTGCAGTTTCGTCGTCCACAGACTCGACGCGATCGATGTAGTCGAACCACATCGTCGGTGTCTCACCGCTCTTTCCAAGTCCCTCGATTCGAGTGCTGTACTCGACCGGCTCGTCGCCGTAGAAGGCAGAACTAATGTTCGATTTCTCGGCGTCGACGCCGACGATTTCGACGGACGGGTCCTGCTCCTTGATGTGTTTCCCGATCCCCGACAGTGTTCCACCGGTCCCCATCGGACAGACGACGTGAGTCAGTTCGTCGGTCTGGTCCCAGAGCTCCGGGCCGGTCCACTTCTCGTGCACCTGCGGGTTCAGTTGGTTCTGGTACTGGTTCAGGAAGATGCCACCACGCTCGTCGGCAATAGCTCGGGCGCGGTTCCGATAGTGGTCCTCGTGATCGGAGTCAACGTCGGGGCAGGTGACGAGGTCGGCACCAAGGGACTCGACGTATCCCATCTTTTGCCCGCTCGTCGTCTCGGGAGTGGTGATCACGCTCTCGTATCCGAGCCTGTTGGCAGCGAGAGCAACTCCCCCGGCGGTGTTACCGGACGACGCCTCGACGACGAGGTCGTCCTCGGATAGCTTCCCGGATCGTTGCATCTCCAGAATCATGCCGACAGCAATCCGGTCTTTCATTGATCCGGTGGGGTTCTCTTTTTCGAGTTTGACTCTGAGGTCGCCGGCGAGCGGTTCCGGATACTCGATCAGTGACGTGCCCCCAATGAGGGAGAGGATAGGGTCTTCGATGTTGTACGGTAGCATACTGTGTTTCTGTCGTCTCTTATCGCGGTGTTGTTGCATCGCCTTCGCCGTGATCATGCAGCCTCCGCCGTCGGCAATATCGTCGAACGGATTCTCCTCCCCCATTATTTGCTGGAACGCAAAGCCGGTTGTTAAACTGATTGGTTTTTTACCCGTCGAAGCGAACGAGTGGCACAAGCCTTCGACTAAGATGAAATCTAAAATCGAGTTGTCCGATGAGATCTGGTCCGAGCGCGAGAACGTGTTCGTTCGCGGTCACGCTTTCCACGAGGACGAATACATGGAAGCTGCCGAAATCAGTGAGTTGGTCCGGGAAACTGAGGGAGTGAGCGGACTGGCTTCCCTCCTCAAGGATTTCAACGGCTTCTACTCTATCGTCGTGGACCGAGACGAGCAAACCCTCATCGCCTCGGATCGGATGCGCACTGGGCCGGTGTTCTACGCCTCGACGGAGAACGATTTTCTGATCACCGATGACTGCGGCTGGATACTCGAGCGAACGACAGAGAATCACCGATCCGACCTCTCTGAGATTGAATACGAAAGAAGTCGTATTGTAACGGGCCCGAATACGCTGTATCAGGAGATCGACCAACTCCAATCCGGAGAGATAGTCGTCCTCGACAAGACAGAGAACGAAATCGAACGTCGTCGACACCACGTCCACACCACCTCAAACGAGGAGTACGATCCCGAGGAACTCGGAGAGGAGTTCATCGACGTGCTCGACAACGTATTCGACCGAGTGATTCGTGCCGCTCAGGGGAGACAGATCGTTGTCCCACTCAGTGGCGGCTACGACTCACGCTTGATCGCGCTGATGCTGAAACGATCGGGCTACGAGAACGTCATGACGTACTCGGATAAGTCGAGTGGGTCGAAAAACGCCGAAGTCGCTAAGAAGGTAGCTGAGAACTTGGATCTACCATGGTCAACCGTAGATATCACCCACTCTGACTGGCGGTCGTTCTACAATTCAGAGAGATGGGGTGAATACTTCGACAAGGCTGGGTACCTCGGCAGCTTGCCGATCCCTACTCATATATTCACTCTAGAGAAACTCATCGAAGAAGGCGAAATTACCCGAGACGCCATAGTTCTCCCTGGTCATTCCGCTCTGGATACTATGAAGGCGACTCCAGAGAGATTGGAGGGAAAGAGCGACATTGACCTCGGGGAACTGACTTCTCTGATCGTCGATCAGCACTTCAAGTACAACACCCACATACAGATACCACAACGAAGACTGGCTAATCGAGTCGCCGGATCGATCGGAATGGACACACCCGATGAACCCGAATCGGCTGTAGAAGCGTTCGAACGGTGGCGTTTGAAGGAGCGCAGGACGAAACTGATCGTGAACGGGAATCGCCCGTTTGATTTTGTCGGTTTGGACTGCTGGATACCCCTGGAGGACGAGGAGCTGTATCAATTTTGGCGAAACGTGCCGATGGAACAGAAGAGACACAGATCGTTCTACGAACAGTACATTACTGATATATATACACGAACGGCTGGCATAAATCCGGAAGAGGCGGACGAGATCGCAGACACTACTCTGAAGACGAAGATAGCGGATGTGATCCGCGAATACCCAATTTGGCCACTGGTCAAGAATGGCTACGAACACTGGGAAGAGAGTCGTCTACGACGTGAAATATCCAAACGTTTTGAGGTGCATGAGAGGTACCGAAGTGACCCCCGGTTAGGAATACTGACCGAAAAACAGTTCAAAAATCTATACAACGGTCAGAACTACCAATTCTATCCTCTACTGGCCCGGATGACAACCGGGAATATATCAACAGGGGAATAGCTGCTCTCTGGCAAAATGGAGTCAATAGCAACAACCGTGCGGCTATCTACGCCTCAGCCTGCAATCGCTCCTCCGCCTCGTCCCGATCCTCCGGATATCCAACGTCGATCCGCCACCCTTCCATCGGGATCGCGTCGATGGTTCGCCCACTCTTGATCAGCAGGTCGATCGCGTCCGACAGTTCGTACTCGTCACGATCCGACGGTTGGACCAGCTTACACGCGTGGAAGATCGCCGGTGAGAACGTGTAGAACCCAGTCATCACCAAATTGCTCGGCGGATCGTCGGGCTTCTCTACAACCTCCTGAATCTCGCCGTAGTCGTTCGTGTCACAGACGCCGTAGCGACTCGCCTCCTCGTACGGGACTTCTTCGACCAAGAACGCGGCATCAGCCCGATCTTCCTGCTGCCGACTGACCACGTCCTCCAGGTTCGCCTGGAAGATGTTGTCGCCGAGCATCAGCATGAAGTCCTCGTCGACGTGCTCCTCCGCCTTTAGGAGCGCGTGTGCCAGCCCCTTCTGCTCACGCTGGTGAGCGTACGTGATCGGCACCCCCTCGAACTCGTCGCCGAAGTGGCTGATGATGTTCTGTTTCTTGTAGCCGACGATGACCACGAGCTTCTCGGCGCCGAGCTCCACCAGCTGCTCGAAGCAGTGCGTGAGGATCGGCTTGCCGGCGACTTCGACCATCCCTTTGGGTTTATCCTCGGTCAGCGGGCGGAGGCGCGTCCCCTCACCAGCCGCGAGAACCACAGCCTGCATGACTTCGGATAGCTTTGCGACATTTAAATAGCTTTAGCATGGCATTCAGACGACCGAACGACCGTACCTCGACACTACGAATCGATCCCGGAGTTACTTGTAACCGAGATCGCGGAGGTGCTGCTCCAGTTCGACGCGTTCTCCCCTCTCGCTCTCCAAATCCGGTTCGCGCGTGTGTTCATCACTCGCCGACGTTTCAACCCACGGAACCTTCTTCACGGTCGGATGGGGGAATCCCTCCGGATGCCCGTACGCACCTCCCTCCCCGAAGGCCTCTCCGTGGTCGGACGTGATGGCAACCCGTTCAGCGTCGATGTTCTCCAGTAGGACTTCGACCTCGTCGAGGACGGTTCGGAGCGTTTCCTTGTACAGTTCGTAGATCTCCTCTCGATCCGCGTCCCCCGTTTCGAGATACTCGTATCCCTCCCGTTCGAGATCAGTCAGCGGCCGATTCTCACGAATAGCTCGTCCGAGATAGGGAAGATGTGGCTGCATGTAGTGAACCATCAACCGATCCGGATCGTCGTTCCTCCCCGCCTCAATGGCATGGTTAGTCATTACGCGAGGAAGGACGATGTTGTACGTGTCGTCGTGGTAATTCTTCCAGATCAGGTCTACACTGTCGAACGCCGACAGATCAACGAGATTCCACCGCGAGAAGTCTACCGGTGTCGTATTGTTTTTCGGTGGGAGAATATCCCGCTCAAATAGCTGGCTGGTATGGCCATTCCCGCTCAGGTACTGTGTTCGCTCTATTTCGTCCTGATACTCCTCTGTGAACGTGTTTGCCATCCACTCGTCGGACTGACTTCCGACGGACCACATCGTATCGACGCTCTCGATGAAATCGTACTCCGACGAAACCTCCCGAAGAGTATCGACACGGCACGCGTCGAGAATCAGGAGTACGTCCCAGTCTCGTTCGTACACGTTCGTCCCGATCGGTCGCCGCGAGGTTACCGCGTACCACAGAACGAGATACCACGTATACACGACGTAAAGCGGGGCCCGGGTCGGATTATTGCGGAATCGCCGACCCATCTCTGCAAGCCACTCGCGGACGTTCGTCTGCATAGATTCGCGGAAGGTAGGAAGAGGCATGAAACGACCGGTCTACTCTCGGAAGATCGGCACCTGAAACGGCAGATTGTCCTCCACAGTGGTCCGGAACTCACGTGACAGCACGAGCAACACGAGGAAGTAGAACCCTGCACCGATACCCACGAGCACGGTCACGAGGGGAAGTGACTCCCCCACCACCGTCCGAAGCGGGTAGACGACTGCCACCATCGCACCGGCCGCGATCCACTGTTTCCCGATCTCCGCCAGCGGAACGACGACGTCCAGCACTTGCGAGGCGTAGTAGTAGCCGAGCACCAACCCGATCGCCGCGGAGATCGTCGTCGCCGCCGCCGCCCCGTACCAGCCGTACTGCCACGTGAGCAGGATGTTCAGGATCAGATTCACTCCGACGAAGACAGCGTTGATACGGAACGTGAGATCTGGACGGTCGACAGCGTCGAGTGTCGTGACGAACTGCCCCTGATAGCCGTACAGCAGACGGGCGAACGTCAGAACCAGGAGGACGTAGTAACCCGTTTCGAACCCCGGACCGTACACCTGGAGGACGATATCGCCGACCAACGCGCCCCCGGCGAGTCCTGGGATGATGAACAGTCCCGAATACGCCAAACTCACTCGAAGGAGCCCTGATATCTCCCCACTAATTCCGGACTCGGAGGAGAGCTCGCTGATTTCGGGGAACAGCGTTCGCTGGATCGACGACCCGAAGATGGAGAACAGCGAGGCGAGGTTCCACGCGATCTCGTAGACGGCGATGACGCTGTTCGAGACGAACACCGCGAGGACGAGCGTGTCCATCGAGAGGAAAGTCCGTCCCTTGATCGAGGCGAGCCACGAGAACTGTGCGTAGGACTTGAGTCGCGAGAAGTCGCGTTTCGACGGGACCGACAACGACGTCGATACGAAGTACGCGCCGAGGGCTGCACCTACGACTGCTCCAGCGACGTATCCGGCGAACGCGCCTGCCACCCCCGCACCTGAGAGCACCAACAGAACCTGGACGATACTTCGGCTCGTCCACTCGACCGGGGTGAGGATGCTCGAGACGTGTACCAAGTGCTGGGCATCGAGAACGGACTGGACGAAGTTCGCCGCGAGTCGAACAGCCAGGAGGACGATCAAGACCCACGTCGCTTCGATCTCCATGTATCCGTTCAGGTACGGGCGAGATACCCAGAGGCAGATCGCGACGACAGTGTACAGGCCGGATTGGACGACGATGCCGGCCGAGAGGTAGTTCCCTTCCGCGGACTCACTGACCCGCTTTTTCACGGCCGCAGTAACTCCGAGGTCGCCAGCGATCGCGACCCACGCGAGCACCGACAGAACCACGACGTACGTCCCGTACCGCTCTTGACCGAGCGTGTTCGTGAGGACGATAGTGGCGACGAATCCCGAAAACGACATCACCAGCCGCGACAGGAAGTTCACCATTGAGGTGCGGCCGTATCTCATGAAGGATCACGTAGGGTTCGGCGACGCGGAGACGTTCCGAGCGGAACGGTATCAATACCGCGCTTTATCCCAACACCGAAACCAGTGATGGGTACCTCTAGCGATGTTGGGGAGACGACGACACGCCTTTACCTCCTTCAGACTTCCACACCCCCATGCACCTCTCCATCGTCGGCAGCGGCTACGTCGGCTCCACGATCGCCGCCTGTTTCGCCGACCTCGGCCACGACGTCGTCAACATCGACATCGACCAGTCGATCGTCGACACGATCAACGCGGGCGAAGCCCCGATCCACGAGGACGGGCTCCCCGAGCTCGTCGACGCCCACGCGGGCGAGAACTCAACCAACCGCCTCCGGGCCACCACCGACTACGACGCCGTCCTCGACACCGACGTGACGTTTCTCTGTCTCCCGACGCCGCAGGCCGAGGACGGGAGTATCGACCTCTCGATCATGGCCGCCGGCGCGGAGCAGCTGGGCGAGACCCTCGCCGCGAAGGACGACCGCCACACCGTCGTCGTGAAGAGCACCGTCGTCCCCGGCACCACCGAGGAGGAGATCGCGCCACTCCTCCAGACACCCTCCGAGCGAGCCGACAGTGGCACCGTCGGCGTCGGCATGAACCCCGAGTTCCAGCGGGAAGGAACCGCCGTTCACGACTTCCGCCACCCGGACAAGCTCGTCCTCGGCGCCGACGACGAGCACACGCGCGAGGAGATGCACGCGGTGTTCGCCCCGCTGCTCGAGGAACACGACGCGCCGGTCGTCGAGACCGACACCCGGACTGCGGAGATGGCGAAGTACGCGAACAACGCCTTCCTCGCCTCGAAGGTCTCGCTGATCAACGATCTCGGGAACATCTGCAAGCGGTTCGACATCGACGCCTACGAGATCGCCGACGCGATCGGCCTCGACGACCGGATCGGCGACCAGTTCCTGCGGAGCGGCCTCGGGTGGGGCGGTAGCTGCTTCCCGAAGGACACCCGCGCGATCATCCACGCCGCCGAGGAGGCGGGGTACGAGCCGCCGATGCTGAACGCCGCGATCGAGGTGAACGACGGCCAGCCCGAACGACTGCTCGAACTCCTCGACGACCACATCGACGTCGACGGAGAACGCGTTGCCGTCCTGGGGCTCGCGTTCAAACCCGGCACCGACGACATCCGGAACGCGCGCTCCATCCCAGTGATCGAGGGTCTCCAGGAACGGAACGCGACGATCGTGGCCTACGACCCCGTCGCCGCCGACGAGATGCGCGAGCGCTTCCCGGAGATCGAGTACGCCGACTCGGCCGCCGACGCACTCACGGACGCGAGCGCGGCGCTGATCGTGACCGAGTGGGACGAGTTCGCCGCGCTGGACGAGGAGTTCGAGGCGATGGCGCGCAAACTGGTCGTCGACGGCCGCCGTGTCGACCTCCCGATCGAGGAGCGCGACCTCGAGTACGAAGGGCTCTGTTGGTAACTGTCTGCCCACTCGATCGGACTGGCTCGTCGTGAGTTCGTGGTGACGTGGCCCTGTCGACTCGACGTGAACTGCCGAGAAACGAGTCCGAAATGAGAAACATCTCCATACCCAGGAGAACGGACGATTCTTTCGCCTCAGCGTTCCTCGGACCCGGGAGACAGTCTTCATAATCGGATTCCCGCTCCGCAAGTGCTGTACTCGTGGGTTTCGAGAGGTGAGCATGGCCAAACGCGTCGCGATACGCGAGGCGCTCAGGCAGTAGCCGGGGAAAATGAGCGAGAGAGTCCTTCAGTCGCCAGTTCGGAGAGTTGCACGACTCTGTCGAGAATTCGGTAACCGAACGAGGGAAACCGATTATGAAGAAATATCGGGCATCTTTCGCGGTCGTTCCCCGATCCCACGACCACGCGATTCTCCGAATATCGCCATTCCTGAGCATCTACCGGCAGGGTTTCACCTTTCCCAGGGATCGTACTACTTCCTGTTTGGCCACACGACACCAACCTACTTGCGGGGATCTCGGCCGATTATAGAAAGTACGAGGTGAAAACCCACGGCTTTAGCCGTGGGATGAAACCGACAACTGGGAACTAAACCACGCAACAGTAGCAGGCTGACTCCCCAGAGTTTAAGAAATACTAGTGCTTCATATAATATATGGAGGTGCGGCGTACTGTCCCAGTTGCGCTCAACGTAGACAGCGACGACGCCGCACTCCTCGAAGACACCGTAGACACCTTCCTCTGGTCGGCACAGTACGTCGTAGACCACGCTTTCCAGGGCGAGTACGTCACCACCAGCAAGACCACGCTGGACGACGAAACCTACGACGATGTGCGCGAAGCCACGGATGGATTCAACGGTGGACTGGTACAAGCCGCTCGGAACAAGGCCGCCGAAGCCTGCAAAAGCGTCGTCGCACGCTGGAAACAGGGTAAGAAAGCCTCGAAACCTACGTTCACCAGCCCACACGTCGTCTACGACCATCGCACCGCCACCTTCCACGACGACTACGTGAGCCTCGCCACCACAGACGGACGCATCGAAGCCGACTACGTACTGCCCGACGAGGATAGTAACACACCGCACTCAGAGTACCTGTTTTCAGACGAGTACGAAACAACGGGTGCGGAACTCCACTATCACGACGGCGACTGGGTGCTTCACATCCACTGCAAGAAGGAAGTGGAGTCTGACACGCCGGCACAGGCAACCACTGAGAACGGAACGGTTCTCGGGGTTGACCTCGGCGTGAACAACCTCGCCGTCACATCGACGGGCACGTTCTGGACGGGCGACGAGTTCGACCACTGGCGCAGGGAATACGAGAAACGGCGTGGCGACCTCCAGCAATGTGGGACGCGATGGGCGCACGAGAATATGCAGTCCGTCGGACGGAAAGAGGAAGGGCGGTTCAAGCTCATGATGCATCGAATCGCCAACGGACTCGTCACGGAAGCCCGCGAGAACGAGTGTTCGGTAATTGTGTTCGAGGATTTGACCGACATTCGTGAGCGGACTGGTGCGTCGTGGGAACACAAGTGGGCGTTCGACCGCCTCTACAACTACGTTGAGTACAAGGCCGAAGAATACGACATTTCGGCCAAGCAGGTTGACCCCGAGAACACGTCGCGGCGATGCTCACATTGCGGACTTACTCATCCCGACAACCGCGACGGCGAGGACTTCGAGTGTCTGAAGTGTGGCTACCAGAACCACGCGGATTACAACGCTTCGAAGAACATCGGATTGCGGTATCTCCGTCGCAACCAAACTGGAGGCGACGGAGGCGCACCCTTGGGCGTGCGCTTGAACAGCGGGACAGTGAACGTGAACGGAGGCTATTCTCCTGCCACTACTAGTGGCTAGAACGGGAGTCCACGCTGAATCCCACGGCTTCAGCCGTGGGTAGCTCAAGACCGGTCGTAGCGCGTGTTTCGACGGCGATGAGGATTCATAATCGGTCCCCGTCGTGTGGTTTTGGAGGATCTGGAAATATGCACCGTGCTCAGCATACTGCCACCCTCAGCGGGTTCGAAAACCGTCGAGACTCGGTCGTTCAGGTGGATCTCGTGAGCCGGAACACGTGAGGACCGCTACGCGGGGGCTCCGGATCGGTCGTACGACTCCGGATCGTCTCGAAGCGACAGGCGGACCTCGATATCGTCGAACGGGACCACTGGCTGCTTCGAAGACTACGCAGACGCGCCAGTCCGGTCCCCACTCACGTCTCCGGGGAACTGCAACGAGAAGTCGATGCTCGTCGCTCCCCCACGGAGGACCGGCTTCTTGCTCGCGCCGTCCTGTTCGAACTCGACGACGCCGAGATCTTCCAGCTCCTCCAGGTTCCGGTGAACTTCTTTGTAGTCCCGGTCGACGGCTCGTGCAGCCTCGCTGATGCTCGCCGGGGCCTCCTCGACAATTGCCTCCAGTAGCTCGAGGTTCGAGGTCCGCATCAGCCGAGCGACGTCGGCGTAGCTCTCGAAGTCCAGCACGAACCGGTCGTCCTGCTCGACTGCGTCGCCGGTCTCGCCATCGAGCGCTCGCTCGAGCCGCCCACGGCCCGCCTCGCGGAGTTCGTCGCGCTGTCCGTACGTGATTTTTAGCGTGTCGGTGGTCATGGTATAGGACCAAAATGTCGTACGTCGGAACGCGTACGGACCGCTACGCGGGTGTTTCGGATCGGTCACCTGACTCCGGATCGTCTCGAAGTGACAGGTGGACCTCGATGTCGTCGAACGGGACCACTGGTCGCTTCGAGCGGCCCTCCTGTTCGAACTCGACGACGCCGAACTGTTCCAGCTGATTCAGGTTCCGGGAAACGTCTTTGATGTCCCGGTCCACCAGCCGCGCCGCCTCTCGCATGCTCGCGGGCTCCTCCCGAGCGATTGCGCGGAGGAGCTCGATAGCGCGCGGGCTGAACACGCGCATGAGTTCGTCCGGATCCTCAAACGTGACCCGACTCGGCGGCGTTTCGTCCGGAAGGTTACCTTCGAGGGCAGCAGCCATCGCATCCTCCGTTCGATCCATGGTCTCCTCCAGTGTGCCGACTGTCACGACGAGTGTGTTCTGTGACATGGTTGCTCCGTAGGTGGCACCCACCGACAGAACGCCCGGCCCTATGGCCCGAGTACGCCGATCTCCCAGCGAAAGCGGGCTTGTACCTCGATGTACCCTGGGAAGTCGTATCCATCATCCAGTCCGTCTGCCGTGTGCCGTTCGTGGACGCCGTGGGAGTTATCGTATCGGACGATCGTGTCGCCGCCGACTGTGCCATAGTGAAGCCGGTATTTCACACCATCGGGGAACTTCTCCGAGTCCGGAACCGCGAGGATTCGGATTCGGACGATCGTGTTCCCCTCCGGCTTGAAACTCTCGTCGACGATCTCCATGACATCGTCGGCAGGTGCCATCTACAAGCTGTTGGTACTCACCCCATCACGATAAGTGTTGGGACCAAACCCAACGATTGCCGGGTGCCACCGGACAGGGGGTCAGCATCCGCATACCGCCCGCCCCAAGTAGAAGCCTTTTCACTTCACCCCTCACCACACGCTAAACGACATGCCCGATCCCGAGCGCGTCACCGTCCTCCTGCCCACCTACGACGAGGAGGCCACCATCGGCGACTGCGTCGACGGGTTCCGCGAACAGGGGTTCGACGACGTGCTCGTGATGGACGGCAACTCCGACGACGACACCCGCGAGATCGCCCGCGACCACGGCGCCCGCGTGGAGATCCAGTCCGCCTCCGGCAAGGGGCAGGCGATCCGCGAGGCCGTCCGGGAGCATATCGACCGCGAGTACGTCCTCATGGCCGACGGCGACGGCACCTACCAGCCGGCGGACGCCGAGCGCATGCTCGCGCCGCTGGACCAGGGGTACGAGCACGTCATCGGCGACCGCTTCGCCGACATGGAGGACGGCGCGATGACCCGCCTCAATCAGATCGGCAACGGGCTCACCAACCGCCTGTTCAGCTTCATCCACGGCGAGAGCTTCGAGGACATCCTCAGCGGCTACCGCGCGTTCAGCCGCGACTCCTTCGGCCGCCTGAAGCTCTCGGCCGACGGGTTCGGGATCGAGACGGAGATGGCCGTCGAGTGCGCCAAGCAGGGGATCCCCACGACGGTCGTCCCGATCACCTATCTCGAGCGTCCCGCGGGGTCGAACACGAACCTCCACCCGGTCCGGGACGGCGGGATCATCTTCCTCGAACTGTTCCGGCGCGCGAAAACGAACAACCCCCTGTTCTACTTCGGGAGCGTCGGCGTCGTCTCCGGGCTCGCCGGCACGGTGATCGCCGCCTTCGTCGCGATCGAGTGGTTCGTCTACGGCGTTCCCCACCAGATCTGGGCGCTCGCCGGTGCAGCGGGGATCATCCTCGGCGTCCAGCTCCTGATGTTCGGCGTGCTCTCGGACCTGATCCTCACCCTCCACCGCGAGCAGCTCGACCGGATCGAGTCCATCACCGCCGACGATTGACGAGGTCGACGGCACGTGGAGGCGTCGACGGCTGACGATGTTGCCGGCCCGGTGAGCCGTCGACATCCGTAGCCGGCGTGTTTTTCCCCGCCCGCGCCCGACCGACGGGTATGACCGAGTACACCACCGTCTCTATCCCGACCGAGCTCGCCGACCGCGTCGACGAGACGATCGAGGGGACGAGCTTCTCGAGCACGAGCGACCTCGTTCGCTTCCTGCTGCGCAGTATCGTGATCAAACACCAGGAGCGCGGGGAGCTCACTGAAGCGGAGTTCGAGGAGATCGCCCAGCAACTCGAGGATCTGGGGTATCTCGAGTGAAAGGTCGCTGACTGCGCCGAGCCAGTTCACGGTGCAGTCTTGCGGTTCTCTGCCCATTTCTCGTTTATCAGTATCTAGTATCAAACCACGTAATATCTATCCACTTATATAGCGACGTATTGGCATGGAGTGTAATGTCCGAACTCAAGTCGTACCTGGCTGACAACCCGAAGATGATGGGCGTGCTGTTCACGATGCTACTGTTCCTCTCGCAGGCCGGCACTGCGATTGCCGGGAACGCCAAGCCCGTCGCTGGTCCGTAAACTGAGGGATCGTTAAGGTCGTCTCACGCCAAATCCGATAACCACGTTAGCTCGCCCTCGTAGCGACCGAGATCCTCCTCAGAATCGTCTAACAGACTCTCGAGATCCTTGTAACGCACCTCGCCGAGAATTCCCGGTGCAAGGTGGTGACGATTGTCGTCACCCAGTGCCATCGATGCCATCCCACCGGTGCTCAGGTCACTGTCTGGATACACCCGAACCCGGGCGACGTACTCGTCACCGTCTTGTTCAATGTCGGTGATCGACGCACCGATACTCTCACCCTGAACGACATCGACGTCCCCGTCGCCGACCACCGAGTACTGTCCGCCGACGAACGACTGCTCGCTCGCCACGTTGATCGCCGAGTGGATCGGGAACCCGTGGTTCAGCAGCTTCACCATCGCTTCCCCGACCCGCGTCGCACCACTGTTGACCACCTCGGTCAGCGTCACGACGCCGCCGACGGCGCCGTTCTCGAGCAGCGCTATCCCCTGATCGTACGACGCACAGCCGTTGAGGAAGAACGCGTCGACGCCGACCGAGTCGAGTTCGCGCGCGTCCAGCCGGCCGTCCGTACACTCGAACCCGTCGTGCTCGATGTGACCGACGTAGTGGAGGAACTCCCGATCGGTCTCCAGGACGGCTTTCAGTCGGTCGGTGGTGAGGTTGCGGTACACCCGGAGGTCGAACGGGAACTCCGTGTCGTCGCCGTACACCTCCTCGGCGACGGTCCCCTCCTCGTCCATCCCCTCGTCGTTGACGACGACGGTGACGCCGATCTCTTCGGACGGCGTGTGTTCGAGTCCGTTACGGTAGCCGTCGACCGACGCCTTCGTCGCGCCGACCGGGACGCCGTCGTCGGCCCAGACCGTCTCGAACGCGCCGGTCGGCTCCGGATCGACCAGATCCGGCAACGGCCCCTCGGGTTTCTGTGCGCGCTCCATCTCCGTACTGCGCGCGGTGCTGCGCGTCGGCCCCGCGAGCGTGTCCGCGCTCGGCGCCGAGCCGGCGCGCGCGAAGTCGAACAGCGAGTCGGTCTGGACCTGCTCGGCGGTCGTCGCCTCCCCCGCGGGCGTGCGGATCGTCGCCAGATCGTCGAGCAGGTACGGGAGCAGTTCGGCGTTCTCCGGGTCGGGCGCGACGTAGCCGGCGGTTTTCCACTTCGGCACGCAGTCGGCGATCCGCTCGTAGGGGATCGAGAGGTAAGCGTCCAGCTGTTCCGAGAGCGACCGGCCGTAGAGATCGGCCCAGTCGAGGTCGACCAGCGCGTCGACGTCCTCACGCTCGGCCAGATCGATCTCGTAGAACCCCTCGGTGCGGGCGACGCAGTCGAACAGGACTGTCTGCTTGAGCGTCTCGCCGACCGTCTGTTCGAACCCGTTGGCGCCGTCGAGCCGGTAGCTGAACCCGTCTTCGCCGACGAGCCGGGGGACCGGCCCGGGAACGATCTCGGCGCCGAGGTAGAACGCCAGCGGCGCGACCGGATAGACGAAGCGCAGCCGCGGCGGCGCCTCGATCCGGACGCCGGCGTCGGCCGCGGTCATCCCGTCGGGGATCTCCAGCTCGTCGCCGAGTTCGATCTCCGGCGGGTGGCCACGGAGCGTGGGGTAGGAGCGCTCGACGGAGGTCGTCTTCAGCGAGGAGGACATCGCCGACACTGCGCGCATCATCTCGCGGGGCTCCCCAGTCGTCGTGATCGTCCCCGCGGGGTGGTTGTGCCGGGAGCGCCCGGCGACGAACAGATCGCCGTCGGTGCCGATCGTCGTCGTCATCCCGCTGGTCTCGACGTGCAGCGACCCCTCGATCCGGACGTACAGCTTCACCGGCTGCTCGAGTTCGATCAGGTACTCGCCGGGGTCAAGGTCGACGCCGTCGGCCCGATCCATCTGGGCGACCACGTCACCGTCGCCGTTCCGGATGAACGTCGCGACGTAGCTCCCCAGCGTGATGCTCTCGGTGTCGATCCGCGCGGTAGCGTCGACTGGGAAGTAGAACCGCTCGCCGTCGATCGGCTCCGCGGCGGCCGGCTCGGGCATCCGCAGCACGCACTGGCGCTGCTCGACGCTGTCAGTGACGTGCAGCGAGGTCCCACGGGTGGCGATGTCGATGCTCACCGGGAGGCCACCCCCCACGGAGCCGGATACCCGGGTTTCGCCATCTACCTATCGATGTTGATGCTTTGGCTATAAAGGCTTCGTCGCGACGGGGACTGTTCCGAACTGTATCACGACCCGCCGCGCCGAACGGGATCAGTCCGCCAGTTCGCTCGCCTCGCGGTGCCAGCGCCGCAGGCGCTGTTCGGAGATGCCGGTCACGTCCGACAGCAGTTCGGGGCTGGCGGTCGCGAGCGAACGAATCGAGGTGACGCCCGCCTCCGCCAGCCGGTCGGCGTAGCTCTCGCCGACGCCCGAGATCTCGGTCAGCGGCGTCGGCTTCGATCGCTCGCGCCACGCGGCCTCGGCTGCCATCGGGTCGCCGCTCCCGTCGGCAGTAGTCGAGGCGTCCGCCACCCACGCCGCCTTCCCGTCCGACTCGTCCGGCTCCTCCGGCGTTTCGGGGGCGGTGGCCGACTGGTCGACCCACGCGGCCTCCTCGTCCGTCCCATCATCGGTCGCTTCCGTCTCGTCCGTCGGTTCGGTTTCGTTGGTCGACTGCTCGATCCACGCCGCCTCTTCGTCCGTCTCCTCGTCGGCGTGGACCGTCTCGACCTCGCTCTCCTCCCCGTGGCTGGAGGCGACCCACTCGGCCTCGTCGTCTTTGAGCCCCCGGACCTGCTCGGACCGGCGGTCGAGATCGCCGTCGTTGTCGAACGACCACGGCAGCGAGTGGTGGCGGCGGATCTTCGCGGCCACGCCGGGGTTGACGCCCGCTTCGGTCAGCATCCGGTAGGACACCTCCTTGTCGGCGACGCCCTGCGCCGAGAAGCCGGCCGCCGTGATGGCGTCGGCCGTCGCCGGACCGACGAACTTCAGGTCGGTCGGCGCGTCGACCGAACGGCGCTCCTCGCCGTCGACGTCGGCCATCAGGTGCTCGAGCAGGCGGGTCACGTTGGCACTGGATCGTGCCCAAAGGCACTTGAAGCTTTGTGTGAATACCCGCCGATGCGCCGGCGTAGAGACGCTGTACGCGGGATCGATCGGGTTCTCGAAAGCTCGCTGTCGGGCGGTTGTCGCTACCCTTACGGTGCTGCCGGGCCCAGCGCCGACCATGTACGGACTGGCGGACGTGGAGACGGTCGGTGTCGTCGGCGCCGGGACGATGGGCGCCGGGATCGCACAGGTCGCCGCGACCGCGGGCTACGACGTGGTGATGCGGGACGTCGAGCAGTCGTTCCTCGACGACGGGTTCGAGACGATCGACGACTCGCTCTCGCGGCTGGTCGGGCGCGACGCCCTGACCGAGGCGGAGGCCGAGGACGCGAAAGCGCGGATCACGGGCACCACGGAGCTCGACGACCTCGCCGGCGCGGAGATCGTCGTCGAGGCCGCGCCCGAGGAGATGGAGCTCAAACAGTCGATCTTCGCCGACCTCGACGACGTTCTCGACGAGGGGGCGCTGCTCGCGACCAACACGTCGACGCTGTCGATCACGACCATCGCGAGCGCGACCGAGCGCGCGGACGCGGTCGCCGGGCTCCACTTCATGAACCCCGTCCCGATCATGGACGGCGTCGAGGTCGTCACCGGCGAACGCACCAGCGACGAAGCGACGGCGCTCTCGCACGCGTTCGCGGAGGACCTCGGGAAGGAGACGTGGGAGTCCGACGACAAGCCCGGCTTCGTCACGAACCGCATCCTGATGCCCTGGATCAACGAGGGGATCCGCGCGTTCGACGAGGGCGTCGCCGAGAAGGAGGATATCGACCGCGGGATGACGCTCGGGACGAACGTCCCGATGGGGCCGCTCGAACTCGCGGACCACATCGGTCTCGACGTCTGCCTCCACGCGAGCGAGACGCTCCACGAGGAGTTGGGTGACCGCTACACGCCGGCGTACCTGCTGAAGCGGAAGGTCGAAGCCGGCGACCTCGGCAAGAAGACGGGACGGGGCTTCTACGAGTACGAGGAGTAGTCGGCCGCGACGACCGGGTCGACCGACTACGCTTTCGGACCCTTTTTGCCCCGCTCGGCCGACCCCTCACGCATGCACGTCCGCATCGGCGACGGTGCCACCGACGAGGAAGCGTCGGCGGTCGCCGCCGCGCTGGCCGAACATCTCGGCGTCGACATCGAGGTGCTGGTCGGCGACGCCGACGAACCGGCCGCCACCGCCACGGCCCCCGAAACCGAGTACCCGCTCGACGACGACCTCGGCCCGACCGAGCGCGAGCGGAAGCTCCGCGAGGAGATCGAGGAGATCCTCGGTGGCGGCCCCGAGAAGTACAAACAGCGCCTGCCCGAACAGGGGAAGCTGTTCGTCCGCGACCGACTCGATCTCTGGTTCGGCGAGGACGGCGAGGGCGGCCCCGGCGACGCGGACCGCGAGGACGCCGCCGACGGGATCCAGTTCGAGGACGGGAAGTTCGCCGCGTTCGACGAGTGGCATCCCGACTCCCCCGAGGTCGAGGAGTACGACGAGGGCAACCGCCTGCCGGGCGACGGCCTCCTCACGGGAGCGGCGACGTTCGAGGGCCGGGACGTCCACTGGATGGCCAACGACTTCACGGTCAAGGCGGGGTCGATGGCCGAACGCGGCGTCGAGAAGTTCCTCCGGATGCAGCAGCGCGCGCTCAAATCCGGCAACCCAGTGCTGTACCTGATGGACTCCTCAGGTGGTCGGATCGACCAGCAGACCGGCTTCTTCGCCAACCGCGAGGGGATCGGGAAGTACTACTACAACCACTCGATGCTCTCGGGGTACGTCCCGCAGATCTGCGTGCTGTACGGCCCCTGTATCGCGGGTGCGGCGTACACCCCCGTCTTCGCGGACTTCACGATCATGGTCGAGGGGATGAGCGCGATGGCGATCGCCTCACCGCGGATGGTGAAGATGGTGACCGGCGAGGAGATCGACATGCAGGACCTCGGCGGTCCCGCCGTCCACGCCAAACACTCCGGCAGCGCCGACCTCGTCGCGGAAGACGAGCAGGAGGCCCGCGAGTACGCCGCGAAGCTGATGGAGTACCTCCCCGACAAGGCGGGTGAGAAACCACCGCGTTCGGAGCTCGAGAACCCCACGTTCTCGCCGGAGGGGATCGACGAGGTCGTTCCGGACAACCCGAACAAGGCCTACGACGTGCACGATCTGCTCGACCGGATCTGTGACGCCGAGTCCGTCTTCGAACTCAAACCGGAGTACGGCCAGGAGATCGTCACCGCGTTCGCCCGGATCGACGGCCGGCCCGTCGGGATCGTCGCGAACCAGCCCGACCACCGCTCGGGCGCCATCTTCCCCGACGCCGCCGAGAAGGCCGCGGAGTTCATCTGGACCTGCGACGCCTACGAGATCCCCCTGCTGTACCTGTGTGACACCCCCGGCTTCATGGCCGGCTCGGGCGTCGAGAAGGACGCGATCCTCGAGAAGGGGAAGAAGTTCATCTACGCCACCTCCTCCGCGACCGTCCCCAAGCAGACCGTCGTCGTGCGCAAGGCGTACGGCGCGGGGATCTACGCGATGGGTGGGCCCGCCTACGACCCCGAGAGCGTCATCGCGCTCCCCTCCGGCGAGATCGCCATCATGGGCCCGGAGGCGGCGATCAACGCGGTGTACGCCAACAAGCTCGACGAGATCGACGACCCCGAGGAGCGCAAGCAGCGCGAACAGGAGCTCCGCGAGGAGTACCGCCAGGACATCGACGCCCACCGGATGGCCAGCGAGGTCGTGATCGACGACGTGGTGCCGCCGTCGACGCTCCGCCAGGAGCTGGTCAACCGCTTCGCGTTCTACGAGGACGTCCAGAAGGAGCTGCCCGACAAGAAACACGGGACCGTTCTCTAGCTCCCGGATAACCGGAGTCAGGCGGGGGCTACCCGCCCTTACGCTGTGATTACTCTTGGCGTTCCGTCCCGATCTGTCGACCGACGATGGTCGACGACTCCGGCGCTCCGGGACGGCGAACGCTGTTCCAGCAGGGCGTCGACGGCGTGCTCTCGCGCCCGCGGACGCTGTGGGCCCTCGCCGCGCTCGCGATGGCGCTGGACGTCGCGATCACCGGTCTCGGCCTCTCGATCGGCCTCGCGGAACGCAACCCGCTTGCGGACGCGACGATCGACGCCGTCGGCCTCTTCGGCGCCGGCGTGGTTCTCAAAGGCGGAGCCCTCGCGGTCGGCTACGCCGGCTGGCGGCTGCTCCCGCGGTTCGTCCCGGGGACGGCCTCCCTGCGGAACCTCGTCCCGCTCGGGGTGGCGCTCCCCTCGTGGATCGCCGTCGGGATCAACACGGGACTGGTGCTCTCGGTGATATGAGTCCGCTCACTCGGCGTGTTCCTTCTTCAGGCTGAGCGCGGTGCGATCGAACTCGCAGACGAGCGTGTCCTCGCCCTCGGACTCGTCGCCTCGCGGGTCGGTTCCCTCCCCGCTCGGGTCCCCCGAGGCGTCGTCCGACGCCTCGCTCACTTTGAACGCCTCGACGTGCATCTCCACGACCCCGCGCTCGCCGTCGCTGGTCTCGCGTTTGTCCGTGACGGTCGTCTGCGCGTAGACGGTGTCGCCGTGGAACACGGGGTTGGGGTGTTCGACGTTGTCGTAGGAGAGGTTCGCGACGATCGTGCCGTCGGTCGTGTCGGGGATCGTCAGCCCAACCGCCAGCGACATGGTGTACAGTCCGTTGACCAGTCGCTCGCCGAACTGGCTGTCCGCGGCGAAGTCGGCATCGAGATGGAGCGGCTGCTGGTTCATCGTCATGTCGCAGAACGTCTGGTTGTCCGACTCCGAGACGGTCCGGCGCTTCCCGTGTTCGATCGTCTCGCCGACCTCGAACTCCTCGTAGTAGCGTCCGGTCATACCCGGCGGCTGGGGCGGTCGGCGCAAAACGCTGCCGACTCCTCGACGCCGGGCGAATCCCCAACCAGTTATACTCCGCGCCGACCCAGCCACGGGTATGGCACGCAGAAGCCTCCTGTTCTCGCCGGGCGACCGCCCGGAGCTGATGCGCAAAGCCCCCGAATCCGGGGCGGACACGATCTGTTTCGACCTCGAAGACGCCGTCGCACCGAGCCAGCGCGAGGCGGCGCGGGCGTCGGTTCGGGAACTGCTCGCTGACCCCGAGTTCGACCCCGACTGCGAGGTGACCGTGCGCGTGAGTGTCGACGCCGCCGCCGACGTCGACGCGCTGCTCGACACCGAGGCGTCGGTCCGTCTCGACGGCGTGATGGTGCCGAAAGTCGCGGAGGCCGCCGACGTGCAGTGGGTCGCCGACCTGTTCGACGAGCACGACGCCGACCCCGCGCTGCTCGCGCTGGTGGAGACCGCCCGCGGCGTGTTGCGAGCCGAGGAGATCGCCGACGCGCCGGCGACGGACGCGCTGGTGTTCGGCGCCGAGGATCTCGCCGCCGACCTCGGCGCGACCCGGACCGACGAGGGGACGGAGGTGCTCGGCGCCCGTCAGCAGGTGCTGCTGGCCGCGAGCGCGGCAGGGATCGACGCGATCGACACGGTTCACACGGATTACGAGGACGAGGCGGGGCTGCGGGAGTCGACCGAGTTCGCGCTCCAGCTGGGGTACGACGGGAAGCTGGCGATCCACCCCACGCAGGTGCCCGTGATCAACGACGCGTTCACGCCCGCTCCCGAGCGCGTCGAGTGGGCCGAACGCGTGCTCGAAGCGCGCGACGAGGCCGAAGCCGAGGGGCGTGCGGTGTTCAGCGTCGACGGCGAGATGATCGACCCGCCGCTGATCGCGCAGGCCGAGCGCGTGCTCGAGCGGGCTGCTGCGGGCGACGAGCGGTAATCCTTCACAAACGTCCCGTTAGGACTTCGGCAGGCTTATTCGAGCTACGGCCGAATTTCTCGCCGGAATGTCAGACGAGGCTAACCCGTTCGAGAGTCTGCAGGAGCAGATCGACGACGCAGCCGCGTACCTCGACGTCGACGACGACGTCATCCACCGGCTCAAGTACCCCGAGCGCGTGCTGGAGACGAACCTCTCTGTGGACATGGACGACGGGTCGATCGAGCGCTTCAAGGCGTTCCGATCGCAGTTCAACGGCGACCGGGGCCCCTACAAGGGCGGCATCCGGTACCACCCGGGCGTCACCCGCGACGAGGTCAAGGCGCTGTCGGGCTGGATGGTGTACAAATGCGCCGTCGTCGACATCCCCTACGGCGGCGGGAAAGGAGGGATCGTCGTCGATCCCTCGGAGTACTCCGCGGGCGAACTCGAACGGCTCACCCGATCGTTCGCCGAGGAGCTGCGGCCGCTCGTCGGCGAGGACAAGGACGTCCCCGCGCCCGACGTGAACACGGGCCAGCGGGAGATGAACTGGATCAAGGACACCTACGAGACGCTGGAGAACACGACCGAGCCCGGCGTCGTCACCGGGAAATCCATCGAGGCCGGCGGGAGCGCGGGCCGCGTCGAGGCGACCGGTCGCTCGACGATGCTCACCGCGCGTGAGGCGTTCGACTACCTCGGCCGCGACATCGAGGGCGCGAGCGTCGCCGTCCAGGGGTACGGCAACGCGGGCTGGATCGCCGCCAAGCTGATCGACGAGCTCGGCGCCGACGTCGTCGCCGTCTCGGACTCCTCGGGCGCGATCCACGATCCCGACGGGCTCGACCCGGTTTCCGTCAAGGAGTTCAAACGCGAGTCCGGCTCGGTCTCGGGGTACGACGACGCCGAGTCGCTCTCGAACGAGGTGCTGCTCACGATGGACGTCGATCTGCTGGTCCCCGCGGCGCTGGAGAACGCCATCGACGGCGACCTCGCGGCGGACGTCAGCGCGGACGTGATCGTCGAGGCCGCGAACGGCCCGCTCACGCCCGACGCCGACGACGTGCTGACCGAGAAGGACGTTCACGTGTTCCCGGACATCCTCGCCAACGCCGGCGGCGTGACCGTCTCCTACTTCGAGTGGGTGCAGAACCGCCAGCGCTTCTACTGGGACGAGCAGCGGGTCAACGAGGAACTGGAGGCGATCATCACGAACGCGTTCGACGACCTGACGACCGCCTACGAGGCGTTCGACGTGCCGAACTTCCGGACCGCGGCGTACGTCGTCGCGATCCAGCGCGTCGTCGACGCGTTCACCGACAACGGCAACTGGCCCTAGACGGCTTTCGTCGCTCCGGAACGGCGCACGCAGTGTGTTTCTCCGTCTCGATCACCTGTCAGCCTCGGCTGTCCGAATCGCCCGCTTCGGTAGTTCTTTCATCGACGGTGCCGAGGATCGCGTATGGTGAATCTCGGACTCGTGGTAGCGCAGTTCAACGCCTCCGTCACCGAGCGGATGGCGGACGCGGCGACAGACGCCGCCGCGGAACGGGGCGTCGAGATCGACGAGACCGTGCACGTGCCGGGGGTGTACGACAGCCCGCTGGCCGCTGATCGACTGGCCCGGCGCGACGAGATCGACGCCGTCGCGGTCGTCGGCGCGGTGGTCACGGGCGATACGGATCACGATCAGGTGATCAGCGACGCGACCGCCGAGTCGCTCCAGTCGGTCGGGCTCGACCGGGACACGCCGGTGACCTACGGGATCACCGGTCCCGGACAGAGCGGGGCGGAAGCGCGCGAGCGTGTCGACAAGGGTGCCGACGCGGTCGACGCCGCGGTCGACATGGTGGAGGCCCTCGCATGAGCGAGCACGAGTGGGGGTTCGCCGAGCGCGTCGGCCGTGTCGAGCCGTCGGCGACCGTCGCGGTCGGCAACAAGGCGAGCGAACTCCAGGAGCAGGGCGTCGACGTGGTCGACCTCTCCGTGGGCGAACCGGACTTCCCGACGCCCGAACGAATCCGTGAGGCCGGCCAGCAGGCGATCGCGGAGGGGAACACCGGCTACACCGCCTCCAGCGGCATCCCCGAACTCCGGCAGGCGATCTCGACCGACCTGAAAGCGAAAGGCGTCGCCTGCGGTCCCGAGAACGTCGTCGTCACCCCCGGTGCGAAGCAGGCGCTGTTCGAAACCGTGCAGGCGCTCGTCGACGAGGGCGACGAGGTGATCCTGCTCGACCCGGCGTGGGTCTCCTACGAGGCGATGGTGAAACTCGCCGGCGGCGACCTCACGCGGGTCGATCTGGGCCAGCACGACTTCGACCTCGAACCTGCGCTGGACGACCTGGCGGCGGCGATCTCCGACGAGACGCAGTTACTGCTCGTGAACTCCCCCTCGAACCCGACGGGTGCGGTGTTCTCCGACGCCGCGCTGGAGGGGGTGCGTGATCTCGCGGTCGAGCACGACGTGACCGTCGTCGCCGACGAGATCTACGACCGGATCACGTACGACGCCGACCCGACCTCCCTCGCGTCGTTCGACGGGATGGCCGAGCGGACGGTGACGGTCAACGGGTTCTCGAAGGCGTACTCGATGACGGGCTGGCGGCTGGGCTACCTCGCCGCGCCCGAGGCGCTGGTCGATCAGGTGTCGAAGATCCACGGCCACTCGGTGACGTGTGCGCCCAACTTCGTCCAGCACGCCGGCGTCGAGGCGCTGCGCAGCGTCGAGAGCGACGTGGCGACGATGGTCGAGGCGTTCGAGCGCCGCCGCGACCTCGTGGTCGACCTGCTCGCGGACCACGGGAAGGTGATCCCGCGACCACAGGGCGCGTTCTACGCGATGATCCCGACCCCCAACGACGACGTCGAGTGGGCCGACGCGGCCATCGAGGACGCCCACGTCGCGACGGTCCCCGGCAGCGCGTTCAACGCCCCCGGATACGCCCGGATCTCCTACGCCGCCAGCGAGGAACGGCTGAAGGAAGGGTTCGAGCGGCTGGCCGCGGAAGGGCTGATGTAAACTACCCCGCCCTACTCGCTCCCTCCCGCCTTGCGACGGTCGGTCACTCCTTGAGGGCGGGGCTTTGCCGAAACGACATTGTGCCCCACGACCCCGTGCATGGGCGTGGCCCGACTTCCTCTTGCCGTCCTTGCCTCGGCGTGGGCGCGATTTGATACGCCTCCCACTCCGACCGAGGCCGGGATTGTCCCGCCGATTTAATTCCCGGTGTTCTCACGCTCTACCCCAAGACGGGGACGGAGTTGAACCGTTCGCGGTCGTCGTTCCCGAGTACAGGGTGCGTTGGGATCGCACCACAGGAGCCAGTTTACTCGTGGCTCCTGCCGTCCCCGACGTGTGCGAGGGCGACAGTAGCATGGGATACGTCGCGGGTAGTATTAAGCGTGTACGAACTCGCTTCCTCTCCTCCCTACTCGCTTCGCTCGTTGAGGAAGGAAGCTCCGCGCTACCGTTTGCTGACCCGCTACGCGATCAGTTTTCTACCGAACTGGGAGATGCGTGTCCGGGCAGCCGGAACGCGACACGCTCACTCGTGACCCGAGACTTCGACCGGCTGGTACGGCTCTTCCAGGTACTCGACCTCCGACGAGCTCAGCGACACCGAGAGCGCCTCGACCGCGTCCTCGAGGTGTTCGACGCTGGTGGTGCCGACGACGGGGGCGTCGACGGCGTCCTTGTGTAGCAGCCACGCCAGCGCGATCTGGGCCATCTTCAGGTCCTTCTCGGCGGCGAGCTCCTCGACGCGCTCGTTGATCTCGCGCCCGCCGTTCGCCAGGTACGGGTGGCGGTCGGACTCGACTTCGTTCTGCCCGCGGGTCGTGGCTTCGAGCTCCTCGTGTGGGCGCGCGAGGAAGCCGCGAGCCAGCGGCGACCACGGGAGCACGCCGACGTTCTCCCGCGCACACAGCGGCAGCATCTCGCGTTCCTCCTCGCGGTAAAGGAGGTTGTAGTGATCCTGCATCGTCGCGTACCGTTCGAGGTTCTCGCGGTCGCTGGTGTGCAGCGCCTCGGCGAACTGGTGGGCCCACATCGACGACGTACCGACGTGGCGGGCCTTCCCGCGGCGGACAGCGTCGTCGAGCGCGCGCATCGTGGTCTCGATGGGTGTGTCGTCGTCCCAGCGGTGAGTCTGGTAGAGGTCGACGGTGTCCATCCCGAGCCGATCGAGCGAGGCGTCGAGCTCCTGTTCGATCGCCTTCCGCGAGAGGCCGCCCGAGTTGGGGTCGTCCTCTCGCATCTGGAAGTACCCCTTGGTGGCGACCACCATCTCGTCGCGGTCGTACTCCGCGAGCGCGTCGCCGAGCACGCGCTCGGACTCGCCGCGGGAGTACATGTTCGCCGTATCGAAGAAGTTCACCCCGAGTTCGACCGCGCGGTCGATCAGTTCCGTCCCTTCCTCCTCGTCGAGCACCCAGTCGCGCCATCCGGAGTCGCCGAAGCTCATGCAGCCGAGCGCGATCCGCGAAACCTGCATCCCGGTGTCGCCGAGTGTCGTGTACTCCATGGGAGACGGTTACGCGCTTGGCGCAAAAAGCCACGCCCGTCGGCGAACGCGACGGGGACCGAGCTAGTCCCGGAAGCTCGCCGTGTAGACCAGGAACGCGCCGGTGATTAGGACGAACGCGAGGAACGTCACGAGCGCGAGCACGACCACCAGCGGCTCCAGAATGCCGAGGTACGACTCGCCGGCGGGTGTCGTCGACAGCGCGATCGACGCCAGCAGCGCAGCGATCAGCCCGAGCAACCAGTCCCGAAGGATGTTTTCGTACTCCATACGGTGAGTCCCCGGCCCAGCAGGGAAACTCCACCGGCCGATCGGCTGGTCGGGCGACGGGAGTAGCGAACAGGCGACCCAGCGACGGACCGTGGGCCGGTGGGTCGCGCTCCGGCCTCGTTCAGCCCACGGCGGTGTTCACCGCACGGGGAGGCTGGTCGCGCTATCGGTCATAAACGTTCGCCGGAGCTGGCGCTTCCGGCCGTCAAAAAGCGGTGAGAACTGCGGGGCGTCGTCAGTGCTGGTGACCCATCGCCTCGGACAGCGAGAGGCCGAAGCGCTCCTCGAACAGCTCTTCGAGCGCCTCGTTCGCGTCCTCGACCTCGTCGGCCACGCCGCCCTCGGCGTGGTGGACGCGGGCGTGGGCCTGCTGGGCGAACGCCTGCAGCACGATGTCCGCGATGATCTCGGCGTCCGACTCGTCGCCCTCTTGCATCAGCTCGAGCATAACGGGCGGCACGTCGACAGTGTCGGTTTCGCCGTCGGGACCCTCGACAGTGAACGTCTTCGTCTCGGCCATACCCACGAGTTGGTGGTCGGACGTAAGGCTCTGTGGGTCTCGGCTCGCGGGAGAAGGGGATTCGGCAGTCAGTCGTCGCCGGCTGTTCGCCTCGGCGACACCGTTAGTCGTCGCCGGCTGCCCGCTCCGGCGACACCGTTAGTCGTCGCCCGCGGCAGGCTCGGGGGTCGCGTCGATGCCGAGTTCGTCGGCGCGCTCGCGCTCCTCCAGCCAGTCGTCGGCGTCGAGCGCGGCCTCGCTGCCCATGCCGGCGGCGGTCACCGCCTGCTGGTAGTGGTGGTCGACCACGTCGCCGGCGCCGAACAGCCCCGGCACGTCGGTCGCCGTCTGGTTGGCGCCGCGGCCGCCCTCCGTGATGATGTACCCCTCGTCGTCGAGTTCGACGCCCGTATCGTCGAGGTAGCCGGTGTTCGGCGTGTGACCGATGGCGTAGAACACCGCGCCCACGTCCATCTCGAACGTCTCGACGCCGTCGTCGCCGGCCTCGAACTTCTCCTTGGGGTGGCCCTCGGGGTGGCGGACGAGCGAGGCGTAATCGATCCCCTCGTCTGGAGTGCCGTGGATCTCCGTGAGCTCGGTGTTCCAGAGGATCTCCACCTCGCCCTCGTCGACTTTCTCCATGATGCGGTCGATCCAGTAGTCCTCGGCGCGGAACTCGTCGCGTCGGTGGGCGATGTAGACGGTGTCGGCGAACTTGGTGAGGAAGTTCGCCTCCTCCATCGCGGCGTCGCCGCCGCCGACCACGAGCATGTCCTCGTCGCGGAAGAACGCGCCGTCACACGTCGCACACGTCGAGAGCCCGTACCCCATCAGCTCGTCCTCGCCGGGAACGCCGAGCGTGCGCGCGGAGGCGCCCGAGGCAGCGATGAACGCGTCGCAGGTGTAGACGGTGCCGTCGCGCATCTCGACACGGAACGGCGAGCCGTCGGTGCCGTCCTCGTCCCCGAGCCCGGTCACGTCGACGACGATCCCGTGGTCGAGTTCGGCGCCGAAGCGCTCGGCCTGCTCCTTCATGTTGTTCACGAGGTCCGGCCCGGAGATCCCCTCGGGGAAGCCGGGGTAGTTGTCGACCTCGGTGGTCAGCGTGAGCTGGCCGCCCGGCTCGTCACCTTCGAACACCAGGGGGTCGTTGTTCGACCGGCCGGCGTAGATCGCCGCGGTCAGCCCCGCGATCCCCGTGCCGGCGATGATCAGGCGACGGTGTTCGGTCGCCTCCTCGACGTTCTCGCTCATGAACCGAAGTAGGTGGGTGTGCGGTATGTACGTTATGTTGTGGGCAGTTGCCACGCTCCGACAGCCTTACCGCCGGCGCGCCGGAGTCCCGACCATGGCCGCCGACTTGGCAGAGAAGACCGACCGCTACGGCGAGATGCTCGCCGACGCCCTCGACGCCGCCGAGCCTGCGGCCCCGCCGGGGACGCCCCTGGGTGAGGCCGCCGCGGAGACGTACGAGATGGCCGACTCCTACCTCGACGACGGTCGCCACTTCCGCGAGGCCGACGACCCCGTGAACGCGCTGGCCTCCTTCTCCTACGGCTACGGCTGGCTCGACGCAGGTGTGCGGTTCGGGCTGTTCGAGATCCCCGAGGACACGGAGCTGTTCACGACTGACGCGGGCGACGGATAGGCGACTCGCAACCGACCGTCAGTCGAACCGGTACGTCGGCCCGTCGTCGCTGTCCTCGACCTCGACGCCCAGCGCCTCCAGTCGGTCCCGGAGATCGTCGGCGCGCTCGTAGTTGCCCGCGTCGCGCTCCTCCTCGCGCACGTCGAGCACCAGCTCCACGAGGTCCTCGGCGATCTCGGCCTCGCCCTCGGTCACGTCGCCGAACTGGAGGCCGAACACGCCCTCACCGTACTCCTCGAAGAACTCGATCGACTCCCGGAGCGCGCGGTAGTCGTAGGGGGCACCGTCCTCGACGTGACGATTGATCGCGGTCGCGACTTCGAGCAGTTCCGCCATCGCCTCGCGGGCGTTGAGGTCGTCGTTCATCGCGGCCTCGAAGCCGGCGCGGGCCGCCGCGAGGTCGTCGCGGAACTCCGAGTCCTCGGTTTTCGTGAGCGCGTCGGCGCTGTCGGCGTACTCGACGGCGGTCTCGTAGGCCCGTTCGAGGCGCTCCCAGCGCCGGCGGGCCTCCTCGATCGTCTCTTCGGTGTACGCCTGCTGGGAGCGGTACTCCGCCGAGGCGTAGAAGGTGCGGAGCACGTTCGGGCCGAACTCCCGGACGGCGTCCCCGACGGTGAAGTAGTTCCCCAGCGAGGAGGACATCTTCTCGCTGCCGGCCTGCATGAAGCCGACGTGCAGCCAGTAGTTCGCGAAGCGCTGGCCCGTCGCCGCCTCGCTCTGGGCGATCTCGTTCTCGTGGTGGGGGAAGACGAGATCCTGCCCGCCCATGTGGATGTCAAGCGTGTCGCCGAGGTGGGTCATCGACATCGCGGAGCACTCGACGTGCCAGCCGGGGCGACCCTCCCCCCACGGCGACTCCCAGGTCTGGCCCTCGGGCAGGTCGCCCTCGTGGTCGTGTTTGCGGTGTTCCTCGACCGCGTCGGCGCCGACGCCGCCGGCTTTCCAGAGCGCGAAGTCGGCGGGGTTGCGCTTCTCGCTTCGCTCGTCGGGGTCGCCCTGCTCCTCGAGTTCGTCGACGGTCTGGTTCGAGAGCTTCCCGTACTCCGCGAACTCGCTCACGTCGAAGTACACCGAGCCGTTGGACTCGTAGGCGTACCCCCCCTCGATCAGCGTCTCCACGAGCTCGACGATCTCCGGGACGTGCTCGGAGACTCGCGGGTAGACTTCCGCGCGCAGGAGGTTCAGGTCCCGCATGCGCTGGAGCACCTCCTCGGTGTAGTGGCGGGCCACGTCGGCTTCCGTGTCCCACTCCTCGCGTTCACCGACGCGAGCGGTGATCTTCTCGTTCACGTCGGTGACGTTCTCGACGTGGCGCACGTCGTACCCCTCGTGGGCGAGCCAGCGGTGGAGGATGTCCGCCTGCGCCCAGAGGCGGGCGTGGCCGAGGTGGGGGTCGTCCGAGACCGTCAGCCCGCAGACGTAGAGCAGCACCGAGTCGCCGCTGGGTTCGAACTCCTCGCGCTCGCCCGACAGGGTGTCGGTCAGCGACAGGGTCATGGAGGAGCGTTCTCCAGCCGGCGGTTTGAAGCCGTCGGATGGGCGCTCGCGCCGGCGATGACTCAGGCGGGCACCCGTTCGAGCGCGTCCTCGACCGCCCGGAGCGCCGCCACGCCCTCGCGCCGGTCGACGACGACGAGGAGGGTTCCGTTCCCGACCGCCGCCGCCTCGGCGTCGATCCCCTCGGCGTCGAGTCGGCCACAGACCGCACCGAGCGCGGCGGTGTCCACGTCACCGGTCGCGAGCACCGCGGTCAGCGATCCAGCGTCGGGGACGACCGCGCTGCCGCCGACCGAGAGCAGTGCGTCTTCGGCGGCCTCCGCCCCCGTGTCGACGAGGCCGACACCGCTCTCCATCCGGACTCGAGCGCTCGTCTCGTGCGTCTCGAACTCGGGCAGGTCCTCGGCGAACCGGCGGAGCGCGGTCGCGACGGCGTCGTTGCCGGCGTCGAGGTCGAGTCGCTCGGCGGCGGCGGTGTAGTTGACCACGCCGGCACGGAGCGCGAGCAGGAGGAACGGCCGCTCGCGGACCGCCTCACGGGTCGCTGCTGCGGTGGACATGGTGGGGAGTGACGCGGGCGACGGCAAAAGTCCATCCACCCGCGGGCGGCGCTCCGATGCCGGGTACGGTCGGTTCGATCGGCGCCACACCCGGCAGCGGTGATGGTGTGCGGTAGCGGCTGTGGTGCGGTCGCGGTCGCAAGTGGTCAACGATCGAGCTGCTGTTGCGGTCGCGGTCGTCGACGAATCGGGGGACTACACCGGCAGCAAGAACGACTCGTGAACTACCCCTGCCTACTCACTCGCGGCGGAGCCGCTCGTTCCTTGAGGCAGGGGCTTCCTGCTTCCAAGACGCGCTTTGCAGGAACCAGGGTGGTTCCCGCAGGGAGCGCAGTCTCCACAGGCGTTGATTCGGAGTGACCCACTCCTAGGTCGCTGAGTCCGCGAGAAAGAATGTTCCACGCTGCGTTTGCGTCTCTGTCCGCCTCGAAGCCACAGGCAGGACAGGAGTGCTCACGCACCCACAGCGGTTTGTCGGTTTCGACGCCACACTGCGCGCACTCTTTGGTGGTTCCGTCGGGTTCAACTTCCACGAAGTGCGTGCCTTCGCGCTCACACTTCGTTTCGAGCAGATCGGTGAAGGTGTTCCACGCCGCCGAGGCTGTGTTGCGGCTGTTACGCGGCGATTCCAGCATGGCTTTCACGTCGAGGTCTTCGACGGCCACCAGTTCGTACTCCCGAGCGTAGTAGTTCGAGAGTTTGTGCAGGAAATCACGCCGCTTGCGCTTGATGTCGAGATGGCACTCAGCGACACGCCGACGTTGGTTCTCCCAGTTGTTCGACTCGTACTCTTTGCGCGAGAGCTTCCGTTGCTCTCGTTCGAGCCTGTCGCGTTCTTCCGAGAGGTCGAGTGATTCGACTGCCGTCCCGTCAGTATCATGGGCATACTTCAGAATGCCCACGTCGATGCCGACCACCTCCTCGGCGTCGATCTCCTCCAGCGGTGGCTTGGCTGGCGGTTCTGTGTCCATCTCGATGCCGAAGATGGCGAACCACTCGCCAGTTTTCTCTTTTTTGAGCGTGACTTCTTTGAGGGTGGCGTCCTCGGGCAGCGGTCGGTGCAGTTCGATGGGAATGTCTGCGAGTTTCGACAGCGACAACACGGTCTGACCACCCTTCTTGTCGAGTTCGAAGCCAGACTGGTTGTAGGTGAAACTGCGAAACTCGCGTGGTGATTTCCATTGGAGTTCACCAACCTTGTAGCCCTGTTCTTTGAGTTCCCCGAGTGCGTTGATGTTTTTCGCGATCCGCATGACGGTGGGCTGGAGCACCTTCGAGTAGATGTCGGTGAGTGCGTCCCACCAGTCTTTGAGGTCGGGAAGCTCGTCACGAATCTTGCGGACACGCTGTTTGACAGTGCCCTCGTCTTCGGGGATCTGGTTGAAGCGGTAGAGGGCGTGGTTGTAGAGTTGGCGACAGGTATCGCGGTGGTAGTCCAGCGTCTCACGCTGGCTGTCGGTCAGCCTGAGGCGATACCTGTAGTTGTAGTTCATGTTCGCTGGTTTTCGACGTACTCTTTCAACACATCCAGTGAGACTTGTCCTGTCGAGATGAGACAGTACGAGTCGTTCCAGAACGAGCCGCCCCACAGGTCGGTTTTGAGTTCATCTTCGTACTCGTTGCGGATGCGTCGAGCAGTCGCACCTTTGACGGTGTTGATGAACTTCACGAGGTCTGTGGTTGGTTCAGCCCGGAACAGGATGTGAACGTGGTCGTCTTCACCGTCGAGATTGGTCAGTGTGACACCATACTTGTCCGCGAACCCCTCGATGACCCCGCGAATATATTGGGTTCGCTCCTCGGTGAGCACACCACGACGATACTTGGTGGTGAGTATCAGGTGGTAGTGGAGTGAATACACCGAGTGTGCTCCCGTGTCGAGGTCGTACTCCATTGGGTTCGGTCAATATTTATGTATCCTAGTAGAAAGAAGTTACGACTGCGTGGGCCTGTGGGTTGGGAATAGAACAGTATATGGAAGACGATGACGGCGCTGTATCCCCTCCCTACTGCGCTCCTTGTCCGCTGGCGCGGACTGCGGTGCTCCTTGAGGGAGGGGGGCTTAGCGCCTGCATTCAGCTAAACCACGATCACGTCAACGCTACGACGACGCCGACGACGGTGACCAGCGCCACGACCGCCGCGGCGGCGCCGACGACGGCACTCTCCACCAGCAGCGCCACGGCGACCGCCGCGAGCAGCGCGACGCCCGCTAGGGCGAGCAGGCCGACTGCCTCGGCGTCCAACGCCTCCCGGATCGACTCCTCGGTTCGTGGGCTGCCGAGCTCCTCGTCGATATCGATCCCGTACCCCTCCGCACGGGACGGCTCGATGCGGAGGTCGACGCGACGGCTCTCGGTGCCGTAGCCGGTCGAGATCGTGAGCTGGCCCGTGACGGGCTGGTCGATCTCGGCGGCGTCGACGCCGATCCGGGTCGTCGACTCGCGATCGACGTACTCGTCCTCGCCCCGGAGTCGCGCTACCCCCGCCAGCGACTCGTCGAGCGCGAGGTGGACGTGCGAGCCGGCGCCGTGGTTCACGAGCGCAACGTCGAACGGGCCGTCGGCCACGAACGACGCCGGCGCATCGATCCCGCGGGGCTGGCCCCGGTTGAGGTGGACTTCGAGTGCCGACACGCTTGTGGGTGAGACCTAAGGGAGCAAAAACGTTCACCCGAACTGGCTCCCACGAGGAATCGACAACAGACGCTCGCTGTGGGGTGTTTCCGGGAAAAGTTTATGTACTCGTCGGCGCACTCTCCACGTATGGGTACCAGTAGCACACCACCCGTCGTTCGCGACGCTCCGGCCCGCGATCACGGGCCGGACCTGTCGACCGTCGGCACCGACCTCGTGATCGCCGACGGCGAGGTGATGACCTACGGCGAGTACCGGCGACAGGCTCGCGCTCGGGAGACGGAGCCCGACGGCCGCGAGAAAGAACTGCTGGAACGCTGAGTCGCCGGTCTAGAACGCGTCGCCTTCGAACGTCGTCTCGGCGTGGAGACTCTCCTTCAGCGCGTCGTGAACCTTACAGAGGTCGAACGCGCGGTCGATCGCTTCCTCACCCTCCTCCTCGGTCACGTCGGCGCCGACGGCGACGTCGAAGTGGATGCTATCGAGCTTGTCGTCGTCGTTGAGTTCGCCAGTGATCGAGAGCTCGATCTTCCCGAGCTCGCCGACGTCGCGCTGCTTGGCGCCGACGCGCAGCGCCGGAACGTAGCACGCGCCGTAGGAGGCGAGCAGCGACTCCAGCGTGTCGGGCGCGGACTCGCCGCCGGGGTCGATGTCGACGGAGAAGTCGCGGATCTCGGTCGTGGAATCGTAGCCGTCCTCGGAGACAGTAGTGACCTGTTTGCTCATCGCGGTCGACGGTTGGGTCGTTCGGGGCCTAAATCTTGCTGCCCCGGCCTCGCGGCGACGGGCGCTACTCGGCGAGGGTGTAGCGCTCGTCGCCGTCGAGCACGACCGCCTCGGCGTCGCTGCCCGTCGCCTTCACCTCACGGACGAACTCGTCGGTGTCGATCTCGATCGGCGGGAACGTGTCGTAGTGCATCGGGAACGCCACGTCCGCATCCACCCAGTCGACCGCGACGGCGGCCTGTGCCGGCCCCATCGTGAAGTGGTCGCCCGCGGGCACCGCGGCGGCGTCGGGTTCGAGGAACGGCGCGATCACGTCCTTCATCTCGGAGTGGAGCGAGGTGTCGCCGGCGTGGTAGAACGTGGTGGCGTCGGCGTCCGCCTCCTGGGTGGGCTTCTTGTCGCTGATCACGAAGCCGGCGGGCATCCCCGCGGAGGTGCCGTAGCCGGTCTCGATCCCGTTGGAGTGGTCCGCACGCACCATCGTCACCCAGGCGTCGCCGCACTCGACGGTGCCGCCGAGGTTCATCCCCATGCCGCCGACGGCGTTCTCGTGGCCGAAGTTGTCCTCGAGGTAGCCGGCCAGCTCCGGCGTCGCGACCACGGTCGCGCCCTCGTAGCGGTCGACGTCGCCGATGTGGTCGGCGTGGCCGTGGGTCAACAGCAGGTAGTCGGGGTCCAGTTCCTCGGGCGAGGTGTCCGTCTTGGGGTTGTCGAAGAACGGGTCGATCAGGAGTTCGGTGTCGTCGACGGTGACTGCCCAGGTCGAGTGGCCGTGCCAGGTGAGTTCGAACGTCATGCAGTCGACAGTCGGGGCGCGCGGGCCGTGAATCTTACTGCTACCGAGGGGGATGTGCGACATCCCTAAGTCCCGAGAGCGGTCAGTGCGGCCAATGGGAGTCCACGGACGGGCGGCCGAACTCACCGACGAGGGCGAGACGGTCGCGATCGCCACGGTGACCGAGGTCGAGGGCAGCGCCCCCCGCGACCCCGGTGCGACGATGCTCGTCCGGGCGAACGGCGAGATCGAGGGCACCATCGGCGGCGGCACCGTCGAGGCGCTGACGAAGGAGGCCGCCCTCGAGGCGATCGAGGAGCGCGAACCGCGGCGCGAGCGCTGGGAGCTGACCCGCGACGGCAACACGGGGATGGTCTGCGGGGGCGAGATGGCCGTGTTCATCAACGTGCTCGTCGGCGCGCCGGAACTCGTGATCGCGGGCGCGGGGCACATCGCGGTGCCGCTCAGCCGGATGGCGAACGAGATGGGGTACGACACGTTCGTCGTCGACGACCGCGAGGGGTACGCCGACCCCGAGCGCTTTCCCGACGCGGAACTGTTCACCGGTGACTACGACGAGGGGATCGCCGAGTTCGGCGTCGGCTCGAACACCGCGGTCGCGATCGCCAGCCGGAGCGGCACGTTCGACCGGGTTGCGGCGGCCGAGGCGCTCCGGCGCGGCGCCTACTACGTCGGGCTGGTGGCCTCCGCGGAGAAAGCCGACCACGTCCGCGAGGGCCTTCGCGACGAGGGAATCGACGACGAAGCGATGGAACGCCTCCACGCACCCGTGGGGATCGAGGTCGGCGGCGGCGCGCCCGAGGACGTGGCGCTGTCGATCCTCGCGGAGCTCAACCGCGTGCGCCACGGGCTCTCCGCCGAAATCTGATCCGCCGTCCTACGTGTGCGTCTTGATCGCGTCCCAGTACTCCGCCGGCGTGTCGACGTCGACGAAGATCCGCTCGTCGTCGACGTCCACCTCCCGGGTGTCGGTGTCGTCGGCGTAGACGACCGCCCGCGCTCCCCGTTCTTCCGTCGCCGGATCGTGTAACAGCGTGTCGAACGTCGAGGCGGCGAACAGGGGCGGGTGGCCGCGTTCCCCGTCGGTCGTCGGCTGGATCACGTCCGCCGCCCGGTCGGCGGCGAACGCCTCGGCCACGAAGCGGACGACCGACGCCGGAATCAGCGGGTAGTCCACGGGCGAGAGCAGCAGGCCGTCGGCGTCACGTGCCCGTGCTTCGCGCACGCCGGCCCGAACCGAACTGAGCATCCCCGCCTCGTACTGTTCGTTCTCGATCACCGTCGCGCCGGTCAGGTCCGCACGGGCACGCACCTCGTCGGCTTCGTACCCCAGCACCACGACCGGTTCGACACCGGCTCGCCCGTACTGCTCGATCAGTCGCTCCACGAACCGCTGCCGGTCAACCGTCAGCAGCGGCTTGGGGAACCCACCCATCCGGGTTGACTCCCCAGCCGCCGTGATCAGGCCGAGTAGGCTGGGGTCACTCATCGCCGGCACCGCGTCCGGCGGCTCGCTCGCGGGCGTAGGAAGGCATTACGCCGGAGGACGCGCCGGGAGGGTCATAAACTCACGGCTCACCCGTTCCGTGGCCGACAGTCTGGTTGGATAGGACAGGTGTTCAAACACCAGATATCACCAGTACCAGGCAGATTTGCACAGTTCAGGATTCTCCTGTACAGTTCGACGGTACGATGCTGTTTCCCATGGGTGAAAGAACCATGTTACCGAACGACAAGTTTATACAATGGATCGAGGTATACGCATAGCACATGTCTGACCTTATTGACCAAGGCGAAGACAGTCACCCGAAGATGAACCGGCGGCGATGGCTCCAGGGCCTCGGCATCGCCGGTACTGCCGGCCTGGCCGGCTGTACGGGCGGCGACGGGACGGACTCGCCGACGTCGACGTCGACCGAGCCGGACCCGGAAGCGACGGAGCCGGACACCCCGACCGCGACCGAACGGCAGGAGCTCCCCGAGCGAACCGGTCCGTACCAGCGGACGATCGCCAACGCGGCGTCGACGCTCAACCCCCTCTACAACAACGTGGACGGGGTCGGCACGCTGATCGGCTACACGATGGACATGGGGTACACGTTCATGCCCGGGACGGAGTTCCTCCCGCAGCTCTACGACCTCTCCTCCGACAACGGTGAGGTGTGGGTCGCGGAGCTCCGTGACAACCTCATGTTCGGCGGCGAGTACGAGCGCCAGGTGACCGCCGAGGACTTCGTCTATCAGGTTCAGGAGATCCACCAGAGCAGCTGGGCCGGCACCCCCGACTCGCCCAACTGGCCCACGGGCGAGGAGGGGTACAACATCGAGCAGACCGGCGAGCTGGAGTTCCAGATCGAGCTCCCGAGCTCGAACGTGCTCTACCCCGAATCCTACGAGCCGCTCCTCTACGCGATCCCGAAGGAGATCATGGAGCCCTACGTCGCGGAGGAGGACTCCCAGGGCCTCCAGCAGGACGAGGATCTGCTCGAGCTCACGTTCACCGGGAACCTCGGCGCCTACCAGCTCGACGAGTGGAACCGTGGCAGCGCCCAGATCTTCTCGCGGAACGACGACTACTACCTCCGCGATGCGACCGACGTGGATCCGCTGTTCGAGGAAGCCCCGTACTTCGAGGGGATCGAATCCCAGGTCGTCCAGGAGGAGGCCTCCCGGCTGGGTGCCTTGGAGACGGGCGAGTCCGACGTTGCCGGTCTCCCGCCGAACCGCGTCTCGGAGTTCCAGCAGATGGAGAGCGTCGACGTGAACATCACGCCGACGCCGTTCCAGAGCCTCATCACCTGGAACATGCGTAACAACGGCTGGAACACCGGCCCGGGCAACCTCTTCCGCGACCGCTCGTTCCGACAGGGGCTGGCCTGCGCCGTCAGCAAGAACCAGGTCGTCCAGGGAATCTACCGTGGGTTCGCCGACCCGGCGTACACGTTCCAGCCCGAGTGGTCCACGTTCTACCCCGAGGACGACTCCGCGATCGATCAGTGGGGGACCGGCGACCTCTACGGTCCCGAGCCCGCGCGGAGCCGGATCCGCGACGCGATCGAGGACACCGACTACAGCTACGACGGCCAGGGCCGCCTGCTTAACCCCGACGGCGACCAGTGTACCATCACGCTGCACCACTCGGCGTCGTCGAACACCAACCAGTCCCTCGCGGAGTTCATCGCCCAGGAGTACGAGGAGAACGCCGGGATCGTCGTCGAGACGACCGCGACCCAGTCCTCGCAGTTCCTGACGAACTACTTCCAGCAGGAGGCACCGGAGGGCGAGACCGAGTGGAACGCCGGCCCGTTCAACCGCGGTCCGCGTGACGTGACGAGCGCGGAGAGCTGGGACATGACGGTCATCTACGGCTACAACACCTACCCACTCAACCCCACCGTCAGCGACGTGTTCTTCCTGCAGGACGGGAGCACCAACCCGCAGGGGTACTACCCGCAGTGGGACGCCGAGGAGCTCTACAACCAGGCGAACAACGCGACCAGTCGGGAGGAGCTCGCCGACGCGATGGTGGAGATCTTCGTCAACCTCAACCAGGCCCAGCCGATCGGGATGCTGACGTTCAGCTCCAACACCATCGGCTACGCCGCCGACATCGAAGGGCCCATCGAGGACTTCTTCAGCGGCTGGGACTTCCCGGCCTGGTACCGAGAGGACTGAGCGTCTCTCGCCCCGAGTTTTTGGGTTCGAGGGGCCAGCTATCGAAACACACATTATTCGAGATGCGGTACAGAAACACACTCTGTGTGACAACCGATACCATTGCCAGAACGGGAACGGCGGTTGTCACCGGCGGATACAGCGATTTCGGAGACAGACACACATGAGGATTTAACATATGGGAATGGAATGGTACATCGTCCGACGGGTCGCGTGGGCGGCCATCGTGACGTTCATCATCGTTTCGATCACGTGGGGGCTGATGATGGCGGCGCCGAACCCCAACGTCCAGCAGGCAGTCACACAAGCCGCGCTCGCCGGCGACGACCCCGAGGCGGCGGCCGAGCGCGCGGAGGAGCGGTTGGGGCTCGACCGCCCGGCACACGAACGGTACCTCGACTACGTCGTGGGCATCTACACGTTCCACTGGGGGTGGTCCGAAAGTCGCAACCAACCCGTAACGGTGGCGCTACTCCAGGCGCTCTACTACACCGCGCAGTACTCGGTCCCCTGGACGATACTGACGATCTTGATCGGCCCGATCGTGGGACTGTACTCGGCAGCTAACCAGTACAGTTGGAAGGACCACGTCGCCACAGGCTTCGCCTTCTTCGGCTACGCGATCCCGAACTTCTTCTTCGGGATCATCCTGTTACTGATATTCGGGGTGACGTTGGAGTGGATACCGGTGATATACCAGACGGACGTTCCGGTGTTCAGCCTCGCGAACGTGAACCAGCTCGCAGTACCGGTGTTCGTGCTGGTGACGGGGTCGATCGGCGGGATCATGCGGGTCTCCCGGAACGAGTCCGCGGAGTACGTCAACGCCGACTTCGTCAAGACCGCGCGGGCGAAGGGGGTCTCGACGTACAAGATCTACTTCCAGCACATCCTCAGACCGACGATGGTCCCGCTGTCGACGACGATGGTGAGTCAGCTGTTGGCACTGTTCACGGGTGCGTCCCTGCTCGTGGAGGTGGTGTTCAGCATCCCGGGGCTCGGCACGACGCTGTACCGGGCGATCACCGCCCAGGACACGAGCCTCGTGCTCGGCTCCACGCTGTTTTTCACCTTCATCGCCACGATCGGGAACCTGCTTCAGGACCTGGTGTACACCATGCTCGACCCACGCATTAGCTTCGAGGATCGATAATGGCGACCGACAGATCCACCTTCGACCAAGTCGACTGGGAGCAGATCTCCGAGGAGTCCGACCGCGAGCTGTCGCCGAACTTCGTCGGCACGGCGGTGTCGCTCGGCGTGCTCACGGCGTTGATACTGTACGACTACTTCCTGGTCACCCGCCCCTACGACAAGATGCTGGGGCTGGATCTGGGCGGGCAGTACACGCCGACGTTCGCACCGATCGGCTGGGAGTACGACGTGACCCAGCTCGACTGGCTGTTCGCCGTCTCGCTGGTCCTGTTCGCGTTCTACATCGTGCTCCCGCTGTACCAGAACGCGCGGATGACGAAGTACTACTGGCGGGAGATGAAGCGCAACCGGCCGGCGATGGTGAGCCTGGGCTGGCTGATCTTCATCTTCGTCATCGGCGTGCTGGGGCCGGTCGTGATCCCCGCACCCGAGTCGGAGCTGTTCCTGAAGTACCAGCCGCCGATGTTCATGGAGATCTCCCAGAACTACCCGATCAACTGTGCCGGGCCGATCGTCGACGGCGCCTGTCAGGGGACGCTCCAGTACCCGCTGGGGACGACACAGAACGGCAAGGACATCTTCAAAATCATCGTGTACGGGATGCAGATCAGCATGAAGATCGGCTTCATCGCGACGCTGATCGTCATCACCATCGGCACCGCCGTCGGGACCGTCTCGGCGTACGCCGGCGGGCTCGTCGACGAGGTGCTGATGCGGTGGGTGGACATCCAGCAGTCGTTCCCCGCCTTCATCCTCTACCTGCTGATCCTCTACATCTGGGGTGGCGGCCTGTTCCTGTTCATCGTCCTGTTCGGGCTGTTCGCCTGGGAGGGGACCGCACGCTACGTGCGGAGCAACGCGCTCGCGAAGACCGAGGAGGAGTACATCAAGGCTACCCAGCTCAGCGGCGCGAGCACGTACCGGATCATCCGGGCCCACATCGTGCCCAACAGCGCGAGCAGTATCATCACCAACATCACGCTGCTGGTGCCGGGGTTCATCCTCGCGGAGGCACAGCTGGCGTTCCTCGGCCTCGGTGACTCGGCGGTTCCCTCGTGGGGACAGCTGATCGCCGCGGGCCGGACCGATCTCGGGTTCGCGCCCTGGATCACGCTCGCGCCCGGGATGTTCCTCTTCTTCACCATCCTGGCGTTCAACTTCCTCGGGGACGCGCTCCTCGACGCACTGAACCCCGAAGCCGACGCGGAGTCAGAACAATGACAGACGAGCCACTACTCACGGTCGAAGGACTCACGACGGAGTTCACGACGGACAAAGGAACGCTGACCGCCGTCGACGGTATCGACTTCGAGATCCCCCGCGGCGAGACGGTCTGTCTCGTCGGGGAGTCGGGGTCGGGGAAGACGGTCGCCAGCGAGTCGATCACCCGAATCGTCCCGACGCCGCCGGGCGAGGTCACGGGGAGCGTGACGTTCGACGGGCGGGAGGTCACGACGATGAGCGAGTCCGAACTTCAGGAGATCCGCGGCGGGCGGATCGCTCACGTGTTCCAGAACCCACAGGACGCGCTCAACCACTGCTACACGGTCGGCTGGCAGATCGTCGAGGCGGTCCAGACCCACGAGCCGGACGTCTCCAAGCAGAGGGCCCGCGAGCGCGCGGTCGACCTCCTCAACGAGGTGGGTGTCGCCAACGCCGCCGCCCGGCTGGACGACTACCCCCACGAGTTCTCCGGCGGCCAGAAACAGCGCGTGATGATCGCGATGGCGCTGGTCACCAACCCGGACCTGCTGATCGCGGACGAGCCGACGACCGCGCTCGACGTGACGGTGCAGGCCCAGATCCTGAACCTGCTCGAGCGGCTCCAGGACGAGTACGACATGTCGATCCTGTTCGTCACCCACGACCTCGGGGTCGTCGCCGGCATCGCCGACTACGTGGTCGTGATGTACGCCGGGAAGGTGATGGAACGGGGGACCGTCGACGAGATATTCAACGACCCCTCACACCCCTACACCAGGGCCCTGCTCGAGTGTCTGCCCGGGCAGGCCCGCGCCGCGGAGGGGATCCCGGGGACGCTCCCCTCGCCGATCAACCCCCCGGACGGCTGCCGGTTCGCGCCCCGGTGTGACTACGCGGTCGAGGAGTGTCGCGCCGGCGAGCAGCCTCCCGAGGAGCCGATCTCGGACACCCACGCCGTCTCGTGTGTCCACTACCAGCAGGGGTACGACGCGTCGACGGTGAAAGGCGACGCCCACCAGGAGGACGGCGCGGCCAGCGGAGGTGTTACCAGTGACTGACGAACCGCTCGTCTCGGTCAAGAACCTCAAGAAGCACTACCCGATCACCGAGGGGATCCTCTCCCGACAGGTCGGCGCCGCCAAGGCCGTCGACGGGATCAGCTTCGACATCGCGGAGGGCGAGACGCTCGGGCTGGTCGGCGAGTCCGGCTGTGGGAAATCCACCGCCGCCTCCTCGATCATTCGGCTGGAGGAGGCGACCGACGGCGAAGTCATCTTCAACGGCGGCGGGCGCGCCGGCCACGAACGGAACGCGGACGGCACCCACCCCAACGACGTCACGACGTTCGACGATAAGGAGCTCAAGAAGTTCCGCCGGGACGCCCAGATGATCTTCCAGGACCCGTCCTCGAGCCTCGACCCGCGGATGACCGTCGGGAGTTCGGTCGCGGAGCTGTTGATGGTCCACGGGATGACCGACAAGCAGCGCCGCCGCGAGATCGTCGAGGACCTGCTCGAGCGCGTGGGGCTCGAAGCCGACTACTACGACCGCTACCCCCACGAGTTCTCCGGCGGGCAGAAACAGCGCATCGCGCTGGCCCGCGCGCTCGTGCTCAACCCCGAGTTCATCGTGGCCGACGAGCCCGTCTCGGCGCTCGACGTGTCGATCCGCGCGGAGATCCTCTCGCTACTGAACGACATCCAGGAGGAGTTCGGGCTGTCGATGCTGTTCATCAGCCACGACATGAGCGTCGTCCGGGAGGTGTGTGACCGCGTCGCGGTGATGTATCTGGGCGAGATCGTCGAGATCGGCGACACCGACGAGGTGTTCAAGAACCCGCAGCACCCCTACACGGAGGCGCTGCTGTCGGCGATCCCGCTGCCGGACCCGTCGGCCCAGCGCGAGAACATCGAACTCAAGGGGACCGTCCCCAGCCCCATCAGCCCGCCGTCGGGCTGTAAGTTCCACACGCGCTGTCACATGGTGATCCAGTCCGACGAGTACGACCTCGAACAGGAGAACTGGCGCGCGCTGCTCACGTTCCGGGACAAGGTCCGGACCGGCGAGGTCAACCCCGAGGGGATCCGACAGGCGCTCTCGGCCGACGACGCCGACCCGTCGGCCGTCGACGACGAGACCGTCGAGTCACAGCTCCGCGTGGAGTTCGACCTGCCCGAGACGCTCGAGGACGACGAGGCCGAAGCGATCCTCGAACGGTCGCTCGACGCGCTCACGACGGGCGACGTCGAGACCGCCGAGGAGGAGCTCTCGGCGTTCACCACGCCCTGCGAGGAGGAGGAGCCGGAGGCGACCGACCACGGGAACGGCCACCTCTCGGCGTGTCTGCGGAACAAACCCGAAACCGAACACGGCGCCCCGCTCGCGGACGACTGAGCGGGCCGCTCAGTCCTCCGACGCCGCCCGCACTCGTTCTTCGGAAAGCGGCATGTCGAGGTGATCGACGCCCAGCGCGTCAGTGACGGCGTTGACCAGCGCCGGCGGCGCCGCGATCGTGCCGGCCTCGCCGATCCCTTTCACGCCGAGTTCGTTGCCCGGACTCGGCGTCTCCTTTGCCCGGGTCTCGATCTCCGGGAGATCGCTCGCCCGCGGGAGCGCGTAGTCGAGCATCGTCGACGCCGCCAGTTCGCCGTCGTCCGCGTAGGTCGCCCGCTCCGACTGCGCCTGCCCGAGCCCCTGGGCGACGCCGCCGTGGATCTGCCCCTCGACGATCCGGGGGTTCACCCGGACGCCGCAGTCGTCGACGGCGACGTAGCGTTCGATCTCGAACGCGCCCGTCTCTGGGTCGACCGCCACCGCGACTGCGTGCGTGCCGAACGTGTAGGCGGTGTCCTCGAGCTCGTAGAACGTCGTCGCCTCCAGCCCCGGCGAGAGCCCCGCGGGGAGCCCCCGACCGTAGGCGGCGCCCGCCACGTCCGCGAACGAGCAGCGGCGTTCGTCCGCCCCGGCCGCGTCGGCCCGGAACCCCGACTCGGTCTGTTCGAGTTCATCGGGGTCGGCGTCGAGCTCGTGGGCCGCGATTCGTTCGGCCTTCGCGAGCACGTCCGCGGCGCTCTCCGCGACCGCGTTGCCGCCGACGACCGTGCTCCGGGAGCCGAACGTTCCCGTGCCGGTAGGGATCTTGTCGGTGTCACCCTCCACGACCTCGATCTCGCCCGCCCCGACGGGGAGTTCGTCGGCGACGATCTGGGCGTAGATCGTTCCGTGGCCCTGCCCGTGGTCGTGTGTGCCCGCCGAAACCGTCACGCCGCCGTCGGGGTGGACGCGGACGACGCCGCTCTCGAACCCGCCGCCGGTGCTCTCGACGTAGCTCGCGATCCCCACCCCGCGCAGGCGGCCGTCGTCGTCACGCTCGCCGCCGCTCGGGTACTCCGAGACGGCGTCGATCGCTTCGTCGAGCGCCGGTTCGTAGTTCCCACTGTCGTACGTCGCGCCGACAGCGGTCTCGTGGGGGAACGCCTCGGGATCGATCAGGTTCCGCCGCCGGAGTTCGACGGGATCGACGCCGAGCTCGTCGGCGGCGACGTCGACCAGCCGCTCTGTGACGTAGATCGCCTCCGGTCGCCCCGCGCCGCGGTAGGAGTGGACCGGCGCCGTCGTGGTGAACACGCAGCGCGACCGGCAGTAGATCGCGGGAATCTCGTACTGGCTAGCGAGCAGGCGGCCGTACCAGCCCGGCATCGCGCCGCCGCCACCGAGCGCGTAGCCGCCGATGCCGGCGTACGTGTCGGCCCTCAGGCCGAGGAACTGCCCGTCGGAATCGAGCGCGAGTTCGGCGGTCGTCCGGTGGTCGCGGCCGTGGGCACCCTCGCGGTAGTTCGCCGACCGCGTGGCGGTCCACTTCACCGCCTCGCCGAGCTCGCGGGCGGCCCAGGCGGCCATCGCCTCGCCGGGGTGGTGGTGGCCCTTGTGCCCGAACCCGCCGCCCACGTCGGGCGAGATGACCCGGATCTGGCGTTCCGGCACGCCGAGCGTGTGCGAGAGCTTCCGCCGGTGGCCGTGGGGCGATTGGCTGGTCATCGTCACCGTGAACCCCGCCGTCCGGTCGTGCTCCGCCAGCGCCGCGCGCGGTTCGAGCGCGCTCGGGATCAGGCGGTTGTTCTCCAGCTCGACGCTGACGATCTCCGCAGCCTCGGCGAACGCGCGGTCCGTCTCCTCCCGGTCGCCGAGCTCGCCGACGGCGGCGACGTTGTCCGGCGCCGCGTCGAACAGCGTGGGCGCGTCCTCGCTCACGGCCTCGCGCGGGTCGTCCTCGACGGGCAGGGGATCGTACTCGACGTCGACGGCTTCGACGCCGTCGGCGGCGTGGTAGCGGTCCTGCGCGACCACGGCGGCGACTGGCTGGCCGTCGTAGCGCACGCGGTCGCCGGCCAGCACGGGGTGGCCCGGCACCTCGCAGTCGAGCGGGCCGGTCCGGACCGGGAGCCGCATCGGCGCGTCGCCCGCGGCCAGGTCTTCCCACGTGTACACCGCCGTTACGCCGTCGATGGCCTCCGCGGCGTCGGTGTCGATACTCTCTACGTGTGCGTGGGCGTGTGGGCTCCGGACGAACGCCAGCGCGGCGGCCTCCCGCCCGAAGTCGTCGGTGTACGTCGTCTCCCCGCGGAGCGCGCGGGCGTCCTCGCGGCGGTACGGGCTGTCGCCGATCCCCGCCGCACCCTCGGCCGCGTCGTCGGCGGTCGCGGGTACGGACCCCTCGGCCTCGATGACGCTCTCCTCGCCGCTCATGCGCCCACCCCCTCCCGCCCGACGGCGCGAGCGACCGCGCTCGAGATCGCTTGCTCGGCGTACGTCGGTAACGTTGCGCGGCGCTGCTCGGCGGAGACGACGTGGTCCTCGCGAACCGACCCGTCGACGCGCTCGCCCGCCCGCTCCGCCGCGGCCGCGACCGTCTCCACCGGCGCGCCCGCGTCGGCGCCGTCGAGTTCGTTTTCTACCGCTTCCAGCCGCGTCGGCGCGTCACAGAGGCCGACCGCCGCGACCCGCGGGTCGGTCACGACGCCGTCGACTACTTCGACTCGCGCGGCAACACCGACCGACGCGTACCCCGTCGACGGGTGTGTCTTCCGCCGGTACGCGCTCCCGGCGGTCGGGGAGAGCGGCAGGGAAACTCGGGTCAGCAGTTCGTCGCCCTCGCGGACGGTCTCGTGGTCGCCGGTCGCGAACTCGCCGGCGGGCACCGTGCGGTCGCCGTCGGGGCCGACGAGGTGGAGTCGCGCGTCGCCGGCCAGCGTCGCTGCGGGGATGTCGCTTGCAGGGTGGGCGGCCGCGAGGTTCCCGCCGACCGTGCCGCGGTTCCGGATCTGTGCGTCGCCCACTGCCCGCGTCGCGTCGAGCAGACCCTCGACTCCTGCCGGGTCGGCGTCGAGCAGGTCCGCGTCGGTGGTGAGCGCGCCGATCGAGAGCCGTTCGGTCGCGCCCTCGTCGGTGACCACACGTTCGACGCCCCGGAGTTCCGCGAGGCCGCCGAGGTCGACGACCGTGTCGGGGTCGCGTTCGCGGGCTTTGAGCAGCGGGAGGAGGTCGTGCCCGCCCGCGAGCGGGACCGCGCCCTCGGCCGCGAGCGCGTCGAGTGCGGCGTCGAGGCTGTCCGGTCGCTCGTAGTCGAACTTCGGCGGGAACATCAGTCGCCACCCCCGTCGGTGGTCGAGCCGTTGCCCTCCGCTTCCGGGGCCGCTCCACTGTCGGTTTCGATCGGTTCGAGCTTCGCGGCCGCGGCCTCGACGGCGTCGACGACGTTCTCGTACCCCGTGCAGCGGCAGACGTTCCCTTTCAGCCCCGCGCGGATCTCCTCGCGGTCCGGGTCGGGGTTGTCGGCGAGCAGGTCCCGGCTCCGGAGCACCATCCCCGGCGTGCAGTAGCCACACTGGAGCCCGTGTTCCTCGTGGAAGCTGCGCTGGACCGGCCCGAACTCGCCGTCGGATTCGGGAGCGTCGTCGTCGACCGCCGTGAGCCCCTCGGGTGCGCCCTCGATCCCGCCGACGGTCGTGATCTCGCTGCCGTCGGCCTGCACCGCCAGCACGCAGCAGGATTTGACGATCTCGCCGTCCATCTCGACGGTGCAGGCGCCACACTTCCCGGACTCGCAGCCGACGGTGGGCTGGGTGTACCCCCAGTCCTCCCGGAGCGCGTGGACCAGCAGCCGCCGGGCCTCGACGGTCGCCGTCTCGGTCGCCCCGTCGACGGTCGCCGTGACTTCGTGTTCGGACATACCCGTGGGTTGCGCCGAGGCACCATATTGGTTGGTGCGGCCCGGGGCGTTGCCGGTGGCGTGGCCCGTCACCGAGAGGCGTATCACCCTCCAGATCCAAGCCGCGCGTGATGCTCTCCGGGCTCGGCGTCCCGCTCGCGGCCGGCGTCCACGGGCGCGACCCCGTGACGTTCGCCCTGCTCTCGCTGGCGGCCGTGCTGACCGCCGTCGTCGCCGGCGTCGGGATCGCGGCGTTCGTCCGGCGGCGCTCGCGGCGCTACCTGCTGGTGGCGCTGGCGCTGTCGACGCTGCTCGCCCGCAGCGCGATCGGGCTGGGCGCCTACGCCGGCGCGGTCGGCCCGGGACCCCACCACACGCTCGAACACGCCCTCGACGTGGTGATGGCGGCACTCGTGATCGCGGCCGTCTATCTGGTCGGAACGCCCGCCGACTCGGGTGCCGCCCGGGCGGACGGCGGCGATCCGGGAGATCTCCGGGACGGGGGTGACGAGCGATGAGCGAGGTCCGCGACCGACTGCTCGAACACGTCCGTGACCACCCCGGCCGCCACGCCAGCGCGCTGGGCCGGGAGTTAGACCTCGCGACCGGGCAGCTCCAGTACCACCTCCGCCGGCTGCGCCGCGAGGACCGCGTCGTCGCCGACGATCGCTACGGCCGCACCCACTACTTCCCGCCGGGGTACGACGAGCGCGACCGCGAGCGGATCGCGCTGGCCCGGCGGGAGACCGCCCGGGCGATCCTCGCGGCGCTGCTCTCCGGAGAGACGCCCGCGGCCGATCTCGCCGACCGCCTCGGTATCGCCCGGAGCACGCTCTCCTACCACGTCGACCGGCTCAGCGAGGCGGGGCTCGTCGACGAGCGGCGCGACGAGTGCGGGCGGGTCCACCTCTCGCCGTCGGACCCCGGGACGACCGAGTCGCTGCTCGCGACGGTCGACCCCGACGCGAGCGACCGGCTCGTGGATCGGTTCACCCGGCTGGTCGACGAGCTACTCGACGGGTAGGGCGGCGCTCGCCGCGGTTTCGAGAGGCGCACCAGAACCCACTTTCCCGTCGATCCCGTTCCGGTGGTATGAGCGACTCCCACGGCATCGACCGCCGCGCGTTCGTGAAATCCGCCGTCGCGATCGGCGGCGCGGCGGCGCTGTCGGCCTGCCTGAACCGCGGTGCGGAGATCGACGTCCCACGGGGGCCCGAGGAGCCCGACGCCGAGTTCCCCGACCGCCAGCACGCCTGGAACGCGTTCCTGCCCACGAACGACGCGGGCAACAACCATCACCCGCGCCACCGCGTGCTGCTCGCGCTGGAGTACGGCGACGGGACGCCGACCGACGAGGAGCGCGAGGCCGTCGAAACCGCGCTGACTGGGATCGAGCGCGCCTACGAACGTTCGGCCGCGGGGCTGCTGTTCACGGTCAGCTACTCGCCGTACTACTTCGACCGCTTCGATTCGGATCTCCCCGACAGCATCGACCTGCCCGAGCCGCGGGCGCTCTCCTCGTTCGAGGACCCCGACGCCGACGACGTGGACGCGATCGTCCACCTCGCCAGCGACCACGGCGAGGTCGTGATGGGCGCCGAGGAGGCGCTGAAGGGGGAACTCGACGAACTCAACGGCGTCTCCCAGCCCGACGCCGCGCTGACGGACGCGTTCACGGTCCGGGAGCGCCGAACGGGGTTCATCGGCGACGGCCTCCCCGCCGAGCACCAGGACGTCGACGGCGTACCCGACGACGGCCCGGTGCCGGAGGACGCGCCGATGTACATGGGGTTCGAGTCGGTGTACGAGGGGAACCAGCCCGGCGAGGACCGCGTGACGATCCAGGACGGCCCCTTCGCTGGCGGGACGACCCAGCAGCTCTCGACGCTGACGCTGAACCTGACCCAGTGGTACGAGCAGGACTCCCGCGAGCAGCGCGTCGCCAAGATGTTCTGTCCCCACCACGCCGAGAACGACCTCGTGGAGGACGCCGGCGAGAACCTCGGCACCGACCCGCGGATGGACGACTGCGACGAGCCGATGGACACCGCCCGGAACAAGGGTGTCGTCGGCCACGGCCAGAAGATGGTCGACGTGCGTGAGAACGACAAGCCGATCATCCTCCGCCGGGATTTCGACTCCACCGACGGCGACCGCGCGAGCGTCCACTTCCTCGCGCTCCAGCGGACCATCTCGGACTTCGTCACCACGCGCGAGGCGATGAACGGCGAGGAGGTCGACCGCAACTCCGCGGTCGGTCAGCGCACCAACAACGGGATCCTGCAGTACATCGACACGGTGCGCCGGGGGAACTTCCTCGTCCCGCCGCGCTCCCTGCGGGCGCTCCCGCCCGCGAACCCCGCCGCCGAGACAGCCGAAAACCCGGAGGTGGCCCGTGCGTAAGCCGTCCCGTCGATCGTTCCTCGCCGGCCTCGGCGCCGCCGGCGCCGTCGGCACCGCGGGCTGTCTCGGGTTCGAACTCCAGTCGGGCACCCAGGAGCCGCCGCTGGTCGAGGACCGGCCCGACGCCGTCTACGTCCCCACCCACACCGAGGGGATGGCGATGGCGGGGATGGCCAGCGACGGCGGCTACAGCTGTGCGCTGACGTACAACTTCCCCCACCGCTTCTGGACCATCACCAACAACGACACGACGCAGGTGAAAGTCGGGCAGAACGACGCGCTCCACCTCATGCCCATCGTCTGGCACAGCGAGACGGGTATCGTTCCCTCCGACGTGAACCCCCAGGTCGATCTCACACGGAACGGCGAATCGGTCATCAGCGGCCTCAACCCCTGGGCGATGATCTCACAGAACATGGGATTTCACTTCGGTGATAACGTCGAACTCCCTCAGCAGGGCGAGTACGACGTGACCGTCTCGGTGGGCGAGGGCGGCAGCCGCCGGACCGGCGCGCTCACCGAGACCGGCGCCGCGGAGTTCGAGTTCACCCTCGACTACCAGCGTTCGGAACTGCGTGACATCCCGTTCAACCAGATCGAGGAGTCCCGGCAGGGGAGCCGCGGCGCCGTCGAGCCGATGGAGATGGAGATGGTCCCGATCCGGCGGGCACCCGCGGTCGACGACCTCCCGGGGACTGGCCACGGCACCACCGAGAGCGGCGACGCCGTGCTGGCGGTCCAGCGCCTCGACGACGCGACCGCGTTCGGCGGCGACGACGACCAGCAGTACCTCGCCGTCTCGCCGCGCACGCCGTACAACCGCTTCCCGCTGCCGGGGATGTCGCTGTCCGCGACGCTGACCCGCGACGGCGAGACGGCGTTCGACGACTACCTCTACGAGTGGCTCGACGCCGACCTCGGCGTCCACTACGGCGCGGTCGTCGACGGCGTCGAGACCGGCGACGAACTGGCGATCAGCGTCGACACGCCGCCCCAGCTCGCCCGGCACGAGGGGTACGAGACCGCGTTCCTGAACATGCCCGAGGCGACGCTGACGCTCTGAACGGCCCTCCCGCCCCGCCACCTCACCGCTCTACTCCACTCGCCGCACCGACCGCTGCCCCTCGTGCAGTTTGATCTCCGGGATCTCGTCGGCCGGCGTGAAGCCGAACGTCTCGCCGTAGAACGCGAGTTCGAGTTCGAGCGCCCGCCGGCTCGCCTCGGCGGTCCGGAACCCGTGGCGCTCCTCGGGGAACAGCGCGTAGGCGTAGGGGGTCTCGGTCTCGACCAGGGCGTCGACCATGTCCTCGGCCTGTTCCTGGGGAACCACGCGGTCCTCGCCACCCTGGAGCAGCAGGAGCGGCGCGTCGATCGATTCGGCGTGGAACGCGGGCGAGCGTTCCTCGTACGTCTCCTTCGCCTCGGGAAGCGGGCCGACCAGCCCGTCGAGGTAGCGCGACTCGAACTTGTGGGTGCCCGTCGCGAGCGCCTCGAGGTCGGCGACGCCGTAGTGGCTCGCGCCGGCGTCGAACGTGTCGTGGAACGCCAGCGCACAGAGCACTGCGTAGCCGCCCGCGCTGCCGCCGGTGATCGCCAGCCGATCCGGGTCGGCGCGACCCGTCTCCGCGAGGTACTCCGCGGTGTCGACGCAGTCGGCGGTGTCGAGCACGCCCCACTCCCCCTGGAGCGCGTCACGGTACGCGCGGCCGTACCCCGTCGAGCCGCGGTAGTTCACGTCCGCGACCGCGAACCCGCGGGTGGTGAAGAACTGGATCGCGAGGTTCGCGACGGGCAGGGTCTGGCTGGTCGGGCCGCCGTGGACCATCGTCACCAGCGGCGGATCCTCGCCCGCCGGCGCGCGCTCGTCGGCGTTCGTCGGCGGGTAGTAGTAGGCGTGAGTGGTCTCGCCGTCCCGTGTGGGCACGTCGACGTGCGCCGGTTCGGACACCATCCCCTCGGACAGGTCGAGCGAGAACGACTGCCGGAGCGCGGTCGGCTCGTCGTCGCCCGGAGCCCAGCGCGCGACGGTCGCCGGCATCTCCGGCCCGCCGCCGACGAACGCGAGCGTCCCGCCGTCGGTCGCGATCCGGGCGTGGGGGTACGCCGAGAACGGGAGATCCGTTTCGGAGCGTTCGTCGTCGCTGTCGAGCAGGCAGAGCGACCACTCGCCGTCGCTGTTCCGGAGCACTGCCACGCGGCCGTCGTCGAGGAACGCGTACGTCGCCGAGCCAAAGGACCACTGCGGGACGCCGAACTCGGCGTCCTCGGGCGTTCGGTTCCGGGGATTCTCCTCGCCGTCGGCGTCGACTTCGTAGAGGTTCCACCAGCCCGTTCGGTCCGAGACGGCGTGGAGTTGGCCGTCGGGGCTCCAGCCGGGCTGGAACACCGACTCCGCCGGCCCGCCCAGAACCACGCGCTCGTCGCGGAGGCTGCCGTCCTCGGCAACGTCCGCAACGTGGAGTTCAGTGCCGTCCCACGGCATCCGCGGGTGGTCCCAGGTCGTCCACGCCAGCCGCTCGCCCTCGGGGTCGAGCCGCGGGAACGAGTAGAAGTCGTGGCCCGAGGCGACGACCTCCGGCGCCTCGCCGCCGTCGGCGGGCAGCGTCACGAGTTCGTTGCTCACGTCCTCGGCGTCGTCGCCCTCGTGGCGCTCCCGGACCGCGTAGAGGCGGTCGCCGTCGGGACCGACCTCCACGTCCGCGTAGCGCAGGCCGTGTTCGCGCTCGGGTTCGGGCGTGATCGGCGTCGGCTCCTCGCCGCCCGCGTCGAGGCGGTAGAGTCGCTGGTCCCCGAACGCGGCGTAGAACACGGTGCCGTCCTGCACCGCGAAGTCGCCGCCGCCGTACTCGTGGACAAGCGTGCGGACGTCGACGTCTTCGGGCGTTACCTCGACCGGCTCGTCGGGTGCGCCCGCGTCGGCGCGGACGACCACGCCGCGACCCTCCTCGTCGGGGCGGCGCTCCAGCCAGTAGACGCTGCCGTCGTCCACGGAGACGGGGCCGAACCGCAGCGTGTCGGCGGCCACGTCGGCCGCGGAGACGGGTGACTCCCACTCGCCGTACGGTGTCTCGGACATGTCCGCCCGTTGGGAAGCGGACGGTTTCACCGTTCGGGTGGGCAGGAGGTTGGCCTACTCTCCGTCGGTCCGGAGGTGGTGGAACACGTACGTCTGGGTGTAGCCCGCGTAGGCGTCGGCGCCGCTCTCGCCGAACACCTCGTCGCGTTCGGGCAGGCCGGCGCCGAGCCGATCCCGGATCGCTCGCGAGGTCTCGGCGTAGCTGCCGCCGTCGCAGTCGGGGAAGTAGTCGCCGATGGCGGTGTTGATCCACGTGTCAATCGGGATCGACTGGAGGTAGCCCAGCGAGAACAGCAGCACGCAGTCGGCCACCTTGTCGCCGACGCCGACGAACTGCGTGAGCTCCTCGCGCGCCGCCTCGAAGGGAAGCCCGCGAGCGTCCTCCGGATGAGCCTCGCCTGTCGCCACCATCTCGGCGGTGCGCTGGACGTACGGCGCGCGGTAGCCCAGACTTAGGTCGCGGAGTTCGCCCTCGGTTCGGGCGGCGAGCGCCTCCGGCGTCGGGTAGGCGTGCACCGTTCGGTCGCCCAGATCGACCGGCGTGCCGTACTGCTCCCGGAGCGAGCGCTGCATGCCGAAGATGCGGCTCACCCGCATCTGCGCCGAGCAGATGAAGGAGATCAGACAGGGGAACGGCGGGTCACGGACGAGCCGCAGCCCGCGGTAGCGATCGTAGGCGCGCTCCAGTAGCGGGCGGTCGTCGGTCGCGTCGTAGATCGCGTCGAGGTTGTCGTCGAGGCGGAGGAGGTGGGTGAGGACCGCCTCGCCGTCGACCGGTTCGGTCGGTGCCGCGGGGCCGTCGACGTCAGTCGGGACGCCGCCGGCCTCCCACTCGATCGTGCCGTCGTCCACGCCACCGACCTGCCGGGCACGGACGACCGTCGGGCGGTCGACGAGCCCGGGCGTCGGCGGGAGGACGGTCTCGTACCACGCGTCGCCGCCGTAGGCGGCCGACTCGCTGTACCCCTCGCCGTCGGCGCGCTCCCAGAGATACGTCTGACCGCTCTCGAGGGTCGACTGCAGGTCGAACGGTCCGGCGAGCGAGGAAACGTCGATGCGGCCCGACTCCATTACGCGGGAGTGGGCCGTGTGTGGGTTTCCCGGTTTCGGTATCGTCAATCACGGCGCGAGACCGGCAGCCGACCTCGTGTCGGCTGCACGGAACCCCTGCCGTGACTGTGCAGCGTCGAACACGGCGAGTGACCGGCAGCGCCCGTCGGGGCGCTGCATGGAACTCGATGCCGTGACTGTGCGGAGCCGAACGCGATCGACAACAGGCAGCGCCCGACGACCGGCGATCAGCCCCCGAACAGCTCCCGGCTGGCGCCGTCGGCGACGGCGCCGGCGGCCATCTGCATCGCTCTGTGCATCTCGGCGAAGTCGGCAGTCCGGCGTGTGGAGGTTTGCATGACACGAAATCACACGGTCCAGCTTTGAGTATCTTCGGGGGGTTCGACAGCCAGTCAGGCGACGTCACAACGGCTATGGGCCGTCCGGCCGGAACGCGACACATGACCACGAGCGACTGGGGCGACTGGCTCCCGCGGGCGATCGAGTCGGCCGACCCCGACGGCGTCGCCGTCTGGTACCTCGGCTGCAACGGGTTCGTGCTGAAGGGCAGCGACGGGACGACCCTGTTCGTCGACCCGTACCTGGGTACCGGCGACCCGCCGCGGACGATCCGGATGATCCCCGTGCCGTTCGACCCGGCGGACGTGACCGACGCCGACGCGGTGTTCGCGACCCACGAGCACAGCGACCACGTCCACGGCGAGTCCCAGGCGCCGATCCTGGAGTCGACGGGCGCACCCTTTGTCGCACCTGATGCCGCCATGGCGGCCGCACGCGAGGAGCAGTCCTGGGAGGAGCGCTGGGCGCTCGACGCCGAGCAGTTTCGCGAGGTGGTCGAGGGGGACGTTCTGGAGTTCGGGGAGTTCACGGTCCACGTCGTCGAGGTGAACGACCCCGACGCCGAGCATCCGGTCGGCTACGTGTTCGAGCACGAGAGCGGGACGGTGTTCCACCCCGGCGACTCCCGCCCGGCTGACTCGTTCGGGCGGCTGGGTCGGGAGTTCGATATCGACCTCGGTATCGTCGCGTTCGGGACCGCGGGGATGATCCCGGACAAGCGGACCCGCGAGCCCAACTACACCAAGTGGTACAACGACGAGGGAGAAGCTGTCGAGGCCGCGAGCGCGCTCCGGGTCGACCGCCTGCTGCCGAGCCACTGGGACATGTGGAAGGGGCTCACCGCCGACCCGACCGCGCTCCACGACCACGTCGACTCGTTCGAGCACCCCCACAGCCTGGAGCTGGTCGAGATCGGCGACAGAGTCGACGTCTGATCGCTCGGCGACGAGCAGGCCGAGTGCGGGTCCCAGTTCTCCGGGTTCAGTACGTCCAGAGCCGCTGCACCCGCGAGTCGATCGCCGGGTGGCGTTCACGGAGCCGCTCCGGGGCGGTCTCGCCGTCGACGTTGATCACGTGGACCTCGCCGCGCCGCCCGTCGTAGGCGTCCTGGAAGTCGTACACTGCGCCGACGACCTGGACACCCTCGGCCACGTCGTCGCTGTCGAGCAGGAACTCGACCTGCCGGTCGACGTTGTACTCGACGAGCCGGTTCACGGCCTCGTCGCGATCCAGTCCGGCCGGGAGCTTCTCCACGCCCCCCTCGAGCCCGGGCGCGAGCAGGTCGATGCAGTGCTCGATCCCCGGCGGCTCCGACAGCCCGTCGGTGAGCTCGTCGTACGTCGCGGTGACCGCCCCGCAGCCGGTGTGGCCGAGGACGACCGCGAGGTCGGTGTCGGTGTGTGCCAGCGGGTAGAGCACGTCGCCCGACACCTGCGGCCCCTCGTCGGTGCGCTGGACGACGCGGTTGCCGATGTTGCCACAGCTGAACAGGTGGCCGGGCTCGTCGTTCCCCCAGACGTGGTCCTGGAGCACCCGGGAGTCCGAACAGCAGACCGTGACCGCCTCGGGTCGCTGTTCGTGCTGGAGGTCGTCGAACCGCGACGCGAACGCGTCGGCGTGGTCGGCGTTGCGTTCCAGCATCTCGAGGAACGTCTCGTCCATACGCGACGCCCCGGCCCCTCGTCCCATAGCTCCGACGATCCACGCCGCCCGAAAAAGTTAGTACACTGACTGAACGATCAACCGACGTGTCTCGGACCACGGGGCTCCCCGCGCGGATGGCGCTCGCGCTCGCGGGAGCCACCGCGGTCGTCGCCGCCGAACTCGCCGCGATCGCGCTCTCGGTCCGGCTCTCCGCGGCAGCAGTCGACGGGGTCGTTCCGGCGTCGACGCCGCCGCTCCCGCTCGTGGTCGTGGGTCTCGCCGCGGCGGGGCTCGCCGTCGGCGTCCGGCGTCGTGCCGGCGAGGGCACGCCGCTCGCGGTCGGCGGCGTGGCGCTGATCGTCGCCGCGCCGTTCACGGCGTTCGGCGGCGGCTGTGGGGTGACAACCGGGGGGCTGACCGTGTTCCGGAGCGGCGTCCGTATCGGCATCGGCGTCGACAGCTGTGTCGCGTTCTCCAACGGGGCGCTGCTGGTGGTGGGCTACGGCCTGCTCTCGGCGGGGCTCTGGCTCGCGGCCGACGCGCTCCCGCTCCCGAGTCTCGATCGCTGGCGCGTTCCGCGACGCCCGGACTAACCCCACTCGATCCGGAACAGTTCGACGTCGATCTCCGCACGTTCCTGCTCGTGGTGTTCGTACAGCCGCGGGACCTCGAACTCCGCCGCGAACGCGTGGGTCACCTCACCCCCCTCGTCGGCGGCGAACGATTCGACGAAATCGCGGCTCCCGGCGTTGTGGATCGAGTAGGAGACGTCCGCGAGCGACGCCGCGGTCCGGAGGAACGCCCGGTCCGCGCCCTCGTTCCCGGACTGGGCGCCGAACGGCGGGTTCGTGACGACCGTCGAGACGGCGGAGAGCGGCGGCCGCGTCGCGTCGGCGCGGAGCCAGTCGACCGACGTTCCGGGCGCGATCGCGCGCTCGTTCTCGCGGGCGACAGCGAGCGCGTCGGCGTCGCGTTCGAGGCCGAGCACGCGCGCGGGATCGCGGCAGGCGGCCGCGAGCGCGAGGATACCGGTCCCCGTACCGAGATCGAGTACGTCCCGCCCGGCGATATCCCCCTGGAGATCCGCGAGGTGGAGAAGATGCGCTGCGAGGTCCGGCGGCGTCGGGTACTGTTCGAGGCGCACGTCGGGGTCGCGGAACCCCGCGAGCCCGTGGAGTCGTTCCGCCAGCGCCCGTTTGCCCATTCAAGCCGGCACGTCGAGGCCGTCGACCGAAAGGGTGACGCCTTCCCGGCGGGCGCGCTCCTCGAGCGCTTCCAGCGCCGGGCGGACTTTCTCGGGGTCGCTCACGTCTTCGATCTCGACGCGGACGACGCCGACGCCGAGGAACGCCCCCGCACGGACCACGTCGCGCAGGCGGTCGGCCTCCTTCTGTGTCGCGAGCGAGCAGTCCTCCGCGAAGCAGGCCTCGACCGTGAGCTCCGCGGGCTGGTACCCCTGGGCGGCGAGCTCGGCTTTCACCTCCCGCAGGTACTCCGGCGCGGTCGTCGACAGCGACGACGCCGCGAGTTCGACGGGCTCGACGTTCGAGGGGCGACAGGAGTCGACAGCCGATTCGACGCGCGTGGGGCTCGTGCTCATACCACTGCATAGCCACTGGTTATCCAAAAAGGTTTCTCAATGCACAATAGTAATCACGCTTCGGCGACTTCCGGCCGTCCTTGGTCGCAGGCGAAGCACGGCGGAAACTCGGCAGCACCGCCACGTCTAGCGATTAGTTCTGTGTCTTACGTGAGGACGAAAAAAGCCTTATCTGTCGGGGTCACCAGAAACCTTTTAATGGAACGTCCGAGCCGGGAGCGACAGCGGGAGTCCGAGGACGAGGACGAGTCGGCGGCCGACGAGGTTCTCACCTGCCCGGAGTGCGGGTCAGACGAGGTCATCACCGACGACGACCAGGGCGAACTCGTCTGTGACGACTGCGGACTGGTGCTCGACGAGCGCCAGATCGACCGCGGCCCGGAGTGGCGGGCGTTCAACCACTCCGAGCGCCAGAGCAAATCCCGCGTCGGTGCGCCGATCACCGAGACGATGCACGACCGCGGGCTGACGACGACGATCGACTGGAAGGACAAGGACGCCTACGGTCGATCGCTGTCCTCCGAGAAGCGCAGTCAGATGCACCGGCTGCGGAAGTGGCAGGAGCGCATCCGGACGAAGGACGCGGGCGAGCGGAACCTCCAGTTCGCGCTCTCGGAGGTCGACCGCATGGCCTCCGCACTCGGTGTCCCGCGTTCGGTCCGGGAGGTCGCGTCGGTGATCTACCGTCGCGCGCTCAACGAGGACCTGATCCGGGGACGCTCGATCGAGGGCGTCGCCACCGCCGCGCTGTACGCGGCCTGCCGACAGGAGGGGATCCCGCGCAGCCTCGACGAGGTCGCGGAGGTCTCCCGCGTGCCCCAGAAGGAGATCGGCCGCACCTACCGCTACATCTCTCAGGAGCTCGGCCTCGAGCTCAAGCCCGTCGACCCCAAGCAGTTCGTCCCGCGCTTTGCCTCCGAGCTCGGCCTGAGCGAGGAGGTCCAGTCGAAGGCGACCGAGATCATCGATGTCTCCGCCGAGCAGGGGCTGCTCTCGGGGAAGTCACCGACGGGCTTTGCCGCCGCGGCGATCTACGCGGCGTCGCTGCTCTGTAACGAGAAGAAGACCCAGCGCGAGGTCGCCGACGTGGCCCAGGTGACGGAGGTCACCATCCGGAACCGCTACCAGGAACAGATCGAAGCGATGGGCTTCCGGTAGGCTCCGACCCCGTTCTGCCGTTCTTCACTCGCCGTTTCGTTCCGTCACGAACACGATCAGCCGTCGGTTCGTGAGCCCCTGCTCGATCGTGTATCGGTCGTAGCCCGACAGTCGATCGCCGACCGCGAGCCGGTGATCGGGCGTCGTGACGACGATCGGCGGGGGTGACGACGACATCGCGTCCGGTTCGGCGACGCTCGCCGTCTCGGCGTCGGCGCGCTCGACGTACCACGACAGCGGCAGGCGTGCCGAGAACGCGGCCTGTGCGCGCTCCGGAACGGGCGGGCTATCGAGTGCCGACTCGTCGTCGACCACGATATCGCTGCCGACGTAGAGCACGTCGGTTCCGTCGTTACCCTCGACAGCTCCTTCCATCGCGGTCACGGCCGTCTGGTACTCGAACCCGGGCTGGGCGTACCCCGGGAGCGAATCGCCGGCCACGGGGTCGTCGTACACCTCGCCCGCGGCCACCGCGCCGGTGTGGACGCCCGCTGCGGAGAGGAGCAGGAGCGCCGCGGCGACCCGGGCAGCGTCGCCGGCGCTGATACTCGCTCTCGCGTACCGCCAGAGCGCCGTGAGCCCGACGGCTGCGGGGAGCGTCGCGGGGACGAGCACGTGAACGGCGACCCAGGGCTGGCTCACCTCCGACGCGACCGGGAACAGGAGGAGTCCGGCGCCGGCCCAGTAGGCGGCGAAGTTCACCAGCGGCCGCGACCGGCCGGCGTAGCGCTCCCGGAAGAACCCCCAGACGGCGAGCGCGACGACGGGCAGCGCCGTCGCCAGCAGCACCTCGGCGGTGCCGGCGACGAAGGGGAGCAGCGGGTGGTCGTTGGTGTACGTCGGCGGCGCGTACCGACCGAGCACGCGCACCGAGAGGAACCGCTGCATGGCGCCGAGGGTGCCGGCTTCCAGCGCCGACAGCAGCGTCGACGGCTCCGTGAGGTCGACGCGGCCCCGGGGGAGGTAGAACGCGAGCGCGACGACGACCGTGATCGCGGCGGCGCGCAGTAGCGCGACGGACCGATTGGCGAGGGCGTCGACGCCGGAACGGGCGCGTTCGCGGAGCGTCGCCGGATCGTCCCCACGAACGCGCACCTCGTCGACGGTCAGCAGCGCCGCGACCAGCCAGCAGCCGAACACCGCGAACACGAACCCCGAAGTGGTGAGCGCGAGGCCGACGGCCGCCGCCGCGGCGTACAGCGCGCGGCGACTTCCCCGATCCCGCGCGCGCCACGCGAAGCCCACGGCGACGAGCGAGAACGCCGCCAGCGGGAGATCGCCGCGGAGAACACGGGCGTAGTACAGCAGCGGCGGCGCGAGCGCGAGTAGTGTCGCGAGTGCGGCGGTTTCTCCCCCCGAGAGCCCGTTTCGGTCGGGGTCGCGCCGGCGGAACAGCAGCGCCCCGAGCGGCAGCAGGCCGCCGATCAGGGCGACGGGGAGGCGGGCCGCGGCGTCGCTCGTGAGTCCGAGCGCGAACAGTCGGCGGCCGACGACGTAGAGGAACGGCCCGCCAGCGACGGGGCGGTACTCGTAGACGCCCGTCTCGAGCGAACGGAGCGTCCAGTAGCCCACTCGGGCCTCGTCCCAGTGGAACGGGCGCGCGCCGATGCCGACCAATCGAGCGAAGACTGCGAGCGCCGTCAGTGCGACGACGGCCCGCTCGACCCGATCGAGTCGGCGCATGGGCGTCCCTGCCGCGCGCTGTGGCAAGAAGGTTCGGAAGCGCTATCGGCGCGAGGGAACGTTCGGAAGCGGCCCCGCCGCGAGGGAACGTTCGGAAGCGGCCCCGCCGCGAGGGAACGTTCGGAAGCGCCTTTGGGGCGAGCGCCCGACCGTCGGCCATGAGCGTGCTCGACTCCCTCCCGGATCGCCCGCTGACCGACGCCGAACTCGCCTCGTTCAACCGCTCGGACGCGCTGGAGATCGCCGTCGACGTGGCGGACCGCGAGGGCGCCGGCGAAGGGGCGATCGTGGGGCTGCTCCTCGCGACGGAGGACTGGGTGAAGGGGATCGTGTACGACCACGACGGCTGGCGCGTCGCGGAGACGGTCCCGCTCGGTGAGGGGGAGAACGAGCGCTACGAGGGGATGCAGACCTGTGAGTCGGCGGTACGGGCGGCGCTGGACTGAACCGTGGTTTCTAATCCCTCCCGCCCTACGGTCACGACGAGATGTACGACGACATCCTCGTTCCCACCGACGGAAGCCCCGCGGCGACCGCCGCGATCGACCACGCCGTCTCGCTCGCGGAGACGTACGACGCCACCATCCACGCGCTGTACGTCGTCGACGCCAGCGCGTTCTCCTCGATCGAGTCCGGCTCCGAACTGGTGATCGACGCGCTGGAGGAGGAGGGCCAGCGGGCGGTCGAGGAGGTCGTCGACGCCGCCGAGGCCGCGGGCATCGACATCGAGACCCATATCGTCTCCGGCACCGCCTACCGCCGCATCCTCGACTACGTCGACAGCGAGGACGTCGATCTGGTCGTGATGGGTACCCACGGCCGCAGCGGCGTCGAGCGGTTCCTGCTGGGCAGCGTCACCGAGCGCGTCGTCCGCACCTGCGACGTGCCCGTGCTCACGATCCGGCACAAGGACGAGGAGTAGATACGGATCGGGAAACGCTTTTCTCGGCTCCCTACCCAGTCCAGAGGGATGACCGAGCACACCGTGGAGTTCGTCGGCACCGGCGAGACCATCCAGGTCCCGGAGAGCCGGCCGATCCTGCAGGTCTGCATGGAGGAGGGGATCGCCCAGGAGTACTCCTGTCGCGTCGGGATGTGTCTGGCCTGTTCGGCCGAGATACTCGAAGGCGAAGTCGAACAGACCGTCGTCGAACAGCGCGCGCTGACCGAGGAGGAGGCCGAGGACTACGCGCTGACCTGCATGGCCCGCCCGAAATCCGACCTGAAACTCGACCGCGGGAGCTACCCGCCGAGCATCGAGGACGCCGAGGCCGACGCCGCGGACGCGGCAGCGGACGACGACTGAGGCGCGGCGACCGTCAGCCGCGCCTCTGTGACGACGGATCTCGCCGGCAAGTTGAGCCGGCGAGGACGACTGATCAGCCCGGCGACGGTCGGCCGGGCTGGACGACTGACGGCCTCGGACCGTTCTTTCTTCGCTACCCCGCCGCGCAGTTGTTGGGCCCGAGTTCGAGGTCGAACGCCGTCCCGTCGTCGACCGCTTCGGCCCCGAGGTTGATCCGGATGATCTGCGCGTCGTTGGACGGGCGCTCGGGCAGCGATCCAGTCACTTCTTCGACGAACTCGGACTCCGAGCGCGAGAGCAGGTCGTGTCTGTCTCGGAGGGCACCGATCGTGGCGACGTACCGGCCCTCGTCGTCCGCGCTGGTCGCCGTCGCGACGTGCCCCGGCGCGATTCGGGTTTCGTCCGGCAGGTCGAGGAGTTCCGAGAGCGATCCGTGGAGCTGTCGGGCCATCGCCTCGACGTCTCCTTCCTCGACCGCGAGATCCGGCCGCGCGACCGCGTCGAGGAACAGCGTGTCGCCCGCGAGCAGCAGGTCGCCGTGCTCGCCGTCCGCGATCCGGAACCCCACGCCCTCGGGGGTGTGCCCCGGCAACGCGAGCGTTTCGAGTCCGGCGTCGCCGACGGCCAGTTCCTCGCCGTCCGCCAGCAGGCGGTCCGGGTCGAACTCGATGCCGCGTTCGTCGACGCCCTCCGGCAGCACGATTTCGGCGTCGGTCGCGTCGGCGACGGCGCGGACGCCGCTGACGTGGTCGGCGTGGACGTGCGTGTCGACCGCGTACCGGACTGTCGCGCCGTGATCCGCCGCGTCGTCGGCGTAGCGGTCGGCGAACGCTCGCAGCGGGTCGACGACCGCGGCCTCGTCGCCCGAGACGAGCAGGTAGCCCAGACAGCCCGAGGAGGGGCGCTGGTACTGGAGCACCGTCCCGTCGGTAAAGGGAACCTCCACCGCCTCGTACTCGCGGGCCCACGCCTCCATCCCGCCGGCGAGGTTCCGGGCGTCGATATCCTCGTCGCGGAGCTGTTCGGCCACCTCGGCGCTGGCCTCGCCGACGCCACAGACGACGAGGATCGGCTCCGGCCCGTCGGGGACGAGTTCGTCGGTCGTCCCCTTCGCCCGCGCGGCGATGAACTGCTGGTGGGGGATCTGGACCGCCTCGGGGGCGTCGACATGCCACGACTCGAACTCGTCGCGGTCCCGCACGTCGAGCACGGTGAACGCCCGATCCTCGCGCTGCCACGCCGCGAGTTCGGCGGCGTCGACGGCCGACGTGTCACCCTGACTCTCGGACATGGCTCGGGGTAGGGCGGGCGCGGGCAAAACGTCGGCGCCCGGGCCGGGAGACCTTTCCTCGCGCCGGCCGAACCCGTGAGTATGGACGGCGCGACGTTCCGCGAGCAGGTGACCGAGGCGAAGGAGACCGAACTGAACCGACTCGGCTCGAACAAGCTACTGGTCGCGCTCACCGACGCCGACCTCACGGCCCGGCGCGTGCTCGAAGCGGCCGCCGACTCCGAACACGCCGCCCACACCACGTTCTCCGAGTGGGCCGAGGACGAGCCGAACGAGCGGGCCCGCGAGGCGTTCGCCGACGTGGCCGACCGCGAGGCCGACCACCGCGAGCGCGTGCTCGACGCGATGGACGACGGGTACGAGCCGAACGACGGCGGTGCGCTCCACGAGTACCTCCGCGGCCGCGAGGGCACAGTCCTGCGCGTGGCCGCGGGGATGGTCGGGCGCGGGCTGGTGGCCGATCGAACCCACCAGCAGGTGGTCTCCTTCTTCGTCAACGAGGCCGACACCGCCCGGGCGGATCTGTTCCGCGAGCTGCGCGAGGAGACCGAGTCGGGGACCGAACGCGGGCTGGAGCTACTGGAGACGCTGTGTGCCGACGAGGACGACTGGGCGGACGCCCGCGACGTCGCCGAGTACACGGTCCAGGTCGCCTACGACGACTACGCCGACGCGCTGGAGGGGATGGGCGTCGATCCCAAACCCGTCTGCTGAGTCCGAAACGAGTTCGGCCCAACTTTGAAACGGCTCGGTGAACAAGCGCCCGGATAGAGGGTATGAGCGTGGGACTCCTGAGTTCCATCTCGGACGCGATCTCCGACGGGTCCGACGACGACGACGTGTTCACCTACCAGTGCGCGTCGTGTGGCTCCGAGTTCGACCTGCCGAAGACCCGCATGATCGGCGTCCGCTGCCCCGACTGCCGCTCGATGGACGTCCGGGACGCGTCCGAGAGCTGAGCCCGGACGCCGGTCGAACGACCGGCTGTTCTCGCGTTTTTCGTGACCGATGGACAGCCCTATGTCCGGCGCCACCCAAGCCGGCGTGTGCAGTTCGTGGGCTACGATTCGGGTGACGGCGGCCTGCTGCTCGCCGACGGTGGCGGCGTCGAGTACGTCGACCTGACGCCCGGGACCGAACTCGCCTACACGCTGGGCGAGCGCCACTGTGCGGGCGTCGTCGACGACGGCGAGCACGTCGCCTGCGACGCCGACGGTGTGCCGTACTGCGACCAGCACAGCCACGTCTGGGTCTGTGCGAAATGTACCGGCGAGTGTCTGAAAGACGAGATGGACTGTTTCGAGGACCACGCGGTGTACCTCGCGGCGTTCGCCCCCGACACGTTCAAGGTCGGCGTCACCCGGGAGTGGCGCCTCGAAACCCGGCTGCTGGAGCAGGGTGCCGACCGCGCGGCCCACATCCGGACTGTCGACGACGGCCGCGCCGCCCGGCGGATCGAGGCCGGTATCGCCGAGCGCATCCCGGACCGGATCCGTGTGCCCACGAAGATCGACGGGCTCCACCGCTCGGTCGACGACGACGCGTGGACGAGGCTGCTCGACGAGTTCGACCCCATCGACACGTTCGACTTCGACTACGGGCTCAACCTCGCGGATCGACCGGTCGCGGAGACGATGGCCAGCGGCACCGTTCGCGGCGTGAAGGGGCGGATCCTCCTGCTCGACCGCGGCGGCAGCACGTACGCCGTCGACCTGCGGGAACTGGTGGGGTACGAGGTGCAGGAGGGGGCGACCGAGCGCGAGATGCAGTCGAGCCTGGGCGCCTTTGGCTGACCGGAGGGCGACGGTTTATGGTCCCGGCCGTGGAACCCTGAAGCATGATTCCGCTCGACGAAGCCGTCACCGCACGCTTGGAGTCCCACGGCGAGCGTTTCGAAGTGCTCATCGACCCCGACGCCGCCCTCGCGATGAAACGCGGGGAGTTCGACGGCGAGCTGGAGGACGTCATCGCCGCGGAGGACGTGTTCGAGAACGCCTCGCGGGGGGATCGCCCCGCGGAGGACGACCTCGAGGAAGTGTTCGGCACGACTGACCCGCTGGAGATCATCCCCGAGATCGTCGAGCGCGGGGAGATCCAGATCACCGCCGAGCAGCGCAAGGAGATGGAGGAGCAGAAGCACAACGCGCTGGTCAACAAGATCGCCCGGAACGCGGTCAACCCCCAGATGGACAACGCGCCCCACCCGCCGGAACGCATCGAGCGGGCGCTCGAGGAGGCCGGCTTCTCGGTCGATCCGATGGAGCCCGTGGAGTCACAGGTCGACGACGCGCTCGACGCGCTCCGGCCGGTGATCCCCATCCGGTTCGACGAGGTGACCGTCGCCGTCAACGTCCCCGCGGACTACGCTGGCAGCGCCCAGGCGAAGATCCGTCAGTACGGCGACCTCGAACGCGAGGAGTGGCAGGCCGACGGCTCCTGGATCGGCGTCGTCACGTTCCCCGCCGGGATGCAGAACGACTTCTACGACATGGTCAACGAGCAGACCAGCGGCGAGGCCGAGACACGGATCGTCAAGGAGAAAGACGACATCAAGACGCGCTAGCCGGGCCGAACCCAGTTAGGCGTGTTCGGCATTCCCGATCAGGCGCGCCGCCAGCCGAGGTAGAAGCCGGCGGTGAACCCGGCCGACACCGAGATCGTCGAGAGGACCGTCTCGACCCACGACGGCGGCGCCCCGCTTGCGGCGTCCTGTCCGGCCCCCATCAGCCCGGAGGTCAGCTTCTCCCAGTCGACGGTGATGATCTCGCGGGACTCGAGGAACTTGAACAGCGCCAGTTCGATGCCGATCAGGACGGCGATGATCTTGGCGACCTTCTTCGCGGCGAACCCGACCAGTGCGCCGATCAGCCCCCCGGAGCCGGCCTCCACCCCGAGCTGCTGGAAGTCGAGTTCTAACTGTAAGACGGCGGGATCCATGACCGCACCTGCGTCGCTCTCCGTTAAGTGGTTTGTGGGACACCCGTTCCGTGAGCTGCCCGGCGACGGTCGACGCCGGGACCGATTTCGACGTCGACCTGCCCGGGATCGTCCAGACGGTCGAAGGCGGAACGGCGGTGTTAGGCAGCGATTTGCGTCACAAGACTCATACGCCGCGCCGGTCCAGAGACAGCCATGAAGCAGTGGGTCCGAGAGCAAGTCGGCCGGGCCTACGAGCGCCTGCTCCGCCGCGAGGGCGAGGGCGGCCCCTCCCACGTCGCGATCATCCAGGACGGGAACCGCCGCTACGCGAGAGAGCGGGGCGACGACGCCACCGAGGGCCACCGTGCCGGCGCCGAGACCACCGAACAGGTGCTCGAGTGGTGTCAGGATCTCGGCGTGAAGGAGCTCACCCTCTACGCGTTCTCGACGGAGAACTTCAAGCGTCCGCCGGCGGAGCGCGAACAGCTCTACGACCTGCTCGAGGAGAAGCTCACGTCGATCGCCGACAACGACCGCATCCACGAGAACGGGGTGGCGATCCGCGCGATCGGCGAGACCGACCGCCTGCCCGAGCGCGTCCGCGAGGCGATCCGCTACGCCGAGAACCGGACCGCCGACTACGACTCGTTCCGGCTCAACGTCGCGCTGGCGTACGGCGGCCGGAACGAGCTCCTCCGGGCCGCACGCGACGTGCTCGAAGACGTCGACGCCGGCGACCTGGACCCCGCCGACATCGACATCGACCTCGTCGACGACCGGCTCTACGGCCGGCAGGTCCGCGACGTCGACCTGATCATCCGCACCGGCGGCGACGAGCGCACCTCGAACTTCCTCCCCTGGCACGCCAACGGGAACGAGGCGGCGGCGTACTTCTGTGCCCCCTACTGGCCGGAGTTCTCGAAGGTCGACTTCCTACGGGGGATCCGCACCTACCAGTCCCGCGAGCGATCCTGGCAGCGCACCCGCCGGGAGCGCGCGGCCGCCATCGTTCGCGCGGTCGCGGAGACCGAACTCGCCGAGGCGCGGACGGTCGCCGGCCGGCTGCGCGAGAAACTGCCCGGCGGCGCCGCCCCGGAGATCGACGCCGAACTGGACGGCTCCGCCGGCGAGTCGGCGGACTGATCGACTCGGCACGTGGTCAGGCGAGTCGGGCGACGGGTCTACTCGGCACGTGGTCAGGCGAGTCGGGCGACGGGTCTACTCGGCACGCGGTCAGGCAAACCACCCGACTGCTCACTCCCCGAAGCGGCGCTGTCGGTCCTCGAACTCCCGGACTGCACGGAGGTAGTCCCGCTTCCGGAAATCCCGCCAGTTCACGTCGGTGAAGTACAGCTCCGAGTACGTGGACTGCCAGATCAGGAAGTCCGAGAGCCGTTCGGCACCGGTTTTGATCAGCAGGTCCGGCTCCTCCGGAAACACCAGGTGGTCGGTGACGGTCTCCTCGTCGACGTCCTCGGGATCGAGATCGCCGGCGGCGACGTCCTCGGCCATCTCCCGGACCGCGCGGGCGAACTCCCCGCGGCCGCCGAGGCCGACGTTGATCCGGATCGGCGCGTCGGCGCGTTCGACGTTCTCGGGGCCGCGGACCGCGACCTCGCGGGGCGCGTCCACGTCGCGGAGCTCGCGGACGAGCGTCGGCGCGACCGCCTCGTCGAGCACTGACACCGAGACGGTCACGCGCTCGGCGCCGTAGTCGAACGCCCAGGCGAGCGTCCGCGCTAAGGTGTCGTAGGCGCCCTGTTCGAGCAGATCGCGCTCGGTCAGCACCAGCGCGACGTGGTCGGGGCCGTCGGGGTCGGCGAGGCGGTGGCGGAGGGCGAGGTAGGCGTCGTACGCTCCCACAAGGGACGGTAGCGCTCGCGTGCTCGAAAACCCTTCGCCGGCCGGTGAGGCCCACGGAACGACGGGGACGTACCGCGACTGGCCCCAGTGTGGTGTCGGGACCGTTAAGTACGCGTCGCAGGTAGCCGACGACGTGAACCGGAGGCTCAGGCGTGACGCCGGCTTCGCCGCGGTCTCCCTCCTCGCACTCGCGGCGCCGCTGCTCGGCCGGGCGACGGTGCTGCCGTTCCTCGCCGTCGCCGGCGCCGCGGCCTTCCTGATCGAGGACGGGCCGCTGTTCGATCTGTTCGCCCGTCCGCGCGACCGACAGGCCGGCCGACTGTACGGGCTCGCGGCGTTCTCGCTGTCGGCGGCCGTGCTCGCCTTCCTCGCGGCGCCGCCGGTCGCCGCGTCGTACACCATGCCGCTGCCCGCCTTCGCCGCCAGCGTCGTCGCCGTCGGCGTCGGCAACCTCGGCGCGACGGCGGTCCGGGACCGGTTCGACGAGCAGTTCCTCGTCGTCTCGACGTTCACGGTCGTCGCCTTCCTCGCCGCGCTGCTGGCACAGCTGATCGTCGTCGCGCTGGCGAGCCTGCCGCTGGTCCCGATGGGCGTCGACGCCGGCCTCGCGGCCGCGCCGACGTTCACGTTCCACGCCGCGATGGCGGCGCTGGTGGCCGCGCTCACGCGCTCGATGCTCTCGCCGGGCGACGCCGGCGCCGTGACGTTCGCCGTCGGCGCGTCGATGCTCGTCGTCAGCGGGATCGCACCCGCGATCCACGTCCTCGACGTGGGGCTTGCGCTGGGCGTCGCGCTGTTCCTCGGGATCCTCACCTACGCCACCGGCACCGCCTCCGTCGAGGGGATGCTCTCTGGCGTGTTGCTCTGTCTGGTCACCATCGGTCTCGGCGGGCCGGGCTGGTTCGTCCTCCTGCTCACCTTCTTCGGCGTGGGGACGCTCTCGACCAAGTTCCGCTACGAGGAGAAAGCCGACCGCGGCGTCGCCGAGGAGAACGAGGGCGCCCGCGGGCTGGGCAACGTGCTCGGCAACGCCGGCATCGCGCTCCTCGCGGTCGTCGGCTACGCCGCCGCGGGCGACCTCCCGATGGTCGACGCCGACCTGTTCCGTCTCGCGTTCGCCGGCTCGCTCGCGACGGCGATGGGCGACACGCTCTCCAGTGAGATCGGCGGGCTGTTCGACACGCCGCGGCTGGTCACGACCGGCGAGCGCGTCCCTCCCGGTACGGACGGCGCGATCACCTGGCAGGGCGAACTCGCGGGCGTCGTCGGCAGCGCGGTCGTCGGCGTGCTGGCGGTGGCGCTGCTCGGCGTCACGCGCTCGCCCGGGGTCGTGGTCGGCCTCGTCACCGCCGGCGGCCTCGCGGGGATGACCGCCGACAGCGTGCTCGGCGCCACCGTCGAGGGCGACCGCCTCGAGAACGAGACGGTGAACCTGCTCGCGACGCTTGCGGGCGCGCTGGCGAGCGTGCTGCTCGCCGTTCTGGTGTGATCCGCGAGGGGCGCTCCGGGGACCGCCCGACCGTTCGTCGCCTCCAGGAGTGCCTCCCCGAACCGGCCCCGGAGCTGCTCGATCCGGTCGCGGGCGGCGAACTTCTGGTCTCCGTCGCCGACGGCGACGTGGTCGGCTACCTGCTCTGGTTTCCGGGCGAGCCGGCCGCCGTCGCGGAGCTGGTCGTCCACCCCGACTACCGCCGGGAGGGTCGCGGCCGCGCGCTGCTCGGCGCGCTGTTCGACTGTCTCGACCCCGGGGCCGAGGTGACGCTGCGAGTCGCCGCCGACAACGAGGGGGCCAAGGCGCTGTACGAGGAGTTCGGGTTCGAGCGGATCGCCGTCGAGCCCGACGCTTACGACGACGGACCGGGCTACCTGCTTCGGGCCGTCGTCGGCGGCTGAGCGGTCGCCCGAAAACGTGCCTCGACACGTACGTATACGTGGGTGGAGCCAGCAGTGGTGTGTAAACACATGGGTAAGGAGCCGTCCGACTCGCGGGCCGTCCGATATCTCGCCGAGAACGGGCCGTCACCGCGGGAGGAGCTTCCGGTGCAGAACCTCGCGACGACCGTGCGGGCGCTGATCGGGACGCTCAACATCTCCGGCGGGCCCGGCGGCGGCGGGTCGACCGCGGGCGTCGCCGGCGGCCTGACGGAGGTGGCGTACCTCCGCGGCGAACACGACCTGGAGGCGGTCGTGGAGGCGTGGATCGACGCGAACGAGGAGCAGGTCGAACAGCTCTCCGCCGACTCCGTCCGGCGGCGACTCCGCGCGTCGGTCCCCCGCGAGCAGCGCGACGTGGTCAGCGAGGTGCTCTCGGCGGCGGGGCACGAGGTGGACTACACGGGCCGTGGCGGGCGACAGACCGACCCGTTCGAGTGTAGCCTCTGTGGGTCGTCGGTGCCGGATATCGCCGCCCACCTGCCGGAGTGTCCGGAAGGGTAGCGCAGGTCAGGAGAGGAACCCATCGACCGGCCGCACGTGCGGGGTCGCGGGCTGTTTGACGAACTCGCCGGTCGACCGGGCGACCGCGTGCTGGAGGTCGCGGTCGGCAGCCGCGTCGAGCGTCCGCTGGTCGAGTTCGCCGTCGAGCACCAGCGCGTGAGCGCCCTCGCTGTCGTCGACGGTCTCGTACGCGTCGTCCGCGGGCGCCTCGGTCAGCGTCGATAGCTCCTCGTCGAGCAGCCGGACCGTGCCGGCGTTCTCGCCGACGACCTCGCGGACGTGATCGCCGAGCGTCGTTTCCGCCGATTCGTCGTCGGCGTCTTCGGTTTCGCTCGTCGCTCGTTCGGCCTCGGCTGTCGCGTCCGTCGTCTCGTCCGCCGCGTCGGTCGTGGCTCCCTCGACCTGCTCGACCATCGTCCCCTCGGCGACTGCTGCGGTCGACCCGCCGTCAGCCGTCGGTCCGCTCGCCGCCGAGGCGGACGAGCCGCCGGCGTCGGCCGAGTCGTCCGTTCGGTCCGGGTCGTCGCCGATCGAGGCCCCGTCACTGCCGACGAGTGGGTTCCCCTCCGAACTCCCCGATTCGCGGAGCGTGCCGCCGGTCGCGACCTCTCGGGCCGACTCGGGGTCGCCGGTCTCCCGGGCGCGCTCGTACACCTCGTAGGGCGTTTTCTCCCGGAGCGCGGCGAGCAGTTCGCCGCGGGGAAGCTCCTCGACGGACTCGCCGTCGGGAGCGAACGCGACGAAGTCGATATCGCCGACCTGTCCGAGTTCGCGGAGGATCAGTTGGCCGCCGCGGTCGCCGTCGAGGAACGTGGTAGTCGTCCGTTCCTGCGTGAGTTCGGCGATCTCCTCGGGGACGTTGGTCCCCTCGACCGCGACGGCGTTTTTCACGCCGAACTCGAGCAGGCGGGAGACGTCGGCTCGCCCTTCGACGACGACGACCGCGTCGCCGTCGGCGACGTTCGGGCCGGCCGGGTAGCCTTCGTACTCGTTCATCTCGCCGGCACGGACCGACTCGCGAACCTCCTCGTGGAGCTCGTCGCTGGTGAGCACGCTCTCCTCGAAGGAGTTCGCGAGCAGTTCCTTGGCGCGCTGGACGACGATCCGGCGCTTGGCGGCGCGGATGTCCTCGATGTCGGTCACTTCGATCCGGGCCTGACAGGGGCCGACCCGGGAGATGGTCTCGAGCGACGCCGCGAGGATCGCGGTTTCGACCTTGTCGAGCGAGGAGGCGATCGTCACGTCGCCGAACGACTGCCCGCCCTCGGTCTCGACGCTGACGTCGATGCGGCCGACTTTCGAGGAGTCCTGCAGGTCCCGCAGGTCCATCTCGTCGCCGAGCAGGCCCTCGGTCTGGCCGAACACCGCGCCGACGACGTCGCTCCGTTCGATGACGCCGTCCGCCGATAGCTTCGCGTGGATGAGGTATTTGGCTGTGTCTTGCATGGTGAGTGCCCGATCCGGGCTGAATGGTGATGTGCGGACGGTCGCTCCGTCCATCGGAACGAGGCGATACGGGTGGATATAGCTGTCGTCGTCCGGGAAACACCGGCGTCGAGCATTCGCCGTCGGCCGGAGTCCGGGGTGGCTCCGCCGGCCGATCCGGGAGAAAACGTTTACCGGTGTATCGCGTCGTTCCGGGTATGGACGATCGTGCCCTCCGTGCCGCCGACGCGAACGGGCGCGCCGAGGAGCGCCCGATTCCTGCCGACCTCGACCTGCCAGCCACGCCCTCGCTGGAGAGCGGCCTCGCACCCACCGAGACCGTGACCCGGCGGATCGACGCCGGGCCGCTGACGGCGATCCACTACCAGCAGTTCGCGGATCTGCCCCACCAGCACGCCGCCACCACGTCGCTGGGCGAGTCCGGTCCCCGCGTGGTCGCGACGCTGGCGAACGGGAGCGACGAATCGTGGGCGTACCGCGTCCCGCGCGGCCCCGCGCCGTTCGCCGGCGGGCGTGCGAGCGCCGACGGTACCGACGCCGAACTCCGTGCGGCGCCTGTCGACGAGTCCGACGGGTTCGGCGACGGCGTGCTCCGGCCCGGCGAGTCGGTCCGCACGACCGTCTCGATATCGGCGCTGACCGGCGGCGAACCGGGGTGGCCCGACGGCGAGTTCACGTTCCTCCAGCCGGTCAGCGTCTGGGCCGACGACGCGGCGTACAGCTACAACTGGCAGGTGACGCTGATCGTCTGAGAAACGTCACGGCGCGACGGTCGCCTCGCCGTACAGCGGTATAAACACCAACAGCAGCGACAGCGCGAGGAGGGCAGCGACGGCCGCGACGCTGCGGGCGGTGGCGGTCGGCCGCCCGAGGAGCGTGAACATCCGTTTCCCGTCCCCGCGAGCGACGGCGACCGCCGCGATCCCGAGCAGCGAGAGCTGAACGAGGAACTCGACATAGCTCGCTGTCTGACCGAGATCACCGCGGAGGACCGCGACCATGAGCACGGTCGAGGTGAGCGTCAGCGCCGCAGCGGTGACGGTCGCCGCGTCGTCGGCTGCCACACGGACAGCCGCGGTCAGCCCGAGATTGCCGAGCAGTCGCAGGCCGACTAGCACGGCGACGACCCACGCCGGCGTCCAGTTGGGGAAGAGCCACTCGAACACGGCCGGTAGTCGGTCAGCGGCGTCAAAGCCTTTCCGGCGCTACTCCCCGGTCAGCGCCCCGCTCGCCGGCGAGAACTCGATCGTCTCGCCCAGTCCTTCCTCGACGGCCTTCTCGTACAGCAGATACGCGCCCGCGACCGTCTCGATCCCGGTACCGCCGGAGTCGAACACCGTGATCTCCTCCTCGTCGGTTCGGCCCTCGGCCTCGCCGGCGACGACCTCGCCCAGTTCCGCGTGGACGTGATTCTCGTCGACGGCGCCCTCCTCGAGCGCGTGGAGGAACGACCCGGCGTCCTGGGTCGCTCGCGCCCGGAGGTCCGGAACGTACGTCGATCGCTCGATGGTCGTCGCGTCGAGTTCGCGCTTCTCGGGGTCGTACTGCCCCATCGCGGTGACGTGGGTGCCGGGTTCCAGGTCGTCGCCGTCGAACACCGGCTCGGATGCGGTAGTCGCGGTGATCACGATATCGGCGTCCTCGATCGCCGCCGCGGGGGAGGCGACCGCGGCGACGGAGGCGTCGAGACGCTCGTTCATCCCGCCCGCGAACGACTCGCGGTGCTCCTTCGTCGGGGAGAACACCCAGACTGTCTCGAGGTCGCGGACCGTCGCGGTACAGCGGAGCTGCCCGCGCGCCTGCGCGCCGGAGCCGATGACGGCGACGCTGTCGGCGTCCTCGCGAGCCAGCGCGTCCACACCGACCGCGCCCGTGGCGCCGGTTTTGAACGGGTTCATCGATGCGCCGTCGAGCAGCGCCAGCGGCTCGCCCGACTCGGCGTCGAACAGCGGTGTGGTGAACCAGGCGTCCTCGGCGCCGAAGCCGGCGCTGTACATGTAGCCGCCCATCGCGCCCGTGTCGGGCAGCACCGCGCCGTAGGTGGTCAGCATCCCCGGCGGGTCCGCGCTCCCGAGTTTGGTTCGCGGCTCGGCGGCGGCGCCCTCGCCACGCTGGCGGTACCCCTCGCGGACGGCGTCGACGTACTCCGCGGGGTCGGCGAGGCCGTCGAGTTCGTCGCTGCGCAGGAACAGCGTCTCGGTCATACGCCGAGCGTTGACGGCGAGGGGCTAAAGGCTACTTGCCGTCGGCGGCGGGGACGGTCAGTCGGCGCGGGAGGCCGGCTCCGAGCGCGTGGACGCTTCTACCGCGGACTGAGCCGCCTCGGCCGCCGGCTCCTCGACCGGCGCTCGCACGAACACCGCGTGGCACACTACGAACGACGACGCCCCGGCGCCGGCGAACAGCGCCGCCCACAACGGCGTCCCGAACAGTGTGAGCATCGCGGTCACGCCGACCAACACACCCGGGATCAGTGCGAGGACGTAGTCGTAGTAGCCAGTCATACTCCGTCGTGACATACTGTAGCATGGGTATTAACTGTTTTCCATAGTTCACTGGTAATCAGAACAGTGGTCACTGATACTGTTTCTACAAATATTGTGGAAGCATAATTATGAATTCTCATAACTTATGACTGGCTGCGCGGGTTCCTACCCGGGCGCTGTGACATCGGTGACGAAACCGCCACGAAAACCGGCCGACTCAGCGGAGTTTGAACGCGACCCAGCGCCACGCCCCCAACGCGACGGTGCCGGTGACCAGCATCACGACGAGGAAGATCAGCAGCCCCTGGTCGAACGCGCTCTGGACGACGCCGCGGATCGCGACGCCGATCACCGCGGCCGGGATCCACGAGCGGATCGCAAGCGGAACGGCAGCCTTCGCGGACTCGGCGGCGCCGGCGGAGTAGGCGCCGATCGGGACGCTCGTGACCGCCCAGCCCAGCAGGAACGGCGCGGCGGTCTCGAGCAGCGCGACCGCGCCGGTCAGGGAGTTGTGGTTGCTCATGCCGATCGCGATCACGACCAGGATCGCGACGAGGTCGCCGACCGCCAGCGGCGCGGCCGACCCGTCCACCCGCTTCGAGAGGAACGACTCGCTCATGGCTCCGGGTTTCCGCTCCCCCCTACTGACTCCTTCGCTCCGAGCCGCTCACTCGGTCGGGACGCGCCCGACGACCGTGTACACCGTTCCTCGATCGAGCACTCTGGACTGCAGGCCGGCGCGTGTGAGATCCTGTGCGGCGGCGTCGACGGCGACGAACCGGGAGTCCATCCCGAACAGCGACTCGCCCGCCGCGATCGCCCGGCCCGGAAGCGTCGTCGGGTCGAAATCCCGGATCGCGACCACGCCGCCCGGCGCCACGACGCGGGCTGCCTCCCGGACCGCCGCCTCGCGGTCGGGCAGGTGGTGGTAGGCGTCGACGACGACCACGGCGTCGACGGCGTCATCCGAGAGCGGCAGCCGCCCAGCGTCGGCGCGGACGGCCGGGAGTCCCCGAGCGCGTGCCCGATCGAGCATCCCCGTCGAAACGTCGGCGACGACGGGGTCGTACTCGGGCGCGAGCGCGGCCGCGACCCGGCCCGTGCCGCCCGCGAGATCCAGCACGCGCTCGACGGGACGCTCCGCGAACGCGAACGCCTCGGTCGCCCAGTCGGTCCGAGAGGGTGGCATCGCCACGTCGTAGAGCCGCGCGACGCGGTCGAAGAAGCGCACGTCGCCGCGGCCCAGCCAGCCGGTCATGAGTGGGCCGTGGGGCGGCAGCGAAATCAACCCGGCGGCGAGCGAACGCTGATAAGCGTCCAGCCGTACCGATCAGGTATGGAGTTCGCGCTGCTGGGCTGGCCGGAGGCGGGGGCGACGCTCCGGCTCGACTTCCGGGAGTTCAGCTACGCGGGGAAGTTCGTGATGAGCAACACGGGAAAAGCAGTCGCCCGCGACTCGGAAGGGACGCGTGCGGCCGTGCCACGCGCCGACGCCGACATCGAGCGCCCCGACCCCGGGAGCGAGGACGACCCGTTCGAGCGCGACATCGTCGCCGCCGCGGCGTTCAACGAGGACCGCACCGACCCGGGCGTGCTGTGGATCCGGTATATCACCACCCGGCACGACCGGCGCGGCGAGGGGATCGGCGCCCGGCTCGCGGCGTTCGTCGCGGAGCGAGCGGCGGAACGTGGCTACCGCCGCTGCCGCATCGCGGTCAACAACCCCTACGCCTACCACGCGCTGTACAAGGCGGGGTTCGTGTTCACCGGCCGGGAGACCGGGCTCGCCGAACTGGTGCTCGAACGCCCCGGTCAGCGCGACGCCGCGACCTACCAGTGCGGGCTGGACACGTTCCGGACCGCCGAGGAACGCGAGCTGAGCGACGAGGAGCGCGCGTTCCTCGATCGCCACGAGGGCGACGGGGCGCCCGGTCTCGTGCCCGTTCCCGACGAGGGCGACAGCCGAGCGCCGCCGGAGCCCTGACCGGCCGCGATCATCCACCTTCAAGCCCGGGCGCCGGCTACGCGACCCATGGGCAACGCGGATCTCCGCGACGTGGCGGCCATCGAGGACGTGTCCTTCGACTCGCTCTCGGGGAGCGTCGTCGCCGTCGACGCACACAACTGGCTCTACCGCTACCTGACGACGACGGTGAAGTTCACCGCCGACTCGGTGTACACCACCGCCGACGGCGATGAGGTCGCGAACCTCGTCGGCGTCGTGCAGGGGCTGCCGAAGTTCTTCGAGCACGACGTGACGCCGGTGTTCGTGTTCGACGGCGGCGTCACCGACCTCAAGAGCGATGAGGTCGAGCGCCGGCGCGAACAGCGCGAGCAGGCCGAACAGCGCCGGCAGGAGGCCGAGGAGGCCGGCGAAGCCGTCGAAGCCGCACGACTGGACGCCCGCACCCAACGCCTGACCGATACGATCCACGAGACCACCCGCGGGCTGCTCGACAGGCTCGACGTGCCGTACATCGAGGCGCCGGCGGAGGGGGAGGCGCAGTGTGCCCACATGGCCGCCGTCGACGACGTGGACTACGCCGGCAGCGAGGACTACGACACGATGGTGTTCGGCGCGCCGCGGACGCTGCGCCAGCTCACCTCGAAGGGCGACCCGGAGCTGATGGATCTCGGGAAGACGCTGGAGAAACACGATATCACCTACGAACAGCTCGTCGACGTGGCGCTGCTGATGGGGACGGACTTCAACGAGGGCGTCAGCGGCTACGGCCCCAAGACGGCAGTCACGGCGATCAAGGAACACGGCGACGTCTGGGGTGTGATGGAGGCCGACGACGTGTACGTCGAGAACGCCGACCGGATCCGGGAGCTGTTTTTCGACCCGCCGGTCACCGACGAGTACGAGATCGACCTCGACGTCGACCCCGACATCGACGCCGCGAAACGGTACGTGACCGAGGCGTGGGAGGTCGACGCCGACGAGGTCGAACGCGGCTTCGAGCGGATCGAGGAGTCGCTGGTCCAGACCGGGCTCGACGACTGGACGTAGGTGTCGCGGCGGGAGCGAGCCGAACGGTCCTGCTACTTCGACGGCACGAACGAGACAGACAGCGCCGCGGCCGGCGACTCTCCTTCGCGAGCGTACGCGACGGGTGCGTCCACATCCGCCGGCTCGCGAACGACCGCGAAACAGTCGATCCGAACGACGAGGCGGCCGTCGTCGACAGTCCCGCGGAGGGCTGGCCCGGTGCTGGTCAGCACGACGTACGGCGGCGCGGGCACGGGCGTCGCCGGGAGCGCGTACCCTGCCGCGTCGACGGCCGCCGCGAGCGTTTCGGGGTACGTTTCGAGCACGCCGCGCTCGTCGAGTTCCGCGCGAAAGTCGTCCACTAGTGCGTCGCGGTCGGCAGTGGCAGGCCGCCCGCCGTCGAGGCGGGGCCAGTCGGCCGCGACGGCGTCGGCAGCAGCGAGCGTGGCGTCGATCGTGTCCGCGTGTGCGGCGAGCAGGTGCTGTCGGGCCGCGGCCGCGGGGTCGTCGACGTCGTCGATCGGCACGGCCGTCGGTCTGTCGGGGGGCGGCTTGAGTGTACCTCTCCGACCGCGGCTCACTTTGCCGCAGTCCGATGCTCCGACCCCGGCTCACCGTGCCGCGGTCCGATGCTCCGACCCCGGCTCACCGTGCCGCGGTCCGATCCTTCGACTACCACCGACTGTCTTTTCCCCTCGCGCGACCGGAAAGGGAGTATGGACCCGGACGAACTCGAATCGATCATCGAGGCCGAGATCCCGGAGGCGGAGGCGACGGTCGACCTCCCCCGCGCCCACCACGACCGGAACCACCAGGACGCCCACTTCGCCGCGGTCGTCGTCTCCCCCGCCTTCGAGGACGAGACGCTGGTCGAACAGCACCAGATGGTGTACGACGCGGTCGGCGACGCGATGACCGACAGCGTCCACGCGCTGGAGATCGAGACGTACACGCCCGAGGAGTACGCCGAGCGGAAGGAGGAGTAGCGGGGAACTTTCACCACCGGACCGCTCACCCGAGGTATGAACCTCTCGTCGGCGTGGGGCCGACTTCCGTTGACCGTCGCGAGCGTTGCTTACGCGAGCGTGCTGCTCGTGACGGTGGTCGAGACGCCGCCGACGGCCTGGATGCTCCTGGGAGCGGTGTTCACGTTCGCGCTCTCGGGCGGCGGCACGGTCCGGCTCGCCGACGAACACGGGCTCCGCTCGCCGCCGATCGCGTTCTTCGGAACCGTCGTGCCCCTGCTCGTGGCGGCGTGGTGGCGCGATCCCGGGAGCGTTCATCCACTCGTCGCGATGTCGATCCACTTGTTCGGATTGTTCGTCGTCGCGGCCGTCGGTGCGGGCGAACTGTTCCTGCAGCAGTCGACGGGAGCCCGGGGGACGTAGCTCCCCCGCGACGCCGACATCGGAGGGTTTTACGCTGCACCGACCGACCAGTCGCGCATGAGCGAGGACTACCGAACTGAGGAGGACAGCCTCGGCGAAGTGCAGGTGCCCGCGGACGCCTACTGGGGCGCGCAGACCCAGCGTGCGGTCGAGAACTTCCCCATCTCCGACATCGTGTTCGGCCGACGGTTCGTCCGCGCGCTCGGCGTCGTGAAGAAGGCCGCCGCGCGGGCCAACCGCGATCTGGGTCACCTCGACGACGAGACCGCCAACACCATCGTCGCCGCCGCCGACGAAGTGATCGACGGCGAGCACGACGATCAGTTCCCCGTCGACGTGTTCCAGACCGGTTCCGGCACCTCCTCGAACATGAACGCCAACGAGGTGATCGCCAACCGCGCCGCCGAGATCGCCGGCAGCGAGGTGGGCGAACGCGTCGTCCACCCCAACGACCACGTCAACTTCGGGCAGTCCTCCAACGACGTGATCCCGACCGCGATGCACGTCGCCGCGCTGGAGGCCGTCGATTCGGACCTGATCCCCGCGCTGGAGACGCTGCGCGACGAACTGGCCGCGAAGGAGGACGAGTTCGACGGCGTCGTCAAAACCGGCCGCACCCACCTGCAGGACGCCACGCCCGTCCGCCTCGGCCAGGAGTTCGGCGGCTACCGCACGCAGGTCGAGAAGGGGCTGGACCGACTGGAGAGCGCCCGCCCACATCTCGAGGAACTCGCACTCGGCGGGACCGCGGTCGGAACGGGGCTCAACACCGACCCCGAGTTCCCGGAACTCGCCGCGGAGTACATCAGCGAGGAGACCGGCCTCGGCTTCCGTGAAGCGGACGACCACTTCGAGGCCCAGGCCGCCCACGACGCGATGAGCGAGGCCCACGGCGCGCTGCGTGTCGTCGCGGGCAGTCTGAACAAGATCGCCAACGACCTCCGCCTGCTCGCCTCCGGGCCGCGGAACGGGCTCGGCGAGATCGAGCAGCCCGAGAACCAGCCCGGGAGTTCGATCATGCCTGGGAAGATCAATCCCGTCGTCGCCGAGGCGGTGAACCAGGTCCACAAGCAGGTCGTGGGCAACGACGCCGCCGTCTCCGCGGGCGCCGCGGAGGGCCAGATCGACCTGAACCTCTACAAGCCCGTCATCGCGCACAACTTCCTCGAGTCCGCCGAACTGCTTGCGAACAGCTCCGAGACGTTCGCCGAGAAGTTCGTCGCGAAGCTGGAGGCGAACGAGGAGCACTGCGAGGCCCAGGTCGAGCGCTCGATGGCGCTGGCGACGGCGCTCAACCCGGCGATCGGCTACGACAAGGCGTCGAAGGTGGCGAAGCAGGCGCTCGCGGAGGGGAAGTCCGTGAAGGAGGTGGCTGTGGCTGAGGGGTACCTGACCGAGGAGGAGGCCGAGGAAGTGCTGGATCCGGAGAAGATGACCCACCGCGGGATCCTGGGCGACGAGGACTGATTTCTTCGCGGTTTCGATTTTTCTGCGGCGACTACTGCTCTCCGAGAGTTGATCTACTCGAACAGGACCGCGGAGTGTGCTTGGCCACTTGTACCGCACCGCGACCACGAACCTCCCCAGCCGACTCGCTCCCGTTGGTCGCTCGTCCCTCGCGCTAGGTCGCGCCACGAGGGCGCTCCCGTTTCGCGCCACCGCAACCGAGGCCCGACCTCCAGCCACCACGAACAACTCATCACCAGCCACCAACTGCGACCATTTTTACCCCCACCGCCCCCTGAACCGAGTATGAGCGACGACGCCCGCGACTACGAGGAGCTCGGCCTCGTGGCCGGCCTGGAGATCCACCAACAGCTCGACACCGAGACCAAGCTGTTCTGCGACTCGCCCACGGAACTCCGCGAACCGGAGGAGGCGACCCACACGATCACCCGGGAGCTCCACCCGACCCGGAGCGAACTCGGCGAGCTCGACGAGGCGGCGATGGAGGAGAGCCGCGTCGACCGCACGTTCGAGTATCTCGCCTACGACACCACCTGTCTGGTCGAGGAGGACGACGAGCCGCCTGCCCGCATCGACGAGGAGGCGCTTTCGGTCGCGATGAGCATCGCGGACCTGCTCGACGCCGACGTGGTCGATCAGGCTCACGTGATGCGCAAACTGGTGATCGACGGCTCGAACACCTCGGGGTTCCAGCGCTCGATGCTGCTCGCCCAGAACGGCGAGATCCGGACCGACGAGGGCAGCGTGGGTATCGTCGACGTGATGCTGGAGGAGGAGTCCGCCCAGCGCGTCGCGGAGACCGACGAGGGCGTGCGCTACTCGCTCGACCGCCTCGGCATCCCGCTCGTGGAGATCGGCACCGCGCCGGACATCCGTTCGCCCGAGCAGGCCCACGAGGCCGCCGAGCACATCGGGATGCTCCTGCGCTCGACCGGCTCCGTGAAGCGCGGGCTCGGCACGATCCGGCAGGACGTGAACGTCTCCATCGCCGACGGCGCCCGCGTCGAGATCAAGGGCGTGCAGGCGCTGGGCGACATCCGCGACATCGTCGCCGGCGAAGTCGACCGCCAGGTCGAACTGCTCGAGATCCGCGACGAACTCGAAGCCCGGGACGCCGCCGTGGGCGAGGTCGTCGACGTGAGCGAGACGTTCGCGGACACCGACTCGGGCGTGATCCGCGGCGCGCTCGACTCCGACGGCGAGGTGCTCGCGGTCCCGCTGTACGGCTTCGACGGGCTCGTCGGGCGCGAACTCCAGCCCGACCGCCGGCTCGGTACCGAACTCTCCGACCACGCCAAGCGCGCCGGCGCGGGCGGCATCTTCCACACCGACGAACTGCCGGCCTACGGCGTGACCGGGGCGGAGGTCGAAGCCCTCCGCGAGGCCGTCGACGCCGGGCCGAACGACGCGGTCGCCATCGTCGCCGCCGACAGCGACGTGGCCGGGCAGGCCATCGAGGCCGCCGCCGACCGCGCCCGGAGCGCCATCGAGGGCGTGCCCGAGGAGACCCGCGGCGCGAACGACGACGGGACGACGCGCTACCTCCGGCCGCTCCCCGGCGCGGCGCGGATGTACCCCGAAACCGACGTGCCGCCCGTGGAACCCGACCCCAGCGACGTGGAGACGCCAGAACTCCTGACCGAGCGCGTGGAGCGCTACGCCGAGGAGTTCGGGCTGGACGAGGGGCTGGCCGAGCAGGTCGCGTTCGGCCGCCGGATGGTGCTGTTCGAGGAGGCGGTCGAGGAAGGGGTCGACCCCACGTTCGCCGCCTCGACGCTGGAGTCGACGCTGACGGAACTCCGCCGCGACGGCGTCGACGTGGAGGCGATTCGGGACGACGCGCTGCTTTCGACGCTGCTGCTCGTCGAGGAAGGCGAACTGCCGAAGGAGGGGGTCAACCCCGTGCTGACCGCGCTCGCCGCCGATCCCGAACTCACGCCCGAGGAAGCGATGGAGGAGGAGGGCGTCGGCGGCGTGAGCGAGGACGAGGTCCGCGAGGCGGTCCAGGAGGTCGTCGAGCGCAACGCCGAGCAGGTCGAGGAGGAGGGGATGGGGGCGTTCTCCGGGCTCATGGGCGAGTGTATGGGCGCGCTGCGCGGGCAGGCCGGCGGCGACCTCGTGAGCGAGGTGCTGCGCGAGGAGATCCAGAAGCGAGCCTGAGCAGCGGTCCCTTTTCGGAACTACTCGTCGGCGAGCATCTCCACCAGCGTATCGAGCGAGTAACTCTCCAGCGGTCGCTGGCCGTCCCGCAACGACTTGATCACGAACGTCGAGTCGGTGCGGTCGACCTCCTCGACGTCCTCGAACGCGCGGATGAGCCGTTCCACGTCGTCGCTGTCGGGCAGCCGCGCGACGACGACGAAGTCGGTCTCGCCCATCGTGAAGTACGCCTCCGTGACTCCCTCGATCGCGAGCAGACGGTCGCTCAGCTGCTCGTGGGAGCCGCTGTAGTCCGCGAGCACTTCCACGACGACCGTGACGCCCAGCCCCAGTTCGTCGAGGTCCAGGTCGTACAGGTCGTTCTCGATCACGCCGTCCTCCCGGAGGTTGTTCAGCCGGTAGTGGATCGTCGAGACGGGGATATCCGTCTCCTCGTGGAGTCGTTCGGGGCTGCCGGTGCCGAGGTCGGAGATCGCCTTCAGCAGGCGCACGTCGCGTTCGTCCATGCGGCCCCGTTCGACGCCCGGGACCAAATGGATTGCCCTATTCTTGGCTGTTCCACTAATTGAATCGCACTTTGCAGAATACAGTTCGAAAAACACGGATACCGGGGGAGACAAGCATAAGTACTGGAGTCAATTCGTTCCAAACACGAAAATGAATGCGATTCACTGGAGTCGCGGCCAACTTCTGGCCGCTCTGTTGTTCGTTTCCCTCGCGTCGATCTGGGGCGGGTCGTTCGTCGCGATCGAGATGGGGCTGGGATCGGTGCCGCCGCTGTGGTTCGCGGGGCTGCGCTACCTGCTCGCCGGGCTGGTGATCTCCGTCGTCGCCGCGGCGACCGGCCGGTTCCGGCCACAGGACCGGTCAGAGTGGCTCTCGATCGGCCTCACCGGCGGGTTCGTCGTCGCCGGCTACCACGGGCTGCTCTACCTCGGGACGGCCGTCGTTTCCGGCTCCATCTCGTCAGTGATCGTCAGCCTCAACCCGGTGTTGACGACCGTCGCCGCCGGCATGCTGCTGGCCGACGAGACCCCCGGCGCGAGCGACGCGCTTGGGCTGCTGTTCGGCCTCGCGGGCGTCGTCGTGATCGCGAACCCCGGCGGGAGCGGGGTGCCGCTCTCGGGCGTCGCGCTGGTGTTCGTCGGCGTCACGATGTTCGCGAGCGGCTCCGTGGGGCTGCGTGCGCTGGACCCCGACCTCCCGGCGGCGTCGCTCCAGGGCTGGTCGATGCTGCTCGGCTCGACGATGCTCGCCGGGGGGGCCGTCCTCCGGGGTGAGCAGTTCCCGATGGGCGTCGCCAGCGGCGAGTCCGCGCTGCCGTTCGTCTACCTGGTGTTCGGCGCCGCGGTCGTGGGATATCTGATCTACTTCGACCTGCTCTCACGGATCGGGCCAGTCCGGGTGAACTACGTCGCCTACCTCGAGCCGGTCACCGCGGCGATGGTCGCGTGGGCGGTGCTCGGCCGCGCGCCGACGGCGACCACCGCGACGGGGTTCCTGCTCGTCGCCTGCGGGTTCGCGCTGGCGACGGTCAACGACCCGCTGAAACGGCTCGGCCTGCGCTCGGAGGGGATCGTGTACAGCGACCTCTCCGAGAACGGCAGCGTTGAGGTCCACTACGCCGACTAACGAACGCCACAACAGCCAACACCACGCCGGTTGAACGGCATCTGTGACCACCTACTTCGACGACATCGCCGTCGGCGACACCGACGAGTTCGGCAGCTACGACGTGACCGAGGAGGAGATCCTGAAGTTCGCCGGGCAGTACGACCCGCAGCCGTTCCACACCGACCCGGACGCCGCGGCCGAGACGATCTACGGCGGGCTCATCGCCTCCGGCTGGCACACCTGCGCGATGACGATGCGGCTGCTCGTCGACGGCCACTTCGACGACAGCGCGGCGATGGGCGCCCGAGGCGTCGAGGAACTGCGCTTCCCGCGGCCGGTCCGCCCGGGCGACTCGCTCTCGGTCCGAACGGAGATACTCGAGAAATCGGTCGATTCTGCGGACCGCGGAACCGTGCGGGTTCGCTCGGAGACGGTGACCGACGACGACGAGTTGGTGCTCTCGATGATCAGCGAGGTGATGTACGCTCGACGGTAGTTTCGAACGGCAGCGTCGGACTCAGCGCCGGAGCTCGTCCTCCTCGTCCAGTTCGTCGAGGAGCTCCTGTCGTTCCTCGAGTTGGTCAGTCGCGCGCCGGAGCACACCCAGTAGCGTGGTGACCTCACGATCGGTGGCGTTCGCGCGCCCGACGAGCCGCCGGAACATCCGCTGGGTCTTCTCGTGTTTGTGTTCGCGGTGCCCCATCGCCGTCAGGAACTCGTCCCAGTAGTCGTGGAGGCGTTCGACCTCCTCGGGGTCGGCACGGTGGGGCTCGGTGTCCGGCAGTTGGCTGCCGGACTGTTCGAGCGTGAGTTTCCGGAGTTCGTACAGCGTCACGGTCGCGGCCTGGCCGAGGTTCATCACGGGGTACTCCGGGTCGGCAGGGATCGAGGCAACCTGATCCAGCCGGCCGAGCTCCTCGTTCGAGAGCCCCTTGTCCTCGCGCCCGAACACGAGCGCGACCGGGCTGTCGACGCCGCGGAGCTCCTCGACGAGGTCTTCGGGCGTACTGTAGGGGAACCGGACGTGCTTGCGGCTGTCCTCGCCCGTGATCGCGGTGAAGCCGACCGTGTGGTAGTTCGCACAGAGCTCGTCGAACGTGATCTCCTCGGCGCCGGGGAGCACGTCCTGGCGGGCGTGGCCCGCGAACCCGTACGCCTCGCCGTCGGGTTCGATCTCGGGCGGATCGACCAGCAGCAGGTCCTCGACGCCGAAGTTCTTCATCGCTCGGGCGATGGTGCCGACGTTGCCGGGCGTCTGGGCGTCGACGATACAGACCGAGATGTCGGGGGTTCTCCCGGCGTCGCCCCCGTCGCCCGGTCCCTCCTCGGAAGCGCGCTCCTCGCTCATTCGCCGGTGGGGTAGTCGGTGTCCAGGTCGAGGTCGGAGACGTCGAGCTCCTCGCCTTCCTCCTCCTCGTCGTCACTGACTGCCCGCAGGTCGTAGCGCTTCTCCTCGAAATCGACGGACTGCTCCAGGCGGCGCTGGGCCTCCTCGGGCGTCGGGAGGTTCGGCATGTCGTCCGGCGCCTCCTTGACGTGCTCGTCCGGGCCGTACCCCTCTGGCGCGCGGTTGCCGGCGACGAACCACTCGTGGAATTCGTCGCGGAACGCCTCCTCCCCGGCGAGCTCGCTGCCGCCCTCCTCGCGGAACCAGTAGAGGAAGTCCCCCTCGTGCTCGTCACACAGCAGCACCTCGTCGCCGGGTTCGCCGTAGACGATGGCTGCGGGGTTGGCGCGCTGTTTCTCCGCCTCGCCGTGTTCGAGGTAGCAGGCGTCGCAGGGCTGGTCCATCAGGAGCCCGAGCCGCAGCAGCCGGTTCCGGGCGTCGTCGGGCATCTCGTCCAGCGGCGCCCAGTCCCCGTCCTCGGTGAACACCTCGTCCTCGTCGAACCGCCAGCCGCGAAGGCCGACGCTCACTTTCGCCATTACCGTCGGTTCCCGCTACGCGGGCAAAAAGGGCGCGCTCCCGGCGCGGGACCGTGGCTCGCTCGAGACGGCACGATCAGCGGAGTTCGTCGATCAGCGCGTCGACGGCTCGTTCGAACGGCTCCCGAGTGATCCGTCCCTGCCAGCGATCGATGTCGTCGGCGTCCACCGACTGAACGCTCCACGGGACGATCCGACTCTGCTCCGGGGTTCCGCCGTACTCCCAGTGTTCCTCCCGAAGTTCGATCAGCCCATCGAGCCACGACCTCGTTGTAAGCGTGAGCGCGACGTACTGCTCGCCGTGAAACGGACGTTCCTCGAAGTTCGAGACGACGAGCCACGGTCTAGCGGCGTCGGCACCTTTGAACGGGTCGTCGCCGTACACCACGTCGGTCGGTTCGTAGACAGTCACGAATCGTCGGCCCCCGGATGCGGTTCGTCCGGAGCGTGTTCCCGCCAGCGCTGTTCGTCTTCCTCGCCCAACTGCTCGTTGAACAGTTCGGTCGCGCGCTCGTAGCCGGCGTGATCCGTCAGTCGTCCCTCGTCGTCGGTGACTGCCCAGTAGGTCGCCTTGTGCTCGACGAGCCCACGCTCTTTGAGCCGCGAGAGCGCCGTGCTCACGGCGCCCGGTTCGAGGTCGACCCGGGCGGCGATCTCGCGGGCCTCGAACGCGCGGTCGTCGTTGGCGGCGAGGAAGCCGAGTACACGCTCGGGATCGGAGAGCTCCGCGAGCTCCTCCTCGCTCGCCGACTCGAACGTCTCCCTGTCGATGGACATCTGTCTCGGCGTTCGAGCCCCAGCGTAAAGAGCGTTATTCGTGAAAACGATGAAAACGCACACTCTCTTTGCCCTGTCGCCCGAAACGCCGTCATGACCGACTTACTCGACACGTACATCGAGAACCGCGAGCGCGTCCAGCCCACCGACGCCAACAACTACGGGACGGCCCACGGGGGCAACGTCACGAAGTGGATGGACGAGGTGGGCGCGCTGTCGGCGATGCGGTTCGCGGGCGAGACCTGCGTCACCGCTTCGATCGACCAAATGGACTTCGAGCGCCCCATCCCCGTCGGCGAAACGACAGTGATCCGGTCGTACGTCTATGAGGCGGGGCGAACGAGCGTCAAAGTCAACCTCGAAGCGTACCGCGAGGAGCCCCGCTCCGGGGAGCGGAAGAAGACCACCGAGTCGTACTTCGTGTTCGTCGCGGTCGACGAGGAGGGCAAGCCCCAGGAGGTGCCGGAACTGACGGCCGAGACCGAACGCGCGGAGCGGCTCCGGCGGAAAGCGCTCGACGGCCGGGACGACTAACCAGAAAAGGTTCACCGCTCGCTGAACGAACGCCGACCATGCCCTCCATCCAGCGACGCGCGTTCGTCGGCACGGTCGGGTCCGTGGCAGCCGCCGGCCTCGCTGGCTGTCTGGTCGGCTTCGGCGGGACGCCGACGACCATCGACGTGTACGTCACGAACGAGGACGACACGACCCATACCGTCGACGTGGTCGTCGAGTTCGGCGAAGAAACGCTGCTCGACGAGCAGTTCGTCGTCGACCCCGACGAGCAGCAGGAAGCGGCGTTCTCGAACCCCGAGGAGACCGGCGACGCGACGGTGACGGCGTCGGTGCAGAACGGCGAGTCGACGGATCGAGAGCTTCCCGCCGGACGGGGGTCCGGCCTCTCCACCGTGACCGTCGAGGTCGGGGAGGACGGGAGCGTGGAGACGTGGGCCGCGGTCCGGTAGCCACGGCAGGTCCAGTCTTCCGTCACCGAAGGCAACGGGCCGGAAGGGATCGTGAACCACGGTCGCACGTGCTCGCGTTCGCTGCGCGCGTGCTCCCTGCTTCAAATCCCTTCGTGGCGTTTTCACTGCTCACTTCGTTCGCAGGAAAACGGGCCGGAAGGGATTGTGAACTACCGGAACTTCGCTCCCGCTGGTCACTCGTTCCGTCGTTCAAATCCTTCCGCGACGCTCTCGGTTTCTCACGTTCGTTCGAAACACGAGAAGCGGGCCGGAAGGGATTTGAACCCTCGACCGACGGATTAAGAGTCCGTCGCTCTCCCTAACTGAGCTACCGGCCCTCACAACCACCTCACTGCGGCGCGATAAAGAGGGTTTCCCTTTCCCGCCGAACCGAACGGTGGGCCTTAAGTGTCGTCCCACGGAAGCACTCCCTAGACATGAGCACCGGGGTCAGCATCTCCTCGATGTCGTCGTACGCCATCCTCGGCTGCGGGAGCGTGGGCCACGCCGTCGCCGAGTCGCTCGACGCCGAGGGGAAGGACGTCCTCATCCTCGACAAGGACGAGGACCGCGTCGAGGCGCTGCGCGACCAGGACCTCAACGCGGTCGTGCAGGACATCGCTGCCCCCGACGTCGTCGACGCCGTCGCGGACCGGGACGTGGTGCTGATCCTCGCTTCCGACGTGGAGGCGAACAAGGCCGCCGTCGAGACGATCCGGAAGCGCGACGACGACCAGTTCCTCGTCGTCCGCGCCTCCGACCCCGTCAGCGGTGACGAGCTCCGGGAGTTGGGTGCCGACGTGGTGATCAACCCCTCCGAGGTGATCGCCGACTCCGCGCTGCGCACGCTCGAATCGGGCGAGATGGAATACAAGGCCCGCCAGCTCGCGGAGATCCTGCGCAACGCCGACGGCGACCTCGCGATCCTGACCCACCACAGCCCCGACCCCGACTCCATCGCCAGCGCGGTCGCGCTGCGGGCGATCGCCGAGAGCTACGATGTCGACGCCGACATCCTCTACGACGGCGACATCGGCCACCAGGAGAACCGCGCGTTCGTGAACCTCCTCGGGATCGAACTCACCGAGCGCGAGGACGCGCCCGCACTCTCCTCCTACGGTGCGCTCGCGCTGGTCGACCACATGAAGAGCGGCGAACTGGACATCGACGCCACGATCGACGTGTTCATCGACCACTACGAGCCCGAGGAGGAGATCGACGCCGCGTTCGTCGACGTGCGGCCGAACGTCTCCTCGACGTCGACGATCCTGACGAAGTACCTGCAGGAGTTCGACATCTCTCCGAGCGAGGAGGTCGCTACCGCACTCCTGTACGGGATCCGCGCGGAGACGCTGGACTTCAAACGCGACACCACGCCCGCGGATCTCACCGCCGCCGCCTACCTCTACCCGTTCGCGGACCACGAGACGCTGGAACAGGTCGAGTCGCCGTCGATGTCGCCCGAGACGCTGGACGTGCTCGCCGAGGCGATCCAGAACCGCGAGGTGCAGGGGAGCCACCTCGTCTCCAACGCGGGGTTCATCCGCGACCGCGACGCGCTCACGCAGGCTGCGTCACACCTGCTGAACCTGGAGGGGATCACCACAACCGCGGTGTTCGGCATCGCGGAGGACACGATCTACCTCTCGGCGCGCTCGAAGGACATCCGGCTCAACATCGGGAAGGTGCTCCAGGACGCGTTCGGCGACATCGGCGAGGCCGCCGGCCACTCGACGCAGGCCAGCGTGGAGATTCCGCTGGGCGTGTTCGGCGGGATCGAGACGACCGAGGAGAACCGCGACACGCTGCTCAGCCTTGCCGAGGAGGCGGTTCGACGCAAGCTGTTCGAGGCGATGGGTGTCGAGGGCGAAACCGCGAACGGATCCTGAGTCGACGACGCGGCGACGGTCAGCCGCGAGGGTGAGAACTAACTACGCCAGCGTTTCTTCGCTCTCTTCCGGACCGCGGAGACGCTCGATGATGTCGTTGATGAGGATCACGTCGCCGACCGCGCGTACCCAGCGGTACGGGACCATCACGCCCTTCCCCCCCTCGACGTTCCCCTGAAACAGCTCCGTGTTCAGATCCGACAGCGCGAGCCCAGTCACCTCTTCGGCGCCGAGATCGAGGCGGACGTCCTCGACTTCGCCGACGAAGACGCCGTTGTTGGAGTAGACCTCCCGCCCCACGAGCGCGGTGATCTCTTGGGAATCCACGTTCATACCCGAGCCGACGAACCGGCGAACAATAATACTTCGCTGTCCCCGTCGCCACAACGCACTTGCGCCGGACGACCCAACTGATACCCATGGTCGAGATCCGCGTAACCGACGACTCGGTCGATCCGACGGGCGCGACGCTGATCGAAGGGATGCCGGGAGTTGGGCTGGTCGGCAAGATCGCCACCGACCACCTGATCGACCAGCGCGACATGCGGGAGTTCGCGAGCGTCCGCGGCGACGGGGTCCCGCCGGTGACGGTGTTCGACGACGCCGACCGAGGGGTGAACTCCCCGATCCGGCTGTACGCCGACGACGAGGAGGAGCTGGTCGCGCTCCGCAGCGACGTTCCCGTGCACGTGATGGATGCGCCGCTGTTCGCGCAGCGCCTCACCGACTGGATCGACGAGCACGACGTGCTCCCCATCTATCTCGGCGGACTCGCCGCCGAACGCGAGGGGGACGAGGTGCCGTCGATCGAGGGGATCGGCGTCGGGGACGGACAGGACCACCTCGACGAGGCCGCGGTCGCGCCCCCGGACGACGGCGGGATGATCTCGGGACCCTGTGGCGCGCTACTCTCGGAAGCCGCCGACGAGGACGTCGACGCGGTGGGGCTGATGGTCGACACCGACCCCCGGTTCCCGGATCCGCAGAGCGCCCACGCGCTGATCGAGCAGGGGATCACACCCATCGCCGGCGTCGACGTCGACACCCAGCGGCTGGTCGACGAGGCCGAGGAGATCATGGAGCAGCGCGAGGAGCTGGCCCAGCAGATGCAGCAGGCCGACCAGCACGAGGCCTCGCAGGTCTCCCGGACCGGGATGTTCCAGTGAGTCAGAACCCAGCGATCGAGATGTCGCCGGTCGCGAGGTCACGGACGAGCCGCCCCAGCCATCCAGCGAGTGCGCCGACCGCGAGCGCGAGCGGGAACCCGACGAAGACGGCACCGACTGCCTGCGGACCGCCGGTGAGCCAGAGGAGCTGCAACGCGGAGTCGGTCCCCTGAAACGTCAGGTACCGGGCGACGCCGACCGCGATCATCGTCAGTGGCACGGCCACGCCGGCCGCCACCGCGCCCTCGGCTGCCCCGTCGAACTTCACGGGATCGCTCACTGCACCTGCGATGAACGGGCCGACGAGCGCCAGCGACGTGACCGGCGTCGGCAGCTCCCCCAGCACTACCCCTGTCGCGACCACGGCGGCGACGACGGATCCACGGGCAGCGGCGAGTCGGTCCACAAACAGGTCAAAAGAAGTACGTGTTCAAAAACGTTTCCGGTTACTGGACCGCCTCGTACGCCTCGCCCATGATCGAGAGCGCCTCCTCCAGTTCCTCGGTGCTCGTCGCGTAGGAGATGCGGGCGTACCCCTCGCCGGCGGAGCCGAACGCCTCGCCCGGCACGAGCACGACGCCGCGGGAGATACACTCGTCGACGAACCCCTCGGGCACCTCGGGCATCACGTAGAACGCTCCCTCGGGCGTGGGCACGTCGAGGCCGATGTCGGTCAGCCCGTCGACGACCAGGTCACGCCGCTGTTCGAACGTATCAGCCATCTCCGTGACCACGTCCTGCGGCCCCGAGAGGGCGGCCTCGGCGGCGTACTGTGCCGGCGCGGACGCACACGCCTGCACGTACTGGTGGACGCGCAGCATGCGCTCGATGCGCTCGGGCGCGGCCGCCACCCAGCCTAGTCGCCAGCCCGTCATCGAGTACGTTTTCGAGCAGGCGTCGACGACGACGGTCTGCTCGGGCGCGAACTCCGCCGGCGAGCGGTGTTCGCCGTCGAACACGATCCGGCCGTACACCTCGTCGGAGACACAGAGCAGGTCGTGCTCCTCGGCGATCCGAGCGAACTCCCGGACGTCCCCGACGGGCGAGACGGCACCAGTCGGGTTGCCGGGGCTGTTGACCACGAACGCCGCGGTGTCCTCGGTGATCGCGTCCTCGATCTCGGCGGGATCGATGGTGAGGTCGTCTCGAACCGGCACCGGGACTGGCTCCGCGCCGGTCAGTTTCGTCAGCGCGTCGTAGGCGACGAAGCCGGGGTCCGGGATGATCACCTCGTCGCCCGGGTCGACGTGGGCCTCCAGCGCGATGTGGAGCGCTTCGCTCCCGCCGGCGGTGGCGATGATCTGCTCGGGGTCGTAGTCGAGGCCGAGCTCGCGCTCGTGTTTTTCGACGATCCCCTCGCGGAGTTCGGGGATCCCCTTGTTGCCGGTGTAGGCGTCGGTCTTGCCGGCCTCGATCGCGTCGACGGCGCCCTGCCGGGCGTGCTCCGGCGTGGGGAAGTCGGGCTGACCGAGACCGAGGTTGATCGCGTCCTCGCCGGCGGCCTCGAACACTTCCCGGATACCGGAGATGGCGATGCGCTCCACACGGTCGGAGAACTGGGGCATATCCACGGGGTTGGCGGGGAGTGCGTTAATGGTTGCTCTCCGCGACAGTGGTCAGCGGGTGAACTCCTCGCGGCGCTGTTCGGTGAGTTTCGCTCCGCTCCCGGAACCTCTCACGACGTACGTGCCCGCCGCCTGATCGAACAGCCGCTGGTTCTGGTCGTCGATCGCGATCGCCGCCATACCCACCAGCCAGGTGGGCCACCCGCCGAACAGCGCCGGAACGTTCCGGACGAGCGCCTGCCCGTACCCGATCTCGCGGCCACTCCTGCCGACGACGCGGATATCCGTCACCATCTTCCCGACGGTCTTACCGTACGCGCCCTCGAGCACGGTCCCGTACCCTAGGCCGACCGCGAGAAACCCGAAGAAGACGGTCGCTTCGACCGCGCCGGGGCTGCCGGCAGCTCCGGCACCGGCGAACACGACCACCAGCAGTAGGATGAACATCACGACGTAGTCGATCAGCTGGGCGGCGATGCGCGCACCGACGACGTCGACGTCGCCGGGACCGTGGGAGGGCTGTCGCGACATGAGTGTCGTTTCCCACGGCGTCTCACCAAAAACTTCCTACTCCTCGGCCGCCTCCCGGAGGGTCTCGATCCGTGACCGCAGCTGTGAGAGCGCCACGTCGGCGTTCATGTACCCCTGGTCGTACTCCTCGTACACCGTGTCCGCGGCGTCGAGGAACTCCGCGACTGCCTCGTCTGAACCGTCGGTCATGGCCGTCGCTATCGGCCCCGCGGTGGTAAGGCGTTCGGAGCGACCCCGAAATCCACAAGCACCGCGGCAGCCAACCCGGGGTGTGACGCTCACGCTCCGGTTCGAGGACGGGACGGTTCGGGCCGTGAGCGACGTTTACGGGAGCGAAGCTCCCGTTCGCAAGCCGGAACCGACAGCGGACGGTTCCGGTGACGACGACGCCGATCGGTCGGCGCTCGCCGAAATCGCCCACGAACACGAGTTCCTCGACGCCGACGAGCGGACCGGCGGCTACCGTGCGCCGGCGTACCGTTACGCCGACCTCCGGAACGCGCTCGACGCACGCGAGGTCGACTACCGCGACCGCGTGCTCGACACCGATCCCCTCTCGCTGTCGACGCGCTACCAACTCCGAGAGTACCAGCAGGCGGCGCTGTCCGCGTGGCACGACGCCGACGACCGCGGGGTGGTGGAGCTCCCGACCGGCGCGGGCAAGACGGTGCTCGCGATCGCCGCGATGGCCGAACTCGGCGTGCCGACGCTGGTGGTCGTCCCGACGGTCGACCTGCTCGATCAGTGGCGCCGCGAACTCGAATCCGAGTTCGACGTTCCGATCGGCCAGTTCGGCGGCGGCGAGCAGCGCGCGGAGGCGATTACCGTCTCCACGTACGACTCGGCGTACCTCAAGGCCGACAACGTCGGCGGGCAGTTCGGCTTCGTCGTGTTCGACGAAGTCCACCACCTCGGCGGCGAGGGGTATCGCGATATCGCGCGGCTGCTGGCTGCGCCCGCACGGCTGGGGCTGACCGCGACGTTCGAACGCCCGGACGGTGCTCACGAGACGATCGTCGATCTCGTCGGCCCGCGCGTGTACACGCTCGACGCCGCCGACCTCGCGGGCGACCACCTCGCCGAGTACGAGATCCGGCGGATCGAGGTCGACCTCACCCCGGAGGAACGCGAGGCCTACGAAGACGCCCAGGGGACGTTCGTCGACTACCTCAAGCGCTCGAACATCTCGATGCAGCGCGGGAGCGACTACCAGGAGCTCGTGAAGCGTTCCGGCCGCGACCCCGAGGCGCGCGAGGCGCTGCTGGCCAAGCAGCGCGCACGGCGGATCGTCCGCGAGGCAGACCGGAAAGTCGCCGAACTCGGTCGGTTGCTGGACCGCCACCGCGACGACCGCGTGATCGTGTTCACCGCGAGCACGGATCTGGTGTACCGGCTCTCCGAGCGCTACCTCCTGCCGGCGATCACGAACGAGACCGGCGCCGCCGAGCGCCGGGAGATCCTCGATCGGTTCCGATCGGGGGAGTACTCCCGCGTCGTGACCGCGAACGTGCTCGACGAGGGCGTCGACGTGCCGGACGCGAACGTCGGCGTGCTGCTCGCCGGCTCGGGGAGCGAACGCGAGTTCACCCAGCGTCTCGGCCGCATCCTCCGCCCCAACGAGGACGACTCACGGGCGCTGCTGTACGAGGTGGTCAGCGAGGAGACCGCGGAGGAACGCGTGGCTGAGCGCCGCCGCTAGCGCCGGAGTCAGAGCTCCCCTTGCCAGCCGTAGGAGAGGTCGGCGCTCGCGCCGGCCCACGTCTCGTACGCCACGTCGAAGACGAGATCGACCTCGGCCGCCGTGTCGGCGTCGAGCGAGACCTCCCGGCTGGCCTCGTACTCGGCCGTTCCGTCGTCGGTCTCGATCGTCGCCCGCCCGACGAGCGTGTCGCTCCGGCTGCTGTCGGCAGTGTTCTCGACGGTGATCACGAACACGAGCGCCCCGTCATCGCCCTCGCGTGGCGTCCCGTCGACGATTCGGAGGCCCCGAGTGGTCTCCACCGGCCCGCCACCTTCGGGCGTCGTCGGCGGGTTCCGCGGCCCGGAGCCGCCGCTGGCGCCCACACAGCCCGCGAGCCCGACCGCAGCCAGCGAGAGGAACTGGCGTCGCTGCACGGTCGTCACTGTTCGGGAGGGACAATCAGCGTTCCCCTGTGGCGACAGCGCGTCGCTGCCGACCGCGACGAACTGTGAACAGGTGGCGGTACCGACTCCGCAGGGGGTCGCCACGCTCCCGCCTCGGCCACCCTGCGGTCGTGTTCAGACGACGGGGGGAGTGGTCCCGGCATCGTACTTGAACGTCGGCCCGGTCGCTCCGGCGGCGTTTTACGCTCCGGCCGCCAACGCCGCGTGTGCTGCGGAAGGAACACCTCCGGGTCTCGCGAGCCGGCGGCGGGTACCACCCACAGTTCACCGGCGAGGACGACCGCGCGCTGGCGGCGAGCCTGCTGGGGACGTTCCAGGGCCACGTCGGCGAGCGCCGCGCCCGGCTTCGGGAGGCGCTCGACGAGGCCGAACGCGAGGCCGACTCGTTCAAGCTGGTTCGGGGGCTGGCGGCGCTGCTGGAGCGTGAGGCGACGTTCGAGACCCGCGCACCGGTGCCGCCGCGTCGGACTCGCCGGGCGACGTTCGAGAGCGCGGAATCCGTCGGTGTCGCGAGCGACCCCGAGCGTGCGGAGGCGCTCGCGACTGCGGCTGATCGGCTGGGCGTCGATGTCGACACGGTGGAGCAGTCGCTGTACGCCGACCGCGAGGAGAACCAGGTGTTGGCGTCGTTCGACCCGCGCTGGGACCCCGAGACGCTACTGCAACAGTACGATCTCTCGCTGGCCCAGACCGCGCTGTTCGACGCGACCGAGGTCCACGTGCGGAGCTCTGAACCGGCGGATCTAGTGCGCGCGGTGAAACGGCTCGGGCTGATGTACGAGGTTCAGCGGACAGAGGAGGGGCGAGAGCTCGTCGTGACGGGGCCGGACTCGCTGTTCAGTGCGACCCGGCGCTACGGTATCTCGTTCGCCCGACTGCTGCGCTCGGTCGCGAAAACCGACGACTGGCGGCTCTCGGCGACGATCGACGACCGCGGCCGCGAGCGGACGATGACCCTGACCGACGAGGACGTCGCGGTCCCGGGCGTCGAACCGGTCGCGGAGCCGACGTACGACTCCTCGGTCGAGGCCGAGTTCGCGGCCGCCTTCGAGAGCCTCGACACCGATTGGGAGCTCGTGCGTGAGCCAGAACCCCTCGAGACAGGTAACCGCGTGATGATCCCGGACTTCGCGTTCGACTACGCGCCTGCCGGCGCCGAGGTGGAATCGGTCGCGGACCGCTTTCGGGTCTACTTCGAGATCATGGGGTTCTGGACGCCCGAGTACGTGGAGAAGAAGCTCTCACAGTTGGAGACGGTCGAGGACGTGGAGCTCCTGGTCGCGGTCGACGAGTCGCTGGCCGCCAGCGAGGCGATCGAGGCCCGTGACCACCGCGCGATCCCCTACTCCGGCTCGGTCCGCGTGAAGGACGTCCTCGACGCCCTCCGGGAGTTCGAAGACGATCTGGTCGCCGACGCGGCCGCGGAGCTCCCCGAGGAGATCGTCCCCGACGCGGACGCGATATCGCTGGCGGACGTGGCCGCCGAGTACGGCGTGAGCGTCGACGCGGTCGAGGACCAGTCGTTCCCCGACCACCGGCTCGTCGGGCGGACGCTCGTCCGACCCGGGGTACTCGAGAGCGCGGGCGAGGAGATCGAGAGCGGGATGGCTCTCTCGGATGCGGAGGCGGCTCTGGAGACGTACGGCCTCACCGACGCCTCGGCGGCGCTGTCGGCGCTGGGGTATCGAGTCGAGTGGGAGGGGCTCAGCGGCGGGACCGTGCGGGAGAAGGCAGAGTAGTCGTCGTCGCGATCAGTCGAGCGTCGCGAGTTCCTCCTGGTACCCTTTCGGCACCCGCGAGCGGAGTTCGCCGTGGAGGTAGAGCCCGACGCCGATCGGTTCGAGTTCGCCTGCGAGCTCGTGGGCGGCGATCAGGTAGCCCCAGTCGCCGTCCCAGCGGTCGAACTGCTGGTCGTGGCCGGCCGCAAAGGCCGCCGCTTCGCCGGGACCGAGTTCGATCACGTTCCTCGTCGCGTCGCGCCCGAACCGTCGGGCGCCCGTGGTCGTCGGTTTCCAGTGCTCCTGACGCGTCCGGAGCACGGTGATCCCCAGCCCCTCGGCCTCCACGGGAGAGGGGAGGTCGGCGCTGAACGCCCAGATCTTCCCGGAGCCTTTCTCCCAGAACGTGACGTTCTCGAACGTCGCGGGGTCGACGCCGAAGCGTTCCTGCCACCAGTCGACGACCTCCTCGCGGGCGGCCCGCCCCTCGACCTCGCGATCGTCAGGGGTCGCCGGCAGTCGATCGAACCGCTGGCCGTCGTTCTCGCTCACGCGCCCACCTCCTCGTCAGCGTCGACACCCGCATCGGCGCCGCCCACGCGGAGTTTCGCGACGAAGAACCCGCCCGTATCGTTCTGGTGAGGGTAGACGCGGTGGGCTTTCCGGAGCGAGTCGTCGAACTGCTGGTCCTCCCACTCGGTAACGCCGGGTGAGGTTTCGAGCGGCGCGTCCCAGTCGACCATCTCGGCGTCGGTCGTTTCGAGGGCGTGGTCGACGACGGCCTCGTTCTCCTCGGGCGCGAACGTACAGGTGGAGTACACAACCTCGCCGCCCGGCCGGGTGAGATCGATCGCGCGCCGGAGGATCCCCTTCTGGATGCCGACGAGGCTCTCGACGTGCCCCAGCGACCACTTCTCCAGCACGTCGGGGTTCTTCCGGCAGGTGCCCTCACACGAGCAGGGGACGTCCGCGACCGCGCCGTCCAGCGCGTCGATACCCAGATCCGAGAGCGAGAAGTTCCGCGCGTCGTCGTTGGTCACGACCAGGTTGCTCACGCCCAGTCGCTCGGCGTTGTGCCGCAGCGCCGAGAGCCGGCCGAGGTTGTTGTCGTTGCCGATCAGCACGCCCGAGTCGGCCATCAGGTCCGCGAGGTGGCAGGTCTTGCTCCCCGGCGCCGCGCAGGCGTCCCAGACACGGTCGCCCGGGTCGGGATCGAGCGCGAGCGCGGGCAGCGCGGAAACCTCCTCCTGGCCGTGGAGCCAGCCGTGGACGTACGGCCACGTCGTGCCCGGGGAGCCGTCGGGGAGGCGGAGCAGGCGGTCGTTCCAGTCGACCTCCTCGTAGGTGACGCCCTCATCGTCGAGCGCCTCGCGGGCGCGCTCGGGGTCGGCCGCGATCCCGTTGACTCGGACCACCGAGGGAAGCGGCCGGTCGCAGGCGTCGCGGAACGCCTCGACGTCGACGACGAGGGGCTCGTAGCGGTCGAGCGGGTTCATACCGGGCGTCGGCGGCGCCGGCGCTTGTCGGTTTCGGAGCGGGCTAGCCGTCGTCGCCGAGGAGCGGATCGCCCCGAACGAGCCGCCACAGTCCGGTCCCGACGGCCAGTACCGCGGTGAGCCCGACACCCGTTGCGCTCCCGGCGGCGGCGCCGAACCACGCGAACGCGTACGTGCCGGAGACAGCTCGGGAGAGCGAGTCCGGGAGGATCCACCCGAGCGCTGTCAGGAGGACTGCCGCGCCGACGAACGCCGCGGTTGCGGCAGCGGCCCGGACGATCGCCGAGCGATCCGCGAGCGGGCCGAACCGGAACGGGCCGCTCCCCGCGGGGAGCGCGTAGCCGACCTGTGCGAGGAGCGCGCCGGCGGACTGGGTGATCAGCACGAAGACGACCGCGAACCCGGCCGGGACGCCGTCGCTGTCCGGCGGCGGCTCGGGGAGCGTCGCACCGACGTAGACGCCGTAGCAGAGCGTACCGACACCGACGATCAGCAGCCCGGCACGCACGAGGCCGAGGTAGCGTTTCGGGGACACAGCGGACGGTTGGCGGTGCCCGACATAGGCTTTCTGTCGCCCCTGCTGATTAGGCGATCCGTTTCGGCGGGACGGACACGGCACAGATCCGGGCCGACGGCGCCGGCCTCGCCCGGCCGCTCGAGCGGTGATTCGGTTCCGACACAGCCACGGCGTCGTGCTCCGTAGTGCCGACACGGAGGTCGGCACAGGTCGCGAGCCGTGGCTGGTTCACCCGTGTGTCGCCGTATCTGTCGTCCCGAGGATGGTCTCGCAGTGGGGACACTGCCAGACGACGGGTTCGCCCCAGTCGGCGTCGATGAACGCGCGTTCGAGTTTGCGCACTTCCCGCTCGCAGGACGGACAGTTGGCCATAGTTTGGCTCCCAACCCCCCCGGATTAATCGTTTCCGTCCCGGAAGCGCTCACCGAGTGCTTTTGCGCCCGGACGCCAACTGGTGGCTATGACCACGCGTATCGACGTACTGCTGTACGATGGGTTCGACGAACTCGACGCGGTCGGCCCGTTCGAAGCCTTCCAGAACGCCGCCCGCGCGGGCGCCGACTGCACCGTTTCGCTGGTCACCCGCGAACGCCGCGAGCGCGTGATCGCCAGCCACGGTCTCGACGTTGGGGTAGACGGGACGCTCGCCCGCCCCGACGAGGACGACGCTCCCGACCTGCTGGTGGTCCCGGGCGGCGGGTGGTCCGCGGGGGAGGGAGAAGACTCGTCGGCACGGGCAGGCGACGAGGACGGAGACTCGTCGGCACGGGCAGGCGACGAGGACGGCGTCCGCCGCGAGTACGACGCCGGCGACCTCCCCGAGGCGATCCTTGCCCACCACGCGGCCGGGACGACGATCGCCTCGGTCTGTACGGGCGCGATGCTGCTCGAACGGGCCGGTATCCTGGGCGACGGCCCCGCGATCACTCACCAGTCGGCGGTCGACGACCTCCGCGACGCGGGCGTCGAGGTGGCCGACGCTCGCGTGGTCGACGCCGGGCAGGTCGTCACCGCCGGTGGCGTCACCAGCGGGATCGACCTCGCGCTGTATCTGATCGAACGCGAGTTCGGCGCCGACATCGCCGACAGCGTGGCGACGACGCTCGAGTACGAACGCGACGACGACGTACTCGTCGTGAACTAGCGGCGGACGACCCCGAGCCAGATGACGGCGGCCGCCACGGCCGTGAGAACCGCGAGAGCCGTCCACCCCGTGTCGTACCCAACTGTCTCCGCGACGCTCCCGAACAGCGGCGGCGCGAGCAGCCCCCCGGCGTTGAGTGCGGTCTGCCCCCCTGCGGTGGCGGCGCCGATCTCGTCGTCGTCCACCATCGCGGTCATCACTGCGTAGTAGACCCCCGGGAAGCCGAGCATGAACACGCCGAGAAACCCGAACGCGGCCCATGTCGCTGCCTCGCCACGGACGGCGACGACGGCGAGAAACCCCACCGTCGAGAGCACAGCCTGTCCGGCGAGGACCAGCGCGGGGCCGTGGGTCGGCTGGCCGGGAATGCGGTCCGCGAGCTCGCCGCCGGCGAGGCGTCCTAGGCTGCCCGTCACCTGCGCCGTCGCGAGGACCATGCCGGCGACGCCGGCGGTGGCCGCCACGGTGTCGGTGACGTGCGGGACGACGTAGCTGGTGGTGGTGAACACCGCGGCGCCGAGGAAGAACCCCGAGACGAGCAGCCCCCGGTACGCCCGCTCGTCGAGCAGCGAGCGCACGTCCGGCACGGATAGCTCCCCGCTCGCGGGCTTCCCCTCGTACCGGAGGGCGGTGACGGCGGCGACGACGACGGCGAGAGCCGCGCCCGCGAGGAACGCGGCCTGCCAGTCGAACCGGACGATCCCCAGTACTGCAGCGGCGTCGCTGGTCGCGAGCCGCGTGAGCAGGATCGCCGAGACGGCGCTCCCCGCGGTGACGCCGACCTGCTTCACGTTCATCGCCAGCGCCTCCCGCCCCGGCGGGGCGACGTGGATCGCCGCGCGGTTGGTCGCGGGCATCGCCGTCGCGTACGCGAACCCGACGAACAGTAGCGCCACCAATAGGATCGGGAACGACGGCGCGACGGCGACGAACGTCATCCCCGCCGCGAGCGCGAGCAGTCCGTACACGAGCAGCGGCCGCTCCCCGAACGCGTCGGTAGCCGCGCCCGTGCCGAACAGCAGCGCGGTGTACCCCAGCATCACCGCCGTCACGGTCAGCCCCGTCACCCCGAGCGAGACGCCGAACCCCTCGCGAACGAACGCCGTCGCGGCGAACACCGTGTAGAAGCAGAGGCTGGCGGTGAACTGCCAGGCCGAGACGAGCGCCACCCCGCGCCAGGACATACACCCACTGTGGCACACCCACGGAAGTGCCTACCCGTTCCGGCACTCGCCGCACCGCGAACTGTCGTGTGGGGGGCGCTACCATACGTTTCCTCAAGATTTAACACGAACCGCAACCCATCAACAGGTGGGTGATTCACCGATGACTGATTACGAACTGCCGCCGCTTCCGTACGAGTACGACGCGCTGGAACCGCATATCTCCGAGCAGGTGCTGACGTGGCACCACGACACGCACCATCAGGGGTACGTCAACGGCTGGAACAGCGCCGAGGAGACGCTCGCGGAGAACCGCGAGAACGGCGAGTTCGGCGACTCGCCGGGCGCGATCCGCGACGTCACCCACAACGGGTCGGGGCACGTTCTCCACGACCTGTTCTGGCAGTCGATGAGCCCCGAGGGCGGCGACGAGCCGTCGGGTGCGCTCGCGGACCGCATCGCGGAGGACTTCGGCTCCTACGACGCCTGGAAGGGCGAGTTCGAGGCCGCTGCCGGCGCTGCCGGCGGCTGGGCACTCCTCGTGTACGACTCCTACAGCAACCAGCTCCGGAACGTCGTGGTCGACAAGCACGACCAGGGCGCGCTCTGGGGCTCCCACCCGATCCTGGCGCTAGACGTCTGGGAGCACTCCTACTACTACGACTACGGTCCCGCGCGCGGTGACTTCATCGACGCGTTCTTCGAGGTCGTCGACTGGGAGGAGCCTGCCGCACGGTACGAGCAGGCCGTCGAGCTGTTCGAGTAAACCAGTCACGGCGAATGACCAGCAACGGCCGTCGGGCCGTTGCCCGGAACTCGATGCCGTGACTGTGTAACGGACGCTACTGTGTCGAGTACGCAGCCAGAACGCGTCGCCGTCCCGATTTCTTTCACCGTCCAGTTCGCCAGCGCCGTCGCCGCCGGACCAGTAGCGTTTACGCCGTCCCGTCCGAACGCCGGGGTATGCCTCGCGACAAGGAGAGCTTCGACGCGCTCCACCCGTGTGATTTCTACACGCCCGAGGAGCTGCTCGTCGAGGACCAGATGTACACCATCTACGAGATCGCCCGCCTGCTCCAGGGGCTCGACCCCGGCGCGGAGATCGACGAGGAGACCGAGTCCGTCCTGCTGGACTGGGCCGTCCCGTGGGTGATGACCAACGCCGACGAGCTCGTGGTCGCCGACCCGCCCGAGGAGGACGCCCCCGGCTACTACGGTCTGCGACGGCCGGCGGACGCCGCGGGTAGCGGGACCGAGCATTCGGAGCCGACCGACTCCGAGCCGTCGGATCCGGAGTAGGCGTCGAGCTGCTCGTCGCCCGGAGCGGCGAGAGGCGGGCCGTCTAGTTTACTCGCCGAACAGCGACTCGTAGTGTTCCCGCGTTGAGCGTGCGCCCTGCCGGAGGTAGCCGATGTCGGTGCCGGCGATCAGGTAGTCGACGCCGCGGCGGTGCCACGCGTCGATCTCCGTGGGACCGGTCGCGAGCGTGCCCACGGGCACGCCCGCTGCCTCGGCCGCCGCGAGCACGCGGTCGAACGCCTCCCGGAACGTCGCGTCCTCGTACTCGCCGAAGCAGCCCAGGTTCGCCGAGAGATCCGCGGGGCCGACGAACAGCGTGTCGACGCCGTCGACGCGGGCGATCGCCTCGGCGTTGTCGACGCCCGCGGCGGTCTCGATCTGGGGCAGCACCGCGACGGCGTCGTTGGCCGACTCGACGTACGCCTCGGTGTGGGCGCCGTAGCCGTTAGCCCGGCTCCCGGCGACGCCGCGACTCCCCTCCGGCGGGTACGACGCCGCGTCGACCAGCGACTCGGCCGCCTCGACGCTCTCGACTTTCGGCGCCATCACGCCCGACGCACCCAGATCCAGCGCGCGTTTGACCTGCGTGGGGTCGTTTTCCGGCACGCGGACCACCGTGTCGGTGTCGCCGGCGGCGTCGACGGCCCGCACGAGTTCGCCGGCGCTCTCGATGGACAGCGGCGTGTGTTCGGTGTCGACGACGACGAAGTCGAAATCGAGCCCCCCGACGACTTCGGCGGCAGCTGGCGAGCCCAGCGACACCCAGCTCCCGACCGGCGACTCGCCGGCCGCGAGCCGGTCCCGGAGCTCCATCTCCTCTGTGCGAACGTTTCGAGTCACGACTCACACCGCGTCGGCGAGCGGCAAAAGTCGGTGGGTTCCGACAGAGCCGTCGCCGCTTGTTCGACGAACCGCGAGAATGGCCGGGGCGGGCTCCGAACCCGCGATCTCCGCATGACCCAGGTCCGAGGCTCGGCGGCCCCGTGGGCTGCGGATAGTTCCTAGGCGTACCGCACCGAATCTCGATACCCTATGAGTGCGGCGCTATGTCCAGCTAAGCCACCCGGCCGCACTCCCCCGTAGTCCGAAGTCGAACTTAAGCCCTCCCATCTCCGTCGGCGGGTCGACCGGGTCGGATTTATGCCCGTGGCCGCGAACGCCTACCCATGACCCTGCCGGAGACCGTCACGGACCACCTCGACGGCGAGGAGCCGGTCGCGGAGGTCGATCTCGGCGGCGAGGATCGACTGCTGGTCACGCCGACCCGAACGCTCGTCTACCGCGCGGAGGGGCTGCTCTCCGAAGAGACCGTCGAGGAGTACCCCCACGACGCCGAGCGGATCACGCTCACCACGAGCCGCCGGAAGGCGAAGCTCACTCTCGACTACGGGCTCGACGGCGAGGAGACGCTGTCGATCCCCAAGGCGAAGATCGACGAGGTGCTCCACCCGCTGCTCGCGGGCGTGCTCGACGCCAACGGGATCACCGCCCCCGGGGAGACCGTCAAGCGGACGTTCCGCTTCTCGGAGCTCACCCTGATCGTCACCGACGAGCGTGTGGTCAAACATATCGGCCAGGCCGTCTGGGACGAGGAGTTCGAGGAGTACCCCTTCGAGGACGTCACGGATCTGGAGTTCGAGCCCGGCAACGTCGCCACCAGCGTCGTCCTCACCCACGACGGCCGGCAGGAGCGGTTCAAAGCCCCGAACGAGGACGCCCGCGCGGTCGAGGCGGCGATTACCGACGCGCTGCTCTCCTACCACGACGTCCGGGATATCGACGAGCTCCGGGCACAGACCGCCGACGAGGAAGTCGACGAACCCGCCACCGAGACGGAGGAGGACTCGCCGTTCGGCGACGGGCCGGACCTGTTCGGGGAGGACGAGGAGCCCGAACCGGAGGTGGAGGAGGAGTCGACCGCGGACGAGGCGACCGACCAGCTCATCCAGCAGGTCGAGGAGGCGACCGCCGACGAGGAGCCGACCGACGACGAACCCACGAGCACCGACGTCGACGCCGCCGGCGACGCCCCCGACACCGCGGAGCTCGCGGCCGAGATCGACGATCTCCGGGACGCCGTCGAGCACCAACAGGCCGAGCTCGAACGGCAGAACGACCTGATCGAGCAGCTGATCGAGGAGCTCCGGCAGGGCCGCTGAGCCGCTACGGCTCGCCGCGCCGGTACGCCTCGATCGCCGGCTCGTACCCCTCGTACACCGACGGGTAGGTCAGGTCGTACCCCAGTTCGAGCAGTCGGTCGTTCCGGCAGCGCTTGTCGCTCGCGACCCGAAGCGCGGCCGACCCGGACAGCCCGGCCAGCCGCTCTTCGACGGTCAGCTTCTCCGGTTCGGCGGCGCCACAGCGCTCGGCCAGCCAGTCCGCGAACGCCCAGCGGTCCACGGGGGTGCCGTCGCTCACGAGCACCGTCTCCTCGCGGGCAACGTCCTGGGTCAGGAACCACGCCAGCGCGCCGGCGGCGTCGTCGCGGTGGATCGAGTTCCGCCAGCCCGCGGTCACCGAGTCGAGATAGGAGTCGATCCGGTAGCGTCCGGGGCCGTACAGCCCCGCGAACCGCGCGACGGTGCCGTCGATCCGACTTCGGTGGACGATCGCTTCGGCCTCGGCGATGACGGCGGCTTTCGGCCGGTCCGGATCGACCGGCGTCGACTCGTCCACCCAGTCGCCGTCGTGATCGCCGTACACCCCGGTGGTCGACGTGAGGAGCAGTCGCTCGGGGGACGATTTGCGCCCCTCGAACGCCGCGACGACCGCGCGGAGCCCGTCGACGTAGAGCGAGCGAGCGTCGGACACGCTCCCGCGTCCCGCCGAGGCCGAGAAGACGGCCGCGTCGGCGTCGGGCAGCGTCGAAACCGCGTCCGGATCGGTCAGATCCGCCTGTACAGCCTCGATCCCGTCGTCCTCGATGGCCTCGACGCTCGACGCCGAGCGGACGACGCCGATCACGTCGTGCCCGCTCTCGAGCAGCTGCCGGCCGAGTTCGCGGCCGACGTAGCCACAGCCGAGGATCAGGACGCGCATCAGCGTCGGGCGTTGACGTACGCCTGGATCGCGGCGAACTGTTCCAGCGTGGTCGGCAGGCGCCCCTCGATCGCCTGCTGGATCTCCTTCGCGTCGAGGTCGAGATCTGTCTCGCGGGCGACGGTGTCCACGTCGACGACTGCGGTGGTCATCCCCATCAGGACGTGGTCCCGAGCCTCCCACGCGATATCGTCGGCGTCCGGAGCGCCTTCCGCCAGCGACAGGACCTCCGAGGCCTCCTCGACGGTGAGTTCGGGGTGGTCGCCCGCCTCGATCGCTTCGACGGTCGCTCGGTCGAGGCCGGTCCCGCCCACGACGGTGTCGGCGCCGAGTTCGGCGACGACTGTCGCGAGCTCCTCGAAGTAGGCCGCGTGGAACGCCTCGGGCGAGGCCTCCTCGTCGGCCTCGACTGCATCGTACAGCATACCCCGAGATCGGCGCCGACGCGCCTAAACCGTTGTTACTCCGTGCCGGTAGCAGTCTCGCAGTCGCTCCCGCCGTCGACGCCCGGACAGGGCCACCCCGGAGACTGCTCGTCCCGGGCCCCGTCCACGTCACCGACGCCCGGCATCCCGGGTGGAACGACCGCGACGACGGTCGTCGACGCCCCGAAGCCGACACGGTCGCCGCGGCCGAGCCGTTCGCGGTCGCCGTCCCCGTCCACGTCGAGCCGCACCGTGGAACCGTCCCGAACGTATCGAACGGTCCCGCCACTGCCGTCGGGTGCGACCCCTCGCGCACGAAGGGCGAAACGCTGATACTCGCCACGGACGGTGACGCTCCACGCATTGGCCGTCGCGATCCAGGTGTACGGCGGGGGTGCGACGGGAATCCCGGCCGGCAGCCGCGAGGCGCCGGTCAGCTTCCGGGTCGCCCTTGCGCTGGCGTTCTCCAGGCTCCCGCTCACCTGCTTCCGGACGGTTTCACGGGCCGCCTGCTGGACCATCGAGGCGGTCCGGTTGGTCGTCGCCGCCGGCACCCCGGTCTCGCGTTCGGCGCTCAGTTCGCGCAGGCGGACCCGAACCCGAACGCTCGCCTCGTCGGCCGTCGCCGTGTCGACGCCGTGCGCCCGCAGTACGGCACCGAACGCCGACCCGTAGCTGCCGTTAGCCATCGCCTGTGCTCGGTGTCCCAGTGTCGGCCACTGATCGCGGGCGTCGACGACTGCTGCGCGACACGTGGGCCGACCGACGCCGGTTCCGTTCGTCGCGGCGTCACAGACAGCTCGCTCGACTTCCCCGACCGAGCTCCTGACCGCCGCGGCCAGTTCGTCGCGGTTCGCCGTCAACGCCGTCGACTTCCCCTCGGGGTCGGGTGCGGCGGTCCGGTTCGCGGCGATCAACGTCCCCGCGGCCGTGCCGAGGCGAACCTGGCGGCTCCCACCGCCCAGTATCGTGTCGACGATCCCGGAGGCGGCGTCGCCGTACGGGAGCGCGACCCAGTTCGTCGTCCGCGCGGTCAGCGGGTGAGCAGACTCCCCCGCCGGCACGCTGGGGGCCTGCTCGTGGTCGATCGACTGGAGCGTGAGGTACGCGGGCGACGCATCGGGCGTGATCACGAGGTCGTCCGGACCGCCGGACGCCACGTACGCGTCGGCGGGCTGCTCGCTCGCCTCACCGCGTCCGAGTTCGATCAGCTGCGAGATCCTCGCCGTCGCTCGGTCACCGAGCTCGTCCCGGTAGTCGACGTTCCGGTCGCTGGCTTTGCTAGCGCGCGCGTCCAGTTCCGCGAGCACGCGGTCGAGATACGCCGCGCGAGCGGCGACCCGTGCTCTGTCGGCGGCGCCGTCGTACGTCGCCGGCGCGTCGAGCAGTGCGGACCGCCGCTCCCGGAGCTCAGCCGCCAGTCGGGCTGGCGCGTTCGCGTCGCCGCTGGCGACTGCCGCCCGCGGGATCGACACCGAAACGTTCGCGACCTCGCGGCGGAGCTCCCGAAGATCGGCGGCGACCCACGCGTCGAGATCCGCCGGCCGCGTCGCGGTGATGGTTCGCTGTCGGACGAGCGCGTCCGCCCCGCCGTTCCCCGTTGCGACCCGTTCGGCAACGCTGTCGATGCCGCCGTTGGCGTCGAGCAGCGCGTCAGCCGCCCGTTCGCGCGCACCGTCGAGGTTCGGCCCGTCGAGGGCGCCGCCGGGCTCGAACAGCGGCTCGGTCGACCGCTCGGGCGCGGCGTCGGTCGGGGCGTACTCCGTGGTCACCTCCACCGCGACGCGGGCGGTCTCGGTCCACTCCGCGGTAGTCGTTCGGGACGTTCCGTTCCGCGTCCAGTGTCGCTCGACGGCGTAGTGGACCGTCACGTCGAGAACCGTGTCGACGACGGCCTCGGAGGAACCGGTCGACACGTCCTCGACGGACGTTCGCTCGGTCGTCCGTGCCTCCACGAGCGTCCAGTTCTGTAGTCGCGGTTTCGGTTTCGACTCGCTGGTCCGACTGAGTACCGAGACCCGGAGGTCACTCCGGACGCGGTAGCTTCCGGCTGTCGGCGTCCCCTCGACCGAACCGAGGTACGCCCGGTCGGCAGCGGCGTCGGGGGACACGTTGACCGGCGGGGCGTCCGGTCGTTTCGGGGCGAACTCCCCCGACGTCGACTCCCTCGTGGCGCCGTCGACGGCGTTCGGGTTCACGAGCGCTTTCGTCGCGGTCGCAGCGTCGCCGTGACGGCCGCCGAGCACGTCGAGGACACCGACTTTCAGGGTCGCGATGTCGACTGCGCGTGCACCCGCAATGTCGTGGCGACCGAACGCGGCACGCTGCTGGGCGAGCAGCACGGCGTTGGCCGACAGTTCGACGTGGCGGTTCCCGAGCACGTTCCGGATCGGCGCGCCGGCGTAGCGACCGTACCCCCGTGCCATCGCCACCGCAGTCAGGCGGGTCGTCAGCCCGCGTGCCAGCCCCGGCCCCTCGAGCGCGCCGCGGTTCAGCCGTCGCTCGTACGCTCGGGCACGCTGGTGGAGCGCCAGCGCCGGCGTCTCGACGGTGAGGCTGACGTTCCGTTGCCGCTGGGCGACCGTTCGCCCGTCCTCCCGGGCACTCACAGTGAGGTTCCGGACCGTCACGCGCATCGCCGCGCCGCCGTCGACCGGTGTGACCTCGACGCCGGATTTCGCCTCCCGGAGCGAGGCGGTCGAGCCGTCGACCGCGGGGAGTCCGACGGTCGCTCTGACGCCGCCCCGCTCACGGGAGAGTTCCGAGACCGATTCCCGTGCGGCGACCGCGATCCGGAGCCTGAGCGCGTCGACGAACGGCCGGGAGTCGTTCAGTTCCCGCCCCGCCGTAGTGTTCGCGGGAGTGGTGACCGGCGTCCGAATCGATTCGCGCGCGGCGTCGCGAACCGCGTCCCAGAGCGCGGGTCGCGTGTCGCGGCTCACGCTGTCCATCGCCGCTGCCGCGGGGCGCTCGATCGACGGCTGTGCGCGGTCCGCGATCCCCGTCGCGTACACGGAGGCGCCGAGCAGCAGCAGGACGCCGACGAGCGCGAACGGCACCCGGGCACGGTCGTCGCTGGCGAGGCTCACGGCGACCATGTCCGGACGGAGATCTCGACGGTTCCCAGTTCGAGCGACGAAGCGGCGTCGGCGGGGGTTTCGGCGCCGTCGCGGAGATCGCTCGCGACGCGTTCGGCCATCGCGGTCGCGACCTTCCGGTTCGCCGCACGCGTATCCCCCCGCTCGATCGCTGCGGCTGTCTCGACGCCGTAGCGGTCACTCACCTGTCGATATCGGTGTCGAACGAGGTCGTCGAGCGGCGCGTCGTCCGCGAGCGCCAATCGCCCCTTGTCGGGAGGGAGAAGCCCAGCCACCAGCGAGTCCGCGACGACACGGCTGAGGCGGGTGAACCCACCCTCGCTCGCCGCGGTCGATGCGTTCGCCGGCGGATCGACGCCGCTGGGCGCGCGAACCGTCGCCGCGTTCACGTCGACGTCTTCCGGCGGCGTCGGACCGACGGCGAACGAGCGACTCAGGTGTACACCGGGGAACGGCTCCCAGCGGACGACGACCCGCGTTCGGGACGGCAGCTGGTCTGCAACCGTCGTCCGGACTGCGGCCGCGAACCGCTCGTTGGTGCCGGTCAGCGGCTCGGCGTCGACGCGGACGGTTCTGACCGCCGCGTCAGCCAGCAGCGAGGCGAGCGTGCCGTGGGCGACCCGTTCGAACTCGGGGCTCGTGTCGGCGTCGCCGTCACCGTTCGGCACCGGCAGGAGCGTGTACGGTACGTCCACGGTCGTCGCCGCCAGCGTCTCGGCGACGGCGTCGGCCCGATCCACCTCGCCGGCAGCGGTTGGTGACGGCGCACTGGTCACCGTCACCGCGGCCGCACTGATCAGGAGCAGACAGAGGCAGGCGTCGAGCGCGGTCGCCGTCATCGATGCACCACCACGCGGAGCCAGCCCGACTCCACCCGGCCGGGAGCGATCCGTACCGGAACCCGGCGCCCGGACGACTGCGTCTCGACGTTCGGCGTGGGGGCGTCACCAGCCGTCCAGTGCTGCGATCCGGCACGGAGATCGACCCGAACGGTCCACCCGTCCGGCCCGGCGTCGACAGCGCTCTCGAGTCGGGCCGGCGACGCGACGCCGGCTGGTGCGACGGCGTCGTGAACCCGGGACAGCGTCGGCTCGGCGATCTCGTGGTCCGCGGTCGGAACGACCCCGGCGAACACCGTCGCGTACAGCGACAGCCCCAGCCCGACCGCCGCGACGGCGACCAGCGCTGCCGTCGGGGAAGCCTGCGCGCGTTCAGGCGCCGACGAGCGTGACGCGGTAGCCATCCCAACTCACCTCCCTGACGGCGATCCGATCCGACGTGATCCAGCCCGGCTCACGCTCCCGTGCCGTCGCGACCGCCTCGCGGAACGCGTCGCGGTCCCGGAACACTGTCCGTGGCGATCGGCCACGGAGAACGCGCCGGAGCGGGCCGTCGACGACGGCCACGACGGGCCCGAACGCGAACGTCGCCCGCGCGGTGCCGCCGTCGTTGCGCATCGCGACCCCGTGCGGGCGGAGCCGGACAGCCTCGGCGGCGTGATCGTGTGTCGCGCTCGCCGGCGCGTCGCCGGCTGCGACCGCGTCGACGGTGGCTGCGACACCCGCTGCGTCCGGTGCGGGGCGGGCGGGGAGCGATCCGGCGACGGCGAGAAACGCCGCCGCGGCGACCACGAGGCCGGCGTGCAGCGCCGGCGAGTCGACCGGGGGTCCGATCATGGACAGCCCTGGTCCCGGTTTCGTACTTGAACCCTCGCCTCAGAGCACCGCCCCCGCGGCGACGACCGCCGCGACGTACGCCGCCGTCGCGGTGGGCAGCGCGAGCCCGATCCGGTAGCCCAGGAGCGATCGGTCGATCCCGCGCTCCAGCGCGGTCGCCAGCCCGGTCAGGATCGCCGCGAGCAGCAGCACGTAGACGCCGACGACCGGGCCGAGCGAGGGGGGTCCGAGTGTGGTCGTTGCCGTCGACGTACCGCCTCCGCCGAGTGCCCCGCCGACACCGCCCGCGTCCGCCGGAATCCGTCCGACCATCGCCACGGAGACGCCGCCGACCAGCGGCCCGAACAGCGCCGCGGTGTTGGACAGCGTCCCCGTGATCGCCGCCAGTTCGCGCCGTGCCTCGCGCTCGACTCGGCGGAGTTCGCGGAGGTGGTCGCCCGCTGCCACGAGCGCGTCCCCCGCTGGGGGTCCTTCCGTCGCTGCGAGTCCGAACAGTCGGCCGGCGTCACGAGCGCGAGGGCTCGGCACGTCCTGGAGTGCGCCGAACCGCCCGAAGAAGGCCTTCTCCGTCGAGAGTCCAAGCTGTTCCCCCCGCTCGACGGCGGCTCCGAGCAGGTCGCCCGTACCCCCGGGGAGCGCCGCCGCCGCCTCCTCGAGCGCCTGTTCGACGGCGGTTCCGTCGGCGACGCGCCGACCGACCAGCGCGAGCGCGTCCGGGAGCCCCGACTCCGTTTCACGGACCTGCTTCCGGAGCTCCCTCGCGGGTGCGAACAGCCAGAGCAGTCCGGCACCGACACCGGCACCGACGGCGACGACGGGCACAGCCCACGGCAGCACGGGCAGACAGCCTGCCCCCGCGATGACGCCCACGAACACACCGAGTGCGGCGGCGCTCCGCCGGCGGTCGGGAACGTCGGGGTGGTCGCTGTCGATCCGCGGCGGAGGGAACGAGATCGGTCGCCGTGCGAGCAGCCAGCCGCTCGCCGCGAGTAGGCCCACGGGAAGGAGCAGATCGTACAGCACTGCAAGCGTGCCGACGCCGATACTCACGCCCGCGAGCCGTGCCGCGGGGAGGACCCCCACGAGCGCGAGCGGGAGCAACACGCCGAACGCGTACAGCCCCGTCAGCGGCGCCCGGATATCGCCGGCGAACGCCGCTGCGCGCTCCTCGACGCCCGAACGCACGGCCGAGAGCGCGCGCTCACAGCCCCGTTCGCGTGCGTCCGCGGGGGCGTCGGCGGCGTCGGCGACCAGCGCCGCGGCGCGTTCGATCCCCGGTGCCGTCTCCCCCCACGCTGCAGCGAACGACGCCAACCCCGCATCAGGCGTTCCGCGCGCCCGTCGAGCGTGCTCCCGCAAGGACGCTGCGAGATCGCCGTCGCCGGACTGGCCGGCGAACGAGACCGCCCGTTCCAGGCTCGGCTCCACCCTGAGTCGCAGCGTCAGCCGACCGAACAGCGCCGGCGCGTCACCGACTGCACGAGTGCGGGCGAGTTCGGCGGCGGCGACCGGAACGTTTCGAGCGGCGAGCGGCGGGCCAACACCGAGGCCGATCGCGAGCGGGAGCAGCGGGAACGCGCCTGTCGCGAGCACCGCAACGATACCGACGACTGCGATGACGCTCCCGACAGCCTCGCCCGCGGCGACTAGCCGGGACGCGTCCGGCCAGCCGAGTCGATCGCAGGCGTCGATCAGCTCGCCGTCGACGTCGGGGTCCCGTGGCCACGACGACGATAGCTCGTCGACGAAACGAGTGGCACGCTCCCGTCGACCCCGCGACGGGGCTACCACGGTGTCTCACCCGTACCCGAACACTCGTCGCTTTCCTCGGCCCGGATCGCCGCCGGTCGCGTGACGCCGTCGGCCGCGAGCGAGCGCAGGTGGTCGGCCCGTGCGTCCAGCGTCGCCAGCGTCTCACCGTACCCCTCTCCGGGCACCGTGAGATCCGCGAGCAGGCTGCTCTCGCCGCGGTCGAGCCGTCCGGTCGGTTCGAGGTCGTCGCCGTCGAGCGCGAACAGTGGCCGGAGTTCGGCCCCGCCGGCGACCGACTCCACCTCCTCGATCGCGACCGCGCGCCGCCCCCGCTCGGTGTCGGCGACGGTGAGCACGAACCCCGTCGCGGCGAACGCGGACTCGCTCACGCCGAGATCCTCGGTCATCCTGGTCTGCACCGCGTCGGCGCCGTCGCCGTGGACCGTCCCGAGAACCGTCCCCGAGGCGGCGCCGACGCGCATCGCCTCGTACAGCGTGCCAGCCTCCTCGCCCCGAACCTCACCGACGACCAGCGCCCCTTCGCCGAGGCGGAGCGCTGTCCGGAGCGCGGACGCGGGGCTCGTCTCGCCGGTCTCGTCGTCGCCGCGGGCGACCCGGAGCGACTGCACGTCGCGCCCCGCCGCCCGGAGCGCTGCGGCGGGGAGTTCGGGCGTGTCCTCGATCAGTACTGTCCGTGTCCGGCGGGGCAGCGCCCACAGCAACGCGCCGAGCGTCGTCGTCTTCCCCGCACCGCGGGCGCCGGCGACCAGTCCGGTCCCGCCGCGCTCGACCGCCAGCGAGAGCAGTGCTGCCGCCCGCGGCGTCAGCGAATCGGTGGCGACGAGTCGGGGGAGCGTCCACGGCTCCGAGTCGTGGCGGCGGACGGCGAAGGCGGGTCCGGGCGAGAGCGGCCGCGTGACGCCGGCGATCCGGACCTGCTCGCGGTCGTCCGGCGGGCCGACGGGGAGCGTCGCGTCCACCTGTGGGCTCGCCCGCGAGAACGCGCGCCCGCTGGATCGACGGACCCGCGAGGCGAGCGTCCCGACTCCCTCCGGGGTGAGCCGGATGTTCGTCGGCATCGCTTCGCTGTCGACGACGACCCGGACTGGCGTCTCCGAGGCGGGCGCGGTGACGTACACGTCCGAGACACGGTCGTCCGCGAACAGGTCCGCGAGCACGCCGTTGCCGCGCGTGTGTTTCCTGAGCGTGGCCGAGAGCGCCGCTACCGGATCGTCGGCGTCGGCCACCTCACGTACGGCGCGAGCAGGGCCGAGATCACCCGTCTCCTCGGTCGTCGCCAGCCGCGCCGCCGCCGCGTCGAGCAGTTCGAACGCCCGCGTGTCGAACGACGCCGACGCAGGGGTGAGGTGGTACACGCCCGTCCCGGCCGCCGAATCGATCGCGTACCGCCGGACCGTTCCGCCGGTCGAAAGCTCCGTGGTGTCGCGCAGTCGCGCGTCGGCCGGCGGCCGGTGGTCGATCCCGACACGCGCGATCGTCGGGCCGTCGTGGGAACGCAACGCCGCCTCGTGATCGTCGGCGCGTTCGGCACCCGCCGCGAGCCCGGTTTCGGCAGCGAGGCGGCCCACCGGGCCGGCTCGGCCGGTCGCTTCGCGGGCAGCCCGCAGCGGCGCCGTCCGTGCGGTCGCGGCGATCTCGGCGTCGTGGTGTTCGGCCAGCGCAGCGAACCGGCCGGCAGCGTGGAGCAGACCGACGGCGTCGTCGTCGTACCAGCGCTCGTAGCCCGCCGATCGAACCCGAACGGCGTCGGCGTCCCGGTCGGCGAGCGCGTCGACCGCGGTCGCCCGACACGCCGGTTCGCTGGCGAGATCGCCGTCGCCCTGACAGTCGTCGGCGTCGATGCGGAGCTCGACGCGGTCCTCGACCCCTGTTCCGGCGGGTTCGGCGAACGACGGTCGGCAGCCACACGCGTCGTCGTCCTCGCCCCGCCAGGGAAGCAGTGACATAGCGCGGGTGGTCGCGCTCTCCCCCTTGAACTCTCGGGGAGCGTCGACGGGCAGTCCTTCGACTACGTCGTCAGTCGAACGGTGACAGCGCGGCCGTCGTCGCCGTCGACGAGGCCGAGCGTCAACCGATGCTCCCCGGGCGTGCCGAACCGAACGGTCCCGTCGGGCAACGCGAGCGGGAGTGTGAGCCGGCGCGTCCGGGTAGCGTCGTTCTGGAGCGTGTATCGGACCGCACACGCGGGCTCACAGCCGACGGCGAACGTGTCGACACCGACAGCCACCAGCGATCCGGCTGGGATCGAGACGGTGACGACCCGCCGTGCGCCGGGATCGTCGGCGGCGAGCAGCGACGCCCCCGCACGCTCCAGTCGGCCGACGTCACGGTCGAGCCCCGCGGCTGTTCGGTCGGCCGCCGCCGACTCGACCGCTGGGAACGACGCCGCGAGCAGCGCGGCCGCAAGCGCCACCGCGAGCAGGGCTCGGATCACCGGAGGTCGTGCAAGCGTTCGCGCAGCCCACGTTCGGCCGGTTCGTCGGCCTCGTCAGCCTCAGCGGCTGCGTCCGTGTCGGCAGACGCCGACAGCACTGCGATACTCTCGGCTTCGTCTCGGGGGACGGGAGTGTCGGCCTCGCCGAGGCGGCGCTCCAGCCGTTCGACCGCCGCGACGGCGGCGTCAGCGCGGCGTTCGACCGACTCGTTCACCGCGGAGACGCCCCCGAGAAACCCGCGGATCGACTGCACCGCGGCGTCGAGTTCGTTGAGTCTGGATTCGAGCGTCTCGACCCGTTGTTCGAGATCATCGACGCCGTCGCTGTCGGCTCCGATTCGATCCCGCTCCCCGTCGAGTGCGCGCTCGACGGCTGCCAGCCGTCGTTCCAGCTCCGTGTCGCTGTCGGACATGGGACGGGCTGGTCGCCCGATCGCTGATAAGTATCGGGATGCAGGACACTCCTCAGGCGGGAGAATCTTAAGGCGGGCCGGAACGAACGGGGAGCCATGAAGACGGTCCTCGTTGGCGTCGGGCAGGCGGGCGGAAAGGTGACGACTGCACTGGCCGAGTACGACGACGAGATGGGGTTCCACGCGGTCCGGGACGCTCTCGCGGTCAACACCGCGAAAGCCGACCTCCGCGATATCCCGCTCGACACGGTGTTGATCGGCCAGGACGTCGTGAAAGGCCACGGTGTCGGCGGCGACAACGAACTCGGCGCGGAGGTGATGCAGAACGACGCCGACGAAGTGATGAGCGAACTGAGCGGCAAGATCGGCTCCAAGACGGAGGCGATCTTCGTCGTCGCCGGCCTCGGCGGCGGCACCGGCTCCGGCGGCGCGCCCGTACTCGCGAAGGAGTTGAGCCGGGTGTACGACGTCCCCGTCTACGCCATCGGCATCCTCCCCGGCCGCGACGAGGGGGCCTTGTACCAGGCCAATGCGGGGCGGTCGTTGAAGACGCTCGCCCGCGAGGCGGACGCGACGATCCTGATCGACAACGACGCCTGGCGCGAAGCGGGCGACAGCGTCGCGGAAGGGATGGCCGCGATCAACGAGAGCATCGCGCGCCGGATCGGCCTGCTGCTCGCCGCGGGCGAACCCGTTGAGGACCGCTCGCTCGGACTTGGTGGCGGCGGACTCGACCGCGACGTGGCCCAGAGCGTCGTCGACACCAGCGAGGTGATCAACACGCTCCGGTCGGGCGGCTTGGCGGCAGTGGGCTACGCCGAGTCCGAAGCCAGCGACGACCCCGACGAGAACGTCAACGTCGTCACGAGCACGACCCGACAGGCGCTGTTCACGGGGACGAGCCTCCCGAACGCGAGCGAGGCCGACGCCGCGCTGCTGGTCGTCGCCGGGCGCCCCGACACGCTCTCCCGCAAGGGCGTCGAGCGCGCCCGCTCGTGGATCGAGGAGGAGACCGGCAGCATGCAGGTCCGCGGCGGCGACTTCCCGCTCGACACCGACAAGATCTCCTCGCTGGTGCTGCTGAGCGGCGTCGAACGCTCCGACCGCGTCCAGGAGTTCATGAACCGCGCCGCCGACGCGCAGGCCGAGGCCGAGCAGCGCGACGAGGGCCAGCGCAAGCGCGACGCCGCCGACGCGTTCCAGAACGACGAACTCGACGACCTCCTCTGACCACGACGCGTCGAGGGCGTCGCCACCCACAGGGTGCCCGTCGGCTATTTCCCCTCGGCGCCCCCACCGTCGAGCATGCGCGAGTACGCCGACGATCCGCCGGTCGAGGAACGGATCGGCGACGCCCTCCGGGAGCACGACGCCACGGTCGCCGTCGCCGAGTCCTGCACGGGCGGGCTGATCGGGTCGCTGCTGACCGACGTGCCGGGCTCCTCGGAGTACTTCGACCGCTCGGTCGTGACCTACTCCTACGACGCCAAGCTCGAGGAACTCGCGGTCTCCCGGGAGAGCCTCGACGACCACGGCGCGGTCTCGGCGCGCGTCGCCGAGCAGATGGCCGCCGGCGTGCGCGACACCGCGGGGACGACGTTCGGCCTCTCGACGACCGGGATCGCTGGCCCCGAGGGCGGCAGCGAGGAGAAACCCGTGGGGACGGTGTTCATCGGCCGCGCCTACGCCGCCGACTGGGGGACCGGCGGCTCCTACACCGAGGTCTCGCGGCACGTCTTCGACGGCGACCGGACCGAGATCAAAGAGCAGATCGCGCGGAAAGCGTTGGCGCTGTTACTCGACGAACTCTGAGCCGTCGACCGAAACGTTTTGCGGGGTGCCGGCCGCGCACACGGGTATGGACAAGAAAGGCCACGTCCTCAACGCCCTGTTGCTGGCCATCGGCGTCGGCTACGTGCTCGAGCCCGCCGGCGACGTGACGACGTTCGTCGCCATCGCCGAGGTGTCGCTGCCGCTGGTGTTGGGCGCGCTGTTCCCGGACGTGGACACCGCGTTCGGCAAACACCGCAAGACGCTGCACAACCTTCCCGTGCTCGGGATCGCGCTGGCGTACCCCTACTTCTTCGGCAACCTCAGCTTCGTCTGGGCGGGGATCCTCAGCCACTACGTGCTCGACATGCTGGGGAGCAAGCGCGGCATCGCGCTGTTCTACCCGTTCTGGAGCGAGGAGTTCGGCTCGCCGACCGGTGTTACGACCACGAGCACGTACGCCGACGTGGTCACCATCGTCGTCACGCTGATCGAGATCGGGGTGTTCGCGGCGTTCGTCCACCTGCTCCCCCAGTACCTCCCCCCCGGGCTGGAGCTGAGCGGGGTGACGACGATGATGGGTTAGTACACCGCGACGTCGTCGAACCGGCCGCCGTAGGCGATGTGGTCGGGGTGGGTCGGCTCGGTACCCGAGAGGAACAGGCGGTCGATCTTCCCCCACGAGTTCTCGTACCCCAGGTGGGCGAACTCCGCGAGGTTCCAGAAGCGGTGGCGCGGGCCGGAACGGTGGACCACCTGTCGGTCGACGCCGGAGGCTAGCGCCTCCACGAGGTCGGCCTCGCTGTCGATATCGGTCTCGAACTCGGTCCACGCCTCCCCGATGGCGCCCCGAACGTGGGCGTACGACGAGCCGAACGCCTGGAGGCCGGCCTCCTCGGTGATGCGTTTGGCGCGCTTGTTGACGTGTGGCGGCGATTTGACGTTGTAGCTCTCGACGGCGTCGATGTGGTCGGCGTAGGCTCGGATCTCCGGTTGGCCGAGGCTGACGTTCAACAGCGTCGGATGCGGGACACAGAGCGCGGCGCCCTGATCGGCGAGCGCGGAGAGTGCACCTTCGAAGGAGACGAAGTCCGGCACCGGGTCGGAGAGCCCCACGGCGAGGATGTGACGGCGGTTCTGCCAGTTCCCCGTGAATATCTCACGCCCCGGCACGACCAGCAGCTCGTCGTCGCTGTGGCGTTCGGCCCGCTCCCGGATCTCCGGCAGTCGCGTGAAGTGGGGTGCGTACACCAGCACGTCGATCCCCCGGGCTTTCGCCCGCTCGACGACCCGCCCGTCGAGCACCTTGACGTGCATGTCGACCCGCGTCGGCGCCGTAGTCACGTTCGACTGCAGTCGGTCGCCGCCCAAATAGCCTCCGTGTTCGATGTCGGGCGTCGGGGAGAACGCTTTTGCCGCCCCCACCCCGAAGGAGCGCGTATGAGCCGCTGGAACTGCGGGATCGCCGGCTGTGGCCGGGAGTTCGACGGTCCCGAGGCCGTGATCGTCCACCAGACGACCGAACACCAGCGCCACGAGTGTGAGGTGTGTGGCACCATCGTCCCGGAGGGGTACTTCGCCATCCGCCACGCGTTCGACGAGCACACCCGCGCGGAGTACGTGCGCGCCTACGACGCCGACGGGAGCGACGTGCGCGCCCGTGAAGGGATCAAAGAGGAGATCGAGGAGAACGCGGATCTCCAGAGCGTCGTCGACCGACTCAACGGCAACTCGGAGTAGCGTCGCGAACGCTCGTTCTCTGGCGGGAGCCTACCGCCCGGCGTCTCGCGAGTCGCTCCGCTCCCCGTTCGACTGGTTCGAGGAGCGGTTCGCTCCGCTCACCGCTCCTCGGAGTCCAGCACGCGGATCTGGTCGCCACGCACCGTGACCGGGATCGGCACCGTCGCCTCGTACAGCTCGACGGTCACCTGGTCTTTCCCCTCGTCGATGCGCTGAACCTGCGCCTTCTCGCCCTTGAACGGGCCGGCGATGAGTTCGACGATGTCGCCCTCGGCGATCCCCTCCACGTCGGGGGTCGGCGAGAGGAAGTGTTCGACCTCGGTCATCGACGACGTGCCCGGCACGATCCCGTTGGCGTGGGGGATCTCGTCGAGCACGCGCTCGATGATCGAGTCGTCCTCCGCTTCGACCATCACGTAGGAGGTCAGCGAGTCCGGCGCCAGCACGGCGTGGATCTCGGGCATCTCCTTCGAGGCGATCATGTCGGCGACGGTCTCCTCCTGGCTCGCAGTGGTCTTGACGGCGTAGATCGGCATCTACGCACCACCCGGGACCGCGCCCGGCACGAAGCTCATGATGGCGAACATCAGGAACCCGAGGAAGCCGATGAGGAAAATGCCGGCGCCGGAGATCTTGGCGACCATCGAGAACTCCTCCCACTCGGGGGTGCTCGCGAGTTTGAGCACGCGCACGTACTCCGAGAGGTCGTATTTGACGTCCATCTTGACGTGTGGTTCAGCCCGGCGCCTTTTCTATCTATTGAATGTGCTTTCGACGGCGAACACGCTCGCGAGTGGCGACGACGACGAAAAACCGAACCGCGGCGATCAGTTCACGTCCTGGAGCTGGTCGGGCGAGGTGCCGCGCTGGGCGGCCTCGCCGCCGCCGTAGATCTGGGGGGACTCCACCCCAGTCACGACGATCATCGTGCGCATCCGGCCCTCGATCTCCTCGTCGACGGAGGTGCCCCAGATGATGCGCGCGTCGGGGTCGATCCGGTCGTAGATCTCCTCGACGACGCCCTCGGCCTCGCCGATGGACATGTCCGAGCCGCCGGTGACGTTCACCAGCGCGGAGTTGGCGCCGGAGATGTCCACGTCCAACAGCGGCGACCGCAGCGCGGACTGCACCGAGTCCTCGGCCTTCTCCTCGGTGTCGGACTCCCCGAGGCCGATCATCGCGACGCCACCCTTCTCCATCACGGTACGGACGTCGGCGAAGTCGAGGTTGACCAGCCCGGGCTTGGTGATCAGTTCGGTTATCCCCTTGACCGAGCGCATCAGCACCTCGTCGGAGACCTTGAACGCCTGCTTGACCGGCAGCTTCCCCACCGCGTCGAGGAGGCGATCGTTCGGCACGACGATCACGGTGTCGGAGACGTCACGCAGCCGTTCGAGGCCCGCCTCGGCGTTCGTGCGCCGGACCTCACCCTCCGCGGTGAACGGCGTCGTGACGATCGAGATCGTCAGCGCGCCCGCGGCCTGGGCGGCCTTGGCGACGACGGGTGCCGAGCCCGTTCCGGTGCCGCCGCCGAGCCCGGCGGTGACGAACACCATGTCCGAGCCGGCGATGGAGTCCTTGATCTCCTCCTGGGACTCGATGGCGGCCTCCTCGCCGACCTGCGGGAGCGAGCCAGCGCCGCGACCCTGCGTTTTCTCCTTGCCCATCAGGATCTTCGTGTCGGCCTCGATGGAGACGAGGTGCTGGACGTCGGTGTTCGCGGCGACCAGCTTCGCGCCGTGGATCCCCTCCTCGTGCATGCGGTTGACGGTGTTGCCGCCGGCGCCGCCGCAGCCGACCACCGTGATGTTGGTCTTGAGGTCCTGCAGGACGTCCTGAAGCTCCTCGTCGGTCATCTTCCCCGACGAGGGTGTCTCGCCGCCGGTCTCCTTCTCGGCCGGGCTCTCTCCCTCGGCCTGGGCGTCGGGCTGCTCGTCGCCCTCGCCCTCGGCCTCGTCGATCGCCTCCTCTACGATGGAGTCCATTTGACCAGGGGTATTAGGCGGAGCCTATTGACCTTTCTCCCTTTGCGGCGGTTCTCGCCACGACCGACACCGCTCAGATCGAGAACTGATCCTCCCGCTGACTCTCCACCGCCGAGGGAGGGATCACCTCGCCGTCGACCTCGACGGACTCCCCGCTGGAGAGCTGGCCCATCTTCGGCCCCTCCGGCACGCCGAGCTTCCCCGCCTTCTCGGGGTCGAACGCCTCCTCGCGGGCGACCACGGTGTCGTCGTCGACGGTCACCTCGTCGTACTCCGCCCGCAGGATCGCCGCGAGGTCGTCGATCAGGTCGTCGTACGCGTCGGCGTCCGGCACTGCCGCCTCACCTTTCGCTCGGGTGCCGTTCTCGATCGTGTCGAACGCGACCGTCGCCTCCGCGACCGCCTCCCGCGTCGACTCGCCGTCGACGTTCTGGGCGGCCGCGAGCAGGTCGTCGGGCAGACTCATTTTCTCCCAGTCCTCGGCGTCGTCGGGAGTGTGCGCGCCGAATCGGAGCCCCTCGTCGACGGTCGCGACGCCCGACTCCAGCGACCGGACCAGCGCCAGCGGGCGGTCGCCGACGGTCCGGACCCACGTCTCGCTCACGACGCGGTAGCCCAGGTCCTCGATGGCGTCGGCGACCTCGGGGTGGTCGCCGTCGAGCAGCGCGTGGGTCGCGTCGCTGCGCTCGAACGCCTGTTCGAGCACGGCCTTGGCGTCCTCGTCCCGCGGGTGGCCCAGCTCCTCGAGCTGCCAGTCGCTCGCGATGTGGCCGACCGCCCACGGCGTCTCCCGGAGCACGCGGCCGAACCGCGGGGCGTAGTGGCCGCCGCCGATCCCGACGACCTGTCGGTCGCGGTGGGCCGCCACCCCACGCAGGGAGAGCACCGCCTGGGCGACCGCGCGAGCGCCGTCGGGGTCGTCCCACTGCTCCTCGCCGCTGCCGAGCTCCGCGAACATCGACGGCGTGTCGAGCGCGGTCGGGCCGTGGTGGGTCCCCTCGATCGCGACGTCGTACCCCTCGGGGGCGTGGGCCGCCAGCGCGCCCACGTACGCCGAGAGCGCGCTCGGCGCGGCTGCCGCGAGTTCGCCGTCGGCGCCGCCGTACTCCGCCTCGCCGAAGTTGCCCGTGAAGTGGCCCGTCAGCAGCGCGCCCGTCTCGCCGGAGTGCCGGGAGACGAACACCAGCAGGCGTGGCTCCTCGCTGAACGCCGGCGCCGGGTCGGCGAGCCCGATGTGGAGCTCGTCGAACTCCCGGAGTTCGAACGGGCCGTCGCGGTAGTACGTCCCGCCGCCGTCGGCGTCGTTCAGCGCCTCGTCCTCGTGTTCGGTCCAGTCCCCCTGCGCGAGCAGCTGCTCCCCGATGTGGAGCGAGGCGTGATCGGCCCGCGACACGACGATCCCGATTGTCATCGACTCCGACTCCGGCCGCGCCGGCCAAGTAGCCGTCGTCTCCGGTCCACCCGTGGGCGCGAGCTTTTTCCGCAGGGCTCGCTCACCCCGACCATGGACGTCTACGGGCTGATCGGCCGGCCGGTGGAACACTCTCTCTCGCCGCCGATGCACGAGGCCGCCTACGAGGCGCGCTCGCTCGACGCGCGGTACGTCACGCTCGAACCCGACCCCGACCGGATCGGCGAAGCGGTCGCCGGCGCGGACGCCATCGGCGTCGCCGGCCTCAACGTCACGGTGCCGTTCAAGCGGGACGTGCTCCCCCACGTCGAGCCGACCGCCACGGCCGAGGCCGTCGGCGCCGTGAACACGATCACGTTCGACGGGGACGGCCCGCCGGAGGGCCACAACACCGACGTCGAGGGTGTCGTCCGCGCGTTCACGCACCACGACGTCGAGATCGAGAACCGGTCCGCGGTCGTCGTCGGCGCCGGCGGTGCAGGGAGAGCAGCCACCTACGCGCTGGCCGACGCCGGCGCGGACACGTTCGTCGCCAACCGCACGGTCGAGCGCGCAGAGGAACTCGCGGCCGACTTCGCGGATCTGGGCGTCGACGCCGGCGGACTGGACGCGCTCGAGGACCGCGTTCCCGCCGCCGACATCCTCGTCAACGCGACCAGCGTCGGAATGGACGACCCCCACACGTCGCCCGTTCCCGCGGAACTGCTCCACGGTGATCTGGCGGTGCTGGACGCGGTGTACTCCCCGCTCCGGACGAAGCTCCTGCGGGACGCCGCCGACGCGGGGGCTGTCACCGTCGACGGCGCGTGGATGCTGTTGTACCAGGGCGTCGCCGCGTTCGAGCGCTGGACCGGCGTCGACGCCCCCCTCGAAGCCATGAACGGCGCGCTCCGTGACCGACTCCGAGAGAGCGCTCCGTCCGACTGACTGTTCCCGCGGGAGAACCGGCCGACGGCGACGCTGGCTTTTTACCACCGCGGATCGTTTTCGCCCACAGCATGGTACTTCGGAAGCTCAAACGGCTCCTCGGGCTGGAGTCGGACGACAGCGACGGCCGGTCCGAGCGCGACGTGACGGTGCAGGAGCGTTCCGACGCCGACGCCGAGACGGAGGCGGCGGTCGAGGGCGCCGACGAATCGGGTGGTACGACAGACGACGAACCGGCCGCTGCTGGCACCGACGCGGAGGCGTCCACGGAGTCGCTCGTCGACGAGGAGGCGGCACAGGACGAGCCGTCGGAGCGGGCCGAGCCGGCGGAGGCCGCGGGCCCCGACAGCGGGGACGAGACGACCGACGTCGACTCCGTCGACGACGCGATCGAGGAGGCCGAACCGGACGACGAGGATCCGGTTGCGACCGACACCGACGCGGAAGCGTCGACGGAGTCGCTCGTCGACGAAGACATCGCCCAGGAGGAGCCGTCGGGGCGGGCCGAACCGGCGGAGGCGGCCGGCCCCGAATCCGAGGACGAGACCACCGACATCGACGAGGCAGGTCCGGACGTCGGGGACGAGAGTGAGGAAGCCGGTGACGAGAGTGAGGAAGCCGGGGAGGACACGCCCGTCGACGAGATCAAGGGGATCGGGCCGGCCTACTCCGAGCGGCTGGTCGAGATCGACATCGCGACCGTCGCGGACCTCCGGGCGGCCGACGCCGAGGAGATCGCGGAGCGGACGACTGCTCCGGAAGGGACAGTTCGGAAGTGGATCGACCGCGCGAACGAGTACGAGTGATCGAACCCGCTCGTTTTTAGCGGATCGCCGCCGTTGGCCGACGCATGACCGAGACGACGGTCGTCACTGACCCCGAGCAGTTCCACGCCGTGGCCCGCGAGGCGCCGGCCGGCGCTCGGGTACCCGTCGAGATCCGGACCGTCGTCGACGACCCGTTCGACGCGTACCGCCGCGCCCGGACCGAGCGCGGTGGGGTGTTTCTAGAAACCTCAGGCGGCCAAGCAGGTTGGAGCTACTTCGGCGTCGAGCCGACGGAGTTCCTCACCGTCTCTCCGGAGTCCGTGCTGGCCGGGAACTGGTGGACCGAGACGGCCGGCCGCCGGTTCGGGCAGAACCGCTCCGAGACGCTCGCGGCGCTGTCTGGGCTGCTCGACGGCGAGGACCTTGCCCGTGGCGACTGTGACGTCCCCTACCCCTGCGGCGCGATCGGCTGGCTCTCCTACGACGTGGCCCGGGAGCTCGAGTCCATCTCCGCCGGCGACGGCACGCCCGACGACCGCGACCTGCCCAGGCTCCAGGTCGGCGTCTACGACTGCCTCGCCGCGTGGGAGGAGCCCCGTGGCGACGAAGTCACGCTGCGGATCACTGCCTGCCCGCGGGTTCCCGAAGACGCCGACGAGGCGGCGCTGGACGCGCGGTACGACTGGGCACTCACAAAGGTCGGCGATCTCGGGCGGCGTGCCCAGGTAGGGGATCCGGCGGTCGGTCCCGCGTCCGTCGATTCTGACGAGGCCGCGTTCGAGAGCACCTGCGGCCGCGAGCAGTTCCGCGAGCGCGTCCGCCGCGCGAAGGCGTACATCTGCGAGGGCGACACGTTCCAGGCGAACGTCTCCCAGCGCCTCGAAGCGCCCGCGGCGGTCCACCCCGTCGAAGCGTACGACGCGCTGCGGGAGGTCAACCCCGCGCCGTACTCCGGGCTGCTTGAGTTCCGTGGCGTCGACCTGGTGAGCGCGAGCCCCGAACTGCTGCTCGACCGTGAGGGCGACCGCCTGCGCACCGAACCCATCGCCGGCACGCGCCCCCGCGGCGACACCGACGAGGAAGACGCGGCGCTAGCCGACGACCTCCGGACCGACGAGAAGGAGCGCGCCGAGCACGCGATGCTGGTCGACCTCGAACGCAACGACCTCGGGAAGATCAGCGAGTACGGCAGCGTCGACGTCACCGAGTACCGCCGCGTCGACCGCTACTCGGAGGTGATGCATCTCGTCTCGCTGATCGAGGGACGACTCCGCGAGGACGGCACGCTCACCGACGCTATCGCGGCGACGTTCCCCGGTGGCACCATCACCGGCGCGCCCAAACCCCGGACGATGGAGATCATCGACGAGCTCGAGGACCGCCGCCGCGGCCCCTACACCGGGAGTATCGGGATCTTCGGCTTCGACGGCCGGGCGACGCTCAACATCGTCATCCGGACGCTCGTGCGCCACGCCGAGGAGTACCATCTCAGCGTCGGTGCGGGAATCGTCCACGACTCCGACACCGACGCGGAGTACGACGAAACGCTCGCGAAGGCTCGTGGGCTGGTCAACGCGGTCGACGACGCGCTGGATCGGGGCCACCTCGACGTTGCGGACGACCCCGAAAACGCTGGTTCCGATGGAACACCCGACACGGCCGCCGACGGCGGCGAGGTGGAGCGATGACCGCGCCCGAGATCCTCGTGATCGACAACTACGACTCGTTCGTCTACAACCTCGTGCAGTACCTCGGCGAGGCGGTCCAGGGGCGCGACGGCGAGGTGACGGTCCGGCGCAACGACGCGATCGACCGCGAGGAGATTCGGAGAATCGACCCCGACGGGATCGTCGTCTCGCCCGGTCCCGGAACGCCCGAGAGCGCGGGTATCTCGATGGACACCTTCGACCTCGACTACCCGACGCTGGGGGTCTGTCTCGGCCACCAGGCGCTCTGTGCGCACAACGGCGCGCCGGTGGGCCGCGCCGACGCGGTGGTTCACGGGAAGCCCTCGCGGATCAGTCACGACGGCGACGGCGTGTTCGCCGGACTCCCACAGGGGATTCGCGTCGGGCGCTACCACTCGCTGGCGGTCGACCGCGACGCGATCCCCGACTCGCTGGTCGAGACGGCGACCACCGACGACGAGGACGTGGTGATGGCGGTCCGCCACCGGGAGCAACCCCACGTCGGCGTGCAGTTCCACCCCGAAAGCATCCTGACCGAACACGGCAAAACTATGGTCCAGAACTTCCTCGAAACCTGTCGAAAGTGGAAACGATGAGCGACGAAGCACGCGCGGACGACCTGCTGTACCACGTCGACGGCGAGCTCGTTCCGACCGAGGATGCGACGATCTCCGTCGAGGACCGCGGGTTCCAGTACGGCGACGCCGCCTTCGAGACGCTGCGGGCCTACGGCGGCGACGTGTTCGGCTGGGACGCCCACGCCGACCGACTCGCGGAGACCTGCGACCTGCTCGCGCTCGATCACGGGCTGGCGCGGGAGGACCTTCACGACCGTATTCGGGAAACGCTGGACGCGAACGGCCTCGACGACGCGTACGTCCGGCTCTCCATCTCCCGGGGCGTCCAACCCGGGAAACTCGATCCCGACCCCGAGGTGGACCCGACGGTCGTGATCGTCGTGAAACCGCTCCCGCGGGGTGGGCTCGACGGCGAGTCGGTCTGGGACCAATCGGCGACGCTCCGTACCGTCTCGACCCAGCGAATCCCGGACGCCGCGGTGCCCGCACGGGCGAAGACCCACAACTACCTGAACGGGATCCTCGCGCGTCTCGAACTCCGAGGGACCGACGCCGACGAGGCGCTGCTGCTCGATTCGGCGGGCCACGTCGCCGAGGGCGCGACCAGCAACGTGTTCGCGGTCGACGGCGACGGCCTGCTCACGCCCGCGCTGTCGGGCCCGGTCCTGCCCGGGATCACCCGCGCGACGGTGATCGACATCGCGGAAGAAGAGGGCATCCCCGTCCGGGAGATGACGATCGGCCCCGACGCGCTCCGGACCGCGGAGGAGGTGTTCTGCACGAACTCGACGTGGGAAATCAGGCCCGTCGACGCCGTCGACGGCGCGAGCGTCGGCGGCGGGCCGGTGACGCAGCTGCTGGCCCAGCGCTACCGGGAGCGGATCGAGGAGACGTTTTACTAGGCCGCGGCCAGCAGGATCGTCGCGACCGCGTACACCAGGATCAGGAGCACGGCGGCGATGATGAACTTCAGCACCAGGCCGTCCTCCTCGGGCGTCTCCCCCTCGGGCAGGCCGTCGTCGTACAGGTCGCCGTTCTCCTCGCTCATCGTCGGAGCCAGGGGCCCCGGCGGTATGAATCCGTCCTTCCTCAGAACCCGATCCGGGATTCCGTGGATCGGTGGATGTCGGCGTCGTCGTCGCTCTCGGCTTCGCCGAAGCGGACGAACTCGTAGCCGTCGTCGTCGACGAACACGCCGCCGGCGGTGGTGCGGACCGCGAGTTCGTCGAGCACCGCGCCCTCACAGGGGCCGAACGTGCACTCGCCGCTGTCACACTCGAACGTCGCGCCGTGACGCTTGCAGACCAGTTCGCCGTCGCGGATCACGCTGCCGCCGCCGGTGTCGAGGTTCACGTCCCGCCAGTGCTGGCAGTAGTTGAACCACGCTCTCACCCCGTCGTCGGTGTTGACCAGCACGGCCTCGCGTTCCTCGCCGCTCTCGCGGTCCTCGACGGTGAACAGTAGCGTGCTCTCCGCCGGGACGGCGGCGACGTCGACGATGCGCTCCTCACTCATCTATCCGGGTTACTCGGGGGGGTCCCAAGGGCGTTTGGGTCCGTGGTGGAGAGAGTCGGAGTTGTGGGAAAACGCGAGAGGTAGATTTGAACCGCGAGGACTTCGCTCGCTGGCGCTCGCTCGTCCTCTGGGTTCAGAATCTACCTTGATCGCTACTCAGTCGACGACGTACTCGCGCCTCGCTACGCTCGGCGCTTCGGACATTGTCGTCGACAGGAAGTAGCGGGAGGTAGATTTGAACTACCGATCTCCGGGTTATGAGCCCGGCGGAATCTCCTGGCTATCCCATCCCGCTACCTGATCCAAATCCCGTTCGACGGTTAAGGGTTCTGATTCCGTCGTCGTCGCGTGGTTTCCTCCCACACTCAGTCGGTCGTCACCCGCCAGGTGAACAGGCTCTCCAGCACGTAGTTCAACAGGAGCGAACAGCCGATCGCGATGGGGAACGTCGCCAGTTCCCAGAGGTCGACGCCGAACGCCTCCAGGACGATCGGCAGGCGCGTGAGCGCCGCCACCACGCCGACCTGCACGGCGACGCCGCCGCTGCGCACGAGGTTCGACTTCAGCAGCCGGCGGAGGATCGCCCAGCCGCCGTCGTCGCCGTGACCGGCGAACGTCCAACGCTCGTTGACCACGAACATCACGAGGATCGCCACCTCGGCGCCGACCAGCTTCGCGATCTCCGGCGCGACGCCCATCCCGGCGGTCAGCACCGAACTGGTCGTGAGGTCGAAGACGGCGCCGACGGCGCCGACCGAGACGAACTGGCCGAACCGCCCCGGCACTAGCAGTTCGTCCGGGACTCCTCTCACCGTCCACCTCGCTCGATCAGGAGCGGTCGGTCGGCCCGCGCCGCGAGCAGTTCGTGCAGTCGATCGCCCCGGACCGCCTTCGCGCGGTGGCGCGCGGTCAGCAGCCCGGTGAACATCGAGAGCGTGTCGCTCACGGGGTCGACCGTCGACTCGGGCTGGTCCTCCCAGATCACCGGGACCTCGGCGATTCGGCCCCCCAGCGCGCCCGCGATGGCGAGGAGTTCGATGTCCCACGCGAACCCCGACTCGGTGAGGTGGCGCCGCAGTCGCGACCAGAAGTTCGCCGAGACGGCTTTCGCACCACACTGGTAGTCGTACAGGTCCGGATCGAGCAGCTGTCGGGCCAGCCACGCGAACGCGTCGCCGAGGAAGCGCCGCAGCGTCTTCTGGTGGGACTGCACGGTCGCCTCGGGGTGGCGCCGCGACCCCGCGGCGAGGTCGAACTCCCCCGACGCGACGGGGTCGATCACGTCGGCGATCGACTCGGCGGGCGTCGAGCCGTCGGCGTCGGCAAAGGCGAGTACGTCGGTGTCGAGCGCGTCGAACCCCTCCGTGACCGCGGCACCCTTCCCCCGGCGGCGGTCGGCGACGTACACCGTCGCCGGGAGGTCGGCGAGGGCTTCCTCGTCGCCGGGAGCGGGGTCGTCGAGTTCGATCCGGAGTTCCGCGGGGGCGAGCCGCTCGTCGAGCGCGCGCACGTAGCGCGAGAGGCGGTCCACGTCGGGTCGGTAGGCGGGGACCACCACGCCGACGGAGCGAGACATGTGCTCGCGTTCCGCGTCGGTCGGGAAAAAGCGTCCGAACTTCCGTTCAGCCCCACTGCCCGAGGCCGGTCTGCTCCTGCCCGGACTTCACTTCGTCCCACGACAGGCCGAGCGCCTCGATGATGCGCTCGATGGGCCCCTTCAGCGTCTTGTCGAGCATCTTCGGCCAGTCGACCTCGAACTCTTCGGGCACCTCCTCGGCGTACTCGAAGCAGATCACGTCGGGGTCGCGCTTGAACTCCCGGTAGAGCGGGTCCGTCTGCGGGTCGAACCCCTGCTCGTTCTCCATGCGCTGCCAGAACTCGGGGTGGACCTTCTTCAGGTAGAGCCGCTTGGGTTTGGAGCCGCGCTGGAAGTTGGTGCCCAGCAGGAGGTTCGCGTACTTCGCTCCCCGGACCTGCGCGGTGTCGGTGTCGTACGCGTCGAGGCGCTTCCCGATGCCGCCGGGGATGCCGACCTCGTCCAGGTCGGCGTTGCCCTCCTCGAACGTCTTGATCTCCTCGTGGAGGTACTCCTTCACGTCGTCGAGGTCACCGCCGCGGACGATCATGTCGATGACCTCCTTCTGGACGCGCTTCGTGACCGGCGCGATGTCCGAGCGCTGGTACTCGAACCCGGTGATGTCGATGTCGTCGACGTCCTTCCCCTCCTTCCAGACGATGTGGCCGGCGTAGCGTTTCTTCTTGCCCGCCTGGAAGAACCGCCGGTAGAGCTTCTCGAACTCGATCTCGAAGCGGTGGGTGTGAGCGTTGAGTTCCTCGCGGGCGAAGTCGTCGTAGCGCTCGTTGATGTGCTCCTCGATGCCGAAGGACTGCTCGATGGCGTCGTCCTTGGACATGTCGTCTTCAAGACTTATCATCACGCTGTCGGTATCCCCGTATGCAACCTCGTGTCCGATCTCCTCGGTGGCGGTTTCGGTGAACTCGATAACCTCCCGCCCCGTCGCCGTCACGGCAGCGGCACCCTCGGTGTCGTAGAGGCGGAAGCGATCCCAGCCCGAGACGCCGTACAGCGACTGGCCGACGAACTGGAACGTCCCGTTCCGGCCGGCGAGCAGGCTGTGGTTGTCCGCGACCGTGACGCAGTAGACGCCGTCGTCGGCGGTGCTGGTCGAGCCGCTACGGTGCATCCGGAGCGTGTTCTTCGACCCTTCGTCGACGTAGATCCGCCACGAACCGCCGTTCTTCCCGTAGTTCGTGGTCAGGCCGAGGTGGGTACAGAGTCGGAGCACGTCGTCGCGGAGCCGTTCGCTCGAAGTCGTGTAGCGCCACGAGTTCGGCTGGCGGTCGCCGTCGCCCGCCACGAGCGTGTCGAGGAACCGTCGCTTCTGGCGCTCGCTCAGATCGAAGACGAACTCCGGAACCCGTTTCTCGAAGCTGTCGCCGCCACAGAGCCGTTCGAGTGTTTCGCCGAGCAAGCGGGAGGTGAACTGGTAGCCGCTCTCGTCGGCGTAGTAGTCGAACCCCATCCGGTCGAGCAGGTCGCCGATCGCGGCGTGGTCGTCGTCGCCGCCGTCGGTGACGGCGGGCTGCTGGGCGATCTGAACGGTCGTCGCCGAACCACGAAGCATCTCCCCGAACTGCTTCTCCTCGGAGGTGTACACGTTCCCTTCGGTGACGTACCACGCCAGCAGGTCGATGAAGTCGTCGCCGTCGTACGTCCGCGGGATCCACTTCCGGCCGGACTCGCGGTGGACGAAGCTCCGCTCGCAGACCGACTCGATGTACTCACGGTGTTCCTCGTACGTCTCGGCGTCGAACACGTACCCCTCCTCGCCGACGTCGTTTTTCAGGACCGTGTCGGGGTAGTAGCCCAGTTCCGCGGCGAACGTGTGGCCGTGGACCTCCGGGCGGACCCAGACCTCGTAATCTCCTTCGAGATAATCGACGAGGTCGACCTCGTCGAGGTCCTCGCCGTGCTCCGTCGACCAGTCGTGGGGGAGTTCGTAGTTGGTCGCCCGGTCGAGGTCGCCGGCTTCGACGAAGCTGTAGCCGTCCTCGGTGATCCCGTTGGTCTCGTTCTTCCGGACGAGCATCCGGTGGTTGGGTGTGACGCTGAAGTCGATCTTGCTGGTCTCGATGTCGACTAGCTCCCCCTCGTAGTCGGGGTAGGCGTGGGTGTCCTCGACGGGTTTGACCTCCATCTCCTCGGTGTCGGGGTTCAGCGAGTACACTTCGTCGCCGACGTCGAGGTCACGGATGTTCCGCACACCCTCGGGTGTGAGTACGTCGGTGTCAGGCGTGAAGCAGTTCATGATCACCTTCACCCCGCCCTGCTGCCGGTCGTAGCGCTCGTACTCGGGTGTGCCGGGCTGGTGCTGGTCGCGGAGCTCCTTCTTCTCCTCTCGCTCGCTGAGGAGTTCGTCGATCATCTCGCGCATGATCCCGTCCGGCTCCTTCCGGAAGTGGGTGCCATCCGGCGCGCGGTACGTTTCGCCGTCGTACTCCTCGGGGTCGACCTTCGTCTCTGGCGACGAATTTATCGTCGCCATCGACATTGGATACAAACTTTTCAGGTCTAAAACTGTAACATTTTCCTTTACTCCCGATATAGGTTCAAAGACAGCACCACCTTCGAACTCCTCGGCGGCCTCCTGCTGGCCCTTCGACGGCAGGCCGAACTCGCCGTGGGCCTTGTGCAGGACGTACATGTCCACCGCGTCGCCGGCAGTGGGGGCGTCCTCGAGCTTACAGCCGACGAACGAGCGCACCTCGTCCCAGAACGCGATCACGGACTGCTTGCGGTCGATCTCGACACAGAGCTCCACGTCCCGGAGGTTGTACTCCAGCAGCTGTTCGGGGTCCTGCTCCCAGAGGTCGCCGATGTCGCCGGAGTAGTGCTCCTTCCCCACGTCGAGTTCGCGCTCGCCGATGGCGTCGAGGCGGAACGACTCGAGTTCCTTGATGACGATCTGCTTGTAGCCGTACAGCAGGTCGAACACCACGCGACCCTTCACGTCCGGGCCGCCCCAGTCCGAGCGCCACACCTCGTTCACCCGGGAGAGCCGGTCGATGTCGAGGTCGTACTCCGTGCTGGGGTCGACCATCTCCAGGCGGTCGAGCACGTACGGCATGTCGAAATCCTCGAAGTTCCAGCCCGTGAGCACGTCGGGGTTCGTCTTCTCGATGTACTCGACGAACGCGTCGAGCATCGCCGGCTCCTCGTCGAACACGCGCACCTCCACGTCCCCCGAGTCGGCGATCTGTTCGTACTCGTCGAGCACCTCCGGCGCGTCCACCTCGGCGTCGGGCGCGTCGAACAGCCAGACGACGTACTCGTCGTCGTAGGAGTCGTGGGAGGTGAGACAGACGATCGGCTCCTCGCCGTCCTCCGGGAACCCCGAGCGGTCGTCGACCTCGATGTCGAACGTGTTCACGCGGAGGTCGGCCTCCGTCGGCGCGTCGACGGCGACCAACTCCTCGTCGTCGTAGCGCACCTGGATCCGGTCGTCCTCCAGCCGTCGCTCGGGCACCTGCAGGCCGGCGCTCACGTCCTTGTCGATCAGGAAGCGGTTGGGGAACAGGATGTCCGCCTCGTAGTGCTCCTCGAAGTCGTCACGCATCTGCCCCACGTCACGGGGCGTGCGGCCGATCACCTTCGTCAGCGGCTCGCCACGGATCGACTCGAAGCGCTCGCCGCTGGGGTCCTCGGTTCGGGTGTCGAGGATCGCGTCGTACTCCTCGGTCAGCGCGCGGTCCTCGACGTTCTCGGTGGGAACGTAGAAGTACGGCTCGACGCCGAGCACGCGGACGTGCTCGGGTTCGTTGTCGGCGGTCCGGCCGAACACGTGGACCACGGGGTACTCCTCGGCCCCGGACCCCTCGATCGTGTAGTCCACTTGCGAGACCTTCATCCGGACGACGCCCTCGCTGTCTGGGAACTTCAGATCGGCGGCGTCGACCACCTCGCTGACGGACTGTCCGGCGTCGCCGGCGACGACGGCCGCTTCCTCGTCCGGGCGGCCCCCGTCGGGGGACTCGAACTCGTCGAGCCCCCACTGCTCGCTCTCACTCATTGGCGGTGGTTTGCCGGGATCCGTTAAAACGACGGTGGTCCGCCGGCCCCGCTGTCGCACACCCCCGAAAGGCATATACTCCGTCGTTTGGTACGGAGTAACATGCCCGACGAGAGCGGCCTGCCGGAGGTGGCATCGGAGCGTTCCGAACCCGCGGACGACGGTTTCGAGACCGTCGAGGCCTACGAAGTCGACGGTGGCGTCGTGCTGTACGACGCCGAGGCGCCGCTCGCGTGGCTCCGAAGCGACGCGTCGGTGTCGCTCACGGACCGGCGCTGAGGCGACTACGAACCCTTTTGCCGATCGGTCCGGGAGTAGCAGCCGTGAGCGACGACGACCCCGTGGAGCGGTTCGTCGACGGAACGTTCGACGGGGAGGACGACGAGAACGAGAGCGGCGTGTCCACCCCGAAAGCGCGGGACATGGAGGCCGAACTTCGCGATCGGACCGGCGTCGCCGGCGACGTCGACGCCGAGGCGATGGAAGTCGACTCCGAGACGGCCACCGCGTTCTGGGCGGCGGTGGTGTACGTCAACGTCGGTATCCTCCTGCTCGCTGTCGGGCCGACCCTGTACGCGATTCGGGGGATGCCGCTCGTCTCGGCGGCGCTGGTCGTCGTCGGGGGGTACGCACTGTACCGCGCGTACTCGGTGTACCGACGATTCGAGATCGGGCGCGAGAACACGGACAACGGCGGTGCCGACCCCTCCGACGACGGTATCGAGGACAACTGACCCCGGAAGCGTTTTGCGCGCGGCGCACCTCACGACGAGCGATGCGAACGGTCGAGACGTCCGACGGGGAGCGCTACCTGCTGCTGGCCGAGTCCGACGGCACTGCGCGGCTCCGCGACCCCGCGACCGGCGAGGAACGGACCGTCGACGCCGACGCGGTCGAACCGATCGCGGAGGAAGCGTTGGCCATCGCCGCCGCGGGCGTTCCCGAGTCGGTCCGCCGGACCGTGACCGCGGTCCACGACGAGCGCGCGCTGGGCGTGCTGGTGACGCTCGTCGATAACGGACCGACCGCGGTGGTCGACCTGCTCTCCGCCTCGGGGCTGTGTGAGAGCGACTTCAACGGGCTGTTCGCCGAACTCCGCGCGGCGGGGCTGGTCGCGGAGTGTCGCGTCGCCGGCGAGCGCGGCTACGAGGCGACCGAGACCGCCGAGGAGGCGGTCGCACTGCTCCGGAACGACTAATCGTCGCCGCTCTCCAGCAGTGCTTCCGCGCCCGCGAGCGTCGCGGCGTCCTCCCGGCGCGCCGTCGAGCGGTTCGTCGTCGTGTCCTTCTCGACGGTCACGAGTTCGTCGGCGGCGTCGACCAGCTCCTCGTCGTGGCTCACGATCAGGATCTGTCGCACGCCGAACCCGCGCATCTCCTCGACAAGATCCACTAGCCGGGAGACGTGGCCGGCGTCGAGGAACACCGTCGGTTCGTCGAGGATCAGCGGCGGCGTCGGCGCCGCGCCCTCGATCCCCTCCGAGAGCAGGCGGTAGATCGCACACCGCAGCGAGAGGTTGAACAGCGCGCGCTCGCCTCCGGAGAGCTGCTCCGGGGAGAGCGGCGTGCCGTCCTTCTGGTAGACGGTGAGTTCGTACTCGCCGTCGAGCTCGATGTGGGAGTAGGCGTCGTTGCCGTACGCCAAGTCGAACGTCTCGTTCAGCATGCGTTCGAGGCTCTCGACGTTGCGCTGGCGGAGTTCGGCCCGCAGGTCGCCGTACGTCCGCTCTAACTCCTCGGTCTCCTCGTGGAGCGACTCCAGGTCGGCGACGGTCTCCGCCAGCTCCTCACGGTCCTCGCGGAGCGCTTCGAGCTCTTCGATCTCGTTCTCGACGCTGCCGATCTCGCCGGTGAGTTCGTCGCGCTGTTCGGCCAACGAGTCGAGTTTGTTCTCGACTTTCTCGAGGTACTCCTCGGCGCTCTCCCGCTTTTTCCGGGCCTGCTCGACGCGGTCGCGGTCGAACTGTTCGCGGAGTTCGTCGCGGCGCTCCCGCAGATCGTCCAGTCGGTCCCGGCGCTCCGCGGCGAGTTCGGCCTTGCTCTCCCGGCGTTCACGCAGGCGGTCGATCTCGTCCTCGTCGCCCTCGATGGCCGCGAGCGCCTCCTCGACGGCGTCGAGCCGGTCGCGGTGCTCGTCGAGTGCGTCGAGTTCCTCCTCGAGTTCGGCCACGCGTTCGCGGGCCGCCTCAGCCTCGGACTCCATCTCCTCGGCCTCCGTTTCGGTCTCCTTAGCTTCGGCCTCGAGTTCCTCGGCCTCCTCGCGGAGCTCTTCGGCCTCCGCGCGGTCGCTCTCGACCTCGCTCTCCAGTCCGTCGGTGCGCTCCTCGAGCATCTCCCGGCGCTCGTCGAGCGACTCGGCGCGGCTCTCGGCGTCGACCAGCTCCTCCGCCGTCTCGATCTCCTCTTTCAGGTCGGCTTTCCGGCCGTTGAGTTCGCCCAGTTCGGCCGAGAGCTCCTCGACGCGCTCGCGGTCCGCCTCGAGCGCGTCGACGTGGGGAGAGTCCTCGACTGGCTGCCCGCACTCGGGGCAGTTACCCTGTTCGAGCAGTTCCTCGGCCTCCTCGACGCGGTCGCGGGCGGAGGCGAGATCCCCGACGGTCTCCTCGATCGCTTCCTGTACCTCGTCGAGCTCCTCGCGGAGCTGTTCGCGGTGTTCCTCGGCTTCGCCCATCTCGACGGGCGCGTCGGCGAACCGCGCCGCGATCGACTCGCGCTCCTCGGCGACCTCGTCGAGCTTCGTGCGGACGTCTTCCAGGTCGTCCTCGGCGTCGTCGGCCTCGCTCTCGAGTTCGTCGGCGCGGTCGCGCTTCTCGCCGGCCCGCTCGCGCAGTCGCTCTGCCTCGCTCTCGAGGCTCTCGACCTCGTTTTCGAGATCGCTCACGCGGTCGCGGGCGTCCTCGCGCTGCTCGCGGAGGTCGGCTTCGCTGTCGTCGAGTTCCTCGCGGGCCTGAGCGACGGCTTCCTCCGTCGCGGCGTCGACCCCGGCGGCGTCGGCGAGTTCGTCGAGTTCGGCCTCGCGTTCGTCGATCCGTTCGCGGATCTCGGTGATCTCGTCCAGCAGTTCCTCGCGTTCGTTCTCGGTCTCGCGGATCGACGCCTCCAACTCCTCGATCTCCTCGTTCAGCTCTTCGAGTTCGCTCTCCTGTTCCTCGGCCTCGTCGACGATCGACTGGGCTTCGTCGCGGGTCTCGCGGGCCTCCTCACGGTTCCCCTCGAAGCGTTCGATCTCAGAATCCAGCTCCGCGAGTTCGCTCTCGAGCTCGTTGAGCCGCTCGTGGAGCTCCTTCGCCTCCTTGGCTTCGATCTGCTCCTCGAGTTTGTTCAGCCCGCCGCGTTTGTCCCCGAGCACGTCCTCCACGCCGAGTCGGGCGTCGCGGGCCCGCTCGCGGTACTCCTCCAGCTTGCCGAGCTGGAGCAGGTCGTCGATCATCTCCCGGCGCTCCCGCGGCGAGGCGTTGATGAGGCGGTTCACCTCGCCCTGCCGGATGTACGCGCAGTTGCGGAACGCCTCGCTGTCCATCCGGAGCAGCTCCTCGCCGACGAACTCCCGCACGTCGCGGGCCCCCTCGACCGTGGTGTCGGCACCCTCCAGCACACAGGTCCGCGTCGACACCGAGCCGCCGGAGCGACGGAGTTCGCGGGTGATCTTGTACTCCTCGCCGGCGTGGGTGAACCACAGCTCCACGTCGGTCTCCTCGGCGCCAGTGGTGACGGCGTCGTCGAGCGTGCCGTCCAGCGCCTGTGAGCCGTAGAGCGCGAAGAAGCACGCCTCGAGCAGCGACGACTTCCCGGACCCGTTCAGCCCGTGGATCACGGTGACGCCGTCGGTGAACTGCAGGTCGGTGTCGGCGTACGGTTTGAAGTTCCGAAGCCGCAGGCGGTCGAACTTCACAGGTACTCCTCCATGGTGCCCTGCTCGGCGGGCGAGCCGTCGGTTTCCGTCGCCGGTTCGTCGTCGGGGGTGGGTTCGTCGCTATCGTCGACGCTGGCTTCGTCGCTCCCGCCGTCGGCCGGCTCGAACGCCTCGGGCTCGTCGCCGAGGAGGTCGCTCACACGGTTCTTCACTTCCTCGCGGACGTTCGAGTCGGCGACTTTGCTCTCCCGGATGGTCTCGTCGACGTCGCGGGCCGCCGTCGAGAGCCCCATCTCCGAGACGCGCTCGCTCACCGCCTCGTCCGGGTCGGCGAAGCTGACGCCGATATCCGCTTCCTCCTCGATCTCCCGGCGGTCGGTGACGCGGACGAGCAGCGCACCCTCCTCCTCGCCGGCCTCCTCGATCGCGGCGGGAGTCACGGGCTCGCCCTCGCCGGTGATCTCGACGATACAGACCGCGTCCGCGAGGTCGTGCTGGCGAACCTGCTCGCGCACGCGCTCGACCCCCTCGCCTTCGGCGAGGTCGACGGAGACGAACGCGAACGGTCGTGTGTCGAGACTGCGCCGGCGGATGTCCACCTCGCCGTCGAACGTGACGAGGTTGTAGCCGCGGGCGTCCTCCTCGCTCGCGCTCGCGCGCTCGGTCGACCCACAGTACGTCACCCAGGTCCCCGACACCTCGGCGGTGTCGGGCGCGTGGTTGTCGCCGAGCAGCATCGCGTCGAACGCCACGGTCGACTCCTCGAGGACGGTCTCGGTGTCCCACTCGCCGAACTCGAAGGGGGTGAACAGCCCGTGTGAGACGAGCGCGGCGTGGTCGGCGTCGTGAGAGTCGAACTCGTAGTCGAGATCGTCCCGCCGGGACTCTGGCACCCAGTCGAGCCCGTAGAACGCGGTGTCGCCGACGACCTCGGGCGTGTCGTCGAGCCGCGTCGCGAGCCCGGTGCCCTCGAACAGGTCCAGCCACTCGCCCGTTCGAGTCGCCTCGTGGTTGCCCACCACGGCGAGGAACGGGATATCGGCGTCGTCGAGCCGTCGCAGCGCCGAGAGCACGGCCATCAGGTCCGGCAGTTCGGGCCGGCGGTCGTGGAACAGGTCGCCGGCGTGGACCACCGCGTCGACGTCCTCCTCGATGGCGTCGTCGACCACGGCGTCGAACGCCCGGCGGAAATCCGCCCGGCGCTCGGGGGAGTGGTACTGCTGGTAGCCGACGTGGGTGTCGCCCGTGTGTATCACCCGAGTCATCTGCCCTCGGCTACGCCCCCTCCCGGGAAGAGCGTTGCGCGAGCGGGGTGGAACTGGTTTCGGGCGCCTCCACCGGCCGTTCGGTACGCTCGGCGGCGTCCCGGAACGCCGCCAGCGCCGCGAGCACGTCCCTGCCTCGCTCGACGAGCGAACCGTTTCCGTCCTGCTCGGCTGCTCGGACGGCCCGCCGGAGGCTCGCTTCGCCGCCGGCGTCGACGAACGCGGCCGCGCTGTCGACGCTTCCCATCGCCGTCTCGGCCTCGGCGACGACCCGCGTCGGTGCCTCTCTCGATGGGAAGTCGCCGTCGGCCAGTCGAGCCAGCGCGGTCGCGACTGTGTCGGGGTCGGTCACGACGGGGGTGCTCCCCCGATCACATTTGAGGGTTGGGCCGGAACCAGGGGAGAGCGGGGCTGTGTGCCCGGTTCGGCACCGTGGCGAGTTCCGACGCGACCCGAAGCCTCATAAGAGTCAGCCGCTTACGGTCCGGCAATGAGCGATACGGTTGACGACGTCGAACTCCCCTACGAGGAGACGGCGTCGCAACAGGAGAAGATCGAGTCCCTCCGCGAGCGCCTGGAGGAGCTCGAGGACCAGAACGAACAGATGCGCGACAGCCTGCTGGACGCCAACGCCGAGAACAACAAGTACCAGCAGAAGCTCGAGCGACTCTCCCACGAGAACGAGAAGCTCAAGCAGTCGCCGCTGTTCGTCGCGACGGTCCAGGAGATCACCGACGACGGCGTCGTGATCAAACAGCACGGCAACAACCAGGAGGCGCTGACCGAGGTCACCGACGAGATGCGCGAGGACATCGAGCCCGACGACCGCGTCGCGGTCAACAACTCGCTGTCGGTCGTCCAGAAGCTGACCCGCGAGACCGACGTCCGGGCTCGCGTCATGCAGATCGACCACTCGCCGGACGTGACCTACGGCGACATCGGCGGGCTCAAAGACCAGATGCGCGAAGTGCGCGAGACGGTCGAACTCCCGCTCCAGCAGCCCGACACGTTCGACTCGGTCGGCATCCAGCCCCCGAGCGGGATCCTGCTCCACGGCCCGCCCGGCACCGGGAAGACGATGCTCGCGAAGGCGGTCGCCAACGAGACCGACGCGAGCTTCATCAAGATGGCCGGCTCCGAACTCGTCCACAAGTTCATCGGCGAGGGGGCGAAGCTCGTGCGCGACCTGTTCGAGGTCGCCCGCGAGAACGAGCCCGCGGTGATCTTCATCGACGAGATCGACGCGATCGCCTCGAAACGGACGGACTCGAAGACCTCCGGCGACGCCGAGGTCCAGCGCACGATGATGCAGCTGCTCTCGGAGATGGACGGGTTCGACGAGCGCGGCGAGATCCGCATCATCGCCGCGACCAACCGCTTCGACATGCTCGACGAGGCGATCCTGCGCCCCGGTCGCTTCGACCGCCTCATCGAGGTGCCCAAGCCCGACGCCGAGGGCCGCGAGCTCATCTTCCAGATTCACACCCGCGACATGAACGTCGCCGACGACGTGGAGTTCGGCGAGCTCGCCGAAATGACCGACGACGCCTCCGGCGCCGACGTGAAGGCGATCTGTACGGAGGCCGGGATGTTCGCGATCCGCGACGACCGCACCGAGATCGAGAAGCGGGACTTCGTCGAGGCTTGGGAGAAACTCCAGGGTAGCGAGACGATGGATACGGGCGACTCGCCGGCGTTCGCCTGAGGACTCGAACCGGCCGCTTTTTTGCCGTCCGCCGTCGCTCGCGTAGCCATGGTCGACGATCCCGCCATGCCCGAACAGCGCGTCGTCGCGCAGTTCCTCGACGAGCACGGGATGCGATCGCCGCCCGCGTACCGCCTCCTCGACCTGACTGCTGAAGTGGGCGAGGTCGCCGCCGACGCCGCGAAGTCGAGCGAGTACGGCGAGTCCCCCGAGTCGCTCTCCGTCCCCGAGGACGAACTCGGCGACGCACTGTTCGCGCTGCTGGCGCTGGCCGAGGAACTGGACGTCGACGCCGGCACCGCGTTCGAGACAACGCTCGCGAAGTACGAGGCGCGGATCCACGAAAACGGCGACGCCGGCTCGGGCGCCTAGAGCAGGAAGAAGATCGCGGTCGGAATCCCGAACAGCAGCACCGTCATGGCGGCCAGGATCAGCCCGTAGCCGCCGAAGGTGCCCGCCAGCGCGCGCCAGGAGGGGTGATCGGTGTCCATACCGGGTTCGGGATGCGGCGGGACTTAGTTCTGCGGGGTCGGCGCGGCCGCCGACTTAGCCGATGTACCGAAGCTCCTCGTCGCCCGCCATCCCGCCACCGCCGCCCTCCTGCATCTGCTGGATCTTGCTCACGACCTCCTCCATCTCCTCGGCGCGCTTCTCCAGCGCGGCGAAGTCGACGCGGAACTCGAGCTGCTGCTCCAGCGTCTCGAGGACGGCTTTCGCGCTCTTGGGGTCGACGAGGTAGCCGCTGGTCTCGCCCATCAGGCAGGCCACGTCGAGGCCGCGCCGGCCGCCGAGACCGAGCAGCAGCCCCGAGACGCCGACGATACCGCCGGCGGGCTCGTCGCCGCGGAACTCCACGCCAGCGTCCGCGAGCGAGTCGGTGAGTTCGCCCCGGCTGACCGCGCCGAGGACGTTGTGTTCCTCGATGAGTTCGCCCGTCGGGACGCCGCCCAGCGCGTACGCCTCCTCGACGCCGAACGACTCGGCCACGTCGAGGAACGCCTCGGTTAGCTGGTAGTGGCCCTTGTTGCTGCCGGCCTGGTGGTTCCCCGTGAGCACGAGCAGGTCGCGCTCGACCGGGACGGTGCCGGGGTCCTCCTCGGCGTCGTCCTCACTCCCTTCCTCGTCGACGTCGCCGCCGTCGGCGAGTGCGTCACCTTCGGGGCTCTCGTCGTCCTCGTCCGCCGCGTTCTCGTCCTCGTCGTCGACTTCCGACTCCTCGTCTTCCTCCACATCCGAAGGCGTCGGCGAGGAAAGGTCGACCGCGTGGAACGAGGCGCAGGTCAGCGAGGCGACACCGTCGTCGTCGACGTCGACCTGCGGCGGGAACTCGTCGGCGTACACTCGGCGGACGAGCGTGCTCTCGAACTCCTCGAGCAGGTGCTCGGCGGCGAGTTTGCCGACGTGGCCGACGCCCGGCAGCCCCTCGACCAGCACGGGCTCCCGGAGATCGGGGTCTGCGACCGTCTCGATGTCGATGGGATCCATACCCGCGAATGGTCTCTCGGCGGGTAAAGGTACGTCGAAACCCTCAGGCCGTGTCAGGGCCGGCGTCGCGGGCCCGGCGGCGGTACTCGCCGTACGGGTCCGCGGGGTCGAACGGCGCCGGGGCGGAGTTGATCGCCTCGGCGCCACAGTCGGGACACTCAGCAGAAAGCGTGTATACGGGTCGGTCGTGTTGGCCCGACCCGTCTGCTCGATCCGGGTCGTCCTCGGACCTCCACGCCGAACAGACGCGGATGTCCGACTTCGTCATTCGTCGTCTTCGTTGCGCTCGCGGTGGTACTCGGCGGTGCCGCCGTGCTCCTCGACCTCGGTCTTGGCGCGTGCGGCGGCGGCCTCGAGCTCCGCCTCGGCGGTCTTGTAGTCGGGGGCCTGCACCTCGATGCGGTACTCCGGGGCGCCGACGTAGGACACTTCGAGTTCGACCTCCTCGGGAACGTCGTGGTCGCCGTCGCCCGCGGCGGCCCGCAGTGCCGCCTTCACGTCGTCGACGCCGTCGGGGCCGGGCGAGCGGATGTCCACGTAGCCGGTGACGTTGACGTACGGCACCGAGACGTTCTCCCGGGCGGTCTGGACGACCGCCTGGGTGGCCTCGTCGTCGAGGCCGACGCCGTCCAGCGCCTCCATCCCGTGGATGGCGGCCTCCTCGAACGCCTCGTACAGCGAGTCGTACTCGGCGGTGAGCGTCTCGACCACGTCGTCGCGGTCGTGGTCCTCGCCGAACGCCAGCTCCATCCACTTGTCGGCTTTCTGTTGGTTCTTCCACTCCTGGATCGTCTGCTTGCGCTGGTGCTCGTTGACGTCCTTGAGCGAGAGGTCCACCTGCTGGGCGGACTCGTCGACCTCGAGCACTTTGGCGACGACCGTGCGGCCGACGCTGACGTGATCGCGGACGTTCTTGATCCAGCCGGAGGCGACCTCCGAGATGTGGACCAGCCCGCGGTGCTCGTAGCCCTCCATGTCGACGAACACGCCGAAATCGGCGATCTCGTCGACAGTGCCGACGACGAGCTCACCCGGCTCGGGCCACTCGTTCCCCGCCATGCGGTGTTATCGCGCCTCGACGATGTCGGCGACTTCGCCGTTGATGTCGGCCTTCCCGCCGGTGGGCGTCGCCAGCGTGGTGCCACAGACGGCGCAGTTTACCGTCGTGGACGCGTTCTGGAAGACGATCTGCTCGTTCTCGCAGTCCGGACAGACGACTTCGAGGAAGCTCCCCGTCATTCCTGGAACTCCAGGCGGCCGGTCCGCCACCCCTCTCGCATGTGGGCCTTGTTGCAGTCCGAGCAGATGTACTTCAGGTGGGTCTTCTTGGTCGGCTTGTTGCCGGCCGGCACCTTCGAGAACTTCCCGGAGTTCCCGATGGTCTTCTTCCCGCGCTCCTGCTGGCGGGCGGCCCACTTCATCCCGGTCTGACGGCCGGACCGGACCTTCTCGATCTCGTGTTCGTGGTGGGCGTCACAGTGCGGACAGTACGTGTTCATGCGGCGTGGCATCTCCATGGATATTCGCCTCTTGGCGGCGACTTCGGGAGGATCGCTTAAAACCCGTTTGGTCTCGTCCGGCTGGCGAGTGAGACCGCACACGACCCTTCCGAAGGTAATCTGCTGATAACAAATGGCTCGTACGCTGACCTCGGAGGTATGCCTCCGCGAGATGGTCCCCAGACTTGGAGAGAGCTGCCCGCGGAGTCGATCCGGGCCGTTCGATCCAACTGTAGTCGACCCCGCCCACAAACTGCCGGATACATCTTCGTTCTGGCGGCCGGAACTGGGATAAGCGTAACTGGCGGGATCCTGCCGGCCTACCTATCGTGGTGGTGGCTGGACAAAGTCGGCCACGTCGCTGGCGGCTTGACGCTCACCCTCGGCCTGTTGATTCTGCTCTCCCCTACAGCCACGGCCGTGAGTGTGGTCCTCTTGTCGATCCTGTGGGAGGTGTTCGAGTGGACCGTCGGAGCCCCGTTTCTCGTCACGCCGCTCGATACGAAGCTGGATCTGCTCGCGGGGTGGATCGGGTTGGCCCTCGCGCTCGTCGTGGCCGGGCGGGAGAGTGAATCTCGATCGGCGGGGGAGCGAAGCGGTTAAGGAGCGAGTGGCCGAAGGAGCGCGCATGAAGCAGCTCATCGTCCACGGCGACGCGGGGTTCCGGCGTGACGACGTGATCGAGGTCGACGGGGAGGAGCTGGTCTGTTTCGGCGTCGCCAAACAGGGCGACTGGCACGGTCCCGACGAGCCACAGCTCTGGTGTACGGTCGGCACCGAGGACGAACAGGAGAAGTACGACAAGCGCCAGTACGTCCCCCACTGGCTCGACACCGAGAGCGTCGACGCCGCGGACGTCGAGATCGTGAGCGAGAAGAACCCGCTGAACGTATAGCGTTCACCTCTTCTCCAGCCCGCCACGTTACGCCGGTAGCTCTCCGGCGGTCACCTCGTACACGACCACGTCACCCTCGGTGAACACTGGCTCGTAGCCCGCGCGCTCGTCGAAGTCGACCAGGTCGTCGCCGTAGCGGTTCCGCTCGGCGCTGCCGACCCAGACGTACTCGACGTCGTGGTCGCGGATCACCGACGCCGCGTCGGCGGGCGAGCCGGTGTACAGCGCGTCGACGGCGTCGACCCGGGCGTAGTACGCCTCGCTCCCGCGATAGCCGACCTCGTGTGCCCAGCCGACGACCGTCGGGACGCCGGTCAGGCTGGCGCCGATCGCGGAGTTCCAGTTGTACATCCCGGGGGTCCCCCCTTGAGCGGGCGCCGAGACGATCACCGTCTCCCCGTCGGCGGTTCGGTCGAGCCAGTCGACCGCCGCGAGCTCGTCGTCCTCGTACCAGGACGGCATCTCGGTCGCGTCGAGCGTCGGCTCCTCCACGTTCGCGAAGTGGCCCGAGAGCGCGAACCCGCCGTACACCGAGGTCGAGAGTACGAGCAGCGCGACGAGCGCGGGCACGGCGACGCCACGGCCGAGCGACGGGCTATCGGCGGCTCGAGCTGCCCGCTTCGCACGCGCCAGCAGCCCCGCAACCGCCGCGCCCGCGCCGACGCCCCAGAACACCCAGACCTGCATGTACGTCTTGAACACCGTGTTCATCCGGAGCGGGCCGGCCTGCTCGTTGACGTAGACGATCTCCACGATCGTCACCAGCCCCGCGCCGGCGACGATCAGCACCGTCTCGTACCCTGCGTCACGGAACCGGAGGACGGCCCAGCCGACGACGAGCAGCGGGAGCGTGAACGCCAGCACGTCGAGCGGGAGCAGGATCGCGACGGCGCCGACGGCAGCGACCGCCAGCGCCAGCGGCGCGCGGCGTCCCGGCTCCACCCGCGAGAACAGGTAGAGTCCGAACACGAGCAGGAACGCGCCGTGGACCGCGAACAGTTCCAACACCCCACTGCGGGCAGCGGCAGGGAGGAACTCGATCGTCCGACTGCTCCCGCCGGTCATCGTTCGCGTCAGGAACGGGAGCGCCAGCACGCCCGCGACGGCGACCAGACCGCCGACGACACCCAGCGGCACGAACAGTCGTTCGATCTCGGCGAGTGCGCGATCGCCCGCTCCGTCGTCGCCGAGCGAGTCCGCGAGCCGTTGTCGCCCCTGACGAACGCGCTCGGCGGCGCTTCCGGGCAGCAGCGCCGTCGGGTCGGCCGGCGAGAGCGCGAGCGCGAGGTAGGTGACGCCGAAGACGGAGGGGAAGCTCCACGTGCTCGTGACGATCTGGAAGAACCCGAGCAGGGGGACGACCGCGAGCAGCCCCAGTCGGCGACGGCGTTCGGTCGCGGGCGTCAGGTAGAGGGCGAACCCCAGCGCCGCCCCGAGCAGGAGGAACGGCGTCCCCATCATGTGGGCGTGCATGTCGCCGTTGAGCCACGCGAACAGCGGGAACTCGTTGATCGTGGGGAACGTGTTGCCGTCGACCGTGTCGCCGATCACGCGGCTGGCCGACCAGTAGCTGAACCCCTCGCCCGAGAGCGGGAGCGGTTCGACCCCCGGGGCGAGCGAGGACTGGAGCCCCGGCGGAAGCAGACCGAGTAGCAGTCGACCGGCTGTCGTGACGTTGCTCGCGAAGCCGACGAAAAAGGCCGCGAACGCGCCGCCGACGCCGGGATTCCACCCGTGTTCGGCCGCGGCGTTCGCAGCGAGGTCGTAGGCGGCGGTCACGAGCATCGCGTAGAACCCCGCGAGCGCGAGGTTGTAGGCGAGTTCGGGCGTCGTGCCGGTCAGATAGGTCAGGATCGCCGCGAGCAGGTGGCCGCCGTAGTAGTACTGCACCGGCTCGCCCGCGAACCAGAAGTCCTCGGGCGGGAGCGTCCCTGAACGGAGGAGGGTCCGGAGCATCCCGTAGTCGAGGTACTTCTCGCCGCCGATGGCGTGGACCGCGGGGTCGGCGCTACGGATCGCGACCAGGAAGAGAAAGGCGGCGGCGAACACGACCGCCGTCTCGGCGACGGCGCGGCGATCGACGCCGATCCCCTCGGCGGGTCGGAGCTCACCGTCCCGTAACGCCTCACGATCGAGCCCCAGCGCGGCGGCGATGCCGACGAGGACGGCGAGCCCCGCGGCGACCGTGAGCGGCCCGAAGGAGAGCTTCCCGAGCCAGTACACCGGGAGCCAGATCGTCACTAGCGCGATCGGGAGCGCGAACCCGCTCCCGTTGCTCCGGAGCCGGGCGAACAGCCGGGCCGCGATCGGGTAGCCGAGCACGGCCACCCCGGCGAAAACAGCCAGCCAGACGAGCACGGCGAGGTACTGCATTGCCGGAAGCCGCGGCCCGAACCGGGAAACGCCTTTCGGGTGATGGTGTCCGCGACCCTCCCCCGATCGGCGCCCGAAAACGACGCTCTCGGTGATCGTACCCGAAGGGACGCGACGAACCGTTCGCTCCGGGCGTTTTCCGATCAGGGAAGTATTCTTTCCGAACGCAAAAACCCACGTGGGGTGATGCGTAACGTTCATGGGTGCGACAGACCGACGTATACCCACGAGGCTACGAATGGCTACACTCGAAATCAACAACCTACACGCGGAAGTCGCCGAGAACGGGGAGCGAATCCTGCGCGGGGTCGATCTGGAGGTCGAATCCGGTGAGATCCACGCGCTGATGGGCCCGAACGGGTCGGGCAAGTCCACGACCGCCAAAGTCATCGCGGGCCATCCGGCCTACGACGTGACCGAGGGCGAGATCCTGCTCCACCTCGACGACGAGGACCTCGCGGATATCGACGAGGAGCTGGAGGAGGAGCATTACCACTGGGACCTGCTCGACCTCGAACCCAACGAGCGGGCCGCGCTGGGGATCTTCCTTGCCTTCCAGTACCCCGCCGAGATCGAGGGGGTTACGATGACCAACTTCCTCCGCCAGGCGCTCAACGCCAAGCACGAGGAGCGCGAGGAGCTCTTCGAGGACGAGGAGGAGGCGGAGGCCGACGACGAGGACGAGGGGTACGAGTCCTCGCCGATGGAGGGGCCCCAGGACGAGGGCGAGATCGGCGTCGCCGAGTTCCAGCAGATCCTGAGCGAGAAGATGGAGCTGCTGGACATGGACGAGTCGTTCGCCCAGCGCTACCTCAACGCCGGCTTCTCGGGCGGCGAGAAGAAGCAGAACGAGGTGCTGCAGGCGGCGATCCTCGAGCCCTCGATCGCGGTGCTCGACGAGATCGACTCCGGGCTCGACATCGACCGCCTCAGCGACGTCGCACAGGGTATCGAACGACTGAGTGACGAACAGGGCACCGGCGTCCTGCAGATCACCCACTACCAGCGCATCCTCGACTACGTGGAGCCGGACCGCGTCCACGTGATGCTCGACGGCGAGGTCGTCATGGACGGCGACGCCGAGCTCGCCGAGGAGCTCGAGGAGGAAGGGTACGACTGGGTGCGCGAGCAGGTTTACGAGACGGCTTAAACCATGAGTTCAGACCAGGACCACCTACAACAGACCGACACCGAGGAGCGCTTCGACTTCAAGAAGGACTCCAAGGCCGCCTACGCGGCTGAGAAAGGGCTGACCGAGGAGACGATCCACGCGATCTCCGACGACAAGGACGAGCCCGACTGGATGCGCGAGCGCCGGCTGCGCGCGCTCGAGCAGTTCCAGGCGATGCCGATGCCGACCGACTGGCCGGGCCAGCCCGACCTCAGCGAGCTCGACATCGACGAGATCGTCCCGTACGTCCGCCCGGACATCGAGACCCGTGGCGGCGTCGACGACTGGACGGATCTCCCCGACGAGATCAAGGACACGTTCGACAAGCTGGGCATCCCCGAGGCCGAGAAGAACGCGCTCTCGGGCGTCGGCGCCCAGTACGAGTCGGAGGTCGTCTACCAGAACATGCAGGAGCGCTGGGAGGAGAAAGGCGTCGTCTTCTGCAACATGGACGAGGCCGTCCAGGAGCACGAGGAGCTCGTCAAGGAGCACTTCATGACGAACTGCGTCCCCCCGAGCGACAACAAGTTCGCCGCGCTCCACGGCGCCATCTGGTCGGGCGGCTCGTTCGTTTACGTCCCCGAGGACGTGACCGTCGAGATGCCCGTCCAGGCGTACTTCCGGATGAACTCCGAGGGGATGGGGCAGTTCGAGCACACGCTCATCATCGCCGAGGAGAACTCGGAGGTCCACTACATCGAGGGCTGTTCCGCCCCGAAGTACTCCGCGTTCAACCTCCACTCCGGCGGCGTCGAAGTGTTCGTGGGCGAGGACGCCCACGTCCAGTACTCGACCGTGCAGAACTGGTCGAAGAACACGTACAACCTCAACACCAAGCGCGCCCTCGTCGAGCAGGAGGGCCGCATGGAGTGGATCTCGGGCTCGATGGGCTCGAAAGCGACGATGCTCTACCCCTCGACGGTGCTGAAGGGGCGAGGCGCGTCGGACAACCACATCACCATCGCCTTCGCGGGCGAGGGGCAGGACATCGACACCGGCGCGAAGGTGTACCACAACGCGCCGAACACGAAGTCCACCATCGAGTCGAAATCCATCAGCAAGGACGGCGGCCGCACCAACTACCGCGGCCTGGTCCACATCGCCGACGGCGCCGAGAACTCCTCGACGGCCGTCGAGTGTGACGCGCTGATGTTCGACAACGAGTCGACCTCCGACACGATGCCGTACATGGAGATCAACGAGTCGAAGGTCGACGTGGCCCACGAGGCGACGGTGGGGAAGATCGGCGACGAGGACATCTTCTACCTCCAGACCCGCGGGCTCGACGACGACGACGCGAAGCAGATGATCGTCTCCGGCTTCATCGAGCCGATCACGGAGGAGCTCCCCATCGAGTACGCGGTGGAGCTGAACCGGCTGGTCGAGCTCGAGATGGAGGGGAGCCTCGGATAATGAGTGCGACGCTCAAACAGGGGCTCACCGCGGACACCGTCCGCGAACTCTCCGAGGCACGCGACGAACCCGAGTGGCTGCTCGACCGCCGCCTCGAGGCGCTCGAGGCGCTCGAGGAGTTGGACCTGCCGGACGTCATCCAGACGCCCGGCCGTCGGTGGACGAACCTCACCGACCTCAAGTTCGAGCAGCTGGTCGACCCGCTGAACCAGTCCGACGAGACCGAGCGCGTCACCGCCGAGGGCGTCGAGGTGCTCGACTTCGAGACCGCACTCGAGGAGCACGAGGAGCTGCTCCGTGAGGAGTTCGGGTCGACGCTCGACCCCCAGAGCAACTACCTCACGGCGCTGTCGGCAGCCCTCTTCACCACGGGCACGCTGATCTACGTCCCCGAGGGCGTCGACGCCGAGGACGTGAAGATCCGGACCGAGATGCGCTCGGACTCGCTGTTCAGCCACACGCTGGTCGTGACCGAGGAGAGCGCCTCCGTCACGATCCTTGAGGCCATCGACGACGAGGGCCCGACCGCGGACGACGAGGGTCGCTACTTCAGCAACCTCGTCGAGGTCGCCGCGGGCGCGAACTCGAACGTCCAGTTCGGCTCGCTGCAGAACCTCTCGGAGGACGCCTACTGCTACACGCTCAAGCACGGCGCGGCCACCGACGACGCGACGGTCGACTGGATCGAGGGGAACTTCGGCACCCAGATCACCCGATCCGACGTCGAGACCGAGCTGAACGGCGAGGGGAGCGAGTCCCAGATCGTCGGCGCGTTCTTCGGCCACGAGGACCAGCACTTCGACGTGAACGCCCGTGTCTGGCACAACGCCGAGCACACGACCGCCGACCTCGTGACCCGCGGCGTGCTCGACGACACCGCGCGCTCGGTGTACGAGGGCGTCCAGGACGTCGGCCGTGACGCCTGGGACACTTCCTCGTACCAGCGCGAGAACACCCTGATGCTGAGCGACGACAGCGAGGCTGACGCCTCGCCGAAGCTGATCATCAAGAACCACGACACCGAGGCCAGCCACTCCGCGACGGTCGGGCAGGTCGACCAGCAGGACCTGTTCTACATGACCTCGCGGGGCATCAGCCCGGAGCAGGCTCGGAACATGCTCGTGGAGGGCTTCTTCGTGCCCGTCCTCGAGGAGATCGCGGTCGAGGAGTTCCGCGACGACGTCGAGGAGCTCGTTCAGGAACGCCTCCGGAACTGACCGGGCGTTCCGGCCCAGTCTTCTCCCGTTTTTCGGCCGAGTAGTGACAACGAGGCGTCCGGCGGTAGCTTTATGGTGGTGTGTAAAGGAGGCTTTACTGTAAAGGACGCTTTCCACAGCGTTCGTGAGCCACCATGAACGAGACGCGAAACGTACTGGAGACGCGGGAGAAGTACCGGAGTCGGATGAACAGCGCGCTGGGGGCCGGGATCGTCTTCGGCGTGCTCGGGCTGCTCGCGGGGACGTTCCTCGACCGGGATCTGCTCGTCGTCCTCGGGGTCGGCGTGTACTGGCTCGGCGTGCTGGGGTACGTCGTCATCAAGTGGCGGGCGCCGGTCGCGGTCAGGGACGAGCGCGAGGCCCGGATCAACCGCGAGGCGGCGGAGTTGACTCTCGACGTGCTCGCCGCCTCGCTCATCGTCGCCGCGCCGGGGCTGACCGTGCTGACCGTGACGGGCGTGTACGACGTGCCCGAGTTCTACTGGGGGATGGTGACGACGCTGGCGCTGGTCGCGATGGTCGTCGGCGTCGCTAACTGGTACACGGAGCGCAAGCGATCGTGAACAACGATCTCCCGGAACGCCGCGACGAGCGCGGGATGAGTCAGGCCGACCTCGCGGCGGCGGTCGGCGTCTCCCGGCAGACGATCAACGCGATCGAGCGCGACCGCTACGACCCGTCGCTCGAACTCGCGTTCGACCTGGCCGCGGAGTTCGGCTGCCGGATCGAGGAGATCTTCGACCCCGAGTCGGAGTGAGCCCCGAAACAGCTATCCTCGAACCGGGCGAAAAGGGCGCGATGAGTGAGAACTGGTGGTCGGGGACGCTCCCGGCGTGGGCGGCGATCCCGGCCGGTATCGCGAGTGTGCTCCTCGGCGTCTCGGTATCGGAGGCGTACGGGCTCGGCGTGCTCGGCGACGTGGGCCTGACGCTGCTGTTCATGGCCGTTCTGGGCGCCGTGCTGGACCGGACGCTCGACCGACTCAACTGAACATCTTCTCGCGGCTGATCTGCAGTTTGAGGAACGCCGGGATCGCCACCAGCGCCAGCAGGATCTCCGCGCCGCCGGCGAACGCGAACGCGGCGGGGTAGCCGAAGTCGTCGGCGATCAGCCCCCCGCCGACGACGCCCGCGAGGAAGCCGAGGCTGCCGGCGATGTTGAACCCGCCCAGCGCGACGCCGCGCTCGCCCGTGGGTGCGAGGTCGACGACCAGCGCCATCGTCGCCGGCGCCATCAGCGCGCCGAGCACGCCGACCGCGACCATGCCGAACTGCACCGCCAGCAGCGCGTCGCCCCGCGCCGGGAACGCTCCCTCGGCGGCGCCGATACCCAGCACGACGATCCCGTAGAGCGCCGAGCCGGCGACGATGGGTGCGGTCCGACCGAACTGGTCCGAGAGCCGGCCGAACGGGTACTGGAGCAGGCCGAAGGGGGCGAAGAAGAGGGCGAGCGTGATCCCGGTCTGGGCGGGCGAGAGCTCGAACGCCGTCCGGAAGTAGACGGTGCCGACGAGCGCGAAAAAGCCCGCAGTCATGCGGTCCGCGAAGCCGAACGCGAACGGGACCGCGAGTGCGGGGGTTCGACGCAGTGCACCCAGTGCCTCGCGGAGCCCCTCGTCGTCGCCCTCGGGGGCGTGATCCGAGACGAGCAGCGTCGCGGCGCCGACCAGCGTCAGCAGCGCGGCCCCCGTCCAGAGCGGGACGAACGGCCCGACCGAGTAGAGTTGGCCGCCCAGCGGCGCACCCAGCGCCGTCCCGAGGCCGATCGCGATCCCGGCGGCGCCCATGTTCCGGCCGTTCCCCTCACCGAGGTCGGCGAGCATCGACATCGCGAGCGAGAACGCGCCGACGGTCGCAGCGCCCTGGAGGAACCGAACGACGAGCACGAGCCACATCGCTGGGTTCGTCGGCCCGAGCAGCGCGAGGACGCCGTACCCCAGCGCACCGAGCACGGCGCCGGCGGCGACGAACGGGATGCGCCGGCCGGCGGTGTCGCTGGCGGCGCCCCAGACGCCCGCCGTGAGCGCGAACGCGGCGAACTCCGCAGCGAGGAACCACGTGCTCGCGTCGAGGTAGTTGCCGCTGCCCAGCCCCATCGCGGCGACGAGCCGATCCACTCCCGGGTACAGCAGCGTCTGGGAGAGCATCACCGCCCAGACGACGAGTGCGAGTGCGGTCCGGTCGCGGGAGGACACGCGGGCCCGTTCGAACTCCGAGGCTTTCCGCGTTCCGGGTTCGGTCGACGGCTGGGGGACCCGCTGAAGGGCCGGGCTTAAGTCCCTCCCTCCCGGAGTCGGAGTCGATGACGACGGTATCGGTCGCCGATCGGCGGTGGTCGCCGTGAGCGTCGACCAGCAGGTCGGCTCGGACCACCAGCTCGCCCGCCTGCTCCAGATCGGTGTCGTGCTGGAGGAGGTCGTCGAGGCACGCGCGTATCGCCACTACCAGAGCCTCGCGGAGGAGGACCGCGACCTCGAAGCAGACGTGGAGGCGCTGCTCGAGGACGCCGCCGAGGAGTCGGCCCACCACCGCGAACGACTGGAGGAGCTGGTCGACGGGCTCGACGCCGACTCGATCCCGTTCGAGGACATCGAGACGCTGGTCGAGGCCCGCTACGGCCGCACCAAGCCGGAGGACTTCGACGGCGTGCTGTACGACCAGCTCTGCAACGAGGAGACGGCCTACAAGTTCTACGACGACCTGATCGACGCGATCGAGGCCAGCGACGCGGCGTTCTCGCTCGACCGCGACCGCGTGCTCGAGGTGTTGACCGAGATCCGCGACGAGGAGGCGGAGGGCGTCGAGGAGGTCACCCGGATCATGGAGGCTCGCGAATGAACACGGCTAATCAGTACCTGAAAGCCATCTATCTGGTCCAGCGCACCGACGACGGTCCCGCGGCGACGGGGCGGGTCGCCGACTCGCTCGACGTGAGCCCCGCCAGCGCCAACGAGATGATCGGCAAGCTGGAGGAGCGCGGACTCGCCGAACACGAGAAGTACAAGGGCGTCTCGCTCACCGACGAGGGGATCGCCCGCGCGGAGAACGCGCTCCGGACGTACTGCATCATCGAGCGCTTCCTCGCGAACGTGCTGAGCGTCGAGGAGTACCGCGCCGAGGCCAAGGAGCTGGAGCCGGTGATCGACGAGACGGTGGCGGAGCGACTCGACACCATCATCGACCGCAAGGAGGAGTGTCCGGACTGCTTCGACGCCGAAGCCGACGCCTGCTGCCACCTCGCGGGGACGTGTAGCGAGGGCGCGGACTGAGAAGAACGGTAATACTCTTGTACGGCGGGCCGTTTCTTTCCGATACAGTTCCGTGGTGTAGTGGCCAATCATATGGGCCTTTGGACGTGTTCAGTTCGATCTGGCGCGAAGGAAAGCCCATGACGGCGGTTCGAATCCGCCCGGAACTATCCTGCGAGGAACGAACGTGACGAGCGGATAGCTCGTGGTGGATTCGAAGCAGGGAACAAAACGAGCGAGGTGAGTGGAGTGACTGCGGTTCGAATCCGCCCGGAACTATCTTCTCACTGAGTAATCGTCCCGTTCCCGCACCGACCTATTTCTCCCTCCCCGCCCAAGTCCACCCGTGACCGACCGAACCGTCACCGCCGACGTCGTCGTCGTGGGCTGTGGCCCCGGCGGCGCCGTCCTCGCGTACCTCCTCGCCCGCAGCGGCGTCGACGTGGCGCTGGTCGAGCGCGCGGCGACGTTCGAGCGCGAGTTCCGTGGGTTCGGCTGGAACCCCGGCGTCGTCCGCCTGTTCGACGAGATGGGTATCCTCGACGACGTGCTCGATCTCGCTCACGAGCAGGTCACGGAGGGGTCGTTCTCGCTGTACGGCGAGGAGGTGACGGTGCTCGACTTCGACACGCTCGACACCGACTACCCCTACGCGCTGATGATGGAGCAGCCGGCGCTGCTCGAGTACCTCGTCGAGCGTGCCGGCGCGTACGACAACTTCGCGTTCTACCCCGCGACGACGGTCACCGACCTCCGGACCGACGAGTCCGGCGCCGTTCGCGGCGTGCGGGCGAACGACCGCGAAGCCGGCGAGGGCGTGGCGTTCGACGCGCGGGTGGTGGTCGGCGCCGACGGCCGCTACTCGACCGTCCGCGAGAGCGCCGGCATCGACGCCGGGCTGTTCGAGTCACCGTTCGACCTGGTGTGGTTCAAACTTCCCCGCGGCGCGGTCGACGCCCACGCACAGGGCCGCATCGACCGCGAGGGGCTGCTCGTCTACTTCGGCCTCGGCGGCGGGGACCTCCAGGTCGGCTACCCCGTCCGGCCCGACAACTGGACGGCGATCCGGGAGGCGGGGTTCGACGCGTTCCGCGACCGCGTCGCCGCGATCGACCCGCGGGTCGGCGACGCCGTCGACACTCACCTCGACGGGTTCCGGGACACCAGCCTCCTCGATGTCGCGCCCGGCGTCGCCGACCAGTGGACGGCGGACGGACTGCTCCTGCTGGGTGACGCCGCCCATACAGCGAGCCCCATCGGCGCGCAGGGCAACCCTCTCGCCGTCGAGGACGCCGTCGTCGCCCACGACCACCTCGTGAGCGCCCTCGCGTCGGGAAGCGGAACGGTTCCCGGCGACCGACTCCGGGAGTTCGAGACGCGGCGCCGGCCGACCGTCGAGCGCGTCGTCGCGCTCCAGCGCCGCGCCGGGCGGGCGATCGGGTTCTGGCTCGACTACGGCGAGTACGCCCCGCCGTGGCTCGTCCGCGCGTCGGTGGTCACGTTCGGGCAGCGTCTGCCGCGCTTCGGGCCGATCCGGCGGTCGGTCGAGTCGTTCGCGCTGGGCGATCGTTCCGTCTCGGTCGCCCGCTCGCGGTTCGTCGATTGACGGCTCCCGTGCGCCGGTAACCCTCGCGTCAGCGCGCACTCAAGTTCCTCCGGCCCGTACCTGCGGCCATGACCGAACCGACACCCACGCCGGGCATCCACCACGTCACCTGCGTCGCCGGCGACCCGCAGCGCAACATGGAGTTCTGGGCCGAGACGCTCGGCCTCCGCCTCGTGAAGCGGTCGATCAACCAGGACGACCCGAGCACGTACCACTTCTTCTTCGGCGACGCCGAGGGGACGCCCGGGACGAGCATGACGTTCTTCCCGTGGGAGGATCTGCCGCAGGGGAAGGTCGGCTCCGGGCAGGTCTCCCGGATCGCGTTCCGCGTCCCGGAGGGGAGCCTCGACTTCTGGGAGGACCGCTTCGACGAGTACGGCGTGGAGTACGACGAGCGCGTCGAACGCTTCGGTGAAACTGTCCTGCCGTTCCGCGACCCCGACGACCTCCCCGTCGAACTGGTCGAAACCGAGATCGGTGACGACGACCCCACGACCGCGTGGACCGAGTTCGTCCCCGAGGACGCCGCGATCCGCGGGTTCCACTCCGTGACGCTGTGGGTCGCCGACCCCGACCCGACCGAGGAGTTGCTGGAAACGATGGGGTTCGACCGCGTCGGCACCGAGCAGGCCGAGGGCGACACGCCGGGCGACGAGCGCACGCGCTTCGCCGCCGAGGGGCCCGTGGGGAAGTACGTCGACGTGCTGCCGACGATCCAGGGCGGGCGCAACGGTCACGGCACGGTCCACCACGTCGCGTTCCAGACGCCGACCGACGAGGAGCAGGACGCGATGCGGAAGGCCGTCCGTTCGCGCGGGCTCAATCCCACCCAGCAGATCGACCGCCACTGGTTCCGTTCGGTGTACTTCCGCGAGCACGCGGGGATCCTGTTCGAACTCGCGACCAACGGGCCGGGGTACGACAGCGACGAACCGCTCGACGATCTCGGGGGACGACTGGTGCTCCCCGGGACGTTCGAGGCCCAACGCGACGAGATCGAAGCCGGGCTTCCGGACGTGACGATCCCCCGGGCAGAGCCGGCCGACGCCGACGACTGAGCCGGGGGCGCCGACCCTCAGCGAACCGACTCCGCCTCGCTGCTGCCCGCCGCTCTCGACAGCGTACTCTCCGTCACTCGACTTTGAAGGAAAATTTTCTTCAACCGTTCGAGCTGTTCGATTCTCCGGTACTGTTTTCACGTATCGGAGGGAATACGGCTCCACGATGCCGAACCGAACTGCGTCGTTCGCCTGGGGAGCGATCCTGTTCGCGCTGATGGCGCTGGCGATCCCGTGGTTCCTCTGGGACGTCTCGACCGTCGTCGCCGGCTTCCCGGTCTGGCTCTGGTGGCACGTCGGTTGGATGGTGCTCGCTTCGATCGCGTTCGCCGTGTTCACCCAGCGGGGCTGGGGGCTCTGGATGGGCGGGTGGTCGGCGTGATCCTCCAGTCGGCGGTGGCGATCCAGATCGGGATCGTCGTCGCCTATCTCCTGCTCGCGCTGGGGGTGGGGCTGGTCGCCTACCGCCTCACCGACCGCACCGCCGAGGACTACTACCTCGCCTCGCGGACGCTGGGGACGGTCGTGCTGCTGTTCACGACGTTCGCGACCCTCCTGTCGGCGTTCACCTTCTTCGCCGGCCCGAACATCGCCTACGCGAACGGGCCGGAGTGGATCCTCGTGATGGGGCTGATGGACGGGATCATCTTCGGCGTGCTCTGGTACGTCGTCGGCTACAAGCAGTGGCTCGTCGGAAATGAGCACGGCTACGTCACGCTGGGCGAGATGCTGGGCGACCGGTTCGGCTCGCCGCTGCTGCGGGGCACCGTCGCCGTGGTCTCGCTGTTCTGGCTGTTCCCGTACGTGATGCTCCAGCAGGTCGGTGCCGGCGGCGCGCTGGAGGCGCTCACGAACGGTGCGGTGCCGTACTGGGCCGGCGCGGGGCTGATCACGGTGTTCATGATCGCCTACGTCGTGCTCTCGGGGATGCGCGGCGTCGCGTGGACGGACACGCTCCAGGGACTGTTCATGCTCACGATGGTCTGGGCCGCGTTCGTCTGGGTGCTCTCCGCCGTCGGCGGGATCGGTCCCGCCACGACCGCGCTGGCGTCGTCGAACCCCGAGTTCCTCTCGCTGGGCGGCGGTGTCTACTCGCCGCAGTGGATGCTCTCACAAGCCATCGGTATCGCGTTCGGCGTCGCGATGTTCCCGCAGGTGAACCAGCGCTTCTTCGTCGCGGACTCCGAGAAAGTGCTGAAGCGCACGATGGCGCTGTGGCCCGTCGTCGTGCTCCTCCTCTTCGTCCCGGCGTTCATGCTCGGCGCGTGGGCCGCAGGGCTGGGCGTCCCGATGCCCGAGAGCGGCAACATCCTCCCCGGCGTGCTCGCGGAGTACACGCCGACGTGGTTCGCGGCGCTGGTGGTCGCGGGCGCGATGGCGGCGATGATGTCCTCCTCGGACTCGATGCTGCTCTCGGGGTCGTCGTACTTCACGCGGGACCTCTACCGGCCGTTCGTGAACGCCGACGCGAGCGAGCGCCGCGAGGACCTGATCGCCCGCCTCGGCGTCGCCGTGTTCGCGACGCTCGCGTTCCTCGCGAGCCTGTTCAATCCGCCGTCGCTGTTCGTGATCGGCGACACCGCGTTCGGCGGATTCGCCCAGCTCGCCCCGCCCGTGATCGTCGCGCTCTACTGGTCGCGAACGACGCTGTGGGGGATGCTCGCGGGGATCCTCGGTAGCCAGCTGTTCTACATGGTCACGACGTTCACGCCGCCGGCCGGCGAGACGACGATCGTCTGGGGCGTCGTCGTCCCGGGTGTGATGGAGACGTTCGCGGGCTGGTCGTCGTCGGTGGTCGGGATGGCCGTCGGCCTCGCGCTGGTCGTCGGCGTCTCCGTCGTCACCGACGCCTCGGTCGCCGAGCGGCCGTCGGTGCTCGCGGGGCCGAGCGAGGCCGACGACTGACGTATAGCGAGCGGAAGCCCACCCGTTTACGGGGAGGTCAGAGCGATAACCTGACCTGACTCGTCGGTAAGTATCGGTCGAACCGACGAGCAGCCGCTGCCACCCGGAACTCGTCCAGCTCCTTCTGGGCGACGTCGCCCCCGCCGGTGGCCACAACTCCTTTTCGGCCGAAACGCGTTAGATGAACCACCGCGACGGTTGGATATCGGAGAGATCCTGCGTCTCGTCTCTGTTCAGTTCGAGGCCACCTCTCCAGCGGTCCGTCGCCGGTTTCGGCCCGAAATCGGACCGAACAGTTAGCAACTGCGATCTCGTTCCATATACAAATCTATGGGTGGAAACAACTACATCGAAGGGGTATCGGTTCCCTCCGTCTCGGGGTTCTTCGAGAAGTACGGGCTCGCGCTCGTGATGGTCGCGAGCTACTTCGGGTCCGGTTCGGTGTTCATCGCCAGCTCCGCGGGCGTTCGGTACGGCTACACGCTGCTGTGGGCCGTCGTCGGCGCGGTACTGCTCGGCTTCCTCGCCCAGGACATGAGTGCGCGGCTGGGCATCCACGGGGAGTCGCTGGCGACGTTCGCCCGCGAGAAACTCGGCTCGACGCTCGCGACAGCCATCATGGTCGTCCTCTCGGTCGGCTGCGTGGCGTGGACCCTCGAGCTGACCGCGGCAGTCGGGAAAGGTATCGTCGTCCTCCTCGGCCTGCAGGGAGTCGGCTGGCAGCCGTTCGCATACCTGACCGGGCTCGCCGCCATCGTCGTCGGCGTGCTCGGCTACGATATGGTCGAGCGCATTATGGTCGCGATGATGTTCGTACTGCTCGCGGCCTACCTCGTCGTCGCGGGCGCAAGCTCCCCCGACTTGGCCGCCGCCGCGACCGGGTTCGTGCCGTCGCTCGGGCCGACCGGGTCGATGGCGCTCGCGGTGAGCATCCTCGGGACGACGGCGCTCTGGCCGAACTTCTTCCTCGAGTCCGAGCTCGTCGACAGGAAGGGCTGGACCACCCGCGCCGACGTCCCCACGATGCGCCGGGATCTCGGCATCGGCTACGCCGTCGGCGGCATCACCACCGTCGCTATCGTCGTCGTTGCGGCCGCAGTCCTCCGGCCGGCCGGCTACGAACAGCTCCAGACGTTCATCACGCCCGGGCGGGCGCTCGCCGAAATCCTCGGCGACTGGGCGATGGTCGTCTTCCTCGCGGGCACGCTCGCTGCCGCGTTCAACAGTATCGTCCCCATCATGTGGGCGCCCGCCTACATGATCTCGAACGCGCTCGGCGGCGCGTTCGCCGGCAACGACCGCGTGTTCAAGGTCATCTACGTCGGCGGCGTCGCGCTCGGGAGCCTCTCCCCGCTCGTCCACAGGTACCTCGGACTGAGCGTCATCGACATGATCCTCCTGTTCCCGGCGTACAACGGCGTCGTCGGGCTGCCCGTGACCGCGATCCTGCTGTTCTGGGCGGTCAACGACGGCGACGTGATGGGTGAGCACACGAACGGCTGGAAGCTGAACGTGCTCAACAGCGCGCTCATCCTGCTCGCGGTCTACTCCGCGTGGAGCGCCGGACAGACGGTCATCGAGGCCATCCTCTCCGGCGGACTCTAACAGATGCTGGCCGACATCCCGACCGCCACGCTCGCCGCCCTCGTCGTGCTCTCGCTTTTCGCCGGCGTCGGCATCACTGCCGTCGGCCCCGGCGGCATCTTCGTCACCATCGCCCTCGTCGCGCTGACCGACCTCGAGCCCGCAGTCGTCGTCGGCACGGCCAGCGCGACGTTCGTCGCGACGGGGCTCGTCGGCGCGGAGAGCTACCGTCGCTCCGGCGAACTCGACTCGCGACGCGGCCGACGGATGGCGGCCGTCCTGAGCGCCACCGGGCTGGCGGGCGCGCTCGTCGGCGTCCGCCTGAACGCCGTGGTCGACGCGGCGACGTTCGAGCGCCTGCTCGGCGTGTTCGTCTCGCTGACGGGCATCCTCGTCCTCTACCGCACGCGCTACGGGTCGGCGGGAGCCGACGGCTACGACCCGACGACGGTCCGCGGCGCACTCGCGATCGCGGGCATCGGCACGTTCGTGGGCGTCTCCGGGGGCCTCCTCGGCGTCGGCGGTCCCGTCCTCGCCGTCCCCCTGCTGGTCGCCGTCGGCGTCCCGATGCTGGTCGCGATCGGCGTCGCGCAGGTCCAGTCGGTGTTCGTCGCCGCGTTCGCGACCGTCGGCTACCTCGCCCGCGGCGCGGTCTCGTGGCCGCTCGTGGTCGCCATCGGCGTCCCCCAGCTCGTCGGCGTCGTCGTCGGTTGGCGGGTCGCACAGCGCGTCGACGAACGCCGGCTCACTGCGGTGCTGGCGGTGTTACTGCTTGCGATCGGGCCGTACATCGTAGTGCGCTAACCGCCACCTATCGCGGGCCGTCGACGCGCCCCCACGCATCAGTCCCGACACCACGCTTCCTTCAGGAACACGAGCACGCCGCCGAACATCGCGAGGTTGCCGAAGAACGCCAGCCGATCGCCGCTGCCGTCCTCCTCGTTCCAGAAGTCGTGCATCGTCGGCGTCACGACCGCGAGGAACGTCGCCGCTGCGGCAGTCGCGAGTCGGGGGAGCCGCCAGAGCACGATCCCCAGCCCCGCGGCGACCATCGATCCCGACGCCATCGGTGCGAGCCGTTCGGGGTACGGCACGCCCGCCGACTCGGCGTACTCGATGCTGTCCTCCATGTCCCGGAAGTCCTCGCTGGCCTGTAGCGCGAGGCCGAGGCCGAGCGCGATCCGTCCGAGCTGTGAGAGCGAACGGTCGTCGTCGGTCATACGTGTCCGTTTCGTCGGCGTGGGCAAAAGCGTGATTGCCGTCTCACGACTGCTGGCGCCGCCGGGGATCGTCGCAGAACGTATAACGACACAATCACGTCCGAACGTTCATTCCGTTTGACGACAAACACGCAAAACGTATGGTCGACGCTACCATCGACGTGATCCATCGCGGCGGACTGGAGTGCGACCTGAACTACCTGATCCAGGGGAACACCCTCGGGAGCCACGACGAACCCAACCCGGACACCGACTACGAGGAGATCCCGGTGTGGAACCTCGTGATCGACCACCCCGAGGCGACGATCCTCTGGGACACGGGCAACCACGAGGACGCGCTCGACGGCCACTGGCCGGAGGGGCTCAAGCAGGCGTTCTACCCCCACGACGCCCGCGAGCACAGCCTCCCGGGCGACCTCGAGGCGGCGGGGTACAGCCTCGACGACATCGACGCCGTGTTCCAGACCCACCTGCATCTGGACCACGCCGGCGGCCTGCACCACTTCGACGGGACGGACGTGCCGGTGTACGTCCACGAGAAGGAGCTCAAGTTCGCGTACTACTCCGAGAAGACCGACAAGGGCAGCGCCGCGTACATTCTGGAGGACTTCGACCACGACCTGAACTGGCAGATCGTCCACCAGGACCGCGAGAGCCACTTCGAGGACGTGGAGTTCGTCCGCCTCCCCGGCCACACGCCCGGGCTCATGGGGACGATGATCCACCTCGACGACCACGGCACGCTCGTGTTCGCGGGCGACGAGATCTACCAGGACGTGAACTACGAGGACGAGGTGCCACTGGGCGCCGGCCTGCTCTGGGGGAGCCAGGAGTGGTTCGAGAGCCTCCAGACGCTGAAGGAGCTCGAACGCTACCACGACGCCGAGATCGTGTACGGCCACGACCCCGACCAGTTCGAGGAGATCCGCTCGGGGTGGTCCTGAGTGAGCTACCAGCGTTCGGTCTCGGCCGACAGTCACGAACTCTCCCCGGAGACGGTCTGGCACGTCGACATGCCGGAGATCCGGTTCGGCCGGGACGCCACCGACGAACTCGCCTTCCAACTCGGTGACCTCGGTGTCGAGGACGAGGCTCGCGGCGTCGTGATCACCGACGAGGGGGTCGCCGACGCCGGGCACGCCGACCGCGTCGTCGGCCACCTCGAGTCGGCCGGCTTCGACGTCGACCTGTACGACGACGGCGAGCGCGAGCCCTCGATCGGGGCGATCGAGGACTGCCTCGAGTTCGTCCGCGACCACACCGAGGACGGGTACGACTTCTACGTCGGTCTCGGGGGTGGGAGCTGTATGGACACCGCGAAGGCGACGCGGGCGATCATCGCCAACGGCGGCAGCCCACTGGACTACATCGCCGAACCCACCGGCGAGGGCCAACCCCTCACGGATTCGGGACCGCCGCTCGTGCTGTTGCCGACGACGGCCGGCACCGGCGCCGAGATCTCGCCGGTCGCGATCCTCTCGGTGCCCGAGAAGGAGATCAAGGAGGCGATCTCCAGCAACCACGTCCGGGCCGACGCCGCCGTGCTCGACCCGACGCTGACGACGACGCTCCCCCCGGAGCTCACCGCGCGGACGGCGATGGACGCGCTCGGCCACGCGATCGAGGGGTACACCACCCACGAGTACGACTCGCTGCTGCGCCCCGAGGACCCGGCCGACCGCCCCGTCTACGCCGGCCGCACGCCGCTGACCGAGATGTTCTCCGAGAAGGCGATCCGCCTGCTCTCGGGGAGCGTCCGGACCGCCGTCCACAACGGCGACGACCTCGACGCCCGCGAGGACATGCTGCTGGGCGCGCTGTTCGGCGCCATCTCCGGGCTCACCGCCGGCGCGAGCCTCTGTCACGCGATGGCGTACCCGGTCGGCAACAAGTACCACACGTACCACGGCGAGACGATCGCCGTCCTCACCCCCGCGAGCACGATCGACTACAACTCGGCGAGCGACCCCAGTCGATTCGCGGAGGTCGCGGAGATGTTCGGTGTCGACACCGCGGGGATGACCGACCGCGCCGCCGCCGACGCGCTCAAGGAGGAGTACATCCAGCTCCAGCAGGACCTGAACGTCCTGCCGAGCGGCCTCAACGAGCTCGCAGGCATCACCGAGGACGACGTGGACTGGCTGGCCCAGCAGACCGTCGACACGCAGGCCCGCCTGCTGCGGTGTAACCCTCGCCCGGTGACGAAGGAGGACGTGGCTGACGTGTTCCGTGACGCGCTGCACAACTGGGAAAACTGAACAGCTCCAACCCACACCTATGGACGCGACCAACCCCGCGACGGGCGAACGCATCGCAACTTACGAGCCGGACTCCGCGACGGAGGTCGAGGCGGCGCTTTCCCGCGCCGACGCGGCGTTCGACGACTGGCGCGACCGACCGATCCGGGAGCGCGAGGAACTGCTCGCCGACGCCGCCGAGGTGCTCCGGGAGAACAAGCGCGGCTACGCGGAGCTGATGACCGAGGAGATGGGCAAACCGATCTCGCAGGCGGTCTCGGAGGTCGAGAAATGTGCGTGGGTCTGTGATCACTACGCCGAGCACGCCAGCGCCTACCTCCAGCCCGACGGCCACCCCGGCCCGCCGGGCGCCGACGTCGAGACGGTGTACGAGCCGCTGGGGCCGGTGCTGGCGGTGATGCCGTGGAACTTCCCGTTTTGGCAGGTGTTCCGCTTCGCCGCGCCGTACCTGACGGCGGGCAACGTCGGCCTGCTGAAACACGCCTCGAACGTCCCGGGCTGTGCGGAGGCGATCGAGGACGTGTTCCGCGAGGCGGGCTACCCCGAGGGCGCCTTCCAGACGCTGCTGATCGGCTCCGACGACGTCGACGACGTGCTCGCGGACGACCGCGTGCGCGCGGCGACACTCACGGGGAGCGGCCCGGCCGGGCGCGCGGTCGCCTCGACGGCCGGCGAGAACCTCAAGAAGACCGTGCTCGAACTCGGCGGCAGCGACCCGTTCGTCGTGCTCGAGGACGCCGACATCGACGACGCGGCCGAGACCGGCGCGTGGGCGCGCAACCTCAACAGCGGCCAGTCCTGCATCGCCGCCAAGCGGTTCGTCGTCCACACGGACGTGTACGACGAGTTCCTCGATCGGTTCGTCGACGAGGTCGAGGCGCTGACGGTCGGCGACCCGACCGACGAGGCCACCGAGGTCGGCCCGCAGGCCAGCCAGGACCTGCTGGACGATCTCCACGAGCAGGTCCAGCAGTCGATCGACGCCGGCGCGACCGTGCTGACCGGCGAGGGGCCGATGGACCGCGAGGGGGCGTTCTACGAGCCGACGGTGCTCGCGGACGTGCCCGAGGGCTCCCCCGCCGACAGCGAGGAGCTGTTCGGCCCGGTCGCGGCGGTGTTCGAGGTCGACGACGAACAGGCGGCGATCGAGAAGGCCAACGACACCGAGTTCGGCCTCGGCGCGAGCGTCTGGACCGAAGACCGCGAGCGCGGCCGCCGGGTCGCCCGGGAGATCGACGCCGGCTGTACGTACGTGAACCAGTTGGTGAAGTCCGACCCCCGCGTCCCCTTCGGCGGCGTCGGCGTCTCGGGCTACGGCCGCGAACTCTCCGAGCCCGGGATCAAGGAGTTCGTCAACCGAAAGACGCTCTGGGTGGAGTGATCCGGCGACGGCGGCGCTGATCCGCCGACTCGCCGGTCACGCGAGTTCGAACGTGATCCGCTCCTCCTCGCTGCCTTTCGTCTCCCGGCCCGTCACGCTCACCTCGCCGATCTCCTCGGTGTTCGAGACGTGCGTGCCCGCACAGGCGGTGCGGTCGAACGGCTCCGAGCCGTCGTCGCTCGCCGGATCGCCGCCCTCCGCGGCTCCCCGTGCCGCGGAGCGCCCACCGATCTCGACGATTCGAATCTCGGTGATCGAGTCGGGCAGCAGCGAGAGCCGCGTCCGTTCGGGATCGAGCTCCTCCTCGGCGGTCTCGCGGTCCAGCACGTACCACTCGACGGGCCGCGCGTCGTCGACGAGCTCGTTCAGCCGCTCCTCGACGTGGGCGAGTTCGTCGTCGTGGAAGCGCTCGTAGGCGCAGTCGAGGGTGGCCTTGTGGGCGCGCACCTGGTTCCCGGTGGTTTCGGCGTCGTACTCCGCGAGCAGTAGCGCCGACAGCAGGTGCTGGGCGGTGTGGTAGCGCATGTGGCTGTACCGCCGCTCCCAGTCGAGGTCGCCCGTGACGGTCGCGCCGGCCTCGGGGAGTTCGTCGCCGTCGACCCCTTCTCCCGGTTCCAGATAGTGGTGGATCCCGTCGTGTTTCTGCACGTCGACGACCTGCCACTCCCGGCCGTCGTCGGTGCTGATGGTGCCGTGATCGGCGGGCTGGCCGCCGCCCTCGGGGTAGAAGTGGGTCCGGTCGAGTACGACGCGGTCGTCGCCCACAGTCCGTTCGACGGTCGCCTCGAACGAGTCGACGGTGGCGTCCTCCAGGTAGAGCTGCTCGGTCATGTGGCCGGGAAGCATCTCGGCGCACCTAACGGTTCGGACACTGGCGCGGCTGACGAACGCGAGGGGACGAGCGGGCGTCGCGAGACGGCGTGTTTGCCCGTCCCGCAACGACTAAGAGCGAAACGGTCGTCCTTTCCGATAATGAAACACGAACGCTGTACGACCGAACCCGGGGGACCACCATGGGCGTCGAGATAAGGGACGCACCAGTCTCCGCCGAGGAGTTCGCCGAGATGGAGGAGTTCGTCCACGACTACCTCGCCGCCAGCGTCGAGAGCGAGGACGACGGCGGCCGGATGCGCTGGTACCCGTGGCACTCGGCGGACTACCGCTTCAACCACATCCGGAACGTCGTCGAGATCGCGACCCGCATCGCGGAGGCGGAGGGGGCGAACGTCCACGTCGTCCGCGTCGCCGCCGTGTTCCACGACGTCTCCAAACTGGAGGCCGAGCAGGACCGCCACGCCGACGCCGGCGCCCGCGTCGCTCGCGAGTACCTCCAGAGCCGGGGGGAGTTCCCCGACTCCTTCGTCGACGAGGTCTGCAACGTCGTCGCGGACCACTCCTACCAGGGGCCGCTCTCGGACGTTTCCCTCGAGACCCAGTGTCTGATCGAGGGCGACGTGCTGGACAAGGTCGGCGCCAACGGGACCGTCCTGATGCTGCTCCGGATGGGGTACGAGGCCCGGACCCACATGGACGCCGCGGAGATGGTCGACCGCGTGCTCGAGCGCGGGCAGGAACACTGCGACCGCGTCGAGAGCGACACCGCCGAGTCGATCGGCCACCAGCGGCTCAAACGCGTGAAGTGGTTCCGCGAGTGGCTGGAGGAGGAGGTCGCCGGCATCGACGAGGAGAGCCGGGAGACGGAGTTCTAGAGCGTATCCAGCACGCCGAGCACCGTCTCCTCGTTCCCGCGGCCGGGGTCGTACTCGCTCCCGTCGCGCTCGGACTCGCGGTGCTCCTCGACGGTCCGGGCCATCGCCTCGTCGAGCGGCGTCGACTCCCAGCCGAGATCGGCGAGCTTCCCGGTCGCGAGCAGGTGCGGGTAGTCGCGGTAGAGGACGAAATCGTCGGGGGAAAGCCCCGCGGCCGCGAGTTCGCGCTCGCCCGCATGGACGACCTCGATCTCGGTGTCCATCGCGTCGGCGATCAGTTCGAGCATCTCCTCCAGCGTGACCGCCGTCCAGTCGCCGACGTTGTAGAACGCCCCGGGCTCACCCTCCTCGGCGACGATCCGGAGCGCGCTGGCGACGTCCTCGACGTACGCGCGGTGCCAGAGGTTCTGCCCGTCGCCGGGGACGACCACGCGGTCGTAGTTCGCGACGCGGTCGAGCCAGTAGTCCATCCGTTCGGTGTAGTCGTGGGGGCCGTAGACGATGCAGGGCCGGACCGACATCGCGTTCACGCCCTCGTTCGCCGCTTCGACGATCTCCCGGTCGCCCTCGGCCTTGCGGTTGCCGTAGGTCTCCCCGGAGTCGTCGACGGCCTGCTCCGCCGTACAGGGGCGCATCGGCGTCTCGCCCTCGCGTTTGGGGATCTCCTCCTCGCCGTAGGCGTCGCCCGAGGAGATGTACACGTAGCCGTCGACGTCGGAGAACAGATCGGTCGCGATATCCACGTCGGCGGGGTAGTAGGCGACGCAGTCGATCACGATATCGGGCTGGACCGACAGTTTCGCGGCCTTGAGGTCGGTCTCGTCCCGGCGGTCACCCTCGACGTGGTCGACAGCCCCGCGGTCCGCGAAGGGGTTGTCGTGGTTCCCACGGTTGAAGATCGTGACGTGGTAGTCGTGGTCGAGCAGTTCCTCGACGGTGTGGCGGCCGACGAACCGGGTGCCGCCGACGACGAGCGCGGTATCGGGCATGGCTGGGCGTTTGCGGGAGGACGGGAAAGCGTCCCGGATTCGGCGGATCGACCCCCGTTCGCGCCGACAGCCCGGCCGCCGTCTTGAAACCATATGCGAACCAACCACACGGTCATGACGATGGACACCTACACGCTCGTCGTCCGCGAGACGAGCACTCACGAGGGCGTGGACGTGGACGTGATCGGCGAGGACGGGCTGATCGAAACCACCACACAGCTCACCTACAGCGACTACAACGTCGCCCCCGAGCGCGACGACGACCGGCCCGACCGGATCGAGGAGGAGTTCACCGTCGACGCCAGCAGCATCGACCTCCAACTCGAACGCGACGGGCGGACGTTCGCATTCCAGGCGATCGCCGACGGCGAGGTGGCTGCCCGCATCGAAGTCGCGGATTCGGACTGGGATCTCCGCGACTGATCGTCGCCGGCCCGAGCGCTCAGACCCCTTGCCCCATCAGGTGGCTCCGGAGCACGTCCGGCGCCTTCGTCGCGGCCTCGGTGTTCAGGACGACCACCCCGTCGTCCTCGCCCAGCGCCCCGTCCTCGGCGAGCGACCACAGCCCCGCTGCCGCGATGCCGCCGGCGAGGCCGACCTCCACCGTCTCCGTCGACGCCACAGCGACCGCGCTCTCCAGCGCCTCGTCGTCCTCGACGGTCAACGCGTCGCCGTCGACCTCGTCCAGCGCCGCCAGCGCGAGGTCGCCGCCCGACGGGTCCGCGACCTCGAGCTCGCCAACGATGGTGTCCGGCGTCTCCCACGGCTCAGTCGAGATCGTTCCATCGTCCCACGCGGCCGCGATCGGGGCGCAGCCGGCCGCCTGCACCGCGTAGACGGTCGGCAGGTCGTCGATCAGTCCCAGTTCCCGGCACTCCTGCAGGCCGTCGACGACGCCGACGATCAGCTCGCCCGTGCCGGCGGGGAGGACGATCGCGTCCGGAATCTGCCAGTCCCGATCCGCGAGCAGTTCGTAGGCGACCGTTTTCAGGCCGTCGTGGCGGAACGGCGACGCGAACGCGCCTAGGTCGACGTAGTCGGCCTGAAGTTCCTCCTCGAGCGCGTCGACGGCGTCGCCCAGCCGCCCGGGGACGACCTTCATCTCGCCGCCGTGGACGTTCACCATCGCCTTGTTCGAGAACGGCGAGCGCGTCGGGACGAACGCGTAGGAGCGTAGGTCGACCCGGCCCGCATAGGCTGCCATCGACTGCCCGGCGTTGCCCGGCGACGCGCAGGCGACGAGATCAGCACCGGCCGCGTCGGCGGCGGTCACGGCCGCCGAGAGCCCGCGGTCCAGCACCGAGCCCGTGGGATTTCGGGCCTCGTCCTTGATCTCCACGCCGCCGAGATCCAGTTCGTCGGCGATCCGCGGCGCGTCGACGCTGGGGGTGCCACCCTCCGCCGCGGAGAGGGCGTCCGCGGCCGGGAACGGCAGCACGGCGTCGCGGTCCCACGCCCGCGGGCCCGCGCGAACCTGCTCGGGGTCCACGCGGTCGAGGTCGTACTTCGGCACGCGTGGCGCGCCGCAGTCCGGGCACGGACCGGCGCCGGCGATGGCTTCGGGGTCGGCGTCGTCGACCGTCAGGCTGGCGCCGCAGTCGGTGCAGGCGAGTCCGACGAACGCGTCGCTGAACATGGATCGACGGTCGGGCGGGGGTGGGAAGGGCTTGCCGGAACGGGGCGACGACACGTTCGCCATCGACTCCGGCAGGCCTTTAGCCGAACCGCCCCAACTCCGAGACATGACTGGTGTGCGCGTGGCCGGCGTGGGGTTGACCCAGTTCGGCTCGCACCCCGAACGGACCGGCCGTGACCTGTTCGCCGAGGCGGCGGTGAACGCCCGCGAGGACGCGGGCGTCCCGCTCGACGATATCGAGCAGTTGAACGTCGGCAACTTCGCCGGCGCGCTCTCGGAGGGCCAGGGCCACATGGCGCCGCTGCTCGCGGAAGCCGCCGGTCTCGACTGCCCGGCGACGCGCTACGAGGAGGCGTGTGCCTCCGCCGGCGTCGCCGTCCGCGAGGGCGTCCGGACCGTGCGCTCCGGCGAGGCGGACGTGGTGCTCGCCGGCGGCGTGGAGCGGATGACGAACCAGAGCACCGAGGAGGCGACGGAGATGCTGGCGATCGCCGCCGACGAACTGTTCGAGGTCCGCGCCGGCGTGACGTTCCCGGCGGCGTACGCGCTGATGGCGACCGCCTACGCCGAGAGCTTCGGCGTCGACGAGGACGACCTCAAGACTGACCTCGCCAATATCGCCTCGAAGAACCACGACAACGCGATCCCCAACGAGTACGCCCAGTACCAGCGCGAACTCACGGTGCAGGAGGCGCTTTCCGCCCCGCCGGTCGCGGAGCCGCTGGGGCTGTTCGACTGCTGTCCGATCACCGACGGCGCCTCGGCGATCCTGCTCGTCAGCGACGAGTATGCCGCTGAGCACGACCTCGACGCCGAGGTCGCGGTCGTCGGCACCGGGCAGGGGACCGACCGGATGGCCCTGCAGGATCGCGACCACCTCGCCCGCACGCCCGCGGCGGACGACGCGGCCGCGATGGCGTACGACGAGGCGGGCATCGCCGCCGCCGACGTGGACGTGGCGGAGGTCCACGACTGCTTCACGATCGCGGAGGTGCTCGCGATCGAGTCGCTCGGCCTGTACGAACCCGGAGAAGGGCTCGGCGCCGCACGACGCGGCGAGACGCGCGCGGACGGCGAGACGCCCGTGAACCTCTCCGGCGGGCTGAAGGCGAAAGGCCACCCCGTCGGCGCCACCGGCGGCTCACAGATCGCGGAGCTGACCAGACTGCTCCGGGGCGATCACCCCAACAGCGACGAAGTCACGGACGCCGAGGTGGGCGTGACACACAACGCCGGTGGGACGGTCGCCTCTGCAGTCGTGCACGTGCTGGAGGTGGCAGAATGAGCGACGCGGGCTTCGACGAGTGGATGCACGCGTTCGCCGCCGAGGACGGCTACTACCTCGCGTGCGAGAACGGGCACGGCCACCTGCCGCCGCGGCGGGTCTGCCCGGACTGCGGGTCGACCGAGTTCACCGAGGAGGCGTTGCCCGGGACGGGGACCGTCGAGACGATCACGACCGTCCACGTCGCGACGCCGGCGTTCGAGGCCGACGCGCCGTACGACACCGCGGTGGTGGATCTCGGCCCCGCGCGAGTGACGGGTATCGTCGTCGACGCGGAGCCTGGGGCAGTGGCGATCGACGACGAGGTCGAGGTGGATGTGGGTGCGAGCGAGACGACCGGGGACGACGTGCTGGTGTTGCGGCCGGTCTGAGTCGGGATCGGACGAACTGATTCTGTTCGTTTGGTTTTCTAGTGGTCGATTGTCGGTTCCTTTGGCCGACAACAGCGACCGCAACAGCATCTCGACGCATGACCACTTGTTCGGTGGCTGATTGTCGGTTCGTTTAGCCGGCAACAGCGACCGCAACAGCGTCTCGACGCATGACCACTTGTACCGCAACTGCACAGCACGGCGATGGTCTTCCCCACATCCTCCCCACGGGCTCGCCGACCGGTGGCGAGCCCTCGCGTCCACCGCCACAGTACCGTGGTGCTGTCGGCGCGAAACAGAAGCGCCCTCCGTGGCGCGACCAGCGCGAGGGATGAGCGACTGAGCATCGCGAAGGAGCGAATCGGCTGGGGAGGGAGCGAGGCGGGAAAACGCGACCAGATCGGGACCGAAGGTCCCGCTTGCAGCCGGCGGCGTAGCCGCCGGCGACAGCGGGAGCGGCAAACCGCCTCGAAGCAAGCGGCGAAGCCGCGAGCGGTGTGGGCTGTGCGGGGCGGTTGCGGTCGCAAGTGGTCAAGCCCCGAGATGCTGTTGCTGTCGCAGTAGCTCTCAGTTGTCCATTACCAATACCGACAGCGTACGCCACCTCGGAAAGCCACGAACGACGCGACTACTCCTCGTTGGCCGACTCGTCGCCCTCACCGGACTCCTCATCGGCGTCCGACTCGACTTCCACGTCCACCGATTCGGACTCCCCCTCACTCGGATCGTACTCCCGGACCACCGAGTGATCGTCCGGCAGCTCCCCCGAGAGCACGTAGTCGAGGAACGCGTCGGCGCGCTCGACGTGGGGAAGCAGCTTCGCGCGGTCGAACACGAGCAGTTCCGCGCCCGCGGCCCGCGCGAGCTCCTCGCCCTGTGAAACGGGCGTCATCTCGGTCTCGCGACCCCAGACGATCGTCGTCGGCACGTCGAGCTCCGCCAGCACCCCCCCGAGGTCCAGTTCGCTGTCGAGATCGCCCGCGAGGAACCCAGCAGGCGCGAAGCGGGCGTTCTCCTGGTGGGCGGTGCGCCACTCGTACTCCGCCCACTCCTCCTCGGGGCCGTCGGGGTCGGCGTAGCCGTGGTCGGCGTTGAAGTAGTCGATGGCGGGCTTGGAGGTGACGGCGTTGAACAGCGCCTCGCCCACCAGCGGCGCGCGAACCAGTTCGCGCACCCACGTCCCGCCGCCGGGGCCGGTCGTCGTGGTCGGACAGACGAGCACGAACCGCGAGACGGGGACGGTCCGCGCCGCCGCCGCGGCGTAGGACGCCGAGAGCGAGGAGGCGATCACCGCGGGGCCGTCGGCGTCGGGATCGCCCTCATCACCGCCGAACTCGCCGAGGAACGCCTCGACGAACGCCTCGTACAGCGTCGCGGAGTAGCGGACCGGCGGCCGGTCCGAGCGGCCGTAGCCGGGGAAGTCCGGGGCGATCACGTGGTACTCCTCGGCGAGTTCGTCGAACACCCCGCGCCACTCGCCCGAGGAGCCGGCGGCGTTGAGGCCGTGCAGCAGCACGAGATCCGGGTCGTCCGGGTCGCCGGCCTCGGTGTAGGCGACGTTCATCCCGCGCCAGCGGTAGGTGCGCTGCATCCCGTCGAGCGCGGGCGGGAGGTCGCCGGCGTCGCGGCGGAGGAGGGCGTTACTGGCCGCGGCGGCGCCGATACCGAGGCTCACGTAGCTGAGGGCACGTCGGAGCTTCATTCGGTTCCAGCTACGGGTTCCGCGTGTTTAACTCCACAGTTCTCTGCCATGGATCGCCGGCCGCACCGAGGATTTTTTGCTGCGTCGAAACCTATCGTTCGGTATGCTGAGCGACGCGATGGAGGACTACTTGAAAGCCATCTACGTTCTCCAGCGCGAGGAGGGCGCGCCCGTCTCGACCTCCGCGGTCGCGGAGTACCTCGACAAGACCGCGCCAACGGTGACGAGCATGATGGAGAAACTGGCCGACCGCGGGCTGATCGAGCGCGAGAAGTACCGCGGCGTCGAACTCACCGACGAGGGCCGGACGGTCGCGCTCGAGGTGATCCGCCACCACCGCCTGCTCGAAGCGTACCTCGCCGAACACCTCGACTTCGACTGGTCGGAGGTCCACGACGAGGCCGACACGCTCGAACACCACATCAGCGAGGACCTGGAGCGCCGGATGGCCGACGCGCTGGACGACCCCGCGGTCGACCCCCACGGCGACCCGATCCCGACGGAGACGCTCGACCCCGTCGACGAGGAGGCCGGCGAGCGACTCACCAGCTTCGAGGAGGGCGACCGCGTCGCCGTCTCCCGGGTCCCCCACCGCGACCGCGAGGAGCTCGACTACCTCGCCGAGGCCGGCCTCACGCCGGGGACGGCGATCGAGATCGTCGACGTGGCGCCGTTCGGGATGGTGACGGTCCGCCTCGACGACGGCACCGAACAGAGCCTCCCGCAGGAGGTCGCCGACGCGATTCGCGTGCGGACCGTGAAGGGCGAGGTCGCCTGAGCATGCCCGGCGCGATCGCGCTCCCGCTGCAGTCGGGACTGGACGGTGTCGTCGCCCGCTACGCCGACCACGGCCCGCTGGCGGCCGCGTTCCTCGCGAACCTGCTCGCGACGTTCGGCGACAAGGGGCAGCTGGTGGTGATCACGCTCGCGACGCGGTACGACGCCAAGGCGGTCTTTTTCGGCGCGATGGGCGCCTTCACGCTCTGGTCGGCGCTGGAGGTCGCGTTCGGCCAGTACGTCGTCGCGGTGCTGCCCGCGGGCGTCGTGACGCTGCTCACCGGCGGCCTGTTCGTCGTCTTCGGGGTCTGGACCGCTCGATCCGCCAGCAGGGGGCTCCGCGACGGCGACGCCTCCCGGTCGATAACGTCCGGGACCGGGCTCGACGTCGGGCTCTCGGGACGGCTCGTCCCGGACGCGCTGCTCGTCCGGGCCGGGAGCTACGGCGGTCTGCTCGTTGGGTTCCTGTTCGTGCTGTTCGCGGAGTTCGGCGACAAGACCCAGCTGCTGACGATCAACCTCGCGGCGACGTTCCCCGACGCCCCCGTCTCGGTGTTCGTCGGCGTGATCGCCGCGCTCGCGCTGCGGACCGGCGTCGACGCCGCCATCGGCGGCAAGGTCGAGGCGGTGCTGCCGACCGCGTACATCGAGGCCGGCGCGGCCGTCGTCTTCCTCGCGTTCGGCGCCGTGGTGTTGGGCGCGCCGACGGCGGTTCTCTACGCCGCGCTGGCGGGGCTGACCGTGGCGGCGGGGATCGGGCTCGCCCGCCGGCGATGAACCGGTCGATTTTTCGCATTTTCGCCCCTTTGGTTCGTCGTGTTCGAGGTCGTCCCGTCGCTCGTGGCCGGCGCCGCGTTCGGGCTCGCGCTCGCGGCGCCGCCGGGGCCGATGAACGCCGTGATCGCCGAGGAGAGCGTGCTGCGTGGCTGGACTGCGGGCGCGAAGGCCGGGCTGGGCGCGGGGCTCGCGGATTTCGTGTTCTTCCTGCTCGCGCTCGGCGGCGTCGTCGGCGCCGTCCAGCAGTACCCGACGGCACAGGGCGCCCTGTTCGGCGTCGGCGGGCTGTTGATGTGTTACTTCGCCTACGGCGCCGCGACCGGGGTGCGTGAGTCGTTCGCGCCGTCGTCGACGGACGCGGTCGACGGGGGGACTGACGCCGCGTCGCGGGACCGCGGCGAGTCGACGGGGTTCCGCCGCGCGTTCGTGCTCGCGCTCACGAACCCCTACCAGATCCTGTTCTGGCTGACTGCCGGCGTCGGGCTGCTCGAC